>NZ_JBHVTI010000005.1:0-527235 GCF_042884735.1 Agromyces sp. NPDC058110 | reverse complement strand
GGCTCTGGGGGTGGCCCCCCCGGGGGGGGGGGGGTTTTGTGTGTACACAAACCCCTCCCTTTGGCGGCGCCCCCGCGGGGGGGCGGGGGGGGGGGGGGGGGGGGCCCCCCCGGGGGGGGCGCCCCCCACCGGGGTTACTGGCGCACGGTCAGGCTGGCCGTGTCCGTGCTCTTGGCCACGCCGGAGGATCCGTCGTAGGCCGCCTGGACCTGGTAGGTGCCGACTGCGAGCTTCGGCAGGGTGACCACGGCGTGGCCGGACGCGTCGAGCGTTCCGGTCACGGTCGCGACCGTCGCGGTGCCCTTGCGCACCGTGACCGTGACGCCGCCGACGGGGACGATGCCCGTCGTCGAGTCGACCTGGATCGTCGCCTTGGCGGCGACGGCGGGCTTGACCGGGTCGGGCGAGACGGAGACGTCGGTGATCGACTTCGTCTGCGAGACCGTGAGTCGCGCCGTGCCTGCTGAGGTCTTGAAGACCTCGTCGGCGAGGTAGCTCGCCCGCAGGGTGTGCGTGCCGACGGCGAGGTCGGCGGGCAGGGCGATGGTGACCTTGCCCTCGGCGTCGAGCGTGCCGCGACCGACCTCGTCGTCGCCGATGGTGAGCGCGACCTCTCCGGTCGGCACGCCGCCCTCGCCGGTCACCTGCACGGAGACGGGAGTCTCCTCGCCGTACGAGGCGCGCGGCGAGCCGAGCGTCACGAGCGTGCGGCTGTCGACCGTGGGCTCGTTCGGCGCGTCGAGGTCGACCTTGAAGCTGACGCTCTTGACGGTCGAGACGTTGCCGCCCGTGTCGGTCGCGCGGTACTGCAGGTCGTACGTGCCCTTCGTCTGGAACGTCACGCCGTACTGCTGGTTCGCAGCGAGGTTCGTCCAGGTCTGGCCTCCGTTGGCGGAGTACTGCACGCTGGCGAGCGCGCCGTTGTCGGCGGGCTGCACGGCGAACCGCACGGGCTCGTTGAAGACGCCGCCGACGCCCTTCGGCGTGGCGGGGGTGAGGGTGTGCGCCACGGTCGGAGCCGTGACGTCGCCGACACCCGGGCCGACCATCTTGATCGAGTCGACCGCGAGCTCGTTCGCCGAGGTCACGAACAGCTGGCCGCTGCCGGTGGGGGCCGTGAAGCTCACCGTCACGTCCTTCCAGCCCGCGCCGCCGGGGATGGTCGCCGAGGCGAAGGGCGCCGCGGTGGCGGATCCCCAACGCAGGTCGACCTTGCCGGCGCCGTTGGCACGCACGACCGCTCCGGTGATGCCCGAGAAGCTCACGGGATCGAAGCGGAGGAAGTCGGCCACGCCGCCGTCGGTGCCGAGGCCCCGGATGGCGGTGCCGCCCGACGCGGTCTCGTCCTCGTAGACGACGACGCCCTTGCGCTGGGTCGCGTACTCGGCCTCCTGCGTGCGCGGGTTGAGGCGCACGGTGGCCTCACCCGTCGCTGCCGGGAGTCCGTTCGCGCCGGCATCCGTGTAGGTGACGACGACCGCACCGTAGAGGTTGGCCCCCGCGCCGTGCTCGGGCGAGTTGGGGTCCGTCTTCCAGGCGCCGGTCGCACCGGTGCCGGTCACCTCGGGGTGGGCGTGCTCGTCGTGACCGAGGCCGTAGGTCCACGCCACCCGGTTGGACACGACCTCGTTGCCGTCCTCGGCGTCGGTCGTGGTCACCTTGTAGGGAACCGCCTGGCCCCAGTCGAAGAAGCCGCCGTTCTCGGGGTACTGCACGGTGACGGCCGGTGCCTGGTTGCCGACCGAGACGACCTTGCTGGTGAGGCTGTACTTGCCGCCGGCGTCGGTCACGCGCAGTCGCACCGTGTAGGCGCCGAGCTCGGTGTACGTGTGGGTCGCCGTGGCGCCCTGGTACTCGAACGTGCCGTTGCCGTCGATGTCCCACGCGTAGGTGAGCGCTGCGCCCTCGGGGTCGGTGCTCGACGAGGCGTCGAACGTCACCTCGACCGGCGCGGCCGACGAGGAGCCCGGGGTCGCCGTGAAGCGGGCCTGCGGCGCCTTGTTGCCCTCGGCGTAGTCGATCCGGTAGAGCCCCGCGTCGGGGTTCGCACGGAAGAAGCCGTCGCCGTAGTCGAGCACGTACATCGACCCGTCGGGGCCGAACTCGATGTCCATCGGGTTGTCGTGGATCGGCTGCGCGGCCGCGGTGAGCGCACTGTTCGGCAGGAAGTCCTCGATGTGCGTGACCTCGTCGGCGTCGTAGTCGACCGTGAAGGCCGCGATGTAGTCCTGCGAGAACTCGCCCATGAAGGCCTTGTCGTCCCAGTACTCAGGGAACTTCGTGGCCGAGGGGTTGTCGGCGTCGTAGTGGTACACCGGGCCGCCCATCGGTCCCTGGCCGGAGCCGGTGCCGAAGTTCACGAGCTCGTCCCACGGCTGGTCGCCGGGGTTGTCGCCGTAGTACAGCGTCGCCGGTCGCGCCGCCGGGATGGCGGTGAGGCCGGTGTTCCAGCGCGAGTCGTTGACGAGGTTCGCCGGGTCGAAGAACGCCCCGGCCGTCGAGGTCGCGAAGTCCCAGTCGTTGTAGGCGAAGTTGTCGCCGGTGACGTACGGCCAGCCCGAATTGTGCGGGTCGTCGAGGCTCGCGACGTTCCACTCGACGATGCCCATCGGTCCCCGGCCGGCGGTCGAGGCGACCGCCTTCGTGGCGTCGGGCCCGTAGTCGCCCCACGAGATGGAGTTCGTCTCGGGGTCGACCTCGATGCGGAACGGGTTGCGCACGCCCATGATGAAGATCTCGGGCTTGGTCTTCTCGGTTCCGGGTGCGAACAGGTTCCCCTCGGGGATCGTGTAAGTGCCGTCGTCCTCGACGTGGATGCGGAGGATCTTGCCGCGCAGGTCGTTGGTGTTGCCGGCGCCGCGACGCGAGTCGAACCCGGGGTTCATGCCGGGCGCGTCGTTGTTCGGGGCAAAGCCGTTCGCCCCGGGCGCGCTGGCCGGCGTGTTGTCACCCGTGCTCAGGTAGAGGTTGCCGTCGCCATCGAAGTCGATGTCGGCGCCGACGTGGCAGCACTGGCCGCGCTGCACGGGCACGTCGAGGATGACCTGCTCGCTCGCGAGGTCGAGGCCCTCGCCGGTCCACTGGAAGCGGGCGAGGCGGTTGACGCCGACCCACTGGTTCCAGTAGCTCTCGTCGGCCCCTGCCGGCAGCGAGTTGGGCGCCGACCCGGTCGGGGTGTCGGCCACACCGTCGCCGTTGGCGTCGCGGGGGGCGTACACGAGGTAGACCCAGCCGTTCTCCTCGAAGTCGGGGTCGATCGCGACCGTCTGCAGTCCGTCTTCGGAGTTCGCGTAGACGGGCAGTGTGTTGGTCACCGTCGTCACGCCGGTCGACGGGTCGGTGAGGCGGACGTCGCCGTTGCGCGCCGTGTGCAGCACGGTGCTGTCGGGCAGCACCGCGAGGTCGATCGGCTCGCCCACGTTCTTCGTGAGGAGGATCTTCTCGTAGTTGCCCCAGTCGAGCGCCTCGGCGGCGCCCCCTTCGGATCCGTGGTCGACGCCGTCGTGCGCGAACGCCGGCGTACCGGTGATCGCGAGCGCTCCGGCGGTGAGCGCGATGACGGGGACCAGGAGTCCTCGTCTGCGCGAACGCCTGCGGGTAGAATTCATCGTTGAACAGCTCCTGTCGGTTCTTGCCTGTCAGGGTTGTCTCGCCGGGTCATCACCGCCGCTTCGATCGGTTTCAGGTGGTGGCCCGGTCCTGTGAGTGGTGGCCTCCCTCTGGCCACGGGGCGTGCTCGCTCCCCCTTCGCTCGTCTTCGAGTCGCGGTCGTTCTCCGGACTTCGTCGTCTCGTCGACGGGGACCGAGGGCCCCCGTCCTCGCGGTGCCGGTCGCACGCTTCTCCGGCATCGCTCTGGCGTCATCATGTCCGAAGTTTCGTCGCTGGTCAATCAAAAGTTGCCGGATCGAACGTCAAGATAGTTACTTTGGGGTGCAGGCTTGTTTTTGGCCAAAGTGCACCTATATGATCCACGGCAACGGACAGCGCGGTCGTCACGATCGGTGCCGTCCTCCACAATCCATCGACGCGGGGGCATCGAGGCCCGCCGCATCCGAGCCCCGAGGAGGGCGCGATGCTCCAAGGACTGACCGGCTGGCACCTCGTGATCGTGCTCGCGGTGATCCTGCTCCTGTTCGGCAGCGCGAAGCTGCCGGCGCTCGCCCGAAGCCTCGGCCAGTCGGCCCGAGCGCTCAAGGGCGAGATGAAGGCGATGCGCGAAGACGACGAGGCGGATGCCGCGGCCACCGCGAACGGTCAGGCGACGACGGTCCCGGCCGCAACCGCTCCGAGCACCGCCGCGACAGCGGCGCCCGTCGTGCCCGCCCCCGTCGCGGCCGCGCCCGTCGTGGCCGCTTCCGTCGTGCCCGTCTCGCCTGCCGGGGACACCCCGGCAACGGCGACGTACGCCGCCCCCACGCCGGCCGCCGTCGCGCAACCGATCGCGCAGCCCGCGTCGGGGCGATGACCCCGACGCGATGAGCGCTGCGCGATGAACTTCGGGCTCACCTTCGAGAAACTCCTCCTCATCGGCGTCATCGCCGCCTTCCTGATCGGCCCGACCCGCCTGCCCGGGTACGCGGCCTCGTTGGGCCGCTTCGTCAAGCGCGTGCGCGAGTTCGCGACGTCGACCACCGATCGCGTGCGCGACGAACTCGGGCCGGAGTTCTCCGACGAGGACTGGCGCGCGCTCGACCCTCGCAGGTACGACCCGCGCAGCATCATGCGGGCCGCCCTGGCCGACGATGGGGAACCCGGGCAGCCCCTCGTGTCCGCGTCGAGGCCGGCGGCCCTGTCCTCGGCGGTGGCCGTGAGCGCGACATCCACCCGGGCGGCGGCCTCACCCGACCCGGCGGACCCATCGGGCCCGGCGAACCCGGCGGACCCATCGGGCCCGACGGCCCCGCCGGATCCGACGCCATCCGAGCACGTGCGCGCAGCGGCATCCGCACGCCCGGAGCCGACCGAGCCCGAGGTGCCCGAGCACGACCCGGGGCTCGACCCGATCGGGTCTACGGCATCCGCACCGCCCGAACCGACCGAACCCGAGGTGCCCGAGCACGACCCGGGGCTCGACGTTCAGGCCGGCAGCGCCGGCGGCATCGTCGAGGGGGCCGCCGGATACATCCGCCGCAGCACCAGCCGCTGACCGAGCGTCCACGTGACGGTCACGAGCAGGTAGATCGCGGCGGCGAGCGGCACGAACATCGCCACCACGGCGGTGACGAACTGCAGCAGCCCGAGCACGTTCTGCATGCCGGCGAGGCCCAGCACCTGGCCCGCGGTCGCTCCGGCGGCCCCCGCAGCATCCGTCGTCCCCTGCGAAGCGGCCGGAACCGGGGCGACCGGCTTGAACGCGCGCCGGGTGATCTCGCCGACGAGCGCGATGAGCAGCACGATGACGCCGAACACCGCGAGGGTCGCGGGCGTGACGGTGCCGGCCGCGAGAGAACCGGCGAGGCTCGAGCCGAGCGGCACCCCGAACAGCGTGTGCGCGAGCAGGTCGTTCGGGTGCCCGGCGATCACCGGCAGGATGAACAGCGCGTAGATCGCGCCGACGACCGGAATCTGCACGAGCATCGGCAGGCATCCGGCGAAGGGCGTCGTGCCCTCCTCGGCGTAGAGCGCCATCATCTCGCGCTGGAGGCGTTCGGGGTTGTCCTTGTGCTTGCGCTGCACCTCGGCGAGGCGGGGCGCAATGCGCGCACGCGTGCGCTCGGCCTTGGCCTGCGAGACGCCGACGGGAATGAGCGCGGCACGCACCGCGAGTGTGACGAGCACGATGGCGAGCGCGGCGCTCGAGGCCCCGGCGAACGGTTCGAGCAGGTCGGAGAGCCCCATGAGCAGGGCGTAGGCGCCGTCGAGCACGGCGGCGATGGGCGGGAAGGCGTAGAGATCCATGGACAGGTCCTTGCGGTCGGAGCGAAACGGGGTTCCGTCTGGCCGCGAGGGAGCTGGGTCGCCGAGGCGCCCGCGAGTGCGGGTGCGGTGGGCGGATGTCGCTACGCGGCCGGGATGCCGCGCCCCGGCGCCCTGGGCCGCGGGCGACCGGCCGCATCGGGGTCGCTCTGCGCGATGAGCCGCCCCGGGTCGACGGTCTGCCGATGGCGCAGCGACGCGCTGGACGGATCGGCGCCGACGAGCGCGGGCACCGCCCGGTACGACGTGACGACGACCGCGATCGCGGCGAGCGAGAGCACGCCAATGACGATGGCCGTGAGGTGCGCGTCGCCCGCGAGCTGCGGTTCGAGCACGCCCTGGATCAGGCGCAGGAGGGCCGAGATGTGGTCCATCGCGCCTCCGTTCGTCATCCGTTCGCCGTGGGGCGCGCGGGCGCGCTCCGCCCCTCACGCTAGCACCGGGCCGCTGCCGGAGAGCGGTCGCGCATCACGCCGAACGCGAACGGGCGGATGCCGGGTCGCCCCGACATCCGCCCTCGCGGTCTGGCACTGGCCTGCTCAAGCGGTGCGGCTCTTGCGCGTCAGGAGGCCGTAGATCAGCAGCACGATGATGGAGCCGCCGATTGCCAGCAGCCAGGTGCCGAGATCCCAGAACTCGGTCAGCGGCCGGTTCAGGATCAGGCTGCCGAGCCAGCCGCCGAGCAGGGCGCCGACGACGCCGAGCAGGAGGGTGATGAACCAGCCGCCGCCCTGCTTGCCGGGGAGGATGAGCTTGGCGATGGCGCCGGCGATGAGGCCGAGCAGGAGGAATCCGAGGAAACTCATGTGGTGCTCCTTTGGTTTGGGGGAGCTCCACTGAACCACGGGCGGCGATTCCGGGCGTAGCCGTTGCGCCAGGCCGCCCGAACACGCTATACGCGCGTCAGAGGCGCGTGCCCCAGCCCGTCGACTCCCCCGCGCCCGAGACCGCCTGGGGCACTCCCCACGGGTTCGCCGTCTGCAGCGGGGCGGGCAGCATCGCCTCGGGTGCGCCCTGGTAGGCGACGGGGCGCAGGAACCTGGTGATCGCGGCCGTGCCGACCGAGGTCGACGAGTCGTTCGTCGTGGCGGGCCACGGGCCGCCGTGCTGCATCGCGGGCGTCACGGCGACGCCCGTCGGCCAGCCGCCGAAGAGCACGCGGCCGGCGTGCTCGGTCAGCACGCGCACGAGGTCGCGGAGTTCGGGGGCGTCTTCGCCGGCGGCCGCGTGCACGGTCGCGGTGAGGTTGCCGTCGAGCAAGGTCGGCACGAGCGCGGCGAGATCCGTTCCCGGCTCGACCTCGACGAGCACCGAGAGCGGGCCGAACGACTCCTCCAGGATCTCGTCGCGCCCCGAGACGAGGTCGTCGAGCGAGACCGCGACGATGGTCGGGGTGACCCAGCCCTGCTCGGCACCGTCGAACTCCACGCGGCCCTCGGCGACGGCACGCACGCCGTCGGCGGCGAGTACGGCCTCGCGTCGGTCGGCGTACCCCGCGGCGATGCGCGGGTTCAGCAGTCGGTGCGGGGCGACGGATGCCGCGGCCTCCGCGATGCGCTCGTCGAGCCCGTGCCCGGCGGGAACGAAGACGAACCCCGGCTTGGTGCAGAGCTGCCCGGCCGAGCCGCTGACGCTCGTGACGTAGCCCGCCGCGATCTCGTCAGCGCGCTCCTCGAGCGCCGCGTGCGTCACGAATACGGGGTTCAGGCTGCCGAGCTCGCCGAAGAACGGGATGGGCACCGGGCGCGAAGCCGCGACGCCGGCGAGGAACTGGCCCGCCGGGATCGATCCCGTGAACGCGCCGGCCTTGACGCGCGGATCCTGCAGGATCGCAACGCCCTCCTCCTGCCCCATGACGACCTGGAACACGCCGTCGGGCATGCCGACCGCGGCGAGCGCGTCGGCGACGATCGCGCCCGTGCGCAGGGTGAGCTCGGGGTGGCCGGGGTGCCCCTTGAGGATCACCGGGCAGCCGGCGGCCAGCGCCGAGGCCGTGTCGCCGCCCGCGACCGAGAACGCGAACGGGAAGTTCGACGCCGCGAAGTTCACGACCGGGCCGAGCGGCACGAGGTAGCGCCGCACGTCGGGCCGCGGCCCGAGCGCGAACTCCGGGTCGGCCGCGTCGATGCGCACGTCGAGGTAGGCGCCGTCGGCGACGGCCTCGGCGAACATGCGCAGCTGCACGGCGGTGCGGCGGAGCTCGCCGCGCAGGCGCGCCTCGGCGAGCCCGGTCTCGGCCATGCCGACCGCCATGAGCTCGTCGGCGTTCGCCTCGAGCGCGTCGGCGACGGCCACGAGCGCGCGGGCGCGGTCGCGCGGGTTCGTGTCGGCGAAGGGCTGTGCGGCCGCGGCCGCGTTCGCGGCGATGGTCTCGAGTTCGGGGGTCATGCGGTACTCCTGCGTGGTGCGGTTCGGGGCTGGTCGTGGTCGGTGCAGGCTCAGAACTGGAAGCCGGTCGGGAACGGGTCGCTCGGGTCGAGCAGGTACTGGGCCGTGCCGGTCACCCAGGCGCGGCCCGTGATCGTGGGGATCACGGCGGGCCGGCCGTCGACCTCGGTCTCGCCGACGAGACGCCCGACGAACCGGCTCCCGATGAACGACTCGTTCACGAAGTCAGTGTCGAGCGCGAGCTCCCCGCGCGCCCAGAGTTCGGCCATGCGGGCCGACGTGCCCGTGCCGCAGGGCGAGCGGTCGAACCACCCGGGGAAGATGGCCATGGCGTGGCGCGAAAGCGCGGCATCCGACCCTGGTGCGATGAACTCGACGTGGTGGCAGTGGTCGACGCCGTCGATGAACGGATGCCGCGGCGGCGCGGTCTCGTTGATCGCGGCCATGATGGCGAGCCCTGCCGTGACGATCTCCTGCTGGCGGGCGCGGTCGAACGGCAGGCCGACCGCGTCGAGGTCGACCATGGCGTAGAAGTTGCCCCCGAACGCCATCGAGTACGGGATCTCGCCGTATCCCGGCACGTCGATGCTCGCGTCGAGCACCTCGACGTAGCTCGGCACGTTCTCGATCGTGACCGAGTCGGCGTGCCCGTCGGTCACCGCGACGCGCGCGATCACGAGCCCGGCCGGGGTGTCGAGGCGGATCTCGGTGACCGGCTCGACGACCTCGACCATTCCCGTCTCGACGAGCACCGTGGCGACGCCGATCGTGCCGTGCCCGCACATCGGCAGGCATCCGCTGACCTCGATGTAGACGACGCCCCAGTCGCAGTCGGGGCGGGTCGGCGGCTGGAGGATCGCCCCGCTCATGGCGGCGTGCCCGCGCGGCTCGTTCATGAGGAAGAGGCGCAGGTCGTCGAGGTGCTCCATGAAGTGGAGCCGCTTCTCGTTCATGGTCGCGCCGGGGATCACTCCGACGCCGCCGGTCACGACGCGCGTGGGCATGCCCTCGGTGTGCGAGTCGACCGCCGAGATGACCCGGTTCGAACGCATTCCTGCTCCTGACTCCGTCGGTTTCGTGCACTGCCTGATGCCGTCCGCATGCGCGGATCCGCCGTGCTCAGCGGTTCGCGATGTGGTCGAGCGCGCGCTGGGTGTCGCGGCGCACCTGCGCCTCGTGCTCCGCGGAGAGCGGTCCGCGCGGCGGACGCGTGGGTCCACCGTAACTCTGCCCGGCGAGGTCGATCGACAGCTTGATGGCCTGCACGAACTCGGTCTTCGAGTCCCAGCGGAACACAGGCACCAGGTGCGTGTAGAGCTCGCGCGCCTCGTCGATGCGGCCGGCCTGCACGAGATCGTAGATCTCGACGGCCTCCTTCGGGAATGCGTTCGGGTAGCCGGCGAACCAGCCCGTCGCGCCCACGACCAGCGACTCGAAGAGCAGGTCGTCGGCGCCCGCGATGACCTGGATGTCGCAGCGCTCCCGGATCTCGAGCACGCGGCGGATGTCGCCCGTGAACTCCTTGATCGCGACGACGTTCTCGAGCTGCGCGAGCTCGGCCACGAGGTCGGGCGTCAGGTCGACCTTGGTGTCGAACGGGTTGTTGTAGAGCATGATCGGCAGGCCGACCTCGTTCAGGCGCGTGTAGTGCTCGACGACCTCGCTGCGGTTCGCCCGGTAGATCGTGGGCGGCAGGGCGAGCACGCCGTCGGCGCCGTCGGCCTTGGCGTACTCGGCCCACTGCACGGCCTGGTGCCAACCGACGCCGTGCACGCCCGCGACGACGAGTCCGCGACCCGCGACGGTCTCGACGGCGACCTGGATCACCTTGCGGCGCTCGGCGTCGGTGAGGCTCGAGTACTCGCCGAGCGAGCCGTTGGGGCCGACGCCGCGGCATCCGTTCTCGATGAGGAAGTCGCAGTGCGCGGCGAACCGGTCGTAGTCGACGGCGAGGCCCGCGGGCGCCGACGCGTCCTCCTTGAAGGCGAGCGTGGTCGCGACGACGACGCCGCCGAGGTCGAACTTCTGGGTGGTCATGGGTGTCCCTTCTCGGACGCGTGGTGCGTGGTGGTGTGCCGGCCCAGGTCGTGCGACGGGTCGAGGTCGTGCGGCAGGTCGTGGGCCGCGAGCTCGCCGATGCGGATCGGCGAGGCGATCGGGCGCCGGTCGGTGGTGACGGATGCCTCGGGCGCGCCCGGTGCGGAGGCGCCGCCGATGAGTTCCTCGACCGTGCGCCCGCAGACGCGGCCCTGGCAGATGCCGAGGCCGGCGCGGGTCGTGAGCTTCATGGAGCGAAGGCCGCTCGCACAGGTCGCCTCGCGGGTCTCGCGGAGTCGCCCGTACGGCACCTCTTCGCAGCGGCAGACGATCGTGTCGTCGTCGAGCCAGGCGGTCCACCCCGGCCGGATGCCGTGCGCCGCCTCGATGCGGGCGGCGAAGCCGGTGAACGTGCGGCGTGCCCCGACGGCCTCGGCGAGGTCGCTGTCGCGGTACGACCCGCCGGCGGCGACGTGGCCCGCGATCTCGCCCTCGGCGAGCGCGGCGTCGACTCCCCCGATGCCCGTGATCTCCCCCGCGGCGTAGACGCCGGCGACGCTCGTGGCCTGACCCTCGTCGACACGCACGAAGCGGTCGGCGGTGAGCTCGCAGCCGGCCGCGATCGGCAGTTCGAGCCTCGGCGTGAACCCGTGGCTCACGCACACGGCATCGGCCTCGACGCGGCGTTCGGTTCCGGCGATCGAGCGCCAGTCGGCGTCGACCTCGGCGATCGTGACGGCCTCGACGCGGTCGGTGCCGTGCGCGGCGACGACCGCCCTACCGGTGAGGTACGGGATGCGGTGCCGCAGGTGCGTGCCGACGTATCCGGCGAGCTCGCCGCCCTTCTTCGCGGCGCCCACGAGCTGCCAGGGCTTCGGCAGCCAGCCGCGCACGAGGCCTCCGAGCCGGCTCGCCTCGTAGACGCCGAGCACCTTCGACCCCGTCGCGGCGACCGAGGCGGCGACCGGCAGCAGGAACGGCCCGGCACCGGCGATCACGACCCGCTCGCCGAGCGCGACGCGCTCCCCCTTGGCGAAGGCCTGCGCCGCACCCGCGGTGAACACGCCGGGCAGGTCCCATCCGGGGAACGGCAGCGTGCGGTCGTGCGCGCCCGTCGCGAGCACGAGTGCGTCGGGCCGGAACGTGCGGCCGAGCCGACCGGTGCCGTCGGGCGGCCCCACGAGCACGTGCACCGCGACGGGGGCGCCGTGCCCCGCGGCATCCGATCGCTCGATGGCCCACACCTGCGCGCCGAGCACGATCTCGCACCCGGGGTCGCGCTCGAGCTCGTCGCGGAGCGCCGTGTAGGTCGACCAGCCGTGGTGCAGCGCCCGCTCGTTCGCCGACGGGCGCGAGGCCGGCAGGTGCCGCCAGTACTGCCCGCCGGTCGTGTCGGCCGCGTCGAGCAGGGCCACGGATGCCCCGCGCTCGCGCGCCGCCCTGGCTGCGGCGAGCCCGGCGGGACCGGCGCCGACGACGAGCACGGTGCGGGCGGCGCCGGTGGCGGTGGCGGTGGCGGTGGCGGTGGCGACGACGGTCTCGCCGGACTCGCCGGACCCGGCACTCATCGCGCCGCCTCGGGAAGCTCGTCGTGCTGCGTCTCGACGACGTCGCCGTCGGTCGCTCGGCGCTGGCACGCGCGCACGTCGCGTTCGCCGTTGACCGTCACGATGCAGTCGAAGCACACGCCGATGCCGCAGAACAGGCCACGAGGCCGACCCTCGGCCGAGGTCGTGCGCCACGCGAGCCGTCCGCTCGCGAGCACCAGTCCCGCGATGGTCTGGCCCTCGATGCCCGGCACGGGCTCGCCGTCGACCGAGATGCCGATGGCCCGTTCGCCGCGCGGGCGGATCGGGTCGTGCCGCGCCGGCAGCCTGCGGGCGGTCATCGGGAGGCCTCTGCGAGGTGCGGCTCGAGCGACGCGCGATCGAGCTCGAACGGCGTCGGGTCGAGCGGAGCGGGCGTGCCGAGCATGCCGGCGACGAGCAGTTCGGCGGTCGCGAGCGAGAGCCCGATGCCGGCCCCCTCGTGCCCGCTCGCGTGCCAGAGCCCCGGCGCGCGGTGGTCCTCGCCGATCACGGGCAGGTGGTCGGGCATGTACGGGCGGAACCCTCCGTAGGTGCGCATGATCGACGCCTCGGCGAGGAAGGGGAACAGGCGCAGCGCCTTGCCCGCGACCTCGCGGATCACGTCGATGCGCAGCCGGTCGTCGAACCCGACCTGCTCGCGGCTCGACCCGAGCAGCACCGTGCCCGCAGCGGTCGACTCGACGACGCTCGAGGTCTGCAGCGCGGCGTCCGACGACTGGGTGGCGCCGAAGTAGTCGCCGTCGTACACCTTGTGGAACACCCGGTGCGGCATGCGCGTCGTGACGAGCACCATGCCGCGGCGCGGCTTCACGGGCAGCCGCACCCCCATCGTCGCCGAGACCTCGCCCGACCAGGGTCCGGCCGCGATCAGCACGGCGTCGCCCGCCACATCGCCGTCGGTCGTCGCGACCCCGGTCACTCGGCCATCGGCGTCGCGGGTCGCGCCCGTGACCTCGACGCCCGTGCGCACGACGGCGCCGTGGCGGCGCGCGGAGGCGAGCAGCGCCTCGGTCGCCACCACGGGCTGCACCTGCGCATCCTCCGGATAGTGCACGGCCGCCGTGATCGCGGGGTTGAGCCACGGTTCGAGCGCGAGCGCGTCGTCGACCGACACCGGCCGGGCGTCGACGCCGGCCGCGCGCTGGCTTGCGGCGAAGTCCAGCAGCGGCTGCGCACCGGCATCCGTCGTCGCGACGACCAGGCCGCCCTTGCGCTCGTACTCGAGGAAGGGGAAACCGGCGCCGAGTTCGTCGGCCAGCCGGGCGACGAGACCCGGCCAGAGCGACGAGGCGTACACGGCGAGGTCGAGTTCGGCGCCGGGGCCCTTGTCGGAGACGAGCAGGTTGCCCTCGCCCTTGGCGCTGGTTCCGGATGCCGCGGCGCCGCGTTCGAGCACCGTGACGCGTACGCCGGCGACCGCGAGCGCCCGCGCGCAGGCCGCCCCGACGATGCCGGCGCCCACGATGACGACGTCGGCGATCATGGCGCTCCTCTCGACGTCGGGGCGCACCCTGGTCGAGCGGCCTGTCAGTAATATGTCACATATCCACCGAGGCGACAACGGGTCGGTCCCGAGCGACGTCCATGCGCACGCCTAGGCTGAGCGCATGAACGCCGACGAGTCGGACTCGAGCACGTCGTCGCCGCTGAGCATCGCCCTCGCGTCGGTGCTCGACCGGGCGCGGCCCAAGACCTCAGGCGCGGTCGCGTCGTACATCCCCGAGCTCGCGCGCGAAGACCCCGAGCAGCTCGGCATCGCCCTCGCCAGCGTGCGCGGCACCGTGCACGAGGCCGGCGACAGCGAGGCCCGGTTCACGATCCAGTCGGTCTCGAAGCCGTTCGTCTTCGCCCTGACCCTCGAACAGCTCGGACTCGCGCACGTGACCAGGCACGTCGGCCTCGAACCCAGCGGCGAGCCGTTCAACGCCATCAGCCTCGACGAGCTCACCGGTCGGCCGCTCAACCCCATGATCAACGCTGGCGCGATCGTCACGAGCTCGCTCGTGCGCGGAGACTCGGCCGACGACAAGTTCGCCGTGATCTCCGCGGGGCTCTCGGCGTTCGCCGGCCGCTCGCTCGACGTCGACGAGGCCGTCTACGGCTCGGAGCAGGCCACCGGCGACCGCAACCGCGCGCTCGCCTACCTGGCCCGGTCCGCAGGCACGCTCGCCTCGACCGCCGAGGTGGCGACCACCGCCTACTTCCGCCAGTGCTCGCTCGTCGTCACGGCCCGCGACCTCGCGATCATGGCCGCGACGCTCGCCAACGGGGGCGTGAACCCCATCACGCGCGAACGCGTCGTCGGCGAGGACGCCGCCCGGTGGACGACCGCGGTCATGACCAGCTGCGGCATGTACGACGCCTCCGGCGAGTGGCTCGTGCGCGTCGGCCTGCCGGCCAAGAGCGGCGTCGGCGGCGGCATCGCCGCGCTCCAGCCCGAGCAGTTCGGCATCGGCACGTTCAGCCCCAGGCTCGACCCGCGTGGCAACAGCGTGCGCGGCATCGCCGTGCTCGAGGAGCTCAGCGAACGCCACGGCCTGCACATGCTCGAGCACCGCGACCCCCCGCTCTCGCCCATCGACGAGATCTCGGTCGGCGGCACGGGCACCGATCGCGATGTCTCGGGCGACGAGGTCGTGGCGATGCTGCGCGGCGACCTGAACTTCGCCGCCGCCGAGGAGGTGCTCGCGCGCCTCATGCCGCTGCTCGAGTCCGAGGCGCGGCTCGTGCTCGACTTCGGCGCCGTCACGCGCGTCGGCGGTCCGGCCGTGCGCCTGCTGCGCTGGGCGGTGGAGTCCTCGGGCTCGACGCCCGACGGCAGGCCGCGCGTCGAGCTGCGCGACCCCGACGGCGTGCTCGACGTCGACCTCGACGACTGACCGCCCGTCGACTGTCGGATGTCGGTGGCTCGCCCGATGATCGCACCGTGAGTGATTTCGACTTCCTCTTCGGCGAATGGACGGTTGCAAATCGTCGCCTGCGACACCTGTTCGTGGGCAGCGACGAGTGGGACGAGTTCCCCGCCACGTCGTGGGCGCGCCCACTGCTCGACGGCGTCGGCAACGTCGACGAGATGCACTGCCCCACGCAGGGCTGGTCCGGCGCGAGCATCCGGTTCCAAGACCAGCAGACCGGCGAGTGGTCGATCTACTGGGCGAACAGCAGCACGGGCCGACTGTTCCCGCCCGTCGTCGGACGATTCACCGACGGGCGCGGCGACTTCTACGGCGACGACACCCACGAAGGCGAGCCCATCAGGGCGCACTTCACCTGGTCTGACATCACCCCGGTATCGGCGAGGTGGCAGCAGGAGTTCTCGCGCGACGGCGGTGAGACCTGGGAGTGCAACTGGATCATGGAGTTCACCCGCGCCTGACCGAGACGCCGTGCCGCGGCATCCGCCCGACCGGCATGACTCGCGCCACGAAGGTAGCGTTGCTCACCTCAGCGAGTGGGCTCCGAACCGGGCTCGAGAAGGAGCATCCATGGGTTCTCAGGTCTGCAGGCTTTCAGCCGTCGGGCTCCTCATTCTCGCGATGGCGGGCTGCACCGCAGGCAGCGGTTCGGCAGAGGGCGGCACTCAGGCCGGCGAAGGCGGGCTCGAGATGGCCGTGTCCCAGACCTGCGAGGTGGGATCCGAGCCGGAGTGCGTGTCGGTGAACGGCGAATACGTACTGCTCGTCGATGCGGACTTCGTGCGCGCCGGCGTCGAGACGGCGGAAGCGGTTTCGGACGGCACCACCGATGCGGTGAGCGTGAAGTTCGACGAAGACGGAGCGGGTGTCTTCCAGACGCTGACGGCTGAGGCAGCCGAATCCGCCGGCACCGCACGCCTGGTGATCAGAGTCGGCGACGAGGTGCTGTCGGCGGTCACCGTGGTCCAGCCGATGCAGGGCGACACCGCCGTGATCGCCCTTCCTCCGGGCGCAGACCCCGACGAGTTGGCCGGTGCGATCCGCGGGTCCTAGCCAGACCGACGGCCGCAGCGGCCGCCCTACTCCCCCTCGGGGTTGCCCGCCCACCAGCCCAGCGTGTGGTGGATGTGGCGGTGCATGAGTTCGCGAGCGGCTGCGGCGTCGCCGTCGGCGAGGTGCCGCAGCAGCTCGAGGTGCTCGGCCGCCGACTCGTCGAGCGCCTTCGTCTCGAGCATGTCCGAGAGCCCGACCAGGCGAGTGCGCGAGCGCAGGTCGGCGACCGTGTCGACGAGCAGGCGGTTGCCCAGCAGGCGCGTGAGCGCGAGGTGGAACTCGAGGTCCGACTCGAGGTACGTGCGCAGGTCGCCCGAACGCGCGCCGTCGACGATGCGCTCGGCGAGCGTCGTCAGCGCGGGCAGCTCGTCGGCCGGAAACCGTCGCGCGAGCTCCTCCATCGCCGGGGGTTCGAGCAGCTGGCGCACCTCGACGATCTCGCGCAGCACCTCGGGGCTCACCGTCGTGACGCGGAACCCCTTGTTGCGCACGGGCTCGACGAAGCCGCGGCTCTCGAGGTCGAGCATCGCCTCGCGCACGGGCGTGGCCGACACGTCGAACCGGGCGGCGAGCGTCGGCACGGTCAGGAGTTCACCCGGGGCGAGCTCGCCCGAGATGATCGCCGCCGACAGCGCCTGCTCGACGCGTGCGCGAAGGCTCAGCTGCTGCTCGACGGGACGGATCTCGGTCACTGCGCCCGCATCCACTGCTCGATGCCGGCCGCGTCGATCGGCAGGGCCGCCGACAGCACCTCGGAGCCGTCGGCCGTGACCAGGACATCGTCTTCGAGGCGAACGCCGATGCCACGAAGCTCGGGCGGCAGGGTCGTGTCGAAGGCGTGGAAGTAGAGGCCGGGCTCGACGGTCAGCACCATGCCGGGCGCCATCGACGCCTGCTGGTACGCCTCGTAGCTCGAGTGCGCGCAGTCGTGCACGTCGAGGCCGAGGTGGTGGCCGACGCCGCACACGAGGTAGCGGCGGTGGTGCTGGCCCTCGGGCGAGAGCGCCTCGTCGACCGAGACGGGCAGCAGCCCCCAGTCGGCGAGGCCGTGCGCGATGACCTCCATCGAGGCGGTGTGGAAGTCGCTCCACTGGCGGCCGGGGCCGACGGCGGCGAGCCCGGCGCGGTGCGAGCGCTCGACCAGGTCGTGCACCTCGCGCTGGGCGGCGCTGAACGTGCCCGATGCCGGGAAGGTGCGAGTGACGTCGGCCGTGTAGAGCGTGCGCGCCTCGACGCCCATGTCGAGCAGCAGCAGCTCGTCGCGCTTGACCGCGCCGTCGCAGCGCACCCAGTGCAGGGTGGGCGCGTGCTCGGCGGAGCCGACGATGGTCGAGTAGCCGGGGCCGTTTCCGAACGTGCGGGCGTGCCGGTCGAACGTGCCCTGCAGCCAGCGCTCGCCGCCCCACTCGATCGCGTTCGGGATCTCGCGGATGACGCTGCGGAACCCCTCGACCGTCGCGTCGACCGCGCGGCGGAGCTCGCCGATCTCCCAGTCGTCCTTGATCATGCGGAGCTCGGCGAGCACGCGCCCGAGTTCCGGCGAGCGACGGATGCCGCGGAGGGTCGCATGCTCGGAGTCGCCGTGCCGAAGCGCAGCACGTCGTCGCCCGACCGCACGAGGTCGGCGAGCCGTTCGAGCGGCTGCACCTCGATCTCGAGCGCGGCGGCCCAGTCGGGAGCACCGGGCGCGGATCCGACCCAGAGCTCGCCGTGCGCCGCGTTCGCGAAGAAGTCGGGGTCGCCGGGGTACGCAGGGGCGGGCACGAACAGGGTGGCGTCGTGGCCCGACCCGGCGGGTGTGAGCACGACGACGGCGTCTTCGGCGTCGCATCCGCTCAGCCAGAAGAAGTCGCTGTCGGGCCGGAAGCCGTAGTACGAGTCGTTCGCTCGCACCGGGGCGCGGCCGGCTTCGACCACGATCGTGCGGCCGGGCAGCGCGGCGCTGAGGCGCGCGCGATGGGCCGCGGATGCCGCGGCGACGCCGGGTTCGACGGGCGGCGTGCGGTCGGGCGCCTCCCATCCGGTGGCCATGTACTCGAGGAACGCGGGCACTTCCCGCAGGCGCGGCAGGCGCGGATCGCGCGTCTCGGGCGTCGGCATGGAGGCGGCCGCGGGCGCTTCGACGGGGTGCACGTGCTCGAGCGTGCCCGGTTCGTTCATCGTGGGGGTTCTCCTTCGGCCGCACCGTGTAATGGGTGACATATTACGCTGACGCGCGCACCCCGGTCGAGGCGCCGGTAGGCGGGCCCGCCGGTCAGTCCTCGAGCAACCGCTCGAACAGCACGTGGTCCTGCCAGCGGCCCGCGATCCGGAGATACCGGTGCGCGAGGCCGAAGCGCTCGAACCCGTTGCGCACGAGCACCGCCTGCGACGCCGCATTGTGCACGAGGGTGCCCGCCTGCACCCGGTGCAGCCCGGCCTCGCGTGCCGCATGCAGGGCCACGCCGACCGCCATCGTCGCCAGGCCCTCGCCCGTGCGCGCGCCGTCGATCCAGTAGCCGAGGTGCGCGTTCTGGAATGCCCCGTGCACCAGGTCGGAGAGGTTGACCCGGCCGATGATCTCGTCGCCGTCGGCCAGCACCAGCGGGATCGCCGTACCGGACTCGACCCGGCGCAGCAGCGTCGCCACCTCGCGCTCGTGCGTCGCGACCGAGAAGAACGACTCGGCGCGCTCGGGCTCCCACGGCGCGAGATGCTCGCGATTGCGCAGGTAGGCCGCGGCGAGCGCCGGCCCGTCGCCCTCGGCCAGCGCGCGAACGACGACTCCCCCGTCGAGCTCGACCGGTTCGACCACGCGTCACCTCCGGCGCCGGACGAACGGATGCCGCGCGGCAGCGACCCACGCTAGCAGCCGTTCCGAGCGGCCGGCCGTCGCGGCATCCGCCGCCGCGCCATCGCCCGCGAGCCGCCTGCCGCCCGAGACCGGTACCCGCAGGGCCTCCCTCGCGCGCCCGTCGCGACGTACCGTGGATGCATGGGAGACGTGCGCGCAGACATCCGGGAGTTCCTGAGCTCCAGGCGCGCCCGCATCACGCCCGACCAGGCCGGGCTCCCGGCCTACGGCGGCAACCGGCGCGTTCCCGGGCTCCGCCGCGAGGAGGTCGCGATGCTCGCGGGCGTCTCGGTCGACTACTACGTGCGCCTCGAGCGCGGCGACCTCGCCGGGGCCTCCGAGAGCGTGCTCGATTCGCTCGCCCGCACGCTGCAGCTCGACGACGCCGAGCGGGAGTACCTCTTCGACCTCGCCAGAGCCGCAGGCCCGGCGCCGCGACGAGCCCCGAAGCCGAAGACGTCGGTGCGACCGGCGGTGCAGCAGGTGCTCGACGCCATCGGCGACGCGCCCGCGTGGGTGCGCAACGGGCGCCACGACATCCTCGCCGCGAACCGGCTGGCGCGCGCGCTGTACTCCCCCGTGTTCGACGACCCCCGGCGACCCGTGAACACCACGCGCTTCGCCTACCTGAACCCCGCGGCGCGCGAGTTCTGGCGCGACTACGACCAGATCACGCACGACGCCGCGGCGATGCTGCGGCTCGAGGCGGGGCGCAACCCGCACGACCCCGAGCTCATCACCCTCGTCGGCGAGCTGTCGACGCAGAGCGAGCTGTTCCGCGAACGGTGGGCGTCGCGCGACGTGAAGTTCCACCGCAGCGGGCTGAAGCGCCTGCACCACCCCGTCGTCGGCGACCTCGACCTGAACTACGAGTCGATGGATCTGCCGAGCGAACCCGGACTCGTGCTGAATGTCTACACCGCGCCCGCCGACTCTGCGTCGGCCGACGCCCTCAAGCTGCTCGCGTCGTGGGCGGCGACGAACGCGGAGGCCCTCGCCGACCCTGCGCCGGCCGCCCCCGCGACGCCCGTCGAGTAGTTCACCTCAACTCGCCGGGTACTCCTCTGCGGTGAGCAGCTCGCCCCACTCGGTCTCGGGCTCGCCGCCGCCCGGTGCCTCCCACAGCGCGAGATGGCACATGAAGTTCGAAGCGGTGGCGCCGTGCCAGTGCCATTCACCGGCCGGCGTGTACACCGTGTCGCCGGGGTGCAGCTCGATGAGCTCCTCGCCGCGGCTCTGCACGTAGCCGAGACCCTCGGTCACGTGCAGGGTCTGGCCGACGGCGTGCCGGTGCCACGCGGTGTGCGCTCCGGGCGTGAAGCGCACGAGGTTCAGTCGCGTGCGCGACGGCTCCTCGCCCGCGTAGTAGGCGTTGAAGTACACGTCGCCCGAGAACCAGGCCTCGGGGCCCTTCACGGTCGGCGTCTTCGGCTGCATCTTCGTGCTCATGATGTTCTTCCTGATCGTTCGGTGATGGATGTCGGTGGCCCGCGATCTGCGGGTGGGAGGCCGAGGCCGCTCAGAGCCCGACGGCCGCCATGCCGGCCTCGTCGTAGCGGTCGCCGGCCACGCCGATGCGGTCGGCGAGCCCGTCGAGGTCGGCGATGTCGTCGGCTGAGAGCGCCACGGCGGTCGATGCCGCGTTCTCGTCGACGCGCTCGCGACGGCGCGTGCCGGGGATCGGCACGATGAACGGATGCTGCGCCAGCAGCCACGCGAGCGCGACCTGCGCGGGGGTGGCTCCACGGGCCTCGGCGAGCGCGCGCACGTGATCGACGAGCGCCTGGTTCGCGAGCAGGTTCTCGCGCTCGAAGCGCGGCACCCGCGCCCGGATCTCGCCCTCGGCGAAGGTCGCGTCGGCCGCGACCGTGCCGGTCAGGAATCCCTTGCCCAGCGGGCTGAACGGCACGAACCCGATGCCGAGCTCCGCACACGTGGGCAGCACGTCGGCCTCGGGGTCGCGGGTCCAGAGGGAGTACTCGCTCTGCACCGCGGTGACTGGCTGCACGGCGTGAGCGCGCCTGATCGTCGAGGCCGCCGCCTCCGACAGCCCGAAGTGGCGCACCTTGCCCTCGGCGATGAGCTCGCCGACCGTCCCGGCGACGTCTTCGATCGGCACCTCCGGGTCGACCCGGTGCTGGTAGAACAGGTCGAGGGCCTCGACGCCGAGACGGCGGAGCGAGGCATCCGCCACCCGACGGATCTGCTCGGGCCGCGAGTCCACGCCGCGCATCTGCCCGTCGCGGAGGTCGAACCCGAACTTCGTGGCGACCACGACCCGGTCGCGGATCGGCGCGATCGCCTCGCCGACGAGCTCCTCGTTGACCCACGGCCCGTAGACCTCTGCGGTATCGATGAACGTCACGCCCTGGTCGACGGCGTATCGCAGCACGCCGATCATGTCGTCGCGGTCGCCGGGGTTCGGCCCGTAGCTCTGCGACATGCCCATGGCGCCGAGTCCGACGGCCGAGACCTCGAGGCCTTGGCCGAGTGTGCGCGTGTGCATCAGCTGCTCCTTCGTTCGGTGCGGTGTTCGGTTCGGGCTTCGGGGCGAGCGGATGTCGCGACGCCCGCTTCGGGCACGGAGGCCGCCCGCGGCATCCGGGGCAGGATCAGTGCCGTGCAGACGACGAGGCAGAGCCCGAGCATCGCACTGCCCCCGGTCAACGCCGCCGAGACCTCGCCCGCGAGGGCCACGACGCCGGTTCCGGTTCCGGATGCCGCGGCCACCGCCACGAGCACCCCGAGGCCGAGCGACATGCCGACCTGGTGGAACGTGTTCACGAGCCCCGATGCGGCACCGGCATCCTGTGCGGTCGCCCCGGCGATGCCGGCGGAGGTGAGCGGTGCGAAGACGAGCCCCTGCCCGGCGCCGATGACGATCATCGGCAGCGCGACGCCGGTGAGGTAGACGGTCTCGGGCGCGAGGCGACTGAGCCAGAGTATGCCGGCCGCCGTGAGCGCGACGCCGACCACGAGCGGCAGGCCCTCGCCGAAGCGGCGCGTGATGCGCGGGATCAACATCGCGACGCCGAAGTTCACCACGGTCATCGGCAGGAACGCGACGCCCGCCTGGATGGGGCTCATGCCGAGCACGCCCTGCAGGAACTGGGTCGTGAAGAAGAAGAAGCCGATCATCGCGCCCATGTAGAGCATGCGGCCGACGTAGGCGCCCGTGCGCACGCGGCTGGCGAAGAGGCGCAGCGGCATGATCGGCTGCGCGACGCGCGCCTCGGTCAGCACGAGCACGACGAGCAGCATCGCGCCGACCACGAGCGAGGCGGCCGTGACCGGTGACCCCCACGATTTCTCGGCCGCGTTGATCACGCCGAAGACGATCGCCCCGATGCCGAGCGTCGCGGTCAGCGCGCCGATCACGTCGAAGCGGCCGCGAGCACGCTCGGTCTCGGGCAGGAACCGCGGCGCGAGCAGGATCATCGCCAGGCCGATGGGCACGTTGATGAAGAACCCGGCGCGCCACGAGATCCACGTCGCGAACGCGCCGCCCACGACGAGTCCGAGACTCGCGCCGATGCCGGCGGTCGCGCCGTAGAGGGCGACCGCGCGGGCGCGCTCGCGACCGGCCGGGAAGCTCGCGGTGATGAGCGACAGCGACGAGGGCGCGACGATCGCCGCGCCGACGCCCTGCAGCGCACGGGCGCCGATGATCCACCAGTCGGTGGTCGCGAGGCCGACCAGCAGCGACGCCGCCGAGAACACCACGAGACCGAAGACGAACACGCGCCGGCGGCCGAGCAGGTCGCCGGCACGCGCGCCGAGCAGCAGCAGGCCGCCGAACACGAGCGTGTAGGCGTCCTGCACCCACGACAACTCGCCGGCGCTCAGCCCGAGATCCGCTTCGAGGCTCGGCAGCGCGGTGAAGATCACCGAGTTGTCGAGCAGGATCATGAAGTAGCTGAGCAGGATGATCACGAGGATCGCGCCCGTCCGGCGGGTCGGCCGTGCGACGGATGCCGCGGCATCCGTCACCCGACGCGAAGCGGATGCCGCGGCATCCGTCGCCCGAACCGACCCCGTCTCGGCCTGCTGCACGCCCGGCATCAGAACGCGACCATGACCTTCAGCGCCTCGCGGGCGTCCATGGCGGCGTACGCTGACGGCACGTCGTCGATCGACACCGTGCGGTCGAACACGCGACCGGGCTCGATCACGCCGTCGAGCACCTGCCGGATCGCGGAATCGAGGTAGGCGCGCACGGGTGCGGGGCCGCCGGTGAGGGTCGCGTTCTTGCCGAACAGCGAGCCGAACCCGATCGGGGCCTCCTCGTACTGCGGCACGCCCACGCGCGAGATCACGCCGCCGGGGCGCACGATGCCGACCGCCTGCTCGTACGCCGGCATGTGGCCGACGGCCTCGAGCACGACGTGGCTGCCCTCGCCTCCGGTGAGCTCCATGACCTTCGCGATGCCCTCGGCGCCGCGCTCGGCGACGACGTCGGTCGCGCCCCACTCGACGCCCAGATCGGTGCGCACGGCATGGCGGCCCATGAGGATGATGCGCTCGGCGCCCAGCAGCTTCGAGGCGAGCACGGCCGAGAGGCCGACCGCGCCGTCGCCGATCACGGTGACCGTCTTGCCCGGTTCCACCCGGCCCATGTGCGCCGCGTGGTATCCGGTCAGGTAGACGTCCGAGAGCGCGAGCAGCGAGGCGAGCAGCGACTCGTCGGCGGTCGCGGGGTCGACGCCCGGCACGACGACGAGGCTGCCGTCGGCCTGCGGGATGCGCGCGAGCTCGGCCTGCAGTCCGCCGTTCGCACCGCCGTACCATCCGCCGTGCACGCACGAGGTCTGGAAGCCCTCGCGGCAGAAGACGCACGTGTTGTCCTGGAACGCGAACGGCGCGATCACGAAGTCGCCGGGCTTCACCGTCGTGACGGCCGAGCCGACGCGTTCGACGACGGCGATGAGTTCGTGGCCCATGGCGGTGCCGTGCTCGCCGTGGGGCATGGAGTGGTAGGGGTGCAGGTCGCTGCCGCACACGCAGGCGCGCACGGCGCGCACGATCGCATCGGTGTCGTGGAGGAGCTCCGGGTCCGGAACGGTCTCGACGCGGACATCGCCGGCGCCGTACATGAGTGTTGCCTTCATGCTCTCCATCGAACGCTCGCCTGCGGGCGCACGGGAGTCCCTGCCGTGACCGGTACTCGCAGGCCCTGTCTCACGAACCGGTCCGCGACGATCATTGAACTGTACGGATGTCGGGAGGAACCCTCATGAGCACGTGGACCGCCGAAGAACTCACCGCCCTCGACCGCGCCTCGGAGATCCGCGTCGCCGGCCGCCGCGACGACGGGACCCTCCGCACGCCCGTCATCATCTGGCACGCCGTCGTCGACGGCGCCCTCTACGCCCGCTCGGTGCGCGGCCCGTCCGGCGGCTGGTACCGCGGGGTGACGCGCAATGCCGAGGGCACGGTGAGCTGGGGCGGGCAGACGCGCGAGGTCGCCTACACGCACGACGACTCGCACGACGCCGCCCTCGACGACGCGTACTTCGCGAAGTACGGCCGCGGCGCGTCGACGCAGTCGCTCATGACGCCCGAGGCCCGGGCGACCACGCTGCGCATCGACCCGAGGTAGGGAGCACCTCACGCCGACGGGCGGCGCGGCCTCTCAGGACTGCGCCGCCTCGATCCGCCCCTCGGCGATCGCAGCCATGAAGGCGCGGTAGTCGAGCTCGTTCTGGTCTGCGTACGCCTCGGCGAACGCGGAGATCGACTCGTCGAACACCTGCGACGTGCCGAGGTAGGCCGCGAGCTGCACACGGTCTCCGCTGCGTCCGTGCGCCCGCGCGAGCGTCTCGCCGCAGACCCGCGAGTACAGCGCCGCCCCGCGCGGCACCATGATCTCGGGGTCGAGCGACCCCTTCCAGTCCTTGAGCTGACGCACGTAGAAGTCGCGCTGCCTGCCGCTGCTGTCGGGGAACCCGCGCTGCCACCCGAGGAAGATGTCGCTCGTCGCCTGCATCACCCGCTGTCCGCGCACGACCCGCTCTCCGTGCTGCTCGTACTCGCTCGGGCCGACGAAGCGTTCGAGCACCGACGCCTGGGCCTCCTTGGCCTGCAGGAAGATCGGGTCCGCGTCGTCACGGCCTCGCAGCAGCACGACCCAGGTGCGGGTGCCGACGCTGCCGACCCCGGGCACCGTTCGCGCCATGTGCACGTACGAGTACTCGGCGATCGGATGCCGCTCGGTGGTCAGCGTGCTCTGGTATGCACCCAACGCCTCCTGCATCCTCGCCTCGGTGTCCTCGTGATCGATCGTGAGGATGTCCTCGACCGGCACGATGAGCGGCGGGTCCGCGGCGATGCGCATCCGACCGCCCTCGGTCGTGACGAGCTTCGAGAAGACCTTCCTGCGGTCCTGGGTGAGGGCCTTGGCCACGGCCGACTCGAACCGTTTCACCTGCTTCTTGCCGACGCGGTCCTCCTCGAACTCGCGGCGCAGGAGCTCCTGCACATGCTCGACGGGCACCGTGTCGTACCAGGCGTCGAGCACCGAGGCATCCGCGGATCTCAGGATCTGCTCGCGGTACCCGCGCACCGCCGCGAGACGTGCGGTGCGGCGGTCCTCGTCGTCGAAGCCGCGATGCCGGCACGCGATCTCGATGCTCGCGACGAGCCGCTTCACGTCCCATTCGAACGGGCCGGGCAACGTCTCGTCGAAGTCGTTGATGTCGAACACGAGCCGTCGCTCCGCCGAGCCGAACACGCCGAAGTTCGACAGGTGCGCGTCGCCGCAGAGCTGCACCACGATGCCGCTGTCGGTCGCGGCATCGAGGTCGGCCGCCATGATGACCGCGGCGCCGCGGTAGAACGTGAACGGCGAGACGCTCATGCGTGCGTGCCGCAGCGGGATCAGCAGCGGGTCGCGCGTCAGCGCCTGTTCTTCGAGCAGCGCGACCGGGTCGGGCCGAGTCGCAGTCGGAGCCCAGACGGCGTGGCTTCGACGAGGGGTCTTCGCACGTGCCGCGCGCCCGGACTCGCGACGGGCCTCGAAGTCCTCGGACTTGGGCTCGAGCCTTGCGGGGGGCCGCACCTGGTCATCGCTCATCGTTCCACCACCTCGCGCGTCCGATCGAACCAGCACGTCTCCACGTCGCCCGTGGGGCGGCGGACCGGGTGGGCGAACGACGTCGACCGGAACACCGACACCCCCAGCGTCCGAACGCGCCCGGTGGCGAGCGCGCTCCCTGATCGGAGCGTACCGCGGGGGGCCGTCGAGCAGAAGATGCGATGCGAGGTTCTCGATGGCGGTGAGAGGCTGCGACCAGGGCCTGCCCGATGCCCGGCAGACCGAGTCCGAGGGGATGCCGGAGACAGCCGTCATTCCCCGACACCCTGGCCGAACCGCGCCGACACCCCGTCGCTGAACAGCACCGACTCCGGGACCGCGTCAGCGACGCCGTCGAGCCCGGCGGCCGTGACGAGCTCGTCGTCGAGCGTCAGGAGCGTCGCCGGATGGAGCACCCACGGCTCATGCACGTTCGGATGCCACCTCGTGCGCCCGACCCGGCTGGTGAACATCGACCACCGGGCGGTCAGGAACACCGACTGCGGATCATCCACGACGCGGGTGCGGTCGACCTGTGCCGACATCGACGAGCGTGACCCGCTGCCGTGCCTGCGCGACCGATAGGAGACGACGTCGTCGACGATCCCTCCGGAAGTCGCCGCCCACTGGTACGGCAGCGCGAAGCCCGCCCGGGCTGCGACCACGGCGGCCGAGCTCGCAGCCTCGAGCGACCGGAAGACGACGCCTCGCCGGCCATGCTCGTCGACCGCGTAGAGGCGCACGTTGACCTCGACGAAATCGCTGATGAGCGGAACCGGCCCGACCGGGCCCAACCGCGCGTCTTCCAGCCGGAACGCGATGAGACCGACCCAAGTGCCGCCGTCGTACACGTCGGGCTCGGTGCCTCGAGGCAGGAGCGGCACGACGCGCTCGGGCGCCAGACGCCAGTGCACGAACAGCACGTCGCTCCAGCGCTGGCTCGCGATGACGCGATCGATGCGGTGCGGCGGAGCGGAGCTGATCGGCTCGATCACGATACCGAGCCTAGGTCTGCGATGCGGGCCCTGTCGACGGACTCCGTTCTCGACCGAACGGGAGAACCCCCGACCTCCTGCGAGGAGATCGGGGGTTCTGATGGCGGTACCGGTGGGATTTGAACCCACGGTGCGCTTTCACGCACACAACTTTTCGAGAGTTGCACCTTCGGCCGCTCGGACACGGTACCGAGGTCAATAGTAGGCGACACTGCCGAATCGACCAAAACGAGCGACCGGGCACCGGATCGGGCGCGATCAGGCGAGCTGTTCGGCGACGATCGCGGCGTCCTCGCCGACCCCCATGAGCAGCGGCGACTTGCGATGGCGCAGCCACGGCACCCCGACGAACCAGAGCCCGTCGACCGCACGGCTGGCACCGGCATCCGTCACCGGGAAGCCCATGTCGTCGAACACCCCCGGCACCTCGACCCAGTCGTACGCCGGGCGGTAGCCGCACGCGACGACCACGGCTCCGAGGTCGCGCAGGCTGGGCACCTCGGCAGCGGCGACGGGGTCGTCGAGCGGCTCGGGCGGGTCGGGGTCGGGCAGGCCCCGAGCCGCGGCGGCCTTGCGGGCGAGCCCGCACACCATGCGGAACCCAGCATCGCCGGCGGCCAGCGACTCGTCGAGGTCATCGGCGACCACCAGGCTGCCGTCGTCGACGCCGACGACCCGCCCGACGAGGCCGACGCCGCGGGCCGCGAGCGTGCGCAGGCTGAGGTCGTGCCCTCCGCCGGCGCCGGTGGCGAGCGGATTCGCGGCCAGTCGCACCGCGGGCGACGGCTGGTCGGCGAGCAGCTGCTCGAAGAATCCGGCGTCCTCGAGCCAGTCGAACCCGTCGCGGTCGGCGATGCGGCGCGGCATCGAGGGCGCGCGTCCGGGCGCGAGCGTCACCTGTCGCCCGGCGGCGTGCAGCTCCTCGGCGATCTGGCAGGCGCTCTGGCCGCCGCCGATCACGAGCACGGGCCCGTCGGGCAGCGCCCCGGGCGACCGGTAGTCGGCCGACATGACGACGGGCACCTCCCGCGCCAGGCCGTCGACGAACCCCGGCCGGTGCGGCCGTTGGTACGCCCCCGTGCAGCCGACGACGCGACGGGCCCGGATGTCACCCATCGCCGACCTGGCGACGAACCCCGCCTCATCGGGCTCGAGCCGGTCGACCCCGTGCCGCTCGGCCACCGGCGCCCGGAACGACGACGCGTACGCGGTGAGGTGGTCGACGATCCCGTCGCGCGGAAGGTACCCGCACGGGTCGTCGCCCGAGTAGGCACCGCCGGGCATCCGGATGCCGTGGTTCGGCGTCACGAGCCGGAACGAGTCCCACCGGCCGGCCCAGGTCGACCCGACGCGATCGCGCTCGAGCACGACGTGCTCGACCCCGCGTTCCGACAGCTCGTGGCTGACCGCGAGTCCGGCCTGACCGGCTCCGACGACGAGCACGTCCACGTCTGCGGACATGCGCACAGGCTAGCCCTCAGCCGCACCCGCCGCACCCGCGGATGTCGGCGGCAGCCCGTACCCTCGCAGCATGGCCAAGCCCGCGTCCGCGTACCGCTGCACCGAATGCGGTTGGAGCACCGTCAAGTGGGTCGGCCGGTGCGCCGAGTGCCAGCAGTGGGGCACCGTCGTCGAGGCCGGCGGGCAGACCGGCATCACGCGCGCGCTGAAGCCCGTGGCCATCGGCGCCTCCCAGGTCGCGCGGTCGATCACCGAGGTCACGACCGAAGAGCGGGGCCACTGGGCGAGCGGCGTCGGCGAGTTCGACCGCGTGCTCGGCGGCGGCATCGTGCCCGGCGCGGCCATCCTGCTGAGCGGCGAGCCCGGCGTGGGCAAGTCCACGCTGCTGCTCGATGTCGCGGCGCGCGTCGCGGCGTCGGGTCGCCGCGTGCTCTACGTGAGCGCCGAAGAGTCGGTCGCCCAGGTGCGCCTGCGAGCCGGCCGCACGGGCGCCCTGCAGCCCGAGCTGTTCCTCGCCGCCGAGACCGATCTCGCGACCGTCATCGGGCAGGTCGACGCCGTGCAGCCCGAACTGCTCATCGTCGACTCAGTGCAGACGGTCTCGAGCTCGATGAACGACGGCATCGCCGGTCAGCCCGGCCAAGTGCGCGAGGTCGCGTCGACGCTCATCCGCCTCGCGAAGGAGCGCGAACTGCCCGTGCTGCTCGTGGGTCACGTCACGAAAGACGGCACCATCGCGGGCCCCCGACTGCTCGAGCACCTCGTCGACGTCGTGTGCCAGTTCGAGGGCGACCGGCAGACCGCGCTGCGCTTCGTGCGAGCGCTCAAGAACCGTTTCGGGCCCACCGACGAGGTCGGCTGCTTCGAGATGACCGGCGACGGCATCGCCGAGGTGCCCGACCCGAGCGGGCTCTTCCTGAGCCGGGGCGCCGCCGTGAGCGGCACCTGCGTCACGGTCGCGCTCGAGGGCCGCCGCGCGCTGCCCGTCGAAGTGCAGGCGCTCGTCGTGGCGACCAAGGCTCCCCAGCCGCGCCGAGTGGTCAACGGCGTCGATCCCTCGCGCGTCGCGATGATCCTCGCCGTGCTCGAACGGCGAGCCGGGCTCCGCCAGATCGGCGAGCACGACGTCTACGTCTCCACGGTCGGCGGCGTTCGACTCGTCGAACCCGGCGCCGACCTGGCGATCGCCATCGCCATCGCGTCGGCCATGCGCGACCGCGCCGTGCCGCACGATCTCGCCGCGTTCGGAGAGATCAGCCTCGCCGGCGAAGTGCGTCCAGTGAGCTCGGCCAAGCAGCGCGGCAGCGAGGCTCGCAGGCTCGGCTACTCGACGATCCTCGATGTCGAGGCCGGCAGCGTGCAGGCGGCCGTCGGGCGAGCCCTCGCGGCCGCGACCTCAGAACGCGAACGCGAGCTCGACGCCGCGTTCTGACGCTCAGGCCTCGAGGGCCTTCAGAAGCTCGGCCGGCGGAGCCTGCATCGGGTGCGGGCCGGCGATGTCGAGGAAGACCGTCGTGATCGTCGACTCGTGCCGCTTGAGGAAGGTGCGCAGCCACGCCGGGCTCTGCAGGCCGACGGCCGGCGGAAGGTTCGCCGGCTTGTGCTCGGCGTCGCTGAACAGCAGCAGGGCGACCTCGCCGGTGTTCGGATCGCGATACGTCCACACCTCGCCGCCGTCGAGCGGCTTGTCGCGCGGCCCCGGCTTGATGAGGGGCACCACGGTGTTGCCGTGCCGGAGCGCGAGCGCGACAGCCGCGATGTCCTGCTTCTCGAGCGCCGCCGCGAGCGCCTCGGAGCGGAACACCAGCGGCTCCCCGCCCTTGCCAGACCTGCCCGACTTCTTGCGCTGCGCCATCCCTCCAGCCTACCGAGCCCCGGCCGCGCGGGTGCACCGTGAGGAGGCCCGCGTGACCGGCCGCCGAGGTGGGCCCGGATCTGCCCCGGCGGATGCCGCTGCATCCGCCCGAAGGCTCAGAACAGCTGGAACTGCTTGGTCAGGTCGGCGCTCTCGAATCCGTCGACCGACACCGAGAGATGGTACGACGCACCGCCCGCGGGCACCGTCTCACGCGCACCGTCGCACGTGTCGGGTGCGGAGCGCGTGCGGTCCCAGACGATCGGGGCGGCCGAGCTCACCGGGGTGCCGGGGGTCAGCGACACCTCGGCGTCGACCGGCTCGGTCTGGCAGTCGGTCGAGACCCAGTACTGCTCGTCGCCGCTCGTGATCGTGAAGACCTGCGCCGCGGTTCCGGCGTTCAGCACGCAGATGTTCCGGCCCGTGTTCGTGATGGTGACGGTGAGCTGCGGCTGCTCGCCCGCCTCGTAGACGCTCTTGTCGGTGACGGGCTCGACGATGATCTGCTCCGGCGAGCACGGGTCGCCGTCGGCCGCGACGGCCTCGGTCGGGATGGTCGTCGTGGGCGGCGATGCGGGCGCCGAGGTCGCCGGCGTCTGGTCGGTGTCGCCCTGGGCGCCGCCGGGGCGCACGATGATGAGCACGACGGCCACGATCACGGCGACCAGCCCGAGGAGCACGACCAGCCGTCGCCGACGGTACACCTGCGGCGAGTGCCGTCGTGCCGGTGTCTGGTTCGTCGACATGCTCACAGGGTACGGCCGGGCGACGGATGCCGGTGGCGCGCGCCCGGCGTGCCGAAATGCCCGATCAACGCGCCGATCAGAGCATCTTGAGCATGCGCGTGTTGCCGAGGGTGTTCTGCTTCACACGAGCGAGGTCGAGGAATTCGGCGACGCCGTCGTCGTGCGAGCGCACGAGTTCGGCGTAGACCTCGGGGGCGACGGTCTCGGCGCCCATGTCCTCGAAGCCGTGGCGTGCGAAGAAGTCGACCTCGAAGGTGAGGCAGAACAGCCGGCTGAGGCCGAGTTCGCGGGCGTCGTGCACGAGCCGGTCGACGATCGCGTGCCCGACGCCGTGGCCGAGCCAGGCGTCGGCGACGACGAGCGTGCGCACCTCGCCCAGGTCTTCCCACATGGCGTGCAGGGCGCCTGCGCCGATGATCTCGCCGGTCTCGACGAGTTCGGCGACCCGGAACTCCTGGATCGCGCCGTAGAGGTCGACGCGCTCCTTGCCGAGCAGGATGCGTCGGGCGACGAGCGGCTCCACGAGCGCGAGGATGTGCGGCACGTCGCTGGTGCGTGCGGCGCGCACGCTGACCGGGTTGTTCACCATGCAACCCTATCGACCCGCGGCGAGACGGCAGTCGCCGACGCCAGGCGTCAGGCGCCGCGGTGGGGCCACCGGTGCCGACGACCGGTGGCCGGCTCGAAGGCGTGGTCAGGCGTTCGCGGCCTGCTTCACGCGCTTCTTCGCACTCTTCTCGACGAGCACGGGAACGAAGTCGCGCACGGGCTTGCCGTCGAGGCTCGAGTACTCGTCGGCGACGATGCGGGCGATCTCATCGCGGTCGACCGACGGGTACTTCTCTGCGAGACGGTCGATGACCTCGGTGACGGCGTGCTGCTCGGACGCCTTCTTCTGCTCCATGTGTGGAGCCTATGCCAAACCATGGATCGCGAGCCTGAACATCTCGTGCGCAGACGACGAAGGGCCGGACCCGGAGGTCCGACCCTTCGTCGTGCGGTCGCGGACGGCTGCCGCGCCCGGTGAAGCGCTAGTCCGAGGTCACCGCCAGATCGGGCGTGGCGGGACCGGTGCCGATCGCCGCACCCGTGTTGACGCCGACGCCGACGGGGAGTGCCCGCTGGGTGGTCGTGAACACGAACTGGCCGTCCTGGAAGTCGACGTGCACGTGGTCGCCCGCGTTGAGCTCGCCGTGCAGGATCTTCTCCGACAGGGTGTCCTCCACCTCGCGCTGCACGGCGCGACGCAGCGGTCGCGCACCGAGGGCGGGGTCGTAGCCGAGCTCGATGAGACGCTCCTTGGCGGGGGTCGTCAGCTCGATCGTCATGTCGCGGTCGAGCATGCGCTCGCTGAGACGCTTGACGAAGAGGTCGACGATCTGCAGCAGCTCGGGCTTGCTGAGCTGCGGGAACACGATGATCTCGTCGACGCGGTTCAGGAACTCGGGCTTGAAGTGCTTCTTCAGCTCCTCTTTCACCTTGCCGCGCATGAGGTCGTATCCGGTGCGAGTGTCGCCCTCGAGCGCGAACCCGACGGGGCCGCTCGAGATGTCCTTCGTGCCGAGGTTCGTCGTCATGATGATGACGGTGTTCTTGAAGTCGACCACGCGACCCTGACCGTCGGTCAGGCGCCCCTCTTCGAGGATCTGCAGGAGCGAGTTGAAGATGTCGGGGTGCGCCTTCTCGATCTCGTCGAAGAGCACGACGCTGAAGGGCTTGCGGCGCACCTTCTCGGTGAGCTGGCCGCCCTCTTCGAATCCGACGAATCCGGGAGGGGCGCCGAACAGGCGCGAGACGGTGTGCTTCTCGCCGTACTCCGACATGTCGAGCGAGATCATGGCGGCCTCGTCGTCGAAGAGGAACTCCGCGAGCGCCTTCGCGAGCTCGGTCTTGCCGACACCCGTGGGCCCGGCGAAGATGAACGAGCCCGACGGGCGGTGCGGGTCCTTCAGGCCGGCGCGGGTGCGGCGGATCGTCTTCGACAGGGCGGAGATCGCCTCTTCCTGGCCGATGACGCGCTCGTGCAGCGCCTTCTCCATGAAGACGAGTCGCGAGGACTCCTCTTCGGTGAGCTTGAACACGGGGATGCCGGTGGCCTGCGCCAGCACCTCGGCGATGAGGCCCTCGTCGACGACCGCGGTGGTCTTGACGTCGCCGGCCTTCCACTGCTTCTCGAGGCGCAGACGCTCGCCGAGGAGGTTCTTCTCCTCGTCGCGGAGCGAGGCGGCCTTCTCGAAGTCCTGCTCCTCGATCGCCGTCTCCTTCGCGGCGCGCACGACGGCGATCTTCTCGTCGAACTCGCGCAGCTCGGGCGGGCTCGAGAGGATCGACAGACGCAGGCGTGCGCCGGCCTCGTCGATCAGGTCGATCGCCTTGTCGGGCAGGAACCGGTCGCTGATGTAGCGGTCGGCCAGGTTCGCCGCGGCGACGATCGCGCCGTCGGTGATCGAGACCTTGTGGTGCGCCTCATAGCGGTCGCGCAGCCCCTTGAGGATGTTGATCGCGTGAGGCAGCGACGGCTCCTGCACCTGGATCGGCTGGAAGCGGCGCTCGAGCGCGGCGTCCTTCTCGAAGTGCTTGCGGTACTCGTCGAGCGTGGTCGCACCGATGGTCTGGAGCTCGCCACGGGCCAGGAGCGGCTTCAGGATCGAGGCCGCGTCGATCGCGCCCTCGGCGGCACCGGCGCCCACGAGGGTGTGGATCTCGTCGATGAAGACGATGATGTCGCCGCGCGTGCGGATCTCCTTGGTGACCTTCTTCAGGCGCTCCTCGAAGTCACCGCGGTAGCGGGAGCCCGCGATGAGCGAACCGAGGTCGAGCGAGTACAGCTGCTTGTCCTTCAGCGTCTCGGGCACCTCGCCCTTGACGATCGCCTGCGCGAGGCCCTCGACGACGGCGGTCTTGCCGACGCCGGGCTCGCCGATGAGGACGGGGTTGTTCTTGGAGCGGCGCGAGAGGATCTGCATGACCCGCTCGATCTCCTTCTCGCGGCCGATCACGGGGTCGAGCTTCGACTCGCGCGCGGCCTGCGTGAGGTTGCGGCCGAACTGGTCGAGGATCTGCGAGCCGCCCTGCGGCTGCTGCTGGTCGTTCGCGCCGACCTGCACCTGCTCCTTGCCCTGGTAGCCCGAGAGCAGCTGGATGACCTGCTGGCGCACGCGGTTGAGGTCGGCGCCCAGCTTCACGAGCACCTGGGCGGCGACGCCCTCGCCCTCGCGGATCAGGCCGAGGAGGATGTGCTCGGTGCCGATGTAGTTGTGGCCCAGCTGCAGCGCCTCGCGGAGCGAGAGCTCCAGCACCTTCTTGGCGCGCGGCGTGAACGGGATGTGGCCCGTCGGCTGCTGCTGGCCCTGGCCGATGATGTCCTGCACCTGCTCGCGCACCGCGTCGAGCGAGATGCCGAGCGATTCGAGCGCCTTGGCGGCGACGCCTTCACCCTCGTGGATGAGCCCGAGCAGGATGTGCTCGGTGCCGATGTAGTTGTGGTTGAGCATCTTGGCCTCTTCTTGGGCCAGGACGACGACACGACGGGCTCGGTCGGTGAATCTCTCGAACATGCTCTACTCCTCACGACCCCCTCTGGGCAGGGGGCGCCGATACATCGAGCGTAACCAGCAGAGGCGCCCGATATGCGAGTGTTCGCCGTGGGCGCACGACCGGTTCGTCGTGAGGAGTGCTGCCGCTACTTGATGGCGAGCGTGTAGGACTGCTCGCCGACCTCGACCACGAGGGGCTCGGTGTCGGTGACGAAGACGGGGCTCCAGAAGACGGTCGTGTGCGGCACGAAGTCCATGGTGCACACCTCGTCGTCGGCCGGGCCCTCGACGTCGACCGAGACGCGGTTGCCCTCGCCGGCGCGGTCGACCACGTTGATGCGCGTGCCGACGACCGGGCAGGTCGAACTGCCCGAGATCGTGATCGCGATCTGGCCGCCCTGCTGCAGCCACGTGGCCGAGAGGCCCTCGTCGGCGGCGCTCTCGTCGGTGTGGCCCTCGGCGTCGCCCTCGTGGTCGCTCACCGGCTCGCCGCTGAAGTTCTCGATCGGACGCGGGCTCGGGTTGCACGCGGAGAGGAGGAACACGGATGCCACGGCGACGGCTGCCAGACCGGCACGACGAAGGGTGAGGGAGGAGTGCATGCGGTAATGGTATCGGTTCACCCGCGCACGGCGCGCGTCGAGACGTCGACGACCCGGGGCTAGCATGCGGACATGAGCAATCTCGAACGCGATCCCGTCGAGCTCGTGTGTCCGCCCGAGCGCTCGGGCGCCGCGTCGATCACGGTGCTCCAGCCGCGCGACGTGCCGCTCGGCGGCCCTCGGGCCATGCAGGTGCGGCGCACGCTCCCCCAGCGCGGGCGCACCACGATCGGCGCCTGGTGCTTCGTCGACCACTACGGCCCCGACGAGGTCGCCGCGTCGGGCGGAATGGTCGTGCCGCCGCATCCGCACACCGGACTGCAGACCGTGAGCTGGCTCTTCGAGGGCGAGATCGAGCACCACGACAGCACGGGCAGCGCCGAGTTCGTGCGCCCCGGCGCGGTCAACCTCATGACCGCGGGCCGGGGCATCGCCCACTCCGAGGTGTCGACGCCCGCGACGACCCGCCTGCACGGCGTGCAGCTCTGGGTCGCGCTGCCGAACGCCACGCGCGACGTCGCACCGTTCTTCGAGCATGCCGACACCGTGCCCGTGCAGGTCGACGACGCGGTCGTGCGCGTGTTCGCCGGCGCACTGCCCGGCATCGACGACGAGGCGTCGGTCACCGTCTTCTCCCCGCTCGTCGGCGCGCAGGTCGAGCTGCCGGCGGGCGGCGAGGCGTGGATCGAGCTCGATCCCGCGTTCGAGCACGGCGTGCTCGTCGATCTCGGCCCGGTGACCGCGACGATCGCCCTGCTCGAGGGCGAGCACGACGACGGCTCGGCCGACGCCGACCCGCTCCAGGTCGCCGGCCACACCTCGCATCTCTCGGCGAACGAGCTCGGGCACATCGCGCCCGGCCACGAGGGGGTGCGCCTGCGCGCGGGCGACCACGGGCCGGCCCGCGTGATCCTCATCGGCGGAGTGCCGTTCGGCGAGGAGCTCGTGATGTGGTGGAACTTCATCGGCCGCAGCCACGACGAGGTCGCCGAGTTCCGCCGCGCCTGGCAGGCCGACGTCATCGCGCGCGGCGACGCCGACGGGCGCTTCGGCACGGTCGACGGCTTCGACGGCGATCCGCTGCCTGCGCCCGAGCTGCCGACGGTGCGCCTGAAGCCGCGCGCCTGACTCCCCGCGCCTCGAAGCCGCGCGCCCGACGCAGCGCGCCCGCCCGCGGCATCCGCCCCGCTACTGCAGCGCGGAGGTGAGCCTGGCGAGGTTGTCGAGCACGGTCGAGCGGATCGGCTGGCGCATCCACTCGTCGAGCGTGAGCTCGCGGCTGTCGTCGCGGTACCCGTCTTCGACGGCGCGCATCTCCTGCACGAACGAGCGGCCGCGCACGAGCAGGGAGATCTCCATGTTCAGCTCGAACGAGCGGATGTCCATGTTGCTCGAGCCGATGACGGCCACGTCGTCGTCGATGGTGAAGTGCTTCGCGTGCAGGATGTACGGCGCCTTGTACATGTAGATCTTCACGCCCGCCCGCAGCAGCGCCTCGTAGTACGAGCGTTGCGCGTGGTAGACGAGCGCCTGGTCGCCGATCTCGGAGACGAACAGCTCGACGTGCACGCCGCGCTGGGTCGCACCGCTGATCGCGACGAGCATCGACTCGTCGGGCACGAAGTACGGACTCGTGATGATGAGCTTCTCCTTGGCCGCGTAGAGCAGCGCGAGGAACAGCTTCAGGTTGTTCTGCGTCGAGAACCCGGGGCCGCTCGGCACGACCTGGCAGTCGAGGTCCTGGGCCTCGCCCGGCTGGTCGAACGAGTCCGTGATGTCGCCGGTGAGCTCTTCACCCGTCTCGAGGTACCAGTCGGTGCGGAAGATCACGTCGAGCCCCGACACGATCGGCCCCTCGAGCCGCGCGACGAGCTCCTTCCACTTGAGCCCGCGACGGATGTTCCCGCGCTTGTTGTAGCTGCGGTCGATGAGGTTCTGCGAGCCCATGAACGCGACCTCTCCGTCGACCACGAGGATCTTGCGGTGGTTGCGCAGGTCGGGGCGCTGGTACTTGCCCTTGAACGGCTGCACGGGCAGCATGAGCTGCCAGTTCGCGCCGATGGCCTCGAGCCGGCGTAGCGTGCGCCGGTACCCCTTCGACCGCAGCGACGCGATGTGGTCGAGCAGCACCCGCACCTGCACGCCCCGCGCGACCGCGTCGCCGAGCGCCGCGAAGAACGGCTCGGTGGTCTTGTCGAGCGCGAGGATGTAGAACTCGACGTGCACGTACCGCTTCGCCCCGGCGACGGCCTCGGTCATCGCGTCGAGGGAGTCCTGGTAGCCGCCGATGAGGCTCGCACTGTTCGACCCGATCAGCGGCATCGCTCCGAGGTTGCGGTTCAGGCGCACGACGCCCGCGAACCACGACGGCCACGAGGTCGAGTCGCTCACCCGCTCGACGCCGTGCGTCGCCTCGCGGATGACCTTGTCGACCTCGGCCTGCTTCTCGCGACGCCGCTTCGGGAGCTTCGGATTGCCGATGAGGATGAAGAAGAGCACCCCGAGGTACGGGATGAAGAAGATCGCCAGCAGCCACGCCATGCCCGCGGTCGGGCGCCGGTTGCGGGGCACCACGATGATCGCGATGATGCGGATGATCAGGTCGACGGCGAGCAGCGTGAAGGTCACGATCGCCGTGACCGTGGCCGTCTCCTCCGCGGTCATCGGGTCAGTCGGTGGAACGCTCGGGGCTGCGGTCGCGCCGCGGCAGGCCCAGCTTCGCGCGCTCCTCGGCCTCGATCTGGGCGTACGCCGCACGCTCGGTGCGGTCGGCACGCAGGATCGCGCGCATCACGAACCAGAAGATGAGTCCGATGAGCACCGTCGGTGCGAGCGACCAGATCGCGTTGGCCCAGAAATCGTCCATAGGCCTTCAGGATACGTGGTCAGGCTGGGAAATCGGATGCCGCGGCGCGGCGCCCGTTCGGGGGCCGTGCCGCGGCATCCTCTCGGGTCAGGTGAGCAGGCCCCAGATGCCGGATCCGAGGAGGTAGGCGCCGACCGCGCCCACGATGATCCAGATCGCGACGCGCGTGTTCGACGGACGCTTGGGGTCGGGGTCGGGCTCGAGCTCGCTCTTGGGGAGGTGGTCGTTCATCTGCGGCATCCGCTCTTCGTATCGGGGTGGCGCGGCCGGTTCGCCGGGCGCTACTTGACCAGCGGGAAGAGGATGGTCTCGCGGATGCCGAGGCCCGTGAGCGCCATGAGCAGCCGGTCGATGCCCATGCCCATGCCGCCCGACGGCGGCATGCCGAACTCGAGCGCGCGCAGGAACTCCTCGTCGAGGCGCATGGCCTCGGGGTCGCCGCCGGCCGCGAGCTTGGCCTGCTCGACGAACCGCTCGCGCTGCACGACCGGGTCGACGAGCTCGGAGTAGCCCGTGGCGAGCTCGAAGCCGCGCACGTAGAGGTCCCACTTCTCGACGACGCCCGGGGTGCTGCGGTGCGCGCGCACGAGGGGCGACGTGTCGAGCGGGAAGTCCATGACGAACGTCGGACGCACGAGGTCGCCCTTGATGTGGTGCTCCCAGAGCTCTTCGACGTACTTGCCGGGCAGCGGGTGCTCGATCTCGATGCCGGCCTCGTCGGCGAGCTGCTTGAGCCGTTCGATCGGGGTCTCGGCCGTGATCTGCTCGCCGACCGCCTCGGAGAGCGTGCCGTACATCGAGATGCGGTCCCACTCGCCGCCGAGGTCGAACTCGGTGCCGTCGGCCCAGGTCACGACGTGCGAGCCGCTCGTCGCCATCGCCGCATCTTGGATGAGCTGCTGCGTGAGGTCGGCCATCGTCGTGTAGTCGCCGTAGGCCTCGTACGCCTCGAGCATCGCGAACTCGGGCGAGTGCGTCGAGTCGGCGCCCTCGTTGCGGAAGTTGCGGTTGATCTCGAACACGCGCTCGATGCCGCCGACGACCGCGCGCTTGAGGTAGAGCTCGGGCGCGATGCGCAGGTAGAGCTCGGTGTCGAACGCGTTCGAGTGCGTCACGAACGGGCGGGCGGATGCGCCGCCGTGCATCACCTGCAGCATGGGCGTCTCGACCTCGACGAAGCCGAGCCCCGCGAACGTCGAGCGCAGGCTCGCGTTGGTCTTGGCACGGTCGAGCACGTTCTTGCGCGCCTGCTCGCGGGCGATGAGGTCGAGGTAGCGGCTGCGCACGCGCGTCTCTTCGTTGAGGTCGTTGTGCAGGTTCGGCAGCGGCAGGATCGCCTTGGCCGCGATCTGCCACGCGTTCACCATGATCGACAGCTCGCCGCGGCGGCTCGTGATGACCTCGCCGGCGACGAACACGTGGTCGCCGAGGTCGACGAGCTCCTTCCAGGCGGCGAGCGACTCCTCGCCCACCTCGGCGAGCGAGACCATGGCCTGGATGCGGCTGCCGTCGCCCGACTGCAGGGTCGCGAAGCACAGCTTGCCCGTGTTGCGCGAGAACACCACGCGGCCGGCGAGGCCCGCCTGCTCGCCCGTGGCGACGTCGGCCTCGAGGTCGGTGAACTGCGCGCGCACCTGCGGGATGGTGGTCGTGATCGGCAGGCGTACCGGGTAGGCGCCGCCGCCCAGGTCTTCGGATGCCGCGATCAGGCGCTCGCGCTTGGCGAGGCGCACGGCCTTCTGCTCACTGATCTCGGCCGCGGTGGGCTCGTCGGCGGGCAGGGCGGAATCCGTCTGGGTCTCGGCCATCGTTCTCTCTCGTCGCGGGGCACGTGCCCGTCAAGCCTACTCAGCCGGGCTGGGCGGTTGCTTCGCGCGGTCGGCGGAGGCGTCGGCGGCGTCGGAGGTGGCGTCGGAGGTGGCGTCGGCAGCGGCCTGGGAATCGGCATCGCCGGCGGCGTCCCCTGCGACTGCGCCGACGCTCGAGCCGGCGCCGAGTTCGACGAAGGCGTTGTCGATCAGGCGCGTCGCGCCGACCCGGGCGGCGACGAGCACGAGCGCCCGGCCGGTGAACGCACCCTCGATCGGGAGGAACGTGGCGGGGTCGACGACGACGAAGTAGTCGAGGTCGACGCCGTCGTGGTCGCCGAACGCGGCGACGCCCTCGGCGAGCAGCTCGGACGTGCCGTCGGCGGCGGCCGTGCGGGCGGCGTCGAGCGACTCGGCGAGCACGAGGGCCGCGACGCGCTCGCGCTCGTCGAGGAACCGGTTGCGGCTCGAGAGCGCGAGCCCGTCGGCCTCGCGCACCGTCGGCACGACCTCGATGCGCAGGCGCAGGTCGAGGTCGGCGACCATGCGGGTCACGAGGAACACCTGCTGGGCGTCCTTCTGACCGAACACGGCGACGTCGGGCTGGGCGATCGAGAAGAGCTTGGCGACGACCGTGAGCATGCCGTCGAAGTGGCCGGGGCGGTGCGCGCCCTCGTAGCGCTCGCCGGCCTCGCCTGCGCCGACCCGGGTGCCCGACTGGCCGTGCGGGTACATCTCGGCGACGTCGGGCGCGAACACAACCTCGACGCCGAGGCCGGCGAGTGCCGCGACATCTGCCTCGAGCGTGCGGGGGTAGCGGTCGAGGTCTTCGGCCGGGCCGAACTGGAGCGGGTTCACGAAGATCGACACGACGACCACGTCGGCGAGTTCGCGAGCGCGTCGCACGAGTGCGAGATGCCCGTCGTGCAGCGCGCCCATCGTGGGCACGAGGGCGACGGATGCCCCGGCGCGGCGTCGTTCGTCGAGCACGGCCCGCAGCCCGGCGATGGTGTTCACCGTGCGAGTGCCGGTCGCCGGGGCGAGCGTCGCCGCACTGGCCGCGTCGGTCACGTGGCACCTCCAAGCGGCCGCTCGTCTGCGGCCCCGTCGATCGTACTCGCACCTTCGGGACGCGGGCCGGGGTCGTGGCGGGCCAGCGCGTTCTCGACCGCGCTGCGCACGAGCGGCGCGAGCACCGCGCCCGGTCTCGGCATGCCGATGCCCTCGAGGATTCCGCTCGCCTGGTCGACGATCGCGCTCGAGAACGAGACGGCGGTCTCGATGGCCTCGCCGTAGGCGGCACGGTCGGACTCGGCGACGACGAAGGGCTCGCCGCCCATCTCGACGACGAGCGCCTGCCCGATCGGAAGCACCGGCCCCGGGGCCGTCACGGCGAACCACGTGCCCGGCAACCGGGCGAGGTCGATGCTCGTGCCCGTGAACGTCATCGCCGGATGCACGGCGAGCGGGATCGCGCCCGCTCGTCTGGCAGGGTCGAGCACCGACGTGCCGAGCCGCGCGTTCGTGTGCAGCACGAGCTGCCCCGGCTGCCACACGCCCGCGTCGGCGAGGCCGGCCACCAGCGGCGCCAGTTCGGGCTCGGGCACGGCGAGCAGCACGAGTTCGCTGCGCTCGATGATCTCGGGCACCGGCAGCACCGGCACCTGCGGGAGCATGACGGCCGCGCGTTCGCGGCTCGCCTCGGACACCGCCGAGATGCCGGTGAGCGCATGGCCGACCCCCGCGAGGGCGGAGGCGAGCACGGCGCCCACCCGCCCGGCGCCGATCGTGCCGACCCCGAGGCGCCCCGCGCGGTCGCTCACGACACCGCCTCCGCGACCTCGTCGCGTGCCGCGCCCCAGTGGTGGCTCTCGTCGGCCCCGGCCCACACGACGGCGTCGGCGGCGAGCCGCTCGAACAGCGTGGCGGCCTCGTCGGCATCGGCGACGGGCAGTTCGACGGTGACCGGGCCGGCGAGCGTGTGCACCCGCACCGACGCGAGACGCAGCATCCGGCGCACCGGACCGCGGCTGAGCGCGACCGACTGCACGCGCGCGAGCGGCATGACCGCGAGCGATCGCGTGAGGGCACCCCGGCGGAACAGTGCGACGCCGCCCGTCGCCGACCAGCCGATGCGCCGCCACGAGAACGGGCGGAGCCACGCCGCACGCCTCGGCGTGGTCGAGAACCCGCCGGTCGCCCCGCGCCCCGTCAGCCCGGCCGAGAACACCGGGTCGATCGCGGAGGCCGCACCGGGCAGCAGCAGCTCGAGCACCCGTCGCACGTCGTCGGCGCGGCCGACGGGAAGCACCATCGTGCGCTGCACGGCCTCGCTCGACGCACTTGCCTGGCCCGCGAGGTTCACGCGCACCGACCACCAGCCGAACGGCCGCCAGAGGATCCACTGCGTCGCCTCGACGGCGTGCACGCGCCCCGGCGGGATCGTCTGGTTCGCGGTCGAGAGCAGCCCGTGGCCGATGCGCACGCCGTCGGGCGTGCCGGCGATCGAGTACCGCAGAGATTTCGTGATGCGCGACCACAGGTAGCCCACGAGGCCGATCACGGCCGGGATGAACGAGAAGATCACCCACTCCTGGCCTGCGGCGATGCCCGTGACGATGATCGCCGCGAACACGATGATCGAGATGGTCGTGCCGCCGAGCATCGTCGAGCCGAGCACGCGCCCGACCGAGAGGTGCACGACCGACTCGGGAGCCGCGAGGGTCGGATCGAGCTCTGGCGCGAGGAACTCGTCGACGCGGCGGTTCAGCACCGCGGAGACCTGACCCGATCGCGAGACGGATGCCGCGGAGACCTGACCCGATCGCGAGACGGATGCCGCGGAGACCTGACCCGATCGCGAGACGGATGCCGCGGAGTCAGGGTCTGCGGCACCGGCGAGGGTCGACGCGGGGGCGGGGCCCGCGGCATCCGTCACCGGGTGCTGCGCCTGCGGCGCCGTGCCCCGGGACTTCGCGGCCCTGGCGCCCGATGCGAGCCGCAGGATGTCGGCGCGCAACCCGTCGGCGAGGGCCGAGCCGAGGTAGGCGAGCTGCACGTTGCCCGACTCGCCCGCGACCGAGACGTCGAGCTTGGCCGTGCCGAACAGGCGGGCGAACACCGGCCGGTTGATGTTGACGCCCTGCACGCGGTCGAGCCGTGCCGACCGATGCGAGCGGAAGAGGATGCCGCTGCGCACCTCGACGGCCTCGGGCGTGATGCGGAACGTGTGCATGCGCCACGAGAGCCAGAAGCCGACGATCACGCCGATGACGACGAGCACGACGGCGAGGAGGGCCCAGCCGACCGCGCCGTTCACGACGATCGCGCCGACCGGGTCGTTGGCCCAGTCGTTCTGCCACTCGCCGTAGCGCCCGTCGAGCTCGTCGCCCGCGTCGGGCACGAAGATCACCAGGAACATGTCGACGAGGCGCTCGCGCAGGTTCGCGAGCACGAAGCCGAGCACCGCGATGAACACGAGGCCGCCTCGCAGCAGCGGGCTCGCCGGATGCAACCGGTGCCACTCGCCGTCGGCGAGTGCGGTGACCGGCGCGGCCGGAGCGGTCACAGCCCCGCCCGTCGGGTCTCGGCGAGGGCCACGAGCTCGTCGCGCAGGCGCTCGGCGTCTTCGAACGGGATGCCGGGCACCGTCACCGCAGTAGCCGCGGCGGCGGTCACGAACTTGAGGTCGGCGAGTCCGAGCGCCCGGGCGACCGGCCCGCGCGTGACGTCGACGAGCTGCATGCGGCCGTACGGCACCGCCACCTGGCGCTGGTACATGATGCCCCGGCGGAAGAGCAGGTCGTCGGCGCGCAGGCGGTAGCCGATCGAACGCACGCGGCGCGGCTCGAACGCGATCGTGACGAGCGAGATCACGCCGACCGCCACGGCGGCCCATACGGCCCACCACCAGCCGAACACGAAGTAGGCGACGAGGAACGCGGCGACGAAGACCACCATGCCCACCAAGGACCCGACGACCTCGACGACGACGTACTTCGGCGAGACGCGGCGCCAGTCGTCGTCGATCGGCACGGCGTGCTCGACGGTGCTCGTCGGATCTTCGCCGGCCGCTGCGGACGGCGCCGCGTCGGGAACGGGCGCTGCCTCCGGAACGGGCGAGGCCTCGGCAACGGGTGCAGCCTCGGCACCGGGAGCGGCCTCGGCAACCGGCGCAGCCTCGGCCGCGGGCGCGGCCTCCGGAACAGGTGCGGCGTCAGGAGCCGGCGCAGCCGCAGGCGCCTCAGGCAGGTCGGGTGCCTCAGGCATGTGCGTGCTCCTCGTGCTCGGGGTCGGTGTCGTCGGGCGGAAGGCTGCAGAAGTGCTCGGCCACGAGGCCGCCGACGAGCAGCACGGCCCCGCCGATGGCGGTGGCGAACGCGGGCCAGACGGTCGAGGCCGGCGGCACCACGCTGCGCGTGAGCAGGAACACCGCGACGCCGAGCCCCAGGCCGAGCAGCAGCGCCCCGCTCAGCGCACTCGCCTTCGCGAGCACGGCCGTGCGCATGGCCCGGAAGGGATCGAGGTGCTTGGTCGACTGCTGTTTGACCGCCTTGCGGATGGGCCAGGCCAGCGCGACGACGATCGCGGCGATGCCGACGAGCGTGATCGCGAGCGAGATCGGCGGAACGAGCGCCTTGCCGCCGGCTGAGACGATGGCGAGGTCGACGAGATAGCCGATGACGACCCCGGCGACCACGGCCGCGACGACCGCGCTCGGATGGGTTCGCTTCATCGCCTGGTCACCTCGTCGTGGGCCTCGGCGCGCAGCGCGGCGACGGGCCCGCGGCCGGGCAGCACGGCGTCGGGTTCGAGGTCGAGCCACGGCTGCAGCACGAACGCGCGCTGCCAGGCCCGCGGATGCGGCAGCTGCAGCCCGGTGTCGTCGATGACGAGCCCGTCGACGTCGATGAGGTCGAGGTCGAGCGTGCGATCGCCCCAGTGCTTGAGCCGCTGCCGACCGTGCGCGGCCTCGATCTCGTGCAGGGCCGCGAGCAGCGCGTGCGGGGTGATCGAGGTCTCGACGATGACCACGCCGTTCAGGTACCCCGGCGCATCGCGGTCGACGCCCTCGTCGGTGATCGCGGGGGTCTCGTAGACCGGGGAGACCGCGGTGAGCTCGACGCCCGGCACCTCGGCCAGGTCGCGCACGGCTCCGGCGATCGTCGCCTCGCGGTCGCCGAGGTTGGCCCCGAACGCCACGACCGCGCGGCTCATGCTCGAGCCCGCACGATCGAGACCGAGACATCCGCGAAGGGAACCGTGATCGGCGCCTGCGGCTTGTGCACAGTGACCTCGGCCAGCTCGACCGCGGGGTACGACAGCGCGACCGCGGCGACCCGTTCGGCGAGCGTCTCGATGAGATCGACGGGGTCGCGTTCGACCGCGGCGACCACCGCCTCGGCGAGCTCGCCGTAGTGCACGGTCCGCGAGAGGTCGTCGCCCGAGGCCGCCGCACGCAGGTCGACCTCGACCGAGACGTCGATGACGAACTCCTGGCCCTGCTCGCGCTCGAAGTCGAAGACGCCGTGATGCGCCACGACCCTGAGGCCGGTCAGGGTGATGCGATCGCCCGGTCGTCGGTTGCGCTGCTCAGCCACGTCGTCCACTCTGCCACGCTCCGACGACGTCGAGGGCGCGGCGCGTGGAGCGCACGTCGTGCACGCGCACGCCCCATGCGCCGGCCTGGGCCGAGAGCGCGCTGACGACCGCCGTCGGCAGGTCGCGCTCGGCCATGGTCGCGTCGTCGGGCAGCAGCGACCCGATGAACCGCTTGCGCGAGGCGCCGATGAGCACGGGCAGCCCGAGCGCGGCGAGCACGTCGAGGCGGGCGAGCACCTCCCAGTTCTGGTCGCCGGTCTTCGAGAACCCGAGGCCCGGGTCGAGGATGATGCGCTCGTGCGCGACGCCCGCGGCGTGCAGCACGTCGACGCGCTGCGCGAGCTCGTCGCGCACCTCGACGGCGATGTCGGCGTAGGCGTTCAGCACGTCCATACGGTCGGAGTGGCCGCGCCAGTGCATCGCGACGTAGACCGCCCCTGTGTCGGCGACGGCCGGCACCATGGCGGGATCGGCGAGCCCCGCCGAGACGTCGTTGATGATCTCGGCACCGGCCTCGACGGCCGCCACGGCGGTCGCGGCCCGCATCGTGTCGACGCTCACGCGGATGCCGCGGCTCGCGAACTCGCGCACGACGGGCACCACCCGGCGCAGCTCCTCCGCGGGTTCGACCCGAGCGGCACCGGGCCTGGTCGACTCGCCCCCCACGTCGAGGATGTCGGCGCCGTCGGCGACGAGGGCGAGCCCGTGCGCGACCGCGCGGTCGACGTCGAACCACTCGCCGCCGTCGCTGAAGGAGTCGGGCGTCACGTTGACGACGCCCATGACGAGCGTGCCGGCAGCGGCGTTCACGCTGCGCCGCCCCCGATGAGGGCGATGATCTCGGCGCGGGCCGCGGGCTCTGAGAGCTCGCCCCTGGCGACGATCGTGATCGTCGAGCTGCGCTCCTGCCGCGAGCCGCGGGTCGTCACGCACCGGTGCTGGGCGTCGAGCACCACGAGCACGCCCCGCGGGTCGAGGCCCGTCTCGAGGGTGTCGGCGATCTCTTCGGCGAGGCGCTCCTGCAGTTGCGGACGTGCCGCGAGCGTGTCGACCACCGCGGGGATGCGCCCGAGGCCGACGACCCGGTCGCCGGGCAGGTACGCCACATGGGCGGTGCCGACGAACGGCAGCAGGTGATGCTCGCAGACCGATCGGAAGGCGAGGTCGCGCAGCACCACGGCGTCGGAGGTCGCGGGCGCCCCGGAGTCGGAGGTGCCGATGGGCACCGCGTCGGCCAGGTGGCTCAGCGGGTCGACGGCCAGGCCGCCGAAGAAGTCCGCATAGGCCTCGGCCACGCGTGCAGGCGTGCGCTGCAGGCCCGCACGCTCCGGGTCTTCGCCGATGGCGAGCAGGATCTCGTGCACGGCGCGTTCGATGCGCTCGGTGTCGACACCGGCCATGTCCACCCTCCCAGGTCGGCGCGGCGCCCGCGGCGGCTAGGCCGTCGCGGGTCGCGGGTTCTGACGCGGCGTGCGCTTGGGCGCGGGCTCCTCGATCGGGGTGTCCTGGGAGTCCACGCCGCCGTCGACCATGCCCTCGTCGATGGGCAGCCGGTCTTCGGGGAACGTGATCGGCGGGATGTCCGACACGGGGCGCTTGTCGCTCGAGAGCCACAGCGGGCGCTCGGGGAGCTTCTTCACGTCCTTGAAGATCTCGGCGATCTGGTTGTGGTCGAGCGTCTCGTGCTCGAGCAGCTCGGCGGCCAGCTTGTCGAGGATGTCGCGGTTGTCGTTCAGCACCTGCCACGCCTCGTCGTGCGCCTGCTCGATGAGCGTGCGCACCTCGCCGTCGACGCGCTCGGCGATCTCCTCGGAGTAGTCGCGCTGGTGGCCCATGTCGCGGCCGAGGAAGACCTCGCCCTGCGACTGGCCGAGCTTCACGGCGCCGACGTTAGCCGACATGCCGTACTCGGTGACCATCTTGCGGGCCGTCGAGGTGGCCTTCTCGATGTCGTTCGAGGCTCCGGTCGACGGGTCGTGGAACACGATCTCTTCGGCGACGCGGCCGCCCATGGCGTAGGTGAGCTGGTCGAGGAGCTCGTTGCGGGTGACCGAGTACTTGTCTTCGAGCGGCATGACCATCGTGTAGCCGAGGGCGCGCCCGCGCGGGAGGATCGTGATCTTGGTCACGGGGTCGGTGTAGTTCATCGCCGCAGCCGCGAGCGCGTGTCCGCCCTCGTGGTAGGCCGTGATGAGCTTCTCCTTGTCCTTCATGACGCGGGAGCGGCGCTGCGGGCCGGCGATCACGCGGTCGACGGCCTCGTCGAGCGCGCGGTTGTCGATGAGCTGCGCGTTCGAGCGCGCGGTGAGGAGCGCGGCCTCGTTGAGCACGTTCGCGAGGTCGGCGCCGGTGAAGCCGGGCGTCTTGCGCGCGAGCACCTCGAGGTCGACGCCCTTGGCGAGCGGCTTGCCCTTCGAGTGCACCTCGAGGATGCGCTGGCGGCCCTTGAGGTCGGGCGCGTCGACGCCGATCTGCCGGTCGAAGCGACCGGGGCGCAGCAGTGCGGGGTCGAGGATGTCGGGGCGGTTCGTCGCTGCGATGAGGATGACGTTGGTCTTCGGGTCGAAGCCGTCCATCTCGACGAGCAGCTGGTTCAGCGTCTGCTCGCGCTCGTCGTGACCGCCGCCGAGGCCGGCGCCGCGGTGGCGGCCGACCGCGTCGATCTCGTCGACGAAGATGATGGCCGGCGCGTTCTGCTTGGCCTGGTCGAAGAGGTCGCGCACGCGGCTGGCGCCCACGCCGACGAACATCTCGACGAAGTCGGATCCGGAGATGGAGTAGAACGGCACGCCGGCCTCACCCGCGACCGCGCGGGCGAGCAGCGTCTTGCCGGTGCCGGGAGGGCCGTACAGCAGCACGCCCTTCGGGATACGGGCGCCGACGGCCTGGAACTTCGCGGGCTCCTTGAGGAAGTCCTTGATCTCCTCGAGCTCCTCGATGGCCTCGTCGCTGCCGGCGACATCGTCGAAGGTGACCTTGGGGCTCTCCTTCGAGACGAGCTTCGCCTTCGACTTGCCGAACTGCATGACGCGGTTGCCGCCGCCCTGCATGCCGGAGAGCATGATCCAGAAGAAGAGGCCGATGAGCACGAGCGGCAGGAGGATGCCGAGCATCGAGAGGAACCAGTTCGGCTGCGGCACCTCGTCGTTGAAGCCGTCCTTCGGGTTCGCCTCGTCGATGGCGGCGACGACGTCGGCGCCGCGGGGCGTGACGTAGTAGAACTGCACCTGCTTGCCGTACTCGTCGTCGGCCGAGGTGAGCGTGAGGTCGACCCGGTTCTCGCCGTCGACCATCTTGGCCGAGGCGACCTTGTCGTCCTTCAGAAACTCGAGTCCCTGCTGCGTCGACACCTCTTTGAAGCCGGAGGCCGTGATCAGGCTCGTCCCGATCCAGACGGCGACGATCGCCAGCAGGATGTAGATGATCGGCCCGCGCAGGATCTTCTTCATGTTCATGGTCTTGCAAGGCTACCCCGGCGTCGCCGGACGTCGGCCGAATGTTCGCTGTGGGCTGTCTCAACCCGCCGGAACGGCCTCCGTCGGCACGAGGTGCTGCGGTTTGCGGGTGCCCATCATGTAGGGCAGCCCGCGGCCGACGGCCGCGAACGTGCGCCCGAGGCGTCCGCGCCAGGTCGGTGCGGGAGGCGACTCGGCGGGGTAGTCGAGGTCGCCGACGTCGACGAAGTAGGCGCGCGTCGGACCGAATCCCTCGAGGTCGGGTTCGACCTCGCGCACGGTGCCGGGCACCGAAGTCTCGCTGGTGCGGTAGAGCTCCTCGGAGAGCAGCACGTACTCGGGGATGTCGACGGGGTTCTTGAGCATGCGGTGCACGAGGATCACGTCGATGCCGACGAGCTTGGTGCGATCGCGGATGCGCTGGGTGGCGACGTCGCCGATATGCGCCACGAACTTGAGCTTGAGCCCGTCTGGCCCCTTGCAGCCCGAGCACGGGCAGAGGTTCGCCGCGACGTACCGCCGCTCCTGGTGGAAGGCCCGGTGCATGGCCGCCGCGGCGGAGAGCAGCGAGGCCATCTCGGCGTCGCCCGCCTCCGCGCCACTCGAGTCGCCCGATGCGACCGAGCGCGAGAGGAAGGCGGCGTCGCCCTCGACCTCGATGAGGTCGTAGCCGGGTGCCGCGTCGATCATGCGCTCGAGCATGCGCGCGGTGTTCACCTCGGCGTGCGCGAGGCTCATGCGATGGGAGCTCATGTAGTCGGTGTACCCACCGATGTCGGCGATCAGCAGGACGGCACGGCCCGAGGTCATGGGCACACGATCCCACCAAGTTGAAGGTTTCTCAATACTCAGTTCGGGGGTGGCGACGCAGACCCGGGCCGCCGCTCACGTGCCGGGCGTCGGGCCCCCGTCGGGCGGTTCCTCGGGCGAGTACCGGCCGAGCCGGCCGTCGACCTCGTCGGACGCGGCCCGCGCGCTGGCCGTGTACCCCAGCACCACCGTCAGGAAACGCTCCGGCCGGAGCGCCCGGAGCGAGAGCGCGGTCCGCGCCGTCACGGTGGCGGTGCGGGGCGTTCGACGCAGCAGCGCGATCTCGCCGAACCCGTCGCCGGGGCCGAGCGTCGTGATGACGCGGCCGTCGCCGAGCACGTCGGCGGCCCCCGACTCGACGACGTAGTAGCGGTCGCCGGCATCGCCCTGCCGGAACACGTCGGCGCCCGCGTCGACGGCGACCGGCTCGAGGCTCCGGGCCAGCTGCTCGATCGAGGGCAGCGGCAGGCTGCCGAACATGGGCACGCTGCGCAGCAGCCCGACATCCGCATCGAGCACGTCGACCGACCGGTCGAGGGTGCGAAGCCGCGGCCAGCAGACGATCGCGAGCACCGGGCAGACCAGTCCGACCGCGATGAGGGCGGCCGGCACGCCGAACCCGTCGACCAGCACGCCCGCCACGACCGCTCCGATGCCGATGAAGACGGCGACCAGGCTCTCGAGCACGCCGAACACCCGCCCGAGCACCTCGTCGGGCGTGAGCCTGGCGATGAGCGTGAACCCGGCGACGTCGATGAGCGCGTTGCCGACGCCGATGAAGGCGAGCAGTCCGAGGGCTGCCGACTGCTGCGGCACGAGCCCGACGAGCGCCAGCGGCAGGCCCCAGAGCGCGACGCCGACCGCGAACCACGCCCCGAGCCGCCCGGTGCCGACGAGGAACGAGGCGCCGAGCGACCCGAGCACCGCGCCCACGCCGACCGAGGTCATGAGGGCGCCCACCCCCGGTTCGCCGGTGCCGAGCAGTTCGATCGCGACGACGACCGAGAGCACGGTCAGGGCCCCGCGGGTGAGGGCCTGCGCCGCAGCGAGCCCGAGGATCAGCAGCAGGTCGCGATCCCGCGCGACCGCGCGCACGCCCTCGACCGCCTCGGCGACGAGGTTCGGACGGCTCGGCGCCGGAGGCCGCGGAGGCGCGTCGTAGCGCAGGCCCACGAGGAGCGCAGCCGCGAGGAACGAGGCCGCCGCGGCGACCGCGAACACGACGTCGACCCCGGTGAACTGCAGCAGCACCGCGGCCAGGAGCGGGCCGACGAGGGTCGCGGCCGAGTCGAGCAGCCCGCGCACCATGTTCGCGCTCGCGAGTTCGTGACCGGTGGTGCAGAGCGACGGCAGCAGCGCCGAGTGGGCCGGCCGGTAGAGCGTCGCCGCGATCGTGGAGAGCACCGCCAGCACGTAGACCACGACGGTCGGCCAGGCGAGCGCGACGACGACCGCGGCTCCGGCCGTCGCGACGCCGCGCACGATCGAGACGAGCACCAGCACGCGCTCACGGCGCCCGCGATCGGCGATGGGCGAGAGCAGCGGGGCGAGGATCGCCGACGGGAGCATGCGCAGCAGTCCGACGAGCCCGACGGCCGCGGCCCCGCCGTCGCGATAGGCGACGATGCCGAGGGCGACCGTGAACGCCCACTCGGCGGTCCAGGCCCCGAGGAAGCTCAGCTGGGCGCGACGCAGGTTGGGGTTCCGCCAGTTGCTCGTGAACGCGGCGGCAGCGTCGTGCAGCCTGCCGCGGCGACGACCATCGCCCATGAGGAGAACTCTAGGACTCGGGCGCCGCCGCGCGCCGGATCAGCGCAGACCCGCCGCGCGCCGGATCAGGAGTAGACGTGCGGCGCGAGGATCGCCACGTCGCGCAGGTTGCGGTAGCGCTCGGCGTAGTCGAGGCCGTAGCCGACGACGAACTGGTTCGGGATGTCGAATCCGAGGTACTTGACGTCGATCTCGACCTTGGCGGCGTCGGGCTTGCGCAGCAGCGCGCAGATCTCGATCGAGGCCGCACCGCGCGACTCGAGGTTCTCGAGCAGCCACGAGAGCGTCAGGCCGGAGTCGATGATGTCTTCGGCGATGAGCACGTGCCGGCCGGTGAGGTCGGTGTCGAGGTCCTTCAGGATCTTCACCACGCCCGACGACTTGGTGCCGGCGCCGTAGCTCGAGACGGCCATCCAGTCCATGCTGATGTGCGAGCGCAGCTCGCGCGCGAGGTCGGCCATGACCATGACGGCGCCCTTCAGCACGCCGACGAGCAGGATGTCCTTGCCCTCGTAGTCGGCCTCGATGCGGCGGGCGAGCTCGGCGAGCTTCGCGTGGATCTCGGCTTCGGTGACGAGGACTTCGGTCAGGTCGGCTTCGATCTCGCTCGCGTACATGGGCGCTCCTCCGGTGCGGTGGTGGTCGGGGCACGTCTGCCGTGGGTGCGCGGCGAAACGGATGCATCGAGCCTAATCGCACCCGCCCGGCCCCGTCGCCCCTGATCGGGGCGCACTTCGCCGACCGCCACGGCACCGGCACGACCGCCACGGCACCGGCACGACCGGCACGGCACGACCAGCACGGCACCGCCAAGACCGCCACGGCACCGCCGCGCGCGTCAGTGGTCGTGCGGGAGGATCTCGGTCGAGCCGGTCGTCGAGAACACGACGTAGCGGCCGGCGCGGGTCGCACGCACGCCGTCGGGCAGCTCGAGCGGCCCCTGCCCGTGCCAGTCGGTCACGAGGCGGGCGACCTCGAGCGTCTGCACGCGCGAGAGCGCGACGCCGAACTCGCTGCCGATCACGTGGCGGATGATGCGCTGGCGCAGGGCCGCGGGGTTCGCAGCGAGCGCGCCGACCGAGACGGCGATGCCGGCCTCGGCGGGCTCGCAGATCTCCTCGATGAGCTCGTCGATCTGGGCCTCGAACGCGTCGTCGTCTTCGCGCAGCTGCTCGGCGGTGCGCACGAGCGCCTCGGCGATGCCGGGGCCGAGCTCGGCCTCGAGCACGGGCAGCACGCGTTCGCGCACCCGCACCCGCGCATACGAGGGGTCGGCGTTGTGCGGGTCGGTCCACGGTTCGAGCCCGGCGTCGGCGCACGCCTGCACGGTCGTCGAACGGCGGATGCCGAGCAGCGGCCGCGCGTAGCGCCCCGAGCGTGCGGGCATGCCGGCCAGGCTCGCGGCCCCCGATCCACGCGCGAGCCCGAGCAGCACGGTCTCGGCCTGGTCGTCGAGGGTGTGCCCGAGCAGCACGCCCGCGGCATCCGTCTGCCTCGCGGCCTCGTCGAGCGCGGCGTAGCGGGCACGGCGGGCGGATGCCTCGGGGCCGCCCTCGCCGCCGACGTCGACGCGCGTGACGAGCACCGGATCGAGCCCGAGGCCGCGCGCCTGCTCGGCCGCGCGCGCCGCGACCTCGGCGGAGCCGGCCTGCAGCCCGTGGTCGACGGCCACCGCTCCGGCGCGGAGGCCGGCGCGCGGCGCCTCGAACGCGACGCCCGCGGCGAGTGCGAGCGAGTCGGGCCCGCCAGAGAGCGCGACGAGCACGAGACCGTCGGCGGGCACCCCGTCGAGCACGGCGCGGACCGCCCGGCGCACGTCGGCGATCGGCGGGGTCAGGCGGGGGCGGCGGGCCGCGGCATCCGCTCGTTCGCCCTGATCGCGCGTGCTCGGATCGCTCGGTTCGGTGGCAGGAGGCATCAAGTAACCTTATTCCGCCGATCGCGACCGGCCCCGAGGCGGGCGACGGCGCACGCGCACAGCGCATCCACCAACCGAGGAGAACCCACATGGGCGAGTACGCCGCCGTCATCGAGATCCCCAAGGGGAGCCGCAACAAGTACGAGGTCGACCACGAGACCGGTCGCGTGTTCCTCGACCGCGTGCTCTACACGACGTTCGTCTACCCCACCGACTACGGCTACTTCGAGAACACCCTCGGCCTCGACGGCGACCCCGTCGACGTGCTCGTGCTGCTCGACTACCCGCTGTTCCCGGGCGTGGGCGTGAAGGTGCGCCCCGTCGGCGTCTTCAACATGACCGACGACGGCGGCAGCGACGCCAAGGTCATCGCGGTGCCCGCCGGCGACCCCCGCTGGAACCAGATCCAGGACGTGAACGACATCCCCGAGTTCACGCGCAAGGAGATCGAGCACTTCTTCGAGCACTACAAGGACCTCGAGCCCGGCAAGTGGGTCAAGACCGAGGGCTGGGGCGACGCCGCTGAGGCCGAGGCCATCATCCAGGCCGGCATCGAGGCGTTCCCCGGTCACTGACCGGAGTGCAGCACGAACGGATGCCGCGGCATCCGTGAGTCGAAGGGGCGGGCTGCGGCTCGCCCCTTCTTCGTGCGCGGCGCCGGTCGCGCGCACGCCGCTGCTGCTGCTGCACCTGAGGGGAGGAGAATCCCGCGACGGGAGGATCGTTTCGCCGAATGGGCCCTCCACTCAGCGCGAACTCCTCCCGCGGTGCGAGTCGGGTCGGGCGGAGCGGTGCGCGGAGGTGAGCGCGAACACGAGATCGACGACAGGTGACCGAACGGCACCGGTCGAGCGGATGCCGCGGGCAGGCGCCGCGGCGATGCCCGCGGGTCAGCCGGCGGGCCGGGCCGCCGCGGCGGGCGAGCCCCAGATGAAGTACTCGCGCACGGGCACGCCCTCGCGCGGAGCCTCGAGGATGCGACCCCCGCCGAGGTAGATCGCGACGTGGTAGTAGTCGCCGCCCCCGCCCCAGAAGAGCAGGTCGCCGCGCTGGATGTCCCACAGCGGCACGGCCTTGCCGCGTGCGGCGAGCGTGTAGTACTGATTCGTCGCGGAGTGCGTGCCGATGCCGATGCCCGCGGAGCCGTAGGCCGCCTGGGTGAGGCCGGAGCAGTCCCAGACGTCGGGGCCCGCGCCGCCGAGCACGTAGGGCTCGCCGAGCTGCTGGCTCGCGAACCAGATCGCCGTCTCGACCGCTCCCGCGTTGGGCGGTCCGGGAGCCGGAGCGGGCGTGCCTCCCCCGCCGGCGTCGCCGCCGCTGTCGCCGCCGCCGTCACCACCGCCGTTCGCCGCCTCCTCGGCCGCCGCCGCAGCTGCTGCGGCCGCCGCGGCCTCCGCCGCCGCCCGCGCGGCCGCCGCGGCCTCGGCCGCCTCGCGCGCCTGGCCCTCGGCCCGTTCGCGCTCGAGCTCGGCGGTCGTGCCCTGCAGGCTCGCGAGCTGCGCGTAGAGCTCCTGCGACCGCTGCTGCTGCTCGGCGACCGCCGCGTTCGCGGCATCCGCTGCGGCAGCCGCCTCGTCGGCGCGCGTCTCGGCGAGGGCCGCGAGCCGCTCGCGTTCGGCCGCGGCATCCGCAGCCTGCGCACGCAGTGCGTCGGCCGTGTTGCGGTCGACGGTCGCCTGCTCGTAGACCTCGTTGGCCTGCTCGCCGAGCTTGGACGCCATGCCCAGCTGGCGCAGGAGCTTGCTCGCGTCGTCGCCCGAGAGCATGAGCTCGGCCGACAGGTCGCCGCCGCCCGACTTCGCCAGGTGCGCGGCGAGGAGCCCGGCCCGCATCTTCGAGATCTCGGCCACGGCGTCGGCCTCGTCGGCCTGCGCACCGAGCTTCTGCTCGCGCTCGGCGGCCCGGTCGCGCTCGTCGACGGCGACCCGCCACGCCTCGTCGGCCTTCATCGAGGCCTCCGCCGCGGCATCCGCTGCCGACTGCAGCCCCGTGAGCAGCGCGCCGACGCGGTCGATCTCGGCCTGCTTGGTCTGCTCGTTGGCCTTCGCCTGCTCGATGTCGCTCCACGATGGGTAGTCGGGGTCGGCGAACGCCGGGCCGCCCGCAGCGGCGACGGATGCCGCGACCGCACCGATCGCGACGGTCGAGAACACGGTCGCGGGCTTCACGCGCGAGATGGGGCGGGTGCGGTTGTCAACCAAGGCCGACCCCCCTCGCAGCCATGAACGGGATGGGGTCGATACGGTAGCCGTCGGTGTAGACCTCGAAGTGCAGGTGGCAGCCCGTCGAGGCGCCCGTCGTGCCGCTCCACGCGATCTGCTGGCCCGCCGAGACCCACTGGCCGTAGCCCACGAGGGTGCCGCCGTCGACGATGTGGGCGTATCCGGTCCAGACGCCACCGCCGTGGTCGATCTGCACGTAGTTGCCGTAGGTGCCCGACCAGCCGGCGAAGCGCACGACGCCACTGTTCGCCGCGTAGATGGGGGCGCCGCATCCGGTGCCGAGGTCGACCGCGTAGTGGAAGCTGCCCGAGCAGCCGCCCGACGAGCAGATCGACGAGCGCGGGCCGTAGGTGCCCGTGATGCCGCCCCACGCCGGCGATGCCCAGCCCGAGCTCGCGACGGTGCCGGGCGAACCGTTCGCGAGGGCCTCCTGCCGACGCTTCTCCTCGGCCTCGCGGCGCTTGCGCTCCTCCTCCTTGCGGATGCGCTCGCCCTCCTCGTAGGCCTTCGACGTCTTCGCCTCGGTGTCCTTCAGGAACTTCAGCTGCTGCTCGAGCTCGATCTTCTTCGCCTCGGACTCGGCGAGCGCAGCCTCCGCGGCTGCCTGGGCGGCCTGCGCGGCCGCGAGCGCCTCTTCAGCGGCGATGCGCAACTTCTCGCGCTCGGCCGCGGCCACGTCGGCCTGGCCCGCCAACGCGGTCGCCGTGTTCGCGGCCTCGTTCGCGCCGTCGTAGATCGCCGAGGTGCGCTCGACCATCTTCTCCATGCTGCCGAGCTTGCCGAGCAGGGTCTCGGTCGCGACCGAGTCGCCCGCATCGAGGAACAGGCTGACCCCGACGTCGCCCGTGCCCGCACGGTACAGCTGCGCGGCGACCTGGCCGGCGTTCGCCTCGGCCTCCGCCGCCTTCTGCGCGGCGGCATCGGCCTGCGCCTGGATCTGGTTCGCGCGGTACACCGCGTCGTCGTACGCCTGCTGTGCTGCGATGAGTTCGTCGGTGCGGCGCTCGGCCTCGGCGCGGGTGGCCGCCACGTTGTCCTCGAGCTGGGCGATGAGCCCGGTGATCTCGGTCACGGCCGCGGCGCCCGCCTTGGTATTGGCCTTCGCCTCCTGCAGTTCGTCCCACGTGGGGTAGTCGGCGGCATACGCGGCCTGCGGCGACGAGACCGGCTGCACGGCGCCGACGAGCGCAGCGGCGATCACCGCGAGCCCCGCGACGAGACGACGGGTGCGGGCGGTCGACGTGCGTGATTCGGTGCGTGTCATCGGTGGTCGTGCAGGCGTGCGAGGCCTGTCGCTCCTCAGTTCTGATGCAGGGTGGCAGCCTCACCCTAGGCACGGCTCGCGCGCGAATCGGGCATTTCGCAGCGCGTGTGGCGGATGCCGCGGGCGGCCGTTCCGGGGGCTCGTGCGCCGTTCGCCGGGGCATCCGCTCGCTCGTTTTGCCATTCTGCGAAACGTCTCGTATGCTTGCTTCTCGGCGGTCATGCCCCAGGCAAGACCTCCGGCCCCATCGTTTAGTGGCCTAGGACACCGCCCTTTCACGGCGGCAGCACGGGTTCGAATCCCGTTGGGGTCACTACGAAGGTCAAGTTCCAAGCGGTCAAAACCACTCGGAACATCACGTACAATTGAATAGCTTCACCGCGCGAAAGCGCATCGAGGCCCTGTAGCGCAGTTGGTTAGCGTGCCGCCCTGTCACGGCGGAGGTCGCGGGTTCAAGTCCCGTCAGGGTCGCTCAGGCGACAAGCCCTTTCCCTTACGAGAGAAGGGGCTTTCTCCTTATTCGGGGTGTTTCACCTCGAGGCTCTGTAGCTCAGTTGGTAGAGCGTTCGACTGAAAATCGAAAGGTCACCGGATCGATGCCGGTCGGAGCCACAGTCAAAACCCCCGGTTTACCGGGGGTTTTTTCGTGTCAGCGGGTCATTCCGCGAGGCCGCCGGTGAGGCTGTGCCATTAATGTGCCATTAACGGTTCGCCTGGTTCGGCGTTGTGCCATTTCTGGTTCTGGATGGGCTGGCTTGGCGGTGCCCTTGTCGGCGGTCTGGCCGGCGCTTCTGTCGACGCTCTTGCCCGTGCTTTCGTCGGCTCGCTTGAGCGCATCGTTCAGTGCTGCGCCGGCTCGGATCGCAACGCCTTCGCGAGCGCGTGAATAGCGCTCGGTGACCTGCAGGCTCGAGTGGCCGAGGGTCGCCTGCACGTCGGGTGCCGTGGCGCCGGCGTCGAACAGGATCGTGGCGAACGTGTGCCGAAGGTCGTGGATGCGGAGGTCGGGTCGACCGATCGCCTCGCGCAGCTCCTCCCAGTTCACCGCGCGCCGGGCGTTGTGATTCGTGAGGCGTCCGCCGTCGGGTCCGTCGAAGAGCAGATCACTCCCCCGCTTGCCGTGCGCCGCCGCCTCGGCGTACGGACGCAGCGCGTCGATCAGCGGGACATCCCGTGACTTGTGGCTCTTTGGGGACTGCTCGATGAGCTCGCCGCGCATGCCCGGGCTCAGCGAGCGACTGACGCGGATGACGCCGCGCCCGAAGTCGACGTCGCCGACGCGCAGCGCGGTCGCCTCACCCGCACGCATGCCCGTGTAGACGAGGGCGGCGAAGTAGCGGCGGTACACGCCGTCGGGAATGAGCTCGAGGAGGGCGCTGATCTGCTCGAGCGTGAGCGCCCGCGAGACGGGCGAGATCGACTCGCGCATGCTCGGCCGCTTCACCTCGCGGGCCGGGTTGTAGCCGATGAACCGCGAGCGGCGGGCGCCGTCGAGCAGCCGGGAGAGCACCGCAAGCGCGTCATTCTTGGCGGATGCCCCGCCCGACCACGCGACCATCGCCGACTCGATCATGGGAGAGGTGATCTCGTCGAGCCGGTGCCGGCCGAGGCTCGGCTTGACCCGGAGCCGCCAGGCGACTCCGTAGCTGCGGGCCGTCGCCGGGCGGATGGATGACTCGATCGCCGGCCAGTACTTGTCGTACCACTGGTCGAGCGTCATCGATCCGTTCGGGTTGCGGCCGGCGACCATCTTCGCCAGCTCGCGCTTCGCCTCGGTGAGGGTGAGGAACGTGCTGGAGCGTTCGGCTGCGCCGCCCTCGACGCTCGGGCCAACGACGCGGATCTGGTAGCGCTGGCGGTCGGCGCGCCAACGGATGCCCTCAGGCAGCGGACTGCCCGTGCGCGGATCGACCCGCGACGGGGTGTCTCTCGTCGGCCGCCCGACCATCAGTGTTCCGTTCCACCCCGCGCGAGCAGTTCGTCGATGGTGTCGGCGCTCCAGAGCAGGTGCTTGCCCATGCGGGCGTCTGGCTCGGGGATGAGTCCGTCGTGGCGCAGCTTGTCGAAGCTCGAGACCGGGATGCGGCATCGCTCGGCCGCCTCGACTCGGCTCAGGTACTCGACCCTCAACGCAGTATCGGCCATGACGCTCCCCCTCGACTCATCGGCCGCCGGCTGGCATCTCGTGCATGCCGACCCACGCGCGGCTATTTGCAAGTACCTGAGATTATCACTGCGCGCGGGTTTCGGCAAGTATCTGAGTTGTGTCGCTAGACTCATGCCATGCGCCTACCCGAGCCCTCCCCGTGGGGGGACCAGTCGCGGGACGGACTCCTGGTTGCCGACGACCTCCCCGAGGGCTGGCACCTCCCGCACCGATTCCCCGGCGAGCGAAGTGACGACGCGAGCGCGCAGATCGACGAGCTCCTCGGCTACGACGACTGGAACAACCTGGAGTCCCAGATTCGGGACCAACAGGAGTCCGATCAGAACGAGACGATCGATGGCCGCTGGCGCTACATCGAGCACGCAGCCACGCACACCCGTGTGATGATCCGCCTGCAGCGCCAGATGTTCGCCGTGCCCGAGGAGGTACGCATCACGGGCGTGATCTACCTCCCCTGGCGCCCGGGTGACGCGATCACGAGCCAGCTTCTCCGCGAGCTGCCGACCGCCCGCATCGAGGCCGCGATCAACAAGCGCCTCTTCGCGATGACGTGGACCGCGACGATCATGGGCGACAAGATCGTGCTGCCCTCGGGCCACAAGATCGGCCGGCGGGACCTGCTGAAGCCCCTCGGCGACCCGAAGAAGTCGCCCGACTTCTACGAGCTGGTCGCCCTGCAGCACGGACAGCTCACACGGGAGGGCGACAGGAACCCGAGCGCGACGATGGCGGAGATCAACGGGGTTGCCCTCTCCACCGCTCAGGGCTGGATCACGAAGGCCCGCGAGCGCGGGCTGCTGCCGCCGGGAAGGCGAGGGCGGGCGGGATGACGCCGACGCCGCCCTCAGTGCAGGATAAGCCTGTGGTCGCGATCAGGTGACCGGGCCGTTCGAACGTCAACCAGAAGAAGCCAGCTGCGACGCTGGCCGGGTTATCGAGCACCGAAGCACCGGCCCGTCCGTTTCGGCCCGACTTCGCCCTACCAGACACGGTCGTTGCTCATATCAGAACTGCGCAGTGCCCTCCGACGCAGTCAGATCTAAGAATGGCGCGAGACGCTGAGCGATATCACGCGCCTGATCAAGTGAGATCTCCGGGACGGGCCCGAAGTCAGTCCCTCCACCAGGAAGAGTGCCGGCCACATGAAAATGCAGGTGCGGTATTCGCTGCGCCGCGGCGAGCCCATTGTTTTGCCACACCGCGATCCCTTCGGGTTTCTCTGCGCAGGCAACCGCTCTGGCCGCGCCCCGCAGCGCCCGCATCAAAGGACCCGTAACGCCGTCCGGGATGTCCATAATGGTTGCGAAATGCCCGACCGGCAGGACGAGCAGATGCGCACGGCCTCGCTGCTCCAGCGTGACTGCGACCGCGACGACGGAATTCCGATCGACGAATACGTAGGGTCGAGCTCCCGAAAGGTAGTCACAGAACGCGCAGCGATCGGCCTCGGGCATCGCGATCCCGTCGCTCATGCGCGCGCCAATCCCGACAGAAAAGCCTGAAGTTCCAAGTGGTTTAGCCGGTCGTAAAGTTCGGGAAGCGCAACAATCCGCAATTCATGGCACACCGGGCTCTGCCGGGCAGCGATGATGTACGACAATGCGATGAAGCGGATGGCATCTTCGGCGGGTAGCACCGGGGAGAGCCCGGACTGACCACCGCCCAGCACGGGAATTGAGAGCGCCTCACCGTTGCTGTGGCGGCGAACCGAGGCCCATAGATTTCCCAGGCTGAGCCACAGGCCATCTGCAGTTCCGTGGGCCTTGTTGTGAACGTCCATAGTCGTGTACGCAACGAAGAAATCACGAGTTCCGTGAGACTCGAGTGGGACAACAGTACCGAGTTCAAAGCGCGCAGTTCGCCCTGACTTTGCCACTGTATCGATTGGCGCGAGTTTGGCGAGGTGAGCGTCGATCGCCGCATCAAGTCCATCTGCGTCACCGCGCCACTTCCGTGAGAGGTAAATACCTTGCACGCTTCTCGGCGATATCTGCGGCGAACGCGTATCGAAGGTGTCGCAGGTGCCGACCACCAAATGGGTGTCCTGCTCAAAGAGGTCACCTCGAACTACTTTGATCGTTGTATTCGGCGCGCTGAATGCTGCCTCGACCGGCCGCGGCCAGGCCCTCCACAGCCCAAACCCGATCGCGAAGATCAAACACGGCCACGCGACCCACGCGTGCTCCGCTTTCAGCGTTCCGACGAATAAAGCGACCAGCCCGGCGATCGCTGAGGCCACGCCGAGCGCGGCGAACAAATTAACGAAGAATCGGCGCCAAAAGCGCCATCGCTTGAGGTGGCTCACGGCTGCCGTCAAATCCCAAGCTGCTCGTAGACTTCGGGCTTGTACTGGTGCGGCCCCTTGTTCGAGCTCGATGCAAAGCTCGTGGCGTAGTTGTTAAGTGCGTACATGATGATGGCAGGCTGAAAAGAAACCGACAAGGTGTAGTAGTCCGCGGTCAGGAGCGGATTAGGAATGAAACGAGTGTCGACGGTTCGGTCGCCGTCGTGGTTGGCAACCACGACGGGAACGTTGAACTCCATCAAGACCTCGATCTCGTGCGCCAGGAACGAACCTCCGTCCGAGCCCTTCGCCTTTGCTTCCGGGGTTCCGATAAGCACGACTTGCTTCGCGTTCTTCATTCGCTGCCGGAGGTTGTTCTTGATTGTCTCTGGCTTGCTCGAATCTCGCGAAATGAACAGGTCGTGCGCATCGTAGAAATCGAAGTCGATATTGTCGTTGTCGCGCCAAGCTTCCATCATCCGATAGAGGTGGATGTTCTCGCTCGCGAAGGCGACGTACGTCTTGTTGCGGTAGCTCATTTGACTCCCAGTTGACATCCAGCGTTTACCCAACTCATTTCTAGTACCCGCCGCCGACAAGGAGCAGCCACACGCGCAAGCCGGTCCCAAAGTTTCCCCGATAGGCCCGGCTCGGCTGCACGTCTACCTCGGTACGTGATCTTCGCTAAGGTCATACATCGCCGTTCCCGGTGACGGACGGCGAAGAGTTCGCAGGTCGACGAGCTCCTCGACCACGACGACTGAGGCAACACCGATTACACGCAACGGGGACACCCGGAGTCCGATCGGAACGAACCGGTCGACGGCCGCTGTCGCTGTCGCTGTATCGAGCACGAGGCCACGCTCATCCCGCAGGGTGAATCGCCTGCAACGCCAGCTATTCGCCGTGCCCGAGGAGGCGCATCACCGGCGTGATCTACGTCCCCAAGCGTCCGCGCGACGCGATTGCGAGCCGGTTTCTCCGCGAACTGCCACCGCCCGCATCGAACCGGCGATTAGCCAGAGCCTCTTCGCGATAAGGCGCACCGGGATGATCGCCGGCGGCACGATCATGCTGCCCTCGGGCCACAAGACCAGCCTGCGCAACCGCTCAAGCCCTTCGGCGACCCGAAGAAGGTGGCGGACTTCTACGAGCTGGTCGCGCTCTAGCGCGGACACCTCGCCCGGCGGGCTACCTAATCCGACCACCGAAATGGCGGAAATCAACGACGTCGCCCTGACGACTGCCCTGAGTTTGGGTCACGAGGGCGCGACATCATCCTGGTCTATTGCCGCCCGGCCAGGCACGCCCGGGCGTGCTGACGAACCCGTCGACCACAACGAACGTGGGCATACCCATCGACCAGTTTCGAGTCATCTCGCGCCGCGGCATACTCCGTTAACGAGTAGTCAGCTCCAAAGACACTCGCGGATCAAGTTAGAGGCCCGCGGCACTTCCATCGTTCGGCGTCGAGAGGACGATCTGGGACGGAGGGGTGAGGCGGTCAACTTCAACAAAACATCCTGCATACTTTGTGGGCGCCTTCACCGTGATCCTGTACCGGTCCGACCCCACATGCTCGACGCCCACTAGCTTCGCATCCGACTGACTCATCGGGCCGACTGGTCCGCTCAACACGACGCCCGGAGTGACGCCGATAGCTTGCGTCAGGTTGTTTGCAATCCTCTCAATCGCCAAGTTGAGAAGGTGTTCCAAGTCCCCAAGCGGGTCAAGATCATAGGAACACCACTCCGCAGCGGAGTCGATTGCCCCCGGGGTGGCAGCAGCCAATGCCGGATTCGATTCTCCCTTTACAATGCCCAATACGTCCTCAAGCGTGCCTTGGGGGTGCAGCCAGAGGCCAGTCTCCCGAAGCATGTCGAGGAGCTTCTCGCGACGCTGTCCGTTGCCACTATCTGCGGCGACATCGTCCGCGAGCCATCGAGCTCGCGCCTTCTCATTCTTCTCCACACCCGCCAAGTTGGCAGCATCGATAAGGGGCCGAAGCGCGACGTGTGCGCGGGGAGGCTCCGCCAATAGTTCCGATCTCAGGCGGGATTGAACGCTTGGATTGCGGTCGATAGTTCGTTGGACATCTGAACTGAAGAGTGCATCAAGATCTGCGATCGCTCTCACATCAAGGCCCATCGTCAGCGCCAGCTCAAACCAGAGTCCGACCTCGCCCGACGACCCGCATTGAGCCAACTCGGTTTGCGCTACTACAGCCGCGGTTTGACTCCGCGCCAGCGCGGCTGTAATTGCAGCGACGTCGTGCGCGCCTTCCACAAGAACTGGGCGGGGAGCGAACGACAGCTGACTCACGAGTTGCGGGTTCTTGAGAAGGGTGGCATCGATTCGTGACTCCGTTCCGGGAATCACTGCACTTGAATACGCCGTGGGCTTCTGCCCAGGCTGAAATAGCCACACATAATCCAGGTCAGACACGGAGATCGGACGGATCATCGAAGGCTCATGCGTCACTACGATCGCATGCACCCCTCGTTCCTCGCACTCACGATTCAACTCCGATATCCAAAGCTGGGCGAGCGCAGGATGGAGGTGCAGCTCCGGCTCATCGACCACGAGAGTCGTCCAGTCGGTCGAATAGACCGCAGCCAGCAGGATCGTCAGCTCTCGTAGCCCATGGCCTTCGTCGCGGAGGAGAGAATACTCAGTGCCGCCCAATCGAACGTACGGATCAAAGAATCCAGCACTCTCGCGGAACTCAATGGTTCGCCCGAGCGACTTACGCAGGAAGGCAGCGACCTTCAATCCCACAACTGGGTCCTCACGGAGGGATAGCAACGTGTCGGTTGCCATTCCATGCTCCCGCGAGATGTTCTCTACAAGGCTCCTGTTGTCTCCAATCGGCGGGCCCTTGTAGTCACTGGGCGCCGCTCCCCACGCCCACTGAGTTACGGACATGATGCCCATCAGGCGGTCGGTTGATAGATAGCGCCCACCGAAACCTTGAGCAAGCGCTCGAGCCACTCGGGATTTGCCACTGCCATTTCGGCCGACGAAGTACGTGACCTTTCCCGGGGACGGTTCGTAATCGACGAAGACTTCCTCTTGGCCCGAGCCAAAGACCTGTGAATCGCTGAGCTGCAACTGACTACCTCCTGATGCTGGACTCTACAGATCGGGCCCGACCGTGAACGACTCGTGCGTAGACGGACGCCCCCGCCCGTGTCACACAACGCACGCCGCAAGCAGGGCACTTCACACCTTCAATCTCGAATGGACGTATGCTACCGTAGGTAGTTGCAAGAACCTGAGTTAGCTCGGAGGAAGGCGATGTGTGGTGGAGTGATCCTGTACCGGGGTTCCGGGGCCGACGCGCGCCGGTACCTCGAGTCAGATCGCTCCCGCGCCGACGACTACTACCTCGAAGGCGGCACAGCGCTGGCCGAGTTCTCCGTCGTTGACGGCAACGGCGACCTGTTCGGCGAGGGCGCGCTCACCCCCGACCAGTACGCCCAATGGGTCGACTGGATCAACCCGCTCACCGGCGAGTCGATGGGCACGCCCCGCCACGCCGGCGACGCTCGCCACGGATCGCCGCGGTTTGCGGAGATGGTCGTCAACGCGCCGAAGTCGTTGTCGATCGCCGCGGCGCTGCACCCCGAGGTATCCGATGCGCTCGATGCGGCGCAGCAGGACGCGGTCGCCGAGATCCGCGTCTGGCTCGGCGAGCTCTCGGTCACGCGCGTCGGCCCGCGTGGAGCGCAGCGCGTCGTGCCGGTCGAGCAACTCGAGACGGTCGCGGTCTCGCACAAGACCTCGCGAGCGGGCGACCCGCACCGGCACATCCACCTCCAGATCGGCACACGAGTGTGGGCGGATGCCGCGTGGCGAGGTCTCGACACGGCGGCCCTGTTCCGGCAGCAAGGCGCGATCCGCGCGCTCGGCACGGCTGTGATCGCGGCGCACCCACAGCTCGAGGCCGCGCTCGATGCGCGCGGCCTCACGCTCGATCCGGTGACGGCCGAGGTCACCGAGCTGCAGCGGTTCAATGCGGCGATGAGCAAGCGCGCCGAGCAGGTTGCGCGCAACCTGGCGCAGTTCGAGAAGGAGTGGCACGCGGCGCATCCGAGGCAGGAACCCGGACCAGCCGCGATGTCTCGGCTGACCGCGATGGCGTGGGATCACGAGCGGCCGCACAAGAAGCCGACCCGGCTCGGCAGCGAGGATGCGTGGCGACGCGAACTCGAGGCATCCGGCTATCGACCTGATCTCGACCGCGTGCGAGCGCAACGGGCTGTCGCGCTCGACGAGCTGAGCGTGCAGGATGTCGCGTCCCGCGCGCTCGATCGATGCGCGGCCGCCGCGTCGACGTGGACGGTGCACGACATCCAGGAGCGCGTGTCGCACCTCGTGACCGAGGCCGGCGTGCGTGCCGGCCCGACGCCGCTACGCGAGTTCGTCATGCTCGCCACAGAGCTCGCCGAGGAGAACTGCCTGTCGGTGCTGCCGCCCGATGGGCCGCATCCCGAGCACGTCGCACACCTGACGAGCGTGCACGTCATCGCCGTCGAGACGCGGCTGCGCGATCTACTCACGGCCCGGGCCGAGCGGCCGCAGCTGGGCACGCCTGACCTGTCGCGCATTGCACAGCGACTCCGACTCGACCCTGCACAGGCGCGCGCGGCTGCGGCCGTGGCATCCGCTCAATCGCTCGTCGTTGTGGAGGGTGCGGCCGGCGCGGGCAAGACGACGATGCTCGCCGCTGCGATCAAGGCGGCGGCGATGCAGGGTCGCAGGACGCGCGTGGTCACGCCGACGAAGAAGGCGGCCGACGTTGCGCGCCAGGAGCTCGGGGTTGCGGCCGACAGCGTCGCCAAGCTCGTGCACGAGCACGGGTGGCGGTGGAATCGCGACGGCGTGTGGTCGCGGCTCGCCATCGGCGACCACGACCCCGACACGGATGCCGCGTATGCCGGCCCTGCGGCATCCTCTCGGCTGCGCAGCGCCGAGCGAATCGTCGTCGACGAGGCGGGCATGCTCGATCAGGACACCGCTCTTACGCTGCTGACCATCGCCGATGAGGCTGGCGCCACGGTCGCCCTGGTCGGCGACCCTGCGCAGCTCTCGGCAGTTGGCCGCGGCGGCGTGCTCGACATGGCCGCGCAGCTACTCCCCCGCGTGCATCAGATGACGGCCGTGCACCGATTCGTCGACCCCGAGTACGCCGCGCTCACCGTGCAGATGCGGCGCGGGGATCATCCGGATGCGGTCTTCGATCGACTTTGCGCGCTCGGTCTCGTGGCGATTCACGAGAGCCCCGATGCGCAGCTCCAGGCGCTTGCGCGCGAGTGGCGCGAGGGTTGCGCGATGACCGTTGCGACGAACGACGAGGCACGCGAACTGAATGCGCGGATTCGCGAGGAGCGGGTGCGCGCGGGCGATGTCGATGACAGCGGCACGGTGATCGGGAGCGATGGGCTGAGCATCGGGCGCGGCGATGTGATTCAGACTCGGCGGAACGACTCGGGGCTGCGTGTGGCGAATCGGCAGGTGTGGGTCGTTCGGAGCGTGGGCGAGGATGGCGCGGTGTGGGCGACGGACCGTGCCGCCGGCCATTGGCAGCGATCAGTGCGGCTGCCCGCCGGGTACGTCGGTGAGTACACGCATCTCGCGTACGCCGCGACGGCCCACGGGGTGCAGGGCATCACGGTGCATGGGTCGCACACGGTGCTCAGCGATGCGATGGGTGCAGCCAGTGTCTACGTGGGGATGACCCGGGGGCGGAAGGTGAACCGCGCGCATCTCGTGGCGGCAGAAGTTGGTGAGGCGCGGGAACAGTTTGTTGCGGCGATGAATCGGGATCGCGCTGATCGGGGGCTGACCAGGGCTACGGCGACTGCACGGGCGAATGTGCACGGACTTGCCGCCATCGCTGAGGGATGGAGTAACGGAGTAGCTCCGGCGAACTGGGGCCAGCTCAATCGGATCGATTCATCCAAGAGAGCCACGAAGCCACGGTTGGATCGCTGAACGGCTCCACGAACGACGAAGAGTAGGCACGAGAACCCTCCGCGACCATGGACTACCGAAGCCTTCGAGAGAAACCTTCGACCGAATCACGCCTCCAGACACGCTCTGCAGTTCAGGTCCATCCGTAGACTCGCCACATGGTAGAGCGGCCATCACCAGCGATCGTTGCGCGCGCATACTGGCGGCAACCGCCTTCACACGTGCCAGGCCAAGCGCTGGCCAGCCTCCGAGCGTCTTTTCCCCAGGTGACGGAGGAGGCTGCGCTATTCGGCGTGGACGTCCCTCGCTCTGTTGAGCAATGGGAAGAGCTCTCCGAGCCCGCCCAAGTGACCGTACTTGTGTCTCTCGATGCGTCGCCTTTCCAAGTGGCCGCCGCGGTTCGGGACGTGGTTGATCGCCAGGGCCTTCCCCTTCTTGCATATCTGGTTGCAGAAGCCATTCTCAACACTCGCTCGGCATCGGTAGCGGGATACCTGCGTTCCTCAGGAACGTCGCTCAAGCGAGTCCTCTCCCAGCTGGCAGATCGACTCGGCGAAGCTTTCCTGGACGCCGCGTTCTCAGTGACATGGCAACGTCCGGCAGTGTTTGCAAGGCTGCTCACGGCCGCGCGCGCCTACCTGGAGTGGACACGCCAAGAGCAAATCCTCGAAGGCTCCGAACCTCGGCGCGGCACTCAAACTCGACTGGGAATCGCCGCGGTGTTGGCCACCAGGTTTGGGCCTATTTCTGAACACGAGCTTCGAGGCGCCCGTCAGATGTTGCTCGACTCACATGTTCAGGGCGCAGAGAAAGGCCTGGAGTACTACGTCGAGGCATCGATCTGGCTCTACGACCTCTTCGACGATCCGTCGGCGATTCAGGAAGCAGCCCAACAACTGAACACGAGCCCCGGCTCAGACGCTGCCGAATCGATCATGGCGGCACATCTATGGCTTCGCCTCTCAGGGATTGCATCACGACCGCATGGAGTCGAAGGATTCATCGCGCGTGGGAGAGAGGTCACAGCTCGGTGGCATGGCTGGGTCACGAACCGTTACGAGGACGCGGCCCTCGTGCTCCTACAAGCAGCCTTCGACCAGTTGGAGGAAGACCTCCATGAAGGCAACGCTGACCTTTCTACACGCGGGCTTCTGTTTCCGTTCGGGCACCGCCGACCAGATACTCCGACCGCGCCGCTCTTTCAGCGATGCCTTCCTCGCTTCACAGAGGTCCTCAAGAACTCAGACAAGTGCGGCGATTTCGTGTTCCGCGACCTCATCGCCACCTTCCTTTCGATGCTTGCACGTGGCCCCGCCATCGAAGCGCCGGATGCGATTCGCGCACTTGAGGACGCGATCGCGACCCGCGAGGGTAGCGGCAAGGAACGAGGGCGGCCAATTCGACGCGTTGGCATCGAAGTTGAGCAAGCGGGCGACCGATTCCTGCTTGCGCATCTCACAAGCAACGCCGAAACTCGCCGCCTCGGGTTTATCGAGCTTGCCAAAGCCGCCGGGCCAGACGACCTCCGCCCTCGTCTGTTGACAATGATCGCGAAGGAAGTCGAGGAGCACGGCGCTCTCGCGGGCGGGTTCGTTCCCGGTCCAGAGGATGTGACGCTTGCCATCCGTCGCGGTGACGCGACAGCGATCTTCGAGGCCGCCGCACGTGCCGCCTACAGCAGCGCTGACCTAACCCAGGTCCCGCTAGGGGGACGAGGAGATGTGGTGACACTGCGCGATTCGGACGGGATCGCCGGGCAGACTTTTGTTTACAAGCGAACGCGGCCAGAGGCTAAGGCTCGAGACGAAACGTACTCCAGAGCTGTCGCAGAAGAGCTGGATATCCGTGATCTCCAACATCGTTTCGGGCTTATCGAGCATCTGACCAGCATTCCGGATGTGAAGCGAGCCACCGGAGATCCCGAGCTGATTGTCTCGGTACGGCGATTTACTGATGGAGTTCCGCTTCTCGACCATCTGCGGGTGCAGGAGCCAGGCGGCGCGACGGCAACTCTCGTCGACGTGGCCGAGTTCCTTGCACATATTCACTTTGCGGGTCTCGGGATGCATGACGTTAGCGGCACTCGAGTCAGCCTCAAGGAGGCAGAACTTGGGCGCTGGCTGCGTGCCCTTCAGCTTTCGGATGACGAGCGCGCATCGTTCTTCGGTCGATGGTGGACCGTGGTCGAGACGGCACCGCTAGTCCCGCGTCGCGACGCTCATCCGCTCAACTGGCTCATAAGCTCGGACGACAAGATTCGCGCCGTGGACCTTGAATCGAGGGGTTCGCGCCCGTTCGGATACGAATTGGCACAGCTGGTCGAAGACGGCCAGGTTCTGCCTCCGACGTACTACGAAGGACGACAACCGATCCTGGATGCATACGCGCATTCATGGGCACGCTTGACGGGAGAACCGGTCGACTCCGGCAAGCTGCGAGAGTGGTACGACGCAGGCGCACTCGCGCGTGCCGTCCGGGCGATATCGCAGCCGAACGCGAGCTCCGAGCACCGCGCTTATGGCGGAGAGCTGCTGGCGGTACTTGCGGAGCAAGCCGCTGGTGAACCAGTCCAAAAGCTGGCGGCAGAGCTCGCGAAACGTTGGAACCGAATGACCGGTCGAGTTGGGCAAGAGGAGTCCCGGAGACTTTCGGAAGCGGATCGCCGCCGAATCAGCCGTGCGATGTCTCACCATCTGAGGCACGATCGTGAAGCCCTCGCCACCAAATCAGGCTGGGTTCACGTAGACGAATTGGCGCAGCTCCTGCGAGCGTCTGGTCATAAGGTCTCCTCGGACCAGCTTCTCCTAATCGCGGGGGCGCTCGGAGAGCCACGATTCGAGCTGGACGGTCATGATGTTCGTGCCGCATACGGCCACTCCATACCGACACAGATTGCTTACGAAGTCCGTCGAGCCCCCCAAGTGCTCTTCCACGCGACACCAACTCGGAATCTAGCTTCTGTGTTCGAGGCGCGTGCGGGCCTTAGGCCGAGCGGGCGCAATTGGGTCCACTTGACGGAATCATGTCAAGTGGCGGTGGACGCGGCACGACGTCAACGCTCCGCTGTGTCTGTCCTCGAAGTAGATGCCCACACCGTCGCTGGGCTCGTCCACGCGGCCGGTGCAACGTGGCTTGCTCCCACCGTCCCCGTCGGATCCATCAGAATTATGCCCGTCCGACGCGTCAGAGAATCCACTCTGGATTACACAGTCGGGATCCACGGAGCGGCACCTTCAACCGTCAGCTCGTAGAGCCCATTCTCGTCTGATGCACAGGCACTGCACGGGGTGCCGTTAGCAGAGTTACCTGCACGCCGAGGTCGCCCATGGCTGAGTGCTTATCGAGGTGTACGTGGGAATGCCGCGGCGGTGGACGTGCGCGCGAGCGTGCTCGCCTCGCACCCACTGCTGATCGGCCGACCCCGCGACATCTTGAACCTTGCTATATCGCAAGCTGCGCGATACTCTTCACTTGCTGCATGACAAAGCATCAAGGCGGGCTGGGAATGGCCAAGTACCACCTCCCGAGCCTGCGAGGCCAATGGTCGGAGGAAGCATGAAGTACATAGCAACAGTCGAAGTTTCGCGACGCGGACCTATGACGGGCGACGAGGTCAGCCGCATCATGGAAAGGTTGCCAGGCCATGATGTGCGCTTGGGCTTGAGCCAGCGCGGCTATCAAACGGCGAGAATCAAGGTCGAGACCGAGAACATTGCGACCGCCGCATCGCAGGTGCTGTTGACTGTGCAGCACGGCTTCGCCATCGAGTGGGGCTCGATAGTAAGCATCGAGTTGACGAGCGAAGCCGAGTCAGAATTGCGCAATGGTTCAGCGGTCGTGCCGGAGCTCGTTGGCGTGACCGAAGCAGCACGTCTGCTCGGCCGCAGCCCACAGGCCGTTCGGCAGATGATCGACAGCGGCCGACTCTCTGCATACCGCGTGGGCGATCGCTCATTCGCGCTCGTGAAGTCAGAGGTGCTCGCAGCCGCGTCGCGTCGCACCGACTGGAAGGAGCACCCGGGACTTCTTGGGGTACTCAGGCAGAAGGGCATATCCATCGATCTCGTACTGCCGAGCCCGCGGATCCGCGTTGCTGTTGAGAACGACGGTCCGCGTCGCGCTCGCGGCGTCGCTCACTACCAGTTCACGGCGCTCGGCCGCCATGAGGACCCCGAGGGCAAGATCGTCTCGATCAGCGACGGGCAGCAGGAGCTGACTGAGTTCGACTTCACCCGTCACGGCGAGTGGACCTCGCCGCAATGATTATGGCGCGGGACTCAGCCGTCGGCCAATGGCAACCGATGCGCGACCACTCCTGCGAGGCGGTAGCGTGACCAGCCGTCGCCATCTGGTGCGTCCCATTGGAAACTGCGCTCGGCACGGTTCAGTCGGTCGTGCTCCTCGGGAGTGACCCAGCACAACTGGACGAGCCGGTCGTAAATCGCGATGAGGTGCGTCGGGGACGCAGCGGGGCCGCCTGCGATCGGCGCACTTTGCGTGTTCGATCTGGGATCTGCCTGACTCGGATCGACGATCTCGATGATGATCCGCTTGACCGGAATCACATGTTCCACTCGCCTCTGGCCGGGAGGTAGCTCCATCGCATCGTGGGTTGCGTAGGTCACACCGTGGGCCTTATCGAGCCCGCGCAGGATCTGGCGCAAACGACTCGGGTAACCACCAGACCCCTTTGACCACAGCCGACCGCCTGTGGCGAGCAGCGGGCGCACCTCCGATTCGATGAGGTTGAAGGCCTTGGTCGCGATCCGAATGCGGCGCTCGTCGTATTGCGTGCCGTTCATCTGCCGATCCTCCCACCCGAATCGACGGAGGCCCGATTCATCGGTTGCCCAAGCCCATGCTTCGAGACGGCGTTACTGCATCGGCTATCGAATCTTGTGCCATTAATGTGCCATTAAATGCGCGAAAACCATCTGAAACCAACTGTGACCGTTTCAAAGAATCCCTGATCAGCGCGATATCGTGACCATAAGAATTGAGCGAAAACCGCCCAGGCTCACTGAAAATCGAAAGGTCACCGGATCAATCAGATCGGAGCCACGATCAGAGCCGGTGAGACCGGATGTCTTGTGCTCAACAGGGTCCTCCGCGGCGCGGTCGAGGAGGAAGGCTGCCCCTCAACGGGGGACTGGGGTGGCGACGCCCAGCTGCACCAAAGTGGAGGAATGTCAGATTCCCCCGCAGGTTCGCCGCGCCGGAAGATACCGCGAACCCTCATCGCCCTCGGAGGCGCGTTGGTCACCGTCATCACGGCGGTGACCATCGTCATCCCCCTCGTCGCCGATGCCAACCGACGCGACAGCTCAACTGACACGCTCGTCGTCGAGACCCGTGAGCCCGCGGCAACAGCCGAGGCCACGGCCGAAGCTGCGCCGGCGATCACGACCGTCGGCATCAAGCTCGACGGAGGTTTCAACGCCTACGACCAGACCGGCGACAGCGTCGACGATGTCTGGTACATCCCCCTCGATGCGATGGAGTCGATGCCGATCGACGGCAACGGATGCACGCCCGAGCGCATGGAATGGTTCCTCGAGAACGACCTGAAGGATTCCATCCCGCCGGCGGTCACGCTGCGGAACGATGCGACCGACGGCACCGCCATGACGATCGATGAGATCCGGTTCGAAGGGGAGCGCACGAGCGAGAGCACGCGCGTCGTCTCGTTCCAGTGCGCCGGCTACGGGGGCGATGCCGGCATCCAGTTCGTCGATGTGCCGCTCGCCGGCGGGCCTGCCGTCTACGGCGAGCCCCCGTGGGGCGACTCGACGGCCGGCGTCGCTCCCGCGGGGAGCCCGGTCGTGCTGAACCTGTCGCCGGGCGAGCTCGTGCAACTTGTGCTCTCGGCGAACCACGACGGGTTCACCGGGAGCTTCTCCGGGGCGATCGTCGCAGACGTCACCGTGGGCGACGTGACCGAGACGGTGTCGATCGCCGAAGGGCTGGACTTCTACACCGCCGAGCACATGGGGTCGTTCACGCTGTTCCAGGAGGGCATCGACTGCGACCTGGGGTTGTGCACCCCCGACCAGGCGAACCAGCTCATCGCCGGATATCGGGCGCAGTGATGACGGATCGAGCGACCTCGGACGAGCACCGGGCAGCCGCGGCGGGGACGCCCACAGCCTCTGACGAAGCGCAGGCAGCCACCGCGCAGGCGCCCACCACCCCTGAAGAACAGCCGGCGGCCGAGGCTGGAGGGCCCGACGTCGCCGAGGCTCACCACACGGTGGAGGCAGAGACATCCGTCGCGCTCGACGACCGGCAAGCCGTCACGACCGACGGCCGGCAGAGCGTCGCGCTCGACGTCGGGCAGACCGTCGAGACCGACACGGCCGCCTCCGAGAAACCGGTCTCCTTCTTCCAGCGGCGCATCTGGACCCGCACGGGAAAGGTCATCGCGATCGTCGTCTCCGCGGTGTCGTTTGCCACGGGAATCATCGGGGTCATGCCCATCCTGCTGCGGGATGCGACGGGGCTCGGGTCGCTCGAGGTCACCGCGGCACCGTTCGAGGGTGGCCCGCAGGAGTTCGCGCTCTCGCCGGACGCCGATCTGACCACGTTTCCGGTCGGCTCCGCCTGCGATTCCGAGCAGCTCGCGTGGCTCGCATCCAACGCCGAGCCGCTCGCACACCGGGTCGCCGTCGACATGGGCAATCGCGCGAGCGAGGGGTCGATGCTCGCGCTCACGGAGTTCCGAGCGGTGACCGCCGCGGCGACCGGCGACGTGCGCATTCGGGTCGTGTGCGAGACGACGACCCCGAACGTGCAGTCCGCACGGCTGTTCGTCGACCAGCCGAGCGCAACCGCGTACTTCGGCGGGGACACGCTCGGCGGCGACGGACGCCCCGACTCCCCGGTCGCGTGGAATCTGGCTCCGGGCGAGAACGGCACGATCGTCATCGACCTGCTGAGCGCGACCGCCGTGACCGGAACGTTGCAGCTGACGGCGCAGAGCGGCAAGGAGTCGACCCCGGTCGATGTCGAAGGCTCCGACTTCGCGCTCCCGGGGCTCGTCGCATCCGGTGCCCGGTTCCTGCTCGTGACGGCCGACGGATTCACCTGCCAGGCGGTGGACGGCACCGAGTGCAGTGTCGAGGCCCTCCTGGCCGGCTGAGTCCTGCCAGCCGACCGGGCCGATCACCTGCCCGCCGACCACCGCCGCACCCGAACGACGAGCGGATGCCGCATCCGCTCCCTTGTCGCACCCGCGGGGGTCGGCGAGAATACCGGCGATGACGAACCTCATGATCGGCCGGTCGTCCGAGCCGGAACGCGGCCGGGCCGGCGCGCAGCAAGCACCGCGCCCTACGCCCCGCCACCCCCGCAAGCGCCGCTCGATCGCGGAGAAGATCCGCGACATGGGGCAGAACCGCATCGGCGCATTGCTGCTGCTCATCGCGACCGCGGCGGCGATCATCTGGGCGAACGTGTCGATCGGGTCGTACGAGGGCTTCTGGGAGACGCACCTGTCGATCGGGGTCGGTGACCTCAACCTCGAGTTCACGCTGCACGCGCTCGTGAACGACGCCCTCATGGCGATCTTCTTCTTCACCGTCGGGCTCGAGGTGCGACGCGAGTTCGCGATCGGCGAGCTGACGAGCTGGTCGCGCGCGGTGGTGCCGGTGATCGCCGCGGTCGCGGGGCTCATCGTGCCCGCCGTGCTGTTCGTGCTCATCGCCGCCGACTCGGGCGAGGCGCACGCATGGGGCGTCGTGATCTCGACCGACACCGCGTTCCTCGTCGGCGCGCTCGCGCTCATCGGACCGCGGGTGCCGGGCCGTCTGCGTGTGTTCCTGCTCGCCCTGGCCGTGGTCGACGACATCGGCGCGCTCAGCATCATCGCGCTCGTCTACACCTCGAACTTCAACCCCATGCCGCTCGCGATCGCCGCGCTCGGGCTCGTCGGCGTGTACTTCACGCGCTACCTGCGCGGCGGCCGCGGCCCCGTGTACGCGACGCTGTCGATCATCGTGTGGATGGCGTTCCTCGCATCGGGCGTGCACCCCACGCTCGCGGGAGTCGCGATCGCCCTGCTCGTGCCCGTGTACCGGCCGAACCGCCGAGACGTCGAGCACGCCCTCGACCTCGCGCGCACGTTCAGGCAGTCGCCGAACACCGAGTACGCCCGCGCCGCCGCGAACAGCCTGCGCGAGTCGATCTCGATCAACGAGCGCCTGCAGTCGGCGTACGCCCCGTACGTCGCCTACGTGATCCTGCCGCTGTTCGCGCTCGCGAACGCGGGCGTGCAGATCACCCCCGAGATCCTGTCGGGCGCGCTCGCCTCGTCGCTCACCTGGGGCATCGTGATCGGCCTGGTGCTCGGCAAGCTCATCGGCGTCTTCGGCTCGACGGCGCTGCTACGCGTGCTGAAGCTCGGCGAGTTCGGGCCGGGCCTCACGCTCGACCGCATCCTCGGCGGCGCCGCGCTCTGCGGCATCGGGTTCACGATCTCGCTCTTCATCGTCGACCTCGCGATCACCGACGAAGACGCCCAGAACGAGGCCAGGGTCGGCGTGCTCGCCGCATCCGTCATCGCCTTCGTGCTCGCAACCGTCGTCTTCAGGATCTCGGATGCCTCGCGGCCCGACGAAGACACCGGCCAGACCCTCGCACGCCCGATCGACCCCGCCCGCGACCACGTGTTCGGCCCGGCCGACGCGCCCTTCACGATCGTCGAGTACGGCGACTTCCAGTGCCCGTTCTGCCTCAAGGCGTCGGGGTCGATCCAGGAGGTCAAGGCCGAGCTCGGCGACCGCCTGCGCTACGTGTGGCGGCACGCGCCGCTCGAGCAGGTGCACCCCAACGCGCTCGCGGGCGCGGAGGCGGCCGAGGCGGCCTCGCTGCAGGGCAAGTTCTTCGAGTTCGAGCGCGGGCTCTTCGCCGACCAGGACAACCAGATGCCGTCCGACATCGTGCACCTCGCCGGCGAGCTCGGACTCGACGTCGAGAAGTTCGAGCGCGACCTCACCTCGCCGAAGGTCACGAGCCGCGTGCGCGACGACATGCTCGACGCCGAGGCCATGGGCATCACCTCGGTGCCGACCCTGTTCGTGAACGGCCGCAGGCACGTCGGCCCGTACGATGCGCAGTCGCTCATCCGCGCGCTGGGGGCGGGCGACCAGCAGCCGACGACGGGTTCCGTTCCGCGATGACCGACGGATGGCGGTGGCATCCGTGCGCCGAGCCTCGCCCGTGTGGCAGGCTCGCGGGGTGAGCACGCCGCGCGACGACCCGATGACCGAGGCGGAACGCGCCGAACGCGAACGCGCACTGCTCGCCGAACGCGCGGAGCGCTCGCGCGGCCTCGAACTGCGCTGGCCGGAGGTCACGACCTCGGCACCCGACGTCGACGCGCTCGCGGTCGACGTGGTCAACGTCGGCGAGCGCCGGTGGGACCCGACCGGGTCGGCCTTCCACGCCGTCGCGCTGCTCCGGCCCGAGAGCGACCCCGATGCGTCGAAGGGATTCTTCTTCGGATTCGTCGCCGGATCGAGCCCGGCGGTCGCCCTCGACCCGGGCGAGTACGCCCGCGTGACCGCGAGGATCGACGCGAACCACTGGCGCGACCTGTCCCCCGGCAGGTACCTGGTCGACGCGGCGTTGGCCGTGCTCGACGTGCGCACCGCGTCGCCGTTCGCGATCGAGCTGTCGGCCGAGCAGATCGCCGCGCATCAACCACGATTCCGCCATGCGCCGCCCCCGCCGCCGGCCGGCGAGCGCACCGCAGCCGCACGCGAGCGGGCGACGATGCTGCGGACGATGATCGCTGCTGCAGAACGATCGCACGAGGTGCTCGACCTCGTGCGGCAGCAGCCGACCGAGCAGGAGGCGCTTGTGGCCATCGCCGATCTGCTCGAGTGCGACGAGACCGGCGCGCGCGCAGTGCATTCGACATCGCTCCTGCGCTTCTCGCCGTCGTCGCTGGCTCGGATGCGTCTCGAGCTCGAAGAGCTCGAGCAGCGGCTGCGTTCCGCCGAGGGCTGAACTGCCAGCGGGGCGGGCGTGGCGCCGATCGCGCCGTGTAGCGTCGGGCGCATGAGCGACGACCATCTTCCGCGCCGATTCCAGATCGACCTGCCCGCCGATCGCGCCCAGGGCGTGTTCGCCGACTTCGCCCGCGTCTGGCACACGCCGAACGTGTTCGTCATGGACTACGTCGCCCTCACGCAGCCGCCGTCGACCGTCGAAGACCCCGACGGCACGCGCGCGGTCGCGGTGCCCGGCCAGATCGTGAGCCGCATCCGCATTCCACCCGAGCAGGTGTTCGAGCTCGCCAAGGCCCTCACCCAGCAGCTCGAGGCGTGGGAGCAGGAGACCGGGCGCAAGCCGCCCGAGCGCCCCTTGTTCGGGCACTGAGTTCGGACACTGACGCCGACCACGGGCCGCTGACGCGAGGCCGGCGCGCCGCGACATCCGCTGTTCGCCTGCAACCCCTTGCGACCCCGTCGCGCGGATGGTGGACTTGCGGCATCCGTCACGAGAAGCAGGGGGCCTCATGCCGTACGTCACCGTCGGAACCGAGAACTCGGCACCGATCGAGCTGTACTACGAAGACCACGGAACCGGCTCGCCGGTCGTGCTGATCCACGGGTATCCGTTGAGCGGCGCCTCATGGGAGAAGCAGTCGCGTGCGCTGCTCGGCGCAGGCCACCGCGTGATCACCTACGACCGGCGCGGGTTCGGCGACTCGAGCAAGCCGACGACCGGCTACGACTACGACACGTTCGCCGCCGACCTCGAGGCGGTGCTCGAGACGCTCGAGCTCACGGATGTCGCGCTCGTCGGGTTCTCGATGGGCACCGGCGAGGTCGGCCGCTACCTCGGCACCTACGGCAGCGGGCGCGTCTCGAAGGCGGCGTTCCTCGGCAGCCTGGAGCCGTACCTCCACAAGACCGACGACAACCCCACTGGCGCCGCCCCCGACTTCGACGACCTGAAGGCCGCCGCGACCGGCGACCGGTTCGCGTGGTTCACGGGCTTCTTCGAGAACTTCTACAACCTCGACGAGAACCTCGGCACCCGCATCTCCGAAGACGCGGTGCGAGGCAGCTGGCAGGTCGCCGCGGGGGCGTCGTGGTACGCGGCATCGGCCTGCGTCGACACCTGGCTCACCGACTTCAGGGGCGACATCGAGCACATCGATGTGCCGGCCCTCATCCTGCACGGCACCGCCGACCGGATCCTGCCGATCGACGCGACCGCGCGCGAGTTCGCCAAGCGGCTGCCGGGCGCCACCGTCGTCGAGATCGAGGGAGCCCCGCACGGCCTGCTCTGGACGCACGCCGACGAGGTCAACGCGGCGCTCCTGGAGTTCCTCGCAAGCTGAGTCGGGGATCCCGGCCGGCATCCGGCCCCCGCGCCGTCTCGTCGTGCGGAAACCACCACAGCGGGCGTCGCAGCGCATATGATGCTCCCTGCGGGTGGACCGCACGATCGAGCCCGGGGGTGGGCGCTCGAGGCTCCCACGGAGCCATGGCCCTCCCGATCCCGAGACCGCCCGGCCTCGCGGATCATCCCGACACCTCCGGAGGCCCGCGTGGGCACGCTCGTCTACAACGGCACCGGCAGCATCCCCATCGACGACCGTCTGCTCGCCCACCTGCAGGTGGTCATCATCGACAAGCTGCGCCGCCAGGAGTCCTTCCCGTTCAGCTGGGAGGTCGCCGGCCGCGAGTCCACCGTGTGGTTCGGTCCGTCGATCGCGCTCGAGTTCGTGTACGCGGGCAACCGTTCGCCGCTGCTCAATCGCGCGTGGCTCAACCAGCTCGCCGCAGCGGCCTCGTCGAACGCCGGGCTCTCGGCGCTGCCCGAACCGCTGACCGCGCCCGCGTCGGCGGCCGCCGCGTCGGTGTCACCTCCGTCGGTCACGCCTCCGACCGCTCCGCTCGCGGATCCGGCGAAGCCGGGCGTGCCCGTCGGCGTCTGACCGGCGCGCACTCGATCAGCGCGCACCCGACCGGCGCACCCACGATCGGCGCGCCGACGACCGGCGCGCCCCCACTCGGCGCGGTCCGGGCGAGCGGATGCCTCAGCGCGCCGCAGCCCAGTCGAGCAGCTGTTCGACCGGCCAGGTGTTGACGATGCGCTCGGCGGGCACGCCGTTCGCCTCCGCGCGGGCGGCACCCAGCTCGAGGAACGAGAAGTGGCCGGGCGCGTGCGCGTCGGAGTCGATCGAGAAGCGGCATCCGGCCTCGAGTGCGAGCTGGATCAGGTCGTCTGGCGGGTCCTGACGCTCGGGGCGCGAGTTGATCTCGACGGCCACGTCGTGCTCGGCGCACGCGTCGAACACGGCCTTCGCGTCGAACGTCGACTGCGGCCTCGTGCCGCGTGCGCCCTCGACGAGGCGGCCCGTGCAGTGCCCCAGTACGTTCGTGCGCGGATTGCGCACCGCGCGCAGCATCCGCTCGGTCAGCTCCTTCGACTCGGTGCGGAGCTTGGAGTGGATGCTCGCGACGACCACGTCGAGCCGGTCGAGCATCTCGGGCTCCTGGTCGAGCGAGCCGTCGAGCAGGATGTCGACCTCGATGCCCGAGAGCAGCCGGATGCCGCGGTCGGCGCCGTCGCGATTGAGGCGGTCGAGCACGTCGAGCTGGTCGAGCAGCCGCTCGACGCTGAGCCCGTTCGCGATCGTGAGGTTCGGCGAGTGGTCGCTGACCACGAGGTACTCGAGCCCGACGAGCTCGGCGGCGCGCGCCATGGTCGAGATCGGCGTCGTGCCGTCTGACCAGTCGGTGTGGCTGTGCAGGTCGCCGCGCAGCTTCGCCCTGAGCCCCGTCGGCGCTCGGCCCGCAGCCGGCCCGCTCTTCTCGCGCAGCGCCACGAGGTAGCCGGGCGTCTCGCCGCCGACCGCCTCGGCGATCACGGTGAACGTGGTGTCGCCGATGCCCGCGGTGCGCTTCAGCCTGCCATCTCGCACTCGTTCGGCCAGCTCGGCGGCCGAGTACTCGCCGATGATGCCGGCGGCCTTGCGGAACGCCTTCGACTTGAACGCCGACGCCCGGTCGCGCTCGAGCAGGAAGGCGATCTCCTCGAGGGCTTCGATCGGGTCCATCCGCCCATTCTGACGCGATCGGGGGGATGCCCGGCAACCCCCTCACGCACATCCACGGCGCGAAAGCACGTGGGATACGTTCTGAGGATGACGTTCAACCCGAATGCCGACATCAGCGGCGGCAAGACCTCCAAGCGCGGTCGCAACACCGGCATCGCGGTCGGCGGCGGGCTCGGGGTGGTCGCGATCGTGATCATCTCCCAGCTGCTGGGCGTCGACCTCACCGGCCTGCTGGGCGGCGGCGGCACGGAGGAACCGACGACCGACTCGAGCATCGAGCAGTGCCTCACCGGTCAAGACGCGAACGAGCGGGTCGACTGCCGCATGCGGGGCGCCTCGGCGTCGCTCGAGGCGTACTGGGAGCAGGCCGCACCCGCCGACCTCGGCATCTCGTACACGGCCCCGCAGGACTTCGTGTTGTTCACGCAGTCGGTGAACACGGGCTGCGGCGCGGCGACGAGCGCGACCGGCCCCTTCTACTGCCCGCCCGACCAGGCGCTCTACGTCGACGTCACCTTCTTCGACGAGCTCGAGAACCGGTTCGGCTCGAGCGGCGGCCCGCTCGCGCAGATGTACGTCGTGGCGCACGAGTGGGGCCACCACGTGCAGAACCTGTCCGGCACGCTCGAGGCCGCGCAGGACGGCCAGACCGGACCGACCTCGAACAGCGTGCGCACCGAACTGCAGGCCGACTGCTTCGCCGGGGCATGGGTCGGCGACGCGGCGCAGACCCGCGACGACCAGGGCGTCGCGTTCCTGCAGGAGCCGACGGCCGCAGAGGTCGCCGACGCGCTGAGCGCGGCCGCGGCGGTGGGCGACGACCGCATCCAGCAGGCGGCCCAGGGGCAGGTGACGCCGCACACCTTCACGCACGGCACGAGCGAGCAGCGCCAGCGGTGGTTCACGACGGGCTACGAGCAGGGCCCGGCGGCCTGCGACACGTTCGCCGTCGCGGGCTCGGCGCTCTGAGCGTGCGGCGTCGTGGGCTCCGAGCCCTGAGCGTGCGACGTCGCCTAGAGCGCTGAGCGTGCGGCGGACCTAGCGCTCTGAGCGCGCGGCGGGCCTAGAGCTCGACGACCGTCATGCCCGAGCCGGCCGCGCCCGCCGTGCCCATCGCGGCGAGCGCGTCGGGCACCTCGTCGAGCCCGATGCGGCGGCCCACGAGCTCGATCGGGCGGAAGTACTCCGACGCGACGGCATCGAGCATCGACGGGTACTCGTGCGCGGCCATGCCGTGGCTGCCGAGGATCTCGAGCTCGCCCGCGATGACGGCGTCCATGGGCATGGCGGCGAGCGCCGAGCTGCCGACCATGAGGCCGATCTGCACGTGCCGCCCGCGCTTCTTCAGGCTCTGCACCGAGGCGAACGCCGTCTCGCTGCTGCCGAACGCGTCGACCGAGACATCCACTCCCCCGACGGATGCCTCGAGGATGCGCTCCGCGGCTCCCTCGCCGCCGCGCACCGGCACGGCGCCGAGCTTCTCGGCCGCGGCGAGCGCCGCATCCGACACGTCGACGCCGTAGACCCTGACGCCCGCCGCGACGGCGATCATGATGGCCGAGAGGCCGACCCCGCCGCATCCGTGCACCGCGATCTGCTCGCCGGGGGCGAGCCGGCTGCGCTCCATGATCGCGCGGTACGCGGTGGCGAACCGGCAGCCGAGCGAGGCGGCCTCGACGAAGCCGAGCGCGTCGGGCAGGCGGATGAGGTTCAGTTCGGCCTCGTCGACGACGACGTACTCGGCGAACGAGCCCCACCTGGTGAAGCCCGGCTGCGACTGCGCGTCGCAGACCTGCTCGTTGCCGCCGAGGCACTCGGGGCAGCGGCCGCACGCGCAGATGAACGGCGCGGTCACGCGGTCGCCGACGGCCCACCCGGCGTCGGCCGGGATCTCGGATCCGAGCTCGGCGATCTCGCCGGCGAACTCGTGGCCGGGCACGTGCGGTAGGGAGATCGTGTCGTCGTGGCCCATCCAGCCGTGCCAGTCGCTGCGGCAGACACCGGTCGCGCGAACGCGGATCACGGCGCCGCGCGGCGGGCACTCGGGTTCGGGCACGTCGGCGAGCTCGGGTCGCTCGCCGAACGCGGTGAAGAGCACGGCACGCACTGGTCCTCCGTTGGGTCGACGGATGTCGCGGCTGAGGCGTGCGCGTCGGGTCGGCGGGGCGCTGGGGGACGCGCTTCCGCCACGCGGCATCGCGGGCGACAGGATGCGAGCCTACCGGCCCGCGGCGGGCCGCGAGGTCGCTCGGCCTGCGGTCGCGGACCGGGGGTGTCGGTTCCGCGCAGATTGTGGAACAATCTCGCACATGCCTTTCGTCGTCGCCGTGCTCCTCGCCTCGGTGTGCTTCGGCACGACCGGCGCCGCGCAGGCGCTCGGCCCCGACGCCGACCCGCTCTCGATCGGTGCGGCGCGCATCCTGATCGGCGGCGGGGCGCTCGCGCTCGTCGCCTGGCTCATGGCGTGGCGCAGGCGGCGGGCGGTGGGCGCGGTGGGTGCCGGCTCCACGGCCGGCCGGGTTCTGGGCGGCCGCCCGCGGCATCCGCTCTCCGTCGCGTTCGCGATCGCGATCGGCGCCGCCGGGGTGCTCGCGTACCAGCCCGCCTTCTTCGCGGGCACCGCCTCGAACGGCGTTGCCGTCGGCACGGTCGTCGCCCTCGGGTCGGCACCGGTCATCACCGGAGCCCTCGACTGGGCGCTGCGGCGACGCTTCCCCGGCCGGCGCTGGCTCGTCGCGACCGCCGTCGCCACCACCGGCGTGGCCGTGCTCGCCGCGGCGACCGACCCCTCGCAGGCCTCGTCGAACCCGCTCGGCATCGCCGCCTCGGTCGCGGCCGGCGCGTCGTACGCCGTCTACACGCTCGCGGCCAAGCACCTGCTCGACCGCGGCTGGTCGCCGACCGGCAGCATGGGGGCGCTGTTCGGCACGGCCGCCGTCGCCAGCCTGCCGATCCTGCTGCTGACGGATGCCGCGTGGCTGGCGACCGGGCCCGGGCTCGCGATGGCGCTCTGGCTCGGGCTCGTCGCGACGACCCTCGCCTACACGCTCTTCGGCGCCGGCCTCGCCGGACTCGCGCCCGCCGTCGTCTCGACGCTGACGCTCGCCGAGCCCCTCACCGCGAGCCTGCTCGGCGTGCTCGTGCTCGGCGAGACCCTCGCCGCCGGGTCGGTGCTCGGGCTCGCGATCCTGGGCGTCGGGATCCTCGTGCTCGCCTCGAGCGGATGTCGGTGGTCGAACGTACGTTCGAGGGCATGGACATCATCCTCATCCCCGGGTTCTGGCTCGGCGCCGACTCCTGGAACGACGTCGTCCCCATCCTCGAAGAGCAGGGGCACCGCACCCATCCGGTGACCCTGCCCGGGCTCGAGTCGGCCGACGCCGACCGCTCCCGCATCGGGTTGCGCGAGCACATCGAGGCCGTGGTGCGCGCCGTCGACGGCTTCGACGAACCCGTGGTGCTCGTCGGCCACTCGGGCGGCGGGGCCATCGCGCACGGCGTCGCCGACCGGCGGCCCGACCGCATCGCCCGGGTCGTCTACGTCGACGCCGGCCCGCTCGCCGACGGGCTGCCGATCAACGACGGACTCACCGTGGTCGACGGCGAGATCCCGCTCCCCGCATGGGAGGAGTTCGACGACGCCGACCTCGTCGACCTCGACGACGGGCTGCGCGCCGCCTTCCGGTCCCGGGCCGTGCCCGAGCCAGCAGGCGTCGCGCTCGACCCGATCGTGCTCCGCGACGACCGGCGCTACGACGTGCCCATCACGATCATCGCGTGCGAGTTCCCGAGCTCGGCGCTGCACGAGTGGCTGGCCGCCGACGCGCCGTTCACGCGCGAGCTCGCGGCCGTGAAGCAGGTCGAGTACGTCGACCTGCCGACCGGGCACTGGCCGCAGTTCACCAAACCGGTGCAGCTCGGGCAGGCGATCGCCGCGGCGCTCGCCTGAGCCTCGCCCGCCGGGCGGGCGGCCGGCCGGCCAGGTGAGCTGCGGCCCGGGTGGGGTCGGCGCACTCGGGCACGAGTAGTGCGCGAACGCGGCCGACCCGTCGTGCGAGCGCGTTCGACGCGCTGCGCACGAGTGCGCCCGGCCACCCTCAGACGAACGCGTTCGACGCGCTGCGGAGAGCTCGCGCGACGTGCTTCGCGACCGCTCGCGCCCGCCTGTTCGCGGGCGATTCGACGCAACCCCCCGAAGTGGTGGCACCCCTTTTGGGAGAAGCCCGACGAGCCCCCGGCGAATAGCGTCGGAGTCAGTCCTACTCGAGCTGTTCACTTGGTGTTCAGCGGATCGCGACCCCTCCGGAGCACCCGCCGGCACGACCTCGCGATCTTCATTTTCAGCGCCCTGCGATCCGTTACCCGAAGACGAATGTGGACCCGATGAGCACATATCGCGTGACGCGCCAAAGCTGCCGCTCCGCAGCGTTCCTCCGACTCGCCCCCCTACCCGCCCATGAGTTCGGTACCTTCGCCGGCTGATCCCGTCGGCGGTGCCAGACTCACCCCGGCCGCGCTCCCCGGTTCCGTCGCAGCGGCCTCCACGGAGGCCTCGTCGATTCCGCGCGCGACTGGAGCGAAGGCGCTCCAGCACTACCGCGACCGGCTCAGGTTCACCGACTCGCTCGCGATCGCCGGCTCCGTGCTGGCCGCGGTCTGGGTCCGCCTCCTCGTCGAGGGGCAGGCAGTCATGGCCGAGCCGACGCTGCAGTACTTCGGCGTTCCGGTGCTCATCGCCCTGACCTGGATGATCGCGCTGACGGTGTTCCGCACCCGAGACGTGCTCCTCATGGGCGCAGGCGCCCTCGAGTACAAGCGGGTCGCGAACGCCACCGCGGCGGCGTTCGGCATCCTCGCGTTCGTGCTGCTCCTGGTCGGCGCCGATGCGCCTCGCTGGTACTTCCTCGTGGCGCTCCCCGCCGGAGGCGTGAGCCTGCTCCTCACCCGGTGGCTCTGGCGACGCTGGCTGCTCGCGCAGCGCCGCCGCGGCCGCTACCTGTCGCGCGCGATCGTGATCGGATCGCTCGCCGACGTCGTCTACGTCGTGCGGCAGGTCGAACGCAACGCCGCGGCGGGCTACGAGGTCGTCGGCATCATCTCCGACGACGCCCCGACCGCGAGCCTCGAACTCGGCGCCCGTGAGCTGCCCGTGCTCGGCGGCCTGGCCGAAGCCGCCCCCGCGGCCACGTCGGCGCGCGCCGACGCGGTCATCGTCACCGGAGACCTCGGCGACGACGGCGACCGGCTGCGCAGGCTCGGCTGGGACCTCGAGGGCACCAACGCCGAACTCGTGCTCTCGTCGCGCCTCACCGACGTCGCCGGCCCGCGCATCCACTTCCGTCCGGTCGAGGGGCTGCCCCTCCTCCACGTCGAGATCCCGGCCTTCGACGGGGTGCGGCACGTCGCGAAGCGCGGATTCGACATCCTGTTCGCCGGTGCTGCGCTCCTGCTGATCGCCCCGCTGGTGCTCGTGATCGCGATCGCGATCCGCCTCGAGGACGGCGGCCCCGTCTTCTTCCGGCAGACCCGGTGCGGGCGCGACGGCCGCACCTTCGACATGCTGAAGTTCCGCTCGATGTGCATCGACGCCGAAGACCGGCTCGCCGAGCTGCAGGCGCACAACGAAGGCGCCGGGCTGCTGTTCAAGCTGCGCGACGACCCGCGGGTGACCCGCATCGGCCGGCTGCTCCGGGCCCACTCGCTCGACGAGCTGCCGCAGTTCTGGAACATCCTGATCGGCGAGATGAGCGTCGTCGGCCCTCGCCCGCCCCTCCAGGTGGAGGCCGCGGCCTACGACGGAGTGGTCTCGCGACGCCTGATGATCAAGCCCGGGCTCACCGGACTCTGGCAGATCAGCGGCCGGAGCGACCTCGATTGGGAGGAGAGCGTCAGGCTCGACCTCTACTACGTCGAGAACTGGTCGATGACGGGCGACCTCATGATCATCTGGCGCACCGTCCGCAGCGTCGTCAAGGCCGACGGGGCGTACTGAGCGCTCGGGCCGCGCGGTGACGCGAGGGCGGCACTCGGGCATCGGCCGGGCGTGGAAGCGTCAGCCGGGCGGAGGCATCAGCCGGGCGGACGGACGGGCCGACGCGTCAACGCCGGTGCGATGACACCGTGCGCCGCGTCGCGGTGCGCGTTCCGCGGATCGTGTCGCGCATCGTGCGCACGCTCTGCTCCCACGAGTACTCGTGGTCGCGACGCACGATCTCGGGTGCGCCTCGATGCGGAAGCCGGCGCAGGCCGTCGGCGATCGCGGCCGGATCGTGCGGATCCACGTACATCGCACCGGCGTCGCCGAGGATCTCTCGGAAGACGGGGATGTCGCTCGCGAGGATCGGGGCGTCGAAGGCCTGCGCCTCGAGCGTGGGCATGCCGAAGCCCTCGTCGAGGCTCAGGAACAGCAGCCCGTCGGCGTGGGCGTAGAGCCACGCCAGCTCGCCGTCGTCGATGCGACCGAGGAAGCGGACCACGCCGTGCCGGACCGCCTCGGCGACGGCGGGAGGGAACTTCGCCGCCCGCCCGCCGGGCTCCCCCACCACGATGAGCGGAGAGCGCCGGTCGATCACGCCCGACTCGACGGCGCCGATGATGGTGTTCGCGAGGTTCTTGCGCGCGTTGAGGCGCCCCACGGTGAGGTGGAACCCCACCACGCCGTCGAGGCCTTCCGGACGCACCAGCGGCGCCCCCAGCAGGCTCCCGCCGACGGCCAGCCCGACGGGCACCACGGGGCGGGAGCGCGCGAACGCGGCGATGCGCGCCGCCTCAGTCTCGGAGGAGGTGAAGACGACCTCGCTCAGGTGCACGGTGGCCGGCATGAGCGAGTAGTACCAGCGCTCGCGCGAGGTGAACCACTCGGGCCTCGTCAGGAACATGAAGTCGTGGATGAAGACCGCCGAGCGGCCGAAGGCCGGCGTGAAGTTGTGCGTGATCGTGACGTCCGCCCCGATCCGCTTCGCGAGGAACGGCAGCTCGACGATGGCGCTGATGCCCTGCGGCGCCAACCGCGTCGGCACGACCACCACGCGCTCGGGCAGTTCGGCCCTGGCCTGCCGCAGGTCTCGCCGGCGCACCGCCACCGCGACCTGGTCGGCCGGGAACGTCGCGATCCAGGCGAACACGAACTCGCGGAGCACCTGCCGGTTCGAGAGCGGGCCCGTGCCCCACCAGAAGCCGTCGAAGAGCACGCGCATCGAACGTCACCCGGCGTATCTGCGCACGAGCGAGACGGTGTCGTCGATGTGACGGCGGCTCGAGGCGCCGAACACGATCGACTCGATGTTCGGCTGCTCGAAGATCCACTCGATGGCCTCGCCCGGGGCGATCGCCCCGGAGGCGAACACCGACATCGCGACCGCCCGGAACGGCCGCTGCTCAAGCGCGTCGTGGTAGGCGTCCATGCCTCCCGACATCCGGAAGCCGATCTTGTTGATGTTCGCGCACACGAGCGGGTTCTCGATGCCGGCCCGCTCCAGCACGGGCAGCAGCATCGGGAGGTTCATCGTGATGAACCCGGGTTCGGCGTCGTAGCGGCTGCGCACGTGGTCCGCGAACATCGCGAACGCGTCGACGAAGCCGAGGCCGAGCAGCAGGTCGGTGACGACGTTCTGGAGCCAGACGACCGGCGTGCGCGTGCCGCGGAACATCGCCATCTCGGCGTCGACGAGCAGCGTCACGAGCCCCGCCACGTCTTTCTTCGCGATGGACTTGCCGCCGCGGAGCATCGCGTTGAGCGCGCCCTCCTCGGGAAGGAACCGCCGCAGCGCGCCCAGCATGCCGAGCTCGGTCACGGCGTCGGCGTACTTGTGGGCGTACGGCATGCACGGGAGGAACGAGAACCCGTCGTAGCGCTTCGGATCGGCTCGCACCCGATCGGCGATCTCGGAGATGCGATCGTGGGTCGTGCACATGAACGACGTGATGCCGGCGTCGATCGCGTCGTCGAGTACCTCCATGATCGCGTCGGTGGTCTGGAAGCGCATCGCCTGGGCGCGCGCCCGCTCCTCCGACATGTGGTTCACGCCGAAGAACTGGTTGTCGCCGAAGAGCACGCGGTCCAGCGGCCGCACTCTGTCGGGGATCGCCAGCGGCTGTTCGATCGTCATGCCCGCCTCCTCAGCAGCTGTCGCAGTGTTCCGCCCGCGGTCGGCCGAGCCGGCGCCTCGGCTGCGAGCACGACCGGGCCTCGCGCGGCATCGGCCGTCATCATCTCGATGATGCGGTCGGTCGCGACCGCGCTCGCGAAGTCGTTCGCGGGTTCGACCGACCGGTCGTGCACCCGTCGCACGAAGTGGTCCAACTGCGCGCTGTACTCCTCGCCGCGGAGGTAGTACCAGACGGGGTCGGTGAGCTCGGTCGTGTAGCGGACGTTCCATCCGGGGTCGTAGCCCTCGATCTCGGGTGCGGTCGACCGCAGGTAGGTCTGCACCTCCTGCCGGTCGGCCTGGATTCGCCCGGCCGTGCCGATCACCGTGATGCGGGTCGTCATCTTGCGGAACGACTCATCCGACCAGTTGACCGAGATCTGCGCCGAGACCGAGTCCTCGAAGTAGAGGGTGCCGAACACCTCGTCTTCGGTGTCGGCCGAGAAGACGCTGCCGAGCACCGTGCCGCCGACCCCGATCGGCGCTCCGGCGTACCAGGTCAGGAGATCGATCGGATGCGCCGCGTAGTCGTAGAGCGCGCCGCCGCCCTCGGTGCGCTGGGTGCGCCAGGTCGACCCCTTCGGACGGAGCACGACCGGGCCGTACGCCTCGGCCTGCAGGTGGGTGACCTTGCCGATGGCGCCCAGGTCGAGCAGGCGCTTGACCTCGCGGAACGCCCCGACGAAGCGGTTGTGGTAGCCGACCTGCGTGACCAGCCCGCGCTCGGCGGCGAGCGCCGCGAGCTCGACGGATTCGGCCGAGGTGAGGCACAGCGGCTTCTCGCAGAAGACGTGGATGCCGCGCTCGAGGACCGACCGCACCATCGGCGCATGGAACCTCGTGGGCGTCGCGATGAGCACCGCGTCGAGTTCGACCTCGTCGAGCATCCGCTCGGAGTCGGAGAAGGTCGGCAACCCCGTGTACTTGCCGAGCACGTCGAGGATGTAGCCGGTCGAGTCGACGACCGCCTCCACGGAGACGTCGGGGTGGGCGTTGATCATCGCGAGGTGCGACAACCCCATCTTGCCGAGACCGACGATGCCGACCCTGATCATGCGATGCCTCCTGTCAGCGCTGCTGGGGCGCGATCTTCGGGCGCGATGCCCGACGCTGTTTCGAGCAGGTCCTGGTACTGGCCGGCGACGTGCTCCCAGGTGAACTCGGCCGCGTGCCGGGCACGGACCCTCGCGCTGAGCGTCGACCGGAGCTCGGCCGAGCCGAGCAGGTCGTCCAGGCGGTCGGCGGCCTCGTCGACCGTCGAGAAGACCAGCGCCCCGTCGGCCGCGACCCACCGGTTGTACGGGTTGTCGTGCGCCAGCACCGGGTTGCCTGCGGCCATCGCCTCGACGAGCGACGGGTTCGTGCCTCCGACCGTGTGACCGTGCAGGTAGGCGAGCGAATGGAACCGCACCGCGGCGAGCGCCGCCGGGTCGTAGACCGAGCCGACGAACGCGACCTCGTCGCTCGCGGCCTCGCGGACGGCCCGGTGGAACGGGTCGTCGTCGAGGTACGTGCCGAGCACGGCGAGCTTGACCCCCCGCGGCCGGCGCGAGAACGCCGTCACGAGCTCGAGGATCGAGTTCTCGGGAATGGGACGGCAGATGATCGTGAGGTATCCGCCCGGCTCGAGGCCGAGCGCCGTCACCGGCTCGGTGGGCGCCTCGGCGACGGCGTGGGCCCCGTAGGTGATGGTGTGCAGCTTGCTGCGACGGGCCTTGCGGGCGAGGTACTCCTCGATCACCGGGTGGTCGGCGATGAGGGCATCGCCCACCCAGCACGCGATCCGCTCGTTGACGTAGAGGATCGCCTGCCTCGGCCATCCCCAGCGCGCACGCGACCACTCGATGCCGTCCATGTTGATGACGTTGGTGATGCCGAGCATCGCCTGCGCGACGTTGAACACCGCGGTGTTGTAGCCGAAGGTGATGCACGGGTCGCGGAACCGGCAGGCGTGCCGGATCGAGCGCAGGTCGAAGAGCGAGGTGCCGAGCCATCCGTCGCGGCCGACCGGGATGGTGACCCGGTCGATGCCGTTCCAGACGTCTTCGACGATCGGCCCGTCTCCGTCGGCCTGGCAGTACACGACCGGTCGCCAGCCGTGGTCGCGGAGGTGGATGGCCACGTTCTCGGCCGCCGTCTCGAAGCCGCCGTAGGCCGCGGGAATGCCGTGCGTGCCGAGAATGCGCACGACGGGACGACGGTCGGCGGTGACCTCATCGGCATGCATCGAAAGCTCCCCTGACACCATTCGGGTAGTGGGCGCCGTTCGGCACCCGCGGTGATCGGTGCTGCGAGTCTAGGTTCCGGACGCCCGCCCGGCTCCCCCCCAAACAGAGGGTGGCCGGCTCGTGAACGGCGAGCGGCGGGGGTCGCCCCGCGTACCCCGAGCTGGGGCTGCAGCCCGGCTCGGCGATCGTCTACATTCATCGCATGCACGGGCACGTCGGCGTCGAAGCCGACCCGTTCCGAACCAGGGAGGCGATCGGATGTCCATGAGAGTCGGGTACGCGGCGGGGGCGTTCGACCTGTTCCACGTCGGCCACCTCAACATCCTCAAGCACGCGCGCAGCGAGTGCGACTACCTGATCGCGGGCGTCGTCTCCGACGAGCTGCTCGAGGTCCGCAAGGGACGGAAGCCGATCGTGCCGCTCCCCGAGCGCATGGAGATCGTGCGCCACATCGACTTCGTCGACCGGGTGCACGCCGAGGTGCTGCCCGACAAGCTCGACACGTGGCGGGAGCTCCGCTTCGACCGGTTCTTCAAGGGCGACGACTGGCGCGGCACCGAGGAGGGCCTGAGGCTCGAACAGGAGTTCTCGGCGGTCGGCGTCGAGGTCGTCTACTTCCCCTACACCGTCCACACGTCGAGCACGGCGCTCCGCCTCGCGCTCGACGCCGTCTCGTCCAGACCCGCGGCCGCCGTCGGCGATCCCGAGTGACCGATCCCGGTCGCGGACCCCTGCTCCGCGATCGGATCGCCCGAGCCCTACCTCATCCCTGAACCCCGGAGCCCGAGATGCCGAACACCGACCCCCGAATCGGAATCGACGACGATGACGACGAGCAGCCGACCGGAGGCGGCAGCCGCCGCACCGTGCTCGTCGTCGCCGGGATCATCGTCGCGATCATCCTGATCGCCTTCGTGGTGATCCCCCTGCTCGGCGGCTCGCCGAAGGCCCCGGTCGTCTCCTCGACGGATGCCTCGGCCACGGCCTCCGCCTCGCCGGCCCCGGCGACGACCGCGCCGCCGACGAAGGCGCCGCTGCCGACCGTGCCCTCCGTGGACCCGTCGCCGGTGGAGCAGCCGCCGCCCGCCGACCCGGTGCCGATCGACGAGCCGGCCGAGATCGCGCCCGACCTCACGGCACGGATCGCCTCGATCGAGGCCGTCGAGGGCGAGGCCCAGGGCCCGGGCGAGGTGGCGGCGCCGTCGATCCGCGTGACCGTGGAGATCGCCAACGACACCGATGCCGCGTCGTCGCTCGCCAACGCCTCCATCACCGCCTACTTCGGCGAGGACCTGACGCCGGCGCCCGAGCTGCGGGAGCCCGGCGGCACGACGTTCCCGGCGGAGGTGCCCGCGGGCAAGACGGCCGAGGCCGTGTTCATCTTCTCGGTGCCGGAGTCCGAGCGGGACGACGTGACGATCATGGTCGACTACGCGCTCGAGGTCGCGCCGCTCCAGTTCCACGGTTCCGTGCCGCGCTAGCCCGCTGTCGACGGCCCGCGGCGCGCCCGGTTCGGGCCCCGCTTCCCTTCGCCGGCGCATCCGTCCCCCTCTTACGGGGGGAGGTGGCTCGCCGACCCCGCGGTTAGATTCGAGGAATACTCGCCCCTACTCTCGAGGACCCGTCACGACGGATCGAGGTTGGCCCATGCGCAGCAGACTCGGAACCCCATCACTCGCGATCGCAGCGACGATCGCGACCTTGGCCGCGGTGTTCTTCGCCTCACCGGCGCACGCGGACACGGCGCCCGAACCCGGCCTTCCGGCCACCGTCTCGAGCGACTCGCTGCCCACCGCGCAGATGAACGGCGTCGCGTGGGATCAGGCGATCGTCGGCGACACCGTGTTCGTGGGCGGCAACTTCACCGCCGCGCGCCCGGCCGGCGCGGCGCCCGGCGCGAGCACCGTGGGGCGGACGCACCTGCTCTCCTACCGCCTGAGCACCGGCCAGCTCACCTCGTGGGCGCCGAACCTGAACGGCCAGGTGCGGGCGATGGACACGTCGCCCGACGGGAGCATCCTCTACGTGGTCGGGGCGTTCACGACGGTCAACGGCGCCTCGCGCAGTCGCATCGTCGCCTTCGACACCGCGACGGGGGCCGTGATCCCGGGGTTCAACGCCTCGGCGAACGGCGAGCTCTTCGCGGTGGCGGCGTCGAGCACCACCGCCTTCTTCGCGGGCAACCTGACCAGCGCCGGCGGAGTGTCCCGCCCGGGACGCGCGGCAGCGGCATCCGCATCGAACGGCGCGACCACCGCATGGGCCCCGGTGCTCTCCGACGGACGCGCCTATGCGATGGAGGTCTCCCCCGACGGCTCGAAGGTCGTCATCGGCGGCAGCTTCCTCTCGGCCAACGGCAGCGCGAACCCCGGCTTCGGGCTCGTCGGCGTGAACTCGACCACCGGGTCCACGGTGCCGACCCCGGCCAACAACATCATCAGGAACGCGGGCAACTCGGCCGCCATCTACGGGATGAGCTCCGACGGCGACAGCGTCTACGGCTCGGGCTACGTGCTGCTCTCGTCGAGCGGGACCGGCAACACCGAGGGCACGTTCCGCATGGACTGGGCCACCCTGAACCTCATCTGGATGGCGGACTGCCGTGGTGACGAGTACGGGTCGGCCTCGCAGGGCGGCGTCGTCTACGTCGCAGGCCACCCGCACCAGTGCGAATGGGTCGGGTCTTTCCCGGAACGCGACCCCCGCACGTTCCAGCGCGCGCTGGCCTTCACGAAGGCCCCGTTCAGCGTGGTCAGGGAGAACATCAACTACGGCAAGCCCGCGACGCGGCCCCTGGCGTTCTTCCCCGACATCAACCTCGGCAACTTCACCGGGCAGTACCAGGGCCCGTGGACCGTGCAGGCGAACGACCAGTACGTCGCCTATGCCGGCGAGTTCACGCAGGTGAACGGCGTCGGCCAGCAGGGCCTGTCCCGCTTCGCGATCTCGGCGGTCGCTCCCGACACCGACGGCCCGCGGGAGAGCTCCGGCTGGCCCGTGAACGCGACGGCGGCCGGATCGGGCGCCGTGCGCGTGAGCTGGCCGTCGAACCACGACCGCGACAACGAGCGCCTCGTGTACCGCGTGTACCGGAACGGCGACACCACCAGCCCGATCGCGACGATCCCCGGCTTCTCGCAGTTCTGGGACCGCCCCACCGTCACCTTCGTCGACACCGGTCGGACTCCGGGCGCCGGGGTCTCGTATCGAGTGAGCGCGACGGATCCGTTCGGCAACGTGGCGTGGTCGCAGTCCGTCTCGACCAGCGCGGGCACCGGGGCCGCGCCGAGCGCCTACGCTCTCTCCGTCTTCGCCGATAGCCCGACGTGGTACTACCGCATGGGCGACGGCACGGGGTCGACCCTGGTCAACGCCGCCGGGCCCACCGCCAACACCACCCTCTCGTTCGGCACGCTCAACCAGCTCAACGCCTCGAGCGGCTCCGGCGTGACCGAGGGCGTGGCCGGAGGCATCGCCGGCGACCCGAACACCGCCGCGAGATTCGACGGCACCTCGAACGGGCGGGCCGCGACGACCGTGCCGGTCTGGCCCGACGACTCGATGACTGCGGAGGCCTGGTTCCGCACCACCTCGAGCAGCGGCAAGATCCTCGGCTTCGGTGACAACGGGTCGGCGACGGGCACGTCGGGCACGCACAACCGATCGCTGTACCTGAACGGCGGGCGCGTGTCGTGGACCGTCTTCGACACCCAGAACCGCACGCTGCAGAGCGGGGCCGGCTACAACGACGGCAACTGGCACCACGCCGTCGCGACGCTCGGTCCCGACGGGATGCGCCTCTACGTCGACGGCCAGCAGGTCGCGAACCGGGTCGAGACGATCTACGGCCGCAACTTCCCCGGCTACTGGAAGATCGGCGGCGACGCGACGCCGGGAGGCAACCAGAACTTCTCGGGCGACCTCGACGAGGTGGCGATGTACAAGACCGTGCTGGCTCCGTCGCGCATCGCCCAGCACTACCAGGTCGGGCGCACCAGCGGGGGCGGCGGGCCCGTGAACCAGTCGCCGACGGCCGCGTTCAGCGCGACGATCGACGAGTCCACCGTCTCGGTCGACGCGACCGCCTCCTCCGACGGCGACGGCACGATCCAGTCGTACGCCTGGCAGTTCGGCGACGGCGCAACCGGGTCGGGCCTGACCGCGAGCCGCACGTACGCGAATCCCGGCACCTACACCGTGACCCTGACGGTGACCGACGACGACGGCGCCACCGCGGTCGCGACGCGTCAGGTCGTGATCGACGACGACACGCCGCCGCCCGCCGGCGTCGTCGCCCAGGACGACTTCGCCCGGACGCTGAGCGGGAGTTGGGGCACCGCGCCGATCGGCGGCTCGTGGTCGGTCAACGACTCGTCGGGGTTCCAGGTCGGCGGCGGAGCCGGCATCACGACCTACGCGCCCGGTCTCACGCGGCACGCGACGCTCCCGATCAGCCCGACCGCCTCGGTCGACGTCGTGGTGCGGATGTCGCTCGAGAAGACCGCCGCAGGCGGGGCGGCCACGGCCGGCACGGTCGTCAGGCAGGTGGGCTCGTCGTTCTACCAGGCGCGGATCAGGTTCCTCACGAACGGCGCGTGCACGCTCCAGCTCAACGAGGGTTCGACCGTCGTGCTCGCGAACGCCGACATCGCCGGGTTGAGCTGCGCGGGCGGGCAGCAGGTGATGCTCCGCGTGCAGGCGTCGGGCACGAACCCGACCACGCTCCGGGCCAAGGCCTGGCAGGCCGGCTCCGCCGAGCCGGCGGCCTGGCAGCTCACCGCGAACTCGAACGCCGCAGCGCTGCAGTCGGCCGGCGTCGTCGGCATCGAGGGCTACCTCTCCGGCGCCGCGACGAACGCGCCGAACGCGGTCCGTTACGACGATCTCGTGGCGACGATCCTGCCCTGACCGGCACTTCCGGGCGGCCTATGCACCGACGGCCCCCGGACTGGGGAGCATCGGCCAGCCCGCTCCAGTCGTATATTCGGTGCCTGTCGGAGGGCAATGTCGCCCCTCCGCCGACCGATTGAGGACACGATGGGTACACCCGAACCCAGGTCGTGGCGAGCGCGCTTCGCCGCCGGTATTTCGACCTTTGCTCTGCTCGCCGCCGGAATGACGATCGGTGCGTTCGCCGCACCCGCCACGGCGGACACACTCCCGGTCGACACCGGCGTCCCGACGACGGTCTCGTCCGATCCGCTGCCCGCGCCGCAGATCAACGGCGTCGTCTGGGACCAGGAGATCATCGGGAACGTCGTCTACGTCGCCGGCGACTTCACGAAGGCCAGGCCCACGGGTGTGGCCGCCGGCGTGAGCGAGGTCGACCGCACCTACCTGCTGGCGTACGACGTCACCACGGGCGACCTGCTGCCATGGGCGCCGGTGCTCAATGCCCAGGTCCGGGTGCTCGCCGCCTCGCCCGACGGCACGCGGCTCTACGCGGGCGGCGACTTCACGCTGGTCAACAGCGAGACCCGCAACCGCATCGTCGCGTTCGACACCGCGACGGGCGCCGTCGCCACCGGGTTCGGCGTCGGGGCCAACAACCGCGTCTACGCGATGGATGCCACGAACACGACGGTCTACTTCAGCGGCCACTTCACCTCGGTGAGCAGCAACGCGCGACCCGGGTTCACGGCGGCCGCGAGCGCCGCGAACGGCGCGATCCTGCCGTGGGCGCCGGTGCTCGCCGGAGGCCGTGCCTACTCGATGGTCGTCTCGCCCGACGAGACCAAGGTCGCGATCGGCGGGGACTTCACCAGCCTGAACGGCTCGGACCGCCCCGGGTACGGACTCGGCGCGGTCGACGCGACGGTCGGCAGCAGCATCCTGCCGTTCGCCGTGAACGACTCGGTCAGGAACGGCGGGCTCGACTCGGCGATCTACAGCCTCGAGACCGACGGCGACAGCCTCTACGGGTCCGGGTACGTGTTCGGCAACGGCACCCTCGAGAACACGTTCCGCGCGAGCTGGGACACCGGCGCCATCGAGTGGGTGGCCGACTGCCACGGCGACACGTACTCGGTCGCGGCCGCCGGCGACGTGATCTACATCGCCGGGCACTCCCACTACTGCGGCAACATGGGCGGGTTCCCGCAGACCGACCCGTGGGACTTCCAGCGCGCGATGGCGTTCTCGAAGTCCGTCGGCGGCACCAACACGGCCGACATCTACGGCTACCCGAGCTGGACGGGAACGCCCGCGCCGAGCGAGCTCAACTGGTATCCGTCGATGGATGCCGGCACCTACACCGGGCAGGGACAGGGACCGTGGAACGTCGACACCGACGGCCGGTACGTCGTCTACGGCGGCGAGTTCCAGAACATCAACAACAAGGCCTTCCAGGGCCTCGCCCGGTTCGCGACTCGCGCGATCGCCCCGAACGCCGACGGCCCCCGGCTCACCGGCGACAACTTCGTGCCGAAGCTGGCCTCCCCCGCGGCCGGCGTCGTCACCGCCAGCTGGATCGCGAACTGGGATCGCGACAACGAGGCGCTCACCTACCAGGTCATCCGCGACGGCAAGACCGCCACTCCGGTCTACGTCACGCAGCAGAAGTCCCGCTACTACGAGCGCCCCACGATGTCGTTCGTCGACTCGGGCCTCACCCCCGGGCAGGCCTACACCTACCGGTTGCGCGCGATCGACGCGCTGGGCAACAGCGCATGGGGCTCGACGCTGACCATCACCGCGGCGGCCTCCGGGACGCTCAGCCCCTACGCGGCCACCGTGATGGGCGACCAGCCCACGAACTTCTGGCGCCTGGGTGAGCCGGTCGGTGCGACGAGCGTCTCCGACACCCTCGGTCGCTCGAACGCGACGCGCGGTTCCGGCGTCACCTTCGCCCAGTCCGGCGCCATCGTCGGCGACCCCGACACCGCAGCCCGCTTCAGCGGCACGAGCAGCGGACGTGCGATCTCGCAGGACAAGGTCTGGCGCGACCAGACGTTCGCGGTCGAGGCCTGGTTCAAGACCAACTCCTCGCTCGGCGGCAAGATCGTCGGCTTCGGATCGTCGGCTTCGGGCGACTCGTCGAACTACGACCGGCACGTCTGGATGGACACTTCGGGCCGCGTGCTCTTCGGCGTCAACCCCGACGTCCGGCAGACCCTGCAGTCGCCGAAGGCCTACAACGACAACCAGTGGCACCACGTGGTGGCGACCCTCGGCTCCGGCGGAACCGCGCTCTACCTCGACGGCCTGCGCGTCGCCCTGAACCCGAGCGTCACGACCGCGCAGGCGTACTGGGGCTACTGGCGCATCGGCGGCGACAACACCTGGTCGGCAGCCAAGAACTTCTCGGGCACCATCGACGACGTGGCGGTCTATCCGAAGCCGCTGACGGCGGCGCAGGTGCAGAAGCACTACGTCGACTCGGGTCGCACCGTCGCGACCGTGCCGTCCGCGCCGGCCGACGCCTACGGCGCCGCGGTCTACGGGGCCGGTCCGCTCATGTACTGGCGCCTCGGCGAGGCGAGCGGGTCGACCGCGAGCGACTCCGGCACGCAGGGGCTGGGCGGCAGCCTCGTCGGCACGTACACCCGAGGTGCGGCGGGCGCGCTCGTCGGGGTGGCCGACACCTCGACGAAGTTCACCGCGGGCTTCGCCGCCGCCACGACGCAGCAGGCGTCGGTGACGACGTACTCGACCGAGGCGTGGTTCAAGACCACGACGACGAAGGGCGGCAAGATCACCGGGTTCGGCGACAGCCGCACCGGGCTGTCGACCACCTACGACCGGCACGTCTACCTGCAGGACAACGGCCTGCTCGTGTTCGGCACGAAGAACGGCAGCACCACGACGACGATCAAGACCACGAGCGCGTACAACGACGGCAACTGGCACCAGGTCGTCGCCACGCAGTCCTCCGCGGGCATGCGCCTGTACGTCGACGGCGAGCTCGCCGGCAGCAACACCGTGGCGGCGGCCCAGTCGTACAACGGCTACTGGCGGGCCGGCGGCGACCGCACGGGCGGCGGCTCGACGAACTCGTACCTCGACGGCACCGTCGACGAGTTCGCCGTGTACCAGTACGCCCTCGAGCCGACCACGGTGCGCTCGCACTACCAGGTCGGACTCGACATCGTGCCCAACATCGCCCCGACGGCCTCGTTCACCGCATCGTCGGTCGATCGGACCTCGTCGTTCGACGCCTCCGCGTCGGGCGATGCCGACGGCACGATCGCCTCGTTCGCCTGGGACTTCGGCGACGGCCAGACCGGCTCCGGCGCGAACCCCACGCACGAGTACGCGGCACCCGGCTCCTACCTCGTGACGCTGACGGTCACCGACGACGACGGCGCGACGGGCACCGCCTCCCACTCCGTCGTCGCGGTGAACGCGAACGTCCCGCCCGTCGCGGGCTTCACGGCCACGGTGGCCGCTCAGACCGTCACCTTCGACTCGTCGACGTCGACCGACTCCGACGGCACGATCGTCGACTCGGCATGGGACTTCGGCGACGGCAAGACCGGCACCGGCGCGAACGTCTCGCACCTGTACGGCGCGGCGGGCACGTACGACGTGACCCTCACCGTCACCGACAACCGGGGAGCGGTCGCGACGAAGACCGCGCAGGTCACCGTCACCGCATCGCCCGTGTCGATCGAGCTCGCGAGCGACGAGTTCGAGCGTTCGGTGACCGGAGGCTGGGGCACTGCACCGGTCGGCGGTGCGTGGACGGTCTCGAGCGCCGCCAACTCCTCGGTGAGCGGCGGCACCGCGATCCTGGTCCACAACGCGAACGCGACGCGCAAGACGACCCTCGACGGCCTGAGCGTGAAGGACGTGACCGTCATCGGCGACTTCGCCGTCGACAAGGCCGTCGTGGGCGGCAGCGCCTACGCGGGCCTGAACGTGCGCCAGGTCGGCACCGACTACTACCAGGCACGTCTGCGGTTCCAGGCCGGCGGCGTGCTCGCCCTCCAGGTCATGCAGGGGGACTCGACGTTGATCGCCAACGCGAACCTGCCGCTCACCTACACGGCTGGACAAGCGGTGTCGATGAAGGTGCAGATCAGCGGGACGTCGCCGACCACGATCCAGGCGAAGGCCTGGACGGCCGGCACCGCGGAACCCGCCGCGTGGGCGATCACGACCACTTCGCAGGCCGCGGGCCTGCAGACGGCGGGCAAGGTGGGCGTCACCGGGTACGTGTCGAGCGCGGTCACGAGCGTGCCGCTCGCCGTGTCGCTCGACCACTACCGCGTGGCGACCGGCGACGGCAACGTGCCCCCGCCGAACGTGCCGCCGACCGCGGCGTTCACGAGCACCGTCGACCACCTGGCCGTGCAGTTCGACGGATCGACGTCGGCCGACTCCGACGGCACCATCGCGACTCACGCCTGGGACTTCGGCGACGGGCAGACGGGCTCGGGCGCGACCGCGTCGCACACCTACGCCGACCCCGGCGACTACACGGTGAAGCTCACCGTGACCGACGACGACGGCGCGACCGCGACGAAGACGGCGACCGTCACGACGAGCGCGCCCGAGCCCGTCGTGCTCGCCTCCGACGACTTCGCCCGGTCGGTCGCGGCCGGATGGGGTTCGGCAGCGATCGGCGGCGCCTGGCAGTCCACGGTGAGCTCGAGCTACAACGTCACCGGGGGTCGCGGGATCTTCCTGCACGGGACGGCGGGCACCACGCGGCACGCCGTGCTGCCGGGCGTCTCCGCCACGGGCACCACCTCGCAGGTCGCCGTGACGATCGACAAGGACGTCGCGGTCGGTCAGACCGTGGCCGGAATCGTCGGCCGCCAGGTCGGGACGGACTTCTACCAGGGCCGCATCCGCGTGCAGCCGGGCGGGTCGGTCTCGCTGCAGCTCATGCGCGGGGCGTCGACCGTGCTCACGAACACGACCGTCAGCGGGCTGACCTTCGCAGCCGGCGACACGCTGATGCTCAAGGTCAGCGTCGTCGGCACCAACCCGACGACCATCTCCGGACGCATCTGGAAGGCCGGCACGCCCGAGCCGATCGACTGGCAGAGCACCGTCACCGATGCGACGGCCGCGATGCAGGCCGCCGGCAGCGTGGGCCTCGAGAGCTACATCTCGGGCTCTGCGACGAACGTGCCGATCACGGTCGCCTTCGACGACTTCATCACCAGAGAGGCGCACTGACCGGATCGGCCCTGCAGCGGAGAGTCCGGGCGCCCACCCCCCAGGGCGCCCGGACGCGTCGTGCACCGCGGTGTGCGCTCCGAGCATCCGGCGGCGCGCCGTGCTGCGCGGCGGCCCACTCGACTGGCCCCTGAACTGGGAGTCGGGTACCCCCCTCACTGGGGCCGCAGTCGAGGCATCCTCGGACTTACCCTTGCCCACAGAGGGGCGGCAGCCCGGCCGACCCATTCACCAGATCGAATGAGGACCCGATGGGTGCACCCGACCCCGCGACGTCTCGTCTGCGTCTCCTCGCGAGCGCGGCGATCGCCGCTGTCATCGTTTCAGGACTGTCCGTGGCGACCGTCGCCGGTCCCGCCGCGGCGGATACCGCGCCGGGCAACCCGGCCACGTCGACGACGGTGTCGACCGATCCCCTGCCCGCCCCGCAGATCAACGGCGTCGTGTGGGACCAGGAGATCGTCGGCAACACCGTGTACGTCGCCGGCAACTTCACCAAGGCCCGACCGGCCGGCTCGGCGGCGGGGGTGAACGAGGTGAACCGCAGCTACCTGCTGGCCTACGACATCACCACCGGCAACCTGCTCCCGTGGGCGCCGACCGTCAACGCGCAGGTCCGCACGATCGCGGCCTCGCCCAACGGCACCCGCCTCTACGCCGGCGGCGACTTCACCCAGGTGAACGGCGCCACCCGCAACCGGATCGTCGCCTTCGACACGGCCAGCGGCAACGTCGCCACGGCCTTCGGCGTCAGCGCGAACAACCGCGTCTACGCCCTCGACGCGACGAACTCGACGGTGTTCTTCAGCGGCCACTTCAACTCGGTGAGCGGCAACTCCCGACCGGGCTTCGCCGCAGCGGCGAACGCCTCGAACGGCGCGATCCTCCCGTGGGCCCCCGCGCTGGCCGGAGGCCGCGCATACGACCTCGTGGTCGCGCCCGACGCCTCCAAGGTCATCATCGGCGGCGACTTCACGACGGCCAACGGCACCGACAACCCCGGATACGGCCTCGCCGCGTTCGACACCGGCGCCGGCGCGACCGTCCTGCCGTGGGGTGCGAACGGACAGGTGCGCAACGCGGGCCTCGACGCGGCCATCTACAGCCTCGACTCCGACTCCGACAGCTTCTACGGCACGGGGTACGTCTTCGGCTCCGGCGGCAACCTCGAGGGCACGTTCCGCGGCGACTGGGCCACCGGCAGCGTGCAGTGGGTCGCGGACTGCCACGGCGACACCTACTCGGTGGCGGCGACCGCCGGCAGCGTCTACACCGCCGGCCACGCCCACTACTGCGGCAACATGGGCGGCTACCCCCAGACCGACCCGTGGACCTTCTACCGCGGCATCGCCTACAGCAAGGCGGCGACCGGCACCAACCGCCCCGACCCCTACGGGTACGCGTCGTGGTCCGGGACCCCGGCGCCCGAGCTGCTGAACTTCTTCCCCTCCATCAACGCCGGTACGTTCACCGGCCAGGGACAGGGCCCGTGGGATGTCGCGGCAGACAGCCGCTACGTGGTCTACGGCGGGGAGTTCACCACGGTCAACAACAAGGCGTTCCAGGGCCTCGTGCGGTTCGCGACGCGCTCGCTCGCCCCGAACCTCGACGGCCCGCGCCTCACCGGCGACAACTTCGTGCCGACGCTCGCGTCGCCGGCGCGCGGCGTCGTCACGGCGAGCTGGCCCGCGAACTACGACCGTGACAACGAGCGCCTCACCTACCAGGTGATCCGCGACGGCAAGACGGCCACCCCGGTCTACGTCACCGAGCAGGACTCGCGGTTCTACGACCGCCCGACCATGACGTTCGTCGACACCGGCCTCACGCCCGGACAGACGTACACCTACCGGCTCCGCGCGATCGACCCGCTCGGCAACAGCGGATGGGGTTCGACCCTCTCCGTGACGGCGTCGACGACCGGGACGCTCAGCGACTACGCCTCGACCGTCATCGACGACGATCCGACGTACTACTGGCGACTCGGAGACAGCCCTGCGGCGACGAGCACGCGCGACAGCGTGGGCCGCTCGAACGCCTCGAAGGGCTCGGGCGTGACGTTCGGGGCATCCGGTGCCGTGATCGGCGACGCGGACTCCGCGGCGACCTTCGACGGAACCGACTCGGGCCGTGCGATCTCGCAGGAGCGGGTGTGGCGCGACGACACCTTCGCCGTCGAGGCCTGGTTCAAGACCACCTCGACCTCCGGCGGCAAGATCGTCGGATTCGGATCCGAGGCCGCAGGCGACTCCGGCTCGTACGACCGGCACATCTACATGACGCCGCAGGGCAAGGTCACGTTCGGCGTGTACCCGGGCGGCATGCAGACGCTGCAGACGTCGAAGAGCTTCAACGACGGAGAGTGGCACCACGTCGTGGGCACGCTCGGCTCCGACGGCATGAAGCTCTACGTCGACGGCCGCCGCGCCGGATCCAACCCCGACGTCACGTGGGCCCAGCCCTACTGGGGATACTGGCGGATCGGCGGTGACAACACCTGGGACGGCAGCAAGAACTTCAACGGCTCGATCGACGAGGTCGCCGTCTACCCGGCCCCGCTGACCGAGGCCCAGGTGGTCGAGCACTACACCGAGTCCGGCCGCGAGCCCGCGGCCCTCCCGACCCCGCCCGCCGACGCGTACGGCGCGGCCGTGTTCTCGAAGGACCCGGTGGTGTACTACCGGCTCGGAGACGCGGTCGGCAGCGCGGTGGCGAAGGACACGAGCGCCGCCGGAGCCGACGGAAGCTACGTCGGCGCGTACACGACCGGAGCCGCCGGCGCCCTCGTCGACGTCGCGAACACCGCGGCCGGGTTCACGTCGGGCTTCGTCACGACGCCGGCACCCGTCTCGGGCCCGACCACGTACTCGACGGAGGCGTGGTTCAAGACCACGACGACGCAGGGCGGCAAGATCACCGGGTTCGGCAACAACCGCACCGGGCTGTCGGACAACTACGACCGCCACGTCTACATGCAGGACGACGGCAGGCTCGTCTTCGGCACGTGGACCGGGTTCACGAACACGATCACGACCGACCAGCCGTACAACGACGGGAACTGGCACCAGGTCGTCGCCACCCAGTCGTCGGCCGGCATGAAGCTCTACGTCGACGGCGTGCTGGCGGGCACCAACCCGCAGACGCAGGCGCAGGGCTACGACGGCTACTGGAAGGCAGGCGGCGACGTGACGTGGGGTTCCTCGAGCCCGTGGTTCAACGGCGTCATCGACGAGTTCGCGGTGTACGGATCGGCGCTCGACGCGCAGACGGTCCAGTCGCACTACACGCTCGGCCTGCAGGAGGAGCCCGAGATCCCCAACGCGGCGCCGACCGCCTCGTTCACGAGCACGGTCGACGACCTCGACGTCGGCGTCGATGCGGGCGACTCGGAGGACTCCGACGGCACCATCGCCTCCTATGCGTGGGACTTCGGCGACGGCGCCACCGGCACCGGCGTGACGGCGAGCCACACGTACGCCGCGGGCGGGGACTTCACCGTCTCGCTCACGGTGACCGACGACGAGGGCGCCACGGCGACCGCTTCGTCCGTCGTCACCGTCACCGCACCCCCGGTCGTCCCCGCAGCCATCGCCACCGATGACTTCGAGCGCACGGTCGGCGCCGGCTGGGGCACGGCCACCACCGGCGGCGCCTGGCAGTCGACGGTGAACGCGAACTACACGGTGTCGAACGGCAAGGGCCTGTTCCTCCACGGGGCGACCGGCTCGACGCGCCGCGCCCTGCTCGGCGGAGTGAGCGTGACCAGTTCGGTCACGCAGGTCGCAGTCACGGTCGACAAGGATGTCTCGGCGGGCCAGATCGTCGCGGGCGTCGTCGGGCGTCAGGTCGGCGGCGACTTCTACCAGGGGCGCATCCGGCTCCAGCCCGGAGGATCCGTCGGCCTGCAGCTGGTGCGCGGCTCCTCCGTGATCCTCACCAACACGACGCTCGGCGGCGTCTCGTTCGCGGCGGGCGACACCTTCCTGATCAAGGTCGCGGTCACCGGCACGAGCCCGACGACGATCTCCGGGAAGATCTGGAAGGCCGGTTCCCCGGAGCCCGCCGTCTGGCAGGCGACTACGACCGACACGACCGCCGGGCTCCAGGCTCCGGGTTCGATCGGGCTCGAGAGCTACATCTCGGCCTCGGCCACCAACATCCCGATCTCGGTCAGGTACGACGACTTCGTCAGCCGCGCGTCCGAGTAGGCGGTCCGATGAGCCGTTCCACCGACCGTGACCGCGCTGCCCTCGGGCGGCGCGGTCACGGCCGTTCCGTTGCTCCGACGGATCGCCCGAGCGGGTCGCGGAAGTCCTCCGCCGTCGGCGCGGTGGCGTCGCAGGGCATGCAGGCGCTCGCGAGCTTCACGATCCAGGTGCTCGTCGCCCGTACGCTCGGTCTCGACGGGCTCGGCGCCTTCGCCGTGGTCTACGGCACCATGCAGATCGTCTCGGCGGTGACCGGCGGGTTCGTCGGAGATGCCTACGCGGTGCTCGACCGCCGCAACCCACGCGTGCGTTCGGCGCTCGAGCAGTTCGGCGTGCTGATCCCGTTCGTGCTCGCCGCGGCCACGGCGGGCGCCTTCGCGCTCACCGGGCTCATCGACGGGCCCGAGACGATCGCCCTCGCCTTCGCGACGTTCCTGTTCGCCGTCGAGGAGGTCGTGCGGCGCATGCTCATGGCGTCGTTGACCTTCTGGCGGGTGGTGACGGTCGACGCGGCGGCGTTCGCCGTCTCGATGGGCGTGGTGCTCGGCATCTGGCTCTGGTCGACGCCGAGCCTGGCCGGCTTCATCGCCGCGGTCGCCGCCGGACAGCTCGTGGGCGCCGTGGTCGGTCTCGCGCTGCTGCCCGCCTCGGAACGCGGCGTGGTCGGCATCATGCGGGGCGGGCACCGCGAGGTGCTCCGGTACGGCGTCTGGCGGGCCGCCCAGCAGGTGCTCCGTCCGGCCATGCTCACGGTGATCCGCGTCGTGGTCGTCATGACCGCGTCGCTCGCCGCGGTCGGCATGATCGAGGCGGCACGCACCTACGTCGCTCCCGCCACGCTCATGGTCAGCGGGCTCGGCTCCTTCCTGTTCGTGCATTTCGCGCACGACCGCGAGGCCGGCCTCGCGGGCAAGCTCCGCAGCGCCGACCGGGCCGTGCTCGCCCTCGTGGGCCTCGTGGTCGTCGTCGGCGCGGTGATGCTGGCGCTCGCACCGTGGCTCGGCCCGCTGCTCTTCGACGAGCCGCTCGACCTCATCGCCGTGGCGGGGTGGATCGTCTTCTCCACGGCGATCGCCGCCGTCGCGCCGTACGGCTCGCTCGCCTCGGTGGCGGGCGCGCAGGGCAAGCTGTTCGCGGTCCGTGCGGCCGACACGCTCCTCGCCGTGGCGCTGGCCGTCGGCTTCCTCGTCGCAGGCGGAGAACCGGCCTACGTGCCGGCGCTGATCGCGATCGCCCCCGTGATCGGCGGGCTCGTCGTCCGTCGGTTCCTCCTGGTGCCCGCCATCGGGTCCGAGCGCGACGCCGCGCCTACTGCGGCAGATCCGGCCACATCCGCAGCGCCCACCCGGGCCAGCTGAACTCCTCCGACGCGGCCGGCGACCCGCCGATCGTCCGCCCGGCGGTCACCTCGATGCCGTGCGTCTCCCGACCGGTCTCCTCCTGCAGCTCGGCGAGCGCGGCGAACGTCGCGATCCGCCCCGGCGCGACCTGCCAGCGCGCGAGGGTCTCGGGGGCCTGTTCGTCGTCGCGGACGTAGAGGTTCGCGTCGACGATCGTCCGGAGGGAGTCCGCGTCCGTGACGCCGGTGTAGTCCTCCACGGTCAGCAACTCGTCGCTGCCGCCGCCGGCCAGCGTGTTCCCGACGACGACGACGTCGGAGACGACCCACGGCAGGTCGGGGTCGGGCTGGGGCATCCGACGGTCGAGACCGCGGGCGTCGGGGGCGTCGGGCCTGCGCTCGTCCTGCAGCACGGCGATGCCCGACGCGTTCGCGTTCAGCACGTTGTCGCGCAGCACGACCTCGCTCGTGTCGTTGACCTTGACGCCATACCGGTCGTTCTGCGTGATGACGTTGCCGTCGACGACCGCGCGTCCGGAGAGCTCGAGGAAGAGTCCGTGCCCCGTGTTGCGGTCGAGCCTGCTCGCGGTCACCCGGATCCCGAGGCAGGACTGGTCGAACCAGAGGCCGGTGCCGAGGTTGTCGGCGAACACCGACGAGGTCACGGTCACCCCGCGCGAGCGCGTGAGCTTCATCCCGCCGGCGACCGGCGCCCGGTTGAAGTGCTCGGTGTTGTTGTCGCGCGACGCGAGCCGATCGATCAGCAGGTCGTCGGCGAAGTTGGCGGCCACGCCGATCATGCCGTTGCCCTCGGCGGTGACCGAGCGCAGCGTCGCGTCCGCCGCACCGACGAAGATGCCGCCCGTCGCCCCGTCGCGGACGACGACCTGCTCGAGCAGCGCCCCGTCGCGCTCGAGGGTGACGGCGCCCATGTCGGGCACGGATGTCGCGTACCGCCGCACTCCGATCCCCCGGACGGTCACGTCATCGCCCTGCAGCTGCATGGCGCGCGGGAGCACGCTCGCGCGGACCTCCCGACCCGTCGGATCCGACCCGATCACGAGCGAGCGGCTCTCGTGGTCGACGGCGAACCGGCCGGGGCCGACCTCGCTCTGCCGGGCGACCTGCTCGAGGCGCTCGTCGCCGATCCAGACCTGGTCGGGGTGGGCCGCCATCGGGAACCGGTCGTCGATGAAGGCCCATCGCTCCTCGACGTTGTCGGGGGCGCCCCGTTCGTACGTGGGGCTCGCGTCGAGCACGACCGACCAGTCGTCATGACGCCACCGCGATCCGTCCTGCACCCAGCCGTCGACGACCGCGCTGCCGTCGAGCCAGACGGCCTCGTGGGGGTACGCCTGGAGCGTGAGCCCGTCGGTGTCGGCCACCACGACCGACTCGTGGTACTCGCCGCCGCGGATCACGATCGTGTCGTCGTCGGATGCCGCGTCAACCGCCCCCTGGATGGTGCGGAACGGGGCGTGCTCGGTGCCGACGCCCGCGGTCCGCGCCTCCGCGTCGACGTACAGCGCGCCGTCGGGGATCGGGTAGTCGGTGCCGCCGGGTTCGACCGCCCCCGCCTGCGCCCCGAGGTCGTCCGGCGGTGCGGACGCTCCGGCCGCCAGTCCGTCGGGGATGGCCTGCAGGGGTCCGGCGTCGGGAGGCGAGAAGGCGAACACGAGGGCCACCGCGGCGAGCACGAGCACGAGCACTCCGGCGAGGCACGCGAGACCGGCGATCCAGACGCGGGAGCGTCTGCGACCGCTCCCGGTCGGCTGCTCCTCGGCCGGGACCATGGCCGTCTCCTCGCTTCGGTGCGGTCGGCATGCGCCCCGCCGAATCGATTCTCCCGGACGATTCGGGGGACCGCCACGTGCACGCGCTGGTAGATTCGACTGATCTTTCGATTTCAACCCGACAGAGGGAACCCAATGGCGGCTCCGGGCTATCTTCAGGTGTTCCAGCAGCGCTGGGTCGTCATCGCGACCTCGGTGGCCGCCTGCCTGCTGCTCGCCGCCGTGGTCTCCGTCGTGCTCCCGTCGACCTACACGGCCAAGGCGACGCTGTTCCTGAGCGTGAAGTCGCCGACCGCGTCGCTCGCCGAGCTCTCGCAGTTCAGCCTCGCCCGCGTCGGGTCGTACCCCGACCTGGTCTACAGCGACGACGTGCTCACCGACGCGATCGACGCCCTCGGCACCGACGCCACCAAGAGCCAGGTCGCCTCACGGGTGTCGGCCGCCAACCCGAACGGCACCGTGCTCGTCGAGGTCACCGCCGAGGCCCGAACCGCCGACGGCGCAGCCGACCTCGCCAACGCGGTCGCAGCGGGCCTGTCGGCCGAGGTGGCCGACATCGAGAACTCGCCGGGCTCGACCTACACGGTCGATCTCGACGTGCGGATCCCCGCCGATCCTCCCGCGTCGCCGAGCGCCCCGCAGCGGGTCGTCATCCTCGGGCTCGGGCTCGTCGGCGGCCTCGCCATCGGTGCCGCCCTCGCGCTCCTGCTCGCCCAGCTCGACACGCGCCTCCGTACCGGCCACGACGTTCGGCGCGTCGCCGGTCTCCCCGTCTTCGGCCGTCTCCGCCGACCGCGTCGCGTCGGCGGTGCTCTCGTGATCGACGCAGAGGGCGACGGGTACGTCGAGGCCGTGCTGAACCTCCGACAGGCGAACGGCGGCGTGGTGCCCACGCTCCTGCTGCTCGCAGCGCCCACGCGCGACTCCGCCCCCGATCACGTCCGCGTGGGGCTCGCGCAGGCCTATGCCGAGGCCGGACGCGAGGTGGTCCTCCTCGAGACCTCCGCAGAGCCCGCTTCCCCGGTGCCCGGCATCTCCGACTTGGCCGAACGGCCGGGCGTCGGCGAACTGCTCGCCTCGGGCAGCACCGATCCGACCAACCTGCTCCGCCCCGTGCACGTCGAGGGCCCGGGCGAGGTGTGGGCGATCCCGAACGGCGTCGACGAGCCCTCCGAACTGGTCGCCGAGGCGCACTTCCCGCCGCTCGCGTTCGCGATCGCCGACCGCGCCGATCTCACGATCGTCCAGCTGACGGCGCAGAGCCGTCCGCTCACGTTGCACGCCGTCGTCCCGGTGGCCGACGTGGTCGTCATCGTCGCGCGCCACGGCAAGACGACCGAGGCCGACCTCGCCCGCATGGTGACCGACCTCCGGCTCGAGGGCGTCCCTCCGATCGGCGTGGTCTTCGCCGACGTGCCGCGTCGCCATCACGCCGATCTCGCTGCCGACTGGCACGCCGACGATTTCACGAGCGAGCCTCGACGGGTGCCCATGCGCCCCGAGCCGGAGCAGCCCCAGGCGCCCGCACGCGGGTCGACGGAGTCGACCGGCGGAACGAAGGCCTCGCAGGACCGGGCACGGATCTGAGGCCATGCGCGTCCGCGCACCGGTGAGCGGGAGGCAGGCGGCGTTCTTCGCGGTCTGGCTCCTCCTCGTGTTCAGCGTCGTGTCGTGGCGACCGGGCGTGCTCTTCACGGGCGGGGTCGACCCGGTCGTGATCTCGAAGGCCCTCGTCGGGTTCGCGGCCTTCATCGGCGCAGCCATCCTCTCCAGGGCCTCGCGCCGCCACGGTCGGGTCGGCGCGCGATCGCTGCTGCTGCTGTTCCTGCTGGTGGGCGCGTCGAGCGTCGGTGCGTTGGCCGCCGGAGACGCGACGCCGTCGCTGGTGCTCACGGCACGCATCATCCTCGTCGCCACGACGGTCGTGCTGCTGGTGGCGTCCGGGCCCCCGATGCTGGTGCTGTCGACCCTCCTCTTCGCCCTCGGCGCGGTGGGACTGCTCTCGGCGATCACCGGCATCCCCGAATTCCTCGCCGACGGGCGCCTGGGCGGGGGGATCCCCGACATGGCGCCGAACGAGGTGGCCGGTCTCGCCGGTCCGGCGGCGGTCGCGCTCGCGGTCGACGTGGGGCGCCGGGGCCTCAGGCCGGCCAACTCGATCGGCTTCATCACGTTCGCGGCGATCGTCTTCGCCACGGGCTCGCGCACCACCCTGCTCGTGGTCGGGATCGCGGTGGTGCTCGCACTGCTGCTCGCTGCGCCGCTCCCCCGTTCGACCTCGATCGGCCTGCTCGCGCTCATGCCGATCGTCTACGTCATCGCGACCTTCACCGACTTCATCGAACAGGTCGCGATCCGCGGGCAGAGCGCGTCGGAGCTCGCCAGCCTGAGTTCGCGGACCATCGCCTGGACGGCGGTGCTCGACGTGCCGTTCGACACCTGGGCGAAGTGGATCGGCGACGGTCTCGCGCAGAAGACCGTCGCCGTGAACCAGCGCTGGTGGGACTCCCAGGTGCTCGACAGCAGCTGGGTGTCGGTGCTCGCGCAGGCGGGCATCATCGGCACGCTGCTGCTCGTCGTCTGGGTGCTGTCGACCGCGGTCGACGCCATTCGGTCCGATCGGATGCTGCGCACGCTCACCGTGCCGCTGCTGGTGCTCGTCATCGCGCGCAGCTTCCTCGAGAACGGGCTCATCGAGTCCAGTGCGATCTTCGCGCTCTTCCTCACGATCTCGCTCGTCCTGGAGCCGGGCACGATCTATCCGCGCCCGCCGCGACAGCCGAGGTATCAGTTGCTCCGAGCGCTCGAGGAACGGCAGGCCCCGGCGACGGCATCCGAGGGGCGGCACACCGCCACGACGGCATCCGACGTTCGGCCGGCCGCCGCGACGGCACCCGAGGGGCGACATACCGCCCCGACCGCATCAGCGGGGCACGACGTCACCACGACCCGCTGACCCCGACGGCCAGTCGCCGTCGACGGTCAGTCGCCGGCGACCGTCAGTCGCCGTCGTCCGTCAGTCGCCGTCGTCCGCTACGGTCGACGCCCGCGGCCGGATCGGCCGGATGAAGACGCCGCGGGCCTGCAGCTCGTCGAGGATACGGTGGGCGACGCCCGGCCCGCCGGCATGCCCGATCTCGTCGGCGACCTCGCGGCGACGGTCGGCCGATGCGCGACCGCCCGCCAGCACGTCGTCAGCGAACGCCCGCACGGCGGCCTCGTCGGCGACCTTCGGCCCGGGAAGCCAGTCGAGCGCGTCGGGCGGGTCGAACCCGCGCCCCGCCGCGTACCCGGCCTCGTCGGGCACGACGAAGGCGATCGGGCGATCGAGCGCGAGGAAGTCGATCCAGACACTCGAGTAGTCGGTCAGGAGACCGGATGCCTCGCCGATGAGCTCGTAGAGCTGCACGCCCGCGTCGCGGAGCGACTCGTTGGTGACGACGATCGCACCGGGGATCGAGCGGCTCTCGCCGTCTTGCGGATGCGGCTTCACGACGACCGCGAGATCGTACTCGCGGGCCAGGAGCTCCACGCATCCGGCCATGACGGCGTTGACGTCGACCGCGGAGCCGCCGGCGACGTCGGACCAACCCGCCGTGAGCCCACGGCCCTTGTTGCGTCGGAAGGTCGGCATCCAGAGCACGAACGGCCGCGCGCGGTCGATGCCGAGCCGGTCGAGCGCCGCGGACCCCGATCGGGCGAACTGGTCGATCCGCGGGTTGCCGGTCACGAGGAGTCCGTCGGCGGGAAGACGGCACTCGCGTGCCCGGGCGACTCCGAACTTGCGAGTGCTGGCCACGAGGTAGTCGGACGAGATCGTGGGGCGACCGCGTTCGTCGCTCATGATGTTGCCCTTGAACCCGCCGCCGTGCCAGAGGTTGACCATCGTCTTGCGGGGAACCCGGCCGGGGTTGCCGAAGAGCCCGTGCGTGAACATCGACACCTCCGCCGTGGCGAAGCGCCAGAGTCCGACGAACGAGCGGTGCGGCACGATCACGACCCGGCGGTCGGGATCGGCGCCCGACGCCTCGAGCACGCCGTGGGCCTCGTCGACCTCTGGCACCAGCCAGTAGACCGTGCCCGGGTAGCGTTCGGCGCTCGCGCGCAGCATCTCGACCGCGTTGCCCTCGTCGACGGGGAACCCGTTGATGACGAGGTGCGGCCGCTTCGGCGCCACCGCCATGATGCCGCGCACGAGTGCGCGCTGCACACGGCGCGCGATCTTGGAGAGCCGGCTGTTCATGCAGTGGGCTGCGCCGGGCCGGGAGTCGGGAAGGGGTCCAACGGGAACGTCCTCTCGTGACGGAGTGGAGACCGTGGGGACATGCTGCCATACCCGCGCGGTCCACGCCGTCCCACCTCCGAGGGACGGAGCCGGCGCGACGCGCTCAGATCGCGGGGCGCGAAGCGGATGCCGGGCTGGTGCGCGTGCGCTGCGCCGGCGTCCGGGAATCCGAACCGGGCGCCGTGATCTGTCCGCCGGGCCGCGAGTACCAGTGGTCTGCGCCGCGACTGCAGCTGCAGGCCATCTCGACGGTCTCCTGGAGGCCGACGGCCTGGAAGAGTTCGCGGTGCATGGTCGGGTTCGAGGTCGGACGCATCAGGGGCTCCTGCCGGTCGTGGCACGCCCGCCGCGTGCCCTTCACTCGAGAGACGCGACCGACGCCCGATCATGACGCGGGTTCTCGACCCGATCTTCCGTCGCCGTCATCGGTGTCGCCCGAGACGCCGTCACCATCGGCTTCCTCGCCCGAATCGCCGTCGGCCTCGGCGCCCGACGCATCGTCGCCTTCAGCCTCATCGTCGCCGTCAGCCTCGTCGTCGGCCTCCGCCTCACTGTCGCCGTCAGCCTCGTCGTCGGCTTCGGCTTCGACTTCGAGTTCGGCATCGGCATCGGCATCGGCTTCGGCCTCACGCCCGGCTTCGCCGAACGCGTCCTCGTCGACGTCGTCGATGAGGTCCTCGTCGGCGAGCCCGCCGTCATCCACGTCCACGACCTCGTCACCCGAAACCCCTGCACCCGCGAATCCGTCGTCCGCACCCGGGCCGCCGGCCGTGCCGCGGTCGTACCGTTCGCCGGCGAACCGGTCGGTCGCATCGATGAGCGCATCGAGGATGCCGGGCTCGTCGAAGGCGTGCCCGGCGTCGCCGATGATCCGCAGCTCCGCGCCGGGCAGCGCCCGGTGCAGGTCCCACGCGGTCATGACGGGCGTGCACATGTCGTACCTGCCCTGCACGATGACCGTCGGGATGTCGGCGAGCCGGTGCGCGTCGCGGATCAGCTGCCCCTCCTCCCACCATCCGCCGTGCCGGAAGTAGTGGTTCTCGATGCGGGCGAACGCGGTCGCGTACTCGGGCGCGACGAATTTCGAGATCGTCTCGATCTGCGGCAGCAGGGTGATCGTCGTGCCCTCCCATCGCGACCAGGCGACCGCGGCCGGCTGGTGCACGGCCGGGTCGGGGTCGGCCAGCAGGCGGCTGTAGGCCTCGATGAGGTGGGCCCGTTCGATCGGCGGCACGGGAGCGAGGAAGTCCTCCCACAGATCGGGGAAGACGGCCGACGCGCCGCCCTCGTAGAACCAGTCGAGCTCCTGCCTGCGCAGGGTGAAGATGCCGCGCAGCACGAGCTCGGTCACGCGCTCGGGGTGCGTCTCGGCGTACGCGAGGGCCAGCGCGCTGCCCCACGAACCGCCGAACACCTGCCAGCGGTCGACTCCGAGGTGCACGCGCAGCCGCTCCATGTCTGCCACGAGGTGCCACGTCGTGTTCGCCGACAGGTCGGCGCCCGGCTCGCTCGCGTGCGGGATCGAGAGGCCGCATCCGCGCTGGTCGAAGAGCACGATCCGGTACTTCTCGGGGTCGAAGAGGCGGCGATGGGTCGGGCTGGTGCCGGCCCCGGGGCCGCCGTGCAGGAACACCACGGGCTTGCCCTCCCGGTTGCCCGAGATCTCCCAGTAGATGTGCTGTCCGTCCCCCACATCGAGCATGCCCGTCTCGAGCGGCTCGATCTCCGGATACAGGTCTCTCATGTCCCAACGGTAGCGAGCACCCGCCCGAGTGCGGCGTAGGCTCGGCTCATGAGCGTGAAACCGGTCACCATCACCATCACGGGCGCGGGGGGCCAGATCGGCTACGCGCTGCTGTTCCGCATCGCGTCGGGAGCGATGCTCGGTGCCGACATCCCGGTGCGACTGCATCTGCTCGAGATCCCGCAGGGTGTTCGGGCGGCCGAGGGCGCGGCACTCGAGCTGCAGGATGCCGCGTTCCCGCTGCTGCACGGCGTCGAGGTCTTCGACGACCCGAAGCCGGCGTTCGACGGCACCGAGGTGGCGATGCTCGTGGGCGCCCGTCCGCGCACCGCGGGCATGGAGCGCGGCGACCTGCTCGCGGCGAACGGCGGCATCTTCGGGCCCCAGGGCGCAGCCATCAACGCCGGCGCGGCCGATTCCGTGCGGGTCGTCGTGGTGGGCAACCCGGCCAACACGAACGCGCTCATCGCGGCCTCGCATGCTCCGGATGTCCCGTCCGACCGGTTCACGGCCCTCACGCGCCTCGACCACAACCGCGCGCTGGGCCAACTCGCGGCGACGCTCGGGGCGCAGGTCGGGTCGCTGCGCGACGTCACGATCTGGGGCAACCACTCGGCGACCCAGTTCCCGGATGTCTCGCACGCGACCGTCGACGGCGAGCCCGTGCCGCACCTGCTCGCCGCCCGACTCGGCGGGTTCGACACGGCCAAGGAGTGGCTCGTCGACACGTTCATCCCGCGGGTCGCCAAGCGCGGTGCCGAGATCATCGAGGTGCGCGGGTCGTCGTCGGTGGCCTCCGCGGCGAGCGCGGCGATCGACCACGTGCGCGACTGGGTGCACGGCACCGATGCAGGGTGGACGAGCGCCGCCGTCGTCTCCGACGGGTCCTACGGCGTGCCCGAGGGGCTCGTGTCGTCGTTCCCGGTCGAGTCCGTCGACGGCGCGTGGCGCATCGTGCAGGGGCTCGAGGTCGACGCCTTCGCCGAGCATCGCATCGCGGCATCCGTCTCCGAGCTCGTCGAGGAGCGCGAGGCGGTGCGCGCGCTCGGCCTCATCTAGCGGACGCGCAGACTCGGCGACGTAGGCTGGTCGGCATGGCCAAGCCGATCACGCCCGCGCGTCGCAAGCAGCTCATCGTCGGACTCGTCATGGGCGTCATCGTGGGCCTCGTGATCAGCTTCGTCACGGGCTTCTGGCTGTGGCTCGCGGCGGGCGTGGTCATGGGCCTCGCCACCGGCGCGATCATGAAGCCGCCGGCGGAGTAGCCGCCGACCGCACGTAGGCCTCGATGCCGTCGATGACGCGCTCGAGGCCGAACGCGAACGAGCGCTGCGGGTCGGCCGCGGCGTTGTACTCGGCGCCGGCCGCGCTGCCCACCCGGCCCGACACCGGATAGCGCTCGGCGTCCATGATCTCCTCGAGGATCGGCGCATTGCGCTGCCACCACTCCTCGTCGGTCTCGGCGACGGTGCGGCGCAGGCGCTCGGCGTCGAGGTGCGCCCTGGCCGGGGCGGACACGTACCCGGTGATCAGCGTGATGACGTGGTCCATGTCGAGGTCGCCGAGGCCGAGGCCGTCGATGGCGCGCAGGCTCCACTCCCACCGGTCGGAGACGTTGGGCCCGAGCGGCGGGCGGCTCGTGTCGATCGCGAGCAGCCACGGATGCCGCAGGTACTCGTTCCACGCGAGCTCGGCGATCCGGCGGAGGCGGGCGCGCAGGTCGCCGTCGAGGTCTGGAAGCGGTTGTTCGCCGGCGACCCGGTCGACCATGAGGTCGACGAGCTCGGCCTTGCCGGGCACGTAGGTGTAGACCGACATGGGCTTGAGGCCCAGGCGTTCGGCGACGCGGCGCATCGAGAGCGACTCGATGCCCTCTTCGTCGGCGAGCGCGATCGCGGCGTCGACCACGGCGTCGACGCTCGTGCGCTGCTTCGGTCCGCGTGAGCCGACGGGCTCGCCGAGTCGATGCCGCCAGAGCAGGCGAAGCGTGCGGTCGGGTTCGCCGCGCCCGGTCGATTCGGTCGCCATGCACGCCAGCCTACATTCTCCGTATGGTGTACGGTTAATCCCCACAACTCCGTACGAAGTACGCCGAAAGAGGTCCCGATGCGATCCAGACCAGTACCGACTCCCTCCTCGGGGCACGAGCCGAGGCCGGCCCTCGAGGCCGTCGGCCTGCGCAAGCGCTACCGCGGGGGCCTCGCGCTCGACGGCTTCGACCTGCGCGTCGAACCGGGCACCGTGCACGGCCTGCTCGGCCCGAACGGCGCAGGCAAGACCACCGCGGTCCGCTGCCTCACCACGCTCACCGACCTCGACGAGGGCACCGCGCGCATCGACGGCCTCGACGTGCGCCGCGACCCGGCAGGGGTACGCGAGCGCATCGGTCTCGTCGGCCAGTTCCACGCCGTCGACGACGCGCTCACCGCCCGCCAGAACCTGATGCTCTTCGCCAGGCTGAGCGGCCTGTCCAGGGGCCGGGCCCGCACGCGCACCGACGCGCTGCTCGAGGCGTTCGGACTGGCGGATGCCGCGGACCGCCCGGTCTCCGGATTCTCGGGCGGCATGCGACGACGGCTCGACATCTCGGCGAGCCTCGTGCTCACCCCCGCGATCCTCTTCCTCGACGAGCCGACGACCGGCCTGGATCCGCGGGGTCGCGCCACGGTGTGGCAGGCCGTTCGCGAGGTCGCCGCGACGGGCACGACCGTGCTGCTCACCACCCAGCTGCTCGACGAGGCCGATCAGCTCGCCGACCGGGTGAGCGTCATGGACCACGGCCGGGTGATCGCCGAAGGCACCCCCACCGAGCTGAAGCGACGGCTCGGCGGCGACCGCGTCATCGCCGGGTTCGCCGCCGCCGACCTCGAGCGCGCGGCGGCGACCGTCGCCGGCGCCGTCGGCTCCGAGGCATCCGTCGACCCGGACGCACGCACCGTGACCGTGGAGGTGAGCGACGGTGCCGCCGCACTCGCACCGATCGTGCGCGCTCTCGACGCCGCCGACCTGCCGGTCGACGACCTCGCCCTGCGTCGCCCGACGCTCGACGAGGTGTTCCTGCACCTCACCGCCGAGACCCCCGCGCACCGCGCGGCCGAAGACCAGGAGGCACGATGACGACCGCACCCGCCCACTCCCCGATCGCCGCACCCACGGAGCTCCGCGACCGCCGCCCGAACGCGATCCGCGAGGGGCTGCTCATCGCCGGCCGCGACCTGCTGCACTGGGTGCGCGAACCGTGGGGCCTCGTGTTCGGCCTCGCGTTCAACATCATGCTCATCCTGCTGTTCGGGTTCCTCTTCGGCGGCGCGATCGAGGTGCCCGGCGGAGGCGACTACATCGCCTACCTCCTGCCGGGCATGTTCGCCCTCACGATGCTGTTCGGCCTCGAGGGCACCATGACCGCGATGGCCGAGGACGCCAAGCGCGGCATCACCGATCGGTTCCGCTCGCTGCCGATCTCGAGCAGCGCGGTCGCGCTCGGGCGGGCGGCGGCCGACCTCGCGAACTCGGCGCTCAGCCTCGGCGTGCTCATGGCCGGCGGCCTGCTCATCGGCTGGCGCCCGACCACCGGCCCGCTCGAGATCGCCGCGGGCGTCGCGCTGCTGCTCTGGCTGCGCTTCGCCCTGCTCTGGGTCGGCGTGTACCTCGGCCTGAGGTTCCGCGGCACGGGCGCGACGACCGCCGTGCAGGTGCTCGTCTGGCCGTTCGGGTTCCTCTCGACCGTGTTCGTCTCGGCCGAGACGATGCCGGGCTGGCTCGGCGTCGTCGCCGCCTGGAACCCGGTCTCGGCCACCGCGACGGCGGCACGGGAACTGTTCGGCAACCCCACCGGCACGACCGGCGGGTGGCTCGCCGAGCACGCCGTGCTCGCGGCATCCGTGTGGCCGCTGGCGATCACGCTCGTCTTCGTGCCGCTCGCGGCGACGGGCTATCGGCACCTGCGCAGGTGACCCCGCCGCACCTGCGCATGGCGAAGGCCGGGCCCCGATTCGGGAACCCGGCCTTCGCCGCGACGGATGCCGCTACTTCTTGCTCTTCTCCGGAACCGGCAGCGTGCCGTCGGCGCGCTTGGCGGCGTAGTACGCACGCGCCTCGTCTTGGCGCTCCTGCTCGGCGCCCGACGCGATCTTCGCGCGCAGGTGCTCGGGGCCGTAGCCGAACGCGTCGACGAGGTCCTGCGCGTGCGGGCGGAGCCGCTCGATCAGGCGGTCGATGTACGCGCTCACCGACTGCGCGCGCTTCGGCGAGAGGCGGCCGTTGATGAGGTACCAGGCGGCGTGCTTCTCGACGAGGCCGAGCCCGAACAGGTCGCGCACCCACGTGAGCACCTGCTTGGTACCGGGGTCGGTGACCTGCGCGAGTCCGCGCGTGAACGCCTCCCACTGCAGCAGCTCGGCGTGCGCACGCGCCGCCTCGATGAGCTCGTTCTGGTTGCGGTTGAAGAGCGCGGCACCCTCGACCTTCGAGAGCTTGCGGGCCTCGCGGAGGCGGCCGGCGATCTCGGAGATCATCGTCTCGACCCGGTCCGTCAGGAGCGAGCGCTGCGTGTCGGCGTCGCGCAGCTCGGCGACCGAGCGGGCGGTCGAGCCGAGGTCGGCGATGTTCTGCCCGAGGCGGCGCAGGCCGGTGCCGTGGTAGGCGCGGTCGGCCGTCTGGGTCACGACGTAGCGGGCCATGGCCCCGACATCCGCCTTCGCGAACTGCTTCGAGTAGTCGGTGAGCAGGCGCTTGGCGACGAGCTGGAGCAGCACGTTGTTGTCGCCCTCGAACGTGACGTAGATGTCGAGGTCCTGACGAAGCCCGACCAGGCGGTTCTCGGCGAGGAATCCGGAGCCGCCGCACGCCTCGCGGGCCTCCTGCAGGGTCTCGAGCGCGTGCCAGGTCGACAGGGGTTTGAGCGACGCCGCGATGGTCTCGAGGTCCTGACGGTCGTCGTCGGTGTCGGCCTTGCCCGAGAACACGGCGTCGAACTTCACGAGGAACTCGTCGTGCGCGAAGACCTGGGCGTACGTCGTCGCGAGCTTCGGGATCAGGCGGCGCTGGTGCCGCTGGTAGTCGAGCAGCACCTCTTCGTCGGTCTCGCTGGCCGCGTTGAACTGGCGGCGCTGGTTGCCGTAGGTCACGGCGATCGCGAGAGCCGCGGCGGATGCTGCGGTCGCAGCTCCGTCGAGCGAGACCCGGCCCTGCACGAGCGTCCCGAGCATCGTGAAGAAGCGACGTCCGGGGCTCGAGATCGGGCTCGAGTACGTGCCGTCCTCGGCGACCGCGCCGTAGCGGTTCAGCAGGTTCTCGCGCGGCACCCGGACGCCGGTGAAGTGCAGGCGGCCGTTGTCGATGCCGTTGAGGCCGCCCTTCAGGCCGTCGTCCTCACCGCCGATGCCCTTGAGGAACCCGCCCTTGGCGTTGCGCAGCGGCACGTAGAACGCGTGCACGCCGTGGTTGACGCCCTTCGTGATGAGCTGCGCGAACACGACGGCGGCGGTGCCGTGCACGGCCGCGTTGCCGAGGTAGTCCTTCCACGCCCCGCGGAACGGGGTGTCGATGACGAACTGCTGCTTCTGCTCGTCGTAGGTCGCCGTCGTGCCGATGGCCGCGACATCCGACCCGTGGCCGGTCTCGGTCATGGCGAAGGCGCCGGGCACCTTCAGCGACATGATGTCGGGTAGGAAGGTCTGGTGGTGGTACTCGGTGCCGAGGTGCAGCACCGCAGCGCCGAAGAGCCCCCACTGCACGCCCGACTTGATCTGCAGGCTCGGGTCGGCCAGCACGAGCTCCTCGAACGCGGCGATGTTGCCGCCGTGGTCGTCCTGCCCGCCGACGGACTTCGGGAACGCGCGGTGCACGGCGCCCTGCTCGACGAGGATCTTCAGCTGCCCGAGCACGCGCTCCCGGTGCTCGTCCATCGACTGGCCCTCGATGCGCTGCAGGTCGGGCTGCCCGGCCCGCTTCCGCGCCTCGAGGCGGATGTCGCCCCAGGTGCCGAGCAGCTGCCGACCGAGCGACTCGACGTCGATGCGCGGGCCGGTCGGCCGCGCGTTCGCCGCGGGGGCCTGGATCGGGGCCGCGACGTCATCGCGCGCGGGCGTTGCCGGCACGGTCGCGGCGGGCTTCGTGCCCTCGGTCTTCGTGGTGCGGGATGCCGTGTCAACCATCGTCGGTCTCGTCCTTCAGTCGCGGCGGATCAGCTCATTCCACGGTATGACCGGGTTCCGGAGCGCGGAAGCGGGGATGCCGACGGCGACAAAGCGGCGTCGAGCGTGCTCGACGGCGCATGTGCGATTGCTACAAATCGGATGCCGCGGGCCTATGCGATGCTGACAAGGGCAGCCCGGTCGTGGCGGCCCGAGTCAGCTGTTGAAGAAGGCACTCGCGCGCTTCGACCAGAGGAACATCAGGGCGATGAACGACACGAGGATGCTCAGCCACTCGCCGACCGGGTTGCCCATGTTGGCGACTGCGACGAACAGCGACGAGATGATCGAGAGCACCTGCACGACCGTGATGATGAGCCGGGCGGCGGTGTTGCCGCGGAGCAGGCCGCCCGCGACGATCACCGTGATCAGGCCGAGGATGATCGACACGATCGCCGACGTGTAGACGGTGCCCGCACCGCCCCACTGCGGGGCGATCGCGATGGCACTGGCCTGGAAGAACAGGATCGTGCCGACGACGATGTCGATCGCCCCCGAGATCCAGGCGATGACGGCGACGATCGTGACGCCGGCCGGGCGAGCGGTGTGCTGCGACATGGTGGACCCCCTCCGCCAGGCCGCAGGTCGAGGACCCGGCTCCACGATGATCGTAGCGAGCCGACGACGCGAACGGGCGGATGTCGTGGACGCGGCGCCCGCGGGCGGCCGGGTCAGCGCGAGAGGTGCGCGTCGACGACGGCGACGAGCGCCTCGCCGTAGGCTTCGCGCTTCTTCGCGCCGATGCCCGAGATGCCGTCGAGGCCGGCGACCGAGCGGGGGCGCTCGGTGGCGACGGCACGCAGCGTCGCATCGCCGAAGACGATGTACGCGGGCACGCCCTGCTCTCGGGCCTCGGCGCCGCGCCAGGCGCGCAGCGCCTCGAACAGCTCGGCGTCGTCGGGGCTGAGGTCGGCGGCGGCCGAGGCGGCCTTGGGTCCGCGTCGCGAACCGGCCCGCTCGGGCTCGGCCCGCAGCATCACCGCACGCGTGCCCGCGAGCACCTCGTTGCCCGACTCGGTCACGGTGAGCGTGCCGTATTCGCCGTGGGTCGCGAGCAGCCCCTGCGCGAGCAGCTGGCGCACGATGCCGCGCCACTGCTGCTCGGAGACGTCGGCGCCGATGCCCCAGGTCGTGAGCGAATCGTGGCCGTACTGCGTGACCCGAGGCGTCGGCTTGCCGCGGAGGATGTCGATGAGGTGGCCGGCGCCGTAGCGCTGGCGTCGTTCGCGCTCGAGCCGCACGATCGTCGACATGAGCTTCTGCGCGGGCACCGTGCCGTCGAGCGCCGTCGGCGGTTCGAGGCACGTGTCGCAGTTGCCGCACGGCGAGCTCGGCTCGCCGAAGTAGGCGAGCAGGTTCTGCCTGCGACATTGCACGGTCTCGCAGAGCGCGAGCATCGCGTCGAGGTGCGCCGCCATGCGCCGCCGGTGCGCGAGGTCGCCGGGGCTCTCGTCGATCATGCGCCGCTGCTGCACGACGTCTTGCAGCCCGTAGGCCAGCCACGTCGTGGCCGGGCGGCCGTCGCGGCCCGCGCGCCCCGTCTCCTGGTAGTACCCCTCGACCGACTTCGGCAGGTCGACGTGGGCGACGAAGCGCACGTCGGGCTTGTCGATGCCCATGCCGAACGCGATCGTCGCCACCACGACGACGCCGTCTTCGCGGAGGAAGCGCTCCTGCGTGCGGCGACGGACCTCGGCATCGAGACCTGCGTGGTACGGCAGGGCGTTGACGCCGTTCTGGGCGAGGAACCCCGCGATCTTCTCGGTGCTCGCCCGCGAGAGCGCGTAGACGATGCCCGCGACCGGCGTGCCGTCGGCGTCGACGCCCTCGGTGCGCACGAAGTCGAGCAGCTGCTTGCGCACCTCGGACTTGGGGGCGATGCGGTACTGGATGTTGGGCCGGTCGAAGCTCGAGACGAAGTGCCTCGCGCCCTCGAGCGACAGCCGCGAGGTGATCTCGCGGTGGGTCGTCTCGGTGGCGGTCGCGGTGAGCGCGATTCGCGGCACGTCGGGCCACCGCTCGACCAGCTCGGAGAGCGCGAGGTAGTCGGGGCGGAAGTCGTGCCCCCACTGGGCCACGCAGTGCGCCTCGTCGATGGCGAACAGCGCGACCGTGCCCTGCTGGAGGAACCGCTTGACCGGCTCGGAGCTCAGCCGCTCTGGTGCGATGTACAGCAAGTCGAGCTCGCCCGCGAGGTAGGCCCGCTCGACCTCGGCTCGCTCGAACGACTGCTGGCTCGAGTTGAGGTAGGCCGCCCGCACGCCGTTGCGCTGCAGGGCGTCGACCTGGTCGTGCATGAGCGCGATGAGCGGCGACACGACGATGCCCGTGCCCTCGCGCAGCAGCGCGGGGATCTGGTAGCAGAGGCTCTTGCCGCCACCGGTGGGCATGAGCACGACCGCATCACCGCCGCCCGCGACCTGCGCGATGATGTCGGCCTGCTCGCCGCGGAAGCTGTCGTAGCCGAAGACCGTGTGGAGCGCCTCCTCGGCGCTCGCGAACCGCGCGGGCGCCGTGCCGCGCGGGCCCGCCCCGACCGAGACCGGCCGAGCGGAGGCGTGCCGAGCGGACGCCGCTGGGGAACCGCCTGCGGCACGGAACCCCTCGTCGACCGGAGGCGCCCAGTCGTCGTCGGCCGGCGGGGCCCACTCGTCGGCCGGCGGTGCGAGCTCGTCGAGCGGCCAGGGCACGCCGTCGTAGGGGTCGGGTTCGGGGTTGCGGCTCACCCGTCGAGTGTAACGAGCACCCCCGACGGGTGAGCCGATCCGTCCTCAGGCCGCGGACCCGGCACCGGATGCCTGGTCCGCGGCCGTGCCGTCAGTCCTGGTCGTCGCCGTGCCTGCGGCGCACCACGAGCCACGTTGCGACGCCCGCCACGAGCGCCACGACGACGCCGGCCCCGAGCCAGAGCAGGTCGGTCGAACCGGATGCCGCGGCATCCGCCCCGTCGGTCTGCGCCTCGTCGGACGACTCGCCGGCCGCGGGGTCGGCAGCACCGGAGGCGTCGCCGCCGCACGCCGGGGCGTCGGTGCCGGTGCCGAGCTCGGTGCCGTCGGCCGGTTGCCAGTCGAAGGTCCACTCCCCCGAGATCGGGTGGCCGTCGGTCGAGACGACCTGCCAGATCACGGTGTACGTGCCCGCCTCGCCCAGCACGACCGACGACGACGCCGTCGCCCCGTCGATCGCCGCGCAGCCGTCGCCGTAGAAGAGGCCGTCGGGCCCCTCGACGAGCAGGGCGGCGCCCGTGCCGAGGTCGAGCAGCGCGTCGTTCGTCGTGAGCGACACCTCGCCGGGCTGCGCAGTGACGACCTCGCCCTCGGCGGGCGTCGTCGAGACGACCGAGTTGTGCGCCGACGCCGACAGGGCCGGCGCCGTCACGAACAGCGCGGAGGCCGCGACGACGAGCGCCGCGCCGAGCACGCCGCGAGTGCGGCGCACGGCCCGCATCACGCGTCCTTGCGGGGGCGGCGAGCGGTCAGGGCGACGACGAGTCCGACGACGCCGACCGCGAGGCCGCCGATGCCGAGCACGCGGGCGACGGTGTCGCTCGAGTCCGCGTCGGCCGCGGCATCCGCCTCGTGCTCGTGCTCGTCGCCCTCGGCAGCCTCGTCGGCCGAGCCGCCGTGGTGGCCGCCCGCGACCGCCTCGGTCACCGTGATGCTCGGCGCGGGGTGCTCGGGTTCTGCCTCGCCCTCGACCATCGGCTCGCTCCAGTCCGTCTCGCCGGTCTCGCAGGTCTGGAGCACCGGGAACACGAGCGTCGTGCCCGCGGCATCCTCCGGCAGCGGCATCTGCAGCGCGATGGTGTCGCGGTAGCCGTCGGCGAGCGGGGTGATCGCCGTGTAGACGACCTGGCTCGTGCGCTCGCCGTCGGCGACCTTCTCGATGGTCCAGTTCGGGTTGACGGTGGGCGTGACCGACTCGATCTCGTCGGGGATGTCGACCGTGAGGCTCGTGGTGGGCGAGCCGTCGCAGCCGTGGCCGACCGAGAAGGTCAGCACGCTGTAACTGCCGGCGGCGGTGTCGGTCGGGGTCACCGTGACGTGGGCGCTCGCGGCCAGGGGCGCGCCGAGCGCGAGCAGGGCGCCTGCGGCGAGGGCGGTCGAGGTGACGGCGACGGTGCGTGCGGTACGGATGGTCATGGCAGGGGATTCCTCTTCGTGGGGTGCGCCGGTACGCCGATCACGGCGGGCGCGGTACAGGTGTGGTTCGGAGCCGTCGAGCCCGGCGGATGCGGTGTGCAGGCCGTGCCGACGGCGTCGCGCGACGTCGGGGCGTCTGGGACGCCGAAAGGAGACGTCGAGACGCCGGACGGCGTCAGGCGACGACGAACCCCTGCGGCGGCCCGCGGTGCCGCATCACGGAGAGGAGGAGCAGCCCGGCGAGCGGGCGCGGCTCGATGAAGCGCGCGACTCGGTCGGCGCCTGCACGCGGTGCGTGCACCTCGAGCGCCGGCATCGAGGGGAGCACGGAGGCCACGGCCAGCGCGCCCGCACGGAACGCCGCCCGGAGCGCTGCATCGCCGCGGCGGATCGCCAGCACCGTGACGACCACGGCGACCACGTGGGTGGCCAGCATCGACGGGTCGTAGGAGAAGGGCGAGACGGATGCCGCGCCGACCGCGAGCTCGAGCGATGCGTGGTGGTGCATGCCGCCAGCGGCGCCCTGGGCCGCCGCGCCGCCGGCGCCGCTCGCGCCCTGCACCGAGTAGAGCGCGTGCAGTGCGAACTGCGCGATCGAGACCGCGACGATCGTGCGCCCCGTCGACAGCCGGGTGCCGACGACGCCGATGCAGAGCAGGAGCGAGAAGGCGAACGACAGTCCGACGGCGAGCGCACCGGGCGCCTCACCGCCGCCGACCGTGTGCGAGACGGCGGCCACGAAGGTCGCGAACGCGGCGATCACGCCGCCGCGCGCGACGCGGCCCCATCTCGAAGTCATGCGCACCAGCCTAGACGAGGGCCGCCGCGAGGAACGGCCCCCGGCACGCCGAAGGGCGGCGGGCACGAGGCCCGCCGCCCTCCGTCGGTTCACCAGGCCAGAACGGGGATCGAGAACATCCGCGAGTCGGTGTACGGCTCGGTTCCGTCGAACTCGGCACGCAGCAGGTGCGGGCCGCGCGACAGCTTCGGAACGGTGACGCTCACGCGACCGTTCTTCGCCGCCGTGAGGTCGACCGTGGCGACGAGCTTCGACCCGTCGAACACCGAGACCGTGCCGACCGGCTTCGACCCGTCGGTGGCGAACACCTGCGCCTTGTACGTGACCGAGCCGCCGGCACGGACGAGGAGCGAGGTAGGTGCGCCGACGGTGATCGTCGAGACCGGCGTGGGCGGCACCTCCTCGTCTTCGACCGTGATCGGCACGCTCACGCTGGTGCCGGTCGACGCCACCGCGATCTCGAGCGCCGTCGCACCGCTGACGCCCTCGGGAACCGTGACCGTGAGCGTGGCGCGGCCGCCCTCGTCGGTCGTGGCGACCGGCGTGCGGTCGACGGGCGCGGTGCCGACGGCGATGCCGCCGATCGAGACCGTGACCTGGCCCGCCGCGACCTCGTTGGTGCTGAAGTCGAGCGAGCTCATCGCGATGTCGAACGACTCGCCGCGCTGGTACGCGGTGCCGTCGGCGGGCGCGGGCAGCACCAGGCCGACCGAGCGCTGGGCGACATCGGGAGTCGCGGTCTTGTTCGCCGCGAACCAGTCGACCATCGCCTGGAGGTCGACCTTGCCGGTGTCGACACGCCCGGTGCCCTTGCCGAGGGTGAAGAAGTTGTCTCCACCCGTGGCGAGGAACGAGTTCACGACCACCCGGTACTCGCCGGCCGGGTCGAGTTCGACCCCGTCGAGCGAGATGTGGGCGACTCGCGACCCCGCAGCGGCCGTGGGGTCGTAGACGACCTCGAGACCCTTGCTGACTCCGAGCTTCAGGAACGGTCGCGCCGCCCCGGCCGGCTGCCACTGCTCCTCGAACACCTGCTTGATCTGCGCGCCCGTGAGGGTCTGCGTGAACAGCGTGTTCGCGAACGGCTGCACGGACGCCGCCTCGGCGTACGTGACCGCGCCCGGCTGGGCCTTCGGCGTGCCGTCGGTGTTCGTCGCGAACTTGAGGTCGGTGCGGAGGCCGCCCGGGTTCATGAACGCGATGTCGGCGGCGCCGTCCTGCTTGGCGGCCCAGAGCTGCACGTCGGCGACGAAGTTGCCGAGCGTGGACTCCGCACCGCGCGCCTCGGCGTTGTTCGCCTCGCGCGCCCGGTTGAAGTCGGCCGTGATGTCGCCGAGCTTGACCGAACCCGGACCCGCGGCATCCGCCTTCGCCTTCGCGACGATGGCTGCGACCTCGGGGTCGGCAGGGTAGTTGGCCTTCGCCGGAACCGGAGGCGGCCCGACCTGCGCCGGCGTGGTGAGCGGCTTCAGCTCGTTCGAGATCGAGACGAGCTCATCGGTGGTCGGGTCGAAGCGGATCTGCATGAGCCCGAACTGCTCGCCGTACTGCCCCGCGGAGACGACCGGGCGGCCGTCGACGACGTGGTTGTACGCAAGGTGGGTGTGCGCCGAGACGATCGCGTCGACCGAGGGGTCGATGCCCGCGACGAGCTTGCCGAACACCGAGTTGTCGGTCGCGGCGTCGATCGCGACGGTCGCGGCGCCCTCGTGCACCAGCAGGATCAGCACGTCGGCCTCGCCGTTGGCGGGGTCGCCGTCGGTGAGGTTCTCGGCCTGCGTGTTCACCGACTCCACGATGGGTCGCACGTCGAGCTCGGTGATGCCGCCGGGGCTCACGAGCGACGGCAGGTCCTCGGTGACGGCGCCGATGAAGCCGACGGTCACGCCCTCGAGCTCCTTCGTGTAGTACGGCGCGAGCGCGGTGGTGTTCGTGCCCTTGAGGAAGACGTTCGAGCTGATGTACTCGAAGTCCGCCTCGCTCTGCACGCGGTCGCGCAGGTCGGCCCATCCGCGGTCGAACTCGTGGTTGCCCGCGGCGCTCACGTCGAGGCCCGCCGCGTTCAACGACTCGATCGTCGGCGTGTCCTGCTGGATGAACGACGTGAACGTCGAGGCGCCGATGAGGTCGCCGGCGGCCGCGAAGACCGTGTTCGGGTTCTGCGCGCGCACCCAGTCGGCTGCGCCCGCGAGCACTGCAGCACCTCCCGACGGGAAGGCCTGCTCGATGCGACCGTGGAAGTCGTTGATCGTCATCACGCTGATGTCGACCACGTCGGTGAGCTTCGAGCTGTCGAGGCCGATGACCTGGGGGTCGTGGTCGCTCGAGCGGAAGACCGAGTCGTCGGGCGAGCCGTTCTCGTACTGGCGGTCGCTCCACTCGGGCGAGTTGATCGCCCAGCGGCCGATGCCGGTCACGCCCTGCACGGCCGCGGCGTTGCCGAGCGCGTGGTCGAGCGAGCCGAGCTCGCCGTCGAACGTGTAGGTGTACTGGTCGTCGGTGAGGTCGGGCAGCAGGTCGCTGTAGCCGGCCTCGGTGAGCACCTGGATCGGGTCCTCTTCGGCGTACGAGTTGAAGTCGCCGAGCAGGAACACCTCGCCCGCCTCGTCGGCGAGCGAGTCGGCGAGCGTCAGGAGCGACTGCGCCTGCGCGACGCGGTCGGCGTTGAAGAAGCCCTGGCCGTCTGCGGGCTGCGTGCCCGATCCGCTCTTCGACTTGAAGTGGTTGGCGACGACCGAGAAGTCGTTGCCGTTCGGCAGCTCGAAGACCTGGCCGATCGGCTCGCGGGCGTTGCCCCAGACGCTCTCGTCGACCACGGTCTGCGCGTCGCCCTTGGGGGTGACGGCATCGGTGCGGTAGATGATGGCGCTCTGGATGAAGTCGGTCGTGGCTGCGGTGAGCACGGCCGGCGTCGGGACGAACGCCCACACGTCGGAGCCCTCGGCCTCGTTGAGCGCGGCCACGAGCGTCGCGGTCGCCTCGTCGCGGGCCTCGCCCAGCTTGAACGAGTTCTCGATCTCCTGGAGGGCGACGACCTCGGCGTTCAGCGCCGTGATCGCCTTCACGATCTTCGTCTCCTGCAGTGCGAACTCCTCGGCCGTGGCTGCGCCGCGGGCGTTGGAGTTCTCGCTCGAGAGGGTCGTGAAGTAGTTCAGCACGTTGAAGACGCCGACCTGGATGTCGCCGCCCACCTCGGGCGCGGTCTCGACACGGGGGTTGAGCGTCTCGAACGTCGGCTTCACCGAGGCCGGGCTGGTGCTGTCGATCGGAGCGGTCGGCTGCAGGCGCCACGCGTCGAAGCCGTAGCTCAGCACGTACGGCGTCGTGGGCAGGATCACGCGGTCGCCGTTGCGCACGACCTGGTCCTTCGTCAGGTACGGCTGGTCGGCCGGGTGCCCTGCAGAGGTCACGGCGGCGTTCCATCCGTCGTCGAGGATCAGCAGCTTGCCGCGGTTGGCTGCGGCGATGGCATTCGCGTCGGCGCCGGCGTCGACCTGCTCGGTGCTCTTGACCGGCAGCGAGCTGCCGGCGGCCATCCACAGCGAGCCGTAGTTGTAGACCTCGTGCGTGCTCGACAGCAGGTAGGTGCCGCTCGGTGCGACGAGCATGCTCTCGAGCGCCTCGCGGTCGGAGCCGACGAGCGTGTCGGGCAGCGGCTGGGCGTCGGGCACGCCGGCGCCGGCCGCCACGACCTCGGCGTCCGCGGCATCCGTCACCGTGATCTCGGTGAGGCCGAAGTACTCGCTGACCTCGCCGGTGACCTGCACCAGGTCGCCGACCGCGCCGACCGCGGGCATGCCGAAGACGAAGACGCCGTCGGAGACGCCGGGCGTCGTGTCGGGGCCGGGGGTCTGGATGGTCACGCCGTTGTACCCGCCGGTGCGGTAGTCGGCGGTGATGACGCCCTGCACGGTCACGGTCTCGCCGACGAGGGGGCTGTCGGCCGCGTCGCCCTGCACCTCGGCGATGGTCGCCTCGAGCGGCTCGGGCTCGGGGTCGACGGACCCGCCGCCCGAGTTCTGCGGGGTGGGGGTGGCGCTGAAGGCGAAGTCGGCCGCATTGCTGTCGGTGTCGACGCCGCCCGTGCGGCTGATGCTGCCGGCAACGTTGTTCGCGGGCGCGACCACGCCGTCGCCGTAGACGACCAGCGCGCCCTCGAAGCTGTTCGACCCGCCGTAGCCGACGAAGTCGACGACGTTCGGGGCGTTCACGATCGAACCGGTGCCGGGGTTGACGGCGGTGGCGACGTTCGCGAGGAAGATCGAGCCGGTCGTTCCGCTCGGAGCGAGGGTCGTCGTGACGTCGGGGGTGGGCAGGGCTGCGCCCGTGGGTCCGTTGCTGTTCATGCCGACCAGGAAGTACCCCTTGGCCGGGATCGAGCCGCTCAGCGCCCCGACGCCGGACGCCGCGCCGGTGCCCGTCGCCGAACGGTATTGCAGCGACCAGCCCGCGAGCGAGACCGCGGAGTCCGTCGGGTTGTACAGCTCGACGAACTTGTTCGCGAACGGCTGGTTGGCACTGCCGCCCCGCGCGTAGACCTCGTTGATGACGACGCCCGAGCCGTCGGTCGCGGCGAACGCCGGCGGCGCCCCCAGCATCCCGACGAGCAATGCACCCGCGGCGGTCACCGCGGCGGCAGACAGGCGATGGATCCTTCGATCACCCTGCATGACACTCCCCTGAGTCGTGTCGCGCCGCGGCTGACGACGCGTCAGCATGTCCCCTGGGTCGGGGGCATACGGCGCGAGCCTATGAGGCGGCTGAGGGCTCTGCCAAGGGGTTGGGGCGAGCCATTCGTCCGATTTCACGTGCAGTTCACAGATGGCCGCGCATGCGAGCGGTCAGCCCGATTCCGGGTGCTCAGATGAGCAGATTCGCAGGAAGCTCTTGCGAGATTCGGCAGGGTATGATCGCGCTCGCGGACCGGCGCTCAGGAAGTGCGCATGATTGCCGGGAACTCGTATCCACCCTCGAGAATCGTCGGATCCGGCTCGTACATGCGCAGGACCGGCCGGAACTCGCCGGCCGGGCACGGCAGCCAGTTCGCAGCGGCCTCGGCATCGGTCGGGCGCTCGTGACTGATCGTGATCGTGAGCCCGCCGTCGTCGTCGAGCACCACGCCCGGGGTGCGGTCGCCGATCGAGTAGCGATCGATCGGATTGGCGACGAGGTAGTACTCGGGCACCGAGTACATCGTCAACGACCAGAAGGCGGAGACGGGCGGAGTCGGATGCAGTCGCAGGGTGTACGTGTTCGACCCGGTCAGTCGGTCACCGCGATCATCGAGGAAGGTCATGATGTACGCCGCCTCGTAGGCGTGGTTGCCCCAGAGCCCGCCGAGCGCCGCAGCCGCGCGCTCGACGATGCGCTGCTTCGGGTCGGCGATCTTGAATCGCCGGTCGTCGAGCGCGCCCACCTCGAAGAAGTCGAGGTTGTAGTCGAAGGCATGGAAGGTGAGCTTCCAGCCGTTCTGCGTCGGGCTGCTGCCCGATCGCAGTCCCTGCTCGAGCACGCCGCGCGCGTGCTCGAGCTCCGAAGCGAGCGCCGACACCTCGTCCGCCGGAAGCGCGGCGAACGGCGAGGCCCCATCGGCGGTCAGCCCGAGCGGGGCGAACGCATGCTGCACCGGCACGTCCCGCTCGGCCGGAGGGAACTGCTGCGACCAGATGCGGAGCTTCTCGAGGAAGACGAGCTCGTCGGGGACGGTCGGGTCCACCGGCGCCAGCCCGACCGGCGTCGCAGCGGGGTCCAGCGGCGTGAGCGTGGTGGCATCCTGCAGCGCATGCACGGTCGGGAGGTCGTCGTCACCCGCCACCGCCCATCGACCGACGATCGAGGCGACGACCGTCGGGAACCGGATCACGGCGTGCCCCGTGGGCGCCTCGCCCTGCCAGCCCGGCGGTACGAGCAGGAAGTCCCCCTCGCCCGTGCCCGTCGCGCGATGCCCCACGTACGCGAAGTTGTCGGTCCACGCGTCGACGAACTGCAGCACGTAGTAGCGCCCGGCGGTGTCGGGCACGTGCAGGGCGACCGGGCCCACGCTGAGGTCGAGCGAGGCCATCGAGTAGACGGTGTCGTTGTTGATCGTGACGAACGTGTCCTCCGGCCCGGCGAGCGTGCGCGCGTGGCTGAACGAGTTGAACGGGGCGGCCGGGTTCGCACCGACGCCGGTCTCGACGTATCGGGCGACCTGATCGAGGTTGAAGACCAGCGGGAACCCGTACAGGTAGGCCTCGGTCACCAGGGCGGCGCCGGCGGGCACCGCGGTCTCGTGCGAATCGGTCATGTCGTCCATCCCCCAGAGCGTCGTCGAACCCCGACCGACGCTACCGGCGCGGGCGGCCCGGGCGGAAGACCGAGGTTCCCTCGGCGTGCCGAGGCCGTTCCCTCGGGGTGTGCCCTCGGCGTGCCGTCGCCGTGCCTTCGCCGTGTCCTCGGCGTGCCCCTCGGCCGGGCATCCGCCCGCGATCGGCGACTCGTCCGTCGCTACGATGGAGCCTCATGCTCACCGCCGTCTTCTCGCTCACGGGCGCGCTCGTGTTCGGCGCCGCCGACTTCCTGGGCGGGCTCGCCGCGAAGCGCATCAGCGCGTTGCTCGCGACCGCCGTCGCCGCGCTGGCGGGGGTCGTGCTGCTGTTCCTCGCGCTGCCGCTGCTCGGCGGCGAGTGGAGCGTTCACGACGTGCTGTGGGGCGCGATCTCAGGCGTGGTCGGGTGCATCGGCATCGCGCTGCTCTACGCGTGCCTCGCGATCGGGCCGATGAGCATCCTCTCGCCGACGACGGCCGTGGTCTCGGCGATCGTGCCCGTGCTCTACGGGCTCGTCTTCGCCGGCGAGCGATTCGACCCGACCGGGTACTGGGGGCTCGGCCTCGCGCTCGTCGCCGTCGTGCTCGTGGGGTTCGTGCCCGAGCGCGGGGCGGTTCGACCGTCGCTTCGCGGCATCGTCATGGCGGTCGGCTCGGGTGCGGCCATCGGCGGCTTCTACATCGCGATCGACCAGACGAGCGACGAGTCGGGCATCGTGCCCCTCATCCTGAACCGCGGCGTCAACGCGGCGCTCATGTTCATGGCGGTCGCCGTCGTGGCGATTCTCGCTGCGCTGCGTGCGCGGCGCGCCCGCGACGTCGTCGGAGTCGACGCGGGCAGCGTGATCCAGTCGCTCGCCGCCAACCCCGCAGGCGAGTCTGCCGACGGGCGTTCCGGCGGAGGCGTCGAAGCGGGTGCCGACGGGCTCGAAGGCGAGCGGATGCCGCGGGCCGATCGCTCAGCGACCGCCACCGGCATCCGCCTCGCCGTGGCCTGCGGCCTGGTCGACGCGACGGCGAACGCGCTGCTGCTGTTCGGTATCCGGGCAGGGGACCTCTCGATCGCGGCCGTGCTCGGGGCGATGTATCCGGCCGGCACGATCCTGCTCGCGGCCCTCGTGCTGCGCGAGCGCATCGCACCCGTGCAGTGGGCGGGCCTCGTGCTGGCGCTCACCGCGGCGGCCATGCTCGCGCTGGCCTAGAGCCGCACGACCTCGGTCACGCGCAGGACGGCCGTGCCCTCCTCCGCCGAGGCCTCGAGATCGACCTCGGCGCGGATGCGCCAGTCGTGGTCGCCCGCGGGATCGTCGATGACCTGCTCGACGCGCCAGAGCCCGGCCGCGGCATCCGTCTCGTCGATGACGACCAGCTGCGGCGAGCGGGCGGCCGCCCCGGTGCCGATCTCGTCGTGCTCGTCGAAGTACCGGTCGAGCACGTCGGGCCAGCCGACGTCGGGGTCGAGCTCGGCGAGCTCGTCGTCGCGCTCGAGCGCAGCGAACTGCACGCGCCGGAACAGCTCGTTGCGCACGAGCACCGTGAACGCGCGCCGGTTCGCGACGACCGACGGCGGGGCGGGCGGCACCACGGCCGCCTCGTCCTCCGGCAGGTGCGCGTTCGGGTCGACGAGCTCGTTCCACTCGTCGACGAGGCTCGAGTCGACCTGCCGCACGAGCTCGCCGAGCCACTCGATGAGGTCGAGCAGCTCCTCGGTCTTCGCGTCGTTCGGCACGGTCTGGCGCACGGCCCGGAACGCGTCGGAGAGGTAGCGCAGCACGAGCCCCTCGCTGCGGGCGAGCTGGTAGAACGAGACGTATTCCCCGAACGACATGCTCCGCTCGAACATGTCGCGCACGACCGACTTCGGCGAGAGCTCGAAGTCGCGCACCCAGGGCTGGCTCGACGCGAAGGTCTCGAAGGCCTGCGCGAGCAGCTCGTCGAGCGGCTTCGGCCAGGTGACCTCTTCGAGCAGTTCCATGCGCTGGTCGTACTCGATGCCGTCCTGCTTCATCGCGGCGACGGCCTCGCCGCGGGCCTTGAACTGCTGCTGCGACAGGATCGGCCTCGGGTCGTCGAGCGTCGACTCGATGATGCTCACGACGTCGAGCGCGTAGTGGCCCGTTCCGATGCCGGTGCCGGGCGCGGCCTCGGGGTCGAGCAGGTCGATCGCGGCGAGCGCGAACGGCGACAGCGGCTGGTTCAGCGCGAAGTTGGGCTGCAGGTCGACCGTGAGGGCGACCCGGACGCCGAGCGGGCCGGCCGCGGCATCCGCCGTCAGTTCGACGACGCCCGCGTCGGCGAGAGTGCGCAGGATCTCGAGCGCACGGCGGGCGAGCTCGAAGCGACGCGCGCGCGCCTCGTGGTTGTCGAAGACGAGCGAGCGGATGTCTCCGACGACGTCGCCGCCGCGACCGATCACGTTGATGAGCATGGCCGCGGTGAGCTTCAGCTGCGGCACGAGCGGCTCGGGCTCGGCCGCGACGAGCCGGTCGAAGGATGCCTCGCCCCACGTGATCTGCCCGGCCGGCGCCTTCTTGCGCACGATGCGCTTGAGCTTCTTGGCGTCGTCGCCCGCCTTGCGCACGGCGACCTCGTTCTCGATCTCGTGCTCGGGTGCGAGCACGACGACGGTGCCGGCGGTGTCGTAGCCCGCCCGCCCCGCGCGACCGGCGATCTGGTGGAACTCCCGTGCGCTGAGCTGCCGCATCTTCTGGCCGTCGAACTTCGTCAGCGCGGTGATGAGCACCGAGCGGATGGGCACGTTGATGCCGACGCCGAGGGTGTCGGTGCCGCAGATCACGCGCAGCAGGCCGCGCTGCGCCAGCGTCTCGACGAGGCGGCGGTAACGCGGCAGCATGCCGGCGTGGTGCACGCCGATGCCCGCACGCACGAGGCGCGAGAGCGTCTTGCCGAACGCGGTCGTGAAGCGGAAACCGCCGATGGCCTCGGCGATCTCGTCGCGCTGCTCGCGCGTGACCACGCGGATCGACGAGAGCGCCTGCGCGCGCTCCATGGCCGCCGCCTGCGAGAAGTGCACGATGTAGACGGGCGCCTGACGCGTGCCGAGCAGGTCCTCGACGGTCTCCTGCACCGGGGTCTTCGCGTACGAGTAGTGCAGCGGCACCGGGCGCTCGACGCCCGTCACGCGCGCCGTCGGGCGGCCGGTGCGCCTGGTGAGGTCTTCGGCGATGGCGGTGACGTCGCCGAGCGTCGCCGACATGAGCACGAACTGCGCGCGCGGGAGCAGCAGCAGCGGCACCTGCCACGCCCAGCCCCGGTCGGGGTCGCCGTAGTAGTGGAACTCGTCCATGACGACCTGGTCGACGTCGGCGTCGGCGCCGTGGCGCAGCGCGAGGTTCGCGAGGATCTCGGCCGTGCAGCAGATGATCGGGGCGTCGGGGTTGACCGAGCTGTCACCCGTGACCATGCCCACGTTCGCGGCGCCGAAGATCTCGGCGAGCTGGAAGAACTTCTCGCTCACGAGCGCCTTGATCGGCGCGGTGTAGTAGGTGCGGCCTCCGGCGGCGACGGATGCCGCGTGCGCGGCGACCGCGACGAGCGACTTGCCGGTGCCGGTCGGCGTCGAGAGGATCAGGTTCGCGCCCGAGACGATCTCGATGACCGCTTCGTCCTGCGCGGGGTAGAGCTCGAGGCCGCGGCTCTCGGCCCAGTCGACGAACGCGATGTACATGGCGTCGGCGTCGTAGGGGCGCGGCGCACGCTCGAGCAGGGACTGGGTCATCCCTCGAGTCTGCCGCATGATCGGCCCCGGAAAAGGGGGAGCCGGCCTGCTCCGCGTTTCGGGCGGGGAGCCGGCCGGCTCGCGATCGCACCGCGGTGACAGTTCCCCCTGCGGTCCGCGTCGTGCGATCGGTTCAAACCTAGAAGGGCCTCGGATGCCGCGCCTCAGGGACAACCCTGAGATCCGACTGTGCGGTTCCCGAGTCCGTCGCGCTCACGCGCGGGCAGTCGTCGTGCGCGACTGCGCGTCGCGTGCCAGCACCTCGATCGTGCGCACGAGCACGGCCCGGCGGGCGGCCGTGCGGGATTCGGCGCGACCGGCACCGGCGCGGTCGCCGCCGGAGGAGTCGGCGCCTGCGCGGTCGCCGCGGGGGTCGCCGCCCACAGTGCCGCCGCCGACCATGAGCGCGTCGAGGTGCGAGAGCACCGGCCAGGCGTTCACGAGCGAGACGAGCGTCAGCAGGAGCTCGCCGGCGCCCTCGTGGTCGATGCCCGGCAGCATCTGCCGGAAGCGCTCGACCTTCGTGCGGTGGTAGTCGGCGCGCGCCTGGTCGGCCGCCGCGAGCTCGGCGCGTTCGAGGCCCTCCCAGAAGACGAGGCGCGGGATGACCCCGTCGGCGAGGTGGTGGTCGAAGAGCCGCCCGGCGTAGTCGCCCGCGGCCTCGGGCCCCTCGCCGTACATGGTCACCGCGTCCATCGACTCGCGCAGCTGCGCGGCGAGCACTGCGGCGAACAGGTCGTCCTTCTTGCCGAAGTACTGGTAGATGCGCTCCTTGTTCACACCCGCGGCCGCGGCGATGCGGTCGACGCGCGCGCCCGCGAGTCCGTGCTCGCTGAACTCGGCTGTCGCCGCCTCGAGCAGCAGCCGCTTCGTGCGTTCGGTGTCCCACGCCATGGTGCGAGTCTAGCGATTCCAACTGAATAGTTGCAGAACATCCTCCCGAGTGCTTCAATAGCAACCATTCAGTTGGAACCAACCATTCGGTTGGCGAAGGAGACCTCACATGACTGCAACGCAGAACCTCACTCCCGGCACCACCGCCGCCGGGGCGACCTCGGCCGGCGCGACCTCGACCGCCGCCACCGCGACTCCGACGACCTCGACCACGACGACCGCGGCCGCGCCGGTCGCGCCGCCCTCGATCCACGTGCGAGCCCTGCTCACCTGGATCGCGATCTTCCCGCTCGTCACGGTCGGGCTCTCGCTCATCGCTCCCGTCGCCGAGCAGTGGCCGCCGGTGCTCCGTGCCCTGGTGCTCACGATCGTCGTCGTGCCGCTGGCGGTGTACCTCGTGGTGCCGCAGCTGCTCAAGGCGCACGGCGGCCTCGCGCGCCGCCGCGCCGCGCGCCGCGGCTGACGGTCGGCCGCCCGCGGCGCGCGCCACCGCCGTGCCACCGACGCGCGAACGGCCGCCCGCGGCATCCGTCGTCGATCGCCTGAACGGCCGCCTGCGGCATCCGTCACCCGAACGGGAGGTCAGTGCAGGCCCGGAAATCCGCGGATCTCCCTTGTCGCCCCCTACGCGCAGCGCTAGTTTCGGATCGACCCGCACCGATCGCGCCCGCGAGCCCCGGAGGCTGCCATGCGTCTCGTACCGCTCCCCGAACCCCCCGCACCCGTCGAGGAGGAGGCGTCAGGCGACGGCGCACGCGCGGGCGGAGCCGCCGACGCCGGCGCCACCGCGGCCGAGGTTGACGCACTCGACACCGCGGCGGCCGACCAGGCGAAGCCCGCAGCCGAACCGACCGAGGCCCCCGCCGCGTACGACGTCGCGCTCGTCGTCGTGCACGGCATGGGCGAGGCGTACAAGAGCCAGATCCTGCTCGAATGGGCCGAGCCGCTGCTCGCCCGCATGGACTGGATCACGCGCGACCGCGTCTACGGCGCCGACGACAGCTACGGAGTCGAACTCGAATCGTCCGACCTCGCGGGCGACGAGCCGATCGTCGGCGCGACGGTGAAGTACCCGAAGCAGCGCCCGATCGCCGCCGACGGCACCCCGATCGGACCCGTCGAGTCCGTCACGAAGCGCGTCGCGATCGTCGAGGCGCGCTGGGCGGTGTCGTTCGTCCCGCTCAGCAACTCGCAGATCTTCCGGTGGGCGGCGCCGTTCATGTGGCGGGCGGTCACCCGCATGCTCCGCCTGTTCTGGGCGACGATGGTGCTGCTGCCGTGGTACACCCTGCTCGAGCACCCGCACATGCCGAGCACGCGCCTCGCCCTGAAGTCGCATGCGCTCACGGCGGTCTTCGATGCGATCCGCCTCATCCTGGGGTTCGCGGTGTACGTACCCGTCGCGGCGGGAACCGTCCTGCTGGCCGTCGTGCTCACGCCGATCCTGCCGCTGGTCGTGCCGCTGCTGCTGATCCCGGCCATCAAGAAGGCGGCCGGCGACATCATCCAGGGCGTCGCGAACTCGATCGGAGACGTCACCGCCTGGAAGGAGACCCCGGTCAGGGCGAGTGCGATGCGACTCGTCGTGCGCAATGCGATCATCAGGGCGAAGGCGCTCGTCGGCGACGGCGACGTGCACGTGTTCGCGCATTCGCAGGGTGCGGCCGTCTCGACGTACACGCTGTTCGAGGAGATGGATCCGACCTCCTACAACGTGCGCCAGCTCACGACCGTCGGCGCGGCGGTCAACCTGCTGGGGCGGGAGAAGTGGCACGGTCGGCTCGATTCGTACACGCCCGTGAAGAACTGGGTCGGGCGCCGCACGGGCGACCGCCCGGTCGAGTGGGCGAACCACTGGGCGATCTGGGATCCGTTCTCGGCCGGGCCGATCGGCGACACCCCCGGCGACGCGCGTCAGCGCTGGCGGGCCGCGTACTTCCCCCGGCCCCAGGACAAGGCGTGCGGCCCCGAGGAACACGCCGTGCACAATGTGAGCCAGCCGATCTTCGACCACACGTACTACTTCACGAACACGTTGCAGGTCGTCGAACCCACGGTGCGCAACCTGCTCGGCCCCGACCTCGCGGGGCCGCCGAGGGAACTGGCGTACATCGAGAACCGACTCAACGTCATCAACAAGAAGTCGCTCGGTACGAACATGATCGCCGCGGTGATCATCGCCGCCCTGCTGCCCGGCCTGCCGGCCGCCTCGGAGTTCTTCGCCTCGGTCGTGACGACGGTCGCCGGCTGGTTCGCCTGGATCGGCGACCTCTTCAACGGCGATGCGGCCGCGCCCGACACGACCGGTGTCGGGTTCCTGCACGAGGGCGGGATGCTCACCGGATGGGGATGGTTCTTCGCCTCCGTGCTCGTGGCGGCGCTGCTCATCTGGCTCAACCAGGTCGTCACCGGGTACATCGAGCGCACGCTGATCTGGGATCGCTGCCCGCTTCCGGTGGGCTGGTGGCTCGCGCTCACGAGCATCCCCCGGCTGCTCTACGTCGCCAGCGCCTCGGTCGTGGTGTGGTTCACGATCGATCCGCTCCTCCCCGACGACCTCTGGTGGAAGCTCGGCATCGGGGCCGTCTTCGTGATCTTCACGGCGTTCGCCTGGCTCGAGGCGCGCTTCGCCCCGGCACCCGTGATCGTGCCGCCCCGCACGAGTGACAAGGTGAACAGCATCGTCACCGACCCGGCCGAACAGCCCATGTCGCTCAGTGCGGCCCGAGCGAGCGACGCCTACAAGCGGGCGCTGCAGGACCGGCAGAAGCAGCTCGACCCTCAGGGGTGGTGGGCGAGGCTGTGGGCGCGATCGTTCCACGGCTGGCCCGAGCTGCAGCGCGATGCGGCCGCGATGGTTGCGGCAGCAGCCGCGACCGCGGCAACGGCAGCTGCCGCTGCATCTCCGGCCGAAGAAGTCGCTCCTGCCGCGCCGGAGCCCGCCGTCACGGCGTGATGCCGAGACCCTCGAGCTCGGTGACCGCGCGATCGACGATCTCGTCGATGGTGGCGTCGACGTCGACCAGGAGCCCGAGCTCGTCATCGCCGAGCGGCTCGAGCGTCGCGAGCTGGGAGGCGAGCAGGCTGGGCGGCATGAAGTGCCCGGTGCGGCCGGCGGCGCGGGCGGCGAGCACGGCGTCGTCGGCGTGCAGGTGCACGAACGCGATCGTGGGCGCCTGCGCGCGCAGCCGGTCGCGGTAGGCGCGGCGCAGCGCCGAGCACGCCATCACGAGTCCGGATGCCGCGGCGTGCTGCATCTCGGCGCCGACGATGTCGAGCCAGGGCCACCGGTCGTCGTCGTCGAGCGGGGTTCCGGTGCGCATCTTCTCGACGTTCGCCGCGGGGTGCAGGTCGTCGGCGTCGCGGAACGGCACGCCGAGGCGCTCGGCGACGCCCGAGCCGATCGTGGACTTGCCGACGGCGGAAACGCCCATGACGACGATGAGCGGCGCGGAGGGGGTCATCCCACCATCTTGCCCGCGAAGCATCCGGATTACTGGCAGGATTCTTTACCATGTCGAACGAAGTGCGGGCCGCCCGCTGGTCGCTGCTGGTGCAATTCGCGCTGTTCGGGCTCGTCATGTCGTCGTGGCTCAGCCGCATGCCCTCGATCCGGGAGGCGCTCGGCGTGAACGCGGCCCAGCTCGGCGGGCTCCTGGTGGTCGGCGGGCTCGGCTCGCTCACCGGGGCGCTCACCATCGGGGTGATCGTCGCCCGGTTCGGCAGCCGCGCGGCGCTGCTCGCCGGCACGGTCGGCAACGTGATCGGCTTCGGCTCCATCGCCTTCGCCACCGCGACCGGCGACGTGCGGTTCTTCATCGCCGGCGCATTCGTCAACGGCTTCTGCGGGGCCCTCGTGAACGTGCCGATCAACATGAACGCGGCCGAGGTCGAACGGCGCATCGCCAGGGCGATCCTGCCGCACTTCCACGCGTGCTTCTCGATCGGCGCGGCGCTCGGCGCCCTCGTCGGCGCCGGCTTCGCCGCCCTGCACGTGTCGATCACGGTGCAGATCCTGGTGGTGCTGACCGCGGTGACGATCACGCGCCTCGCGCTGTTCCGCCAGGCCACGGCGCTCACCCTGCACGTGCCCGTGACGACCGGGACGGGTTCGGTCTCGGCGTCGGCGACGAAGCACCGCAACCGCGGGGCGATGAAGCAGGCCCTCGGAGCCTGGCTCGAGCCCCGCACGCTGCTGCTCGGCGTCGTGCTGCTCGCCGCCTCGCTCGCCGAGGGCACGGCGACGACGTGGCTCTCGCTCGCGGTCGTCGACGGGTTCGGCACGCCGGAGGCGGCCGGCGCGCTCGCCTACGGCACGTTCGTCTCCGCGATGACCGTGTTCCGCTTCCTCGGCACGCCGCTCATCGACCGCTTCGGCCGCGTCGCCGTGCTGCGCGTCTCGGGCGTCGCGACGTTCACCGGGGTGCTCCTCTTCGTCTTCTCGCCGAGCCTCGCGACGGCGTGGATCGGCGTGCTGCTGTGGGGCTGCGGCGCAGCGCTCGGCAACCCGATCGCCATCTCGGCGGCCTCCGACGATCCGGCGCACGCCGGCCCGCGCGTCGCCGTCGTGACCTCGTTCTCGACCGTCTCGTCGCTCGCGGCTCCCCCGCTGCTCGGGCTCCTCGCGAGCCAGGTCGGCGCGCGCGACGCGATGCTCGTGATCGCCGTCGTCGCGGTCGTCAGCTTCTCGGTCGCGTCGCAGGCGCGCCGGCGGGTCGTCACGGCACCGGAGCCCGCGCCCGCCGGCTGAGCGCACCGTCAGCCGAGCAGCAGCGCCACCGTCAGCAGCACCGGAACCGACCCGATCGTCGTGATGAACACCGTGTCGCGCGCGACGATCTCGGCAGTGTCGTAGCGCTGCGCGAACACGAACACGTTCTGCGCCGTGGGCAGGGCCGCGAGCACGGTCACGGCGTAGAGGTCGATGCCGTCGAGCCCGAACACGAAGCGGCCGAGCGCCCAGGCCGCGAGCGGCATCGCCACGAGCTTCAGCGCCGACGCGAGCAGCACGTCGCGTCGGCCGGTGCCGGGTTCGAGCAGGCGCTGGCCGTGCAGCGAGAGCCCGTAGGCGATGAGCATGAGCGGCACGGCGGCATGCCCGATCAACTCGATCGGATCGAGCACGACGGGCGGCAGCTCGATGCCCGTGACCGCGACGAGCACGCCGAGCAGGGAGCCGATGATGATCGGGTTGCCGAACGTCGTGCGGAGGATCATGCCGGCCGAGGTGCGGCCCTCGACGCTCGCCCCGAGCACCGACAGCGCGATCGGCACGAACACGAGCAGCTGCAGCAGCACGATCGGCGCCGAGTACGCGGCATCCCCCAGCATGTAGACCGCGATCGGGATGCCGAAGTTGTTGCCGTTCACGTAGCCGGAGGCGAGCGAGCCGATGACCGTGCGCGCCGCCCCGCGCCGCCACACGAGGAGCGACACCGTCGCGAACACCGCCATGATCGCGACCGCGACGATCGCCGAGACCGGCAGCAGCACCGAGAAGAGCGACTTCACGTCGGCCGTCGCGAGCACCGAGAAGAGCAGGAACGGCGCGAGCACGTTGAAGTTCAGCTGGGCGAGCACGGGGCGCGCGCTCGGTCCGAGCACGCCGAGCCGCCCAGCGAGCCATCCGACGAAGACCGCGAGGGCGATGACCGCGAAGCCGGTGAAGATGCCGATCACGCGGAGCAGCTCACCAGCGCGCGTGCACCTGTTCGCGGATGCTGCGGTCGTAGAGCTCGTGCACCGCCGCATCGAACGACGCCGGCAGCTCCAGCGAGCCTGCGGCCGCGTTCGCACGCGCCTGGTCGACGTTGCGCGCGCCGGGGATCACCGAGCTGACGCCCGGCTGCGCCGCGATCCACGCGAGCGCGACCTGCGCCGCCGTGGCGTCGGGGGCCGCCGTCTTCGCGAGCTCGGTGAACTCGGCGGCCGCGGCGACGCCCGTCTCGTAGTCGACGCCCGAGAACGTCTCGCCCACGTCGAACGACTCACCGTGGCGGTTGAAGTTGCGGTGGTCGTTCGCGGCGAAGACCGTGTCGTTCGTGTAGCGGCCCGAGAGCAGGCCGCTCGCGAGGGGCACGCGGGCGATGATGCCGACGCCCGCCTCGACGGCCGCCGGCAGCACCTCGTCGAGCGGCTTCAGCCGGAACGCGTTCAGGATGATCTGCACGCTCGCCACGTTCGGGCGCGCGATCGCGGTGAGGGCCTCGTCGACCTTCTCGACGCTCACGCCGTATGCGGCGATCGAGCCGTCGGCCACGAGCGCGTCGAGCGCGTCGAACACCGCGTCGTCGCCGTAGACCGAGGTCGGCGGGCAGTGCAGCTGCACGAGGTCGAGCGTGTCGACCCCGAGGTTCGCGCGCGAGCGGTCGATCCACGCGCGGAAGTGCTCGGGCGAGTAGTTCGCGTGCTCCTGCGGCAGGCGGCGCCCCATCTTCGTCGCGACGGTCACGCCCGAGTCGGGGTTCGCGCTCAGCCACGCGCCGATGAGCGACTCGCTGCGGCCGTCGCCGTACACGTCGGCCGTGTCGAAGAACGTGACCCCCGCCCCGTGTGCGGCGTCGAGCACGGCGAGCGCGTCGGCCTCGTCGACGTCGCCCCAGTCGGCGCCGAGCTGCCAGGTGCCGAGGCCGATCACCGAGACCGAGCGGCCGGTGCGTCCGAGGGTTCGACGCTGCATGGGTTCCTCCAGGGTTGCGATGACGCGGGGTGCGCACGAGCGCGGGTGCGATGACGGATGCCGCGGCCGAACTCCGGCGGACTGTGACCGGGCCGCGTTCCGAGCCTACGCCCGCGCGCGGCATCCGCCCCGCGCTCTCGGCGCAGCGCGGCGTCGCACCCGTCGGCGTCAACCCGGCCGGCGTCACCACGTCATCGCGGTGCCGGACGGCGGCTCACGCGGAGGGGCTCAGGACGCCTTCGCCGGGTGGAACCTCGTGGCCGACCACGCGTCGGCGATGGCGCTGACCTTGGTGTCGCGCCAGCCGCTCTCGCGGAGGGCGCTCCGCACGGCGTTGTCGCCGGGGGCCGTGGTGAGCCGGCCCTTGCCGTGCACGACCCAGACCGGTGCGGCGACGCCGCACTCGCGGAACCACACGGGCAGCGACGCGAGCTCGTGCTCGTCGCGCACGACCACGACCACGAGCTCGGCCTCGAACGGCGGCACGCGCGTCGCCTCGGCGAGCGCAGCCTCGAGTTCGGCCACGGGTAACTCGCCGTGCACCGCGATCGTGCGGCCCGCCGCGACGCCGAGCTTCTCGGCGAGCGTCGGCGGGGGCGTCGTCAGCGCGGCGGCCCACGCGGAGGCTGCGGCCCCCAGCCTGAACCGATAGGTGTCGCCCTGTGCGACGAACGAGACCACCCCGTCGGTCGCCTGCACCTGCGTCATCGCCGCCCGCGGGAGCCTCGCCCGACGTTCGCCCGACACCTGGAGTCCAGCCGATTCGAGGTGGAGCGTGACGGCGGCCAGCCCGTCGTCGCCGATCCAGGTCGCTCGCGCTTGTCGTCCCATGCAGTCATCCCCCCGGTTCATGATCGTCGCCAAGGCCGCCGCGCGCAATGCCCCCGAACGGATGTGGCGCTGATCGCGCGTTCGTGTCAGCCGACGGGGCGGTCGCCGGTCGGGATGGGGGTCGCGCCGCCGCTCACCGTGATGCCGCCCGAGACCGGGATGTCGACCGTGAGCTCGCCCGGGCGGCCGACGTGCCGCCCCTGCTCGACGACCACGCGCGCGGGCGCCGAGATCGCGCCGAGCGCACGGAGGTACCCGCCGACGGCGGCGGCCGCCGATCCCGTCGCGGGATCTTCGGTGATGCGGCCGACGGGGAACAGGTTGCGCGCCTCGAACCGGCGCGGCGCCGCGGCATCCGCATGGTCGATCGGGTGCAGCACCGTGATCGTCGCGGGCCACCCCTGCTCGTCCATGAGCGCGCGCACGGCGGCGGGGTCGAACGCGAAACCGTCGAACGCCTCGGCGTCGCCGAGCACGAGCACCGGGTGCCAGTTCCCCGCGAACGCGAGCCGCGGCGGAAGCTCGGTCGAGAGCGCCGCGGCGTCGAGGCCGAGCAGCCCGAGCACGCGCTCGAGCACCGTCGGGTCGAGCTCCGCGAGGTCGGTGCCGACGCTCGTGAAGGCCGCGACGATGCCCGCACCCTCGGCCCCACGAGTCGTGACGATCTCGATCGGACCGACGGGCGTGCGGAACATTAGGGCACCGGGTGCGGAGCGCTCGGCGATCGCCACGGCCGTCGCGACGGTCGCGTGACCGCAGAACGGCACCTCGGCGATCGGCGAGAAGAAGCGCAGCGTGTAGGCGTCGCTGTCGCGGCCGGTCACGAACGCCGTCTCGGCGAAGTCGACCTCGGCCGCGATGCGCTGCATGGCCTCGTCGCCGAGCCCGGATGCGTCGAGCACGACGCCCGCGGGGTTGCCGCCGTCGGGGCGGTCGGTGAAGGCGGCGTAGCGCAGGATCTCGGGCGATTCGGTCACCATCCGATCGTCGCACGCGATCCGGCCGCGCACGAGCGGGGCTTCCGGCGACGACGACGGGCCAGCGGGCCGCGGCGGGGCCGAGGGCCGACAGTGACGCGCCGACGGCAACGAGCGGATGCCGCGGGCGGCCCTCATGCGGAGGGCTCGCGCCGCGGCATCCGCTCGTTCGACGTGGGCGGCGCGCCGTTCAGACGGTCTGGTCGGCGCCGAACCGGCCGCGCGCCTCGACCGGGATGAGCGGGCGATCGGCCCTGGCCTTGATCTGCTGCACGGCCCAGGTGTTACCGTCGGGGTCGGCGAACCCGAAGAAGGTTCCGCCGTCCTGCTCGCTGAACACCATGATCTCGCCGGCGTCGACGCCGCGTTCGAGCAGCTCGGCTCGTGCAGCCTCGGCATCGGCGACGACGAGTTGGATGCCGTGCAGCGAGCCCGGCGCCATCTCGTTCTGCGACGGCAGGTTGCCGATGACGATCGAGCATCCCGAGCCGCGCGGGGTCAGCTGCGCGACGTGCATGTGCTCGTTGGTGGTCTCGTGGTCGAGGTCGAACCCGACCTGGTCGCGGTAGAAGGCGATCGATCGCGCGAGGTCGGCGACGGGCACGATGACGACTTCGAGGGTCCAGTCCATGATGCGCTCCTTGCTTCTGTACGCGACTCGGCGGAGTCGCGGTGGGTGACGGATGCCACGGGCGGGCGCCGCGGCATCCGTCGCGTTCAGGCTGCGAGCAGCCCGTCGAGGCGCTGGTAGCCCTCGGTGAGCCCCTGCTCCATGTTCGAGGCGATCATGCCGTCGCGGGCCTCGACGCTGGGGTAGGTCGAGTGGATGCGCAGGCGCGTGCGCCCGTCGCCGAGGTCTTCGAAGGTCATCGACTCGATGGCGACGACGTCGGCGAAGCCCTCGTACTCGAAGGTCTGGATGGCGAACTCGTTCTCGCGCACCGTGTGGAAGGTGCCGTTGAACGCGTAGGCCTCGCCCGAGGGGTCGACGTGCAGGTAGCGGTAGCCGCCCTGGGGCACGAAGTCCCAGCGTTCGACCTGCATGTCGTACCCGTTCGGGCCGAGCCAGCGCTTCACGAGTTCGGGGTCGCGGTGCGCCTCGAACAGGGCGGAGACCGGCGCGTCGAACTCGCGGACGACGTCGATGAACGGAAGCCCTTCGGGGGCGGTGATGGTGACGGGGTTGGTGGTCATGATTCCTGTGCCTTGCGTGGTGAGCCGGCGTCGGGGCCGGGCTCGGTCGGTGCGGCATCGTTGCCGCGTTCGGTGGCGAGCAGCGCATCGAGCGAACGGAACTGCTGCTCGTGGATCAGCCGGTATCGGTCGATCCACGCGGTGAGGGCCTCGAGCTGGGCCGGGGCCAGGTGCACGGGGCGGCGTTGCGCGTCGCGGGTTCGCGTGACGAGCCCCGCCGCCTCGAGCACCTGGATGTGCTTGGAGACGGCCTGCTTGGTGATCTGGAAGGGTTCGGCGAGTTCGTTGACCGTGGCCGAGCCGCGGCTGAGCCGCGCGATGATGCCGCGACGGACCGGGTCGGCCAGCGCCATGAATGCGCGGTCGAGCCGCTCATCGGCACTCGGATCGAAGATCATCCCGCTTACCCAACCAATTCATTGATCAACTTCTTGATTGATTACGTTACGACGTCGCGAGACAAGCGTCAAGCGTTCACCCGCGATTGCCGAGAATTCCTCGCGTCGCTGCGCGATCGGGAGCAGAATCGACGGTGCACGCGCCACGACCGACGACGATCAGGAGAACGCCATGCCCGTCACGCTGAACCCCTACCTGAACTTCCGCGGCACCGCCCGAGAGGCGCTCGAGTTCTACCAGTCGATCTTCGGCGGCACGCTGAACATCAGCACGTTCGCCGACTACCAGGCCTCGCAGGATCCGGCCGAGGCCGACCTCGTCATGCACGGCCAGATCGACGGCCCCGGCCTGACGATCATGGCCGCCGACGTGCCCTCGCACATGGACTACCACGGCATCGCGGGCGTCTCGGTGTCGATCTCGGGCGACGACGAAGCGACGATCCGCGGGTACTGGGACGGCCTCTCCGAGGGCGCCACGGTGGTGCAGGCGCTCGAGGTCGCACCGTGGGGCGACGCGTTCGGCATGCTCGTCGACCGCTTCGGCGCGAGCTGGCTCGTCAACATCTCGGGCGCCGCCGCGTAGGTTCGTCGCCGCCGCGGGCCGTGCCCGCCGGTCGGCCCGTGCCCGCCGGCCGGTCAGGCGTTCGCGCGCGCGTCAGGCAGGATTCGCCGACAACGTCCTGATGCGCGTGCGAATGCCTGAACAACGGGCGAGCGGATGCCGGGCGAGCGAGCACGACGGGCGAGCGGATGCCGCGTGCCGCAGCCGCGCGGCCGCAGGCGTCAGCCCGCGGCGACCGGGAGCGCCACCGCGTGCAGCGCTTCGACCACTGGCGCGAGCTCGGGCTGCGCCTGCGCGTCGGCGAGCACGCGCTCGAGCGTCTCGTCGTGGATCGGCCGCGCCAGGTCGTAGAGCGCGCGGCCGGCGTGCGTGAGCTCGGTATAGATGCCACGGCGATCGTCGGCGCAGAGCACGCGCGTCAGCAGCGCCCGGTCCTCGAGCCGGTTCACGAGTCGCGTGGTCGCACTCGGGCTGAGCGCGGTCGCACGCGCGAGCTGCTGCATGCGCATGTGCCAGCCGTCTTGGCGACTCAGCGCGTCGAGCACGGTGTACTCGACGACCGAGAGGTCGACGGATGCCGAGAGCGCGCGCTCGAGCTCGCTCTCGATGAGGCCGTGCAGCGCGGCGAGCGTGCGCCAGCCGTGCGCGCGCACCTCGACGGCGTCGTCGGCGATGCCCATGTCGTCTCCTGATCTCGCGGTCTCGGCCTCGTCTCCGGCTTGCACCGACGGGCCGAATCGACCCAGACGGCGCGCGCCGGAAAAGTAGTTGCTTGCGCTAGGTAATTGCGTGTGCAACTATTGACTCTGCGTTCGCAATAGTCGGCGCTTGCAATTACTTTCCCAGTGTACAGGAGAACCTCGCATGCCACTCGGACTGCTCGCCCTCGCGATCGGGGCGTTCGGCATCGGCCTCACCGAATTCGTCATCATGGGCCTGCTGCCCGACCTCGCCGCCGACTACGGCGTCACCGAGGCCGCCGCCGGCTGGTTCATCTCGGGCTACGCGCTCGCCGTCGCCGTCGGAGCGATCGGCCTGACCGCCGCCGTCACCCGACTCCCCCGCAAGCCCGTGCTCATGGGCCTGCTCGGACTCTTCATCGCGGGCAACGCGATCTCCGCGCTCGCACCGACGTACGAGGCCATGCTCGCCGGGCGCATCGTCGCCGCACTCTGCCACGGCGCCTTCTTCGGCATCGGCGCGGTGCTCGCCGCCGACCTCGTCGCCCCCGCCAAGCGCGCCGGCGCCATCGCGATCATGTTCACCGGCCTCACCGCCGCGAACGTGCTCGGCGTGCCGTTCGGCACCTTCCTCGGGCAGCAGTACGGCTGGCGCTCGACGTTCTGGGTCATCTCGGCGATCGGCGTCGTCGCCCTCGTCGGCATCGCCGTGCTCGTGCCGGGCACCCGCGCCGCAGGTGCCGAGGAGCCCGCGCCGAGCCTCCGCCGCGAGCTCGGCGCGTTCCGCTCCGGGCAGGTCTGGCTCTCGCTGACCGTGACCGTGCTCGGCTTCGGCGGCATGTTCGGCGCGTTCACCTACATCGCCTACACGCTCACCGAGGTCAGCGGGTTCGCCGCGACCGACGTGCCATGGCTGCTCGTGCTCTTCGGCGCCGGACTCGTCGTCGGCAACTGGATCGGCGGCAGGCTCGCCGACCGCTCGATCGACGGCACCCTGCTCGGCTTCATCGGCACGCTCGTCGTCGTGCTCGCCCTGCTCGGCTGGCTCGCGGCCTCCCCCGTCGCCGTCATCGTGCTGCTCGTGCTCATGGGCGGATTCGGCTTCGGCACCGTTCCGGCCCTGCAGAGCCGGGTCATGCGCTACGCCGACCAGGCTCCGACGCTCGCCTCCGGCGCGAACATCGCCGCCTTCAACGTCGGCAACGCGCTCGGCGCGTTCGCGGGCGGCCTCGCGATCTCGGCCGGGTTCGGCTACACCTCGCCCATCTGGGTGGGCGCGATCATCACGGCCGCCGCGCTCGTCGTCATGGTCGTCGCGTGGGCCACGGCTCGCGCCGGTGCACCGCACGTCGAGCGAGCGGATGCCGCAGCGCGCGTCACGACCGCCACCGGCTCCGTCGCGGCATCCGCCGCCTGAACCACCCCCAGCTCGACCTCATCCCGAAAGGACCCTGATGACCACCGCTCCCACGACCACCGTGCCCACCATCACCCTGAACAACGGCGTGCGGATGCCGCAGCTCGGCTTCGGCGTCTTCCAGGTGCCCGACGACGAGACCGCGGCGGCCGTGCGCACCGCGCTCGAGGTCGGCTACCGCAGCATCGACACCGCCGCCGTATACGGCAACGAGGCCGGCGTCGGCCGCGCCCTCGCCGAGTCGGGCCTCCCCCGCGACGAGCTCTTCATCACGACCAAGGTCTGGAACTCCGACCAGGGGTACGACGAGACGCTGCGCGCGTTCGACGCGAGCGCCGCGAAGCTCGGTCTCGAGCAGCTCGACCTCTACCTCATCCACTGGCCGACCCCCGATCGCGGTCGGTACCTCGACACGTGGCGCGCGCTCGAGCGCCTGCTCGCCGACGGCCGCACCCGCGCCATCGGCGTCTCGAACTTCGAGCCCGAGCACCTCGAGCGCCTCATCGCCGCGAGCGACGTCGTACCCGCCGTGAACCAGGTCGAGCTGCATCCGGCGTTCGCGAACCGCGACGCGCTCGTCGCCGACACGCGCCACGGCATCGCGACCGAGGCGTGGAGCCCGCTCGCACAGGGCGCCGTGCTCGGCGAGGCATCCGTCGTCGAGATCGCCGCCCGCCACAGCCGCACTCCCGCCCAGGTCGTGCTGCGCTGGCACCTGCAGCAGGGCCGCATCGTCATCCCGAAGTCGGTCACGCCCGCACGCATCGCCGAGAACTTCGACGTGTTCGGCTTCGAGCTGAGCGCCGACGAGCTCGCCGCGATCGACGCGCTCGACGCCCGCGACGGGCGCACGGGCCCCCACCCGGCCGAGTTCCACGCGGCCTGAGCACGCCCGGCGCGGCCCCGCACGAGTCCGCGCCCGAGTCCGAGCCCGCGAACACCACGAACCACCACGAAACGGAAGACACATGAGCGACATCCTGATGATCGTCACCGCCGCCTCGAGCCTCACCATGCACGACGGCACCGAGCACCCCACCGGGTTCTGGGCCGAAGAGCTCGTGACCGCGCACCGCGACCTCGTCGGCGCGGGCCACGCGGTCACGATCGCGACGCCCGGCGGACAGCCCGCGCCGGTCGACCCCGGGAGCCTCGACCCGTCGCAGACCGGGGGCGAGGAGCGCGCCCGAGCATTCGCCGAGTACCTCGACGGGATCGCGGCCGAACTCGCGTCGCCCGCCGCGATCGCCGACGTCGACGCGGCCGACTACGCCGCCGTCGTGCTGCCCGGAGGCCACGGCCCCATGAGCGACCTCGCGTTCGACCCCGTCGTCGGGCGCGTGCTGGTCGACGCCAACACCGCGGGCACGGTCATCGCCCCGTTCTGCCACGGTCCGGCCGCCCTGCTCTCGGCGAGCCTGCCCGACGGATCGTTCGCGTTCGCTGGCCGCCGCCTCACGGTCTTCACCGACGAGGAGGAGCGCACCGGCGGCACCGGGGCGAACACCCCGTGGTGGGTCGAGTCGCGCCTGCGCGAACGCGGGGCCGTCATCGACTCGGCTGCACCGTGGAGCGACCACGTGGTCGTCGACGGCAACCTCATCACCGGGCAGAACCCGCAGTCGAGTGCCTCGGTCGCGGCCCGCGTGCTCGCCGCGCTCGCCTGACCCCGGCGCACGCACGCGCATCGGGCCGACGCACGCGACTCAGACCGCCTGCGCGGTTCCAGGCCCGAGCTGCACTGCTCCGACCCGCACTGCTCAGGCTGACGCATGCGGCTCAGGCGTTCGCGCGGCTCCGGGCCCGAGCCGCACTGGGCCGACCCGCCCTGCTCGGGCCGACGCATGCGGCTCAGGCGTTCGCGCGCTGATCAGGCCGAACGCGCGAGTCGCGGCCTGAGCAGCGTGCGAAGGCCTGACGTGACTGACGCTCCGACCGCAGCCCCCTCCGAAACACGGATGCCGCGACGCGATGCACCTCGAGGTGCGCCGCGCCGCGGCATCCGTTCATCTGATCGACTGAAGCCGACCGTCGCTCAGTCGAAGAGGTCGGAGAGCCAGTTGTCCTTCTTCTTCTTGCGATAGCCCTGGTCGCCGTAGCCGCGATTGTCGTATCCGCGATTGTCGTATCCGCGGTCGTCGTACCCCCGACCGTCGCGGCGGGTGTCGTAGGACTGCTGGCCGTACTGGTAGCCCGGCTGCGGCTGGGCGGCGGGCGGCTGAGCAGCGGGCGGCTGAGCAACAGGCGGCGTGGTCGGGGCGGCGGGTGCGGCCAGCGCCTGGGCGGCGGGCCGCCCGAACTCGCTCGCCGCGCGCTCGATGATCTTGTCGAGCTCTCCGCGGTCGAGCCACACGCCGCGGCAGGTCGGGCAGTAGTCGATCTCGATGCCGCTGCGCTCGCTCATCACGAGCACGGCTCCGTCATTGGGGCACTGCATGGGGACTCCTCGGTCGGGGTCGGCACTGGTGTCAGGGCGAGCCTAGGCAGCGAAGCTCGGAAGTCGCCCAATCCCGGTCGGTCGGTTGGACGCGGCCGCCCGTTCGCCGGACGTCAGGCCCGGCGGAACCGGTCGACCATCGGGCAGTCGAACGGATCGCGAGCGGCGAGGCCGACGCGGTTCAGGTACCGGATGACGATGCCGTACGACTGCACGAGCGTCGTCTCGGTGTACGGCACGCCGAGCGTCGCGCAGTGCTCGCGCACGATCTCACGGGCCTTGGCGAGATGCGGGCGCGGCATGTTCGGGAACAGGTGGTGCTCGACCTGGTAGTTGAGCCCGCCGAAGAGCGCGCTGGCCCACAGACCGCCCGAGATGTTGCGGGAGGTGAGGACCTGCTTCGAGAAGAAGTCGAGCTTCGCATCGGCGGGGATGATGGCCATGCCCTTGTGGTTCGGCGCGAACGAGGCGCCCATGTAGACGCCGAACACGGCCATCTGCACGCCGATGAACGCGAAGGCCATGCCGAGGGGGAGCACCCAGAAGAGCGCGCCGAAGTAGACCGCGAAGTGCACGGCGATGAGACTCAGCTCGATCCAGCGGCCCTTGACGGGGCGGCGCTCGAACAGCGTCGAGATCGAGCGCCAGTGCAGGTTGAGGCCCTCGAGCGTGAGCAGCGGGAAGAACAGCCAGCCCTGCTTGCGCGTGATCGCGGCAAGCAGCCCCTTCTGCTTCGCGGCGTCGGCCTCGGTGAACGAGATGGTGTCCCACTCGATGTCGGGGTCCTTGCCGAGCTTGTTCGGGTTGGCGTGATGCCGCGTGTGCTTCGACATCCACCACGAGTAGCTGATGCCCACGACGCCGGCCGCGAGGATGCGGCCCACGCGGTCGTTCGCCGGCCCCGACTCGAGCACCTGACGGTGCGACGCCTCGTGCGCGAGGAAGGCGAACTGCGTGAGGATCAGCCCGAGCGCGCCGGCCATGAGCAGCTGGAACCACGAGTCGCCGAGCAGGATGAAGCCCGTGACGACCCCGCCGAGCGCGAGCGCCAGCGCGGTAACGAGGGCGGCGTAGAACCATCGGGTTCGGGTCAGGAGCCCGGACTCGCGCACGACACGGGAGAGGGCGGTGAAGTTGCGGGTCGGGTCGATGGCGTCGGCGCGGCGGGGCTTGGTGGCCCGGATCGCACCGAGGGTGTCGGTGTGAGAGATGGTGAGGGTCCCAGCTGGTCGTCGACTTCCCAGCCGCGGGTCACGGGCGAGCACCCGTTGCAGATGCGTGGAACGCTATGGTCTGCGCATGTGAACGGGCTGGGAGTTGACGGCCGACGTATTCCGGTCTGGGAATGCATCGCCCCGAACGGGCGGGCGAGGTGCGGTCGCGCGGCCCGGCTGCGAGACTGGGCAGATGCGCATCATCGTCACCGGCGGTTCCGGAAAGCTCGGTCGAACGGTCGTCTCGACCCTTCGCGGTGAGGGGCACGACGTCGTGAACCTCGACCAGCGGGGCGAGCGCGGCACGCTCGTGCGCGTCGACCTGACCGACTACGGGCAGGTCGTCGACGCGATCGCCGGCGTCGACGACGTGCACGCGGGCGCCGACGCGATCGTGCACCTCGCCGCCATCCCCGCACCCGGCCTGGCGAGCGACGCCGCGACGTTCCGCAACAACATGCTGGCGACGTTCAACGTGCTGCAGGCCGCGAAACGGCTCGGAATCATGCGCATCGTGACCGCCTCGAGCGAGACCGTGCTCGGACTGCCGTTCGACGTGCCGCCGCCGTACATCCCCGTCGACGAGGAGTACCCGGCGCGTCCGGAGTCGACGTACTCCCTCGTGAAGCACCTCGAAGAGACGATGGCGATCGAGCTCGTGCGCTGGAACCCCGAGCTCTCCATCACCGCGCTGCGCTTCTCGAACGTGATGGACCCCGACGACTACGCCGCCTTCCCGGCGTTCGACGCCGATGCGACCCTGCGCAAGTGGAACCTCTGGGGCTACATCGACGCGCGCGACGGCGCCCAGGCCGTCAGCCGTGCCCTCGTCGCGAACCGCCCGGGCTTCGACCGGTTCGTCATCGCGGCCGCCGACACCGTGATGTCGCGGCCGAACGCCGAACTCGTCGCCGAGGTGTTCCCCGACGTCGAGGTGCGCGGCGACCTCGGCGTCAACGACACGCTGCTCTCCATCGACAAGGCTCGGCGCCTGCTCGGCTTCAACCCCCGGCACTCCTGGCGGGACCATGCCGGAGCGGATGCCGCGGGCGGCCGCTGAGCCGACCCCACCGCCGGGCCGAGGCCCGGCGACACCCTGCCGCGCTCGACCGGGCGTTCAGCAGAGGTTCACCGTACGGACATCCTCCGGCAGGCCGGGTGAACCGGGTCGCTGCCATCGTGGCCGTGCGCGCGGATCCGCGTCGCACGCCGACGAGAGGACTCGAAGATGACCCTGCTCCACGAGCCGACGAGCAGCCGCGAGGGCCGCGTCTCGCCGAACGACCGACCGCTGCTGTCGCTGCTGCCCATGGACGGGCACACCCTCGGCAAGCGCAGCGCCGTGACCTGCCACCTCAAGTGCGGCGACGCCTGCTTCCACCCCGTGCCGAACACCAGCTCGAACGAGACCTTCCGCGACATCGCGAGCGCGGGGCTCAGCCGTCGTGCGCTGCTCGGCGGCGGCGTCGCCGCGGCCGCCGCGATCGTGATCGGCACGGCGGTCGGCGGCGAGGCGCCGTCCGCGTCGGCCGCCACCACCGGGGCGAGGATCGGGCGCACGATGCCGTTCAGGCCCATCGCGCCCGTCGTGGCATCCGTCGACGCGTTCACGGTGCCGGCCGGCTACAAGTGGGCGCCGATCATCCGCTGGGGCGACCCGCTGTTCTCGAAGAACGACCGGTTCGACCCGAACGCCCAGACCGCCGCACTCCAGGCGCGCCAGTTCGGCTACAACAACGACTACCTCGACATCATCGAGGGCCCGCTCGGGCTCACGGCCGTGCTCGTGGCCAATCAGGAGTACACGAACGAGAACATCATGTTCCCGCCCGCCGCCGACGCCGAGACGCTGAACGAGCTGCGCCGCATCGGCCAGGCCGCGCACGGCATGGCCGTCGTGCAGCTCTACCGCACCCGCCGCAGCGGCCCGTGGAAGGTCCTCGTCGGTGCCCCGCTCAACCGTCGCATCACGGCGCACACGCCCTTCACGTTCTCGGGCCCGGCCGCCGGGCACGAGCTGCTGCAGACCCAGGACGACCCGACCGGCACCACGGCGCTCGGCACGCTCGGCAACTGCGCAGGCGGCACCACGCCGTGGGGCACGGTGCTCTCGGGCGAGGAGAACTTCAACCAGTACTTCGTGAGCCCCGGCACCACGCCCGCCGAGAAGCGCTACGGCCTCGGCGGCAGCGGCGACAGCCGCGGCTGGCGCAACGTCGACCCTCGCTTCGACGCCGTGGCGAACCCCGGCCACCGCAACGAGCCCAACCGCTTCGGCTGGATCGTCGAGGTCGACCCGCTCGCCCCGAACGACCCTCCCGTGAAGCACACCGCACTCGGCCGGTTCAAGCACGAGGGCGCCAACGTGATCGTCGGCCGCACGGGGCACGTCGCCGCGTACATGGGCGACGACGAGCGCTTCGACTACCTCTACAAGTTCGTGTCGAGGGACAAGTTCAAGAAGGGCATCGGCGGGGGTGCGCGCAAGCACAACAAGACGCTGCTCACCGCAGGCGACCTCTACGTCGCGAAGTTCAGCGGCGACTCCCCCACGGCCGAGATCACCGGCACCGGAGCGCTGCCCTCCGACGGCGCGTTCGACGGCACCGGCACCTGGGTGCCGCTCGTGCTCGACGGCGTGAGCCAGGTCGCGGGGTTCACGACCGCCGAGGTGCTCGTCAACACCCGCCTCGCGGCAGACGCAGTGGGCGCCACCAAGATGGATCGCTGCGAGGACGTCGAGCCGAACCCGAAGACCGGACGCATCTACGTGGCCTGCACGAACAACACCTCGCGCGGCACCGGAGCCAACGAGACCGCGACCGAGGTGAACCCGCGCAACGTCAACCGCGACGGGCACGTCATCGAGATCACCGAGTCGGGCAACGACGCGACCGCGACGACGTTCGGATGGAGCATCCTGCTGCTCTGCGGAGACCCCGCGACGAACCCGAACACCTACTTCGCGGGCTTCCCGGTGTCGAAGGTGTCGCCGATCTCGTGCCCCGACAACGTCGCGTTCGACTCCGAGGGCAACCTCTGGATCTCGACGGATGGCGCGCCGAGCACCATCGCGTACGGCGACGGCCTGTTCAAGGTGCCGCTCGAGGGCGCCGAACGCGGGCGCGTGCAGCAGTTCCTCTCGGTGCCCGCCGAGGCCGAGACCTGCGGCCCTGTGATCCGCGACCAGCAGAGCATGGTCTACGTCGCCGTGCAGCACCCGGGCGAGAACGGCACGTGGACGGCGCAGCACTCGATGTTCCCCGACTACGTCGCACCGGGCACGGTCGCGAACGGCGCTTGGGGCGGCCCGCGCCCCGCGGTCGTGCAGGTCTGGAAGGGCTAGCCCCGATCACAGCCGGAAACGACGAACGCCGCCGTCCCGCTGAGCGGGGCGGCGGCGTTCGTGAGCGAACGTCGCGGGTCAGAGACCGCGGATGTTCTCCGCCTGCAGGCCCTTGGGGCCCTGAGCGACCTCGAACTCGACCTTCTGGCCCTCGTCGAGCGAACGGTAGCCGTTGCCCGTGATGGCGCTGAAGTGCGCGAAGACGTCGGCCGAGCCGTCGTCGGGAGCGATGAAGCCGAAGCCCTTTTCGGCGTTGAACCACTTGACGGTTCCGGTTGCCATACTGCTGTCCTTCTGTCTTGCGGGCCGCACCTGCGGACCCGATGCGATCGTCGATCGATCGCGACCCCGACGACTCGGTGCCGTCGAAGTTTGGGGCGAGTGACGGGTGCACCAGGCGCCCGTCGGCTCTAATCGGGTCATGCCACGCGGAAGGATCCGCCTCCGGGCAATCAGTTCAAATCACGGGCGAGTGCCCGCTTGATTGGAGGAATCGTGGGTTCAGCCTACCGGGTTCTCCCCGAGAGTACAGAGCGCGAGACCACTTCGTGATATACGCGGTAACCGGACATGCACCGAGCGGCTTCTGGGAACATGCTCCGGATGGCGCGGGGAACCGCCCGAACTGGTGGAGAATCGTGGCATGAACCGCCGCCCCCTGCGATTCGCCGCTGCTGCCCTGACGATCGGGCTGCTCTGGCTGACGATCGGCCCTGCGCCGTGGCGCACGAGCGGGCACGAGTTCGAGGGCGGCATCCTGAATCCCGACGCGTGGACGTCGCCGATGACGTGGTCGACCGGGTACTTCAGCGAGATCGCGTTCAACGTGGCGATGTTCGTGCCCGTCGGCGTCCTGGCCGCGCTGCTCCTGCACCGCCGCCGCTGGCCGCTCGCCCTCGTCATCGGGTTCGCCCTCACGACCTTCATCGAACTGGTGCAGCTCGTGCTGCCCGACCGGGTCTCCGACCCCCGCGACCTGGTCTTGAACACGCTCGGCACGAGTCTCGGCGTCGTGCTCGTCATGGCCGCTCGCGGCGTCCGCCGCTCCGTCGCCGTCGCGTCGGCACCGCTGGCCACCGGATCGCAGGCCGTTGCGGGCGGTGCGGCCGGCGCGCCCGCGGCATCCGCTCGACCGACGTCGAAGGTCCCGTTCGACGAGCTCGTCGGCTCGGGCGATCGCGCGGCCTGACGCCGATCACGCCGGGGCCGACCTCCGATCACGCCCGGGTCGACCGCCGACTCCGGCCGACCGCCGACTACAGTGGGCTGGTGCCCACGCCCACCCCGCCCGACGCGCCCACCGGCACGCGCTCGCCCGAGCCCGCCCGACGCTACCTGGCGCTCGCGCTGGTCGGAGCCGCCGGCGGGCTCCTCTCGGGCGCGTTCGGCGTCGGCGGCGGCATCCTGATGGTGCCGCTGCTCATCGTCGCGGCCGGCATGGATCAGCGCCGCGCCACGGCCACCTCGCTCGCGGCGATCGTGCCGGCGTCGATCGCCGGCTCGATCACGTACCTCGCCAACGGGCAGGTCGACCTCGTCGCCGCCCTGTTCATGGCGATCGGCGGCATCATCGGCTCGTGGTTCGGCGCCTGGCTGCTGCGGCGGCTTCCCATCACCTGGCTGCGGTGGATGTTCATCGCGCTGCTCGTCGGCGTCGCCCTGCGCATGCTGCTCGTGGTGCCCGAGCGCAGCGGCGGCCACGTCGAGTTCGCGGTGCTGCCGCTGCTCGCGCTCTTCGCGATCGGCATCGTCGTCGGCATCGCGTCGGGCCTGTTCGGCATCGGCGGCGGCACGATCATGGTCCCGGCCTTCATCGCGTTCTTCGGCATGGGCGACCTGCTGGCCAAGGGCACCTCGCTCGCGGTCATGATCCCCACCGCGATCAGCGGCACCGTGTCGAACGCCAGGGCCGGGCTGGTCGACCTGCGCGAGGCGCTCGTCGTCGGCGTCGCGGCCACCGCCGCGTCGTTCGCGGGCGTCGCCCTCGCGTTCCTGCTCTCGCCCGAATGGTCGGCGCGGCTGTTCGCCGCGTTCATCCTGGTCGCCACCGTGCAGCTCGCCGTGCGCGCCGTGCGCGCGCAGCGACGCGAGCGCGCCGCAGCATCGTCGCCGGAGTCCGACGGTGCGCGCGACTGAGAGCGGCCGCGCCGCCGGTTGGTACGACGACGAACGGGATGCCGCGGCGCAGCGCTACTGGGACGGCGCATCGTGGACGCCGCACACCGTGCCCCGCGAACGCCCCGACGACCACGTGCGCGACGGCGAAGCGGGTGCAGCGACGAGCGTCGCCGCCGGCGCAGGTGCGACCGCGGCCACGGCGGCCGCGGTCACCGCGGCGGTGCCCGGCGACAGCGTTGCCCGGCCCGCGACCGATGCCACTGCCATCGACGCTGCCACGCAGACCGTCTCGAGAGGCGTGATCGCGCTGCGGGGCGGCGCGCCGGGTGCCCGGCGGCCCTCGGTGCCGACGGCGACCCTGCGCGGAGTCGAGCCCGACGGCACCCGCGTGCCGGCGTTCGCGCCGCGGTCCGCTCCGGTGTTCGCGCCGCGCGAAGTGGCGTCGACCGTTCCCGCGCTTCCGACGGAGTCGACCATCCCGGTGTTCTCCGCTGCGCCATCGATCGTCGGTGCGCCGGTGTCGACGACCGCCCCGGCCTTCGTGCACGACGCGGCCTCGCCGAGCGAGCACACGACCGTTCCGCTGCCGCCGAAGGGCTCGCCCGCGGCATCCGCACCGCATATCTCGGTGGAGCAGGCCTACGCGCCCGCCGGCCGATCGTTCGTGCTGATCTGGCTGTTCGCGCTGTTCCTCGGGTCGCTGGGGGTCGACCGCTTCGCCCTCGGCAAGACCGGAACGGCGGTCGCGAAACTGCTCACGGCAGGCGGGCTCGGCGTCTGGAGCCTCGTCGACCTCGTGCTCGTGCTCACCGGCGTGCAGCGCGACCGCGACGGCAACCCGCTCGCCGGATCGGATGCGCTCCGTCGCCTCGCATGGATCGTCTCGACCGCGGTCATCGCGCTCGGCGTGTGCACGGGCATCGCCGCGAGCCTGGTCGCCGCCGACCTCGCCGCATCGATCGGCGGGGCCATCGTGGGCGGGGCAGTGGTCGGCGGTGCCGGTTCGCCCGACGTCGTCGGCGGCCTGCCCTAGTCTGCAGGCATGCGGTTCGAGTTCACGGCCCCGCTCTGGGAATGGGCGGCGCGCGCCGAGTGGTACTTCGTCACGGTGCCCGACGAGGCGTCGGCCGACATCCGCGAGATCCCGCTGCCGCCGCGCGGGTTCGGCTCGGTGCGCGTGCGTGCGACCGTGGGCGGGTCGACCTGGACGACCTCGGTCTTCCCGGATTCGAGCGTGGGCTGCTACGTGCTGCCCGTCAAGAAGGCGGTCCGCGTCGCGGAGGGGCTGACCGAGGGCGGCGACGTCTCGGTGTCGCTGACGATGCTCGACCTCTGAGCGCGTTCGACCGTCAGGACCTGAGGCTCGACCGTCAGGACATGAGGTCGTACAGCAGTTCGCCCCACTCGAAGCCGCAGTCGCGGCACTCGAACAGGAGGTCGCCGTCGCTCAGGGTGTACGCGTCGGCCACCCGCGCGGCGTCGGAGCCGCAGCGCGGGCAGAGCTCGTGTGCCGCCTCGGGCACGAGGACCTGCTGCATCTGCTTCGTCATGGAGCACACGGTACGCGCGGCATCCGACATCGGTCGAAGCACACGCCACCTCGGGCGGGCTCGCGCGCGATTCGACCCGGGTCGCGCCCGGCGGAGTCAGCCCGCCGTGCGCCGCCGCGACGGGATGCGGTGGCTGGCCGTGACCTCGCGCGTGCGGCGGAGCGGGTCGGCGAGGTCGCCGCGCCGCTGGGCCACCCGCACGAACAGGAAGTCGACGAGTGCGAGCTGCGCGATGCGGCTCGACATCGCGCCCATGCGGTACGGCGACTCGCGCGCACGCGTCGTGAGCACGAAGTCGGCGATCTCGGCGAGGGGCGAGTCGGGCGAGTTCGTGATGGCGACGGTCGTGGCCCCGGCCTCGCGCGCGACCTCGAGCGTATGGTTCGTCTCGGCCGTGAGGCCCGAGTGCGAGATCGCGATCGCGACATCCGCGGTCCGGCGCAGGGCTGCGCCGACCAGCGCGAGGTGCACGTCGACCGAGCACGATGCCGAGATGGCTATGCGCGAGAGCTTCTGCTGCAGGTCCTGCGCGGTGAGCCCGCTCGCGCCGAACCCGTAGAGGTCGACGTGCGGGGCGCCGATGATCGCGTCGACGACCTGGTCGAGCACCTCGGTGTCGAGGCCCTTCACGGTCTGCTCGATGGCGAGCACCTCGTGGAAGGCGATCTTCGCGACGACGTCGCTCACCGAGTCGTCGGCGCCGATGTCGGAGTCGGCGAGCCCGAACCGGTCGCGCTCGGCCTCCTCGCGACTCAGCGCGCCGGCGACCTCCATGCGGAACTCGCGATAGCCGCTGTAGCCGAGGGTCTGGCAGAACCGTGCGACCGTCGACAACGAGGTGCCGCACCGGGCCGCGAGCTCGGTGATGGTGAGGTCGACGACGATGGCCGGATCGGCGATGATCGCGCCGGCCACCCGGGCCTCGGCCGAGCTGAGGCGCGGCAGCGCCTGTCGAACCTCAGAGAGCACGTTCGCCGACATCCGTTCAGGACCCTTCTCACTCCGCGGCGGGGTCGGCCTGCGCACTGCCGCCGTTCACACTGGAGATAGCATCCCGCAGGACTCCATCCTCTGCGGCGAGGCGCGCGAGCGCGACCTCGGCCGCCACCCCAGTGAGGGTGACGAGGATCGCGGCCTTGACGCTGCCGCCGACGGACTCGAGCGCGACGGCCGCCGCCGCCGCGTCGACCCCGGTCGCCTGCATGACGATCCGCTCGGCGCGCGCCCGCAGCTTGGCGTTGGTCGCCTGCACGTCGACCATGAGGTTTCCGTGCACCTTGCCGAGGCGCACCATGGCGATCGTCGAGATCGCGTTCAGCACGAGCTTCTGGGCGGTGCCGCCCTTGAGCCTGGTGGATCCGGCCACGATCTCGGGACCGACCACGGTCTCGATCGCGAGGTCGGCCGCATGCCCGATCGCGGAGTCGCGGTTGCAGGCGAGCCCGACGGTGAACGCGCCGAGGCTGCGCGCGTACTCGATCGCGCCGACCACGTAGGGGGTGCGGCCCGAGGCCGAGATGCCGACGAGCGCGTCTGCGGCCGTGAGCCCGATCACGGCGAGGTCTGCGGCGCCGCGTTCGGCGTCGTCCTCGGCGTTCTCGACGGCGGAGCGGAGCGCGACGTCGCCGCCAGCGATGACGCCCACGACGAGCGCGGGGTCGGTGCCGAAGGTCGGCGGGATCTCGCTCGCGTCGAGCACGCCCATGCGACCCGCAGTGCCCGCGCCGAGGTAGACGAGTCGACCGCCGGCGCGCAACCGGGCGACGATCGCGTCGACGGCGACCGCGATCTGCGGCGCGACGGCGGCGACCGCGGCCACGGCGGCGCTGCTCTCGTCGAGCATGGCGCCCACCTGGGCCTCGGCGGGCATGAGGTCGAACTCGGCGTGCGCGTCGTTGACGCCCTCGGTCGAGAGGTCGGCGAGCAGGTCGCGCAGGGCGCCGTGCTCCGCGGTGTTCGGTGCTGACCAGGTCATGGTGCTCCCCCGGTTTCGGTCGGTGCGATGGTGACGGATGCCACGCCGGGAAGCGGCGCGGGAAGTGCGAGCGGGTCGCGCCCGGGCGTCAGTCGCCCGGCGACGCGTGCGGCGATCGTCGACAGCGCGACGGGCACGCCGTGCCAGGAGCAGTAGCCGAGCAGTGCGAACATCAGGGATTCCTTGCACGCCGGGTCGATGCCGCGATCGGCGCTCGAGACGACGGCGATGCCCCGCTCGGCGGCGAGCGCGCGCAGTCGTTCGAGCAGCACCGGGTTGCGGGCGCCGCCGCCCGAGCAGACGACGGTGCGCGCGGCATCCGGCAGGGCGTCGACGACCGTGCGGGCGGTGAACTCGGTGAGGGTCGCGACGAGGTCCTCGTAGGCCGGCTCGCCCGCACCGGCCGCGGCGACCGCGTCGTCGACCACGTCGAGCCCGAAGGTCTCGCGGCCGGTCGACTTCGGCGGCTCGGCATCGAGGTACGGATGCCGCAGCAGCGCGTCGAGCATCGGCTGCACCACTTGCCCGCTCGCCGCGAGCGCGCCGTCGCGGTCGAACCCGATAGCGCCGTCGGAGTGCCGTTCGACGACGGCGTCGATGAGCCCGTTCGCCGGGCCGCTGTCGAAGGCGAGCACGTCGCCGCCGGGGTGCACGACCTGCACGTTGGCGATGCCGCCGAGGTTCACCGTGGCGATCGGCCCGCCCGACGCGGTGGCCTCCCGGGCGAGCCAGGCCCGGTCGAAGAACGCCATGAGCGGTGCGCCCTCACCGCCGGCGGCGATGTCGGCGGCGCGGACGTCGGAGAGCACGGGCACGCCCGTGAGCTCGGCGATCCACGCGGGATCCCCGAGCTGCAGGGTGCCGCGGGCGTGCCCGTGCTCGGTCCAGTGGAACACGGTCTGGCCGTGCGAGACGACGAGCTCGGGTTCGACGCCGGCGTCGCGGATGCCGCGGGCGGCCGCCTCGGCGAACGCCTGCCCGAGCAGCGTGGTGAGCTCGGCGACCTCGCCGACCGGCACCGGATGCCCCGCCGCGACCCGCAGCACGCGGGCCCGCAGGCCGGGGTCGAAGTCGTGGGTGGCGGTGTGGAGCGGCGTGAGCACGACGCCGACCGGTTCGTCGACGGGCGGCGCAGCCGTGCGACCTCCGTCGAGGGGCGGCGTCGTGCCCGGCTCGATGCGCACGACCGCGACGTCGATGCCGTCGACCGACGTGCCGGACTGCAGCGACAGCACGATCACGGCGCGGTCCTCGTGGGCTCGGCGTCGCGCACGGGCGGAGCGGCGGGCTCAGAACCCGACGCGAGGACCGCGGCGGCCGCGACGGCGGCGATGCGGCTCGCCGCCCGCGTGTGCACGGTCGGCAGCGGCAGCGGCGCGCCGGGCACCCCCGCGTCGACCACGACGGCGTCGGGGCGCAGCCGCGCGATGCCGGCGATGCGATCGCGCTGCGGCCCGGCGTCGCCCACCCGGTCGGCGAGCACGACGAGCGGACCCGAGCCGGGCACGGCAGCGTCGCCGCGCAGCACCCGTCCGCCGGCCGCGAGCGTCGCCTCGAAGAAGTCGCGGTCGCTCGCGACGGCGAGGGTCGAGCGGCCCCGGATGTCGAGCACGGTGCGCGGCGAGGGCACGGGCGCCAGGTCGCCGTCGATCGAGATCGCGGCGTCCGCGAGTGCCGCCGCCTCCGGCGGCGCGAAGCCGGTCTCCCGCTCGGGGCGGGCGGCGGCCAGCGACTCGGCGAGCGCCCGCACGCGGCCGGCGGCGCGCTCGAGCACGGCGACGGGCAGCGAACCGTCGTCGACCGCGGCGAGCAGCGCGCGCTGCACCTCGACGAAGTCGCGCACGTCCTGGTCGGGCGCGGCGGCCGGGCCGAGGTTCGTGGGGTTGCTGATGCAGAGCAGGTCTGCCCCGGCGAGCAGCGCGAGCACCGCGCCGCGTCCGGCCCCGACCGACTCCCGCACGGCGGCCATGTCGAGCGCGTCGGTGATGACGACCCCCTGGAAGCCCATGCGGCGCAGGCGCCCGATCGCCGCCGGGTTCAGCGTCGCGGGCAGTTCGCCCCAGGCCGGCACGACGACGTGCGCGGTCATGATGGCGGGCACGCCCGCGTCGACGAGCGCCTGGAACGGCGGCAGGTGCGTGCGCTCGAGCTCGTCGAGTCCGATCTCGAGCGTCGGCATGGCGTGGTGCGAGTCGAGGTGGGTGTCGCCGTGGCCCGGGAAGTGCTTGGCGGCCGCGGCCGCTCCGGCCAGTCGGATGCCGCGGGCCTGGGCGATCGCGTGCCGCGCGACGAGTGCGGGGTCGGCGCCGAACGACCGCACCCCGATCACCGGGTTGCGCGGGTCGGTGTTCACGTCGGCGACGGGCGCGAGCACGACGTTCGCCCCGACGGCGAGCGAGCGACGGGCGAGCTCGGCGCCCACCGCCTCGGTCGCCTCGAGGTCGTCGACGTGTCCGAGCTGCGCGGCGCCGGGCAGCGTCGAGCCCGTCGCCGACTCGACGCGCGTGACGTTGCCGCCCTCCTCGTCGATGCCGACCACGAGCGGGCGGTCGCGGTCGCGCAGGTCGCGCGCCAGTGACATCCGCTCGCTCTCGTCGCCGAGGTTGTGCGCGAAGAGCACGAGGCCCGCAAGCCCGCCCTCGTCGAGCTCGCGGCGGAAGGAATCCGGGATGCTCCGGCCGAATACCCCCGGCCAGAGCACCCCGCCCACCAGTCCCCTGATGGCGGGATCGTCCACGGCGGTCACCCCTTGACCGCGCCGGCCACGAGGCCGCTCGACAGGCGACGTTGGACGATGACGAAGAAGACCATGACCGGGACGGTGATGATCGTGGAGGCGGCCATGATGTATCCCCACTCGTTGGTGTGCTCGCCGAAGAACTGTTTGAGGCCGATGGCCACGGTGTAGTTCTCGGACGCGCCGCCCAGCAGGGTCATGGCGAAGATGAACTCGTTCCACGCGGTGATGAACGAGAAGACGGAGGTCGCGACGAGGCCCGGCATCACGAGCGGCAGCAGGACCGAGCGGAACATCCGCCCCCAGCTGGCGCCGTCGAGGTAGGCGGCCTCTTCGAGCTCGACCGGCACGGCGGCGACGAAGCCGCGCAGCATCCAGATGCCGAACGGCAGCGACAGCGCGACGTAGACGACCATGAGCCCGAGCAGCGTGTTCAGCAGCTGGAGGTCGCGCACCTGCACGAAGAGCGGGATGACCAGCGCCTCGAGCGGCACCATCTGCACGACGAGGATCATGAGCAGCATCGAGGTGCGGAACCTGAACCGGAACCGCGCGACCGCGACCGAGGCGAGCAGCGCGAGGACCGCGCTCGCGAGCACCGTGACGACGGCCACGATCGCCGAGTTGCGCAGGTACACGTCGAAGCCGCCCTCGGTGAGCACGTACTCGAAGTTCGCGAGCGACCACTCGCGCGGCAGCAGGGTCTGCCCGCCGGCACCGGCCTTCGCGTCGAAGGCGCTCGAGAGCATCCAGAACGCGGGGAACAGCGTGAAGGCGAGCAGCAGCACGACGAGCACGGCCCGGCCGGCGGCCGAACGCGTCTTGCGGGCCGAGCGGCGCTTGGCCGGGATCGCGCGCGCCGGGCCGGCCGATGCGGGAGGAACGGTACCGGATGCCTCGGGCGCGCTGGTCTGCGCGGGGGTGACGGTGCTCACAGCTCGTCCTCCTTCAGCATCGTGCGCACGTAGACGACGGTGATGATCATCAGCAGCACGGTCAGCAGCACGGCGATGGCCGAGCCGAAGCCGTAGCGGTTCTGGCCGAACGACTCGACGTACGACCACACGCCCAGGTTGAGCGCCTCGCGGTTGGTGCCGTTGCCGCCCGGCATCAGGTAGACCTGCGCGAAGACCTTGAAGTCCCAGATCGTCGACAGGATGATGACGACGCTGAAGACCTGGCGGAGGTTCGGCACGATCACCTGGAAGAAGCGGCGCCACGGGCCGGCGCCGTCCATCTCGGCCGCCTCGAGCATCTCCTTCGGCACGCCGAGCAGCCCCGCGAGGATCGTGATGGCCACGAACGGGAACCCGTGGTGGATCACGTTCAGCAGCACGATGGCGTAGAAGCTGTAGCGGTTGGTGAACCAGTTCACCGGCTCGTCCTGCAGCCCGAGCGCCTGGAGGGTCTGGTTGAAGATGCCGCGGTCGGCGTCGAAGATCCACACCCAGACGTAGGTGCCGGTGACCGCGGGCATCGCCCAGGCGATCATGATCGCGCTGCCCACGACCGTGCGCCAGAGCCCGCCGAGCGAGGCCATGAGCACGGCGACCCCGGTGCCGAGCGCCACGGTGCCCGCGACGGCGAGCACCGCGAAGCCGACCGTGTTCGGCAGCACCACGCCCCAGAGCGTCGGGTCGGTGAGCACCTCGCCGTAGTTGGCGAGGCCGATCCAGTTGGGTTCTCCGGAGACGATCTCGCGCAGGCCGTAGTCCTGCAGCGAGAAGAGGAGCACCCGCACGAGGGGCCAGAGCAGCAGCACCGCGAGCACGGCGAGCGCCGGCGCGAGCAGCAGCCACGGGCGCGACGACGCGATCAGCCGGTTGCGTTGCACGGGGCCGGCGCCCGGCCGGGAGGCGGTGCCTCCCGGCGCGGGCGTCGGAGCCTGGATCGTGGTCGACACCTGGTCAGTCGCCGTTCATGATCTCGTCCATCTCCTTCGCGGCGTCGGAGGTGGCCTGCTCGACCGTCTTCTGCCCGGAGAGGATCGCCTGGATGGCGGTGTTGGTGGTCTTCTTCGCCTGCACGGCGCCGAAGGTCGGCGTCACGGGCACCGAGGCGCCGCCCTCGACGAGCTGCGTGGCGAAGGGGGCGACGAGCGGGTCGTCGGAGTTCATCGTCTCGTCGAGCAGCGATGCCTGACCCGGGAAGTAGCCGCTCTGGTCGGCCCACTTCTCGGCGAACTCGCCCGTGGTCATGAGCTTGATGAACGACCAGGCGAGGTCGGTGTTCTCGGCGGTGCTGAACATCGACAGGTGCGAGCCGCCGAGCACCGACGGGGCGATGCCGCCGTCCTTGCCGGGGATCGGCGTCGCGGCGAACTTGCCCTCGAGGTCGGCGTTCTTCTCGACGATCGCGGCTGGAGTCCAGGAGCCCATGAGCGCCATCGCGACGTTGCCCTGCGCGAAGTTGTCGAGCACGTCGGTCTCCTTCCAGGTGGTCGCGCCGGCCGACGAGAAGCCGTGCTCGGTCTGGAGGCCGGTGTAGAAGCCGATGCCGTCCTGCGACTCGGCGCTCGCGAGGCCCGACTCCCAGGTGTCGCCGTTCTTCTCGGAGACCTCGCCGCCCGCACCCCAGACCCACGGGTAGACGCCGAACTCGGCGTCGCCGGGGACGGCGAACGCGAGCATCTCGGGGTGCGCGGCCTTGATGGCGTCGCCGGCGGCGACGATGTCGTCCCAGCTCTTCGGCGCCTCGAGGCCGAGCTCGTCGAAGATGTCGGAGCGGTACACGAGCGAACGCACGCCGGCGTACCAGGGCATGCCGTAGAGCTCGTCGTCGTAGGTGCCCGACTCGACGAGGCCCTCGACGAGGTCGTCGCCCAGGTTCTCGTCGGCGACGAAGTCGGTGATCGGTTCGAGTGCGCCGGCGTCGGCGAACTCTGCGGTCCAGGTGGTGCCGGTCTCGGCGACGTCGGGGGTCGTGCCGCCCGCGATGGACGTGACGAAGCGGTCGTGGGCGTCGGCCCACTGCACGAACTCGACGTTGAGCTCTGCCCCGGTCTCCTCGGTGAACGCGTCGCCGACCTCGTCGAAGAACGCCTCGGAGTCGGGGTTCGTGCCCTCCATGATCCAGACGTCGAGGGTCTGGCCCTCGGCGTCGGACCCGGTGCCGCCGTTCGACCCGCCCGCACAGGCGGTGAGCCCGAACACGGCCGTGGCGAGCACGGCGACGGGCAGAAGTCGCTTCTTCATGGATGCCTCCTCATTGATGGATCTCTGGTGGACGTCGGGGTCGTGCGTGGCGACCCGGGAACGTGACTCTGGAAGTAGTATTCGTGAGCCATGCATCGTTTGCAAGTTATTTCCGAAGCCGTGACCGGTTCGAAACCTGCGCGTCACGGATGCCGCAGCCCTAGGCTCGGCTCGTGATCCCCGCCGCGCACGTGCTCGCCGTCGACCTCGGCGGCACCGGCTCGCGCGCCGCGCTCGAGCCGCTCGACGCCGCGTTCGGCAGCCGACGGCGGGTGCTCGAGGGCGGACGGGTCGCCGTGGCATCCGCGGGGTCGACCGTGCTCGACGTGGCCGCCTCGCTGATCGCCGCCGCCCGCGCCGAGTGGCCCGACGTCGCGATCGCCGCAGTGGGCGTCGGCGCCACCGGCCTCGCCTCTCTCGTCGCCGACCCCGACGCGGCGCTCGCCCGACTGGCCGACGTCGCGGGCGCCCCGCCCGCCTCGGTCGTGCTCGCGGTCGACGCCCTGACCGCCCACCTCGGCGCGCTGGGCGGGCGGCCCGGCGCCGTCGTCGCCGTCGGCACCGGGGCGATCGCGCTCGGCACCGACCTCGACGCCGTGTGGCGCCGCGTCGGCGGCTGGGGCCACCTGTGGGACGACCGCGGCTCGGGCGTCTGGATCGGCATCGAGGCGCTGAAGGCCGCGATCCGCACGCACGACGGCGTGACGACCGAGGCCGCCGCGCTCCTCCGGGCCGCGGAGCGGCGCTTCGGCCCCGCTCCGAGCTGGCCGGGCGAACTGCTCACCCGGGCCGACCGCGCGGGCGTGATCGCGGGGTTCGCACCCGAGGTCGCGGCGCTCGGCGCCGACGGCGACGCCGCGGCATCCGCCATCATGCGCACCGCCGGATGCGAGGTCGCCGCGACGCTCGTCGCCGCGCTCGACCCCGGCCTGCCCCGCCTCGCGTCGTGGACCGGCGGCGTCTTCGGCGCGGGCGGGGAGTACTCGGCCGCGTTCGAGGCGGAGTTCGCGCGTCTCGCGCCCGACGCGGAGTTGCAGCCCCCGCAGGGCACGCCGCTCGACGGCGCGGTGCACCTGGCGCGGCTCGCGGCCGGGGGCGCGCTGCATGCCGCGCATCCGCCGTTCCTCTGGCGCTGAGCCCTCACGCCCGCGAGAGGATCGCCCCGACGTCGACCCCGCGCGGCAGCGCGCCGACCTGCGTTCCGCCCTCGCGCCCGAGCCGCGAGCGCACGAACGCCTCGGCGACCGGCGCGGTCGAGTACCGCAGCAGCAGCGAGCCCTGCAGCACGAGCGCCAGCCGCTCGGCGAGCTCGCGCGCGACGGCGGCCGCGGCATCCGTCGACATGCTCGACACCTCGCGCACCAGCGCGACCGTCTCGGCGAGCGCGCGATCGAACACCGCGCTCGCCCCTGCCGCCGCGCCGACCTCGTCGAAGAACGCCTCGAACGCCTCCGGTTCGCGGGCGAGCACCCGCAGCACGTCGAGCGCGATCACGTTGCCCGAGCCCTCCCAGATCGCCAGCAACGGCTGCTCGCGATAGCGACGCGCGAGCGGGAACGCCTCGGTGTAGCCGTTGCCGCCGAGGCACTCGAGCGCCTCGGCCGCATGCCAGGCGCCGCGCTTGCAGACCTGGTACTTCGCCACCGCCGTCGCCAGTCGGCGGAACGCCTGCTGCGACGCATCCGCGTCGTCGTCGTAGGCGCGCGCCAGTCGCATGGCCGTGATCGTCGCCGCCTCTGACTCGAGCGCGAGGTCGGCGACGACGGCGGCCATGGCGGGCCGGTCGACGAGCAGCGACCCGAACGCGCGCCGGTGCCTCACGTGCCAGGCCGCCTCGGCGACGGCCTGCCGCATCCCCGCGGCCGTGCCGATCACGCAGTCGAGCCGGGTGCGCGTGACCATCTGCACGATCGTCGCGACGCCGCGGCCCTCCTCGCCCACGAGCCAGCCGGTCGTTTCGTCGAGCTCGATCTCGCTCGACGCGTTCGACCGGTTGCCGAGCTTGTCCTTCAACCGCTGGATGCGGAACACGTTGCGGTCGGACTCGCGCTCGCCGTCAGGGTCGCCGGCTCCGCCCGGCAGCACGCGCGGCACGAAGAAGCAGCTGAGGCCCGCGGGCGCCTGCGCGAGCACGAGGAACGCGTCGCTCATGGGCGCGCTGCAGAACCACTTGTGCCCGGTCAGGGCGTACTCCGCACCCCACGGCGTCTCGGCCGCCCTCCGGCGCTCGGCGCGCGTCGTGTTCGCGCGTACGTCGGACCCGCCCTGCTTCTCGGTCATGGCCATGCCGACGAGGGCGCTCGACTTGCCCGGCCGGAGCACGGGGTCGTAGTCACGGCTGAGCAGCCGCGGCATCCATTCGTCGCGAAGGCCGGATGCCGCGTGCTCGAGCACTGGCACGGCGGCGTGCGTCATCGACACCGGGCACGCATGCCCCGGCTCGACCTGCGCGAACAGCAGGAACGCCGCCGCGCGCTCGACGTTCGCGCCGGGCCCCGGATCGGCGGCGGCCGACGTGTGCGCGCCCGCGGCGACCGCCGACGCGATGACCCGGTGATAGGCGTCGTCGTACTCCACCTCGTCGATGCGACGGCCCTGCCGGTCGTGCGTGTGCAGCACCGGCGGCCGGGCGTTCGCCAGCTCGGCGTCGCGCTGGAAGGCCGGCGACCCGACCGCGCGGCCGACCGCGTGCAGGTCGACGGATGCCTCGGGGTGCCCGCCCTGCGCGGCACGCCCCCACCTGCCGACGGCCTCGACGAGCGGGGCGTTCACGGCGTACTCGTCGACGTCGGTGCGCGGCGGAACCTGGTTGGCGACCTCGTGGGTGCTGATCATCTTCGACCTCCACGCCCATTCTCGCCGCGCGGGCGCCGACGCGCGCGGATCGGGCTCGAGGCGGACCGGGCGAGCGGGCGTCGGGGGCTGCCGCTAGCGTGGGCGCATGGCCGAGACGAGCGCGGGGATCCTGCTGCACCGACGGCGCGGCGCGGCATCCGACCCCCGAGACGTCGAAGTGCTGCTCGGGCACATGGGCGGCCCGTTCTGGCGCGCGCGCGACGAGGCGGCGTGGTCGCTGCCGAAGGGCACGTACACCGACGAGGCGCCCCTCGATGCGGCGCTGCGCGAGTTCGCCGAGGAGCTCGGCAGCCCGGCGCCCGACGTGCCCTACATCGAGCTCGGCGTGTTCAGGTACTCGTCGGGCAAGGCCGTGACGGTCTTCGCGGGCGAGGCCGACTTCGACGCGACGTCGATCACGAGCAACACGTTCGAGCTCGAGTGGCCGCCGCGGTCGGGCCGGCGCCAGTCGTTCCCCGAGCTCGACCGGGCCGAGTGGATTCCGCTGGCCGACGCCCGCGAGCGGCTCGTCACGGGCCAACGGCCGGCGCTCGACGCGCTGCGCTCGCTGCTCTCCCCCGACGTCTCGCCCTAGCGCGTGCCGGCCGCCCCAGCCCCAGCCCCGGCCCCGGCCCCGGCCGGCGCATCGCCCGCGCCGCCCCCATCGCCCGTGCCTGCGCCCGGCGCCCGGTACGCCCGCAGGAACGCGGCTGCGCCCCGCTCGGCTCGCGCGACGGCCGCCTCGACGCCCGCCGGATCGCCGTCGGCCGCGGGTTCGAAGAGCGCCCGGTCGAGCGACGAGCCGATGGAGAGGAACGCGAAGTGCTCGGCCGCGAGCTCCGCGTCGTCGACCGAGAGCAGCCCGCGGTCGGCGAGCGACCCCAGGGCCGAGGCGACGGCCGTCATGACGCGCCCCGGCGCCCGCCCGTAGTACTCGAGCGCGAACTCGGGGAACCTCGACGCCTCGCCGATGAGCAGGCGCCGGAGCGGCACGACCCGTCCGCCGAGCACGGATGCCGCGAGCTCGCGCGCGAGGTCGCGGAGCGCCTCGTCGAGGTCGACGGCCGACGCCGTCGTGGTGGCGACCTCGCCCGCATAGCGCTCGGCGGTCGCGATCGCATCGCCGAGGATCGCGCGGAAGAGCTGCTCCTTGTCGTCGAAGACGTTGTAGACCGTGCGCTTCGAGACGCCGGCCTCGACCGCGATGTCGTCGACGCTCGTGCCCGCGAAGCCGCGGGCCAGGAACACCCGCTCGGCCGCGGCCATGATGAGCCCGCGCGATCTGGTGATGCGCGGATCCTCGCGGTCGAGACGGTCGCCCGTGGCCTGCGCGCTCATGCGTTCCTCGAATCTTTTGCACTCATCCGTTTACTTATTCACTACCGAGTGCAATACTACACCCGAGAGGGCAATATCGCCCCCGCCACGCAGAACCCGGAAAGGCGAGCACCATGTCCACCGCAACACCGCACACCGCCTCCGCCGCGACGTTCGACCGCGGCCGCGCCGTCACGAAGTCCCTGCTCGGCTGGGGCGTCGTGGCCGGCCCCTTCTACCTCGTGGTCGGCCTGGCCCAGGCGCTCCTCGTGCCCGGCTTCGACCTGTCGCAGCACGCGCTCAGCGCGTTGCTGCTCGGACCCCTCGGATGGATCCAGGCGACCAACCTCGTGCTGACCGGCCTCATGGTGCTCGCGGCCGCCGTCGGATTCGCGAGGCTCGTGGGCGGCGGGCGCGGCAGGGCCGCCGTGACGCTGCTCGGCCTCTACGGCCTGAGCCTGTTCGCGGCCGCCGCGTTCCCGCCCGACCCGGTGCGGGGCTTCCCGGTCGGCGTGGAGTCCGCGACGACCGCCTCGACGAGCGGGCTGCTGCACCTCGCGGCCGGCGCGATCGGCTTCCTGAGCCTCGCGGCCGCCGCCCTCGTGCTCGCCGGCTGGTTTCGGCGCGAGGGCGCGCGCGGCGTCGCGGTCGGCTCGTGGATCGCGGCCGCCGTGGTCGTGCTCGGGTTCATGGGCGGAGCGGCCTTGGCGATGTCGCCCGTCGGCGTCGGCCTCCTCTGGCTCGCCGTGGTCGCCGGCTTCGCCTGGCTCGCATCCGCGTCGCTCGCCGCCTACCGACTGGCGCCCCGCCCCGACTGCTGATCGTCACGGGCCGACGCCCGGGGCCGGGGTGATCGCAGCAGCGCGGGCCGCTGGCGCTGGCCGCAGCATCCGCCTGCCGACGGAGACCGCGGGGCAGCATGCAGACGCATGGGTTGCGCTGGCAGCGATATCCGCCCCGCGGATGATGTCGGAGGTCGCTGGGAAGATGCAGAATATTGCGACGCACTCCCGAGCCGTGCTCGGAGCGCGCGCACGCGGGACACCGCAGCCCGCTCACCTCGTTCCTTCGGAGAATCATGCTCGGCAGACTTCTGATCCGCTATCTCAAGCCCTATTCGTGGTTGCTCCTCGGGGTCCTGGTCTTCCAGATCCTCTCGGCCATCGCGACGTTCAACCTGCCCGACCTCAACGCCGACATCATCAACAACGGCGTCGCGAAGGGCGACACGGCCTACATCTGGTCGACCGGCGGCCTGATGCTGCTCATCTCGCTCGGTCAGATCACGGCCTCGATCATCGCCACCTACTTCGCGGCCAAGGCCGCGATGGGCGCCGGCCGCGACATCCGCAACGACGTCTTCGAGAAGGTCAGCGGGTTCTCCGAGCGCGAGGTCTCGAAGTTCGGCCCCGGCTCGCTCATCACCCGCAACACGAACGACGTGCAGCAGGTGCAGATGCTCGCGATGATGGGCGCCACGATGCTCGTCACCGCCCCCATCCTCGCGATCGGCGGCATCTGGTTCGCGCTGCAGCAAGACGTGAGCCTCGGCTGGATCATCGCCGTCGCGGTGCCGACGCTGCTCATCATCGCGGTGCTCATCATCAGCCGCATGGTGCCCCTCTTCCGGAGCTACCAGCACAAGCTCGACAACGTGAACCTCATCATGCGCGAGCAGCTCACGGGCGTGCGCGTCGTGCGCGCGTTCGTGCGCGAGCCCATCGAAGAGGAGCGCTTCCGCGGCGCCAACACCGACATCATGGTCGTCGGCCGCAAGGTCGGCTCCCTGTTCGTGCTGTTGTTCCCGCTGTTCATGCTCGTGCTGAACGTCACGATCGTCGGCGTCGTCTGGTTCGGCGCGTTCGCGGTCGACGCCGGCGACGTCGAGATCGGCACGCTGTTCGCGTTCATGCAGTACGTCATGCTGATCCTCACCGGCGTGCTCATGGCGAGCTTCATGACGATCATGATCCCGCGCGCCGCGGTCTCGGCCGACCGCATCGCCGAGGTGCTCGACAGCACCTCGACCCTCGAGCGCCCGGTCAACCCCGTGCACGTGCTGCCCGAGCCCGGCACCATCGAGCTCCGCGACGTGACCTTCACCTACCCGGGCGCCGAGCACCCCGTGCTCGACGGCATCGGCTTCCGCGCCGAGCGCGGTGAGACCGTTGCCATCGTGGGGTCGACGGGCGCCGGCAAGACCACGCTCGTCTCGCTCATCCCCCGGCTCTTCGACGCGACCGGAGGCTCGGTCGCCGTCGGCGGCGTGAACGTGCGCGAAGCCGACCTCGACGTGCTCTGGGCCTCCATCGGCCTCGTGCCCCAGCGCCCGTTCCTCTTCAGCGGCACCGTCGCCTCCAACCTGAGGTACGGGCGCGAGGAGGCGACCGACGAAGAGCTGTGGCACGCGCTCGAGATCGCGCAGGGCCGCGACTTCGTGAGCGAGATGGAGGGCGGCCTGAACGCTCGCATCGCCCAGGGCGGCACCAACGTGTCGGGCGGCCAGCGCCAGCGGCTCGCCATCGCCCGCGCCATCGTGCACCGCCCAGACATCCTCGTCTTCGACGACTCGTTCTCGGCGCTCGACCTCACCACCGACGCGAACCTCAGGCACGCGCTCTGGAGGGAGTTGCCCGACGTCACGAAGATCGTCGTCGCCCAGCGCATCTCGACGGTCACCGACGCCGACCGCATCGTCGTGCTCGACGACGGGGCCATGGTGGGCATCGGAACCCACGAGCAGCTGCTCGAGACGTCCGACACCTACCGCGAGATCGTCGAATCCCAGCTCGGAGCGGAGGCTGCCCGATGACCACCGAACCCACCACCGCGCTCACCGAAGAAGAGCTGTACGAGCAGGAGCTCGCCGAACAGGCGCGCGTCAACTCGGGCGACTGGGACAGCGTCGCACCCGGCAAGGCCGCGAACTTCGGCAAGAGCTTCAAGCGGCTCATCGGCCTGCTGAAGCCGCACGCGGTCGCCTTCACGTTCGTGTCGCTGCTCGGCGCGGCCGGCGTCGTGCTCGCCGTGATCGCCCCGAAGGTGCTCGGCGAGGCCACGAACGTGCTCTTCGCCGGCGTCATCGGCCAGCAGCTGCCACCCGGCAGCACCACCGAGCAGGCCGTCGAGGCGCTGCGCGCGGCCGGCCAGGACGACCTCGCGAACATCGTGCAGACCGCGGGCGTCGTGCCGGGCGAGGGCGTCGACTTCGTCAGGCTCAGCCAGATCCTGATCGTCGTGCTGCTGCTCTACGTGATCTCGGCGATCCTCACCTGGGTGCAGGGCTACGTCGTCAACGTGATCATGGTGCGCACCATGTGGCGCCTCCGCGAAGACGTCGAGGCGAAGCTCAACCGCCTGCCGCTCAGCTACTTCGACAAGGTGCAGCGCGGCGAGCTCATCTCCCGGGTCACCAACGACATCGACAACATCACGCAGGCCATGCAGCAGTCGCTGTCCGGCGCGATCACCGCCGTGCTCACCGTCGTCGGCGTGCTCATCATGATGTTCTCGATCTCGTGGCAGCTCGCACTCGTGGCGCTCGTATCGCTCCCCCTCATGGGCGTGATCTTCGGCGTCATCGGCCCGAAGTCGCAGAAGGCCTTCGGCATCCAGTGGCGCAAGGTCGGCCGCCTCAACGCACGCGTCGAGGAGTCGTTCTCGGGCCACGCGCTCGTGAAGGTCTTCGGACGCGAGCAGGACTCGCACGAGAAGTTCAAGGCCGAGAACGAGGAGCTCTACCAGGCCGCGTTCAAGGCGCAGTTCCTCTCGGGCATCATCATGCCCGGCATGATGTTCATCGGAAACCTGACCTACGTCGGCATCGCGGTGCTCGGCGGGCTCATGGTGGCGAGCGGCCAGCTCCGACTCGGCGACGTGCAGGCGTTCATCCAGTACTCGCAGCAGTTCACGCAGCCGCTCTCCGAGCTCGGCGGCATGGCGGCGGTCGTGCAGTCCGGCACCGCATCGGCCGAGCGCGTGTTCGAACTGCTCGACGCCGACGAGCAAGAGGGCGACGCCGCCGATGCGCCGAAGCCCGCCGACGGCGACGGCACCATCGAGTTCGACCACGTCTCGTTCTCGTACACGCCCGAGCACCCGCTGATCCGCGACCTGTCCTTCCGCGTCGAACCCGGGCAGACGGTCGCGATCGTCGGCCCGACCGGCGCGGGCAAGACGACGCTCGTGAACCTCATCATGCGGTTCTACGAGCTCGACGGCGGCCGCATCCTGCTCAACGGCCAAGACGTGGCCGAGCTCACGCGACGCGACCTGCGTGCGAAGACCGGCATGGTGCTGCAGGATCCGTGGCTGTTCGCGGGCTCGATCCGCGACAACATCCGCTACGGGCGCGAGACCGCGACCGACGACGAGATCCTCGCGGCCGCGCGGGCGACCTACGTCGACCGCTTCGTGCACTCGCTGCCCGACGGGTACGACACCGTGCTCGACGAAGACGCGTCCAACGTGTCGGCGGGCGAGAAGCAGCTCATCACGATCGCCCGCGCGTTCGTGGCGCAGCCGTCGGTGCTCATCCTCGACGAGGCCACCTCGTCGGTCGACACCCGCACCGAACTGCTCCTGCAGCACGCGATGGCCGCGCTCCGCGAGGGTCGCACGTCGTTCGTCATCGCGCACCGCCTCTCGACGATCCGCGACGCCGACCTGATCCTGGTCATGGAGCACGGCGACATCGTCGAGCAGGGCAGCCACGACGAGCTCATCGCGAGCGAGGGCGCCTACTGGCGCCTCTACAACTCGCAGTTCGAGCAGGCCGCGGCCGACCTCGACGCCGAGGCCGCGACGCTCGCGGGTGCCGGAGGCGGAGGCGGCGGCGGCGCGGCCGAACGGGACACGAACCCGCTCGAGGCCCGAGTCGAGGCGGCTGCGGAGGCGCTCGAGCCCGAGCTCTGATCCGACCGCGCAGTATCGCGAGCCCGGGTGCGGCATCTTCGGATGCGGCACCCGGGCTCTCGCGTTCCGCCCGGCCGACCGGCCGACCGGCCGACCACCGTCGTCGCCGACGCGGCCGGACGTGGCGTTGACGCTAGGCTGCCGCACATGTCGGCCGAAGACCCGCTCCTGCTCTGCTGCCTGCTCTGGGCGAACCCCGGACTCGAGGCCGACATGTCGGCCTACGAGGATCGCGTGCTCGCCCGCCTCGCGCTGCACGGCGGCGAGGTGCTCCAACGACTGCACGGTGCGGGTGCCGACGGAAGCCCGCACGAGGTGCAGACCTACCGGTTCCCCGACCGCGTCGCGCTCGACGGCTACCTGAACGACCCCGAACGGCTCGCCCTCGCCGGCGAGCGCGACCGGGTGATCGCCCGCACCGAGCTCTTCCCGGTCGAACTCCATCCCGCAGCCTGACGTCGGCGGGCACTGGCACGATCGCCGGCCGCGTCACTACGATCGCCCCATGCGCATCGGACGCAGCCACCGGCGGCTGCACGAACTCGAACGGCTCGATCCGGCGGTCGACTACGAGCGCATCACGCGCGTCGACGGCACGCTCGAGTTCCCGTGGGACCTGCAGCAGTCGCTGAGCTTCGCGCTGTTCCGCACCTACGCGGTGCCCTCGATCGGCGGGTTGCTGCACGAGACCGGCGAGTTCGAGCGCCGCACGCAGAAGCGCCACGACGACACCGTGCTGATCCTCGACGCGATCTCGACCGACGGGCTGGAGTCCGCGAACGGGCGGGAGGCCGTGCGCCGCATGAACCGCATGCACGGCAGCTACGACATCTCGAACGACGACATGCGATACGTGCTCTCGACGTTCGTCGTGACCCCGATCCGGTGGATCGCGGGCTTCGGCTGGCGGCGCCAGTCCCGCGTCGAGATCGACGCGGCGGTCGAGTACTACCGGCGTCTCGGGCGCCTCATGGGCATTCGCGACATCCCCGAGACGTACGAGCGGTTCGCCGACCTGATGGATGCGTACGAGCGCGAGCACTTCCGGCCCGACCCGCGCACGCGCGCGGTCGCCGACGCGACGCTCGACCTGCTCACGACGTTCTATCCGAAGCCGTTCCGCGGCGCGGTGCACGCGTTCTCGATCGCGATCCTCGACCCGCACCTGCGGGAGGCGCTCGACTACCCGGCCCCGTCGCGGTTCGCGCGCGGCCTATCGCTCGGCGCGCTCCGCCTCCGCGGGCGCGTGGTCGCCCTGCTTCCCGCCCGCCGGCGACCGCAGTACGCGCGCGACCTGAAGCGCATCCGCAGCTACCCGGGCGGGTACCTCATCGAGCGGCTCGGCACGCACCTCGAGCCGGCGGCCGAGCGCAGCTGACCGCTCGACTAGGCGAGTGCCGCGCGCTCCCCGAGGCCGGCGTAAACGGCCCGCGTGTAGGCGTCGGATCGCGGCGAGCCGATGATGCCCGGAGACATCCGGTTCATGACGTAGGCGAACGTGGTGCGCCGGTCGACGTCGTCGATGACGATCGAGCCGCCCCACCCGCCCCAGAACGCGACCCGCCCCTCGGGGATGTTCGGCGTCGAGGCCGGGTTCGACACCGCGAACCCGAGTCCGAAGCGCAGCGGCAACCCGAGCACGAGGTCGATGCCGTCCGTGCGCTCGGCGAAGATGCGGTCGATCGTCGCCGACGAGAGCAGGCGCACGCCGTCGAGCTCGCCGCCGTTCGAGACGATGGCGTTCAGACGAGCGACCGACCGCGCGTTGCCCTGGCCGCCCGCCCCGCCGACGCCCGCCGCGCGCCACTCGCGGGTCCACGTCGTCTCGGCGTCGAGCGCCGGGCCGGTGTAGGTCTTGAACGCGGGCGAGTCGGGCGGGATCCTCGAGAAGTCGAGCGTGCCCTGCGGCGGCACGACGTTGCTGACCCGGTGATCCTCGGACTCGGGCAGTCCGAGCCAGAAGTCCGCGCCGAGCGGGGCCGCGAGCTCCTCGGCGACGAACGCGCCGAGCGAGCGACCGGTGATGCGTCGCACCAGCTCGCCCACCAGGTGCCCGTAGTCGAGCAGGTGGTACCCCGAGGCGGTGCCCGCGGGCCACCACGCCGGTTGCGACGCGAGGCGTGCGGCCGCGGCATCCGTGTCGAGGATGTCGGCGCCGGTCACGGGCTGCGCCCATCCGGAGACCCCCGACGTGTGCATGAGCACGTGCTTGACGAGCACGCCCTGCTTGCCGGCCGCGGCGAACTCGGGCCAGTAGTGCGCGACCGGCAGCTCGGGGTCGAGCTGTCCGCGGTCGACGAGCACGAGCGCGGCGAGCGCGGTCACGGTCTTCGAGATCGACCAGACGTTCGTGATGGTGTGCTGCTGCCATTCGGCCGTGCGGTCGGGGTCGGCCCACCCGCCCCACAGGTCGACGACGGTCTCGCCGTCGACGATGACGGCGAGCGAGGCGCCGAGTTCCTCGCCCGAGGCGAGCTGCCGCTCGAACTCCTCGCGGAGGCCCGCGAAGTCGTCGTGGACGTGTCCGTGGATGGGGGGAAGGCTCATCGTCGAGGCTCCTCGGTCGTGGTCATCGGTCGTGGTCATCGGTGTCCGTACTCTCGATTCGCGAGCATACCGCGCGGTCGGTATGCTTGTCACGCGCGGCACCGGGCTGGCCCACCGAGTGGGCCGAGCACGGCCAGGCCGTGAACAATCGAGCACGTCGAGGAGGACGCGCATGCAGATCACCGGAGCCGTGCTCGAGGTCTCGGGCGCCGAACCGCCGTTCGGCGAGTCGCGCCCGTTCACGGTCGGCACGCTGGAACTCGACCCGCCCGGGCCCGGCGAGCTGCTCGTGCGCATCGAGGCGGCGGGCGTCTGCCACTCCGACCTCAGCGTGGTCGACGGCAACCGTCGCCGCCCCACCCCCATGCTCCTGGGCCACGAGGCCGCGGGCATCGTCGAGTCGCTCGGCGACGGCGTCGTTGACGTGCCCATCGGCACGCGCGTGGTCATGACCTTCCTGCCGCGCTGCGGCGAGTGCCCCGAATGCGCGACCGACGGGCGCCTGCCCTGCCGCGTCGGAACGGCGGCCAACGGCGCGGGCGCACTCGTCGGCGGCGGCATCCGGTTGCGGCGGACGAGCACGAATCCCGTCGACGGGCCCGACGCAGGCCGCGGCACCCGGAGCACCGGGGGCACCCGCACCGGAACCACCGGCACCCACGACGCCGCCCGAGCCGATGAGCCCGTGCACCACCACCTCGGGGTCTCGGCGTTCGCGACGCACGCGGTCGTGAGCCGCACGTCGGTGGTGCCGGTCGCCGACGACGTGCCGGCCGAGATCGCGGCACTGCTCGGCTGCGCCGTGCTCACGGGCGGCGGGGCGGTCATCAACGCCGGCCGCCCGGCCCCCGGCACCCGCGTCACGATCGTGGGCCTCGGCGGCGTGGGCATGGCCGCACTCCTCGTGGCCGTCGCCCTCGGCCACGAGGTGATCGGGGTCGACGCGCTGCCCGGCAAGCTCGCGACCGCGCTCGAGCTCGGAGCGACGGCGGCGTACACCCCCGCCGAGGCCGTCGCCGCTGCATCCGTCGTCGCGGAATCAGGGGCCGCGGAATCAGGGGCCGCGGAATCAGGAGCCGCGGCATCCCGCGGCAGCACCACGACGGGCGCCCGAGCTGGTCGCTCCGCCTCGAACGGTCCGACGGATGCCGCGGCGCTGGCGCCCCTCGTGATCGAGGCCGCCGGCTCGGCCCGCGCCTTCGAGACCGCGCTCGCACTCACGGCCCCCGGCGGCACGACCGTCACGGTCGGCCTTCCGGCGCCCGACGCCAGGGCGGATGTCTCGCCGCTGCAGCTGACCGCCGAGGCCCGCACCGTGGTCGGCAGCTACCTCGGCTCGGCCGTGCCGGCCCGCGACATCCCGCGCTACGTGGAACTGTGGCGGACGGGCCGCCTCCCCCTCGAACGGCTCGTCTCGTCTCGCATCGGGCTCGACGGGCTCGACGCGGCCATGGACCGCCTCGCCGCCGGCGGGGAGCTCCGGCAGCTCATCACCTTCGACCGAGACCCCGACATCACGAACATCACCGACATCACCGACGAAAGGACCCAGGCATGACCCGCACCGCAATCGTCACCGGCGCCGCCCGCGGCATCGGAGCCGCCACCGCCCGCAGGCTCGCGGCCGACGGCAACGCCGTCGCCGTGCTCGACCTCGACGCCGCCGCGTGCGCCGACACCGTCGCCGCGATCGAGGCCGACGGAGGTCGCGCGATCGCCGTCGGGGCGAACGTCGCCGACTCGGCGGCCGTCGCCGAGGCGGTCGCACTCGTGGCCGCCGAGCTCGGGGCACCGACGATCCTGGTGAACAACGCCGGCATCCTGCGCGACAACCTGCTGTTCAAGATGACCGACGACGACTGGGACGCCGTGCTCGGCGTACACCTGCGCGGTGCGTTCCTGATGACGCGGGCCGTGCAGGCGCACCAGGTCGAGGCGAAGTGGGGGCGCATCGTGAACCTGTCGAGCACCTCGGCGCTCGGCAACCGCGGTCAAGCGAACTACGCGGCCGCGAAAGCCGGCATGCAGGGCTTCACGAAGACCCTCGCGATCGAGCTCGGCCGCTACAACGTGACCGCCAACGCCGTCGCGCCCGGCTTCATCGAGACCGACATGACGCGCGCGACTGCCGAGCGCATGGGTGTGCCGTTCGAGGACTTCCTCGCGGGCGCGGCCAAGGAGATCCCGGTCGGGCGTCCGGGCAGACCCGAGGATGTCGCCGACGCCGTCTCGTTCTTCTGCTCCGTGGGCGCTTCGTTCGTCTCGGGCCAGGTGCTCTACGTCGCCGGAGGGCCGAAGGCATGAGCACCGAGACGACAGCCGGGAGCACCGGCACGACGGATGCCGCGGGCACGACGAGCACGACCGGGCCGGCCGCCTTCGCCTCACCGGTCGACCTGCTCGACGCCGCCGGCACCGTGCTCGGCCCGGGTGAGTGGTTCGAGATCGACCAGGAGCGCATCCGACGCTTCGCCGACGCCACCGACGACCACCAGTGGATCCACCTCGACATCGAACGCGCCACCGCAGGCCCGTTCGGCGCCCCGATCGCCCACGGATTCCTCACGCTCTCGCTGCTCACGGCGCTCGCGACGCCGCTGCTCGACGTCGGCGGGCTCGCGATGGGCGTGAACTACGGCTTCGAGAAGGTGCGGTTCCTGCAGCCGGTCGTCGTCGGCTCGCGCGTACGCGCGGTCGGCACGCTCGCCTCGGCGGAGCGCACCGGCACGGGCATCCTCATCGTGCAGGACCTCACGGTCGAGATCGAGGGCTCCGAGCGGCCGGCACTCGTCGCGCAGTGGGTGACGCTGCTCGTGCCCGCCTGATCGCCGTGCGCCCCGGCGCGCGCAAGGACGTTCACGCGTGAGGACGGTTCGTGCGCAGGAGGACGGTTCGCGCCGGTGAGGACGGTTCGCGTCCGTGAGGACGGTTCGCGCCGTCCTCCTGCTCACGAACCGTCCTCAGGCACGCGGCGCCGCAGCCCCACGCCCAGCACGACGGAACGGCGGATGCCGCGGGCAGGCGCTGCCCGCGGCATCCGTCGTGCCGGCCCAGGTGCACTCGCGCCCGCGCTCGCGCCCGCCCGCCCGCCGAGCGAGCCGCCTCAGAACGGCAGCGCCCCGTGCCGGTCGCCGAACACCGGGAACTCCTCGCCGGTCGACCCGTCGTGGAGCACCCGCTCCACGATCGCGTCCGTGCCCTCGGACACCGTCTGCGGACCCGTGAATCCGTTCAGGCCGGTCGCCGTGTACCCGGGATCCACCGCGGTGATGCTCATCTCGGGGTACGCCCTAGCGTACTGGAGCGTCAGCATCGTGACCGCCGACTTCGACGACTGGTAGAGCGGTGCGCTGAACTGCGACTCGATGCGCTCCGTGTCGTAGACCAGGGCGAATGAGCCCAAGCCGCTCGTCACGTTGACGATGCGGGGTGAGCTCGAGGCCCGGAGCACGGGCACGAACGCGCTCGTCGTGCGCACGATGCCCACCACGTTGGTGGCGAGCACGTCGGTCGCATCGGCGGCAGTGAGCTGTTCGGCCGGGAGCTGCGGACCCGTGATGCCCGCGTTGTTGATGAGCACGTCGAGCCCGCCGTTCGCCGCGATCGTTTCGGCGGCCGAGGCGACCGAGTCGTCGCTCGTCACGTCGAGCTGCACGAACCGACCGCCGAGCGCGTCGGCGGCCTGCTGCCCCAGTCGTTCGTCGCGCGCACCCATCCAGACGGTGTGGCCCGCCTCGATGAGTCGGCGGGCGGTTTCGTATCCGAGCCCTCGATTGGCTCCGGTGATCAGTGTGATGGTCATGTCCCGAGTCTGAGCACCTCGCCTGCCCCTGTCGTGGCCCGGCGCGACGGTGGGATCGGCAGTACCACGCTGCGTGTCGCCCGCGCTGGCAGAATCACCGTGTGGACGACGGACGTGGTGAACTCGGGGTGCTGCTGCGCTCCTGGCGGGATCGACTGGCCCCGACCGACGTCGGGCTGCACGACAGCGGTTCGCGTCGGGCCGTCGGCCTGCGTCGCGAGGAGCTCGCGGCACTCGCGGGCCTCAGCGTCGACTACGTCGTGCGGCTCGAGCAGGGCCGGGCCACGCGCCCCTCGGCGCAGGTCGCGGCCTCGTTGGCGCGGGCGCTCCAGCTCTCGGTCGCCGAACGCGATCACCTGTTCATGATGGCCGGCCTGCTGCCGCCGTCGGCCGGCGAGGTGCCGACCCACATCCCGCCGGGGGTGCAGCGCCTCATCGCCAGGCTCGGCGACCTCCCCCTCGCGGTGTTCACCGCGTCGTGGGACCTCGTGACCTGGAGCCAGCTCTGGGGGGCGGTGCACGGCGAGCCCGAGCTTCCGTTCAACCTGCTCCGCGCGCGATTCGCCCCGTCGGAGCAGTACCGCCCGCGCGCCGTCGGCGGCGCCGGCTCCCCGGAGGACGAGGCGTTCGAAGTCTCCCTGGTCGCCGACCTGCGGCGCGTGCACGGCCGCTACCCCGAGGACCGCCGGCTGAACGCGCTGGTCGCCGAACTGTCGGACTCGAGCGAACGGTTCGCGGCCCTCTGGAGCAGCGGCGTCGTCGGCGAGCACCAGTCCGAGCGGAAGATCGTGCGCAGCGCACTGGCCGGAGAGTTCGAGGTGGACTGCGACGTGTTCAGCGTCACGGGCACCGACCTGCGCATCGTCGTCTACACCGCAGCCGCGGGGTCCGACGCGGCCGAGCGGCTCGACTTCCTCCGCATCGCGGCGATCAACGCGATGCGCTGAGGACTCCGGATGCCGCTGGACGGCGCCTGTTCTGACCGTCCAGCGCCCGTCGCGCGACCGTGCGCCGCGGCGCCCGCGCGCACGAGGACGGTTCGCACCGGCGAGGACGGCTCGAACCGTCCTCCACTGTGCGAACCGTCCTCCACAGTGCGAACCGTCCTTCACAGTGCGAACCGTCCTCAGGCACGCATCGACGCGGGCGACGCGGCAGGCACGCCCGGCGTCAGACGCGCTCGAGCACCAGCGCCATGCCCTGGCCGCCGCCGACGCACATGGTCTCGAGGCCGTAGCGGCCGCCCGTGGCGGCGAGGCCGTTGATGAGCGTCGAGGTGATGCGGGCGCCGGTCATGCCGAAGGGGTGGCCGACCGCGATCGCGCCGCCGTGTACATTGAGGCGCTCCTCGTCGATGCCGAGCTCGCGGGCCGACGGGATCACCTGTGCGGCGAACGCCTCGTTGAGCTCGACGAGGTCGATGTCGTCGATCGAGAGCCCGGCGCGGTCGAGCGCGCGGCGCGACGCCTCGACCGGCCCGAGGCCCATGATCTCGGGCGAGAGCCCGCTGACGCCCGTCGACACGATGCGGGCGAGCGGCTGCAGGCCGAGCTCGTCGACGATGCGGTCGCTGACGACGACCACCGCGGCGGCGCCGTCGTTCAGCGGGCAGCAGTTGCCCGCGGTCACGGTGCCGTCCGGGCGGAACACGGGGTCGAGGCCGGCGAGCGCCTCGAGCGTGACGCCCGGGCGCGGCCCGTCGTCGGCCGACGCGACGGTGCCGTCGGCGAGGCTCACGGGCGTGATGTCGTTCGCCCAGAACCCCGACGCGATCGCGGCCTCGGCGCGCTGCTGGCTGCGGGCGGCGAACGCGTCCTGCTCGGCGCGGGTGACGCCCTTCAGCTCGGCGACGTTCTCGGCCGTCTGCCCCATGGCGATGTACGCGTCGGGCAGCAGCCCGTCGGCACGGGGGTCGTGCCAGGGGCGCAGGCCCGCGGCATCCGCCCCGTCCGTCGCGCGGGCCAGCGTGCGAGCCTCGGCCTCGTCGAAGCGCGGGTTGGTGAGCTTCGCGCCCGGGATGTAATCGCTCGAGCCGACGCCCATGTTCGAGACCGACTCGACGCCGGCCGAGACGAACACGTCCCCCTCGCCGGCCTTGATCGCATGGAACGCCATGCGCGTCGTCTGCAGGCTCGACGAGCAGTACCGGTTCACGGTCGTGCCCGGCAGCCCGTCGAGGCCGAGCAGCACGGCCACGATGCGCGCCAGGTTCATGCCCTGCTGACCGCCGGGCTGGCCGGTGCCGAGCAGCAGGTCCTCGACGCGCGCCGGGTCGAGCGCGGGCACCTTCGCGAGCGCGGCCTCGACCATCTGCACGGTCAGGTCGTCTCCTCGGATGCCGGCGAGCGACCCCTTGCGGGCGCGGCCGATGGGCGAGCGGGCGGTGGCGACGATGTACGCCTCGGTCATGCGGTGATCCTTTCGGGAGTGGTTCGGATGTCGGGGCTCGGCCGGTCGTGTCGTGGGTGCGGGGCACGGGTGCGTGTGTCGCGGGGATGCGCGTCGCTGGCGGGGTCGAGCCGGTGGGGCGGATGCCGCGGCATCCGTTCGCTCACACGAAGGCGGCGATGCCCGTGATGGCGCGGCCGACGATGAGCGTGTTCATGTCGTAGGTGCCCTCGAACGTGTACACGGCCTCGGCGTCGGCGAAGAACCTGGCCGCGCCGTGGTCGAGCTGGATGCCGTTGCCGCCCATGAGCTCGCGGCTGCGGGCGACGACCTCGCGCATCTTCTTCGTCGCGAACGCCTTGGCCATGGCCGAGTGGTGGTCCTTCTGGGCGTCTTCGTCGAGCATCTCGCTGACGCGCACGCAGAGCGCGATCGACGCGGTGATGTCGGCGAGCGAGTCGGCGAGCTTCTGCTGCACGAGCTGGAACGACGCGATCGGCTTGCCGAACTGCAGGCGGGTCTTCGAGTACGCGAGGGCGGCCTCGTAGGCGCCGACGGCGACGCCGATCGCCTGCCACGCGACATCCGCCCGGGTGAGGCGGAGCACGATGGCGACGTCGCGGAACCCGTGGATCTGCTGAAGCCGGTCGGACTCGGGCACGACCACGTCTTCGAGCACGATGTCGGCGTTCTCGACGGCGCGGAGCGACTGCTTGCGCTCGATCTTCGTAGCCGTGAAGCCCGTGGCGGGCTGGCGCACGAGGAAGCCCTTGACCTGGTCGTCGGCGGTGTCGCGCGCCCAGATGACGACGACGTCGGCGAACGTGGCGTTGCCGATCCAGCGCTTGGCGCCGTTCAGCACCCACCCGTCGGTTCCGTCGGCGGTCGTGCGACGGGTCGCCGTGGTCTCGAGGCCCTTCGCGGTGTCGGACCCGTGCAGCGGCTCGGTGAGGCCGAAGGCGCCGATGAGCTCGCCGCGCGCCATGGGCGCGAGCCACTCGGCCTGCTGCTCGGGCGAGCCGCCGACGGCGATCGCGTTCATCGCGAGACCGGAGTGCACGCCGATGAAGGTCGCGGTGGACGGATCGACGCGCGCGATCTCGAGGGCGATCCACCCGCGGTAGACGGCGGAGTTCTCGAAGTGGGCGACCTCGGGGATGCCCGAGCCGAACAGGCCGAGGTCTGCGAAGCCCGGGATGAGGTGCCGCGGGCTCGTCGTCGCCTCCCATCGGTCGTCGGCGCCGGGGCGCACCTCGCGCTCGAGGTAGTCGCGGATCTCGGCGACCGAGGCCTGCTCGGTCGGGGTGAGCCGCTGCTGGAAGCCGTAGAAGTCCGCGTCGAGCACCGAGGCGGGCGCGACCTCGGCGAGGGCATCGGCGTGCGTCGCAGCGTCGGACTGCGAGGGGATCGTGAGCGTCATCGCTTCTCCGTTCGTCGGTGAACACGACCACTATGCATCATTTTCCAGAATGTTGCATGTGAATCGTGGCGGGCGAGTAGAGTTCCGGCATGCCGACGACGACCGAGACGCGCCACGAGATCGCCGAGGTGGGGCTTCGCGCCGCACCCTCCTGGCTGTCGGAGCGCCTGGCCGACGGATCGCACGCCGATGCCGTGCGCGCCTTCGAACTCGCCCGCGAGACCTTCATCGAGGGCCGCCGCATCGACATGGGCGCGCTCGCGACGAGGCTCGGCGTCGACCGCACCTCGCTGTTCCGCTGGGTGGGCAACCGCGACGCCCTGCTCTCGGAGGTGCTGTGGTCGCTCGCCGTGCCGACCCTCGTGCTCTCGGAGCACGCGACCGAGCAGCTGCACGGGCCAGAGCGCGTGGCCGAGCAGCTCTCGAGCTTCGCGGGCGCGCTGATCAGCGCCGACTACTTCCGCGACTTCCTGCGCCGCGAGCCCGCCCGCGCGCTGCGCCTGCTCACGACCACCGAGAGCGAGATCCAGCGGCGGTACGTCGCGACGGCGCGCTGGCTCGTCGTGCGCGAGCTCGGCGAACGGCCGCTCGACGGCGCGATCAGCCCCGACGAGCTCGCGTACCTGCTCGTGCGCGTCTCGGAGTCGTTCACCTACGCCGACCTCATCGCGGGCGACACCCCGAGCGAGGCGCGGGCGCGGCGCGCGTTCCGCATCCTGCTGCGGGCCGACCTGGCCGTCGAGCCGGGAGCCGAGCCGGGAGCCGCGCCCGACACCGGGTCGGGAGCGGGGTCGGATGCCGGCCCGGATGCCACGGCGGGGGCTTCGGCGTCATGACCGGCGAGCCCGCGGCATCCGCACCCCACCGCCCCGACCGGCGCCCGTTCACGACCCGCTGGAACGACAACGATCAGTACGGCCACGTGAACAACACCGTCTACTACGAGGCCATGGACACGGCCGTGAACACGTGGATGATCGAGCACGCGGGCCTCGACCCGCACGGCGAGGCCCCGATCGGGCTCGTGGTGTCGTCGAGCTGCGAGTTCCGCGCGTCGGCGTCGTTCCCCGAGCCGCTCGAGGTCGCGATCGGCGTCGAGCGGCTCGGAACGTCGAGCATCACCTGGTCGCTCGGCATCCATCGGGCGGGCGAGGCCGAGTCGATCGCCGAAGGGCGGTTCGTGCACGTCTTCGTCGACGCGGCGACGCGGCGCCCGGTACCGATCCCGGGCGACATCCGCGCCGAGATCGAGGCACGGCTGCTCGACTGAGCCCTGCCGCGGGCGCGGCGATCGTCACCGCGAACGCCACCGCGAACGCCACCGCGAACGACGCATCGACCGTGCCGGACGGATGCCTCGGCAGCACGGGTTCGCGAACATACCGACCGCGCGGTATGCTGCTGGAACCGGGCCGGTCGACGACCATCCCGGCGGCACCGTGAGCGGTGCGCGCACCACGACGGTGCAGGCACCGGTGGCGGTGCAGGAAGGCGATCGACGATGACCGACACCCCAGGGCTGAACCTCGCGGGCTTCTCCGACTGGCTCGCGCAGGCGCACCCCGAACTCGCGGGGCCGCCAGGCGGCGACCTGCGGGCCACGCTCATCGCCGGCGGCCGCAGCAACCTCACCTACCGCGTCGACGGCACCGCCCACCCGCTCATCGTGCGCCGCCCCCCGCTCGGCCACGTGCTCGCGAGCGCGCACGACATGGGCCGCGAGCACCGCGTGATCAGCGCGCTCGCGGGCTCGGGCGTGCCCGTGCCGCCCGCCGTCGACCTCGTCGACGACACCGCCGCGGGCGCGGTCACCGGCACCTCGTTCTTCGTCATGCGCGTCGTCGAGGGCGTCGTGCTGGCGAGCCCGAGGCAGAACGCCGACTACACCCCGAGCGGCCTGCACGGGCTCGGACTCGAGTTCGCCGCGACGCTCGCGCGACTGCACACGCTCGACGCGGCATCCGTCGGCCTCGGCGACTTCGGGCGCCCCGACGGCTACCTCGACCGGCAGCTGCGCACCTGGCGACGTCAGCTCGAGGCATCCCGCAGCCGCGACCTGCCCGAGCTCGACCGCCTGCAGCAGCGACTCGAAGAACGGATGCCGCCAGCCGCCGACGTGCGCAGCGGCATCGTGCACGGCGACTACCGCCTCGACAACGCGATCATCGACGGGCCCGCCGACGCGCCGCGCATCGCGGCGATCCTCGACTGGGAGATGGCGACGCTCGGCGACCCGCTCGTCGACCTCGGCATGCTCGGCATGTACTGGAACATCGCGTCGCTCGCGCCCGACGCGGTCGGCCTCACGCGCAGCGCCGTCGACCCCGCCGCCGGCTACCCCGAGTTCGACGAGCTCGTCGACCACTACGCGCTGGCCGCCGGCATCCGCACCCCCGACCTCACCTGGTATCGCGCGTTCGCGGCCTACAAGCTCGCGGTGATCCTCGAGGGCATCCACTACCGCTACCGCCAGGGGCAGACCCTCGGCGACGGCTTCGACCGCATCGGCCAGCTCGTCGAACCGCTCGCGAGCACCGGCCTCAGCCACACGACCACGGGAGTCTGACGATGGAGTTCAGCCACGACGCACGCACGCTCGACCTCATCGACCGCGTCGAGCGGTTCGTGCACGAGCGGGCGATCCCGGCCGAGCCCGTGCTCGAGGAACAGCTCGCCGCGACCCCCGGCGAGTGGAACCTGCGCCCGGTCGTGCACGAGCTCCGCGACGCCGCCCGCGCCGAGGGGCTCTGGAACCTGTTCCTCCCCGGCGAGCGCGGCGCCGGACTCACGAACGTGCAGTACGCCCCCCTCGCCGAGCGCACGGGCTGGTCGCAGAAGCTCGCACCCGTCGCGTTCAACTGCGCCGCCCCCGACACGGGCAACATGGAGGTGCTCGCCGACTTCGGCACGCCCGAGCAGCAGCGCGAGTGGCTCGACCCGCTGCTCGAGGGCGGCATCCGCTCGGCGTTCTGCATGACCGAGCCCGATGTCGCGTCGAGCGACGCCACGAACATCGCCACGCGCATCCGCCGCGACGGCGACCACTACGTGATCACGGGTCGCAAGTGGTGGTCGACGGGCGCGATGAACCCCGACGCGAAGATCTTCATCGTCATGGGTCAGACCGACCCCGACGCCGAACGGCACCGGCAGCAGTCGATGATCCTCGTGCCGCGCGACACCCCCGGCGTGACGATCGTGCGGCCGCTCACCGTGTTCGGCTACGACGACCGCGACCACGGCGGCCACGCCGAGATCGTGTTCGACGACGTGCGCGTGCCCGCGACGAACCTCATCGCCGCCGAGGGCGACGGGTTCGCGATCGCGCAGGCCCGGCTCGGACCGGGCCGAATCCACCACTGCATGCGGGCCATCGGCATGGCCGAGCGGGCGCTGTCGCTCGTGCACGAGCGCGCGAACACCCGTCACGCGTTCGGCCGCACGCTCGCCGAGCAGGGCGTCGTGCGCGAGTGGGTCGCCGAGTCCCGCATCCAGGTCGAGGCGCTCCGGCTGCTCGTGCTGAAGACCGCGTGGCTCATGGACACGGTCGGCAACAGGCAGGCCATGACCGAGATCCAGGCGATCAAGATCGCCGTGCCCCGCGCGGTGCAGCAGATCCTCGACCGCGCGATCCAGGTCTTCGGCGGCGCGGGCGTCTCGGGCGACGTGCCGCTCGCCGAGATGTTCGCCGGCGCCCGGGTGCTCCGCCTCGCCGACGGCCCCGACGAGGTGCACCTGAACGCCCTCGGGCGCGCGGAGCTGAGGCCGCGGCGCTGAGCCCGGGCCGGCGCCGGCATCACGAACCCCGCACCATCAACGACGATGAAAGGAACTCCCAGATGACCCCGCACCCCCACGCGGCCGACCCGGCCGTCGACGGCCCCGGCTTCGGCACGCTCTCAGTCGCGAGCATGCTCGCCGAGTCCGCCCGCCGCACGCCGGCGCGCCCCGCCCTGCACTTCATGGGCAGCACGATCGACTACGGCACGCTCTGGGCCGAGGCCCGCGCGTACGCGGGCGCCCTGCGCGATCGGGGCATCGGCCGGGGCGACCGCGTCGCGATGCTCGTGCCCAACGTGCCCGACTTCGCCCGTGTCTACTACGGCGCGCTCGCGCTCGGCGCGGTCGTCGTGCCCGTGCACCTGCTCTTCAAGGCCGAGGAGATCGAGTACGTGCTGCGCGACTCCGGCGCCGACGTGCTCGTGGCCGCCGGTCCGCTGCTGGGCGAGGCGGTGCCCGCCGCGACGCGCGCGGGAGTGGCACTGGTCACCGTGCTCACGCCGCCCGTCGAGGCCGGCGGGCCCGACCTGCCGCGGCTCGAGGCGGAGGCCGCGGCATCCGACCCCATCGAACGCCACGTCTCGGTGCGCCCGACGGATGCCGCGACGATCCTCTACACGAGCGGCACCACGGGCACGCCGAAGGGCGCCGTCGGGTCGCACCTCGCGATCGTCGAGCAGGTGCACTGCGCCCTCATCGACGCGTTCGACATGCGCGCCGACGACGTCGTGTTCGGCGGGCTGCCGCTGTTCCACACGTTCGGGCAGACCGCAGTCATGAACATCGCATTCCGCAAGGGCGCCTCGATCATCCTGCTGCCGAAGTTCGACCCCGACGAGGCGCTCGCCCTCATGAACACTCACGGCGCTACCGTGTTCACCGCCGTGCCGACGATGTTCGTGGGCATGGTCGAGGCGGCCGCCCGCGCCGACGCGACGCCGCCGCTGCGGTACGCGGTCTCGGGCGGAGCCGCCCTGCCCGTCGCGCTGCTCGAGGCCTTCGAGCGCGCCTACGGCGCCGAGGTGCACGAGGGCTACGGCCTCACCGAGACCTCCCCCACGGTGTCGTTCAACATGGTCGGCGAACCCATCCGACCCGGCACCGTCGGGCGCACGTACTGGGGCATCGACGCGGCCATCGCCGACTCCGAGGTCGAGGGGCGCATCGCGTTCGTCGACGAGCCAGGCGCCCTCGGCGAGATCGTCGTGCGCGGCCACAACCTCTTCAAGGGCTACCTCGGGCGGCCCGACGCATCCGCCGAAGCCGTGATCGACGGCTGGTTCCGCACGGGCGACCTCGGCACGATCGTCGACGGCATCATCACGATCGTCGACCGCAAGAAGGACATGATCGTGCGCAACGGCTACAACGTGTACCCGACCGAGGTCGAAGCCGTGATGATGCGGCATCCGGATGTCGCCATGGCCGCCGTCTTCGGCGTCGCCGACGACACCCACGGCCAGGAGGTGCACGCCGCGGTGGTCGCCCTCGACGGGCACGAGGTGGATGCCGATGCCCTCGTCGTCTTCACGAAGGAGCGCATCGCCGCCTACAAGTACCCGCGCACCGTGCACGTCGTCGACGCACTGCCCCTCGGCGGCAGCGGCAAGGTGCTGAAGCGCCAGCTCGTCGAGCAGTACTCGACGGTGCCGGCGCACGGGGCACGGTGACGCGCGGTCGGGTTGCGCTCCGTGATGGCGGCGCGTGCGTCGAGCCCCTCGTGCACGGCCCTCGGGTCACGCGTGCGGGCGCGGACGGCCCCGCCCCTCGGGGGCCGGGGCCATCCGTCTCGGTCCCCCCGAATCGCCGGTCGTCTGCCCTGGTCAGCCCGGCGAAGTCGATGCCGGCACGCAATGCCGGTCGGGTCGGGTCGACGACGAGAGCCCCTCGCTTCTCCGCGCACCCTTGCGCGCGGCCCGGGCGTCGAGCCCCGAGATCCGATGGGCTTCGCGCAGCACCTCGGTCCGGGACGCATGCCACGAGGGGACCGCGAGCCGGCTGATCCACACCGCTTCGAACCCGCCGCCTGCGCTCCGTTCCACGTACGCGACGAGTCTCTGGACCTCGCCCTCGGCGTACCGGGGATCGCAGAGCCGCCAGCTTCCCGGCGCGAGCGGTTCCCAGACCAAGCGCTGTTCCTTCGTGAGCATTCCAAACCTCCGGATCAATGATCGGGTCTCGACGGTCGGCGGATCGGGCCTTGACAGCAGCGTGCGGGACGTGCAACCCGGACGACCGGGCACGGGGCCGGCACGGGGCTCGTCGAGCGGATCCGGATCGTCGGCACGCGTGGAGTACGCTTGGCGCGCCGGTCCCCCCGAACCCCCACCGGCAAAAGGAGCAGTCGTGGATCCGGCCGAACTCGCCTTGGACCCTGACGAGCTCCGCAGGCTCGCCGAGTGTGCGAAGGAGCCGATCCGCACCCCCGGCTCGATCCAGGCCCATGGCGTTCTCCTCGGCGTCGACCTGTCGGGCGTCATCGCGGTCGCGAGCGCGAATGCGGGCGACTGGCTGGGGCACCGCGTCGGCGAGATCGGGAACGACGAGCTCGAGCACGCGGTGCGGACCGGTCGGGCCGTCGATCCGGTTCGGATCACGTGGAACGGGGTCGTCTCCGATGCGATCGTCCATCGAGCCGACGGGCTGACCATCGTCGAGGTCGAGCCCCTGCCGGAAGGCGATGAGTACGCGCGCACCGCGGTCGTCGGCGCCATCATCAGGGCCTCGCGCGCGACGACCGAACCAGAACTCCGGCAGACCGTCGCAGCGGACATCCGGGAGATCACCGGATTCGATCGGGTCATGATCTACCAGTTCCACGACGACGGCCATGGCGAGGTCGTCGCCGACGAACGCGCCGCCGACCTCGATCCGTACCTCGGGCTCCACTTCCCGGCATCCGACATCCCCACCCAGGCACGCGCGCTGTACATCTCCAAGATCGGTCGCACGATCGCCAGCACCGAGAAGCCGGGCATCCCGCTGCTGTCACTCGCCGATGACCCCCGCACGATCGACCTGTCCGATGCCGAACTGCGCAGCGTCTCGCCGTATCACCTGCAGTACATGCGCAACATGGGGCAGGCGTCCACCTTCTCGCTCTCGATCGTCGAGAACGGGCGGCTCACCGGAATGATCACCTGCGCGGATCGCCGCGAACGACGCCTGCCGGTGCTGCTGCGCCGCGCCCTCGAGGTCTTGGCCGGACAGGTCGCCCTGCAGCTCACGTCGATGCGGGAGATCAGCAGGCTCCAGCACATGGTCGATGTGCGAGCCAGGCGAGCCGAGCTGCTGGCACCGCTGTACGCGTCCGACGACATCCACTCCGCCCTGCTGGCGGGCTCGGTCAGCGTGCTCGATCTCGTCCCCGCTGACGGCGTGCTCGTCCGCATCGGCGGCACCGCGAGGATGAAGGGCGAGGTTCCGCCGCTCGCGGCGATCCTGCGGGTGCTCGATCGTGCGGGCGACGCTCCGTTCGCGTCGGAATGCCTTCGCACCGATCGACCCGACATGGCCGACCTGCTCCCCGGCGTCGCCGGACTTCTCGTCGTCCCCTTGGCCGACACCGGCGACGCGTTGGTCTTCTTCCGCGGGGAGGTCGCTCACGAGATCTCATGGCTCGGCGACCCGGGTGGGGCGAATCGGCAGGACGGGCTGTCACCGCGCACCTCGTTCGCCGCATGGAGGCGCACGGTGCGCGACCGCAGCGCACCCTGGGGCACCGTGATCGAGGAGACGGCCGAACTCGCCCACGAGCTCGAGATCGCCCTCCAGCGGCGCGCCGAGGCGAAGCTGGCCGAGCTCGCGATGCGCGATGCGCTGACGGGCCTGTACAACCGTCGATACCTCGTCGAGCGGCTCGCGACCCGCGGGCCGGTCGGCGAGGGCGGCAAGGCGATGCTGTTCGTGGACCTCGATGACTTCAAGAACGTGAATGACACGCACGGGCACGACGCGGGCGACGCGGTCATCCTCGAGGTCGCCCGGCGCCTCGTCGAGTCCTCACGAGAGCACGATGACGTCGTGCGGCTCGGCGGTGACGAGTTCGTGGTGCTGCTCGACGGCATCGTGGGTCAGGATGTCGGGGCGATCGCCGAGCGCCTCGTGCAGGCCGTCGCGCTGCCGATCTCGACGAACCGCGGGTGGATCTCCATCACCGCATCATGCGGCGTGGTGGTCGCCGAGCCCGGTTCGCCGCGTGGGGGCCTCCTCGAGGCGGCGGACGCGGCGATGTACCGGGCGAAGCACGCCGGCCGGAACCGCGTCTCGCGCTGACAGGCGCCCGACTCGGTGCTTCCGAGCCGTGCTCACCGGGGTTCGGGCGTGATCCGCATTCCCGCGGCGCCGTTCGCCGAGTCGATCAGTTCCTCGAGCCAGAGCCGGTTGATGTCGCCCGGAGCGCCGTCGAACTCGAACCGGAGCACGGACGAGGGGTTGATCCACATCTGCTGGCGGCTCTCACCGTCTCCGTCGATCGAGAGCGCGAACGCTTCCTTGCGGCGCAGCTTCGCGAGCACCACGAATTCGAGGTGCGCGAGCGTGCGATCGGGGATCGCGAATGAGGCCGGCGGAGAGCCGTAGTGAAGGTATCCCATCGGTTCCGATCTTAGGGGGAAGCTGGGGGTAGCCTGTTCCGGTGACCCTTGTGCACCGACTGACCGTTGACGGCCGCGACTACTTCCTGCCCGACCCCGTGACCGAGTTGAAGCAGCAGGTGCTCGAGGCGATCCGCGCAGGGGGCGGATACGTCAACATCCCGCCGCTGCGAGGCGGCCCGGGCATCGACATCCTCTTCTCCCCCGGGATGCCCGTGACCTGGTCCCAGATCGATGTCGGAGGCGATCTCGCCGACCGCGACCAGGACAAGGCGGCAGGCTCCACGGGCGACGAGATCGTCCTCTGACGCCCGGCGCGCTGCTCGGCTCCCACACCTCCCGGCGCGGAACGGCCTAGACCGCGGCGAGCAGCCGCTCGACCTCGTCGGCCGGCACCGCCGGCGAGAAGAAGTACCCCTGTCCGCGGTCGCAGCCCCACGACCTCGCGCGGTCGAGGTCCTTCGCGGTCTCGATTCCCTCGGCGACCACGATCGCACGGCGGTCCCGGGCGACTTCGACCGCCTCCAGTACCAGCGCATCGTGCTCGGGATCCGCCGTCCGCATGAGCGAGCGGTCGATCTTCACCTCGGTGAACGGCATCCGACCGAGCGCTTCGATCGAGGTGAAGCCGGCCCCGAAGTCGTCGACCGAGACGCCGACGCCGCCGGCGATGAGCGCATGCAGGGTCTCGATCTCCTCGCAGGTCTCACTGAGCGCTGGAGTCTCGGTGATCTCAGCCGTCACCGTTCGAGCGGGGAGCCCGAGTTCGCGAACGAACTCCACCATCGTCGACGCGAACTCCGGGCGCAGCTGCGAAGGGGACACGTTCACGGCGAGTCCGATGCGTCGACCCCGACGGTGCCAGTCGACGACGAGTCGGCCCGCCTGTTCCAGGATGCTCCGGCCCAACTCGGCGATCAGTCCGGTGCGTTCGGCGACCTCGATGAACCGATCGGGCATGACCAGTCCGCGATCGGGATGCAGCCACCGCGAGAGCGCTTCGAACACCACCGGTCGTCCGGATGCGAGATCGTACTCGGGCTGGAAGTAGGGCACGAGCTCACCCCGCAGGACGGCGCGCCGGAGATCTTCGGCCGAGTTCTCAGCATGCGGGGTGCGATCGTTCACCCGTCCAGAATCGCGCCGTCGTGGCTCCCGTGCAACGTTGCCTCAATCTCAGGGGAGCGGTGTATTGTGCGCACTTCGGACGGGCGCCCGACGAGCGAACGCCGGTCCGCGTGCGACTGCGTACGGAACCGCAGGGGTTTCCGCCGAGCGCTATCCTTCCCCTGATGGGAACACTCACCTACGACTCCAAGCTGGTCGTCTCCTTCGACGACCGCGTGCTCGCCCACCTGCAGGCGGCGATCTGGGCGAAGCTCCGCCGAGGCGAACCGTTCGCGTTCACGTGGACGGAGTCCTCGAGCTCGAGCGGCTTCGGTCGGACCTCGGTGTGGCTGTCCCCCGGGATCCCGGTCGCGTTCGAGTACTTCGGCGGGCGGGCGCCGCGCCTGAACACCGCCTGGGTGCAGGCGTTGAACCGATCGGCGAACTCCGCAGGCGGCCTGACCGTGGTGCCGGAGCCGACGGAAGCCGGTCTCGAGCCCGGGTCCTGACTGCTTCCGATCACCCTTCGGGCGACGCGGGCGCGGCGGGCTCCGGCGTGAGCACGAGGCCGGACGGCGAGTTCGCCGAACGGGCGAGCTCACGGAGCCATCGCGAGTTGAGCGGGATCTCGCGGGCGTCGAAGAACTCGAAGACGATCGGGATGTCGGGCCCGAGCCAGATCGAGTTCCTGCCGCTGCCGCGATCGACCGAGACCTCCCATGAGAACGCGAAGGACTCGCCGCGGCGGAGCTTCGAGTGGATCACGTTCCGGAGATGCGCGAGCGAGCGGTCCTCGATCTCGACGGTGCGGATGAAACGATAGGTCAGTATGCCCACCGCATCAGCATGCCATCCGCGCCCGGTATTCCGTACTCGATCACGGGGCGCTGCGACCCGGACGACGCGACCGGCGCTCCCCACGCTGCGGCGAGCGGATGTCCCGAAGCACCGATCGGATCTCCGAACCGAGCCCTGCCGCGGTGGGGCGTCGGTGCGGCTCTGCCGCCGTCATCCGCTGGAGGAGGGACCGCCACGGCTCGGGAACGAGTTCTGCCGGCATCTCGGGACCGCCGGCGAGTCGGGCCATGGCCGAGGGGACGGGGGCACCGGGGAAGGCCCTCGTCCGGGTGAAGCACTCGAGCAGCACGAGGCCGAGGGAGTAGATGTCGGACGCCGTCGTGAGCGGCTCGTTGTTCACCTGCTCGGGGCTCAGGTACGGCGCGGTTCCGGTGATGTACTCGGATTGGAAGCCGGTTTCTGCGGCCTCGACCGCGATCCCGAAGTCGGTGAGCATCGCGCGCTCTCGCGAGTGCTCCGTACCGTAGTTCACGACCATGATGTTCGATGGCGTGATGTCACGGTGGATCACGTTCTGCGCGTGGATGTACTCGAGGGCCTCGGCCACCTCGTAGCCGATCTCGCCGATCTCGCGCGGCGAGATGGGCCGTTCGGCCAAGCGGTCGTGGACGGTGGTGCCCCGCACGAGCTGCATCACGAGGAACGGACGCGGGTCGTCGGGTGATGAGGTGTCGACGCCGGCGTCGATGATCGACACGACACCGTGGTGGCTGAGCGAGGCGAGCATGCGCAGTTCGGCGCGATACATCTCGACGTGCTCGTCGTTTCCACCGCCGAACACCTTGATGGCGACGTCGCGGCCGAGGTATTCGTCGCGCCCCCGGAAGACGAGACCCATGCCGCCGCGCCCGATCCGCGCGAGCGGCCGATAGCGGTCGAGCAGGAGTGGTGCCGAGAACGCGGGACGGGGCGCGCTCGAAGGGGCAGTGTCCATACCCTCCACCGTATGTTCGGGCGCAATCGCGTGCAGGCGGTGGCCACGATCGCGATTCGCCTTTATGATTCGCGCCGCGCCGTCACGCGATCGAGCGCGCCCCGGCGCTCAGCCGCGCGAACGCGCTCTCCGAACCTCCGAACAGCGAGCCACCCTCGCGCACGGCCCGCTGCCACGCGTCGAGCACGTCGTCGCGGTCCATCGCCATGACCGCCTCCCACGGATCGTCCTCCTCGACGGGAACGCCGCCCATGCCCCATCGCGCCGCCTCATACAGGAGTGGGATCGCCGCGATGCCGCGCTCCGTCGCCGAGTAGGTGACCTTGCGGGCATCCGTCTCGTTCGGGGTGCGCACGAGGATTCCGCTGCGCTCGAGGCGGGCGAGGCGGTCGGCGAGCACGCTCGGGCCGATGCGCTCCTCCGACCGCAGGAACTCCCCGAAGGCGTGCTTGCCGAGCGCGAGCAGGTCGCGCAAGATCAGCAGCGACCAGCTGTCGCCGAAGGTCTCGACGGTGAAGTTGGTAGGGCAGGTCGACCGCCCTTCGGCTCGCTTCATGCGTCGAGTCTACGGCATTGACTTTGATCATCGTAGTGACATACGCTTCGATCATCGAAGTGAAATGGATGCCGCGGCCGCGGCCCGCAGCGGAGGAGCCACCATGAACGACACGACCCGGCCCGAGACGCACGACCTCGTCGTGAGCCGCGACATCCCCGCCCCCATCGAGGCGGCGTGGAAGTCGTGGACCGAACGCGACCACGTGCTCCGCTGGTGGGGTCCGAACGGCTTCACCTGCACGGTCGCCGAGCTCGACGTGCGTGTCGGCGGCACGTCCCTCGTATGCATGAGCGCCCCCGACTGGGGGTTCCCGGCGATGTACAGCACCTGGGCGTACACGCTCGTCGACGAACCGCACCGCCTCGAGTTCGTCCACAACATCGCCGACGAGCACGGCGCCACGATCGACCCCGCGACCATCGGGGCCGCGGGCATCCCCCGCGACGTGCGGCACGTCATCACGTTCGAGTCGATCGGCGACGACGCCACACGGCTCACCGTTACCGAACTCGGCTACACCGACCTCGAGCAGCTCGCACTCTCGAAGCAGGGCCTCGAGGAGTCCCTCGACAAGCTCGTCGCGATCTACGCCTGACTCGGCCACCACCAGCGCGTTCGGCAGCCTCGGACCGGTCATCGGCATCACAGCCGTGATCGTCGCCATCATCTTGACCCGACGCGAACGCCGCACCGACTGCGCCACCGCCACCTCGGTCTGATCGAACCCGGCCGGCCCGGGCGTGAGCGGCAGGTCCGCGACTACGCCACGGGCTCCGCGAAGAACGTGCGCACGCTCGAGATGCGCCCGTCGACGACCGTGATGACGTCGATGCCCCGCACGACCGGCGCGTCGACCGGGCCGAACGCCCAGGCGAGCGCGCCGACGTCGTCACCGAGGTACCGTGCCCCGTCCTCGGCGAACACGAAGTCGCCCGGGGCCCCGGCGAGGAGCGAAGCAGCCTTGTCCTCGACGGCCGAGCGCCCGCGCACGGTGCCCTCGGGATCCGTGAAGACGACGTCGTCCGTGTAGACCCGCTCGATCGCTTCGCGCCTGGTGGCGGCGTCCCGATTGCCGAACACGTCATGCAGGTTGGCCGCGAGCAGTTCCGAGATGCTGATCATCCGTCATCCAATCGATCCACGTGATCCGGTGACATCCTCAGCACTGCGAGGTGGCGCGGTATTCCCCGCCGCGAACCCTGATCCGCCGGTGCGGCACGCGTGATGCGCCGACGGTTCGAACGACGGATGCCCCGGACCTGGTCGGCCCGGGGCATCCTTCGTTCAGTGCCGGGCGATCACGACGTGGGGACGCCGTCGTTCTCGAGCGGCACGGCGTCGCCGGTGAAGGGCTCGACGCCGCCGTCTCCATCGCTGACGTAGGTCACGCCGATGAAGTCCTGCACGCCGCTCGTGACGGTCGAGATCGAGACGCCCTGGTAGGCGGCGTGGCTGTCGGGGCCGAACGCGAGCGGCAGCAGGCCGTTGCCGACGAGGTCGCCCGACGTGATCGCATCGACGATGCCCTGGCGGGTCGGGTTCTCGCCGGCGGCGGCGAGCGCCTCGGCGAAGAGGTAGCCGACCGACATGCCGAACACCGTGTTGCCGTCGAAGGGCGCGCCGTCGTTGTACTCGTCGTTGATCTGGCGGAACAGGTCGTCCCACTCGTTGCCGGGGGCGTACGGCAGGTAGTTGGTCGTGACGAAGCCCTCGAGCAGCAGCGGGGCGGCGTCGCCGAGGAATCCGGCGAGCGTCACGTAGTCGCCGCCCGACGATGACGACATCCACTGCGCCTGGTAGCCGAGCTTGGCGGCCGTGCCGATGGCGAGCGCCGTGAAGCCGTTCACCGTGGCGAGCATGTTGACCTCGCAACCGGCGGCCTGCATGGCGCCGATCTGGGCGACGACGTCCTGGTTCGAGACGGAGTAGCGCTGCACGCTCGCGAGCGAGCCCTCGCCGAGCACGTTCTCGAGGCCCTCGATGAACTCGTCGCCGAAGTCGTCGTCCTGCCCGAGCACGCAGACGCTCTTGCCCGCGAACTCGTCGTCGGCGTACTGCGCGAGCGCCTCGGCCTCGGTCACGTAGTCGGCGTTGAACCCGAAGGTCCACGGGTACTCCTCGGGCTGGTTCCAGCTCGTCGAGCCCGACGCCACGAACAGGTCGGGCACCTCGTTCTGGTTGAGGTAGTCGAGCACCGAGGTGTGCGTCGGCGTGCCGAGGCCGTTCAGGATCGCGAAGACCTCGTCGTCCTGCACGAGCTCGCGCACGACGGTCTGCGTGTTCGCCGGGTTGTAGCCGTCGTCCTTCACGAGGTACTCGATGGTGCGGCCGTTCACGCCGCCCTGCTCGTTGAGGTAGGCGAAGTACGCCGTCGTCGCCGCCGAGATCGACGAGTATCCGGCGGCGGCCGGGCCGGTCAGCGGCTGGTGGGTGCCGATCGTCACGGTGTCGTCGGTGACGCCGGGGGCGGCCTCGGCCGGGTCGCCGGCGCTCGGGGTGCTGCACGCGCTCATCGCGAGGAGCATGGCGGATGCCGCGGCGAGCGCCGCGACGGTGCGAGTTGGTGCATGGGACATGGTGTTCACCTCTCTGGTGTGGTGGGGATGGGTTCTGCTGCGGGGGTGGTGCGGGTCTCGGGAGTCGTGTCGACCGGTGCGGGCGCGGCCTGCCGTGGGCGGGCGGTGCGCCGCGGCATCCGCTTCGGGAGCGCCCCTCGGATGCCGCCGGGCCATGCCGCGGTCACGACGATGAGCAGCACGCCGAACACGAGCACGGGCAGGTTGCCCGTGAGGCGCTGCGCCGCGTCGGCCGAGAGGTCGAGCGCGCCGGTCGCGGTCTGGATCAGCCACGGCAGCATCACGATCACGACCGAGCCGAGGAAGGCGCCGAGCAGGCTGCCGAGTCCGCCGATGACGACGGCGACCACGAGCAGCAGCGAGAACGCGAGCGTGTAGGCGCCTGGGCTGACCGACTGGGTGACGAAACACAGCACCGCGCCGCCTGCCCCGGCCGAGATCGAGCTCGCGGTGAAGGCGAGCACCTTGACGCGGCCGGCGCGCACGCCCTGCAGGCGGGCCGCGGTCTCGTCGTCGCGGACCGCGCGCATGCGCAGGCCCGCCCGACCATTGCGCAGCACGGCCAGCCAGGTGACGACCAGCGCCGCGACGAGGATCGCGACCCACGCCTGCCACTGCTCGACGACGATGAGCATGCGCAGCGCCTCGGGCACCCCGTCGTACGCGATCTGCACGCCCTGGTCGCCGCGGAACACGCCCGAGAACACCGCGGTGAACGCCGGCAGCGCGATCACGAGCACGAGCGTGACGCCCGACAGGTACGGCCCCTTGAGCCGTGCGGCGGCGAGGCCGAGCAGCAGCCCGAGCAGGGCGGATGCCGCGGCCGCCGCCGCGAGCGAGACCACGAACCTCGGCACGCCGTCGACCCCGGCCTCGGTCAGCGCGTTCGCCGTGAGGGCGTAGCCGTACCCGCCGGCCGCCATGAGCGCGGCGTGCCCGAGCGAGAGCTGACCGGTGAGGCCGATGAGCAGCGTGAGGCCCGCGGTGGCGCAGAACGTCGCCGCGATGAGCGCGAACTGGTAGTTGCGGTACGGGTCGAGCAGGAACGTCGCCCCGATCGCGACGAGCGTGAGCACGAGTGCGGTGAGCAGCAGGCGCCGCGTGGTCATGCGGTCCTCGCCTCGGTCGCGGCGAAGAGTCCGCCGGGGCGCACCAGCAGCACGCCCACGAGCAGCACGAGCACGGCGATGGGGGCGACCGTCGCGCCGAGGTACCCGGTCACGAGGCTGATGAGCACCCCGACCGCCAGGCCGCCCACGAGCGCGCCGGGCGGGGAGTCGAGTCCGCCGACGACGGCGACCGTGAACGCCGAGACGAAGAGCATGTCGGCCGAGTGCGGGGTGAGTCCGAGCTCGGTCGGCACGAGCAGCAGCGCGGCGAGCGCCGCGACCGCCGAGGCGAGCACCCATCCTGCCGTGACCATGCGCGTCACGCGCACGCCGAGCAGCCGCGACACCTCGGGCGCGAACGCCGAGGCCCGCAGTTGCAGGCCGAGCGACGTGCGCGTGAAGAGCAGCGCGAGCACGCCCATGAGCCCGACCGCGAGCAGGAGCACGAACAGGTCGTAGGGCGAGAAGATCGGCACCCCGCCGACCACGATCGGCGTCTCGGGGAACGGCGCCTCCATCGGTCGGGCCTCCGGGCCGAACGCGATGCCGAGCGCCGACTGCAGCACCATCACGACGCCGATCGCGATGATGACCCCCGACAGCGGGGAGGCATGCCTCGCGAACCGCATGACCCCGCGCTCGACGGCGAGGCCCATCAGCCCGCCCGCGGCGAGCGCGCTCGCGAGGCCGATCCAGTAGGAGCCGGTGAGGCCGGTCACCGCGAAGGCCACGTAGACCGCGACGACGGCCATGGCGCCCTGGGCGAAGTTCACCACCCGTGCGGCGCGCCAGATGAGCACCAGCGAGAGGGCGAACAGTGCGAAGACTGCGCCGCGGGCGAGGCCGGTGGCGAGCAGGAAGAGGAGGCGGTCCATCAGAATCCCAGGTAGGCGTGGCGGAGGGCGGTGTCGGTGCGCAGGTCGGCGGCCGGGCGGTCGGCGACGACCTCGCCGAGGTTCAGCACGACCCCGTGGTCGGCGACGGCGAGCGCGCTCGTCACGTTCTGCTCGGCGAGCAGCACGGTGAGGCCGCGCTCGTCGCACAGGGTGCGCAGCACGGTCATGATCTGCGCGACGATGCGCGGGGCGAGGCCGAGCGAGGGCTCGTCGAGCAGCAGCACGCGCGGTTCGGCGATGATCGCGCGACCGAGCGCGAGCATCTGGCGTTCACCGCCCGAGAGCTGGTGGCCGGCCGCGCGCCGACGACGCGCGAGGGGCTCGAACATGGCGTACATCTCGTCGACCGCGGCGGTGAGCCGTCGCCCGCGGAAGCGCTGCAGGCCGCCGAGCCGCAGGTTCTCGTCGACGGTCAACTCGGCCACGACGCTGCGCCCCTCGGGCACCTGCGCGAGTCCGCGGCGGGCCCGGTCTTCGACGGCAACCCCCGAGAGGTCGTCGCCGTCGAACACGATGCGCCCGGATGCCGCGGGCACGAGCCCCGAAACGGTGCGCAGCAGCGTGGTCTTGCCCGCGCCGTTCGCGCCGAGCAGCGCGACGATGGAACCGGCCGGCACGCTCAGGCGCACGTCGCGCAGCACCGGAGCGCCGCCGTAGCCGACCGTGAGACCGTCGAGCTCCAGCGTGCCGCCCGCCGTCTGCGGGATCATGCCGCCGGCTCGATTCCGAGGTAGGCCTCTTCGACCTTCGGGTCGGCACGCACCTCGTCGGGCGCGCCCGCGGCGATCACCCGGCCGAAGTCGAGCACGACGATGCGGTCGGCGACGCCCATCACGAAGTCCACGTGGTGCTCGACGAGCAGTACCGAGCATCCGGATGCCGCGACCTCGCGCACGACGGCGGCGAGGGCGTCGATGTCGTCTTCGCCGAGCCCGCCCGCCGGCTCGTCGAGCAGCAGCAGCGACGGCTCCGTCACGAGCGCCCGGGCCAGCGCGACGCGCTTGCGCTCGGGGTAGGGCAGGGCGGCGACCGGCCGCGAGGCGAGGTGGGCGATGCCGAGCCGGTCGAGGCACGCGGTCGCCCGAGACATCCGCTCGACTTCCGACCGCCCCCCGCCGACGGGACCGGCCGCGAGGGGTACGAGCGCGTTCTCGATGGCCGTCATCGAGTCGAACAGCCCGAGGCCCTGGAGCGTGCGGGCCGCGCCCCGGGCGACCAGGCCGACCGGGCGGCGCGGCGCGGTCGAGCCGTCGAGCTCGATGGAGCCCGACGCGCGTCGCACGAGCCCGCACACCGCGTTGAACACGGTCGTCTTGCCCGCACCGTTCGGGCCGATGAGGGCGACGACCTCGCCGGCGCCGACCTCGAACGAGACGTCGTCGAGCGCGGTCAGCCCGCCGAATCGCACGGTCAGGCCGTCGACCCGAAGGCGTGGGGCGGCAGCGGGTTCGGCAGTGGGCGCAGTGGCGGATGCGGGCGCGGGCCCGGGGTTCGAACCCGGATCGGCGCCGGTCGGCGTGTGGTTCATCGGCACCTCTTCGTGTCGTGGCCGTCGTTGGCACGGCCCACTGTACAACAGATACCGACCAGACGGTATGCCGAGTTCGAACCGTGTTCTCGGTGGCGGACGTCGCCCGCCTCTGCCACAGTCTGAGCATGGGAACGCGCATCGGCTCGGTCGTCTGGGGCGTGCGCGACGTGCCCCGGGCGATCGCCTTCTGGACCGCGGTGCTCGAGTACGAGCTGCGAGAGGAGCCCGACGACGACTGGGCAGTGCTCGTTCCCGAACACGGCGACGGGCCCCAGCTCGCGATCGCCCTGGTCGAGACCGCGCCGAACGGCCGCAGGCGTCACCACCTCGACCTGTACGCCACCGATCGGGCGAGCGAAGTCGAGCGCATCGTCGGCCTCGGGGCCACGCGCGTGGAGTGGCGGTACGAGGACGACGCCGACTACATCGTGCTCGCCGACCCCGACGGCAACCTGTTCGACGTGATCCAGGCGCCCTGATCCGGCGTCCGACCAAACCCCGGCCTGCCCGGCCGACCCGGCCCGAACCCGGACCGGGACATCGCGTCAGTGGTGCGGGATGCCCGCGATCATGCCGCCGTCGACCACGAACTCCGCGCCGCTCGTGAAGCCCGACGCGTCGCTCGCGAGGAACAGGATCGTGCCGGCGACCTCGTCGGGCACGGCGGGCCTCCCCAGCGGGATGTCGAGCTTCGCCGGGTCGATGCGCGTCGTCATATCGGTGAGGATGAGCCCGGGGTGCACCGAGTTCACGCGGATGCCGGATGCCCCGAGCTCGACGGCGAGCGCCTGGCTGAGGCCGCGCACGCCGAACTTCGATGCCGTGTAGCCGACGAGGTGCGGCGATCCGCGCATGCCCTCGACCGATGAGATGTTGATGATCGAGCCCGAGCCCTGCGCCTTCATCGCGGGCACCACCGCGCGGCATCCGAGGAACACGCCAGTGAGGTTCACGGCGATGACCGCGTTCCACTTCTCGAGGGTGAAGTGCTCGACGGGTGCGGCATTCGCGATGCCGGCGTTGTTCACGAGCACGTCGACCGCGCCATAGGCCTCGAGCGTCGCCGCGACGGCGGCCGCCCACGACTCCTCCGACGTGACGTCGAGATGCACGAACCGCGCCCGGTCGCCGAGCTCGGCGGCCAGCGCGGCGCCCTCGTCGTCGAGCAGGTCGGCGACGACCACGCGCGCGCCCGCGGCGTGCAGCGCGCGCACGTAGGCGGCACCGAGCCCCCGCGCGCCACCGGTCACGAGGCAGACGCGCCCGCCGAGATCGAACGCGGCGACGCCAGGGGCTGCGGATGCCGCGGCATCCGTCACCGCCGGGTTCACGCGCGCTCCCCCGACCCGCCGACGCGCACGACCAGCCGGCCCACCGTCGCGCCGCCCGCGAGCTCCTGGATCGCGTCGGGCGCCTCGTCGAAGTCGACCACTCCGCCCGCGACCGGCGAGATCGCGCCGGAGGCGGCGAGCCGCACGAGCTCCTCGTGCGCCTCGCGCACCAGGTCGGGCCGCTGCTGCTGGTAGAGCGCCCAGTGCAGCCCGAGCACGGAGTAGTTCTTCACGAGCGCGTGATTCGCCCGAACCGGCGGGATCTCGCCGCTCGCAAAGCCGACCACGACGATGCGCCCCTCGAAGGCGATGCACTTGGTGGTGCGGGTGAAGGTGTCGCCGCCCACCGGGTCGAACACGACGTCGGCGCCGCGGCCGTTCGTGAGCTCGTTCACCACGGCCGCGAAGTCGGGCTCGTCGGCACGCACGATGACGTGCTCGGCGCCCGCGGCGCGGGCCGTCTCGGCCTTAGCGGCAGAACCTACGACGGCGATCACGCGCGCACCGGCGGCGACGCCGAGCTGCACGGCCGCCGTGCCGACCCCGCCCGCGGCCGCGTGCACGAGCAGCGTCTCGCCCGCCTGCAGTGCAGCACGCCGATGCAGCCCGAACCACGCCGTCTGGTACGCGATCACGAGGCCCGAGGCCTGCACGTCGTCGAGCGCGGCGGGCGCGAGGTGCGCCGCATCGGCATCGACGACGGCGAACTCCGAGAGCACCCCGATGCGCGAGGCCACGACCCGGTCGCCCGGCTCGAACGGTCGCAGCCCGGCCTGCGCAGCAGCGGTCGCCACCCCGTCGCCGATGGCCACGACCTCGCCGACGAGCTCGATGCCCGGCACGAAGGGGAGTTCGGGTCGCACCTGGTACTCGCCGCGGCAGAGCAGCACGTCGGGGAAGTTCACCGCGACGGCGCCCGTGCGCAGCAGCAGCTCGCCCGGTCCGGGCGCGGGCACCGGCACGTCGTGCAGCTCGAGCACGTCGGTCGGCTCGCCGTTGCGCACGACGCGCCACGCCCGCATGGTCTCGGGCGCGGGGCCGTCGGCGACGGCCGTCGAGGTCGCGGCGCCCGCCACCGGCATCCGCTCGCTCATGCCCCCGCCGCCTTCGCGCCCGCAGCCGTCGCCTGCTCCGCCTTCGCGGCCGACGCGTCGATGCCCGTCAGGAACAGGTCGGTCAGCTGCTCGGCGAGGAGCGTCTTGCCCTCGGGCCCCTCGGGCGAGTACCAGTGCGAGAGGTAGTGCACGTCGGCGAAGAAGTTGGCGATGAGCACGGGCCGCGGGATGTCGCTGCGGTACAGCCCCTCGGCCTGCCCCTGCTCGATGAGCGCCGCGAACGCATCGTTGTAGTCGCGTCGACGGCGGGTCACCTCGGCCTGCCGCGGAGCGGTGAGCATGTGCATGCTGCGGAAGAACACGGTGCCCTCCGGCAGGAAGTCGATCGACGTCTCGATCACGTCGATGCACGCCGAGCGCACGACCTCGCCGACCGGCCCGCCGCGCTCGATGATGACGTCGAGGTGCTGCTTCTGCAGCGAGAGCATGCGGTCGTAGATGCCGAAGAGCAGGTCGTCCTTCGACTGGAAGTAGTGGTACATCGCGCCCTTGGTGACGCCGGCCGCCTCGACGACCTGCTGCACGCTCGTGTTCGCGTACCCGTTCGCGGCGAACAGCTCGACGGCCGCTCGCATGACGTCGTCGGCGACGCTGGTCTCTTTCATGGGGTCTCTTTCGTCGGTTCGGGCGGATGTCTCGGGCGGTCCGTCAGCCGATCGGCCGGAGGCTCGCGCCGCCGTCGATGAGCAGCGTCTGCCCCGTGATCCACGCTGCGTCGTCGGAGAGCAGGAACGCCACCGGCCCCGCCACGTCGTCGGGAACGCCGAGCCGCTGCATCGGATACTCGGCTGCGACCTCGGCCTCGCGACCCTCGTAGAGCGCCTTGGCGAACGCGGTCTTGATGACGGCGGGCGCCACCGCGTTCACGCGGATGCCGGGTGCGAGTTCGTGCGCGAGCTGCACGGTGAGGTTCATGAGCGCCGCCTTCGAGACGCCGTAGAACGCGATGCCCGGCGCGGCCGAGACGGCCGAGATCGACGACAGGTTGACGATCGAACGGCTGAGGCCCGCCGCGACGGCCTCGCGCGTCCACTCGAGCGCGGCGACGACGTTGACCTCGAGGATCTTGCGGATCGCGGATGCCTCGACCTCGAGCACCGGTCCGTACACGGGGTTGATGCCCGCGTTGTTCACGAGGTGGTCGAGACGGCCATGCTCGGCGGCGATGTGCGCGAAGACCTCGGCGCGGTGCGCCGGATCGTCGGCCTTGCCCGCGATGCCCGTGGCGCGCGCCGCGCCGGCGGCGTCGTCGATCTCGGCGACGGCCGCCTCGAGCGATTCCTGCGATCGCCCCGTGATCACGACCCTGGCACCCTCGGTCGCGAGGCGTTTCGCGATCGCCAGGCCGATGCCCCGGCTGCCGCCAGTGATGAGCGCTACGCTGCTCTCGAACCTCTGCACGCGTCTCCCCTTCGAGCTCGCCGTCGTCTGATGCAAGAAGCATACCGACTAGACGGTATGGCGCAAACCCGCGGAGCCGGTGTCGGAGACGTCCGCTCTCCGGGGTGAAGATGGACTGGTGAGCATTCCCACCCCGGCCGCCGGCACGTTCAGCTCGGTCCCACCGTGGAAGCTCTGGACCATCTGGGGCGTCGGCGTCGCGGCCTACATGCTCTCGATCACGAACCGCACGTCGCTGTCGGCCGTGGGCGTCGATGCGGCGGTGCGGTTCGACGCCGACGCGTCGACCCTGTCGATGTTCGCGGTCATCCAACTCGCGGTGTACGGCGGCATGCAGATCCCGGTCGGCGTGCTGCTCGACCGCATCGGCGCCCGCCCGATGATCACGATCGGCATGGCGCTCATGGCGATCGGCCAGGCCGTGCTCGCGTTCGCGCCCGACGTCGGCTGGGCGATCGTGGCACGGATGCTCGTCGGCGCGGGCGACGCAGCCGTGTTCCCGAGCGTGCTGCGCGTGGTCGCCGTGTGGTTCCCGGCGCGGCAGGCGCCGTTCCTGGTGCAGATGACCGGCATCCTCGGCCAGTTCGGCCAGCTCGCCGCGATCTTCCCGCTCGCCGCGCTGCTGCACGCGACGACCTGGACGATCGCCTTCGGCAGCCTCGCCGGCCTCGGCGTGCTGTTCACGGTGCTCACGTTCGCGGTCATCCGCAACCGACCGCCCGACCGCGCGGAGGACGTGTCGGTCGACACGCAGACGGGCGCGGTGCAGATCGTGCGGTCGTCGGTCGACTTCCGCGAGGGCTTCCGCCAGTCGTGGGCGCATCCGGCGACGAGGCTGGCGTTCTGGTCGCACTTCACGACGCCGTTCTCGGGCACGGCGTTCATGCTGCTCTGGGGCTTCCCGTTCCTCACGGTCGGCGAGGGCCTCACGCCGCCGGTCGCGTCGCTCGTGTTCAGCGTCTACGTCGTGTGCGGCATGCTGTCGGGGCCGGTGATCGGCGCGCTCTCGAGCCGGCACCCGATGCGGCGCTCGCGCATGCTCGTGCTGCCCATCATCGCCCTGCAGGCCGTGGTCTGGCTCGTCGTGATCGGCTGGCCCGGCCAGGCGCCGCTCTGGCTGCTGTTCGTGCTCGCGTTCGCGATGAGCACGGGCGGCCCCGCCTCGATGATCGGCTTCGACCACGCGCGCACCTTCAACCCGGCGCACCGCCTCAGCACGGCGACGGGCATCGTGAACGTCGGCGGGTTCCTCGCGGCCCTGCTCGCGATCCTCTTCATCGGCCTCGCCATGGACGTGCAGGGGGCCGGAACCCCCGACACGTACACGCTCGAGGCGTTCCGCGTCGCGTTCCTCACGCAGGTGCCGCTGTGGGTGCTCGGTGCTACGTTCATCGTCGTCGAGCGCCGACGCACGCGCGTGCACCTCGGGCTCGAGGAGCCGCGCCCGCGTCGCCGGCGACGTCGTGGCGTCCAGGCCGTCGGCGACTCCCCGGGCGACGACCTGCCGCTCGACTAGGCGGATGCCGCGCCGCCGGCCTGTCCTGCAGGCTCGAGCGACGCGGCATCCGTCGTTCCCGTCGGTCAGGGGCGAGGGCCGCCGTACCCGCCGGGCCACCCGTGATCGCCGTGCCCGTGGCCGCCACCGTGGCCGCCGTGCCCGCCGCGCGTGGCGGCGGTCGCCTCGAACGCCCGCTCGATCTCCTGGCTGAACGTCGAGCCCGCGGCATCCGTCGCCGTCACGCGCAGGTCGACCCAGCCGCCCGCGTCGGGAACCGGCACCTTCGCCGCATACGCCGTCACGACGTCGCGCCCCTCGGAGAACATGGGCGGGCCGTCCTCCGACGGCTCGTCGACCGTGGTGTCGGACGCCGTCTTCTTGAGGGAGACCTTCTTCCACGCACCGCCCTCGACGCGGGCCTCGAGCGTGGCGCCCGACAGGGCCGCGATTCCGGATGCCTCGGCGACGTGCCCGAGCTCCAGCCCGAGCTCCACCGACGCACCCTTCTTGCGCCCGGCGCCGGCCTTGCCCGTCGCGTCGAGGTCGACGTCGTAGTACGCCTGCAGCATCGGCAGGAGCTGCAGCGAGGTGTCACTCGCCGTTCCCGTCGAGCGGAAGGTCCACTCGGTCGTGGTCGACGTCGACGAGGCCAGGTAGGTGCCGTCGTGCGTGGCGGTGTTCACCACGCGCCAGTCGGACTCGCCGTCGGGCAGATCCCACACGGTCGCACCCTGGAACGGCGACGACTCGACGAGCTCGCCGTCGATGTACACCTCGGTGAGCTGCGAGCGGTCGGCGGCGCCGGAGTAGGTGTCGAACGCCCCGGTGTGCTCGGCGTCGGCCCCGTCGGCCCATGACGGCACGTTGATCTGCGCGTAGTCGCCCGTGCGGTTCGGCGCCCAGTAGCCGGGGCCGACGTAGGGCCGCACGATCGCACCGAAGTACGACGTCTCGACCTTCTGGCCCGGCTCGTAGGCGCGTCGGATGTCGCGCACCTGCCAACCGGCGTCGACGACCGTGGCGTCCTGGTACCACTCGACCTGATCGGTGCTCACCCACTCGGTGCGCTCGAGCCCGCGCGTGGTGCGCATCGGGAACCCGGATCCGTACTGCGTGCCCGGCACGAAGTCGTACCGGTACTCGCCGACGAGGCCGGAGTCGCCGAAGTAGGTCGTGTCGATGCGAGCGAGCTTCTTCGGCTTGTAGGCGAGCTTCTCGGGCACCGAGCCGTCGCTGTAGCGGGCGACGTCCCAGATCTCGTCGGCGTCGACGATGCCCGTGCCGGTGATCGTGAGGGACCGCTTCGCCATCGCGTCGAGCACTCGACGGCCCTGCACGCCGCTGATCGCGGCCACCGGGATCGACGTGTTCGCGGTGTAGTCGTCGGAGCCGACCCACTCGCTGAGCTCGCCGTCGCCGTCGTTGACGGTCAGCAGCAACGCGGCGCCCGCGGCGACGGCGTTCGCCGACCTGAGCGGCGCCGGAACCTCGTCGGAACGGGTCACGACGGCGACCTTGCCCCGCACGTCGACCGCGGCGAACTCCTCGGCGCTGCCATGGCCGACGTCGACCGCACGGGCCCGGATTCGACCGTCGAGCAGCGTCGAGCCGGCTTGCGCGATGAGATCGAGCTGTTCCTTGCCCGCCGTCAGCGATAGGGTCGGCTCCTGCAGGCGCCAACGCGTCGTGAACGCGAAGCTGTCGTTGCCCGGGGCGGTCATCGGCTGCGCGTACAGCTCGTCGACCCAGACCGGGGCGAGCGCACTGCCGCTGAAGCCGTCGACCGTGTAGTCCATGCGGCGCACGGTCTGCTCGAGCCCGCGCTCGCCGACGTCGACCGTGACGGGCTTCGTCGAGCGGGCGTCGAAGGCGACCGATGCGGCGCCGTCGAGCGCGACGTCCGGGTCGCCGACCAGCGCGATGGCCTGCGTGTCGGCGTCGAGGGCGACGTCCATGAACGACATGACCGAGTACAGGCCGGCGGGCAGGCGGAGGGTGGTCTCCCCTGGCACCGCGAACGGCGTGTACCAGCCGGTCGCCGCGTTCCAGAGCCAGCCCGTCGTGTCGAGCGGTTCGCCGTCGAAGTCGGTCGCCGTGACGGTGAGGTCGTAGCGCTCGGCCTCGGCGATGATGCCGAGCGGGGTGCGGGCCACGGCGTCGCCGCCGACGGTCGCGCTCAGCACGCCCGACAGCTGCACGCCTGCGGGCACCTCGGCGGGATCTGCGGTGAGCTCGACCGAGCGGGTCTCGCCCGCCGGGATCGTGAGCGAGTCGGCACTCAGGGCGAGCACGTCGGATGCCTCGGCCGCGCGCATCGGCTCGATGCCGCCGCCCGTGCCCGGCGTCGTGTCGACGAGCACGGCCGACAGGTCGACGGTGAGCTCCGCGTCGCCGCGGTTGGCGTACTCGACGGTGCGCGTGACCGGCGAGGCGTCTTCACCCCACGACAGCATTCCGAAGTCGCCGGAGCCCGAGGCCACGACGTCGGACTCGATCGCCGACGCGACGTCGACCACGCCCGCGCCGACCTGGTACGGCGTGAGCCCGACATCCGTCGCCGTGCTCATGAGCGCCGCGCGCAGCTGCGTCGAGGTGTACTCGGGATGCTGCTGCTTCACGATGGCGGCGGCGCCCGCGACGTGGGGGGTCGCCATCGACGTGCCGCTCATGCTGATGTACGAACCTTCGCCGTCGCTGTCGGCCGAGCGCGCGGCGGTCACGTCGTTGCCGGGGCCCGCGAGGTCGGGCTTCAGGGCCCCGGAGCGCACGAGCGGCCCCTGGCTCGAGAACCACGAGAGCTCGCCCGACGGGTCGTCGACCGAGCCGATGGTGAGTGCGCTCGCGGCCGATCCGGGCGAGCCGATCGTCTCGGGCGACGACGAGTTGCCCGCCGCCACGATGAACAGCGCATCGGTCTCGGCCGAGATCTCGTTCAGCGCCTGCGACATGAGGTCGGTGCCGTCGTCGCCGTACTGCGTGCCGAGGCTCATCGAGACGATGTCGGCACGCTGTGCGGCCCACTCCATCGCCGAGATGATCCACGAGTCCTGGCCCTCGCCCGACGCGCTCAGCACCTTGCCGACCAGCAGGCTCGCGCCGTCGGCGACGCCGCGATGGGTGCCGCCGCTCGCGGCCCCGGTGCCGGCGATCGTCGAGGCGACGTGCGTGCCGTGCCCGTTGGGGTCGTCGGCCACGGACTCGTCGGGCACGAAGCTCGTCGAGTCGGCGAGCACCCGCCCAGCGAGGTCGGGGTGGGTGTCGTCGTACCCGGTGTCGAGCACGGCGACGGTGACGCCGACGCCCGTGTAGCCGGCCGCCCAGGCCGCGGGCGCGCCGATGTACGGCACGCTCGAGTCGAGCGTGGCCTGCACCTTGCCGTCGAGGTGGATCGCGGCGATGCCACCGCCGAGGGGCACGGGCTCGTCGGCCGAGAAGGCGCGCGCGTCGGCCGCCGGGGCCGCCGCGGTCAGCGCCGACCAGGTCGCCTCGGCGTCGGCGTGTGCGGCCGTCGCCGCGGCTCCGCCGATGCTCGCGAGCGGTTCGCCGACGTCGACGCCCGGCAGCGGCGCCGGGGCCGAGAATCCACGGGCGGTCGGCGCGTCGTCGAGCTCGAGGATCACCGGTGTCGAGTCGACCGAGGCGTCGTCGTAGCCGAACTCGATGAGTCGGGAGACGTTGAACAGGTCGCGGTCGACGACGCCGGCCGTGACGAACCGCATCGCCGAGGCGGGCAGCACGTGCAGGTCGCCGTCGACCTCGATGGTCTGGAACGACTCGGCCGGGTCGACCTGGTCGATCTCCACCGCGTGGCCGCCGCCGACCACGTCGGTCACGGTGACCCGGTCGCCCGTGATGAGGGTGACGGTGCGCGAGCCCCCTGCGGCAGCCGGGGCTGCGATCGAGGCGCCCGGCGGCGGCGCCCCCGGGTCTGCCGGGTCGGCGCCCGCCGGGAGTGCGGCCGCGCCGACTCCGGCGATGCCGATCGCGAGGCCGCTGATGGCGGCGAGCATCGATCGGCGGCGGAATGCGGATGGTCTCGTGCTTCGTGGCATAGGGATACCTCTCACGCGTTCGTACTGGTTGCCTGCCAACCTGTCACGCGCGTTGGCTAGGGTGGTGGCGGAGAGATGCCATGGCTTCGATCCGCCATGGCGGCGGTCGGGTCGACGCGGAACGGAAGGCGCTCGTGCTCGAGGCGATCGGACTGGACGACGAGCACACCGCGCTCTACCGGCTGATCCTCGAGGCTCCGTCGGCGAGCATCGACGAGCTCGCCGCATCCGCCTCGAAACCACCGGCCGAGGTGCGCGCGATCGTGGCCGAGCTCGAGCGGCTCGGCCTGCTCGCCAGGCAGGCCTCCGCGCCCGATCGGGTCGTCGCGTCGCCGCCGTCGCTCGCGCTGCAGCCGATGCTGCTCGATCGCGAGCGCCGGCTCACCCAGGCGCACGAGGCCCTCGTGCAGCTGAGCGAGATCTACCGTCGAGGTGCCGCGCAGCGCGACGCCCCCGACGTGGTCGACGTGGTGCTCGGAGCCGATGCGGTGCGGCAGCGCTTCGCGCAGCTCCAGGCGTCGGCGACACGCGAGGTGCGCGTGTTCGTGCTGAGCGACGTCGCGTTCCTCGACGCCGATCAGAACACGGCCGAAGACGAGGCGCTCGCCCGTGGCGTGGCCTACCGCGTGATCGTCGAGAAGGCGGTGCTCGAGCGGCCGGGGTTCATCGACTCGGCGAGGGAGGCGGCCGCCTACGGCGAGGAGATCCGCGTGCTGCCGACCCTGCCGACGCGGCTGATCATCGCCGACGACGACGTGGCCATGCTGCCGATGCACTCGCGCGGCGAGGAGCGATCCTCTGGTGCGCTGCTCGTGCATCCGAGCGGCCTGCTCGACCTCCTGGGCGAGACGTTCGAGGGGCACTGGACGGCGGCGACGGAGTTCCTCACCTCCGCGGAGCTGCCAGGCGCCCACGACGCGGTCGACCGCGACCTGTTGAAGCTCCTACTGCTCGGCCTCACCGATGCCGCCGCGGGCGCGCAGCTCGGCATCTCGGTGCGCACCGTGCAGCGGCGCGTGGCCGCGCTCATGGAGACCGCGGGCGTCACGACGCGGCTGCAGCTCGGCGCCGAGGCCGTGCGCCGGTCGTGGGTGTGAGCCCGGCCCGGGCAGTGCAGACGCCGGATGCCGCGTCGAGGCGTCTCGACGCGGCATCCGCGATCTGCATGGTGGGCGTTCGACGCCCGCGGCTCAGGACTTGGGAGGCTCAGGCCTTCGGGTAGGTGTAGAAGCCCTCGCCCGTGGCGACGCCGAGCTTGCCCTGGTCGATGTAGTGCTCCTTGATGAGGTCGGCGAACGCCTGCTGCTTCGGGCCGCCGGCCTTCGAGATGTTGTAGGCGGTCGTGAGGCCGACGATGTCGTAGATCTGGAACGGGCCCATGGGCGCGCCGGTGCCGATGCGCCAGGTCTTGTCGATGGCGTCGGGCTCGGCGATGCCGTCGACGAGCAGCTCGCCCGCGGCCGAGAGGAACGGCACGAGCAGCGAGTTCAGCAGGTAGCCGGCCTTCTCCTTCTTGATCTCGATCGGGACCATGCCGATCTTGCCGGCGAAGTCGACGACCGTCGCGTACACGGCGGGGTCGGTGGCATCCGTGCCCATGACCTCGGCGGTGTTGTGCGCCCAGACCCGGTTGGCGAAGTGCAGCGCGAGGAACCGGTCGGCACGGCCGGTGAACGGCGCGAGGTCGCTCGGCAGCAGCGTCGACGAGTTGGTGGCGAAGATCGTGCGCTCGGGGGCGAGCGCGGCGAGCTTCTCGTAGGTCGCCTGCTTCAGGGCGAGCTGCTCGGGCACGGCCTCGATGACGAGGTCGGCGTTCGCGACGGCCTCGCCGAGGTCGGCGCTCAGGGTGATGCGGGCGAGCGCGGCGTCGACGGACGCATCGTCGGCACCGGCGACGCGCTCGGCGACGTAGGTGCGGGCGAGGCCGGCGAAGCGCTCCTTCGCAGCTTCGAGCGCGTCGTCGCTGATGTCGTAGGCGACGACGTCGAAGCCGCTGAACGCGGTCTGGTAGGCGATCTGCGAGCCGAGCACACCGGTGCCCAGCACGGTGACGTTCGCGATGGCGGTCATTGCTGTTCCTTCTCTTCGGGTGTCCCTTGTGGGGCGTTGGACGACCCGGTCGGGTCGTCGAGCGGATGCCGCGGGCGGGTCTCGCTCGCGGCTCCTGCGTCGGGGTGGTCGACGTTGAATCGCTGCAGGTCTCGCGCGAACCGGGCGACCTCGGCGTCGCTCCATCCGTCGAGCTGCGAACCGACGATGCGGTGCAGGATGCCGATGGCCTCGTCGTAGGCGGCCAGGCCCGTCTCGGTGAGTTCGAGCCGGCGGCCCCGGCCCGAGCCGTCGGTCGCCTCGCGGACTACTCCGAGGGCCGTGAGCCCCGCGAGCTGCCGCGAGACCGTGGACCGGTTGAGCCGGTAGGCCTCGGCGATGTCGACCGAGCGGCACCCCGGGTGGTCGACGATGAACCCGAGGATCGACTGGTCGGTCATGCTCAGGCTGAGGTTCGCGGTGCGCGCGTCGGCGACGCCGCGGCGGCTGATGACGATGAGCGCCCGGAGGATGTCTGCGGTCGCGGTCTCGCGCTGCGACTCGGCCATGTCCGCCTCCTGATGATTGCTCGATGCACTGTTGCTGAATACAACGCTATGGCGACGTGTTGCATTCCGCAACATTGCGATCCGGCCGAAATGCACGCACGACGACCAGGCACGCGTGATAGTAAAGAAACCTGACGAACCTCGCGTCATGATTCGGGGGTTCGTGCGTCTCTCGAAGCGAGGGCGGTCCGCAGAGCGGGTCCGACCTCGCCGGGGCACGAAGGTGCCCCACCGCGGAAGCCGTCGACGACGGAGACCCCCTTCCGCGGAGCACCGCCTCACCCGAACGGAGTTCCACGTGTCCACGCCCACGCCCACGCCTCGTCGCGCCCGCGCCGACGCCCGCCTGCGCCGCAGCCTCGGTCTGCTCGCGATCACGGGCCTCGCCGCCTCCGGTGCCGTCGCCCTCACCGTGACCGGAGCCGCCGCGCCTGCCTCGGCGACCGCCTCGACCTCGGCGACCGGCTCGCCCGCCGCGACCTGCCCGCCCTCGGGCGAGATGCCCCCGCTCGGGCACCTGCCCGTGTTCACCGACTCGAACGTCGCCGTCTTCGCGGGCGGCGACTACCGGGTCGAGGGCGGCGCGGCCGAGTCGGAGGGCCTGCTGCTCGTGGCCGGCGGCGCGACCTTCGCGAAGAGCGCGGGTGGCGTGTTCAACATCGGCTCGGCCGGGTACGGCTCGGGCATCACCCCCGCGGCCGGCACCCAGATGCTCGCCGTCGGCGGCGACCTCGCGACCGAGAATGGCACGCAGCTGCACGTCGGCGCGAACCTCGACGGCGGCGGCAACGTCGACGTCGGCGGCACGATCGCCCCGGATACGACCTTCGACCTCTCGGGCGGCCGGGCCACCGGCGGACTCGGCGCGGCGACCGCGATGTCGCCGAACGCGGGCTTCGCCACGGTGCTCGACGACGCCTCCGCCGACCTCGCGGCGCTGGCCGCGACCGACGACGCGCGCACGAGCGGCGGCCAGTTGCGCTTCTCGAGCGACATCGACCGCGAGCTCTACGTCTTCAGCATCCCGGCCGAGAAGCTCGGAACGTACTCCGAGATCGTGTTCGACCTCGCCTCCGCCACCGCTCCCGTGCTCATCAACGTCACGGGCTCGAGCCTCGCGTGGGCGCCGAACTACTTCGCCGACGGCGGCGTGCGCTTCGACGGGCCCTCGAGCCCGGAGTTCGGCACCTGGGCCGCGCGCCTGGCGTGGAACCTTCCCGACGCGACGACCCTCTCGCTCGGCACGAACGGCCAGCTGCTCGGGTCGGTGCTCGCTCCTGAGGCCGACGCGAGCGTCACGACCTCGACGAACGGCCGCCTGCTCGTCGGCGGCGACCTGACGGTGAGCGGCAACGGCGTCGAGCACCACAACTACCCGTGGACCGGGCACGCCGACCTCGACTGCACGCCCGAGGAGCCGGCGCCGCCGATCGATCCCACGGACCCGACGGACCCCACCGACCCGACGGACCCGACCGACCCCACCGACCCCACCGACCCGACCGACCCGACCGACCCGACCGACCCGACGAACCCCACCGACCCGGGCGAGCCGACCGACCCCGAGGTCACGCCGACCCCCGAGCCCGCACTTCCGGACACGACCCCGACCGAGCGTCCGGGCGTCCCGCTCGCGAACACGGGCGGCGGTGACGCGGCCGAGGGCGGCCTGGCCTCGACCGGGTTCGACGCCCTCCCCCTCGCGCTCGGCGCCGGAGCGCTCCTCGCGGCCGCCGGCGGCCTGCTCGTGATCGCGCGTCGTCGCCGCGCCTGACCGGCACGAACCTCCACGGATGCCCCGGGCCTCGGCTCGGGGCATCCGTCGTCTCTCCTCACGCCTCGAGCAGGCCCCTGAGGTCGTCGGCGGTCAGCGCCTCGGCCGCACGGGGGTCGGCGGCGTCGGTGCCCTCGTCGAGGATCGACGCGACGAGCTCGCCCTTGCGGGCCTTCAGCGCCATGACCTTCTGCTCGATGGTGTCGGCCGCGACGAGCCGGTAGACCATGACCTGCTTCGTCTGCCCGATGCGGTGGGCGCGGTCGACGGCCTGCGCCTCGCTCGCGGGGTTCCACCAGGGGTCGAGCAGGAACACGTAGTCGGCCTCGGTGAGATTCAGCCCGAAGCCGCCGGCCTTGAGGCTGATGAGGAACACGGACGCCTCGCCCGACCGGAATCGCGCGATCTCGGCGTCGCGGCGGCGCGCCGGGGTCGAGCCGTCGAGGTAGGCGTACGGCACGCCGGCTGCGTCGAGCCGCGAGCGCGCGCGACCGAGGAACGTCGTGAACTGGCTGAACACGAGCGCCCGGTGCCCCTCGGCGAGCACGTCGTCGAGCTGTTCGAAGAGCGCGTCGAGCTTCGCCGAGGGCACGCTCGCGTAGGCCTCGTCGTCGATGAGCGTGGCGTCGAGCGCGAGCATGCGCAGCAGCGTGAGCGATCGATAGACGATGAAGCGGTTGCGGTCGAGGTCGTCGATGAGGCCGAGCAGCTTCTGCCGTTCGCGCTGCAGCATGGCGTCGTAGAGCCGGCGGTGCGTCGGCGCGAGGGCGACCTCGAGCACCTGCTCCTGCTTGGCGGGCAGCTCGGGCGCGACGTCGTCTTTCGTGCGGCGCAGCATGAGCGGGCGGATGCGGCGGCGCAGGCGGTCGCGCCGCTCGACGTTGCGGTCGAGCTCGATCGGTCGCCGGTAGAGCTCGTCGAAGCGGCGACGCGAGGGGAACAGCCCGGGCGCCACGATCTGCAGGATCGCCCAGAGCTCGCCGAGGTCGTTCTCGATGGGCGTTCCGGTGACGGCGAGGCGGAACGGCGCGCGGATGCCGCGGGCCGCCGCATGCACCTTGGTCGCGGCGTTCTTCACGAACTGCGCCTCGTCGAGCACGAGCCCGCCCCACTCGAGCGCGCCGAACGCCTCGGCCTCGAGCCGCAGCACCGCGTAGGTCGTGACGACGAGGTCGGCGTCGGCCGCGGCGTCCGCGATGCTGCTGCGTCGCTTCGCCTGGGTGGCGGTGACGGATGCCACGCGCAGGCCCGGCGTGAACCTCGCCGCCTCGCGCACCCAGTTCGAGGCGACCGACGTGGGGGCGACGACGAGCACGGGCGCTCCCGCACCCGACTCGCGCGCGTGCGCCACGAGTGCGAGCGTCTGCGCCGTCTTGCCGAGCCCCATGTCGTCGGCGAGGATGCCGCCGAGCCGGTTCGCCCAGAGGTAGGCGAGCCATCGGAACCCGGCGAGCTGGTAGGGCCGCAGCGGCAGCGCGAGACCCTCGGGCTGCGGCAGCGGCTCGACCATGCCCTGCTCGAGAGCCTCGACCGTGCGCCGCCACGACACCGCGGGTTCGGCCTCGTGCGCGAGGTCTTCGAAGTCGGCCCAGAGGCTCGTGCGGCTCGGCGCGATCCGCAGGCCCACGCCCCCCTCCGGGCGGCTACCCCACTCGTCGAGCGTGCCGGCCTCGTCGATGAGCGCCTTCAGTTCGTCGAAGATCGGCTGGTTGAGCATCAGGTAGGTCTTGTCGACGAGCAGCAGGCGGCGCTGCCCCTTCGCGAGCGCGCGGTACAGCGGCATGAACGGCACGGGCTTGCCGTCGATCGTGATGACGACGCCGAGGTCGAACCAGTCGGTCTTGCGCGATTCGACCGTCGTGACGCGCACCTTGGGCGGCTCGGTGAGCAGCCGGTAGTCGGGGCGGTCGCCGACGGTCTCGATGCGCAGCGGATGCCGCATGCCGAGGGCCTCGAGCTTCGGCAGGCGTTCGGCGACGAATTCGGCCGCATCGACGCCGCGGATGATGACGGTCTCGAACGGCACCCAGCCGAGCACGTCGGCGACGCGCGCCAGCAGGTCGTCGTCGAGGTCGGGGTCGTCGGCGGGGGACGCGGCCCTGCCGACCCGGCCCTCCCCGGCGTCGGCGGCGTCGGCGTCGGCGTCGGCGTCGGCGGCATCTGCTCCGACGAGCGTGGTGCGACCATCGGCGTGCTCCCAGTGCCAGGCGAGTCGCAGCACGTCGCGCGGCTCGAAGCGCGCGACGAGCACGAGCGTCGCGGGCGGCAGCGCCGGCGGCTCGAACGACGCATTTCGGCTCAGCACGGGCACGGCGCGCGCGAGCGCGGGGTACGCCCGGTCGAACTCCGCGCGCTCGGCAGCGGGCACGTGCACGGTCGCAGCGCCTGGCGCCGTACCCGACTGCGCGAGCAGGGCCAGCACCGCGTCGGACGGCGGCTCGGCGAACGGCGCGAGCTCGAGGCATCCGTCGTCGAAGTCGAACCGGTAGAGCCCGTGCTCGCCGATCGGCCGCACCCCCGCGAGCGTGCGCGGCGACCTGTCGAGCGCGAGCTCGGGCACGAGGTCGAGCGCGCCGTCGGCGGCCGCGCGGGCGTCATACGCGATGGAGGCGACGTCGTGCACGCGCACGTCGGGCACGGCATCGGATCCGACGAGTGCGATGCCCAGCCGGCCCGCCTCACCGAGCAGGGCCCAGAGCAGCGGGCTCTCGAACTCGTCGAGCGTGATCCACTCGGAGCCGTAGGTCGTGTAGGTGCTGGGCGATGAGCCCTTGAGCAGCGCGAACTGCGCGAACCAGCGCGCCTGCGCCGGGTCGTACCCGCCGGCCTCGCCCTGGTAGGCGATGTTCTGCCAGGTCAGCGACGCCTTGATGAACGCGCCGCGCGCACCCTCGGCGACCGGGCGAACGGCGAGCCGGTCGACGGAGGTTGCACGCCTGGCCGGCTCGTCGCGCGGACCCTGCCACTGGCCGCTGCGCCGCTGCACGCGCCGCCGCAGGTCGAACTGGAGCCCGAGGCGCCGGCCCGGAGCCGGCCGGCCGCCGGCGGATGCCGCCTCGCCCGGTCGATGCGGCGGCAGCGCCGCCCGCCAGTCGCCCGCCGCCGGGGTCGGGGCGCGCGGCGGCTGATCGGTCACCCGTTCATGCTCGCACGAGCCGCCGACGAGGGAGTGCCTCGCTGCGCTACCGCGCCTCGACGATGCGCACGCCCGTCTCGCGGAGGCGTTCGAGCGAGGTCGCGTCGGCCTCGGCATCGAGCACGAGCCCCGTGACGGCGTCGAGGGGCAGCACCTGGTGCGGCGACGCGGCACCCACCTTCTCGGCGCTGCCGAGCGCGTACGTCTCGGCGGCCCGGGAGGCCAGCACGCGCTTCATCGCGGCCTCGTCGGCGTCGCCCGTGGTGAGCCCGGTCGTCGGGTGGATGCCCGTGACCCCGAGCAGGAACAGGTCGGCGTTGACGCGGTTCGCGGCCTCGACCGCCGCCGCGCCCGACGCGACCATCGAGTGCCGGAAGAGGCGGCCTCCGATGAGGATCACCTCGGCCTCGTGCTCGAGCAGCGCGACGGCGATCGTGGGGCTGTGCGTGACGATGGTGCACTCGAGCGACCGGGGCAGGTGCTGCACGACCGCGAGGGTGGTCGTGCCGCCGTCGAGGATCACGGTGAGGCCCGGCTGCACGAGCGCGGCCGCCGCGGCCGCGACCCGCGACTTGCTGTCGGAGGCGATCGCGGTGCGCGCGCCGTAGTCGGCGACGGCGGGCGACGCGGGCACGGCGCCGCCGTACACCCGGGTGAGCAGGCCCTCGGCCGCGAGCTCGCGCAGGTCACGGCGGATGCTGTCTTCGGAGAGGTCGAGCTCGGCGGCGATCTCCTTGGCCACGATGCGTCTGTCGCGGTCGAGACGTTCGAGCAGCAGCGCCCGTCGGGTCGCGGTCAGCATTCGCACTCCTTCACGTTGTTTCACGTTTCTACACATTCTGCACTAGTCTGCCGAGCATGACCAGCACCGCACCCCTGATGATCCTGATCGCCGGACCGTACGCCTCGGGCACCGACGGTGACCCCGCCCGCATGCAGCAGAACCTCGCCCGGCTCGAGGAGGCGGCCTGGCCCATCTTCCGCGCCGGCCACATCCCGATGATCGGCGAGTGGGTCGCACTGCCCGTGCTCTCGAGCGCGGGCGCGAGCGGCCCGACCGATCCGCTCGCCGCCGAGGTCATGTACCCGACCGCCGAGCGCCTGCTGCAGCACTGCGACGCGGTGCTGCGCCTGCCCGGCGCCTCCAAGGGTGCCGACCAGGATGTCGCGATCGCCAGGTCGCGCGACCTGCCGGTGTACTTCAGCCTCGACGAGGTGCCGGGCGTCGACGCCGCCTGACGTGCACGCGGGCGGGCCTCGCACGGCCCGCCCGCGGCATCCGAGAATCAGCGTCCGGCGGGTGCCGGCTCGAGCATCTCGACCGAACGATCCCAGAGCTCGCGGGCCAGGTCGGCGTCGTCGGCCAGCCGATGCGCCCGAGCCGGGCGCGACCGCGTGTAGTAGAGCCCCGTCGGGTAGTCGACGCCGGGCTCGCCCTCGGCGAGGAAGACGAGCGTCGACGCGCCCTGCTCGGGCGACTGCATCACGAGGTCGCGCAGGCGCCAGCGGTAGAGCCCCGCCATGCCCGTGCCCTCGTCGACCGAGAAGTTCGTCGCGATCGCTCCGGGATGGAACGCCGTCGAGGTCACGCCCTCGGCGCCGTGGCGTCGCTCGAGCTCCTTCGTGAAGAGCACCTGGGCGAGCTTCGCGTTGCCGTACGCGCGGATCGGGCGGTATCGACGCTCGGACTCGAGGTCGTCGAGGTCGAACCGCGAGAAGATGCGGTTCGCGAGGCTCGACGTGTTGATCACGGTCGCCTTCGAGGCGATGAGCGTCGGCATGAGCAGCTGCGTCAGCAGGAACGGGGCGAGGTAGTCGACCTGGAACGTCGTCTCGTGGCCGTCGACCGTGACCGTGCGCTGCTTGCCGAAGATGCCGCCCGCGTTGTTGGCGAGCACGTCGATCCTCGGATGCCGCGACGCGAGGTTCGCGGCCAGCTCGCGCACCGAGGCCAGGTCGGCGAAGTCCGCGAGGTGGTGCTCGACCCCGAGCTCGTCGGCGACCGCGCGCGTCTTCTGCGGCGAACGTCCGACCACGACGACCTCGTGCCCGTCGGAGTGGAGCCTGCGTGCGGCGGCACGGCCGATGCCGTCGCTCGCGCCAGTGATGACGATGACCTTCTGCGCCACGCTGCCTCCTGGGGGGTGAGAGCCCAAGCCTAGGCGGGCCGCGCATGCCGCGCACCGGCGCTCACGCCTCGACGGCGACCTCGTGGGCGATGCGCCACCGATCGGCCTCGCGGCGCAGGCCGATCGTCGCGCGGAGCACGAGGTGCAGTCGGCGGCCGCCGAGCACCCGGTACGACACGCGCTCGAGCGTGCGGCACTCGGCCAGGTCGCCCATGAGCCGCACGGACTCGACCTGCACCGACCAGCGGATGCGTCCCTGCAGCAGCTCGAACCACCCCCAGATCGTCACGGCGTCGCGGGCGGGGTCGGCGAGCCTGGTGACCGGCGGCACCGGGCCCACGACGGGCGCGCCCGGCACGTAGCGCGCGGCCAGCCAGTCGGCGTCCCTGGCACGCATGGCCGCGCCGCGCTTCGAGACGATCCAGGTGATCTCGGCGTGGTCGACGCGAACCTCGTGCGCGAGGTCGTGCGGGGCTTCGCTGTGCTTGGTCATACCTGGACGACGAACCGGCGACGCCGGGATCGACATCGACCGGTGCGACCTCAGCCCTCGGGTCGCGGACGCGCGAGCACGCCGCCGACGAAGCCGACGACCGCGCCGATCCAGACGAGCACGAGTCCGAGCCCGAGGGCGGGCACGAACGCGACGACCGCGAGGAAGAGGAGCCAGGCGGCCGTGAGGATCACCACGAGCACCGCGGCCACCCGGGTGAGCCGGCCCGACTTGCCGATCATGCCGAGCAGCATGAGCGCGCCGAACAGCAGCACGAGCACGCGCACGCCGGGCTCGGTGAGGAACGGGTCGCCGAGGTTCACCTGCGCCCGCACGAGCATGCCGATGAGGTCGACCGACGGCAGGAACGGCGGGAAGCCCGCGAACCACTCGGCGAGCGCCCCGATGATCACGATCAGGCCGCCGATCGTGACGAGCACGCGGCTGGCGATCGGTCGGCGATCGGCGGAGGCCTGCGTGAGCGCGCCGTCGGCGGTGATCGATCGCACGCCGTCGGTCGCGGTCACGCGGAACCTGCGCGTCGCGGACTCCGAGGGCGCCGGCCGGGCGGCATCGACGACGAGGCGAACGCTGCCGGCCTGCCCCGGCGGCACCACGAGCTCGCCCGGCGTGAACGAGAGCCGGGCGGTGCCGTCCTCCGAGGCGCCCTCGAACCGCACGCCGAGCGGCTCGACGCCGCTGCGGTTGTCGACCGAGACCTGGAAGGCCGCCTGCCGTTCGTTCACCACGAGCTGCGAGGGCGGATCGATGCGCAGGGCCGCCGTGAGGATCGCCTCGGGCGGCGATGCGAGCTCGACCGACGCCTGCGCCTCGACGTCCTGCACCCCGTCGGAGGCGATCACCGAGAACGGGTACAGCTCCGTCTGCCCGCGCGCCGGCGCCGGCGCCGCGAGGCGCCCCCGCACGTGAGCGACGGCACCGGGTTCGAGCACGACCTGCGCCGAGCTGAACGAGAAGCCCACCACCCCGGCCGGGTCGCGCCCCGAGAGCGTCAGTGTGGCCCGGTTGTGCCCGCCGCGGTGGTCGAGCAGCACGTCGAAGTCGGCCGTGTTGCCGTGCTCGACGCGCAACGTGCTCGGCTCGACGCGGAGCCTGACCGGGGCGTCGACGGGCTCGGGCGCGGTGCGCTGCACGAGCGTGAGCGGGGCGGCGGCCCGCCCGGCGTCGTTGCCGGCCTCGACGGTGATCTGCCGGGTGAGCTCACGGCCCGGTTCGGGCTCGGGCGCGGTGAACGAGACCTCGAGCTCGACCGCCTGCCCCGCCGGCACGGTGACCACGTCGGGCGCGAAGGCGAATCGCACGAGCCCCTCCGAGTCGGATGCCGTCAGCCGCACCGTCTGCGCGAAGTTCGCCGCCCGGTTGTCGAGTCGCACCGTGAACTCGCCCGCGGCGTGATCCTCGAGCCGGATCAGGCTCGGCCGCACCTCGAGCGTCGCGCTCGGGCCGAGCGGCGGCACCGTGAGCTGCACCGCGACCTCGACGCTGCGATCGGCTTCGGCGAGCGAGGCCACGCGAAGCGTCACCGTGACGCGCTGCGCGAGCACGAGCACGTCGTCGCGGATCGCGAACCCGAGCGGCACGCCGAGCTCCTGCCCCGGCATCAGGTGGGTGTCGCCGTGCGAGAACTCGAGCCACTCCGGGGCGGCGACGGGCTCGATCGCGTACCCGTCGACGATCGACGAGCCGTTCGTCAGCCGCAGCACGATGGTCACCGGCGCGCCGGGCCCCATGGTCGCCTCGGCGACGTCGAGCACGGCCTCGGGCGCCTCGATGCGAGCGGATGCCGCGGGGTGCGGCGGCTGCGCTCCCGCCGCCGCGGCGGCGCCCGGCGAGGTCGGGGCGGGCGCGGTCGCTCCCCCGACGACGGGTTCGGTCGGAGCGACGGATGCCGCGGCATCCGGGGTCTCCTGTGTGTCCGCAGCTTCTCCGGTCTCCTGGGTCTCCTGGGTCTCCGGCGTATCCGGGGCCACCGAGTCGACGACCGTGGGCACGATACCCGTGAGCGGCTCGCCGTCGAGCGTCGCGGCGCCCGAGTCCCAGCCGAGGTAGGCGTCGCAGTTCACGCAGAATCGGGCGGACGCCTCGTTCGTCTCGCCGCATACCTCGCAGACGCGCACCGCCATCGACGCTCCCCTCGCGTGTCCGACCGTAGCGCCGCGGCATCCGCGCGGCTAGTGGGCTGCCCGAACGGGTAGCGAGGTGTGCCCGCGGACGGTGGAGCCGGGCGGCCCGGGCAGGAGGATCCTGGCCGGCGCGGCGCGCGCTACGCCGACTCGCGCACCACGAGTTCGGTCGGCAGCGTCATGCGCCCGGCTGGCTGGCCGTCGAACACGTCGAGCAGCATGCGCACCATCTCGTGCGCGATGCGGTCGAACGGCTGCCGCATGGTCGTGAGCGCCGGATCGAGGCGCGTCGCGATGGGCGCGTCGTCGAAGCCCGCGACGGCGACGTCGTCGGGCACCCGGCGGCCGCGGGCGCGCAGTACGTCGAGCGCGCCCGCCGCCATCATGTCGTTCGCGGCGAACACGGCGTCGAGGTCGGGCGCCTGCTCGAGCAGCTGCTCCATGGCGCGGGCTCCGCTCGAGCGCGAATAGTCGCCGAACGCGACGTAGCGCTCGTCGTAGTCGTCGCCGAGCTCAGCGCGGTAGCCCTCGAGTCGTCCGACGCCGCCCGACGTGTCCTGCGGACCGGTGATCGTGGCGACGCGCTCGCGCCCCTGACCCCGCAGGTACGCCACGACGTCGCGCGCACCCTCGTCGTCGTCGGCCGTGACGAACCCGATGCGGCGCTCGTAGCCGAGCGGCACGCCGCACGAGACGACCGGCACCTCGGCCTCGACGAGCCGCTTCAGGAACCCCTCGCGCCCGCGGTGCGACGACACGAGCAGCGCGCCGTCGACGTGGCCGCCCATGATGAAGTCGGTGGCGCGGCGTTGCTCGTCGTCGGATCCGGCCATGAGCAGCACGAGCGGCAGGTCGCGTTCGGCGAGCGCGTCGGCCGCCGAGCGCATGAGCGCCGAGAAGTTCGGGTCCTCGAAGAGGCGGTCGTGCGACTCGGTGAGCAGGAACGCCACCGAGTTCGCGCGGGCCGTCGCGAGGTTGCGGGCGTGCGGATTGATGCGGTAGCCGGTCTTCTTGATGGCCCGCTCGACGGCCTCGCGCGCGGGCGGGCTGACCCAGTGCCCGCCGTTCAGCACGCGCGACACCGTGCCCCGCGAGACGCCCGACTCGCGCGCGACATCCTCGATCGTCGGTCGCCGCTTCGGCGCGTGCTCGCTCACGTGGCCAGTGTAGGTGCGGCCGACCCTCGCCCGGGCGGAGGCACCCGCGGGCGGCGGCCCCGCGGCATCCGCTCGCCCGCCCGCGGGCGCCGGCCCCGCGGCATCCGCACGCCCGCCCGACGACGCCGGCCCCGCGGCATCCGCTCGACTCACGCCTTGACCGCGCCCGCGGCGAGGTCGACCCGCCAGTACCGCTGCAGCACGAGGAAGAGCACGATGAGCGGCACGATCGACAGCAGCGCGCCCGTGATCACGAGCGTGTACATCGCGGGCAGCGACGCGCCCTGGTTCAGAAGGCCCGAGAGGCCGACCGTGATGGGGAACAGGCGGTCGTCGCCCAGCATGATGTACGGCAGCATGAAGTTGTTCCAGACCGCGACGAACTGGAACAGGAAGATCGTCACGAGGCCGGGGCCCATCATCGGCAGCGCGATGCGGTGGAAGATGTACAGCTCGCGGGCGCCCTCGGTGCGGGCCGACTCGACGATCTCGGTCGGCACAGCCGCCGCCGCGTAGATGCGTGCGAGGTAGATGCCGTACGGGCTGATGAGCTGCGGCAGCAGCACCGACCAGTAGGTGTTCGTGAGGCCGACCTGGGCGAGCAGCAGGTACTGCGGGATCGCGAGGATGACCCCCGGCACGAGCACGCCCATGAGCAGGATGCGGAAGACCGTCGCCTTGCCGGGGAACACGTACTTCGCGAGCGCGAAGCCCGACAGGGCCGACACGTACGTCGAGATCACGGCGCCGACGCCCGCGTAGAGCGCGGTGTTCAGCATCCACCGCCAGTACAGGCCGTCGCGGTACGCGGTGAGGTCGACGATGTTGTCCCAGAGGTGCGTCGACGGCGCGAACGTGAACGTCGAGAACAGCTCGGAGGCGTCCTTCGTCGAGGCGATCACGACCCAGGCGACGGGCAGCAGGCAGTACAGCGCGCCGAGGATCAGGATGCCGGTCGAGCCGACGGAGAGCGGCACGCGCGAGTCCTTGGATGCACGGCGCCCGGCGCCCCGCGCGGCGCGACGGGCGGCACGGCCCTCGGCCCCGGTGAGTTCGGGAACCGTGGCGGCGCGGGTCTCGGTGGTGACGGTCATGGGTCAGTCCTCCTGACCGAAGGCGCGTCGCTGCACGACGCGGAGGAAGAAGAACGAGATCGCGAAGGTCGCGAGCGCGATGATGATCGACGTCGCCGCCGCCGAGTAGATGTCGTCGCGCGTGAACGCGTCGCGGTACACGAGCATGAGCGGCGACCAGCTCGTCGACAGGCTGTTCGTGAGCGGGCGCAGGGTCATCGGCTCGGCGAAGACCTGGAGGGTCGCGATCATCGAGAACAGCGCGGTCATGATGAGCGCGGGCATGATGATCGGCACCTTGATGCGCCAGGCGATCTGCACCTCGGATGCCCCGTCGATACGGGCGGCCTCGTAGATGTCGCTCGGCACGGCCTTGAGCGAGGTGTACATCACGATCATGTTGAAGCCGACGCCGCCCCAGAGGCCGATGTTCGCGATCGCGAACATGACGAGGCCCGGCGAGAGCAGCGAGGGCACGTCGTCCCAGCCGAGCTGCTCGAAGATCCAGTAGAAGGGGCTCACGGCCGGCAGGTAGAGGAAGCCCCAGAGCAGCGACGAGATCACCGCGGGCACCGCGTACGGCAGGAAGATCGAGACCCGGCTGAAGCCCTTCGCACCCGTGCGCCGCGCGTCGAGCAGCAGCGCGAACAGCAGCGCGAGGCCGAGCATGGTCGGCACGAGGATGAGCCCGTAGATCAGCACGCGACCGACGCTCGCGAGGAACTCCGGGTCGGTGAACGTCGAGACGTAGTTCTCGAGGCCCGCGAACTCGCGCGTTCGCGAGTCGCCGCCGAGCCCGAGCCCCTTGACCTGCTCCTTCTGGAACGAGAGGAACAGCGTGTAGACGATGGGCGCGGCCATGAACACCGTGAAGAGCACGATGCCGGGCGCGAGCATCATCCAGGGCGTGAGCGCGCCCTTCGAGCGGCGGCGGGTGCGCCGGGCGAGCGGATGCCGCGGGGCCGGCGTGACGGGCCCGGCTGGGGCTTCGACCGTGGCGGTCATGTTCGGGTCCTTCCTGAACGCCGGACGTGCTGGTGGAGACGAGAGGGGGCGCCGTTCCCGACGCCCCCTCGGGGAGGCTACTCGGAGACCGAGAAGCCGCCGGCCTTGAGGTCGTCGATCGTGGTCTGCTGCATCGCGGCGACCGCGGCGAGGAACGCGTCGACCGTCTTGGCCTCCGCGGCCTTGGCGAACTCGTCGTTGTAGGCACTGAACGCGACGTTCACGTTCGGGCCGTAGGTGAAGGGCGCGACGGCCTGCGCGGCCTCGGCGGCGACGTCGTAGAAGTCGGGCTGGTTGCTGAAGAACTCGGGCGCCTCGGTGAGCGTGGCTGCCGCGGCATCCGTCGCCGCGGGGTAGATGCCGGTCTGCTCGACGAGCGCGCCGACGGCCTCGGGGTCGGTGTTCAGCCACGTCGCGAACTCGGTCGCCGCGTCGACATGCTCCGACTGCGAGGTCACGGCCGTCGAGGAGCCGCCCCAGTTGCCGTTCGAGACGTCGCCGTCCCAGGTGGGCAGGGTCGCGGCCTTCCACTTGCCCGCGGTGTCGGCGGCGTTGCCGCTCAGCACGCCGGGGCCCCAGACGGCGCCGAGCCAGCCGGCCTGCGTGCCGTCGTTCAGCGCGGCGTTCCACTCGGGCGTGTACATCGGTCTGTTGTCGATGGCGCCCTCGGCGACGAGTCCGCCCCAGTACTCGGCGACCTTCTGCGTGGGCTCCTCGTCGATGCCGACGCCCCAGCTGTCGCCGTCGATCGACCACCATTCGGCCTTCGCCTGCTGCGAGAGGCCCGCGAACCAGCCGGCGTCGTTGGCCGAGAAGGTGCCGAGGTACTTGGTGGGGTCGGCCGCGTGCAGTGCGCGTGCGGTCTCGGCGTACTCGTCCCACGTGGTGGGCACGGTGAGGCCGTACTGCTCGAAGAGGTCGGCGCGGTAGTAGAACATCATGGGGCCGGTGTCCTGCGGCACGGCGTAGAGCGCGTCGCCGCCGAGCGTGACCGACTGCCAGACGCCGTCGGGGAACTGGCCGGCGACGTCGTCGCCGATCGAGCCCGAGATGTCGGCGAGCGCGTCGGAGGCGACGAGGGTCGGGATCTTCTGGTACTCGGCCTGGATGAGGTCGGGCGCGCCCGAGCCGGCCTTGATCGCGGTGAGGAGCTTGGTGATGGCGGGGTCGCCGCCGTCCTGCTTGTTGACGGTGACCTGGATCTCGGGGTGCTCGGAGTTCCAGATGTCGACGACCTTGTCGAGGTTCGGCGCCCAAGCCCAGTAGGTGAGTTCCACCGGGTCGTCGGCCGTGCCCTCCGAGCCGCCGTCGGCCGAGCAGCCGGTCATGATGAGCGCTGCGGCGGCGATCGCCGCGATCGCACCCGTACGGATTGCAGAACGCATTCGTCCTCCTTGTCGAAAGCTGTGATTGCGGATGCCCCGTGGCCCCGCGTTCCGAGAAGGACGTCGCTGTGCCTGTGAGCGATCCCAGTAATACACAGCCAGCTCGCGCTGTCAACTCCGAAATCGAAATCCTGCAGTCCCGCGGAACTTCGGCACTTCCCCGCGAACACGGCGAACAATCGGGTGATCGGCGAAGTTGTTGCGGAGGCGGCATCCTGTGCTAGAACTGTGAGCGCACACAGATTCGAGGGAGAATGCCCATGCCTTTGCAGACCGCGCGGTTCACGGTGGCGCACGAGCCGTGGGCCGAGCCGCTCACGCGACCGGCCATGGGCACCGAGGTCGACCGGCACGAGCGCATCTCGCTCACGAACCGCTACGTCGAGCGGCGCGGCATCCCGGTGATCCCGGTCTCGGGCGAGCTGCACTACAGCCGCGTGCCCCGCGCCGAGTGGAGCGAGCGCCTGCGCCTCATGCGCTCGGGCGGCGTGACCGTCGTGGCGTCGTACCTCATCTGGAACCACCACCAGCCCGAAGCGGGCGTCGCGCCGAGCTTCGAGGGTTCGCTCGATGCCGCCGCGTTCGTGCGCACGGCCGCCGACGCGGGCCTCGACGTCGTGCTGCGCATCGGCCCCTGGATCCACGGCGAGACCCGCAACGGCGGGTTCCCCGACTGGGTGCAGGCCGCGCCCGTCGCGCACCGCACCGACGACCCCGCGTACCTCGCGCTCGTCGACGACTGGTTCGCCGCGCTCGGCGCCGAACTCGCGCACCTCTGCGGGCCGACGAGCAACGTCATCGCGATCCAGCTCGACAACGAGCTCTACGACCAGCCCGGCCACCTCGTGACGCTGAAGCGCATGGCCCGCAGGCACGGCCTGGTCGCCCCGCTCTACACGGCGACCGCCTGGGGCGGCGCCGAACTGCCCGACGGCGAGGTGCTGCCCCTCTACGGCGGCTACGGCGACGGCTTCTGGGTCGACGCCGACCACGCGTGGGATACGACGTTCCGCGAGCACTTCTTCTTCTCGCACACGTGGGACGACCCCGGCATCGGCGCCGACCTGCGCACCCACCCCGGCATCGGGCGCCGCCCCGAGACGCCCCGGCTGCCGTCGGCGTCGTTCCCGGCCGCCACGTGCGAGCTCGGCGGCGGCATGGCCACGGCCTACCACCGGCGTCCGCTGCTGAGCGGGGCGGATGTCGCCGCGGTCGCGCACAACAAGATCGGCAACGGGTCGGGCTGGCAGGGCTACTACATGTACGCGGGCGGCCTGAACCCCGCGCCCGGCCTGCAGGAGTCGCACGCGTCGGAGTACCCGAACGACCTGCCCGAGTTCGACTACGACTTCCACGCGCCGATCGGATCTGCCGGGCAGCTCGGCGGCGGGCACGCCCCGCTCCGCCGCCAGCACGCATTCCTCGCCGCCTTCGGCGAGCGCCTCGCCCCCATGCCGTCGACGCTGCCGGCGCACCACCCGACCGACGTCGACGACGTGTCGACGCTGAGGTGGGCGCTGCGCAGCGACGGCGAGTCGGGCTGGCTCTTCATCACCTGGCAGCAGCCGCACGTGCCGCTCGGCCCGGTGGCCGACGTGCAGTTCGAGATCGAGCTGGCGGATGCCGCGGGCTCACCGCTCGTTCTGCCGAGCACCCCGGTCACCGTGGAACCCGGCACGATCGCGCACTGGCCGCTGCACCTCGAGGTCGGCGGCGTGCACCTCGACTGGGCGACGGCCTCGCCCCTCACGGTGCTGCACGGCGCTGACGCCGCGCCGACGCTCGTGCTCGTCGCCGAGGCCGGCATTCCCGTCGAGCTCGCCACGTCGGCCGAACTGCTCGGCGCGTTCGCGGCCGACGCGACGACGGATGCCGCGGGCACCGAGCCCGTCGCGACCTCGCCCGCTCCCGGCATCCTGCTCGTCGATGCCGCCAGCCCGCATCGCATCGAACTCGCGCAGGGCGATGGCCGGCTCTCGGTGCTCGTGCTGCCCGCCGCATCCGCGGATCGCGTGTGGGTGCTCGAGGCGAACGGCGCACCCCGGCTCGTGCTGTGCGACGACGCGGTCTTCGAGGGCGACGACGGATGGCTCGCGGTGCGCGCCCCCGGCACACCCGACGTGCGCGAGTACCTGCCGCTCCTCGGCCGGTTCGAGCCGCTCGTCGTCGCCGCCGAGACCCCCGGCAGCGGACGTTCGCCGGTCGCCGTCGGCGAACCCCGGCCCGGTGCCGAGCCCCCGTCGAGCTTCGGCGAGCGCCACGGCCGCGCCTCCGCCCCGTCGCGCGACGACGTCGCCCGCTTCGGCACCGCGTACCCGCTGACCCTCCCTGCCCCGACCGGGAGCCGCCGCACCCTCGAGATCGAGTGGGCCGGCGACGTCGCCCGGCTCGAGGTCGACGGCGTCGTCGTGGCCGACCGCTTCTGGGACGGCACACCCTGGACCATCGGGCTCGACGCGCTCGCCGGGCCCGACGCGATCGGACCCGACCCGCAGATCGTGCTGCGCATCGTGCCGCTGCACCCAGACGCCGCCGTGCGCCTGCCCGAGGCCGCCGCCGCGCGACGCGCACTCGTCGACGGCCCCCTGCTCGCACTCGACGCCGTCACCGTCACCGACACCGCGCTGCACGTCGAACGGCCCTGAGCCGTCGGCCGGCCCGGCCCGGCCCCATCGTCCCGAACCCCACACAGGAAGGCACGCCGCACACGCACCGAGCACAGGAACCATGAACCGATTCCGGCACCGGATTCCTGCCCCGGTCACGACACCACCCGCACCAGACCAGCACCACCCGCGCTCGACCGCACCGGCCGAACGCACACCGCAGCGCCGCGGCATCCGTCGATCCTCCGACCGTTCGCCCGTGGCGCCCAACGAGAAGGAGTGGCACCATGCAGAACCGACGCGCGAGACGAGCGAGGTGGGGCGCCGTCGCGACGGGCACGGCCCTGACCGCGGCGCTCACGGGGGCGGCGATCACGCCGGCCGCGTGGGCCGCCGATGCCGCCGACCCGGGCGACGGCCCGGTCGACGCGGGCATCTTCGTGCAGAAGGTCGACGGGCTCTCGCCCGACTTCGTGAACGGCGTCGACGTGTCGAGCGTGCTGTCGCTCGAGGCGAGCGGCGTCGTGTTCAAGGATGCCGCGGGGCAGCCGGCCGACCTGTTCGCGGTGCTCGCCGACAGCGGCGTGAACACCGTGCGCGTCCGCGTGTGGAACGACCCGTTCGACGCCTCGGGCCACGGGTACGGCGGCGGCAACGTCGACGCCGCGCGCGCCGTCGAGATCGGCGAGCGGGCGACGGCCGCGGGGCTCGGCGTGCTCGTCGACTTCCACTACTCCGACTTCTGGGCCGACCCCGGCCGGCAGCTCGCGCCCAAGGCGTGGGCCGGCCTCACCGGCGACGCCCTCGAGGGCGCACTGCACGACTACACCGCCGACACGCTGCAGTCCTTCGAAGACGCGGGCATCGACGTGACGATGGTGCAGGTCGGCAACGAGACCAACAACGCGATCGCCGGGTACACGCGGGCGGGCACCGCGATCGACGAGACGTTCGCGGGGCTCATCGAGGCCGGCAGCAGCGCGGTGCGCGAGGTGCTGCCCGAGGCGAAGGTCGCGGTGCACTTCACGAACCCCGAGACGCCGAACCGCTACGCGACCTACGCTGCGGGCCTCGCGCAGTTCGGCGTCGACTACGACGTGTTCGCGAGCTCGTACTACCCCTACTGGCACGGCTCGACGGCGAACCTCACGGCGATGCTCTCGCAGGTCGCGACGACCTACGGCAAGCAGGTCATGGTCGCCGAGACGTCGTGGGCGCACACGCTCGACGACGGCGACGGGTACGGCAACGTCATCGGCTCGGGCACCATCACCGATCAGTACCCGGCGAGCGTGCAGGGCCAGGCGACCGAGCTCCGCGACGTGATCGCCGCAGTCTCGGCGGTGGGCGCGGCCGGCGTCGGCGTCTTCTACTGGGAGCCCGCGTGGCTTCCGGTCGGTCCGCCGGCGGATGCCGCGGCGAACGCCGTGCTCTGGGAGCGCGACGGCTCGGGCTGGGCGACCTCGGCGGCGTCGGACTACGACCCGGTGCACGTAGGCGAGTTCTACGGCGGATCGGCGTGGGACAACCAGGCGCTCTTCGGCTTCGACGGCACGGCGCTCGAGTCGCTGCGCACGTTCGACTACGTGCGCACGGGCGCCGTGGCGCCCCGGGTGATCACGCAGGTCGGCGCGGTCGACGTGACGGTCACCGACGGCGCGCCCGTCTCGCTGCCCGCCGCCCTCGACGTGACCTACAACGACGGCACGGTCGAGCACCCGGCGGTGACGTGGAGCAGCGCGGTGTCGTGGATCCGCGGCCCCGGTTCGTACGCGATCCCCGGCTCGACGGCGGCGGGGCTGAAGGTCACGGCCACCGTCACGGTGCTCGCGGAGAACTTCGTGGTCGACCACAGCTTCGAGGACGCCTCGCACGGTGCCTGGTCGTTCGGCGGATACGCGTGGCCGAACCCGACATCGGATGCCTCCGACGGCGGCACGGCCGTGACCTTCTGGAATGGCACGGCCTATCAGGCCTCCGCGACGCAGACCATCACGGGCGTGCCCGCCGGCACGTACTCGCTGCAGGCGACCACGCAGGGCACGAACAGCCCCGCGACCGACTCGCGCGTGCTGTCGGCGACCACCTCCGCCGGGTCGTGGAGCGCGCCGATGGAGTTCACCGCGTGGAACGAGTTCCACACCGCGACCGTGCCCTCGGTCGTCGTGGGCGCCGACGGCGTGGTCACGGTCTCGGCCGCCTTCTCGCTGAGCGGCGGAGCCTGGGGCGTGTTCGACGACGTGCGCCTCGTGGCCGTCGAGCCGAAGAGCACGGTGAAGACGAAGGTGCTCGAGGTCGCGCTCGCCGGCGCGGCGCGCATCGACCGCGAGCGGTTCACCGCGGCATCCGGCGCCCGACTCGACGACGCCGTGGCCGTGGGCGAGGTCGTGCTCGACGGCTCCCACGCCACCCAGCGCGACGTCATCGCCGCGACGGCGCTCATCGCGAAGGCGGTGCTGCAGCTCAAGCGGGCGAAGTAACGGCGCGAGACGCCGAACGGTCGCGGATGGTCGCCATGCGGCATCCGGAAGCGCACGCTGCGACCGTTCGGCGGATCCTCGCCGCATGTCGGCGGACCGACCTAGGCTCGGAGGGACGGAAGGACGCCGATGACCGACACCGCAGCACCCGCCACGCCATTCGCCTTCGACGCCGAGAACGAGGTGCACGCACGAGCGCTGACGCGCCTCGCGAACGAACGCATCGCCTGGTTCGGCACGACGAGTCGCACCGGCTATCCGCACGCCGTGCCCGTCTGGTTCCTCTGGCACGAGGGAACCGTGGTCATCCTGAGCGAGCCGAGCGCGGTCAAGGTGCGCAACGCGAGCCGCGATCCGCGCGTGCTCGTGCACCTCGAGTCCGGCCACGACGAGGAGCAGCTCACCGTGCTGCAGGGCACCGTCGAGGTGCTGAACGACGCGGCGACCGGCTGGTTGCCGGCGATCGGCGACGCCTACCTCGAGAAGTACGAGCACGACCTGCCCCCGCTGAAGCTCACGCTCGAGTCGATGGCGGCGAAGTACAGCACGATCCTCCGGGTCACGCCCGAGAAGCTCATCGCGTGGTGAGACTCGGCCGACGCGCGACGGGTGTCGGCGGCGGCGGGTAGGTTCGGCCCATGAGCTCGCCACGGCCGTTCGAGCTGCACGTCTCCGACGACGTGCTGGGCGACCTGCGCGCTCGGCTGGCGCGCACCCGGCTGCTCGACGATTCGCCCCGAGCACCCGCGTCGGGCCTGCGGGCGGCCTACCTGCGCGAGCTCGTCGACTCCTGGATCGACTGGGACTGGCGTTCCCGCGAGGCGTGGCTCAACGCGCATCCGCAGTTCGTCGCGCAGGTCGGCGACACGGCGCTGCACTTCGCGCACCTGCGATCGGCGCACGCCGACGCCCCCGCCCTGCTCGTCATGCACGGGTGGCCGCACACCTTCGCCCTGCAGCTCGACTTCGCCGACCTGCTGCCCGACTTCCACGTCGTCGTCGCGAGCCTGCCCGGGTTCGCATTCTCGTCGCCCTACGCCGATGGACCCATGAGCGAGACGCGCATCGCGGCGACCATGCACGCGCTCATGACCGAGGTGCTCGGGTACGGGCGCTACCTCACCTACGGCGAAGACGTGACGGCGAACGTCAGCGACCTGATCGCCGCCCGCCACCCCGAGCACGTCTCGGGCATCGTGGCCACGCACGCGCACTTCCCGAACGGCGACGAACGGGCCGCGCTCACCGACCCGGCCGAGCGCGCGTTCTTCGACGGCATCGCGGCGTTCCACGAGACGAACGGCGCCTACGGCCACGTGCAGTCGACCAGGCCCGACACGCTCGCGGTCGCGCTGAACGACTCCCCGGCCGGCCTGCTCGCGTGGCTGGTCGAGAAGCTCGTCGAGTGGAGCGACACCCCGCCCGGCGACCCGCGCGAGGTCGAGCGGCGCATCGGCCACGACCGCATCCTCACCGAGGCGATGATCTACTGGGTCACGCAGTCGATCGGCACGTCGTTCCGTCCCTACTACGAAGGCGCCGACATGCCCGCCCCGATCCCGCCGACCTCGGTGCCCGCGGCCGTCTTCATCCAGCGGCACGAGTCGACCTACCCCGAGTCGCTCGCCCGTCGGCACTACCTCGATCTGCGGGAGTTCGGCCGCCTCGCCGAGGGCGGGCACTTCACCGCGGCCGAGGTGCCGGCCGAGCTCGCCGAACGGATGCGCGCCTTCGCGCGCTCGCTCGGCGAGCTCGACTGAAGCTGCCTTCGCCGCCTGCTCACTGGCTCCGCGGGCGGCCGACGGCCGACGGCGCCGCCGGCTGCGCCGGCTGCGCCGCCTGCGCCGCCTGCGCCGTCGCGCCGAACGGCTACGCCGCCGACGCCTCGACGCGCTCCGCCTTCGCGAGGTTCGCGACGAGCTCGTCGCGGCTCTGCGGCACGACGTAGGCGGGCTGGTCGCGCTCGACGCGCCAGCTCTCGGCGAGCGGGCCGATGTTCACGGTGTCGAAGCCGAACGCGTCGTAGAGGTCGGCCACGAGCTGCGCCGCCTCGGCAAAGTCGCTCGCGGTCGCGAGGGCACGGCGGCCCGGGGTGCCGGCGGGAGAGCCGGCGGTGGTGATGTCGGCCGAGGCGATGTGGTTGAAGCCCTTGGCCACGCGGCTCGTCGGCAGATGCTGCTGCAGCAGGCCGCTGACCGTGTCGAGTCCCTCGTCGAGCACGGCGAAGTGCCCGTCGCGCTCCCAGTAGTAGTTGTTCGTGTCGATGACGATCTTGCCGTCGAGCGGCTCGACCGGCACGGCCTCGTAGGCCTTGAAGGGCACGGTCACGACCGCGAAGTCCGCCGCTTCGGCGGCCTCCAGTGCCGTCGCCGCGCGGGCGTTGGGGCCGAGCTCGTCGACGAGTTCGGCGAGGGTCTCAGGGCCGCGGGAGTTCGAGATGACGACCTCGTACCCGTTCGCCACGGCCGCGCGTGCGACCTGGCTGCCGATGTGTCCTGCTCCGATGATTCCGATCGTGGTCATGCTCAGGGCCAACGGATGCCTCGCCGCCGGCATTCCCGATCTGCGTTGCAAAGTGCAACATTTCTCGGGAACTCAGAAGTCGCGCAGATTGCCCTGGATGCCGCCGTCGCCGTACTCGTCGCGCAGCACGCCGCGCCGGCGCAGGATCGGCACGAGCTCGTCGAGGTACTTGTGCACGGTGACCGGGTGCAGGTCGCCCGAGAAGATGAAGCCGTCGTTGTCGGCCTCCTCGCCGAACTCCTCGATGAAGTCGGCGACCTGCTCGGCCGTGCCGACGAACCCGGCATGGTCGGCGATGCGACCTTTGCGGGCCTTCGCCACGAGCAGCTCGCGGAGCGTGGCATCCGCGAAGCTCGCCGCGGTCTTGCCGAGCAGCCCCTTGATCGTGCCCTGCGACACGTGGTCGCCGAAGATCGACGGGTCGATCGGCCGATCGAGCGGCAGGCCCGTGAGGTCGGTCTCGAGGTCGCTCGATTGGCCCTCGAGGATGGCGGCGAGCACCTCGTCGCTCGGGTCGAGCGAGGCGGCGACGACCCGGTCGACCTCCTCCTGGCTCGACACGATCTCGGGCTTGAACACGAACAGGGTCTTCACCGCGTTCGCGGGTCGACCGTGCGCGAGCGACGCGTCGATGATCTTCTGGCGGTAGGCGCGCACGACGTCGAGGTCGAGCGGCGCGTAGGCGAGCTGCACGTCGGAGTGCGTGCCGGCGAACGCGAGCCCCTTGGGCGAGCCGCCCGGTGACACGATCGCCGGGTCACCGTCGGTGAACGGGATCGCGTTCAGCGGCCCGGGCACGTCGAAGTACTCCCCCGTGAACCGGTTCTCGCGGATCTTCGAGCCGTCGGCGAACCGCCACGTCTGGGTGTCCTCGATGAGCGCGCCGTCGTCCCAGCTGTGCCAGAGCCCGCGCACCGCGGTCAGCCATTCGCTCGCGCGGTCGTAGGCCTGGTCGTGCGTCACGGGCGGCAGGCCGTTGTGGCGGGTGCTCGAGACATCCGTCACCACGTTGATGCCGACGCGATGCCCGCTCAGGTGGTGCAGCGACGCGAACTGGCGGGCCGCGAGGTAGGGCGGCCAGATGCCCGCGTTCACGGTCGGCGCGATGCCGATGTGCTCGGTCGCGCCGAGCAGGTAGGGCGTCAGCGCGACGGGGTCGTGCTTGGGCCCGCCGTATGCCTTGCGCACGCGCAGCTCGATCGTCTCGGGGGTGCCGATCGAGGGGCCGTCCTCGATGATGACGAGGTCGAGGCCCGCCTGCTCGAGCTCGCGCACCGACTGCTGGTAGAGCTTCGGCTCCGTCCAGCGGTAGTTCCAGCGGTGGTACTCGTGGCCCCAGCCCTGCGGGCCGAAGCCGCGCGAGAAGAACCAGCCGAAGTGCTGCAGTCGGGTCATCGGGTGCTCCCTTCGAGCAGGGCGGATGCCGCGGCATCCGTGGTGCGTCGTGTCGCCGTGGGCGTCCCGGGCGTCGTCGACCGGGCGGATGCCGCGGGCGCACGACGAGCGGATGCCGCGCGCACGGCGGCGAGCCCGCGCTCGAGGTCGCGCATGAGGTCGTCTGGCTCCTCGAGTCCGACCGAGAGCCGCAGCAGGCCGGCGGAGATGCGCCCGCGGGCGCGGGTCGCGGCGTCGAGGTGAGCGTGCGTGGTCGTCGCCGGATGCAGGATGAGCGAACGCGTGTCGCCGATGTGGCTCATGCGGCTGAACAGCTCGACCGCGTCGTAGAACGCCTCGGCGCTCTGCTCGCCGCCGTCGAGCACGAACGAGAGCACGGCGCCCTGCCCGCGCGGCAGGTACCGTTCGGCGAGGTCGTGCGACGGGTTCGAGGGCAGACCCGCGTAGTTGACCGAGAGCACCTCTGGCCGGTCTTCGAGCCATGCCGCGAGTGCGGCCGCCGTCGAGGACTGCCGCCCGACGCGCAGCGAGAGCGTCTCGATGCCCTGCTGGATGAGGAACGCGTTGAACGGCGAGAGCACCGGACCGAAGAGCGCACCGGTGACGCCGCGGATGTACGCCGTGTAGGCGCCCGCGCCGTGGGCCTCGAGGTAGCTCGCGCCCTGCAGGCCGGTGTCGGGCTCGGTGAGGTGCGGGTACGCGCCGGGCGTCGCCGACCAGTCGAACGTGCCGGCGTCGATCACGACCCCGCCGAGCGCGGCGCCGTGCCCCGAGAGGAACTTGCTCGCGGAGTGCACGACGAGGTCGGCGCCGTGCTCGATCGGGCGCACGAGGTAGGGCGTCGCGAGCGTGTTGTCGACGATGAAGGGCACGCCCGCGGCCTGCGCGACCGCGGCGACGCCCGACAGGTCGATGACGTCGTTGGTCGGGTTGGCGATCGACTCGGCGTAGACCGCGCGCGTGTTCGGGCGGATGCGGCGGCGCCACTCGTCGAGGTCGCGGGCGTCGTCGACGAACTCGACCTCGATGCCGAAGCGGCCGAAGCCCTGCGTGAAGAGCGAGCGCGTGCCCGAGTAGACGCTCTGCGCCGAGAGCACGTGGTCGCCGGCCTTCGCGACGGCGAGCACCGCGACCGTGAGCGCGGCCTGCCCGCTCGCGACGACGACCGCGTCGCGGCCGCGCTCGAGCTCGGCGAGCCGTCGTTCGAGCGCCGCGTTCGTGGGGTTGCCGGCTCGCGTGTACACGTAGCCCTGGTCGTCGCCCGCGAAGCGGTCGCGAGCCTGCGCGAAGTCGTCGAAGCGGAACCCGGCGCTCAGGTAGATCGGCGTGATGCGGGCTCCGAACGCGGGCTCGTCGTGCTCGCCCGCGTGCACCTGGCGCGTGGCGAAGCCGGGCTCGGGCACGGCGAACCGGTCGTCGAACCCGTCGTCGTACGCGGCGGAACCCGGCTCGTCGTGCGCTGGTCGGAAAGGCATGCGGACATCTTCGGCGCGCGCCCGCTCGCCGTGAAACCGGGCGCGACGCGTGAAGTCACCGTCGGTCACGGTCCGTCACATCCGAACGTGGCGTCGCCGTCGAATGTCGGCCCGCCCGCAGCGTCCGCGGTTCCCCGGCATCGGCCCCGCCCTCGGCTTCGGCCTCGGATCTCACAATTCGGATATGCCAGTTCCGCCGCATCGATGAGGCGGAACCGGCATACCCCGGAGCGACCACCGGCGCCCTCGCACTCGGACCGCTGCGAGCCGGACTGGACGATCTTCTGTCAAACCCTCGCGCACCGCACGCGCACGCGAGAGAGTGGGATCAGCAGCGCGGCTCCGGGCTGCCCAGCGGATGGAGCGAACATGACCGACCAGTCGAACAGCCAGCCCATCGACCCCGACGCCCGCGCGGCGGACGACGGGGAGGCCGGCGAGTACACCGAGACCGACTTCGGCACCGGCGCCGAGGAGCGCACCGTGCCGGGCGAGGGCGAGTACACCGAGACCGACTTCCCCGACGGGGTGAAGACGACCGAACCGGGTGAAGGCGAGTACACCGAGACCGAGTTCCCCGACGGCGTCGAGACGACCGAACCCGGCAAGGGCGAGTACACCGAGACCGACCCCGGCAAGTAGGTCGCATGCCGGGCCGCCGGGCGCGGCCGCCAGCGCGGGCTCACCGCCTCCGGCACCGGGCACCGCCCTCGATTTCACCTGCGCGGTCGGCACTGCGAGGCTTGCACCGATGCACGCCTCGCTCACGACACGACCCTGCCTGCCCGCCGACGCCGAGTACGTCGTCGCGTTGAAGGAGCGCACGATGCGCCCCGACCTCGAGCGCCTCGGACGGTGGAACGCCGAGCGGTCGCGGTCGCGGGTGCTCGCCGCGTTCTCGACCGAGCATACGCGCATCATCGAGTTCGACGGCGAGCCGGTGGGCAGCGTCTCGCTGCGCCCGGCCGACGGCGACCACTGGCTCGAGCTGTTCTACCTCGAGCCGTCGACGCAGGGGCGCGGCTTCGGTTCGGCCGTGCTGGCGGAGCTGCTCGCCGAGGCCGACGCCGCCGGCACGACGATCAGGCTCGACGTGCTGCAGGGCAGCCGCGCCCGCGGCCTCTACGAGCGGCACGGATTCGTGTTCGACTCGGAGGACGAGATCGACGTGTTCCTGGTTCGGCGGCCCGCAGGCTGAGTCCGCGGATGCCTGCTGCCGCCGATGCCACGGCTTCCGCGGCATCCGTCTGGCGCGACCGCCTTCAGAACAGGCGCGCCTGCGCGACGACCGGTGCGCCCTCGAGCTCGAGCAGGAACCGCTTGCGTTCGAGCCCGCCCGCGTAGCCGGTGAGCGAGCCGTCGGCGCCGACCACGCGGTGGCACGGCACGACGATGCTGATCGGGTTGCGCCCGACCGCGTTGCCGACGCGGCGCGCGAGATTGCGGTCGCCGAGGCGCGCGGCCAGCTCGCCGTAGGTCACGGTCTCGCCGAACGGGATGTCGCGCAGCATCGTCCAGACCGCGTGCTGGAACTCGTCGCCGCTGGGTGCGAGCGGCAGGTCGAACGTCGTGCGCTCCCCCGCGAGGTACTCGGCCAGCTGCACCCCGAACGCGACGACGACGGGATCGGTCGCCGCGTCGACCTCGGCCCCGATGCTGTCGGCCGGGAGCGGATGCCAGTGCCCCGGGAACGTGATGCCCGCGAGCGCGTCGCCGTCGGCCGTCGGCTCGACGACCACGAGCAGGTCGCCGAGCGGCGTCGGCAGGGTCGCATGTCGTCGGGCCATGACTCCATGATCACCCCGCCGAGGTCGCGCGCGGCACGGTTTCGCAGCGGGAATCGGACTTCACGCCCGGTCGGCGACGGCCGGATGCCCCGCCGATGCGCCGACCCGAGGAGGGCGACGGTCGGCGGGGCATCCGCTCGGTGCAGCGCGAACGGTCAGCCGTACAGGCGCACGTCCGAGATCGACCACCAGTTGCCGGCGTCGCCCGTCGAGGCGACGCGCAGGTAGCGGGCCGTGGTCCCGGGCACGTCGACCTCGGTCAGCTGCCCGGTTCCGGCGCCGCTCGCGAGCATCGTCCACGTCGTGCCATCGGTCGACGCCTCGAGCGACCAGCCGCGGGCGTAGTCGCCGAGGTTGCCGCCCGAGTCGACGGCCACCCGGCTGAACGTCTTGGCTGTGCCGAAGTCGACGGTGAGGTTCTGGCCGGCCGTCTGGCCCTGGCCGCTCGACCAGCGCGTCGACGCGTCGCCGTCGACCGCGAGCCCCGCGTCGGCCGATGCCGACGTGGCCGTCGCGGTGGCGCCGTCGATCGCCACGGGCGCGAGGCCGTCGTCGAACGCCGTCGAGGCCGGCCACGTGAAGGTCGCGAGCGACCCGCCGGGCATCGTGTAGTCGAACGACTTCGAGCCGACCTTCACCGACATGCCGCGCGGGTCGTCGTTCTCGTTGTGCGCCACGAGCACGTACGAGCCGTCGGGATTGCGGAACGCGACATCCGTGATCTGGCCGTTCCACCCGGTGGTGCCGAACGAGGTGCTCGCGATGCGCACGGCGCCGGGCTTCACGAACTTCGAGAGGTGGCCGATCGTGTAGTACTCGGCATCGGTCGTGACCGTGCCGTCGGAGTGCGTGGTGACGAGGCCCGTGCAGGTGCCGCAACCGCCGAGGTTCGGGCCGCCGTTCTCGTCGAGCGCGATGTTCCAGTTGACGGTCGACTTGGCCCAGTTGCGCGTGACACCGACGGTGATGGTGCGCGCGTGCCACTTGAGCGTGTCGCTGAACACCTTTGCGGGCGGGTCGTCGACGCCGTGCGATCCGGAGCACTCGGTAAACCAGATGCCCTTGTCGGGGAACTGCTCGTGGAGCGCGGTCTGCGCGCTCGGGTCGCCGTAGTAGCAGTGGAACGCGGTGCCGGAAATCCACTTCGCGGCCTTCGTCTGAAGCAGCTTCGCGGGGTAGTCGGGTTCGGGGTCCTGACCGGACGGGGTGTTCGCGAGGTCGTTCGGGTGCGTCGCCCAGTTGTGGTCGTAGCCGAGGATCTTCGTCTTCGGGCTCGCGACCTTGAGCAGCGGCCCGAGGATCGTGATGACGCGCGCCTGGTCGGCGACCGGCATGTCCATGCCCGGGTAGCCGTCGGGTGTGCGGTTCTGCGGCTCGTTCTGGATCGTCAGGTAGTCGATCGGAATGCCGGCCTGCTTGTACGCGACGACGTACCGCACGAGGTACGCGGCATAGGCCGCGGCGTTGATCGTGCCGGGCTCGAGCTGTCCGCCGACGAGCGAGTCGTTCGTCTTCAGCCACGCGGGCGGGCTCCACGGCGTCGCCACGATCTTGAGCGCCGGGTTGAGCTTCTTCGCCTGGCGCAGCAACGGCAGGATCTGCGCCTCGTCGTGCGCGATGCTGAACTTGCGCAGCAGGTAGTCGTTCTTGCCCGGCGCCACGTCGTCGTAGGTGTAGTGGGCGGATGCCGCGGTGAAGTCGCTCGACCCGATGGGCTGTCGCAGCAGGCTCACGCCGATGCCCTTGACCGGGTCGAAGAGCTTCGTCATCGTCGCGTCGCGCTCGGACTTGCTGAGCGCGAAGAGCACGGCGGCCGAGGAGTCGGTGATCGACGCGCCGAAGCCGTCCATGCTCTGGTAGGTCGTCTCCGGGTCGATCACGATCGTCGGGTCGGCCGAGCGGGTGTCGCCGAACGCGAGCTGCGCCTGCGGGGTGAGCAGGTTCGCGCGGTCGAGGGTCGTGAGCCACACTCGGGCCTGCGGGGTGTCGTCGGCGCCCTGGCGCGCGGCCGTCGCGGGCGTCGCGCTCGCGGTGGTCGCAGCGCTCGCCGCGCCGGTCGCAGTGCTCGACGCGGGTGCCGCGCCGGCCGCGCCCGCGGTGACGGATGCCGCGAGCAGGGCGCCGATCGCGGCCCCCGCCCACAGCCTGGTCGTCGTCTTCATGGAGAGCCTCCTCGTCGAGTGCTTCGGATCGTGCGCGGAACCTGCGCACGGTGGGTCTTGCGACGCCGGGATCTTGCGCACGACCGTTCTCAGATGTAACAATTGGAACGTTCGTGTAACGTTGCGCTGCAATCCTGCTCGCCACCCGCACGCACGTCAAGGGGTGGTGAACGCATGGCAGCTGCTGCGGCATCCGCTCCCCTCGCCCCGCGCGCCCGCGCCTCGGTGCGCGACGTCGCCGAGGCCACCGGGCTCTCGATCGCGACCGTCTCGCGTGTGCTGAACGGCAATGCGCAGGTCGCGCCGGCCACGCGCGAGCTCGTGCTCGGCGCGCTCGAGGGCCTCGGCTCGGCCGCGCCGATCGCCCGAGGCCACAGTCGCCAGACCGGCGGTCCGGTGTTCGTGCGCTGCCCGTACGTGCTCACCGACTACTTCGGCCTCATCGTCTCGTCGATCGCCGAGGAGCTCGCCGCCAACGCCCGCCCCATGCTGCTCGACGCAGGGGAATCGTCGCAGTCGCGGCATCCGCTCGGCCAGATGCCGATGCGCGCCGAGACGTCCGGGGCCATCCTGATCCTGCCGCCCGAGGACGCCGCCGAGCTCGGCGCGCTGCGCCGGCACGGGTTCCCGTTCGTGATCGTCGACCCGCGCACGCGCGCGCCCGAGGGCTCGGTCGTCGTCTCGGCGGCGCACCACCAGGGCGCCCGTGCGCTGACGACGCACCTGCTCGACCTCGGGCACCGCCGCATCGGCGTGCTCGCCGGCCCCGACGAGTGGCTGGTCAGCCGCGAGCGTCTCGCGGGGCACACCGCGGCCCTCGCCGAGGTCGGCGTGCTGCAGGACCCGGCGCTCGTCTCGTCGGTCTCGGCGGATGTCGAGAGCGGCCGTGTCGCCGCCTCCGAACTGCTCGCGCGTGCCGAGCGCCCGACCGCGCTCGTGTGCTTCAACGACAAGGTGGCCGTCGGCGCCATGCGCGCCGTGCAGGAGGCCGGGCTCCGCGTGCCCGAAGACGTCTCGGTGGTCGGCTTCGACGACAGCGACCTGAGCCGCGCCACCACCCCGGGTCTCACGACGGTGTGGCAGCCGCTCGCCGACATGGGCCGGCTCGCGGTCACCCAACTGCTGCGCCTCATCTCGCACGAGCGCGTCGACGCCCTGCAGGTCGAGCTCGGCACGCGCCTCGTGGTGCGCGAGTCGACCGCCGTGATGCGGTCGCCGGGCTGACCCGCGCGTCGGCCAGACCCGCGCGATCGCGCTGACGCGTCCGGGCACTCCGCGCTGCGACCCCCGGCGCTACCTCGTCGCGACCGACCGCACCACGGCGAGCGGTTCGGCTACGGCGCCGAGGTGCTCCCACGTGATGTGCGGCGCGAGCGCGTCGAGGAAGTCCGCCGCATCGAACGCAGAACCTGCCGACGAGACCCCGCTGCCCGTGACACGCCCGTCGACGATGCGCGCGACGGCCTCGACCGCGAGCGGCGCCGTCACGGCGTAGATGTCGCGACCGTGGGCCACGGCACGTCGCTGCTCGTCGCCGCGCTGCACGATCACGTCGACGGCGAACGTCTGGTCGGAGCGGCCGCTCGCATCGGCGGCGGTCGGCTCGGGGGTATCCGACGAGGCCATGTCGTTCGCTGCGGCCTGCGCCATCGAGGTGCGCACCTCGCGCACGTCGAGGTGGCTGGGCAGGGTGACGATGTCGGCCATCGTGAACTCGACGACGAGCGGCTTCGTGCCGGTCGGCTCGGGGAACGGCCAGTCGATGATCGACGTGTCGTGCTCGTCGACGTAGTGCAGTCGCCCGTCGGCGAACCTCACGAACTGGCCGCCGCGCCGCTCGCGGGAGACCGCCCCGGCGATGCGGGTGCCCGCCGTGGGCCGCCAACTGCTGAGCCCGTAGCCGACCTGCACCAGGTCGGCCGAGCTCCAGTCGCCCATCGCGACGGTGGCGAGCAGGTCGCCGAGCCCGCCGAAGAAGGCCATCGCCGGCACGACCACGGCGCCCGCCGCATCGGCACGCCCGGCGAAATTCGCGAACGTGTCGACGTTCGCCTCGATCTCGGCGGCCACGTCGACGTACGGGACGCCCGTGCGAAGCGCCGACTCGATCAGCGGCCCTGCGGTCGACGCGAACGGGCCGGCGCAGTTGATCACGGCGGCGCTTCCGGCGAGTGCTCGGTCGAGGGCCGCTGCGTCATCGACGGACGCTGGTCGGGACTCGAGGCGCGTGGCCGCAGCGAGCTCGTCGAGTTGCACCGCGTCACGCCCCGACAGCACCGGAACGAAGCCGCGATCCTGCAACTCCCGCACCACGAAGCGGCCGGTGTGGCCGTAGGCGCCGTAGACCGTGACCTGAGCGGACTGCCGTGCCGAGGACTGCGGTGCCGAGGACTGCGATGCTGTTGCCAAGCTGTGCTCCTTCGATCGGTGGGGCGCTGCCGATCGGGTGCGACGGCGACGACACGCTGAACACTATCGACGCCGACGGACGCGCGGGCGCGTGTCGCGGCATCCGCATGTGAAGCGACCTCCCGCAGCGCAGCTCGCGTGCGCTTCGGCGCGCTACTGCCCGCTCCGCGGACCTCCGGCGAGGTGGCGCTCGCGCATCGCGAGGAACAACGGGAACGTGAACGTGAACGCCGTCAGCAGTGCGCCGACGACGTAGAGCCAGCCGAACCGCATGCCGAGTCGCCGTGCCTCGACGATGATCAGGATGCTGCCCGCCACCGCCACGCCGAGCAGGTCGACCGTGAGCGACGACACCGCTGGCCCGCCGTCGAACCAGGCGCCGAGGAAGTCCTGCATCTGCACGACGGCGAGCGCGTTGAAGGTCATGGCCGCGCCCAGCCCGGCGACGGCGATCACGAGGTAGGTCACGGCGAGCGGCGTCCAGCGCGGTTTCATGACGACAGTCTGATGCGAGGCCGCGGCGACGGCCAGAGCGAGGGCCAGAGCGCCGGCGTGCACGTGCGACGGATGCGGCCGCGCGCGTAGCCGGGCGGCGGTGAGGTGTCAACGGGCGCCGCGACGCGGCATCCGATGCGAGACTGACCGGATGCCGCGTCGCACCCGATCCCGTCAGCCCGCCCGTTCAGCCACGGCCGGATCGCCCGGACGGCCGAAGGGTTCGGGCCCGCTCGCCGTGCTGCGGGCGATCGCGCGGTGGGCGCTGGCGGCGCTGCTGGTCGCCGCCGGACTCTCGCACCTGTTCTGGGCGCGCAAGGGCTATCGCATCGTGGTGCCCGATTGGGCGGTCGACCACACGCCCTTCGACAAGGACGCGGTGGTCGTGGCATCCGGAGCCGCCGAGCTGCTCATGGGTGCAGGCGTGATCGGCCTGCCGCGCGAGCGACGCCGCATGGGCGCGATCATCGCGGCGTTCTTCGTGGCGGTGTTCCCGGGCAACGTGCACCAGTGGCGCACCGGGCGCGAGGCGCCCATGCTGCGCACGGATCGGGCCCGGTTCATCCGCCTGTTCCTGCAGCCGGTGCTCGTCGCGTGGGCGCTGTGGAGCACGGCGCCCGACACGCGCCGCTAGACCGTGCCGGCTTCCAAGTAGGTCAGGATCGCGAGCACCCGGCGATGATCGTCGGCGGACTCGTGCAGATCGAGCTTCGCGAAGATGTTGCTGATGTGCGTCTCGACGGTGCGGGCCGAGAGGTAGAGGTGCTGCCCGATCGCGGTGTTCGAACGCCCCTCGGCCATGAGTGCCAGCACCTCGCGTTCGCGGGGCGTCAGGCCGTCGAGCACCGTCGACTTCGCCGACACCAGCAGGCGTCGCACGACCTCGGGGTCGAGGGCCGTGCCGCCGCCTGCGACACGGTCGAGCGCGTTCAGGAACTCGTCGACGTCGAGCACGCGGTCCTTCAGCAGGTAGCCGATCGCCCCCGACGAGACGAGCTCCACGGTTCGCCGGGTCTCGATGTGCTGCGAGAGCAGCAGCACGGGCGTCGGCGGGCTCCACTCGCGGATCTCGATCGCCGCCGCGACGCCCTCATCGGCCGACGGCATGCGGATGTCGAGCACGACCACGTCGGGTCGATGGGCCCGCACCTGCGCGACCGCCGCGGGTCCCGTCGACGCACGCCCCACGATCTCGTGGCCCGCGCTCGCGAGCAGCGCCGCGAGCCCCTCGCGGAACAGTGCGGAGTCCTCGCCGATCACGATCCGCACGGCAGCACCGCCTCGACCGTCGTGCCGCCGCCGTGCGGCGACCGCACCTCGAGGCGCCCGCCGAGCGCCGCCACGCGGTCCTCGAGTCCGGCGAGGCCTGCAGACGGGCGCACGACCGCCCCGCCGCATCCGTCGTCGGTGATCGCGAGGTGCAGCGTCTCGTCGACCGTGCGCACCCGCACCCGGATACTCGAGGCTGCGGCATGCTTCAACGCGTTGGCCACGGCTTCGCTCGCGACGAAGTAGGCGGTCGTGCCGACGGCATCGGGTACTTCGGCACCGTGCGCGTCGATCTCGATGACGGACGGCGACAGGCGCGCGAGGTCGGCCAGCGCGGGACCGAGGCCGTCGTCGAGGGCGCTCGGCCGCACACCGTGCGCGATCTGCCGCAGCTCGGCCACCGCGGTGCCGAGCTCCGCGACGGCGACGTCGAGCGACTCGACCAGCTCGGTGTCAGCCCCGCCGGCGCGCTGCAGCACCCGCAACCGCATGCCGAGGGCGACGAGCCGCTGCTGGGCGCCGTCGTGCAGGTCGCGCTCGAGCCGCCGCCGTTCCTCGAACGACGCCCGCACGAGCCGTTCGCGCGACGCGGCAACCTCGTCCATCGTGCGGCGCAGCTCGGCACGGAATCGTACGGCGTCCACGAGCGGGGCCGCGGCATCGGCGATCGCGTGCGCCGGCCTCGTGAGTCGAGCCGGCGATGCGACCAGCACGCCGATCTCCTCGCCTCGAAGTCGCACCGGCGTCGTCAGGCGTATGTCGGTGACCGGCGCCGCGTCGCGCGCGAGATCGAACGGCGACGCGAGCGACGTGAGCGGCGCCGGCGACGTGAGCGGCGCGCCGTCGACGGTGACGAGCGAACCCGCACCGCCCTCGGCGAGCGCCCGATAGGCGACGACGAGCTCCGGATCGCGCAGCGCCGCCCGCAGCTCGGCCTGCACGGTCTCGGGCTCGGCCTCGCCGGCGTCGACTCGGGCGCGCAACCGGCGCATGGCGTCGACCGCACGTTCGCGCTCGGGGTAGAGCCAGCGGCCGAACCGGCGACGTGCGAACCCGTAGAGCGGCACGACGAGCAGGGTCAGTGCGATCGTGGTGACGATCGCGACGACGGGCGACCAGGCGAGCAGGGTCAGGCCGGTGACGGCGCACACCACCGACAGCACGGCCAGCACGACGACGCTCAGCGCGGTCGCGGTCAGCGTCGCGACGGCCGCACGGTCGACGTCGAACCAGTCGGGCCGCACGATCGCGACCGCGACCCCGGTCGGGATCGCGAGGTACATGATCGCGAGGCCGAACCCGACGAGATCGGCCGTGCCGATCAGCAGGTAGCTCGTCCAGCAGAGCAGCAGGGTGAGCGGCAGCGACGCCCCGACCACGAACATCCAACGCAGCTGCAGGCGCTGACGCGCATCGGCCCGCCGGTACCGGGCGACGACTGAGACGAGGGATGCCACGAGCAGGCCGAAGAAGACGGGGAGCACGGCGAGTGCGACGATCTCGAACGGGCTCGTCGCCGCGGCATCCGCCCCGCCCGTGCTGCCAGCGCTGCCCGCGGCACGTTCGTCGATCACCCAGTCGAGGGCGACTCCGGCGTTGAAGACGACCACGACGGCGAGGAGCGAGAGGCCGACCACCCGCCAGGCCCGTGAGGCGAATCGGCCGTCGGGCACGAGCAGCAGCAGGAACGCGAGCGGCAGGTAGAGCAGCATCCACGTACCGGCGAACGGTCCGAGATCGACCGGGGTCACGGTCACGGCGACGACGACCGACGTCGCCGCCAGCAGCGCCGCGATCGGGTGCCCGGGCGCCCGTCGGGCGACGATCGTGGCGAGCACCAGCACGTAGGCGGCGATGACGGCCTCGACCGCGATGAGCGGCACCTGATCGACCGAGGCGATCGCGAGCAGCAGGGGCAGGATCGCCGCCGCGAGCACCCAGCCCACCCAGACGATCACCGCCGGCCACCTCAGCCACCACCGCATGAGGCTCACAGTAGTGACGCGCCGCGTGCCGCGGTATCCGTGTCTGCACGCAGTTCGGTTCCGTAGCCGCCACGGTGCCCGCAGGGGTTGGGTCGCGAGACGGTCTGGGTGTGCCCGCCGCTCGGCGGGCGGCCACCGGTCGTTCCGCTCGGAGCGGCACCGATGAGGAGGTTCCACCATGACCGACACCGTTTCGAACTCCGACCGCGCACGGTCGGCTCTGAGGGCGACGGATGCCGCGGCGCAGGCCGCACCCGTTGCCGACGGCTCCGTGCCGCAGCGGCCCGACCCGACCGTCGGATTCCGCCGCGTGGCGACGGCGATCGCCCTGCCGCTGGCCATCGCCGCGCAGGTCGTGACGAACACGGTGTACTCGGTGGTCACCACCTCGAGCGGACTCGACGACCTCAGCGGCGGAGCCGAGGCGCTCGAGTTCTACCGCACGTTCGCGACGGAGATGCAGGTGGCGTCGGTCGCCTCGCTGATCGGTTCGCTGCTGCTCGTGCCCGGACTGCTCGCCGCCCTGCGCGTGCTGCGACCGAGTCGCCCGCGCCTGTCGTTGTGGGCAGCCGTGCTCATGATCGCGGGGTACGTCTGCTACTTCGGCGTGGTGACGACGAACTTCCTCAACGTCGCGCTCGCCACCGGCGGCGTCGATGCGGCCGCCGCGCTCGACGAGGTGCAGCAGATGCCGACGGCGGTGCCCGTGTTCCTGCTGTTCGTGATCGGCAACATCGTCGGCACAGCGCTCCTCGGCCTCGCTGTGATGCTCAGCCGCGGCGCCGTGCCGTGGTTCGCCGGGGTGCTGATCCTGGCCTGGCCGGTGTCGCACGTCATCGGGCTGAGCGTCGGATCGGAATGGTTCGAGGTCGCCGGCGGCACGCTCGAGGTGATCGGCCTCGCGTTCATCGCGGTCGCCGCGCTGCGCATGTCGAACGCGGAGTGGGTGCGGCGGGGGTAGTGGCGGTGGTCGACGGTGCCGGGCGGCGTGCGACGAGTCAGCAGCCCGGGCCGTCGGGCCGCGCGCCGCAGTCGCCGACCACGAGCACCGTGTCGACCGCGCCGACCACGACCGTGCGCGGCTGGATCGGCACGTCGAGCGTGCCGGCGATCGACCGCCACACCGAGCCGTCGAACCGGTACTCGGCCTCGAACGTGACGGTCGGCTGCACCTCGAAGGTTCCGCGCTCGGCGAAGACCAGACTCGTGTCGGTCGCCGTGAACTCGCGCAGCCCGAGCTCGGTCCAGGTCGCTCCGGGGCCGGCGGATGTCACGAGCCCGCCATCGCTCGACGCCCACGCGTACCCGACCGGCGTGAAGCGAACCTCGGCGGGCCGCCCGAGCAGGCTGCCCGCAACGAGCTGCGTCCCGGACACGCTCGACACGAAGTTCGCCGGAAGCCCCACGACCGCCCACCCATCGGGCTCCATGACGTCGCCCTCGATCGCCGGACGGAACGAAGCGATGTCGCGCATCGTCACCGTCGGCTCGCCGGGAACCTCGGGCACCGGCTCCCCCACATCGACCCGGCACGGATCGGTCGGGTCGGTCGGGCTGCAGTCGATCGGGACAGGTGGGGGCGGGGGTTGTTCAGGGACGGCACCATCCGGTCCGTCTGAGGCGTTATTCATATCGACCACGGTTCCTGTCGGAAGCTGCGGCAGAGTCGCCTCACCCCAGAGATTCACACCTTCGTCACCGACCCCGCCCTCGATCTCGCAGAGGCCAGCCGCCTGCGCGATCGTGGAACATTCAGGCTTCACGTCGGCATGTAATGTTCCGATCTGCCCCACTAGGAGCAGTGCTCCTAACAGAAGTCCGTGCCCGACCATAGATCCGATCCACTCACGACCAAGCTCCCCTGATCATTCGCTTCAGTGGAAATTACGATCGGCAAGACTTCATCTCGGTCGGTCGGAGTCACGTCTGCATTCTCAGAATTGAAGATCCGAATGCCCGAAACGTCTGGACAGACATAGAACTGAACGCTGGCCAGCGATCCTCCGTTCCATTGCGCGAGTCGAACGCCGCCGTACGTCACCTTCCCCTCGAAGCGAAGACCAGCGGCGCGAACATCTGTGTACTGATCGATCATGGTCTTCGCGTAGCCATCGCTAACGACCTCCTTGATGCTTTCGACGTCTGCGCCCGGGTCAGCCGAGATGATCGAATCGACGTCCAAGTACGCCTCATACGCCTCAACCGCCGCCGCCAACGCCTCTTCATCCGACGCGAACACGGGAGCGTCAGCGGTCGGCGCCGCGGCTGACGCGTCGGGCGCCTCGCTCGCGGAGGGGTCGGACCCGCCGGAGCACCCGGCGAGCCCGACCGCGATCACCACAGCGATCCCCGCCATCAGGGGGAGGGGGGACTTTCGGGGAACGCCGGGCATGCGGTCCACCGTAGGCGATGCGGGGGTGGGAGACATCCGCTCTCCACAGGCGTCGCGCCGGGCGACATCCGCGATCGATGCCGACGAACACGTGCACGACGACGGCGCGCGGCGCACACTGGAACCACCGACCGACAGGAGCCACCCATGTCCGACGACCGAGTGCCCGCAGCGCTCCGCGCGTTCATCGACAGCACGAACCGCGGCGACACCGAGGCCTTCCTCGACGGCTTCACCGACGATGCGAGCCTCGACGACTGGGGCCGCGTGTTCCACGGCCGCGACGGCATCGCCTCGTGGAACGAGACCGACAACATCGGCAAGCGCACGCACTTCGAGCTCGTCGGCATCGAGGCGACGGATGCCGCGGACACCGTCATCGCGACGCTCACCGTCACCGGCGACGGCTACAACGGCACGGGACCGATCACGTTCACGTCGTCGGGCGACAAGCTGCGCCGAGTGGTCATCGCGCCGACCGATTGAGACGGCGCCAGGAGTTGGCCGAGGCGGCTCGGTACTGGGGCGGGACGTGTGCTGCCACGGCGCCCGGCACTCCGGCACTCCGGCACCGGTTTCCACGGGCAATACCCGCGCCCTCGCGACCGCCGACGAGTGGCGCCTAGATCCAGCCCTGCTCCCACGCCTTCTCGGCCGCCTCGTGCCGTGACGAGGCACCGAGCTTGGTCATCGCCGACGAGAGGTAGTTGCGCACGGTCCCTTGGGCGAGGTGCAGGCGCTCGGCGATCTGCTGCACGCTCAGGGGCGAGCGGCTGTGGCGCAGGGCGTCGAGTTCGCGATCGGTGAGCGGGCAGCGTTCGGCGGTGAGGGCCGTCGCCGCGATCTCGGGGTCGACGTAGCGGCGCCCGGCCGCGACGTCGCGGATGACCTGCGCCAGGTCTTCGGCCGGCATCGACTTCGGCACGAAGCCCGAGACCTTCGACGCGAGCGCCCGGCGCAGCACGCCAGGGCGGGCGTGCCGCGTCACGATGACGACCCGCGTGGGCACCTGCGCGAGGATGCGCCCTGCCGCCTCGACGCCGTCGGCTTCGGGCATCTCGAGGTCGAGGAGGCACACGTCGGGCCGCGTGGTCACGGCCTGCTCGTAGGCGACGACACCGTTCTCGGCCGACGCGACGACCTCGATATCGGGTTCGAGGCTGAGCAGGGCGACCAGTGCGCCGCGGATGAGGTGCTCGTCATCGGCGATCAGCAGGCGGATGCTGCGCTCCCCCGCTGCGTCGGCCGCTGCTGCGCTGTCGCTGCCCGACCGCGCACCCGCCCCAGCGCCGGTCACGCCGATACCCCCGCGGCCGCGGGAGCGCACGCCGTGAGCACGAAACGGCTGGCGGCGGCATCCGTCGACGTCTCGAACGTGCCGCCGACGGCCGCGAGACGCTCGCCCAGCCCGGCGAGTCCGGAACCCCTGCCCATCCCGGAGTCCGGCTGCGCGGCACCCGTGACCCCGTCGTTCACGATCTCGAGCGTCGCTCGCCCGCCCTCGACGGCGAGCGCGATCGACACGTTGATCGCCTCGCTGTGCCGCAGGATGTTCGTGGTCGCCTCGCGCACGACCGAGGCGAGGGCGCTGCGCACGGCGGAGTCGGCGGGCAGCGCACCGAGCTGCAGCGTGCACGCGGCGCCGGCGGCCGTGAGCACCTCGCGCGCGTTCTCGAGCTCGTCATCGAGGGCGACCTGGCGGTACCCGGCGACGAGGGAACGGGTCTCTTCGAGCGCCTGCTTGGCGATGAGCCGCACCTCGTGGATGTGCTCGCGCGCGGCGTCGGGATCGATGGCCATGAGGCGCTCGGCCAGTTCGGACTTCAGCGAGATGACCTGCAGGTGATGCCCCTGGATGTCGTGCAGGTCGCTCGCGAACCGCAGCCGCTCCTGCGTGACCGCGAGCTCGCCCGCGATGCGGCGGCTGCGATCGAGCTGCACGACGATCTGCCACCACCAGAGGCTCGTGATGAGCATGAGCGGCAGCAGGACGGCGTAGATCGTGACGGCCCACCCGCTGCCGGTCGTCGTGAAGGGATTCGCGCTCCCGAGCGTGAGCGTCGCGATCAGCAGGTGGGCGATGACGAGCAGTGCGGATGCCGCGAGCACCAGCCATCGCATCGGCCGCGGCACCAGGCAGGCGAGGAGCGACCCCGCCGCCCAGAGAGCGCTCGCCGCGACGTACGCGTTGCCGTCGACGAAGAGTCCGAGCACCCACACGGCCGCGGCCGGTGCGACAAGCGCGATGGTCCACCACACCGACGGAAGCCCTCCGCCGAGTCCGACCCTCAGGAACCAGCAGTACCGGATCGCCGTCGCGCCGGCCACGAGCTGCAGCACGATCAGCGTCGCGCCGAGCGGATCGGGCGCGAGCGAGTACGGCTCGAGCATGGTCAGGGCTACGAAGACCTCGAAGAAGCCGACGAAGAACACGATCGACCCGAGCGTGTACAACCACGTCGAGTGCACGCTGCGTGACGGTTCGGCGGGCATGCTCTCGAGCGTAGAGCAGTGACATTTGTCACGGGCCGAGGTGCGCGAGTGCACGCGAACCCGTGACGCGGCGGCACTGGGGAGGTCGGTCCGCGATCCGTTGGATGGAGGTATCGCAATCGGCGACCGCCCCGACGAAAGGACCCATCATGATCGACGCCCTGCAGGACTTCGCCTCCTCGTTCCCCGACGTGCTCCAGTGGATCGGCATCATGCTCGTCTCGGCCGTGCCGTTCGTGGAGTCGTACTTCGGCTCGCTCATCGGCGTCGCGATCGGCCTGCCCACCGCCGTCGCCATCGCCGCGGCCGTCGTCGGCAACATCATCTCGATGCTGGTCTTCGTGTTCACCGCGCACGGCGCCCGCTCCACGGCCGTCGCCCGTCGCCGCCGCAAGCGCGAGCTCGCCGGCGTGGGCGCGACCACCGGCGTGCGCGGTGCGGCATCCACCAGCATGGAATACGGCACGGATGCCGCAGCCGACGACGACCTCGACGAGTCGCCCCGCCGCCAGAAGCTGCGCCGCGCGTTCGACCGCTACGGCGTCGCGGGCGTGAGCCTGCTCGGCCAGACGATCCTGCCGAGCCAGATCACGTCGGCCGCGATGGTCTCATTCGGCGCGAACCGCAACGTCGTGATCTTCTGGCAGATCATCTCGATCATCCTCTGGGGCGTCGTCTTCGGCGTGCTCGCGACGCTCGGCATCAACGTCGCGACGCGCTGAGGCCCGCGGCATCCGATCGTGCGTCTTCGAGCCGCTGCCGGCTGAGCAGGCCAGGGAGACCCCGCCCGCCCCCGGTTGCGAACACGGCGACGAGCGATGCGAGCAGCGCGAGCAGGTACCAGACCGAGTCGCCGCTGAACGCAGCGAGCAGCTGGATGCCGCCGATGCCACCGAGGAACCGCAGCGCTCGAGCGAGCCACAGCGGGTATGGCGAGCCCGCGTAACGCAGACGAACGGCCGCGTCGCCGATCGTGCGCCCGGTCGCGAGCGCGGGAATCGCGGTGAGCACGAACGGCACGGCGGGCATGACGATGCCGAGCACCGCGAGCAGCCTCGAAGACGGATCGGCCTCGAGCAGCAGGATCACGACGCCGCCGACGGCGATCTGCACGCTCGCCGTGATGAGCAGCACCGACATCGCGTCGACCACCATCGCCAGCAGCCGCCGCCCGCGGGTGACGGGGATCGGTCGGGCGGCGGCCGCGGCATCCGCTGCATCGAGACGCCAACTCGCCGGCAGTGCGAGCGACAGCAGCGAACCGAGCACCGCACCCGCCGTGTTGGTGAGCAGGTCGTCGACGTCGAACACGCGGTACGCGCAGGGATAGAGACCCCAGACCCCGGTGAGCTGGGTGAGCTCGATCAAGAGGGACAAGCCGAACCCGGCGGCGAGCGAGACGAGCACGCCGCGCCGCCACAGCAGCCGCACGAACACGCCGAGCGGCACGAACAGCAGCACGTTCAGCACGAGCTGCAGCACGGCCGGGTCGGTGAGCGGATGTCCCCTGCCGACCGCGCCCGCGATGTCGTGCACGAATTCGCCGGGGTTGAGGTTCGTGCCCTTGCAGCGCACCTCGTCGGGGTCGGGCAGCGGCAGGAGTGTGTAGGTCCAGACGGCGATGCCGTAGATCAGGGCTGCGAACGGCACGACCACCCGCCAGGCGGTGAGTCGCCCGTGGCGGCGATAGGCGATCGCCACGTACGGCACGAAGGCGAGCACCCCGACGACGACGCCGATCCCGACGGCCAGGATGCCCAGCAGCAGCTGGTCGTGCACGGAGGTCCCCCTCGTGTGGTCGGTCGCGCGGTTCCGCCGCTGGAGTGCGTGCGCTCAGTCGAGGGTAGCGGGAGCCGCGGCATCCGCGTGCCTGCGCCGTCGTCTCCGGCGGCAGGCGCCCGCTACCGCCCCAGCCATCCCCCGTCGACCGGCAGCACGACGCCGTGCACGTAGGCAGCGTCGGGCGAGGCGAGGAACGCCGCGGCGCCCGCGATGTCGTCGGGCGTCGCCCAGCGGCCGGCCGGGATGCGCTCCGAGATCTGGCGGAACCGCACCTCGTCGGCCTGCAGGGCCTCGTTCATGTCGGTCGCCACGTACCCCGGCGCGACGGCGTTCACGTTCACCCCCGAAACGGCCCACTCGTTCGCGAGGGCCTTGGTGAGCTGGGCGATGCCGCCCTTGCTCGCGGCGTAGCCGGGCACGGTGAGCCCGCCCTGGAAACTCAGCAGCGACGCGACGAACACGACCTTGCCCGAGCCGCGCGCGACCATGCCGCGACCGAGCTCACGCGCGAGGATGAACGGCGAGCGCAGGTTCACGCCCAGCACGTCGTCGAAGTCGGCGGTCGGATGCTCCGCGGCGGGCGCCCGGCGGTTGATGCCCGCGGCCTGCACGAGCACGTCGGACACCCCGTGCCGCTCGGTGATCTGCGCCGCGAGCTCGAGCGCGGCATCGGGGTCGGCGAGGTCGGCGGCGAGGGGATCGAAGCGGCGGCCGAGCGCCGCGACCTCGGCCGCGACATCCGTCAGTCCCTCGATCGACGAGCCCACGCCGACGATGTCGGCGCCGTCGCGGGCGAGCCGCAGCGCGATCGCCCGGCCGATGCCTCGGCTCGCGCCGGTGACGACGGCGAGACGGGCACTGCCGGCCGCGCGTGCGCCGACAGCACCGGCAGAGGCAGCCGCGTCAGGAGCAGCGAGCGCAGAACCGCTCACGACCCGCTCCGCGGCGCCCCCATCGAGGCGGAGATCTCAGCGGCCGTCTCGACGATGCGCGGGCCGAGCTCGGTCGCGGCCTCGGGCATGATGCGCGTCGACGGTCCGGCGATGCTGACCGCGGCGATCGCGGTGCCCTGGAAGTCGAAGACCGGGGCGGCGAAGCCGCGGATGCCCTCACGGTTCTCCTGGTCGTCGATCGCGAACCCGCGCTCGCGCGTGGCGGCGAGGTCGTCGGCGAGCTGCGCCTCGGTGCGCAGCGTGTACGGCGTGCGCGCCTCGAGCGGGTGCGTGACGTGCGCCGAGCGCGCGCCCTCGGGCGTCCACGCGAGGATCGCCTTGCCGATGGCCGTGGCGTACGCGGGCACGGCCGTGCCGACGCGGCTGAACACGCGCACCGGGTGCGGGCTGTCGACGAGCTCGATGTAGACGACGTCGGTGCCGCTCAGCACGCCGAGGTGCGCAGTCTCCTGCGTCTGGTCGACGAGCGCGCGCATCGACGGCAGCGCCGCCCGGCGCAGGTCGAGCCGGTTCAGGTACTCGGAGCCGAGCTGCACGTTCGCGACGCCGAGCGTGTAGACGCCGAGCTCGTCGTCGTACCGCAGGAACTGGCGCGCCTCGAGCGTGCGCAGGATGCGCAGCGTCGTCGGCTTGGAGTACCCGAGAATGGCGCTGCACGCCGCGAGCGTGAGCCCGGGCGGCGGGCTCTCGGCGACCTGCAGCAGCACCTGGAGTGCGCGGTCCACGCTCTGCGTGCCGGCCGTGGCGCCGGCGTCGCGCCGGCCCTCCGACGTGTCGACCATCGAGGCATCCCTTTCGGTAATCAGTGGTGAGCGGATGTCGCAGGGTGGGTGGTGCCCCTACGCTAGCGGCAGCCCGTGCCGGGCGCGCGCCGCCTGTCGAGAACGTCAGGCGAGCGCGGTGACCGGGATCTGGTCCATGTCGGTGAAGGCCTGGTTCTCGCCGGCCATGACCCACACGAACGCGTAGTTCGTGGTGCCCGAGCCGAAGTGCACCGACCAGCTGGGGCTGATCACGGCGTCGCGGTCCTGCAGCACGAGCGTGCGGGTGTCGTCGGGCTCGCCCATGACGTGCTGGATGCGGTGCCCCTCGGGCAGTCCGAAGTAGAGGTAGATCTCGGTGCGGCGGTCGTGGGTGTGCGGCGGCATGCTGTTCCAGACGCTGCCCGACTCGAGCGAGGTGATGCCGAGCACGAGCTGATCGCTGCGCACGCCGTCGGTGTGGATGTGCTTGTGCACCGTGCGGCGGTTCGCCGTCGCGGCATCGCCGGTCTGCGTGGTGAGCGAGTCCTGCAGGCGCACGAGCGTGGTCGGGTAGCCGCTGAACGAGAGGGCCGACGCGAGGTAGAACGCGGCCTCTTCGCCGTCAGCGCCCACGGCGAACGTCACGCTGCGCGAACCCTGGCCCACGTAGAGGACGTCGCGGTGCTCGAGCGTGTACTCGACGCCGTCGACCGTGACAGTTCCGCGGGTGCCGATCTGCACGACTGCGAGCTCGCGGCGGTCGCAGAACCGCTCGCTGCGGAGGGCATCGGGCGCCTCGAGCTCGATAGGCGCGCCGGCGAGCGGCACGACGCCGCCGATGACCATGCGGTCCTCGTGGGTGTAGACGAGCACCTGCTCGCCGGGCACGAAGAGCGCGTCGGCGACGAAGCGCTCGCGCAGTGCGCTCTTGTCGAGCCCGGCGACGTCGTCGGGGTGTGAGGCGTGTCGGATCTGCATGTGTGGTGCTCCAGCTTTCAGTGGTTCGCGGTCAGGAGGTGGTCTTGGTCGATGTCGGCGAGCGGATGCCGCGGGCCGGTGCGGGCGGCCGGGTGAACCCGCTAGTGGATGACGTTGGTCGGCTCGCCGGCGGCGAACGCGAGGATGTTCTCGGCCGCGAGGCGGAACACGTCGTCGGCCTCGTCGGTGTGGAACCCGATGTGCGGGGTGAGCACGACGTTGCTCGCGATCGCGGGCAGGCCGTCGGTCGCGGGCGGCTCCTCGGTGAACACGTCGATGCCGGCACCGAAGATGCGGCCGGCGTCGAGCAGCTCGTCGAGGGCCTCGCCGTCGACGACCTCGGCGCGGGCGGTGTTCACGAAGATCGCGTCGGCGCGGAGGCGCGCGAGCAGGTCGCGGCTCACGAGCCGGTCGGTCTCGGGCGAGTGGGTGAGGTGCACCGAGACGACGCGCGAGGTCTCGAAGAGCTCCTCGAGGCTCACCTGCTCGGCACCGAGGGCGGCACTGCGTGCGGGGTCGACGGTACGGCTCCAGTAGACCGGCTCCATGCCGAGGCCCTTCGCCAGCCGGATGACCCGGCCGCCGATCGCGCCGGCGCCCACGACGCCGATGCGCGAACCCGCGAGCTTCAGGCCCTGGTTCTTGGCCCAGGCGCCCGAGCGCACGATGCCGTCGCCCTCGACCACGCGGCGGGCGACCGCGAACATGAGCGCGATGGCGTGCTCGGCGACGCTCTGGCTGGCGAAGTCGGGCACGTTCGTCACGGTCACGCCCGCGCGCTCGGCCTCATTCATGTCGACGAAGCGGCGCGCGCCCGTGCCGACGAAGCTCACGAGCCTCAGGCTCGGCGTCTGCTCGAGCAGGCCGGTGGGCAGCGGGCCCTGGTCGCCGATGATGTAGAGCCCGTCGAAGCCCTGGGCCGCGGCGATCGCCTCCTCGGGGCGGTCGAAGCGCCCGCCGTCGATCCAGGCGAACTCGTGGCCCGCGGCGCGCAGCGGCGCCACGACGTCGCGTTCGACGATCTCGCGGTACTGGTCTTCGGTGTCGATGCAGACGATGCGCATCAGCGGGGCTCCTTCGTCGGGGTGGTGCGGTGGTTCGATCGGATGCCGCGGCCACGGGCGTGCGGCCGCGGCATCCATTCGACTGGTGATTCGGGCGTTACTCGCCCAGCCAGCGGTTGAACTGGTCGAGCACGTCGTCGATGTTCTCGGAGTAGTAGCCGACGTCCTGCTTGATCGAGTTGGTGACGTTGTCGCCGATGGGCAAGAACTGCTGCACGTCCGCGGGGAAGGCCGAGGGCTCGAGGCCGACGACCGACGCGGGGATCGGGGTCGGCACCTTGCTCGCGAACGCGATCTGGCCGTCGGTGTTCTCGATGACGTTCTTCAGGAGTTCCTGCGCGGCGGCGCCGTTCGGGGCGTCAGCGGGAATGGCCCAGACGGAGTTCGAGTAGCCGGCCTGGTTCCACGTGATCGACGCCGGGAACCCGTTCTCGGATGCCGCGACGAACGCGCGGTTCGCCCAGAGGATGCCGATGTCGCACGAGCCGTTCTCGAGGGACTCGATCGACTGGGCGCCGCTCGTCCACCAGGTGATGTCGGACTTGATCTCGTCGAGCTTGCCGAGCGCGCGGTCGACGTCGAGCGGGTAGAGCTCGTCGGGTGCGACGCCGTCGGCGAGCAGGGCGGCCTCGAGGGTCCAGCCGTACTGCGGGTTGTTGAAGAAGCAGCGCTTGCCGGGGAACGTCTCGAGGTCCCACAGGTCGGCCATCTCGGAGGGCTTCTCGTCGGGGTAGGCCTCGTCGTCCCACGTGAGCACCATGCCGAACGTGCCGACCTCGATGCCGTAGTCGTTGTAGGTGCCCTCGACGAGCTTGTCGACGGGCACGACCGAGGTGTCGATCTTCGCGAGGTAGCCCTCGTCGGCGGCCTTCTCGGCGTCGTTGACGGTGGGCAGGAACGCGAGGCTCCACGGCATCTGACCGGCTTCGGCCGACGCGAAGAACTTGGTCGCGGCCTCGTTGTAGTCGTCGGTCACGGTGACGCCGGTGTCGGCGGTGAAGTCGGCGAAGAGGGTCGAGTTCAGCTCCTCCCACACCTGGCCTCCGCTGGTGTCGTAGAAGAGGATGTCGCCGCTGAGGGTGCCGTCCTCGGCGGGGGCGTCGCTTCCGGTGGAAGAACACGAGGTGAGGGCGATCGCCGAGGCGAGGGTCGCGGCTCCTGCGAGGAGGAGGCGGTGACGTCGGATGGTACTCATTGCTGCTCCTTGGGGTTCTCGTGGTGCTGGGTGGTGGTGCGTGCTGTGGTGCTGGATGGTGCGTGCTGTGGTGCGGTCCTTGCCGGGTGGTGCGTGTTTCTCGAGGTGATGCAGGTGGGTCGGATGCCGCGTGCCGACGTCGTGCGCCGGCCCGCGCGTTATTCGGCCGCGACGAGCGCGACCTCGCCGGGCCGCACGAGCAGCGAGACGCGCTCGCCGACGACGGGCACGGGGGCCGAGGGGTCGAGGTCGGCGGCGCAGGCGATGCCGTCGGCGTCGAGGTGGATGCTGCGACGCTGGCCGAGGAAGCGCACCTCGGTGACGGTCGCGTCGGCGAGGCGTTCGAGCCCTGCGGGTACGGCGGCGGCAGCGCCAGCCGCACCGGCCGCGCCGGCGTCGGCCGCTCCCGCGCCGGCCGCCCCGAAGACCAACTGCTCGGGCCGAACCGAGCAAACGACGTCTTCGCCGGTGATCGCCGCGTTCGTGCGGGCGACCAGGTCGTGCTCGCCGACGCGCACGAGCGACTTCGCGCCATCCACTCCGGTGAGTCGCCCCGGGAAGAGGTTCGTCTTGCCGAGGAACTTCGCGACGAACAGGTCCTTGGGCTCGCGGTAGAGCTGCTCGGGGGTGCCGAGCTGCACGATGCGGCCGTCGCGCATGACGCCCATGCGGTCGGAGAGGATGAACGCCTCCTCCTGGTCGTGCGTGACGTAGACGGCGGTGGTGTTCGACTCCTGCTGGATGCGACGCACCTCGGCGCCGAGCTCCTCGCGGAGTCCGCGGTCGAGCGCGCCGAGCGGCTCGTCGAGCAGCAGCACCCGGGGGTTCTGCGCGAGCGCACGGCCGAGGGCGACGCGCTGCTGCTGGCCGCCGCTGAGCTGCGAGGGGTAGCGGTCGGCGTACCCGCCGAGTGCGACGAGCTCGACCATCTCGGCGACGCGCTTCGCCCGCTTCGCGGCCGGCATCTTGCGCACCTTGAGCCCGTACTCGATGTTCTCGGCCACTGTGAGGTGCGGGAACAGCGCGTAGTTCTGGAACACGAACCCGATGTCGCGCTTCTGGGTGGGCGTTCGCGTGACATCCGTGCCGTCGATGTGGAGGCTGCCGCGCGCCGGGTCGAGCAGGCCCGCGATGATGCGGAGCAGGGTCGTCTTGCCCGAGCCGCTGGGGCCGAGCAGGGTGAAGAACTCGCCGGCGTGCACGTGCAGGTCGGTGTCGGCGAGCGCGGGCACGCCGTTGTAGTCGAGGCCGATGTCGTTGACGACGACCTCGCCGCGGCGCTGGCCGGCGATCGGGGTTGCGGATGTGCTGGTCATGGGTGCCTTGCGTTCGGCGCCGCGGGTGCGGCGGTCGGTCGAGAGGGTCATGGCTTCTCCTGTCGGGCGGAGCGGCGGGTCGTCGCACGGTTCGTCGCACGGTTCGTCACGCTCCGCACGACGACGATGAGCACGACGACGAGCACCAGCAGTGAGGCGACAGCGGGAACCGTGGGCACGATGCCGCTCTCGAGGTACTTGTAGATGGTCACGGGCAGGGTCTTGGTGGGCCCGGTCTGGATGAAGAGGGCGAGCACGACCTCGTCCCACGAGGTGACGAACGCGATGGCGAAGGCGCCGACGACGCTCGGCATGATGCCGCGCACGACGATGGTCCAGAACGCGCGGGGGCGCGAGGCGCCGAGCGTCCAGGCGGCTGCCTCGATGCCGCGGTCGGCCGAGCTCATGGCCGCGCTGATCAGGGCGTAGCTCAGCGGGAACGCGATGATCGTGTGCGCCAGGATCAGGCCGAACACCGAGCCCGTGAGCCCCAGCTTCAGCTGCACGTCGAACATGCCGATCGCGAGCAGGATCGCCGGGGTCACGATGGGCGCGAACGCGAGGCCGCCGATGAGCGCCTTGCCGGTGGTCGAGGTCATGCGGCTCGTCGTGCGGGCGAGGATGAGCGCCATGCCGACCGAGAGCACCGCGGTGCCGATCGCGACGGTGATGCTCTGCATGATGGGCCCGAGCCAGGTCTGGCTCGTGAACACCTCGCCGAACCAGCGCAGCGTGAACCCGCGCGGCGGGAAGACGACGGTGCCGGTCTCGCCGACCGCGAGCGGGAACACGAAGAGCACCGGAATCACGAGGAACGCGATGGTGATGACGCTCACGATGGCCGACACGACCATCCACGGCGACCACTTGAACGGCAGCGCGGTGCTGACGCCCTTGGCCTGCGCGGAGCCGATGCCGCCGGGCTGGAAGGAGCCCGCGACCTTCACGACGCCGACGTAGCAGATGATCGTCGCGACGAGCAGGAGGATGCCCATGGCGCTCGCGATGCCCCACTGGTACACGTCGATCTGCTGCTGGATGTAGACCGAGATGGTCTGCTCCTGCGGGCCGCCGAGAATCGCCGGCACGAGGAAGAAGCTGAGCCCGAGGATGAACACGAGCAGCGCGCCGCTCACGATCGATCCGCGCACCATGGGCAGGTAGACGGTGAAGAAGGTGCGCACCGACGACGCCCCCATGGTGCGGGCCGCGAGCACGAGGTTGTCGTCGACCGAGGTCATGCCCGCGTAGAGCACGAGCACCATGTAGGGCAGCAGGTACATGACGGTGCCGACGAGCGTTCCCGCCTGCGTATAGAGGAGGGATGTCTCGCCGAAGCCGAGTGCGATGCTCAGCTGGTTGACGATGCCGTTGGGGCTGAGGATCGACGTGACCGCGAACAGGCGCACGACGATCGACACCCAGAACGGCACGAGGATGAGGAGCAGCAGTAGGCCCGCCGTGCGCTTCGAGAGCCGCGAGATGAAGTACGCGGTCGGGAAGGCGAGCAGCACGGTCAGCAGCGTCGAGTTGATCGCGAGCAGCACCGTGCGCCACTCGATGCGCAGCAGGAAGTCGTCGACGAAGATCTTCTGGTAGTTCGAGAAGTCGATCACGGGCGCTGCCGCGTCGAACTTGCCGTCGGGGCTCAGCGATCGCAGCAGCACGCTGACGATGGGCCAGACGAAGAAGACCAGGTAGATCGCGACGACGGGGGCGAGCAGCGCGACGCGGGCGGCGATGGCCGCGATGCGTCGCTTGATGACCGGGTCGGCGTTGATCGCCAGGGGGGTCGTCGGGGTGGGGGCGTCGGTCGCGGTCATGTCAGCTCCTCTCGGTTCGGTTCGTTCTCAGGTTGGGGATTGAAGATCGGATCAGGCCGATTCGGGCCGTTTCCGGCCAGCGTTGGATCTTGAAACACCGTACCGAAATCGCGTTTCGGTCAGATGTCGGCGGTGTTCCCCAGAGTTTCGGATGCCTCGGAGGCGGCTGCGACGTCGGCAGCCGGCGCCGCGGCATCCGTTGTTCCGGCCGTTCCGCGCGCCGCGACGGGCGCGTCGTAGATCGTGTAGACCTTGCGCACGGTCGCCGTGACCCGCCAGATACCCGACCAGCCGGGCTCGAGCGCGAGCACCGTGCCGGGCGCGATGCGCGTGACCGACCCGTCGGCGTGCGTGATCGAGCCCTCGCCCGAGAGGAACTGCATGACCTCGCCCATGGCCGGCTTCGTCGAGGCGAACTCCCCGGGCGTGACCTCCCACACGCCGACCTCGAGGCCGTCGCGCACGGCGAGCACGTGCTCGGCGGTCTGCGGGTCGCCCGCGATCACCCGGGCGGGTGCGCCGGTCGGCTCGAGCTTGAGATCCCGCAGGTCGGCGGGCGAGTAGTCGGCGGCGAAGCTGGGGGTGCTCATGCGTGCTCCAGGGCGTCAGGGGTGGTGGTCTCAAACGGCGCGCCCGCGGCATCCGCGAGCTGTTGACGATTGACGAGCGAGGGGATGTCGCGCCCGCGCAGCACCGCCGCGCAGCGTTCGGCGAGGCGCGAGCGCAGGCGCTGCTCGGAGGCCTCGGAGTACCACGCGAGGTGGTTCGTGATGATCGTGTTCGGCGCGGCGAGCAGCGGATCGTCGGCCGCGGGCGGCTCGGTCTCGAGCACGTCGAGGGCGGCGAACGCGAGACGCCCGTCGTGCAGGGCCGCGGCGAGCGCGGCGCCGTCGACGAGACCGCCGCGCGAGACGTTCACGAGCGTCGCGGTCGGCTTCATGCGCGCGATGGCGTCGGCGCCGATGAGGTGGTGCGTCTCGGCCGTCAGCGGAAGGTGCAGGCTCACGACGTCGCCCTCGGCGAGCGCGGTGCCGAGGTCGACGAGCTCGACGCCCTCGATGGCGCCGGCGTACGGGTCGTGCGCGATGATGCGTCCGACGAACGGACGCATGAGCCGAATGACCTCGCGCCCGATGCGCCCCACCCCGATGAGCGAGAGCGTCGCCGCCGACAGCGGGGCGATGGGCCGCAGCTGCGCCCAGTCGGCCCACTCGCCGCGGCGCACGAGCGCGTCGGCGGCGGTGATGCGCCGGTTCGCGTCGAGCATGAGGGCGGCCGCGTGCGTCGCGACCTCCTCCTCGCAGTAGTCGGGCACGTTCACCACGGCGATCCCCCGAGCGGATGCCGCGGCCAGATCGATCGTGTCGACCCCCACGCCGTACCGGCCGATGACCTTCCACGTCGGGTTCGCGTCCATGACCTCGGCCGTGATGTCGGCGTACTGCACGAGCACGCCGTCGGCGGGGGTGATGTTGGCCTGCTCATCGCTCTCGGCGCGCGCATCGCGGGCGTCGCGAACGCGCACATCGACGGATGCCGCGGCCGCCGCTTCGACGTCAAAACTGCCGTACGACGAGTCGAGCACCTCGAGCAGCGGCTGCCCGCTGTCTACGTCCTGCATCCCGGCCACTCGACCACCACTCCCTCGTCGTTGCGATTTTTGGAATGGTATTCCAAATTCTTCGCAGCGCACAAGAGTCACCGGATAAGACAGGACAACTGGTCCGGTTCGCGACAGCTCACCTGACCCGTGGGCATATCTGTACAGAAATATGTACAGGTTGAGTAGAATCACTCCATGCCTCACCCAGCTGATCGCACCGCGGCGCCACCCGAAGTGATGCCGGTCGCCGAAGCCCGTGCTGGGCTCTCAAGCCTGCTGCGACGGTTCCGCGCCGATGACGCAGCCTCCCCCGTGGTGATCGGCTCGCACCGCAAGCCCGAGGCAGTGCTCGTACCGTTCTCGACCTACGAGTCCCTCACCACCCGACGGACTGGGTACGTCGATCTCATCCTGCGCGACACTCCCCTGCTCGACGAGGTTCGGTCGCGGAAGCGACTCATCGAACGCCTCGCCCGCGCGAACCGCGTGGGGCGTGTGCAGGTGTTCGGGTCGGTCGCGCGCGGCGAGGCGACCGCCGACAGCGACATCGACTTCCTGGTCGCCCCCGACGACGACGCATCCCTCTTCGACCTCGCCCAGTTCGAGTCCGACCTCGAGGCCTTGTTCGGTCGAGAGGTCGATGTGGTCTCCCGGCGCGCACTCGACGACGCACGCGACGCCGAGCTGCTCGCGTCAGCCGTCGACCTGTGAAGCCCTCCGACCGCGTCGCCCGCTGGGTCGGCGACCTCGAGTCGACGCTCGATGCAGCGGCCCTACTCGTCGATCGCGGACGCGACGAGTTCGACCTCGACCCCGCTCTGCCGTTCGCCTTCGAGGCGCTCTGCAATCGAGTCGGCGATCTCGCGAAGCGCTTGGTCGCCGCAGACCCGAACCGCTTCGCCGACCCGATCTGGTCGCAGGCCGCCCGGAACCGCGACTTCGTGGTGCACCATTACGACCGCCTCGATGCCGACGCCCTCTGGAACACGGTGTCGCGGAGCTTCCCCGAACTCCGAGCATCACTTGCCACGACCGGCATGGTCTAAGCGCGTCGCGCCCGCTCTTCTCTGCGGCGGCCGCCAGCGAGCTGACGGCGAACGCAGCGGGTAGTGCTGTCGTCAGACCTCAACCGCTGGAAAGACTCGCAGCGGCCAATCCGAACGTTGGTCCCTCGCTATGCCGATGCGGAGATCGAGTAGCTGGCGGCCGACCGCTGACCCACACTCGGCCCATCACGGCGCCTCGCACGGCGATCGCCGTGCGAGGCGTGCTGCATATCGAGCTGCGCGACGCGGCGCCGCACCAGGGTGAGCACGGCCGCGACATGGCGGCGGCGCTCCACGGCGAGATGGCCGGCGACCTCGAGCGCCCGCGCGCGCTCTGCGACCGAGCGCATGCGAGTCAGGGTGTCGCGGCGGAACGCCTGGAACGCGTCGTCGGGGCGGGCTGCGAGGCGCTCGAAGCGATCGTCGATGATCGCCAGGCGGAGCTCGAGCGCCTGCACATCGGCGAAGAACTGCTCGCGGTCGGCGGCCGAGAGCATGCCACGCGCGCCGATACGTGCACCCGGCCCGCCGGGCAAGCCCGAGTTGCTGTGCGTCGTGCGCGGACCGCGATCGGTATGTTCGAGCGGAACGTGCATGCCCGCGGTGATCGGAGAGTCGAAGCCCATGTCGGTGCTCCTCGGAGACTCCAGCCGTGGCCGAAGATTCCGACCATAGGGGGTACCGCCGACATTCGCACGTTTCCGGTCGCCGAGGAACATGTGCCCCCTTGTGGGGTGGCAACCGACGGAGTCGCCGATCAACATGCATTTCCGGACGCCGGTTTCGGCCACTGAAACGCGAGCAACTCGTCCCGCGTCGGTCGCGCTCACTAGCGTTGGTCGGCTGTCGACTCGACGGCGGCGCCCGGCACCAGGGCGCCCCTCCCACAGCGAACGGACGCGAACATGATCGACACCACGAACACTCCCAGCGGCGGTACGCCCGACGGCCTGGCCCCCGCCGACTGGTACCCCGACGGCAACGGCGGCATGCGGTACTGGGACGGCTCCGCCTGGACCCAGCACACGGCGCCCGCGTCCGACGGGCAGCCCGGCGCACCCGCCGAGCAGGATGGCGCGCCCATGGCCTCCGCCGCCACGACGACCGCCACGACCGACGCGCCCGACCCCGCAGGCGCGCCCGCCGCGGCATCCGGCAAGTCCTTCATCGCGACCTGGCTGTTCGCGCTCTTCCTCGGCGTCCTCGGCGTCGACCGGTTCTACCTCGGCAAGATCGGCACGGCCATCGCGAAGCTGCTCACGCTCGGCGGCCTCGGCATCTGGGTGCTCGTCGACCTGATCCTCGTGCTCGCCGGCGTGCAGCGCGACAAGGCCGGCCGCCCGCTCGACGGGTACGCGAAGCACCGCACGATGGCCTGGATCGTCACCGCCGTCGTGCTCGTCATCTCGCTTTTCGCCAACATCGCCAACGGCGTGAACGCGGCGAACCGCGCAGCCGACGCGGTGCGGTCCGAGACCGTCGCGGGTGCGGCATCCGAGGCAGACGAAGACAGCGAAGCGGATGCCGCAGCCACACCCGAGGCCGAAGACCCCGCCGCCGCGGTGCAGGACCTCGCCGTCGTCGAGACTGCCTTCGGCAAGGACGTCGACTCCGACATGTGGTGGTACGCCGTCGTGCTCGAGAACCCGAACGCCGACTACGTGTTCCCCTCGGCGTCGTTCACGGTCGAGGCCGTCGATGCGAGCGGCGTGATCCTCGACTCGGGATACGAGTTCGCGACCGTGCTGCAGGGCAAGAGCGTGATCGTCGGCAACTTCGTCTCGGTCGGCTCGGGCACCATCGCGAAGCTCGACGTCCGCGGCCCGACCGCTGCGGCGGCAACCTCCTCGCCCGCCGCCGAGACCGGCTCGTTCGCGGTCTCCGACATCGCGACCGCGGAGGAGTACGGATGGCTCACGGTGACCGGCAAGGTCACCTCCGCGTTCAGCGAGGACCAGGACCTCGTGAAGGTCTCGGTCATCGCGCGGGATGCCGCGGGCACCATCGTCGGCAGCGACTTCACGTTCATCGACCGCCTGCCCGCCGGCGGCACGGCGCAGTTCGAGTCGCCCCTGTGGAAGGCCGAAAGCCTGCCGGGCGGGGTGACGTTCGAGGCGTACGCGGGGCTGTGACCTTTCGGGGCCGGGGCGATCCGTCCCGGCCCTCGCATTTCGGCACTCTTCCGCCGGTACGCTGACAGGGTTCCGGCCATCAACTGAAGGAAACGCAGACGTATGGACGTGCAGGAGACCCGCCTCCAACAGGTACTCGAGGGATCGAAGCAGTATCGCGTGCCGCTCTACCAGCGGCCGTACTCTTGGACGACCAAGCAGCTCGACCGCCTGTGGAGCGACATCGTCGAGCTCGCCGAGCATCGGATCGATTCACCGCACGCTACGCACTTCACAGGTTCACTCGTGCTGTCGTTGGGGCAGGTCGGCCCGAGCGGTAGCGAGTTCCTGGTCGTCGATGGACAGCAGCGCCTCACGACACTCACGCTGCTCATCTGCGCGCTCCGCGATCACTACGCGGAGGTCGAGCCCGACGCTCCCGAGAAGATGGCGCGCCTCGAAGAGTCGTATCTGATCGACCGCTTCAAGAGTGGCGACGATCGCCTCAAGCTGCTGCCCACCCAGGCCGATCGCGATGCATACCGTTCGATAATCAGCCGCAATGTCGATGGCGCACCGCAGTCCGGAATCCTCGAGGCGTATCGATTCTTCCGAACTCGAATTCACCAGGCGGATGCCCCCGACGACCCTCACGACATCGACCGCATCGAATCCGCTGTTCTGAACGGCCTCGTCTTCGTCTCGATCACTGCGAAGGGCGACGACAACGTCTATCGGATCTTCGAGTCACTGAACAACACGGGTCTGAAGCTGACGCAGGGCGACTTGCTTCGCAACTACTTGTTCATGCGGCTCGGTGGCCGCGGCGAGGAGATCTACGACAGCTGGTGGTTGCCGATGCAGCGAACCTTGTCGCCCTCCGACCTCGAGACCCTATTCTGGATCGACTTGATCTGGCGCAACCCCATCGCGAAGCAGGGTGACATCTACACCCTCCAGGTCGAGCGCATGCGGGATCTCGACGACGACGAGATCGTCGCCGAGGTTCGACGTTTCGGCGAACTCGCGAAACTCTTCAGCCTCATCCGACGACCCGACGGCGAGGCCGACCAACACGTTCGCGCCCAGCTACTGCGATTCCAGCAATGGCGCCTCGCCGCAGCGGAACCGCTCATGTTGCACCTGCTCCGGCTGCGTGCAGATGGCAGTCTCGACGACTCGAGCCTGGCTGCCGCGTTGCATCTCATCGAGTCGTTCATGGTGCGGCGCTTGGTCGTCGGAGCATCGACGAGCGCGATCTCCCGCATCCTCTACACCGCACCTGGCGAGGTGGGCGAAGAGGACGCGGTGGCATCGCTTCACGCATATCTTTCGCGCGGCCGGAAATTCTTCGCGACCGACGCGCAGATCGCCGATGCCGTCGTCACGAAGCCCTTCTACTATCAGGGGCGCTCGAGCCAGCGGAAGACTCTTCTCTCCTGGCTCGAGCAGGCGACGCCGCTCCAGTACGGCGATCGCCAGCTCGTAGGAAAAGAGCAGGTAGAGCTCGAGAATTTGACGATCGAGCACATCATGCCCCAGTCGATCAGCGCCGCCTGGCGCCAGTCTCTGGAGGTCGACCTCGGCGACTTCGACAGCGCCGACGAGGTGCAGGAAGAGTACCTCCACACCTTGGCGAACCTCACACTCACCGGGTACAACTCCGAGTTGAGCAACCACCCATTCGAGCAGAAACGCGAGCTCCTCACAGCTTCGGGAATTCGTTTGAATGCCGAGGTCGCCATGCACGATCGTTGGGGCCGGGCGGAGATCCTCGGCCGCGGAGCGGTCCTCGCAAAGCGCATCGCGCAAACCTGGATAGGACCTCTCGACGATACCGACGTGAGCGACGCGGGCGTGACATGGAAGGTCGCGCTCGACGCGATAGATGCGATTCCGGCTGGCCGCTGGGCTAGCTACGGGGATGTTGCGGCCGTAGCAGGTACGCATCCGGTTCCGCTCGGCGCGTTTCTCTCGAGCACGGTCGTACCGAATGCGTACCGGGTCTTGAAGCGTCGGGGGATGATCGCCCCGAGCTTCGTCTGGGCGGAGCAGAGCCCTAATGCAGGTCTCGACCCGATGGAATTGCTCCAATCCGAGGGAATCGAGTTCAACTCCAGCCGGCGAGCTTCGCAGAAGCAGCGGATGTCGGTCTCCGAACTCGCGGAGGCAATCGGGCTCATGGTCCGCTCAGATGTCGACCCGCTCCAAGACGAATCCGAAAGCCGGTACACCTTCCTCGAAGCCGTCACCCTGGAACTCACGCCGTCGACCGCGAACGGCGTCAATGCCTTGCTCGACTCATGGGAGTCGATGGGGGGCCGTGTCGAGTACAACGCGGATGGTACCTCTTGCCACTTCATCGCCCCCGCCTCGAGCGCGAGGCAGAAGCCGACCAAACCGATCATCATGTACGCGATCGGCAAGATCGAGTTCCCGTTCGCGACGCTCGAGAACCGACCGCCGTTCGACGAGCCGGAGTTGCGCGAGGGTTATAAGGCACGACTCAATGCGGCCCGGCTCGTCGACTTGACCGGCGACATCTCAGCGCTGCGCTACCCGTCAGCACCGCTCTCGGCTCTGGAAAGCACTGCGATGCGCGACTCGGTCGCCGATGTGCTCACCTGGTTCCTGAGCGAGCTCGACAGGTACGACGCTGAGTACGCGACCGCCGACCCGGTTGGCGCAATCTGATCAGTTAGTCGAACCAGAGGGAGACGTGGGGGCGGTGGAGTGACCGCCCGCGCCCTTCGCCGAGGTCACTCTGCGGCTTGATCGGTGATGTCCATCTTGGTACCGAGCACTGCGGCAGCTGCAACCACCACGACGCCGACGACCATCCCGACGACCTTCAGCGTGTGCAATCCGAACGCTTTGTGCTCGGTGTCCTTCTGGGATTCGTCATCGACCGCCGACTTCAGCATCTCGAGGATCCTGAAGCGGTCCTCTCCGGTGAGTTCACCCCGATCGAGCTCGGTAGTGAGGGCGCGCCGATACTCGGCGAAGGCTTTGTGCACCTTCTTCTGGCTCTTCCAGTTCGCGCTGAGCACGCCCTCGGCCTGACGCTGAACCTGGTCGAGAGAATCAAGCACGAGAGACTTGAAGTCCGGGAACTGCTCGATGATCTTGAGTGCGACTTCTTTGCTCATGTTCGGCATCTCGGAAACGAAGGAGAGCACCTTCTCCTTGGAGAGGTTTCTCCATGAGTCGATGCCCATCCGCCGCTTGACGTCGTCCTCGTTGATGATCTCCATCGAGCCCCTACTCCGATTCGCCGAACTTCCATCTTCGGGCACGGACATTGACTCGCGTAGTTCGCCGATACCCCCCGATCGAGGCTCATCCCGCCCGCGCTGATCGGGGTCGACGAAGGACCCGCCCCTTACGGTTGCAGCAGGGGCGAAGGCTCGCCCTTCCACGTCACCACGAGCACATCGCGGGCACGGCTCGCGGCGACGTAGAGCAGCGATCGCTCGCGGAGCAGCGCGTCTTCGTGCTCCTCGGGCGGGAGCTTCTGCAGCGCGTGCGCGGCCGGCATGACCCCATCCGAAACGTCGAAGAGCACGACGCGATTGAACTCCATGCCCTTCGCAGTGTGCATCGTGAGCGCCACCGGTCGATCGCCGTCGCGCTGGGCCGACTTTATGTGGTTGAGCACGATCCCGTGGCGATTGAGGCCGTCGCGGGCGGCGGCGGCTCGATCGTTGGTTCGAGCGAGCACGGCGATCCCGGCGGGCTCCACCCCTTCGTCGATCCACGAGGTGATGAGCTCGGCGATGTGCTGCACCTGGGCGTCGTCGTCAGCACCGGCGAACGACGACGGCGTCGGTCCGCGACGAGCGGACCGGTAGCCTCCGGTGCCTTCGCCTTCGTTCTCGCTGTCGGAGTACTCGCCGCCATCGAGCACTCCGAGGGCGTACTTCAGGTTCTGCTCGGTCGTGCGGTAGTTGAGCGTCAGTCGACGTGATCGACCGACGATTCGGATGCCGTAACGAGCGAGCACGACATGCTGCCCGTAGATGCGCTGGTGGGTGTCCTCGGCGATGAAGAGATCGTCTTCACCGGGCGCGGCCAATGCTCGGAGGAACTGCCAGTGCGCCGGGCTGAGGTCCTGGCCCTCATCGACCAGCACATGGCCGACTTTCACGCCGACGGCGGAACCGGCTTCATCGAGCCAGGCAGCGGCGATCGCGGCCTGTTCGGCCCAACTCACCGTGCCCGCCTGCCGCGCGTTCGCCCGATACGCCTCGACGACCTTCCACACTTCGACACGCTTCTGCCGGTCGAGCGCCACCCCGCGCCCGGGGCGTCGCACCGAGAAGTACTCGTCGGCCTCGGATACCCGGGCCGGCAGGATGACCTGCAGGTATTCCTGCTCGAAGAACGCCGGGTGAGCGATCGAGTCCGGAAGCGACGGCGCGACCGCTGCGAGCGCGGATGCCCACCCGTCGTCGTTCGACGTCACCTGCGAGACCTTGCCGCACCGTGTCCCGAAGATCGCCGCCGAAGCTGCCGCGAAACCGTCTCCCGCCTTGAACCGAACCGCCGTCGCGAGCTGGTCCACTCCGCGAACGAGGATTCCGGGCTTGCCGAGCGCTTCGGAGATCGGCGCAGACGGGTCGAGCGCATGCAGATCGCTCTTGAGGTTCTCGGCGAGGGCGCGAGTGAACGTGGTCAGGACGACGGTCGAACCAGCATCGACTTCGGCGAGGTGCCGTGCTCGGTGCAGCAGAACCACGGTCTTGCCCGTGCCCGCGCCGCCGGTGAGGCGGAACGGTCCGTTCCAGTGGCCCATCGCGTACCGCTGCTGCTCCGGATGAAGGAACACCCGCCACGCCCCGAGGTTGCCTTCCTCGATGATCCGCTGGAGCGACTCGTCGCTTTCGATGTAGGTGAACTGCATCTTGGCGGCCGGGTGTGCGAGCGCACGCAGGATCCGGTCGTCTTCGGTGAGATCGTGGTCGGCATCGTCTGCCGGGCGCGTTCCGATCGCGAGTTCTTCGCGGATCTTCTCGAGCGGGTCTCCCACTGCCAGAGCGAGCGCCGCGTGCTGCTGCCAGGCGTTCGGAAAGTCGTCCACCAGCGCGAGAACCTCGTCGCCGGAGGTCGCCGCCAGCAGCAGGCGCGCCGATCGTTCGTCGAACCCGAGCACGTCGGTCAGATCCGCGGATGAGTAATTGTGCTCGGTCTCGAGATATGAAACGGATGCCGCAGCCGGCCCCTCGTAGAGCACCTGCGTCGGGAGCGCCGGCAGGGAGACATCCACGAACTCCGCGATGCCGTTGACGGGATTGCCCTCGAGCCGTCGGGTCTTGGCGAGCATGTTGCCCTCGTCGTGCGGCCAGGTGCCCGCGTACACGTAGGTGCGCACGCCGTCGCTCGTGTCGAAGCGGAACAGAACGGCCCTCCACCCCTGCGTGACGCGCCCGGTTCGGGCTCGCGGGTCGGCGGCGTCCGTCATCGGCTTGATGCGCAAACCGTCGGCAGTGTCGTCCTTGCGGAGCTTGTTGATGAAGGCGATCTCGCGCTTCTGCACAGCGGCATCGAGTTCCGGCGCCTTCAGCCCCTTGATGTCGGACCAGAGCACATTGGGCATCGCGCGGGCACCTTCGTTCGGCGGGGGCTGTGCCGCCATCGTATCGGGCAGGTCCGACCGTGCTCGGCGTTGCTCGAGAGCAGAAGGGCTAACGTTGAATCTCGTGAGGATCGCCACGAGCATCGAGCCCGAGCACCCGCTGCGGGCTGCGATCCGACCCGATTTCGAATCGGGCGAACGCCGGTTGCGGCTGGTCGATCTGTTCGCCGGATGCGGCGGCATCACGCTCGGCATCGCACAGGCGGCCCGGGCGAATGAGTTCGCGCTCGAGATCGCGCTCGCCGTCGATTTCGAGTCGGAAGCGACTGATGCGTACAGCCGCAATTTCGCTTCGGCGCAGCGAGTCGCCCACGCGTCTGTCGAGGAATTCTTCGACGGTGACCTCGGCGCCGAGGCGACCCTGGCGGAGCGTCGGACCGCGAACGAGCTCGGCGAAAACGGTGGGATCGACATCCTCGTGGGCGGCCCGCCCTGCCAGGGCCACAGCAACCTGAACAACCACACGCGTCGCGTCGACGGCAAGAACGCGCTCTACCTGCGCATGGTTCGTGCGGCTGAGATCCTCGCACCCGAGGTCGTACTGATCGAGAACGTGCCCGCAGTGCTCCGCGATCGCCACGACGGCGAGGGAGTCGTGGCCCGCGCCGAGCGCCACCTCCAGAAGCTCGGCTACCAGGTCGATCACCGCGTCGTCTCGGCCGAGACGTTGGGCGTCGCCCAGACCCGCCGCCGCCACATCCTGCTCGCGACCAAGGCCGGCCATGTCGACCCGGCGACCATCTTCGAAAACCTCGAAAGCAACCAGATCCGCCACGACCTGCAGTGGGCGATCGGCGATCTCGTCGACATCGCCAGCGCCGAGCCTCGTGACCGCGCCCCTCAGGCGAAAGCCGACAACCTCGCACGCATGCAGTGGTTGCTCGCCAACGACGAGTACGACCTCCCGAACGAGCACCGGCCGAAGTGCCACCAGGGCACGCACAGCTACAAGTCGATGTACGGACGCCTGCGCTGGGATCAGCCGGCACAAACCATCACGAGCGGGTTCGGCAGCATCGGCCAGGGTCGGTTCATGCACCCCGACCTGCCTCGTGCGCTCACGGCGCACGAAGCGGCACGCATCCAGGGCTTCCCCGACTATTTCGACTTCTCGAGCTGCTCGACGCGCGCCGCGCTCGCGACGATGATCGGAAATGCAGTGCCCCCACAACTGGGCACAGCGGTCGTTTCTGCTCTGTTCGAGGCGGGTGCATTCGGCAGTATGGAAGGTGTTCTACCCTCGTCGGCACTCGCGTAGCCCGTCGGTACCGAGCAACACCATCACCACGGGCTGAGGAGAATCGCATGGAAGCGACCGACACGACCTCGACTGCGACCCTCGAGGTCCCTGAAGTCGGCAACCTCGTCAACGTGCGCGGCGCTCGCTGGTCGGTGACGGATGTCTCGGCGCAGTCGCTCCCGCGGAGCAGCGCCGATGACGGCTTCGCCGAGCTCCAGCACGCGATCACCCTGCAGTCGGTCGAGGAGGAGCACTACGGCCGCGAGCTCACGGTCGTGTGGGAGCTCGAGCCCGGTCGCAGCGTGGTGCGCGAGCAGGGCCTGCCGGAGACGATCCGCGCCGACCAGTTCGACGACCCGAAGACCTTCGCCGCCTACGTCGACGCGCTCCGTTGGGGGGCGCTCACGAGCGCCGACCCGAAGACGCTGCAGGCGCCGTTCCGAAGCAGCGCGTCCGTCGAGGCCTACCAGCTCGAGCCGCTGCGTCGGGCGATCGACGCCCCGCGCGCGAACATGCTGCTCGCCGACGATGTCGGCCTGGGCAAGACGATCGAGGCGGGCCTCGTCATCCAGGAGCTCCTGCTCCGCCACCGCGCCCGATCGGTCATCGTCGTGTGCCCCGCGGGCCTCGTCATCAAGTGGCAGGAGGAGCTGCGCGACAAGTTCGGCCTGCACTTCGAGATCGTCAACTCCGAGACGATGAAGACGTTCCGCCGCACGTTCGGCGTGCACGCGAACCCGTTCAAGGTCTACCCGCGGGTGATCGTGTCGATGTCGTGGCTGCCGTCGCCGCGGGCCGAGCGCATGCTCGAAGAGGTCTACGCGAGCGTGAAAGACCAGAAGACCGCCGACCGGCGCGCGTTCGACATCCTCGTGGTCGACGAGGCGCACCACGTCGCACCGGCGACCCCGAGCCGAGGCAGCGGCGGCAACGACACGCCCCGCTACGCGATCGACAGCCAGCGCACCATCGCAGTTCGCCGGCTCGCCGAGCTCTGCGAGCACCGCCTGTTCCTCAGCGCGACCCCGCACAACGGCTACTCCGAGTCGTTCACCGCCCTGCTCGAGATGATCGACCCGCAGCGGTTCGCGCGCGGCGCCGACCTCGACGAGGAGGCGCTGAAGCAGGTCGCCGTGCGCCGCCTCAAGCGCGACCTGCCGCGCGGCGAGGGCGGGCAGGACTTCATGCTCCGCGAGGTGAAGTCGCTCGTGTTCGAGCCGACCGACGACGAAGCCGACGCCTACGACCGCCTGATCGCGTTCACCCGCCGCCGCAATCAGGCGGTGAAGCAGGAGCGCGGCAAGCGCGCCTCCGACCTCGCGACGCTGATCCTCAAGAAGCGGTTCTTCTCCTCGCCGGTCGCGTTCGCGAGCACGGCCGAGGCCTACCTCGCGGCCCGCGGCGACGACGACCTCCAGCTCCCCGACTACGACGACGTGCTCGGCGATGAAGCGGCCGACGAGGAGGAGGGTCGCCTCGAGCAGCCCGAGCTCGAGGCGCTGCGCACCGCGAAGCGAGCACAGGTTGCCCTCACCGACGACGACAAGCACGACCTCGACCGCCTCATCGCGTGGGGCAACCGCTACGAGGGCCGCCCGGATTCGAAACTCGACGCACTGCTCCGCCTCATCGACGGCGAGCTCATGATTCCCGGTCTCGGCTGGGGCGACGAGCGCATCGTCATCTTCACCGAGTACGTGTCGACGCTCGAGTGGCTGCGCGACGTGATCGAGTCTCGCGGATGGGGCGGCGAGCGCCTCGCGATCATCGACGGCTCCACCGACGCCGAGACCCGCGAGGAGATCCGCGCGCGCTTCACCGCGCCGCCGAAGGACGAGCCGGTGCGCATTCTGCTGGCGACGGATGCCGCGGGCGAGGGCATCGACCTGCAGAACTACTGTCATCGCCTCGTGAGCTTCGACATCCCGTTCAACCCGAACCGGCTCGAGCAGCGCATCGGCCGCATCGACCGCTTCGGCCAGAAGCACACCCCGCTCGTCTGGCATCCGCGCGCCGACAAGTCGCGCGACCGCGCCTACGCGAAGGACACTGATCTGCTCGCCCGCCTGGCGAGCAAGATCGCGAACTCCGAGCACGACGGCGTCTCGGCCAACGAGATCATCGCTCCCGATCTCCAGCGCGAGCTCGGCTTCGGCGGTGGCCCGGTTCGCAAGGTGCAGTCGGATGCCGGTGAGCAGGTCATCAACCGCGTGCTGAACGCCGAACAGAAGCAGCGGGCCGACCTCACGCGTCTGGCCGAGCGCCTCGGGGGTTCGCGCGACCGCATGCACCTTCATGAGGGCAACTTGCTTCGCGTGTTCGAGGAGGGTCTCCGCGTCTCCGGGCAGCCGCAACTCATCGAGGTGGATGACCCGCGCGACGAATCCCGCGTCTTCGAGGTGCCACGCAATCTCTCGCGCAGCTGGCAGCACGTACTGCAGAAGTCCGGGCTCGAGACCCGACTGCGCCGGGATGTACGCCGCCCGATCACCTTCGACGAAGAGCGCGCTCGACAGCAGTCCGACGTCGTTTACGCCCACCTCGGTCACCCGCTGATCCAACGCGCTGCTCGCGAGCTGCGCGGCCAAGTTTGGACGCGGACCGACCAGATTCGCGGCGTCAGCGCGGTCGTCGTAGACGACCTCGATCAGTCGTTCGCTGCCGGCGTCGCGCGACTCGTGCTCGTCGGCGAAGGTGGCGTTCGCCTTCACGAGGAGATCTTCCTCGCCGGTACGCGGTTCAACCAGCGCCGGGAGCTCGGCATCGAGAAGGCCGAAGACCTGCTCGTGACCGCTCTCGACGGGTCTCGCATCTCGCTTCCCGGCCCGGGAGCGCTCGGGCGGATCGTCTCTCACTGGAACTCGGATGCGACGCACCCCGAGGGCATGCGCGCCCGCGTCGCAGCCGCGATCGATCGTCGCGCCGAACGCCGCCGGCTCGAGGTCGAGGAGAGCCTTCAGACGCGGCGCCAAGCCGACCTCGCTGCCGTCGACCAGATCTTCGACCGCTTCCGCGGCACGCTACAGAGCACCCTCGACAGCGCTGCCAAGGCACAGCGAGAAGGCGAAGGCATGCTCTTCCAACTCGCCGAGGAGAAGCAACAGCGCGAGAAGGACCTCCAGCGCGTGCGCACCCGACTCGCGGTGCTCGACGACGAGCAGCGCGCCGAGCGCGAGTCGATCGAGCGCCGCTACCGCGATGTGCAGGCCCACACGTTCGTGGCCGCGCTCGTGTTCGCCCTGACCCCCGAAGACGTCGAGAAGCTGGAGGCCGCCGGTGGCCGCTAGGACCCGCAAGCCCACGACTCCCGAGTGGGAGTGGCTGTCGCTGATCGACGCCGATGGCCCGTTCCTGTCGAAAGCGGCATTGAAGTCGTTCTATCCCAACGGGCTGGAGCTGGTCTTCGACGACGAGAAGCGGGACGCGTTCCGCGACGAATACGCCCGGTGGACGAGTGCATGGTCGACCGAGGCCGATGTGTTCGACACGGCGCGCGACCGGTGGGTCGAGTTCGTCTTGCGGTCGCTTCTCGATTGGTCCGACGATGTGCGACTCCAGTCCGCCGGTCTCCAGGCGAGCTCGCCGAATGGCACGGTTGCGGTCGAACCGTTCGCCGTCCTCGACGGCGACGGCGCCGCGCCAGCGGCGATCGTCACCGTCGTCGATCGTGCCCAAAACCTGCGTGCGGTCGGCACCGACGGCTGGTCCGCGAACGCGATCGACCGTATGGCAGTCCTACTCCGTGAGACCGGCGTATCGATCGGCCTGGTGACCGACGGCCAATGGTGGGCGCTCGTGTCGGCTGAGAAGGACGTCACGACAGCGAGTGGCGTATGGGACGCCGAACTCTGGACTGTCGAGCGGTCCTACCGGGACGCCTTCATCTCGCTTGCGAGCTTCAGTTCGATCGCCGGCGGTCAGCCCGAGAAGCGCCTGCCCCTGCTCTTCACCGAAAGCGTCGCAAGCGCCGAGCAGATCACCGAGGCGCTCGGCGACCAGGTGCGCCGCGCGGTCGAGCTCGTGCTGCAGTCGATGTCCGACACGCACCTGCGCTCACTCACCCAGGGCGACGCCTCGCCGCTGCCGGATGACCCGAAGCTCGTCTACGAGGGCGCGGTCACGATGCTCATGCGCATCGTCTTCCTGCTTTTCGCCGAGGAGCGCGGACTCCTCCCCGAGCACGACCTCTACCGCTCGTCGTACGCGATCGCCGACCTGCGCACGCGCCTGCAAGACGAAGCGACCGAGGCTGGCTCCCCCGAGGTGCTCGACCACTCGTGGGAGGCCTGGCACCGCCTGCTCGCCGCGAGCAACGCGGTGTTCAACGGCGTCTCGTACCCCGACGCGCGCATGCCCGCCTACGGCGGCTCGCTCTTCGACCCCGACCGCTTCCCGTGGCTGCAGGCGACGGATGCGCAGGGCCGACTGCAAGTGCGGCTCACCGACCGGGCGATGCTCGCGGTGCTCCGCGCCGTGCAGACCATCGAAGACGGCGCGATGCAGCTCTCGTTCCGCGATCTCGACGTCGAGCAGATCGGCTACGTCTACGAGGGTCTGCTCGGCTACTCGGCCGCGTACGTCACCGAGGTGACGGTCGGCCTGCACGGCAAGGCCGGCTTCGAGCCCGAGATCGCGCTGGACCAGCTTGAACAGCTCGCAGCGAATGCCTCGAGCCCGAAGCTCTTCGGCGACAAGCTGGTCGCCCACCTGAAGAAGACGCAGGAGCACGCGAAGGCCCGCACCGCAGGCCAGATCGCGAAGGCATACGGCACGATCGATGCGGATGCCTCGGCCGACGCCCGCACGCGTCTGCGGCACGCGCTGCTCGGCGACGACGAGCTCGCCGCGCGCCTCGAGCCGTTCCACGCGCTCATCCGCGACGACCTGCGCGGGTTCCCCTACGTCGTGCCCGCCGGGGGACTCGTCATGACCGAGTCGTCGCAGCGCGCGAACACCGGCACGCACTACACACCGCGCTCGCTCGCCGAGGAGGTCGTGCTGCACGCCCTCGAGCCGCTCGTCTACTCGCCCGGGCCGCTCGACACCGAGAACTCCGACGAGTGGGTGCTGAAGTCGTCGGCCGAGATCCTCGATCTCAAGGTCGCCGACATCGCCGCCGGATCCGGCGCCTTCCTCGTCGCCGCCGCCCGGTACCTCGCCGACCGGCTCCTCGAGGCACGCGCGAAGGAGGGCATGGACGTCAGCGCCGAGTCCGACCTGAAGCGCTGGGCCGTGCGCGAGATCGTCGCCCGCTGCCTCTACGGCGCCGACATCAACGGCATGGCGGTGGAGATGTGCAAGCTCTCGCTCTGGCTCATCTCGATGGACCCCGGCAAGCCGTTCTCGTTCGTCGACGACCGCGTCTTCCACGGGAACTCGCTGCTCGGCGTCACGACCGAGGCGCAACTGAAGGCCCAGCACATCTACCCCCAGGAGTCGATGAAGCGGCAGCTCGCCGCGTTCGACGTCGACAAAGACCTCGAGGATGCCGCGCGGCTCCGCCGCGAACTCGCCTCCGGACAGGTCGATGACGCCGACCGTATGCGCTCGACCCGCGCCAAGCGCGCCCTGCTCGCCCAGTCGCGGGAGGTCACGGCGAAACTCCGCGACGTCGCCGACGGCATCATCGCCGCAGGGCTGCTCGAAGGCGGCAAGCCCGGTCGCAAGCTCGAGGAGCGCTACGACGAGCTCGCGGAGGCGCTCCGCGACGCGTATCCGGAGGATGGATCCGCTGGCGACCTCCGACGGCTCGCGACGATCATCGCCGCGGGACTCCAGCCGAAGGTCGACACAGGCGAAGCGCGCTGGAAGCCGCTGCACTGGATCCTCGAAGCGCCCGACGTCATCCACGACCACGGTGGCTTCGATGCGATCATCGGGAATCCACCGTTCCTCGGCGGAAAGAAGATTAGCTCTGCGACTGGGGAGGCTATGCGTTCCTGGCTCGTGAGCGCGCTTGCCGATGGGCAGGTGGGGCACGCAGATCTCGTGGCGTATTTCGTCCTTCGAGCCGCCGCGCTGTCCCGGGCGTCTGGATCGTTCGGGCTGATAGCAACCAACACAATCGCTCAGGGTGACACGCGTGAAGTCGCTCTGCAACGCCTGCTGCAACGCGGGTGGCATGCTTATCGCGCAGTTCAAAGCAGACCGTGGCCATCAGCAAGCGCGAATCTTGAGTACGCCGCCGTGTGGGCGACTTGCAGAGCGGTGCCGGCGACGATCCGCCCGGTCGCCGACGACGAGCGTGTCCCAAAGATCTCGTCGCTCCTGGAGGCAGAGGGCCGGACCGAAGGCATCCCTGCACGCCTCAATGACAATCGGGATATCGCGTATATCGGGAGCTTCCCAATGGGTACCGGGTTCGCAATGTCAGATGACATGCGAGCGCAAGTCCTCCGTGCTGATCCAACGAGCGCCGAGGTCATTGAGCCGTTTCTCAACGGCGATGACCTCAATGCGACACCTGATACGTCCGCAACACGGTGGATCGTCAACTTCGGCGAGCGAACCGAATCCGAAGCTCGGCGGTTTCCAGGTGCATGGCGCCATGTTGAGCATCATGTGCACCCAGAGCGAATGCAAAAGGATCGAACCAAGTACCCGCAAATGGTCGACCTGTGGTGGCAGTACTGGCGACCTCGTGCCCGGCTCTACGCATCCATCCGGAGTCTTCAGTTCGTTACGGTGATCGTCCTCCACAGCAAGCACGTCATGGCGGTGCGAGTTCGAGCCGATCAGGTCTTCAGCCATGCCCTTGGTGTGTTCTCAACGGACTCGGCGAGCGAGTTCGCGTTCCTGTCATCGTCAATCCACCAGCTGTGGGCGATCATGTATGGATCGACGCTCGGGCACAACACTGTCCGCTACACACCGTCCGATGTGTACGAGACGCTGCCACGGCCCAATGGCACCGAGCGCATGCGCGAGCTCGGCGAGCAGCTCGACGGCGACCGCCGCGGGATCATGCTGCGCCGCCAGCTTGGCCTTACCGCGCTGTACAACCTCGTGAACTCGCCCGACGTGGAGAGCGATGCCGACGTCGATCTCATCCGGTCGATCCACGTGCAGATCGACGTGGCGGTGATGGAGGCGTACGGGTGGACCGACATTCCGCTCGATCATGGCTTCCACACCTACCGGCAGATGGAGCGGTGGACGGTGAGCCCGGCAGCCCGCGTCGAGATCCTCGACCGGTTGCTGGAGGAGAACCACCGGCGGGCGGCGATCGAGGCGCACCTGAACCCGAAGAAGGCGAAGCCCGGCAAGAGCCTCGAGGAATCCGAGAAGCCCGAAGGAGCGATGTTCTGATGGCCGACGCAGAAGCGCCCACCGTCACTTCCAAGCGGGTGCGCGACGAGCTGCTCGACCTGCTCGGACGCGACCTCGTCGGCCCGTGGGACGGCCCGACCGAGGAGATCGTCGGCACCCCGCGTGCCCGCTACCTCTCGGGAGCGCTCGCCCCGATCTCGCTGCTCGAAGGCGCCGAGTCAGGCACCACCAGCGCGACGCCGAAGCCGACCACGCTCGAAGACGTCCGCAACGACGAGACGCTCGCCGTCGTCGACCTCACCGACGCCCACGAGGTGCAGGGCGTGCCGGTCGGCGAAGACGAGTCCGCCGGCGAGGCCTCCCCCACCGAACCCGACGAGGATCGCGGACCGGAGTCCAAGATCATCGCGCCGTCGTCGATGGGGCTGCGGTTCCAGGTCGCGGCCGACACGACTGGGCTCCGCTTCACAGCCCGCTGGGGTCGGTACGCCGCCCGTCGCGAGACGGATCCCGACACCAATAAGATCCAGACCTACTACGACCGCACGCCGTTCGAGGTGCCGGTCGAGCTCGACCTCGCCGCCATTCCGAACGGCGGATCGCACCGCGCCGACCTCGGCGACGACGTCGCGATCTCGGTCGAGGTCTTCGACCACGAGGGTCGTCGCGTCGTCGAGGCCGCACTGATGAACGAGGTCGTCACCGGTCGCGAGCTGCCGCCGAAACTCTGGCTGTTCCAGGCCGAACTCGAGGTCACTGCCCCCGACGAAACATCCGCGGTATTTCTGCCGACGCGCGACGCGATCGAGCACGACCGCAAGTCCCGCGACCCCGAGGTGCGTCGACTCGACCTGCTCTACCGCGACCGCCTCGAATTCGCAGTCGGCCGCACGGCCTCCGCGACCTGGGACGTCTCCGCCGTCGACCCGCGCCGCGCCACCGCGGTGCGCACCACCTGGCTGCCGACCGCCGAGGTGCCGCAGACCCGCGCGCCGGAAGTGCCCGGCGCGGTGCTGAGCATGCGCGCGCTCATGGAGGCGTCCGCCGACGAACTTGTCGCCGGCTTACAGCCGATCGTCAACGCGTACTCCACCTGGCTCGACGATCAGGAGACCGCGAACGCGACGCTGCCCGAGCACCTGCGCGTCGAGGGCGAGATCGGCATCGCCGACGGTCGCGCCGCGCTGAAGCGGCTCGGCGAGGGTCTCGAACTGCTGACCGAGAGCGAGCAGGCGTGCAAGGCCTTCTGGTTCATGAACCGCACCATGCGCGACCAGCGTCTGCGCTCGCAGGTCGCCGCGCTGCGCATCGAGCAGCCGTCCCTCAAGATCGCCGAGGCGGTCGACGTGGTCGATGCCCGGGGAGACAAGGCCGCGTCGTGGCGTGCGTTCCAGCTCGCGTTCATCCTCATGCAGCTGCCGTCGGTCGTCGACCCGACGCACAAGCGGCGCTCGTCCGACTTCCCGCGGGCAGAACTCCTGTTCTTCCCGACCGGTGGTGGCAAGACCGAGGCGTACCTCGGGCTCGCGGCGTTCACGTTCGGCATCCGTCGCCTGCAGGGCAAGGTGCAAACGCCCGAGGGCCTGCTCGACGGCGGCGACGGCGTCGCGGTGCTCATGCGCTACACGCTGCGGCTACTCACGTCGCAGCAGTTCATCCGTGCGACGACGCTGCTCTGCGCGGCCGAGCTCGTGCGCCGCGAAGACCCCGCGACGTGGGGGTCGGTACCGTTCCGCATCGGTCTCTGGGTGGGTTCGAGTGTCAGCCCGAAGCGGTTCGCCGAGGCCGCCGAGCAGGTGAAGGACGTTCGCGAGAGCGAGGGCACCGCGGCCTACGGGCTGTCGGTGCTGCAGTTCGACCACTGCCCGTGGTGCGGCACCGCGATCAACGGCAAGAGCAACGTCGAGGCCGACGACGTCGAGAAGCGCGTCCGCGTGTACTGCGGCGACCGGCGCGCCGGCTGTCCGTTCGCCGCCGGCGGCTCGGCGGTCGAGGGCCTGCCGGTGCTCACGGTCGACGACGAGATCTACCGGCATCCGCCGACCTTCCTGCTCGCTACTGTCGACAAGTTCGCCCGTCTCGCGCGCGAGGGCGAAGCCGCGAGCCTGTTCGGCTACGTCTCGAAGTACTGCCCGCGGCACGGCTACAAGCACGCCGACACCGACGCGAGCGTGTGCGGCGCCGAGCACCACAACGCGTCGAAGAAGAACGGGCGCGCCTACCCGCCGACGCAGGTGACGGCCGTCGGCCGGCTCCGCCCGCCCGACCTCGTCATCCAGGACGAGCTGCATCTCATCACCGGTGCGCTCGGCACCGCGGTCGGGCTCTTCGAGGGCGCGATCGACGTGCTCTCGAGCTGGGAGCTCGGCGACGAGGCATCCGCTCTGCCGGTGAAGCCGCTCGTGATCGCGTCCACCGCGACCGTGCGCCGCGCCGGCGACCAGGTACAGAAGCTCTACGCGCGCGACGTCGAGGTGTTCCCGCCGCAGGTGCTCACCGTGAGCGACACGTTCTTCTCGAAAGAGGTACCGCTCGCCGACGAACCCGGGCGTCTCTACCTCGGCGTGTGCCTGCACGGCGCGCGGCTCACGCTCGCCGAGATCCGGCTCAGCGAGATCCTGCTGCTCGCCGGGCAGAAGCTGCTCGACACGCACGGCGCCGCGGCCGAACCGTACCTCACGCTCGTCGACTACTTCTCGGCCACCCGCGAGCTCGCGGGCATGCGGCGGTACCTCGAAGACGACGTCACGACCCGCGTGAGCAATCCAGACAAGTCGACCGGGTACCCGCGTCGGCGCACGCCGCTGCGGCTCGGCGAGCTCACCTCGCGCATCTCGTCGTCGGAGATCGGCCGCACGCTCACGCACCTCGCGTCACCGTTCGATCCGGCGCTCGACTCGAAACTTGGTCGCGCCGAGATCGCAGCGAAGTACCGGGCCGGCGAGAAGCTGCCCGACCGCGAACTGCCGTTCGACGTCGTCCTCGCGACCTCCATGCTCCAGGTCGGCGTCGACGTGCCCCGCCTCGGACTCATGCTCATCGTCGGGCAACCGAAGAACACCGCGGAGTACATCCAGGCGTCGTCGCGCGTCGGCCGCGAGGCATCCAAACCGGGTCTCGTCGTCACACTCGCGAACCGATCGCGCCCGCGCGACATGGCGCACTACGAGCAGTTCGAGCACTACCACGACACGTTCTACGCGAACGTCGAGGCGCTGTCGGTGACGCCGTTCTCCGAGGCATCCATGGAGCGCGGCCTGACCGGACTCATCGTGTCGGCGGCGCGCGTGATCGACGCGGCGACGACGGATGCCTCGCTCTCGCCGGATACGACCACCGGGGCGGGGCGAGTGGTGCAGCGTCGGCCGGCGCTCGATGCACTCGTCTCCAAGCTCGCGGCTCGTGTCGCGCAGGCGGGTGACGACCACACCGCTGCACTCGCGAAGAGCAAGCTCGTGTTCCGGCTCGACGAGTGGACCGAACGCAGCGACGCGCAGGGCGGTGCGCTCACCTACGCGCGCAAAACGCTGCCGAAGCAGTTCGTCACGCCGCTGCTCGTGAGCCCCGAGGACACGATCGGCGAGGAGGGCGACCGCATCTTCCAGGTCGCCAACTCGATGCGCGAGGTGCAGCCCGAGATCGACCTGCTCGTCTCGCCGTTCCCCGGCAAGCTCGCCGAGCCGGTCGGCACTGCGACGCCGAAGTGGACGTTCACCCCGAAGAAGGACGCGAAGTGACCGACGAGACGACGCCCGAGGCATCCGTGCTCCATGCTGCTGCCGGGGCTGCCGCTGACGCGGGCGTTGCCGCTGACGGCGCTGTCGAGGCATCCGTCGGGGTGGCCGGCGATGTCGCCGACCCGTTCCTCGAGACCGCGCAGAAGCCGAAGAACCGGGCGCGCGTCGGGTCGATCCGGCCGAGCGCGATGCTCTACACCTCGGGCATCGGCGCGACCGTCGACCTGCCGCACCTCGCAGTCATGCCGCAGGGCATCGATGCGTGGGACAAAGCGTACGCGCGCATGGGCGGCGAGCCGCCGCTCGTGCTCGTGCCGCGACTGCTCGAGGCGGTGCGTCGCCAGCTCGGGAGCCAGGTCGGCGAGCTGCGCCAGCCGCCGTGGCTGCCCGACGAGCTCGGCGGCGACACGACGCCCATCGGCATCCCGACGCGCGTCTTCCCGCAGTGGCTGCGCTGCACCGGGTGCGACCTGCTCGCGCCGGTCTCGGCGAACGTCTTCGACTTCGAGAACACGCGCAAGCACCGGCCTGACATGGCGCGGTTCGTGCACCGCAAGTGCAAGGGCCGTTTCAAGGGCGACGGGCGCGATCGGGTCGCCGTGCCCGCGCGCTACCTGATCGCGTGCACCAACGGTCACCTCGACGAGTTCCCGTACAACGACTGGGTGCACGGCGCCGACGGCAACCGCAAAGAGTGCGTCGCGAACCCGCAGTTGCGGATGCGCGAGTGGCGCTCGAACCTCGGACCGCAGGTGTCGATCGTGTGCGTGCAGTGCGAGTCGTCGCGCAACATCGCCGAGATCACGCGCGCCGGCGGCGAGGCATCCCTCCCGCTGTGCCGCGGCCGGCACCCGCACCTGCCGACGTTCGCGCCCGCCGACAAGCCGTGCCAGGGCGAGGTGCGGCTCATGCTGCTGGGAGCAGCGAACCAGTGGTTCCCGGCGACGATCAGCGTGCTCTTGCTGCCGTCGCGGAGGGAGCCGAAGCCGGCGGACGCTGTCGATGAGGTGCTGGGTCTGCCCCCGGGGCAGCTGGCGAAGCTGACCTCCCTCGCCGCTGTGATCGGGTGGCGGCAATTCGCACCCGAGCACATGGTGGCGAAGTTCGACGGCGTCACCGACGAACAACTCTGGGAGGCGATCCAGGTCGCGAAGGGGGACCTGCCGCCGCTGATCCCGACCGCGGCCGGACCGGTCGGCTACGACCCGAACCATCTGCTCGTGCCCGAGTGGGCGACGTTGACGCACCCCGACGAGTTCCTCGCCGAGGACCGACGCAACGGGTTCAAGGTGCACTCGGTGCCCGTGGCACCGTCGCTCGGCTCGGCCGTGCAGGAGGTCATCGCGGTCGACCGCATCCGGAAGGCGAACGCGTTCGTCGGCTTCACCCGGATCGACGCGCTCGACCGCGTCGGCGACGACGCGGCGCGCATCGCCCCGATCGCGATCTCGGGCAAGCCCAAGTGGGCGCCCGCGACCGAGGATCGCGGCGAGGGCGTGTTCATCCGGTTCTCCGAGTCGGACGTCGCCTCGTGGGAGGCATCGGTGCTCGAGTCCGACGTGTGGGCCGCGCACGTCGCCGCACACGAGCGCAACCTCGCTCGCCGTCAGAGTCGCACTGCCGCCGAACTCGTCGCCGAAGATCGGATGCCGCCGCCCCGGTACTGGGCGCTGCACACGCTGGCGCACCTGCTCATCCGCGAGATGGCGATGTCGAGCGGCTACGGCTCGGCGTCGCTCTCGGAGCGGATCTACGCGTGGCGCGAGGAAGACGGTCGGGCACCCGCCGCCGGCATCCTCATCACCACGACCTCGCCCGACAGCGAGGGCACGCTCGGCGGTCTCGTCGACCTAGCCCGCACCGAGCGGCTCGAAGAAGTGATGCACGAGGCGCTGCACCGCGCCGAACGGTGCTCGTCCGACCCGATCTGCGCCCACCGCGTGCCGAAGGACCAGGAGGACTTCCTGCACGGGGCGGCTTGCCACTTCTGCGGCTTCCTCTCGGAGACGTCGTGCGAGCGCGCGAACCGGTTCCTCGACCGACGGTTCGTGCTCGACCTGCACGAAGGATCGCATGGGCTCGCGCCGCTGCTTGCAGATGTGAAGATCGGCGCGGTGAGCTGACGTGGCGGGAGCGCTGGAGCAGTTGGCACGCGTCGTGTCGCCATCGCAGGCGCTCAAGCTGGCGTCGAGTCTGGAGATCGACGGAAACGTTCTGAAGGCATCGACGAAGCTGTCGGATGCTTCGGCGCAGGCGCTTCTCGCCGAGTGCTTCGCGTCGCTCGGCGCCTCCCTTCTGGCGGGTGTTCTGCGCGGCTTCGCCGCCGCGGCCGAAGCGAACGCGACCGACCTGCGGCCGGTATGGAGCGGCCCGACGTTCCCCGGTGATGGCGACCACACGACCGCCGCGCTCGCCCACCTGATCGACGAGGCGACCGAGGACGTCTTCGCCTCGACCTATTCAGCGAGCCCAACCTCGCTCTACCTGGCCGCTCTGTGGAAGGCCGTCGCGCGCGGGGTGAAGACGACGGTCCTCCTCGATCCGAAGCTGAACGGCGGCAAGACTGCGGCCTGGGTTCAGGAGAAGCTCACCGGTGCCCGCTTCCTCGGATTCCGGCCCGGCCCAGATGGGGGCGTCCAGCACGCGAAGGTCGTCATCGTCGACTCGCGCGTGGCGTTCATCACCAGCGCGAACCTCAGCGAGGCTGCACACGAGAAGAACCTCGAAACCGGGGTCGTCATCCGAGACCCTGAATTCGCGTCGACTCTCCGCCAGCGATTCGCCGCGCTGTACGCCGAGGGTCACCTGTACCCGCTCGACCCGCCGAAGGCACCGGATGCCTGATTCCTGGGCCACATCGGAAGGCACGCGGAAGTCGATGCTCGCCAACAAGCGGCGGGACACGACGACGGAGTTGGCGGTGCGGAAGCTGCTGCACGCTCGCGGCCTGCGGTATCGGGTCGACTTCCCACCGGTGCCGGGGCTCAGGCGGCGGGCGGACATCGTGTTCACGCGAGCGCGCATCGCGGTATTCATCGATGGGTGCTTCTGGCACGGATGCCCCGAGCACGCGACGCAGCCGAAGCGGAACTCGGACTACTGGGAGCCGAAGCTGGCGGCGAACGTCGCGCGGGACCGGGATACCGACGGGCGGCTCGATGAAGCGGGGTGGCGGGTGCTGCGGTTCTGGGAACACATCGCGCCGACCACCGTCGTCGACACGATTGCTGCAGAACTCGGGAAGGAGAATCGATGAGGATGCGGTCCGAGGTGGAGCAGCGTGCGATCCGGGAGGACGTGTTCCGCTGGCTCGACGAGAAGCTCGGCGCGGGTGCGTACGAGCTGAGCCGTGACGAGCTCGAGGGCTACACGTATCTGGGCGAACGGATTCCACTGCTCGACACAGCTCGTGGCATCAGAAATCCGCGCGACTTCGACGCGACCCTCACCGTGATGACGAGCTCGAAGTCGCACGGCTACGACGACGAGATCAGGCCGGATGGACTCGTACGCTACTCGTACCAATCGAAGGACGGCGGCGACAACGTCAAGCTCCGGCGCGCATACGAGGACAACGAGCCGCTCGCGTACTTCCACGGCGTGCGAAGCGGCTACTTCGTCGCCTACTACCCGGTGTACATCGTCCACGACGATCCGGAACTCCGGAGCGTGCACCTCGCGCTCGACGAAACATTCCGCCTCTTCGGCGACCTGCTCAACATGACGGGCGACGAGCGTCGGTACGCCGAGCGCGCCGTACGCGAACGGTTGCACCAGCCGATGTTCCGGGCCAGGGTCATGCGCGCCTATCAGGCGACCTGCGCAGTGTGCTCCCTGAAGCACGCGGAACTCCTCGACGCCGCACACATCATCGGCGATACCGAACTCGGTGGTCTCGCGCAGGTGACGAACGGGCTCGCCCTCTGCAAGATCCACCACGCCTCGTACGACCGCAACCTGCTCGGTATCACACCGGACTACGAGGTACGGATCGACCGCGACCTGCTCGACGAGATCGACGGGCCGATGCTGCGGCATGGGCTGCAGGACATGCACGGGCGGAAGCTCGTGGTGCCGAAGCGGCGTGTCGAGTGGCCTTCTCGCGACAGTCTCGCTGAAAGGTTCGCCGCGTTCGCGGCCTAGGGTTCTCGAATGGGGAGCGTGCTCGATGTGCTGACCGCGATCAGCGCGGTCGTCGTCATTCTCGGCGGAGGATTCGCCGCATTCCAGCTCTGGCTCATGACCCGCCAAGGTCATCGCGACTTCGAGAGCTTGTACGTCCAGCGGTACTGGACGCTCATGGACAGACTCGGGAGCAGAGAACCTTTCGGAAGCCACTCGACGACCTTCAGGAAGCGAGATCGGGCCACGCTGATCGCGTACGTTCAGCTCTGCGAGGATGAAGCCGACATGTACGAGGCCGGTCGAATCACTCGCGCAACCTGGAGCATCTGGAAGTCGGGCATCGACGCGATGCTCACGCTGCCCGCAATCGGGCAGATACTCGACGACTCGCCGCAAGGCGCTTTCGAAACGCTCAAGCGCTACGGACGAGATGGAGAACTCAAGGCGAAGTATTCTCCCCTCATCGCGACCATACGCGGGTTGTGACTCATCGAAATCAACGGGAGCTGAGATGCGACTCGAGGAAATCAGTGCGCCGGCTCGGCTGACCGGCATCGTCCCAGGGCGCCCGGTCACCATTCTCGCCGCGTGGATGCACGGCGCGAACGCGCTCGAGGTCACATACCGCGATGACTCGGGAGCGCTCGGACAGGTCGTGCTCTTCCGCGCGGATGAAGCACGAGTCGCTCGGCATCAGAGTACCGGTCGCCCATTCGATGCGGATCCCGATGACTTCCGCCTCGCGGCAGAGGCACAGCGCATCGTGCTGGCTCCGGTGCAGGACCCGATGCTCGCGATCGCCACCAGCGACGTGCGTCCGCTCCCGCATCAGATCCGCGCCGTGTACGGCGAAATGCTCCCCCGGACGCCCCTCCGATTCCTGCTCGCAGACGATCCCGGCGCCGGGAAGACCATCATGGCGGGGCTCTACATCAAAGAACTGATTCTGCGCGAAGACGTTCGAACGTGCCTCATCGTGGCACCAGGCGGCCTCGTCGAGCAGTGGCAGGACGAGCTCGGTTCGAAATTCGGCCTGGAGTTCGAGATCCTCGCAGGCGCAGAGGACCTCGTGCCCGCCCGGTCGGTGTTCGATCGCAAACCTCTGCTCATCGCACGCATGGATCAAGTCGCCCGCAATCCCGCACTCCTCGCCGAGGTGGAGCGTGCCGACCTGGATCTCGTCGTCGTCGACGAAGCCCACCGGATGAGCGCCAGCTGGTTCGGCGAAGAACTCACGGTATCGAAGCGATTCGCACTCGGGCAGTTGCTGAGCGAACATTCGCGGCATCTCCTCCTCATGACGGCGACGCCTCACAACGGCAAGGACGAGGACTTCCAGACGTTCCTCTCCTTGCTCGACGCAGATCGCTTCGCCGGGCTGGGCGACAAGCGCGCATTCGCTGGAGTCGCTGATGGTCTGATGCGCCGAATGGTCAAGGAGAAGCTGCTGACGCTCGAAGGCAGACCGCTCTTCCCCGAGCGAATCGCAGAGACCGTCTCGTACCGTCTTTCCGACGACGAGCAGCACCTCTACGACGAGGTGACCGAGTACGTTCGCAACGGCATGAATCTCGCCGACCGACTCGATGGCAAAAGAAGGTCCACTGTCGGCTTCGCACTGACCGTGCTGCAGCGCCGCCTCGCTTCCAGCCCCGAGGCGATCCACCGTTCGTTGCAGCGGCGAGCCGAACGACTCGATCGAGTTCGAAGGGACCTGCTGGCCGGGGTCGGGCCAGCGACTCCGAACCATTTCGACGCCCTTGTGAGCGATGAGTCGGCGGTCGCCGACGAGTTCGACGCCTCGCGAATCGAGTCCGAAGAAAGCGAGCTCGCCGATGCGGCGACGTCTGCGCAGACAGCGAGAGAGCTGGAGACGGAGATCGCAGACCTCCTCCGGCTGGAAGGTATCGCCCACGGGGTTCTGCAAACTCGAAAGGACGTGAAGTGGCGCGAGCTCCGAGCGGTGATCGAGCGCCAGATCCTCACTGCCGAGTCGGGGCCTCCTCGGAAGCTGATCGTGTTCTCCGAACATCGTGACACGTTGCACTACCTCGAGCGGCGTATCACCGAGCTCATCCAGCGCCCCGGCTGCGTCGCGACCATCCACGGCGGCCTGCCGCGTCCTGAGCGGAAACGCATCACTGAGACGTTCACCACCGACCCCGGTGTGCAGATCCTCGTCGCCACCGATGCAGCCGGCGAAGGGCTGAACCTGCAAGCCGCGCACTTGATGGTGAATTACGACCTTCCCTGGAATCCCAACCGGATCGAACAACGATTCGGCCGAATCCATCGGATCGGACAGACCGAGGTCTGCCGACTCTGGAACCTCGTCGCCGAAGGCACCCGCGAGGGAGACGTCTATCTCCTGCTCCTCAGGAAGATCGCCGAGCAGCGCGCAGCGTACGACGGTGAGATCTTCAACGTGCTCGGTACATCGCTGGGGAACCTCGAGCTGTCGCAACTCCTCCGCGAAGCCATCCAATACGGCGAGGAGCCGACGGTCCGCGCGCGAATGCAGCAAGTCATCGACGACGGCATCTCAGCGGGCCTCCGCGAGCTGTTGCATGAAGCGGCGCTCGCGAGCGAAGCGCTCGTTCCCGAAGACGTCGCCGAAATCCGTGACGGAGTCCAGCGGGCGAGCGAGCATCGGGTCAGCCCCGACGACCTTCGCGAGGCGTTCATCACCGGATTCCAGCGTGCCGGGGGCACCGTCGAGACCCGCGGAACCGAATCGCCCATCGCGCTCAACGTGCCTCCATCGATTCGTGCAGGAAACGCTGGAGCACCGATCGCCCGGCGCTACAGCCACGTCGCTTTCGATGTGGCGAGCGTCGGCGGTGGTGCCCTGCAATCGGATCTCGTCGCACCTGGGCATCCGCTCTTCGACGCGACGATGCGACTGACGCTCGAGCGTTACGGCCCTCTGCTCGATCGCGGAGCCACGTTCGCATCATCCGCATTGTCTGCTCCGGCGCTGCTCATGGGTGTGCTCGATGAAGTCCGAGACGCGACAGGTGCGACCGTAGCGAAGCAGTTCCGATACTGGTTCGTGGGCGAGTCTTACGTGAGAACTGCCGGGCCGTCGCCGTTCCGCGAGCTCGTGCCCGCGTCATCAGGTTCCGGAGCCCCGCCGAGCTGGGTGGCCCAGCGAGAACGCGAAGGACTGTCCTGGATCGTCGAGCACGAACTCCCTCGTGCCACGGCCCGAGTAGTCGACCAGCGGCGGCTCGAATACGAACGTATCCGCACACGCGTCGTGGATCGCCTGAGCCGCGAGATCGAGCGGCTGGCACGTGCTGCGACCGATGCCGATTCGAACGCGAGCATCGGACGACACGTCCGCGTCTCGGGCGAAACGCTGCGGCGACGTGCGGAGGAGCTCGCTCAACGACGCGTGCGCCGTCTCTCACTGCTCGATCTGCAGCTGACCATGTCGCCGATCGCGCCACGTCTCACGGCTGTGGCTCTGGTACTGCCCGGCTGAGGCACGGCATCTGCACGCGCGGCACGATCAAGCACCGGGTCCGAACTGGCCAGCGAACAGCCGCTGCCGCTCCGCTTCCAGAACCTCCTTGACGAGGTCCGCTTCCGAAACGTCGAACGCCTCCGGCGCGGCATCCGCCATTTCACTGACCTTGGCGAATTCCGCGAACAGTTCCTTCTTCTTCGCGAGAATCTGGGTCACGCGAGCATCGACGCCTTCCTCCGACAACAGCCGATGCACCTGAACGGAATCCAGCTGCCCCATTCGATGAGCGCGCGCGATCGCCTGCCACTCGATCGTGGGCTTGAGCTGCGGTTCGCAGATCACCACGACGGAGGCAGCCTGAATGTTGAGTCCGACGCCGCCGGCGATGATCTGCGCGACCAGAACTGCACCATGCTTCGCAGACGAGAAGTCGTCGACCAGGCGCTGACGCTGTTCTGCTGGGACGCTGCCGGTGAGCGGCCCGATGACGCGGCCGGGAAGAGCAGCGGCGACCGTCTGCAGGACGTTGAGGAAGTTGGAGAAGACGATCACCTTGCGGTTGTTGTCCTCGGCTTCCTGAACGATCTCGACCAATCTGCTCAGCTTCTCCGATTCGGAGCCGGTCGACATCGCGGCCTGGCGCATCGCCTGGAAATTGCCGACGAAAACGGCATCTCGATACGCCGCACCGTCGCTCCTCGACATCGGCAACCATTCGTCGACCTCGACGAGCTCCGGGAGCTCCGTCAGCACGTCCTCCTGGTTGCGCCGGAGGTATGCGGGAGCGACCTGCTGTCGGAACAACCGAGGGCGCAGATCCGTCGCGTCGACCAGGAGGTCCGGCCGAATGTAGCTCACCAGGTTACGGAACTCCTCGACCCGATTCTCCAGGGGGGTACCGGTAAGCAGAATCGCGCGCTCGGCTCGCGCGATGATCTCCTGGCTCCGTCGAGAACGGAGCGCACCCGGATTCTTGATGTAGTGCGCCTCGTCGAAGACGGCGCACCCCAGCTCCTGGACGGAACCGAGATGTGATTCCAACCAGGCCAGCGACTCGTACGTCGTCACGGCCACACCGCCGTGCGCGATCCACGCGCGCACCGCAGCATCACGCCCCGGGCCGTGAAGTCGATGGCCGCGCAGGGTCGATTTCGTCGCGATCTCACGCGTCCAGTTCGTGACGACCGCAGCGGGGCAGACGACGATGCCATGATGCGCGCCCTTCGCTCGGAGATGTGCGAACACGGCCAGGGCCTCGACCGTCTTTCCCAGGCCCATCTCGTCCCCGATGACCACTTTGCGCTGGACGAGTGCGAATCGAGCGCCGAAGTTCTGATATCCGCGCAGCGATGCCGTGAGGTGATCCGTTACCAGCTCGAATTCGCGGACGGCCACGACGATCTCGTCGGGAAGACCGCCCGCCACGGCATCTTCGTCCTCGACGACGAAGCCGAGTTCGTGCAGCATGGCGAAGTAGTCCGCCGGCCGGGACAGGAAGTCCTGCCAGGGGTCGGGCGGACTCCCCGGTGCTCCTGAACCTGAGATCGACCTCGCCCGTTGTCTTACCGCGTCGATGGCGCGCTCGAGTGCAATGCGGTCCGCGTTCTCCTCGATCAGCATGAGACTCACGAGGTTGTGCTGTTGGATTCGACCCACATGCGCGAGTGATTGCGCCCAAGCCAGATCATCGGTCGCTCGGATCGTCCGGCGAGTGGCATCCCATGCTGCGAGTCGCCCGACGAGTTCTCGGGTCCAGGCACTCGGGGAAATCACGTCGATGCGAACCGGCATCTCATCGAACGTCGCCTGCCAGATGGTGTTCGCCGCGCCCACGATTCGCTGCGCGGTCGTCGGGCCGATTCCAGGCAGGTTCGAGAGTTGAGCCGCGTGAGCGAGCACATCGCGCACCGTTCGAATGCCGGCGTCGGTCAGCGGGGTGAGCCGAATCCGCTCACGAGTCGCTTCCTTGATGCGATCCACCGACATTTCGGCGACCATGTGATTGGCCTCGTCCTGTCGAAGAGCCGTTCCTGCACGAAGCGCTTGGGTCCGGGCCTCCGACTCGGTGGCGACTGTACGGTCGATGAGCTGGATCGCCTCGCCGAGGCCATCCAGAACAGTCGGTGGCAGCATCTGCTTGTCGCCATGGATCCGAGCGGCGAGGCCAACGCTTTCGAGGAGAGCCGAAGATGGATCCACTGGATAAGGCTTCACCGCGCGGTCATCGAGCCGCTCGAGCAGGTGCGGAACGTCTGCTTGATGGGCCCACGCCCAAAACTCGGAAAGGTACTTCGCCGAGGCCTCTGCAGATGCTTTGGCCTGCTGCCCGGCGAACATCCTCCGAACGCCGAATAGTGCTTTCACTGTCGAGAGAGCCTCGAGTACGGGTGTCCTCAGCTGGTCGAGTGTCCGCATCTCATCCTGGCTCATGCCGGGAAGTGCCTGCGCCCGAGCAATATGACCGAGATACGTCGCGTCGCCCGCGCGGAGGGGGATGACCGTCCACTGTCGACGCCCATCGCGGTCGACCGGTACTGCCGCGGCCCGGATCGAATCCGTTGATTGTTCGGCAGAGTGAATGACAGAACGACGGTGATTCCACAAGTCCGCCGTGCGCGTCGTCCACGACGAGAGCTCGCCCATGACGGAACGCAATCTGGCGAGTTCTTCACGATCCATGGTGTTCGATTCCTCAGTGTTCGGAGCGTCATCGCGAACCGCCAGGCGCACACTGAACGGCACCATCGAACCTATACAGTTCGGCGCACGTCACATTCTCGAATGACTACCCCCGAACGGGGCACGAGACAATGTCACGACACAGTCCCCGCCGGCGGCCACACCCCGATGATCAATCCCATCACTACGAGCGTCACGAGCTCGTGCGCGATGTTCATGATCGTCAGCGACGACGGTCGTCCCTCGAAGGCGTCGTGGGTGATGAAACGGGCGGCGGTGAGTCCGGCCCAGAGGATGACAGCGGTGAACAGCGCCGAGCCGAGGTAGCTGCCGCCGTAGAAGTGCCAGGCGATGGTCGTGGCGCCGGCGAGCACCCAGGCGGTCACGAAGCTGACGAGCACGGTGACGATTATGGGGCCGACGGCGCTCGCGCCGGGGCGGTCCATGTCGACGTTGGCGAGCTTGGCCCAGCGGGCACCGAACACGCCGCGGGCGTACCAGATCGACCCGACGACCATGCTCGACAGGGTCGCCAGCAGCACCGCCCAGTAGTTGATCTCGGGGACCATCTCCGCCTCCTCGCCGCGGCCGGGCCGCGCTCGTCGATCCGACGCGCCATTGCATCGGATGTTGCGCGTGAGCGTACTCCCGCCGCGTCACCGCCGAACAGCAGCGCGCCGCGATCCGGCGCGGCCCGCGATCACGGCATGCAACCGTCGCCGCAACCACGGTTCGCAAGCACGGCCGGGCATTTGCCCGCCCGCGGTCAGCGCCTCACCCCGCAGGGAGTCGGCGCGACGCGTCGATGTCTCGCCGTGCGAGAAGCAGCGCTTCGCCCGCGAGGGCGACGATGCTGCCGGCCATCGCCGCGGCCAGCGTTCGGTGCTGCTCCGACACGGACGATCCGGCCGATTGGGCGCCACCCAGGCAATGGCGGAGGTCGATGCGCACGTGCTCGGCCTCCGCGAGGCGGGTGAGCGCCTCGGCGCCGATCCGGCCGCGATGGCCGGCCACGGCTTCGCGGGCAGCGTCGAGTGATCGGTCCGCACGCTCGAGCACGCGGTGCAGGGGGTTCACGGCCGACGGTCGCGAGCGCATCGATCGCATCGATCGCGCCAGCCCCGCCGCCGCCGCACCCGAGGCGGCCTGACGAGCCGCGGTCGTCGCGGCATCCAGCACCGATCGAGCCGCGTGCAGCCGAATGAGGTGCGCCTGCGTGTCGGCGATGACGAACGTCGGCGGGGAGCCGGCGGCATCCGTTCGGCTCTGCGGGGTCACGACGGGGGTCTGTCGCACCCGAGCGACCAGGTCGGCGATCGTCGCAGTCAGCGCACCCAGCACGTGCTCGGCCCACTCGCACTCCCGCACGATGAGCACGTAACGCGCCCGCACCTCGTCGAGCGTGCCGGGCATCGCGTCGTGGTTGAGCCGGTTCAGGCGGAACGCGTCGCTCAGGTGCCGGCGCACGACGACGATCACCGACGCAGCGGCCTCGATCGGTTCGGCGCCCAGCTCGGCCTCGGCGAAGCCGATCTCGTCGCATGCCATGCGGAGGCCCTCGTCGACCGCGAGCAGGGCTGACGCAGCCCGCTTCGCCAGTTCGGCATCGTGGGCTTGGAGTTCGTGCGCGTCGCGCCGACGCCTGACCATGAACCCGGCCACGCGTCGATCCTACGTTCGCCGGCCCGGTGTCGCTACGGGACGGTTCAGGATGCCGAGGCCTCGGCCCGAGGCAACGAATCCGCCTGACGGCACCACGGTCGATCACGACCGGCGCACCCGTAGCCTGAGGGGATGGAGCACCAGGTCGTCGACGTGAGCAGCGGCATCCGCATCGCCGTGCAGATCGCAGGAGAGACGGATGCGCCGGCGATGGTGCTGCTGCACGCGCTCGGCGACCGTGCCGACGACTGGGCCGTGGTCGCCGAGCATTTCGCGAGGTCGCACCGCGTCGTGGCGATCGACCTGCGCGGGCACGGACGCAGCGACTGGCCCGGCGAGTACACGTTCGAGCTCATGCGCGACGATGTCATCGGCGTGCTCGACGCCCTCGGCCTCGCCGACATCACGCTCATCGGCCACTCGATGGGCGGCACCGTCGCCCTGCTGATCGCCGAGGCCGAGCCCGGGCGGATCGCGCGGCTCGTGATCGAGGACTCATGCCCGCCGTATCCGCGCGACCGCACGACTCCCACGCGCCCCGACGGACCGCTCGGCTTCGATTGGGAGGTCGTGACGGCGATCGGCCCGCGAGTGAACGACCCGAGCCGGCGGTGGTGGCCGCCGCTCGCCGACATCACGGCTCCGACGTTGGTCGTCGCCGGCGGGCCGACCAGCCACGTGCCGCAAGAGCTGCTGGTCGAGATGTCGGGCCTGATTCCCGAGTGCGAACTCGTGACGATCGCCGCGGGCCACAACGTGCACGCCGCGCGGCCCGCTGAGTTCGTCGAGGTCGTCGAGGGGTGGCTCAGCACGGACGTCGTCACGCGCCCCGCATGACCCGCCACGCACGACGAGGGCCGGCCCGCGACATCCGTCACGTCCGGCCCACGCCGTTTTCTGCCGAGCACTCGACCGGCCCGCCCCTGAGCAGGCTGCGTCGCGTTCGACGCGAACCCTTCCGGTCGGCTCGACGCTCTGGAGGTCAGCCCTTCACGGCGCCCGCCGCGAGGCCGCCCATGATGAACTTCTGCGTCAGGATGAAGATCACGAGAATGGGCAGCACCGCGAGCAGCAGGGTCGGGAACACGATCTCGTAGTTCGTCGAGTACGACGACACCGCCGCGTACACGCCCGTCGTGATGGTCTTCGCCGACGACCCCGGCCCGAGGATGAGCTGCGGGCTCACGAAGTCGTTCCACGCGCTCAACGTGTTCAGAATGAACGCCGTCGCGACGATGGGCTTCATGAGCGGGAAGATGATCGTGAAGATCACCCGCAGGCGGCCTGCGCCGTCGATGGATGCCGCTTCGTCGAGCGTTCGCGGCAGCATCCGGATGTAGCCGCTGAACATGAAGAGCGTGAACGGGATCATCGACGCCGACATGAAGAGCACCAGGCCCGGCACCGTGCCCATGAGGCCGACGGCCTTCAGCACGAAGATCGCCGGAACCACGATGATCTGCGCCGGAATGAACATGCCGGCCACGAAGAACATCAGGATGGCGGCGAACACCCACCCGGGCGTGCGGGCGATCACGTACGCCGCCGGGATCGAGAACCCGATCGCGACGAGGTTGCACAGCACGACCAGCAGGATGGTGAACGCGTAGCCCTCGACGATCGGGAACTGCGTGCTGTTCCACGCGGCCTCGAGGTACTTCGTCGACGCCGTCGACAGGTCGATGCCGAGCGGCGACAGCAGGATCTCCTGCTGCGGCTTGAACGCGTTGACGACCATGATGTACATCGGCACGAGCATCACGAGCGACAGCAGCGACAGGAACACGACGCGCGTGACCGTCGAGATCTTCTCGGCGCGTTTCATCAGGCGGCCTCCGCCCCGGACTCGGCCTTGCGGCGCATGACGATGATGGAGAACGAGAGGATGCCGGCGGCGATGATCAGCAGCACCGCCTGGGCGCACGCGAGGCCGACCTTGTTGTTCGCGAACGACACCGCGAGGATCTCGTAGGCCCAGGTCTGCGTCGCATCGCCAGGGCCGCCGTTCGTGAGCCCCAGCACGACCTCGTACGCCTTGAGCAGCGACAGGATCGAGGTGATGATCGTGATCGTCACCGTCGGCGCGAGCGCCGGCCACGTGACGTTCGCGAACACCTGGCGCTTGTTGGCGCCGTCGATGCGCGCGGCCTCCTGCAGCTCGGGCGACACGGCCTGGAGCCCGGCGATGTACAGCACGAGCTGCACGCCGAACTGGGCCCAAACGATCACCCCGATGAGCGTCCACAGCGCCCACGTCGGGTCGGAGAGGAACGGCAGGCGACCGCCCTGCCACTGCTCGAGCAGCGAGTTGATCGCACCCTGCGGGCCGAGCAGCGCCTGCCAGAGGAATCCGACGATCAGGGCCGACAGCACGTGCGGGTAGAACATGACCGCCCGGCCGAAGCTGTTGAACTTCGTGGTGCGCTGCAGCAGCAGCGCGAGCCCGAGGGCGATGCCGTTCACCAGGAACGACCCGACCACCGCGATCAGCACGGTCACCCAGATCGCCGAGTGCATCTCGCCGGCGGGGTCTTCGAAGATGCGGGTGTAGTTGTCGAGCCCGATCCACTGCGGCGCCTGCGACGGAATGCCGTTGTACCGGGTGAACGAGTAGTAGACCGCGAACCCCACCGGGATGACCATGAGGCCCACGTACACGATGAGCGCCGGGGCGGTCAGTGCAGCGTCGAGCCAGGCCGCGCGGCGGCGACCGCGACGGCGGCCGGGGCGGGCAGCGCGTGCCTCCGAGCCTGGGCGCGAGCCCGACGGCCGTGCCGCCATGGCCTGCGTCGGCGAGGCCTGCGACCCGGCGGCCCATCCGGCGCGGGCGGCCGCGACCGCCGCGACGGCGGTGTCGGCTGAAGCCGCACCGCCGTCGCCGGCCGCGCCCGGGCGCCCGTCGTCGAGACGAGCGGCCCGTTCCCGTGTGGTGTCGATGCCCGACATGGTTACTCGGTCTTCTCCGCGTCGTACCAGGCCGACAGGGCGTCGGCGGTCTCGGCGGGGGTCTTGCCCTGCCAGAGGCCCTGCACGAGCTCGGTGAACTTGGCGTTGAATCCGGCGACCGGGAGGGCGAGGTCGCCGACCGTCTGGTTGCCGGGCACGACGAGCGAGGGCGCCTCGTCGACCAGGCCCTGCACCAGCGAGGCGTACTCGTCGGTCGAGACATCCATGCCGGGGCGGCTGAACGAGTCCATCTCGGCCTGCAGCGCGATCGCGTCGGGGTCGGTGGCGAGGTACTCGACGAGCGCCGTGGCGGAGGCGACGTTCTTCGAGCCGTTCCACACCATGTACGGGAACGCGAGCGTGGCGCCCATGGGGCCGGGGTAGTCGGCCGACTCGTCGACCGGCGGCGAGAAGACGCCGACCTCGAACTCGGGCGGCGAGTTCTTCAGCGTGGTCGTGAACCACGAGCCCATCGGGTAGATGCCGACGGTGCCGGCGATGAAGTTCGCCTCCTGCGTGCCCGAGTCGGTGGCGACGTCGTCGGCCGTCGAGTACCTGGCGTCGACCCAGTCGGTGATGTGCTCGAACAGCGGCTCGAACTGCTCGCCGAGGCTGCTGTCGCCCGCGGCCACCGCGGCCTGCCACTCGGGCGTCGTGAGGTTCTGCTGCGGGTGCCAGATCTGCTGCGACTGCACGCCCGTCGCCCAGTCGCCCGCGAACGCGATGGGCGTCTTCACGCCCGAGTCGGCGAGCGCCTTGAGGGCGGCGTCGAACTCGTCCCACGTGGTCGGCGTCTCGGTGATGCCGGCCGCGGCGAAGAGGTCCTTGTTGTAGTAGAGCACCGACTGCGCCTGCGTGCCGACGCCGACGACGTTCGTCATGCCGTCGGTCGAGTAGGTGTCGACCATGGGGGTGTCGGCGACCCAGGGCTGGTCGGTGAGATCGAGGATCTCGGGGGCCGTGTCGGCCGTCGGGAAGATCGACTCGATCACGTCGGGCGCGGTGCCCGCGGCGAGCAGCGACGGGAACGACTCGGCGACCGACTGGCCCGTGGGGCCCTCGATCTTGACGTCGACGCCGGTCTTCTCCTCGAAGGGGGCGACGAGGGCGTCCCACTTGTCTTGCGTGAGGTTGTCGGTGATGTTGACGAGCATGCGGAGCTCGCCGCCCACCTCGCCGTCGGTCGAAGCCGAGCCGGAGCCGCCCGAGGAGCAGGCCGTCAGCGCGAGCAGCGGCACGGCGGTCAGCGCGGTCAGCCAAGCGGCTCGTCGTCGTGAGGGAACAGACATCGTTGTCTCCTTGTCGAAACCCTCTTGCGCGGCACGAGGGTGATCCGGGTTGGGAAAGGGCTTTCCGCGATACATCATACATACTATGTAGCGATTCGTCACATGTCATTCCATTGTCGGCCATCGAGCCGGATGCGACGACCGCGGGCGGACGAGCGGATGCAGCAGGCGAGCGGATGTCGCATCCGCACGAATTCGAAGACGAGCGGATGCCGCAGCCGACCGGCCTTCGCAAGACGGCGGCCGCGGCATCCGCACCGAAGCTGCAAGGGAACGGATGCCGCATCCGCACGCGAATCGGGGCGCCGCCGGACTCGGCGACGCCCCGATCGGTCATCGGCAGGGCTGGATCAGCGCACGGTCACCGTCATCGGCGCGCTCGCGGTCTGCCCGAGGGCGTTCGCGAACGTGATGACGTACGTGCGCGTGCCCGCGGAGCGGTCGCTCACGGGCACCGCCACGCGCTGGGCGGCCGGCGTCGCGGAGGTGATCTCGCCCGTGGCGATCTCGACGCCGTCTTCGGCCAGCGACCAGGTGGTGGCGTTCGTGCCCCACCAGAGGTTCGCCGTGACGGTGTACGCCCCGTCGCCGTCCCAGTTGTCGTGCGAGAGCACGGGCTTCGCGGGCGACGCGGCGTCGACCTTCACGACGAGTTCGCGGCACGGCGTCGCACCGCCCGCGTTCACGAGCTCGCACGTGTAGGTGTACTCGCCGTTCGGCCGGTCTGCGATCGGCACGTCGACGCGCTGGGCGGCGGGCGTGGCGTTCGTCAGCGCGACCTCTTTCACGAGCTCGCCGTTCTCGAACAGCCGGAACGAGGTGCCGTTCTGACCCCACCACAGGTTCGCGGTGATCGTGAACGAGCCGCCCCTGAGGCCGTCGTTCGCGTTGTCGTCGCTCAGCACGGCGACGCCCGGCGCGGGCGGCGTCAGCTCGTCGACGAGCTCGGCGAGCGCCGCCTCGGCGTCGTCGAGCGCGCCCTGGTCGGAATCCGTCGCGTCGGCCACGGTAACCGCCGATGCGAGCGCATCAGCCAGCGAGGTCGCGTCGTCGCCCGACAGCTCGGCGAGCAGCGCACGCGCCCGGTCGACCTGGGCCCACAGCTCGCCCGCGTCGCCGCGCTCGGGCTGCCCGGCGCCGTCGATCGACACGAGCGAGTTCCACTCGTCGACCCACTCGGCACCGAATGCCTCGGCGACGTCTCCCCCGGCCGAGAACTTCAGCGTGGTGAGGTCGAGCCCCGCGGCCTCGACCGAGGCGGGCTTCACGAGGTTGGTGTTGATCTTGTCGCTCCACCGTGCGAGCGACTGCGCCGACGCCGGGTTCGCGAAGTTGATCGTGCTGCCCTTGAACTCGCCGCCGCCGATGATGACGGAGTGGTCGAGCTGGTTGCGGGCGGGCACGTAGAGCGAGTCGGGGTTCTCCCACACGGTGGCGCGGGAGCATCCGTTGGTCGCATCGGTCGCGTAGTGCGCGGCCTTGCAGTCCTCGCCCGTCGCGGTCACGCGCGGCACGTACCAGTCGTCGATCTCGGGGAACGCGATGGGCGTGCCATCCGTGTACTCGAACTCGCCCGACGTGTAGTGGTCCTTCCACGTCGCGACGGTCTCGGGGGTGGCCGTGTACTTCTCGCCCTCGCGCACGTCGAGGAACGTGTTGAAGCGGCTCTGCACGACCCAGGCGTTCGAGACCGGCAGGCCCTTCTCGCCCTTGCTCGAGTACTGCTGGTCGTGACCGGTCTGGGCGACGTCGATGAAGACGTTGTCGTTGGCGGTGTTGCTGTGGCCCGACTGGAAGAACACGCCCGAGTGCGCGTCCTTCACCACGTTGTGGTGGAACCGCATGCCCGAGACGCCGTCGTCCATGTAGAACGCGTCGTTCTTGCCGCCGATGCCGTCGAACAGGTTGTACGCGATCTCGTTTCCGAGGTACGTGTAGTCGCGTCCGGTGTAGACGACGCCCTGGTCGCCCGCGTTCTTCACGAGGTCGCGGAAGGCGTTGTGGTTCACCCGCATGTCGTTGCCCATGATCTGCACGGCCATGTGCGGGGCATCCGACACGTCGTTGTACTCGAACGAGTTGCCGACGCCGTAGAGGTAGCCCGCGGGCGTGTAGGTCGCGAGCTTCGAGAAGCGCGTGATGGTGTTGTGGTGCGCGACGTTGTCGCCGCGTTCGAGCGTCGCACGGTCACCGCCGCCGAGCAGCACGCCGCCGCCGCCGAGGTCGTGCAGGTACGAGTTGCGCACGACGTTGTCGTGTCCGCCGCGGGTCGTCTCGTAGTCGGGCAGGGCGGTGATCGATTCGGATGTCTCGCCGATGCGGATGGCGTCCATGCTCACGTTCGAGATCTCGACGCCGTCGATGAGCGTGCGCTCCGCGTCGAGCAGCTGGATGCCGCTCACGAGCGAGTTCGCCAGGTGCAGGTCGCGCAGCACGACGCCCGTCGTGCCCTCGAGGTGGAAGAAGTTCTGGTCGAACGCCGAGAGCGTGACCTGCTTGCCCTCGACGGTGCCGCCCTCGGGCAGGTAGTAGAGCACGTCGTTGTCGTGGTAGCGGTCGATGTAGTACTCGCCCGCGGTGTCGAGCTCGGAGAGCACGTTGCTCGCCTTGACCCGCGTGTAGCCGTCGACCGGGATGTACATCGACGCGTACTTCGTATAGAGCGTGTCACCGCTCCACGAGAGCATGCGCACCATCTCGTTGGCGTAGTTGTTGCCGAGGTAGCCGGTGAGCCAGCCCTCGGTCTCGTACTTGGTGTTGTCGATGTCGTCGATCCACTGCGGGTCGGCCTGCACCGGGATGTCTGTGTACTTGCCGAAGCCGCGAGTGCCCTTGTCGACGACCGTCGGCACCGCCTCGGGCGCCCACGACTGATAGCGGTCGCCCTCGCGCGCGCGGCCGCCGACCGTGAAGATCGACGGCGTCATGGTGCGCAGGTCCTCCTGACTCCAGGTGTCGCGCGACTCGCCCTCTGGCAGCTGCTGCTTCTTGTCCTCGAACTGGGCGCGGGGCGAAGTGCCGCTCGACTGCCAGTCGTTCTCGACGCCGAACCGCCCGAGCAGGTCGACCTGGGTGAGGTCCTTCGGGCTCGTCGCCGTGGCGCCCCACTTGCTGCCGCTGCCCATGAGGTGGCAGTCGACCGACGAGGTCGTGCAGTCGTCGGGGTTCGGGAACTGCGCGAGCTCCTCGATCTGCCCGTCGACCGCGAGCTCGGGGGCGAAGGGCTGCTGCATCCAGTTGAACCCGTTCTTGTACAGGGTTCCTGGGTCGACCCCTGCGGCGCCGAGGTCGTACACCCACACGTCGTCGCGCGCCTCGGGCGAGGCGATGCGCGTGTTCGACGAGAAGCGCGGCTCGGCGAGCTCGTCGGCACCGAGGTCGGCGAGCTTGCGCCAGCCGTCGGTCGGCAGCTCGTGCGAGCCCGTGATCTGCACGTCTTCACCGCGGTAGGCCGCGTACGTGACCCACGAGTTCGCCTCGCCTGCGAGCGAGATACCGCCGTCGAGCACGTACTGGCCGCCGCGGATCCACACGGTGCCCGGGGAGGCCTCGCTCGTGCGGCCCGCGAGGGCGTCGCGCGCCGCGGTGATCGTGGCGAACGGCGCCGACTCGCTTCCGTCGTTCGCGTCGTCGCCGTCGGGCGACACGAAGACGACCGGGCCGTCGGCCGCGGTCGCGTCACTCGCGCCGGCCACGTCACCCGCGCCGGCCGTGGCCGACACGGCCCCGGTCACCGGCACGGATGTCGCGGCCCACGCCGATGGGGCGACGCAGACCGCGGCGGCGGTCACCGCGACGGTGACGATCGCCAGGCCCGGCCACGCGCTGCGCGGCCTGCTGGATGCTGTTCTCTTCATCGAGATTCTCCTCGTTTGCCGTCGCACCCCTCGATCGGCCGTTCGCAGTGTTTCGGGCTCGATGGGCGAGTGCGCTGGAACATCTGACCAGTGCAGCGTACGTATGATGTGTGACATCAGGCAAGCGCTTTCCCAAATTGGTCTGATATCTTATGTTTGTCGTGCTGCACCGCCGCGATCGACGCCCGGCCACGCAGCTCAACCCCGATCCACTCGAATCAGGAGCCCCGCTTGAGCCGTGCAGCCGTCATCGCGATGAGCCCGAAGTCGCTGCTCGCGCAGCTCTTCACCCCGCAGATGCTCGCCGACCTCAGGGAGGCGGTCGACGTCGACACCGACCTCGTGATCACCTCGCTCGAGGACGAGGGCGCTGGCGGCGGTGACGGCGCTGGCGGCGACGTAGGATCCGACGCCGGCGGCGAAGGCGGCGGCGACGCAGCCCGCGCGGCGCGAACCGCCCTCGCCGACGCCGAACTGCTCATCGCCGGCTGGGGCGCCCCGCGCATCGGGGTCGCCGACGCGCCGAACCTGCGCGGGGTCGTGTACCTCGGCGGCGTGGCCGCCACCTGCCTCGACGATCCCGCCGCCTGGGCCGCGCGCGGGCTCGTGGCCTCGAATGCCCGCGCGGCGAACGCCGTGCCCGTCGCCGAGTTCGCGCTCGCCATGATCCTGCTCGCCGGCAAGGACGCCCCGTTCGCCGAGCAGCGCTACCGCGACGTGCGACGCATGCCCGACCGCGCCGTCGAACTCACCGACGTCGGCAACTACCGCAAGGTCGTGGGCATCGTCGGCCTCTCGCAGATCGCACAGGTGCTCATCGAGCTGCTGCGCCCCTTCGACCTCGACGTCGTCGTGTACTCCCCCTCGCTCACGCCCGACCGCGCCGCCGAACTCGGCGTGCGCATGGGCACCCTCGCCGAGGTCGTCTCCACCGCCGACGTCGTGTCGCTGCACCAGGCGGTCACGCCCGCCACGGTGGGCCAGATCGACGCGGCGCTGCTCGCCTCGATGCGCGACGGGGCGACGCTGCTGAACACCGCCCGCGGCGAGGTCGTCGATCAAGACGCGCTCGTGCGCGAACTCCGGTCGGGGCGCATCCGCGCCATCCTCGACGTCACGACCCCCGAGCCGCTCCCCCACGACCACCCGCTGTGGTCGACGCCGAACACCGTGCTCACACCGCACCTCGCCGGGTCGATGGGCACCGAGCTGTACCGCATGGGCGCGTCCGCGCTCGACGAGGTGCGGCGGTTCGTCGACGGACGGCCGTTCGCCCACCGAGAGGACCTCGCATGACCGGCACGGATGCCACGGCGACGCGCACCCCGAACGCAGGCCCGGCCACGCGTCGCGCCCTGGTCGTGCGCGGCGGATGGGAGGGCCACCACCCCATCGGGGCGACCGAGCGGTTCATCCCGGTGCTCCTCGCCGATGGCTTCGAGGTGACCGTCGCCGAAGACCTCGCGGTCTACGACGACGCGTCGGCCGTTGCCGGCTTCGACCTCGTCGTGCACTGCTGGTCGGGCGGCGCGCTCACCCTCGAGCAGGAGGCCAACCTGGTCGCGGCGGTCCGCGCGGGCACCGGCTTCGCCGGATGGCACGGCGGCGTGATCGGCACGAACGTCGCCAACGCCGCGTACCTGCGCATGGTCGGCGGGCGCTTCCTGTACCACCCCGAGGGGTTCCAGGACTACACCGTGCACCTCGGCGACGAGCCCGCCCGCGACGGCGAGCTCATCGCGGGCCTCGACGACTTCGACGTGACCACCGAGCAGTACTGGGTGTTCTCCGACGCGTGGAACACCGTGCTCGCGACGAGCGTGTTCCCCGCCGACTCCGACGGCAACGGCCCCGTCGAGATGCCCGTCACCTGGACCCGCCGCTGGGGCGACGGCCGCGTGTTCGTCTGCACGCTCGGCCACCGCGTCGAGGACTTCGACGTGCCGCAGACGGCCGCCATGATCGAACGCGGCCTGCTCTGGGCCGCCCGCACCTGAACGGAATCAGCGAAATGACCGAAGCCGCGGCATCCGTCGCCCTGCCCGATGCAGCCGACGACGCGACCCCCATCGGCCACGATCGGCAGCCGGATGTCGCCGCGCTCGCGCGCTGGATGCGCTCGTGGGTCGGTGACGGCGGCCAGATCAGGGGCTTCCACAACCACAGCGTGTGGGGCACCAACCCGGCCACCTTCATCGACTTCACGAGCGGGCACCAGGCCTTCTCGGCACCCGCGACCGCGGCGTTCGGCGAGGCGCTCGGGCGCCGGCCCGACCCGCGCGGCCTCGAGCTCTGGCGGCGCATGGTGCGCTTCCAGGCCCGCACCGTGCAGGCCGACGGCCAGTACAAGCACATCGGCTTCCAGGTCGGCGAGTCCGCGACATCCGGGCTCATCCACAACATGGCGGGCAGCATCGGACTGCTCGAAGGACTCGTGCACGCCGGGCACCTGCTCGAGGCCGACGAGCGCGAGGAGGTCTTCGCCGCCGTGCGCGCGAACCTCGACGCGTGCGTCGTCTACGGCGGCGGCCGCCCGTCGTTCGAGGGCACGTGCAACCAGGAGTACGCCCGCGTCTGGGTGAAGCTGCGCTACACCGAGCTCTCGGGCGACGACCGCTACGTCGACGAGATCGTCGACGACCTCGAGACCCTCATCCGCCTGAGCTCGGTGCGCGGCGTGCCCGACGCCGAGTCGGTCGGCACCTTCCGCGTCGCGGCCGATCGCGAACGCGGCGGCATTCTCGAGCCGGCCGAGTACTACGGGCTCATGATCGTGCCGCTCGCGCTCGCCGCCCGGCGCTACGGCCGACCCGACTTCCTCGAGGAGGCGCGCGCGATCTGCCGCCACGTCGCCCGCTCGGCCTGGATCGACGACCGCGGCCTCACCCGCTACCACCGCTACTGGTACCTCGACGGCGACGTGCGCCACCTGTCGACGACGCCCATGCTCATCGCGGGCATGGGGCTGTCGCTGCGCGGCATCGACGAGGTGCTCGCCGACGGGCCCGATGCCGAGCTCGCCGAGTTCCGCGCGCGCGTGCTCGAGACCTACGCCGCGTACCAGACCCCCGCCGGCTACTTCGCGTCGGCCACCGGATGGCACAACGAGGCGGATGTCGCGCCCAGCACCGCCTGGCACGCCCACGACCTGATGGCGCTCGTGCACGGCCTCGACACCCCCGCCGACTTCTGGGACCGCGTGTTCGCCGAGCCCGACCGCCAGTCGGTGCTGCTCTCCGACCGCGCCTACTGGGTCGAGGACGGCGTGCACTGGTGCATCCTCAGCCCCCTCACGGCCGGCGACCTCAGCATCTACGGCCGCAAGGACCGCGACGAGTTCGGCCGCGCGTTCTTCGCGTGGACCGACAAGAAGCCGCTGCCCGCCGACCTCGAGTTCGCCGACGCCCCGGTGTTCTTCGCCGCCGACGACGGGCTCTACCTCGTCGGCGAGCCGGCACGGCCCATGGATGTCACGACGCTCGGGCCGGTGCCGTACCGCGGGCGCGTGGGGGCGCCAGACCCGGCACCCTGACCGCGGCGCTCGCGCGTCAGTCGAAGATGCCGTCGAGCACGCTGCCGATGACGAGCCCGCCGAGGATGCCGCCCATGAGGTCGTTGCCGCCGCCGCGGCGACCGCCGCCGTAGCCGCCGCCCCACTGGTCGGGGCCCTGCGGCGGGCGCGACGAGTCGATGTCGCGCTTCGCGAGCTGCAGCGCCTCGCCCGCGAGGGAGGCGGCACGGCGGGCCATGGCCATGGCCTGCTCGCGGTGGTCTTCGCCGATGACGGCGACGGTCGCCGCCGACGAGCCGAGGAATTGGTCGAGGTCGATGCGCACGCGCTCGGCCTCGGCGAGGCGGGTGCGGGCGTCGGCGCCGATCCATCCGCGGTGTCCGGCGATCACGTCGCGCGCGACCGCGAGCTGGCGGTCGGCGTCGTCGATCGCGTGGTGCACGTGCTCGATCGGAGGGATCGGGCGGGCCGCGCGCTCGCGAGCGGCGGCGATGGCGGCATCCAGTGCCGTGTTCGCGTCGCGCAGGCGCGTGAGCAGCGCGAACGGGTCGGTGTTGATGCCCGCGGCCGGCAGCGCGGCGAGCGCGACGCGCAGGTCGGCCATCGCGGTCGTGACGCCAGGCGACGGCGGCTCCTGCTGGGCGACGACCAGGTCGCCGCGGCTGTCTTCGACGATCGCCGCGAGCGTGGACTCGGCGCGCAGGGCCTCGACCTCGAACGTCTCGACGGCGTCGAGCAGGGTCGCCGCGCGGCGCACCGACTCGGTCGCGGCCTCGAGCGCGAGGTTGGCCTGCTCGCGCTGCCCGGCCTCGCGGCGGCGTTCGGCCACGCCGGCGCCGTGCTCGGCGAATCCGAGCAGCTGGTCGGCCTCGGCCGGGTTGGCGTCGACCTGGGCGAGCGCCTCGGGCGCGTACCGGGCGGCGAGCCGTTCGATGGTCTCGCGCGCGTGGGGGATGCGGTTGCGCAGGCGCGCGACATCCGCTCGCACTCCCGCGATGATCTCGGGGGCGCGGCGCGCCTTCGCGATGCGGTCGGCGAGCGCGGCGGTCTGCTCGTCGAGCAGGTCTTCGGCCCACTCGCTCAGCTGCACGATGCGCGCGTTGCGCGTGCGCAGCTCTTCGGCCGTGTCGGGGATCTCGTCGAAGTTCAGCTGGTTCAGCCGGAACGCCTCGCCCAGGTGCTGCTTCACCGCGGCGAGCGCAGCGCCCAGCTCGGCGGTCGCGTCGTGGCCGAGCTCGGCCTCGGCGAAGAGCAGCTCGTCTGTAGTGACCCGCACGCGCTCGTCGGCCGCGACCAGCGCCGTGCCCGCCCGCTTCGCCAGATCGGCGTCTTGGGCTTGTTCGAGCGCGTCACGTTTGCGTTTGCCCCAGAATCCGGCCATTCCTCGATCTTATGGGCGTCACGCTTCGCGCTTGCCGTGAGATTCGTCCTGTGGAACGTCGGATGCCGCGGCGATCAGCCCGGCGACCGTCGAACGTCGTCCCGACGGGCGAGCAGGTACTCGCGCACGGCATCGTCGTCGGCGAGCTCGGCGGCGCGTTCGAAGGCGGCGGATGCCTCGGCGCCGCGCGCGGCACGGGCGAGCAGGTCCGCGCGGGCGGCCCACCACGGCTGAAACCGCTCGGTCTCCGAGGTCGCGGCAGGAAGCGCCGCGAGCCCGGCCTCGGCGCCGTCGAGCCGGCCGATCACCGCGGCGAGCGCCGCCTCGGCGCCGAGGCTCGGGGCGACGGAGTTCAGCGCGAGATAGAGCGTGCGCAGCGCCGCCCAGTCGGTGACGCCGGTGCGGCGGCGGGCGCAGTGCACGGCCTCGATCGCGGCCTCGAGCTGGAAGCGGCCCGGCGGTCGCCCCGGTGCGGAGGCGCGACGCAGGTACTCCTCGCCCTCGGCGATCAGCGCGGCATCCCACCCCGAGGCGTCCTGCTCGTCGAGGGGTACGAAGCGCGGTTCGCTCCCGTCACCCTGCTCGCCCTGAGTCTGGCTCGTCCGCCGAGCGAGCGACAGCGTCACGAGCGACGCGAGCCCCCACGCCTCGGTCTCGCGTTCGAGCAGCGCGGCGAGCGTCACCGCGAGGTACTGCGCTTCGCCCGCGAGCGAGTCGGGGGCGTCGCGCGGGGCGCGCCAGGTGAGGGCGTGGCATCCGTAGACCGCCTCGAGCACCGCGTCCAGCCGCTCGGGCAGGTCGCGTCGGTCGGGCAGTTCGAAGGGAATGCGGGCGTCGCGGATGCGGCGCTTCGCCCGCACGAGTCGTTGCGCCATGGCCGCCGGCGGCACGGCGAATGCCGCAGCGATCTGCGCGGCCTCGAATCCGAGCACGACCTGCAGCATGAGGGGCGTGCGCACGGCCGGGTCGATCGCCGGGTGCGCGCACACGAACAGGAGCTCGAGCCGCTTGTCGCCGATCGCGAACGGGTCGAGCTCGGCCAGCGGGTCGACGGATGCCGCGGCCACCGCACCCGCGTCGTACGGGTCGCCCGAACCGCCGGGGTCGTCGCTCGGATCGGCGGCCGCACGCGCGCCGTCGGGCAGTCGCGTCGTGAACCGGCGCTCGCCCGACTTCCACGCATCGCGCTGACGATTGCGGGCCACGGTCAACAGCCACCCTTCGGGATTGTCGGGCACACCGGCATCCGGCCAGTGCTTCAACGCCTGCTCGAACGCGCCCGAGAGCGCGTCTTCGGCGAGCGCGAGATCACCGGTCGACGACGCGAGCAGCGCGACCAACCGGCCGTACGACGCACGGGCCGCCAACTCGACGGATGCCGCGGCGGATGCCGCGGCATCCGTCGGCGCGGATCTCCCGGTCGGGGCCGCCGCAGCATCGTTCGTCGTCGGCATCGCCGACCGTGCCGACGCGCCGGCCCGTGCGTCGTCGGAGTTCACCCGTTGGCGTTCCAGACGCCGTCGATCGTGTAAACGGCACCGGGGCGCACCTCGACGCCCCCCGCGCCGTACTGCATCGACGGGGCCTGCTTCGCCCAGTCGATCGCCGCGTCGAGGTCGGGCACGTCGATCACGAACGTGCCGCCGAGCTGGTTCTTCGTATCGGCGAACGGTCCGTCTTGAATCCGGATGCCGGTGGCTCCGCCACGGCCGTCGCCCTCGCTGAGCAGGGTCGTCGTGTTCGACGACGGCTGCAGCACCTCGGCGCCGATGAGCACGCCCGCGGAGTGCAGCGTGGCCGCGTAGCTCGCGAAGGCCTCCTGGCCCTGCTCGAGCGCCTCGGGGCCGAGCTCCTCGGCCGTCATCTCGGGATAGTGGAGCAGCAATGTGTACCGCATGGCGTTCCCCTTTCGGCCCGACCAGCGACAGGGTACTCGCGCACCCCGGCCGCCGCCCGGATCGTTCTCGTCGTCTCCCCCGGGCCGTCGGCCGAGCGAGTCGGGCCGGAGATCGGCCCTCACTCCGATGACGACCGAAGTCGGCGCCGATCGACACTCTTGCCCGAGTGGGTTCACGACGGCACACGGTCGCTCGCCGGACACTCGGTGGGTCTCCGCCGTGGCGTATGCCAGTTGCGCCTCATCGATGAGGCGCAACTGGCATACGCGATTTCGTGCAGTCGAGGCAGCGTCGGCCCATTCGGGCAACCGATCGGCCCGGCGGGCGAGGCCGGCCCCGCCCTACGATGCGCGTAGCGACGGGCTGCGCAGGCAGACACGCGTCGCACGTGGCGTCGCACCTCGAGGGGGAACCGATGAGCGATCCGACGAACACCGGCACGCCGGCCGGGTGGTACGACGACGGCAGTGGCTGTCAGCGCTATTGGGACGGCCAGCAGTGGACCGACCGATTCGCACCGACCGAACCGGCCGGTGCGGCCGAACCGGCGGCGGCATCCGGAACCGCGACGCCACCCGGCGCGACGCCGCCCGGCGGCAAGGGCAAGCCGCACGTGCTCGGCATCATCGCGCTCGTGGTGGCCGCCGTCGGCTTCGTCTTCGCGTGCATTCCGTTCGCCTTCGTCGTCGGCTGGGTGCTGCTGCCGATCGCGTTCGTGCTCGCGATCGTCGGGCTGTTCATGCGCGGCGCGAAGTGGGCGGCGATCACCGCCCTCATCGTGTCGATTCTGGGCACCATCGCCGGAATCGTGGTGTTCTTCCTCGTCGCGTCGGTCACCATCAACGAAGCCGTCGACGAACTGCCGAGCGCCATCGCAGAGGCATCCGAAGAAGCGGATGCCTCGGAGGAACCCGCAGATGAAGAACCGCCGCCCGCGAGCGAGACCCTCGCGTTCGGCGAGACCTGGGCGTGGGAGAACGGGCTCGAGCTGACCGTCAGCGCACCGGAGGCCTACACTCCGACCGAGTTCGCCGCGGGCGCCGACCTGGCGGCGAACCTGGTGTTCACCCTCACGATCACGAACGACACGACCGAGAACTTCGAGCCGGTCGTGTTCTCGCGCCTCTCGTCGGCCGGGCAGGAGGCCAGCCAGATCTTCGACGTGCCGCCCGACGGCACCCAGATCGGCGTTCCGCCGACCACGGTGGTGCTGCCCGGCGAGTCGGTGACGTGGCAGGAGGCCTGGTCGGTCGCCGACCCGAACTCGCTGACCATGCAGATCTCGCCGAACTTCGACTACGAGGACGCGATCTTCACGAACCTGCAGTAGGGCCCGCCGAACGGGCCGTGCGCCTCAGAACGCCAGGTCCAGGTGGAAGTGCGTCACGAGCGGGCCGTGCCAGTTGATGTTCGTGATGTCGCCCGTGCGGTTGCGGCTGGTGTTCGCGACTTCGATGATGCGACGCTGGCCGAGACGCTCGTTGACGGCACGGGCCACCGAGAAGTCGTCGTAGATGACCCGCCACTCGACGCCGACCGCCGAGGCCGCCCGGTCGATCGCGAGCGCGAACGAGATCGCCTGCGCTGCGTCGAAGAACCCGTCGGCCCGGCGCTGCGGGATCGTGAGGTCGAGCGAGCGCCCGCGTCCCTCGAACCCCCCGCCGCCGTGACCGCCGTAGTTGCTCGCCGTGAAGCCCGTGCCGTAGGCGTCGATGAGCAAGAGCACGAAGATCGCCGTGTTCGTCATGACGCCGATGCTGTTCCGGTCCCACACCGGGCCCCAAACGGGCCGCCCGTTCTGGTCGAGCTCGCGCACGTTCTCCCATCCGCGCTCCTCGATCGCGATCGCGGCCGTGCGCACCGCGGCGTCGACCGCGCCCTGCCCTCCGAACTTGCGCGTCTCGGCGGCGACGACCGCCTGTTCCTCGGCCGCGGCATCCAGAGTCGCCTTCGGATCGCGCAGGCGCCGACGCAGCGCCGACTCGGCCTGCGCGATGGCCCGTGCGCGCTCGCGATCGGTGAGCGACCGGTTGCGCGCCGCCAACTGGCCGCGCACGAGCGCGACGGCGTCGACGTTCGGCAGCGCGCCAGGCGCGAAGTTGCGCAGCTCGCGCACCCCGCGTTGCGTCGTTGTGACGAAGTCGAGGTGCTCGCGTCGTTCGAGCATCCACCCCCAGGCTCCCTGGGTCAGGTGCGAGTTCACGCTGTCGATGATGTACTGCCGGTACACCACGAGCTCGGCCTCGAGGGTGGCGCTGCGCTCGGCCGGCGTGAGCACGCGACGCTTGCCGTTCTCGACGACGCGACGCGCGGCGATCGCCCGGGTGAGCTTCGCCTTCTCGGCGTTGAGCTTGCGCAGCATCGCCGCGTCGATGCCCGCGAACGGGGTGCTGAAGGTGCTGCGCTTGTACCAGCCCTGCATGGTCTCGTCGAAGTCGGTGACGAACGAGGCGCGCGTGCCCGCGACATCCGTCGTCTGCCCGGCGGCGGCACGGCGCGCCCGCCAGCCGTCGACCAGCACGTCGACGTAGGTCGCCACCCCGGCGACGCCCCAGAACTCGACGGTCGTGTCGATGCCGTGCGGGGGCGCGACCTCCGCGGCGGGCGGCGCCGCGCCGGCCACGACGACCGGGGTGCCGCGGGTGACGGTGAGGCTCGGCCGCGCGGGCGGGTACGCGACATCCGTCGTGTCGGTGTCGACCGGCGCGGCCTGCGCCTGGCCGGGCGCGGTCTGGGGCGTCTGGGTGCCCTGCGTGCCCTGCGTGCCCTGCGTGCCTTGCGTGCCTTGCGTCTGGGGAGTCTGCGGGGTCTGCGTCACGCCCGCGTCGGCGCCCGAGCCGGCATCCTCCTCGACCCCGGCATCGGTCGGCTGGCGCTGCAGGCGCACGAGCCCGCCGGCACCCCCGGCTGACACGGAATCGGATGCCACAAGCCCCGCCGCCACGCGATTGCCGGCCGTGCGCTGCACGTCGGCGAGCGTGACGGGCGCGTGATCTTGCGCCGGAACCACGGATGCCGCGGGCAGCACGGCCTGCGCCGGCCGGCCGTGTGCGGGGTGCCGTCCGGCGTCGTCCGGGTCTTCGTCGGTGACCTTGCGATGCCGCATGTGCGCGTGCAGGCGAGCCGGGGCTCGCCCGCTCACTCCTTCTGACTCCGACGCTAACTCCGCGCCCGCGCAGGCGCGCCCGGTCTGCCCGATCGGGCAGTGAACCGTGCGCCCGCTCAGCCGTGCGATCCACGGTGCGATTCAGGCCGTGATCCGCGCCGCGACCTGCGCTGCGACCGCCGTCGACGTCAGCCTCGACCTGACCGTCGACAAAACGCTGCCAGCGCTCCAAGATCGACCTATGCCCCAGCCCGACCGACCCGACATCGTGGCGATCACCGGTGCCTCCGGACGCATCGGGCGCCACCTCGTTCCGCTGCTCGATCGGCCCGGCCGGGTGCTCCGCCTCATCGATACCGACCTGCCCGAGCACGTCGAAGACGGACCGTGGGCTGACGCGGGCGGTGGCTCGGACGTCACCGGCATGGCCGACCGCATCGAACTCGTGCGGGCGTCGATCGACGACGAGCACGGCATCCGCTCGGCCCTCGACGGGGTCGACGCCGTGGTGCACCTCGCCGCACAGTCGTCGGAGCGGCCGTGGGCCGAGATCCTGCACGCGAACATCGACGGCACCCAGCGCGTGCTCGAGGCCGCGCGGCTCGGCGGGGCGACCCGGGTGCTGCTCGCGAGCAGCGTGCACGCGGTCGGATTCGCGGATGTCTCAGACGTCGCCGCGACCCCGGTGCTGGTGCCGCGCCCCGACACGTTCTACGGCGTGAGCAAGGCCGCCGTCGAGGCGCTCGGCAGCGTCTACGCCGACCGGTACGGGCTCAGCATCGTCTCGGCACGCATCTGCGCGTTCGCCGCCGAACCCGACCCGCGCCACGGGCTCGCCCACTGGTTCTCGCCGGGCGACGCAGCCCGACTCGTCGAGGCGGCGCTCGCGCTCGACGACGGCCGCCACCACATCGTGTGGGGCGTCTCGGCGAACTCCCCCGGTGTCTGCGACCTCACGGCCGGCCGCGCGATCGGCTTCGAACCGCAGGACGACGGGTTCGCGATCGTCCGTGCGCGCGGCTTCGAGACGACACCGCCCGCGGCCGGCGGCCCGGTCGGCGGCGCCTTCACCGACGAGGCGCACCCGCTCGGCGGAACCTGGTAGCTGTCGAGGGTCGCGCTGCCGGCCCAACCGTGACTGCGGCGGCGGTCCGGGCGTCCGGCGTCAGCTGCGACCGGCCGCGATCGCGTCGAAGACGGGCATCTCGAGCTTGCTCATGGTGAGCATGGCGGCGAAGAGCTCCTGCTTCAGAGCGGCATCCGTCGTGGACATGAGCTCGGTGAATCCGCGCGGGATGAGCTGCCACGAGAGGCCGTAGCGGTCGGTGAGCCAGCCGCACTGGCTCGGTTCGCCGCCGTCGGCGAGCAGTGCGTCCCGGAGCCGATCGATCTCGGCCTGCGTGTCGACCTCGAGCTTGATCGAGACGACCTGCGTGAGCGCCACATCCGGACCACCGGCGATCAGCTGGAACGGCGCGCCCGCGACCGTGAAGTCGACGGCGAGCGGCTCGCCCGCGCGTTCGGAGCCCTCGGGCCATCGCTCGACGCTCAGCACGGCCGAGTCGGGCACGAGCGAGACGTAGAACTCGGCCATCTCGTCGAGCGGCCCCTCGATGAGCAGGCAGGTCATGGCGGTCGTGGGCATGGGGGCTCCTTCGCATCCGGTCGGTCGACGGTACTGCCGACCGCTGACCGCCGAAAGGGTTGAGCCAGTCGGCCATGCACCGGGGCGGCCGGCACGACGGGCGGGTGGTCGCGCTGCGGGTATGCCAGTTCTGCCTCACTGATGAGGCGGAACTGGCATACGGATATCGGAACGGCGGATGCCGCGACCTGTACGCTGCCGAGCGTGTGAGCCGCGACATCCGCCCACCCGGCCCGAACCGGCCCGAATGACCTAGTCGCCCTTCACGTTCACGATCTGGCGCAGCGTGTGCCGAACCTTCACGAGCGACGCTGCGTCGGCCATGACCCGGTCGATCGGCTTGTAGGCCTGCGAGATCTCGTCGAGGAACGCGTCGGTGTCGCGGTACTCGATGCCGACCATGGCCTCGCGCAGCTGCTCGTGCGTGAAGGTCTGCCGCGCCTTCGTGCGCGAGTACTCCCGCCCGGCGCCGTGCGGCGACGAGTTGAGCGACATCTTGTCGCCGAGGCCCTCGACGACGTACGACGCGGTGCCCATCGACCCTGGCACGAGGCCGAGCCGTCCGACATCCGCCTGGATGGCGCCCTTGCGCGACACCCAGACCCGCGTGCCGAAGTGCTCCTCGCTCTCGGTGAAGTTGTGGTGGCAGTTGATGCGCGCCCGCTCCTCGACGGGTGTGCCCACCCACTCCGACACCTGCCGGATCACACGGTCCATCATCTCCTCGCGGTTGAGGAGCGCGAAGTGCTGCGCCCAGCGGAGCTCGCGGATGTACGTCGTGAACTCGGGCGAGCCCTCGACGAGGTAGGCGAGGTCGGGGTGCGGCAGGTCGATCCACCATCCCCGCTCCTCTCCACGCATCGCTTCGCGCTGCGCGGAGCCTCGGTCGCGTGGGCCCAGCTTGGCGAGCCGCCTGGCGACCCCGATGTGGTGCTGCGCGATCTTGTTGCCCACGCCCCGGCTGCCCGAGTGCAGGAACAGCCACACCCGGTCGTCCTCGTCGAGCGAGACCTCGATGAAGTGGTTGCCGCTGCCGAGCGTGCCGAGCTGCTCGCGCCAGTTGCCTGCGTACTTCGCCGGGTCGAAGCCCTTCGTCTCGGCGAGTGCCTCGAGCTCGGCCACCCTGGGCTCGGCGGTCGCGACGACCTTGCGGTTGTGGCGTCCGGCCGAGAGCGGGATGGCGCGCTCGATCTGCTCCCGCACCTCCCGCCGGTCGGCCGGGAGGTCGGATGCCTCGAACTGCGTCTGCACGGCGATCATGCCGCAGCCGATGTCGACGCCGACGGCCGCGGGGATGATCGCCCCGAGGGTCGGGATGACCGATCCCACGGTCGCGCCGAGGCCCAGGTGGGCGTCGGGCATGAGCGCGAGGTGCGGGTAGATGAACGGCATGGTCGACGACGTGCGGGCCTGCTCGACGGTCTGCTCGTCGATCAGGCTCGCCCACGAGACGAGCCGGTCGGAGATCTTCTCCATGGTCCTTTCCTGTCTGGTTCGCATTGCGATGGTTCCGAGGGCCCGAGGGTCTCGTCGCGCGCGCAGACAAGAAAACACCCCGGGCCTCGAGCGGCACGGGGTGACGGAGAACGGCGGATGCCGCGGCGTCAGGGTGCCGGCTCGAGAGCCTGGTCGAGTTCGCGATTGAGGTCGCGCATGGTGCGCGGCTCGGATGCGGGCTCGACGAAGGCGGGCTTGCTCAGGCGCTGCAGCTGCGTGCTCATGGCCGACCTTCCTTCCAGGCTCCGGGGATGCCGCGCGGACTGCGCAGCCTTCGAACACTAGCGGTGCGGATGCCGCGGGGTCAACGGTTTCTCGCGGACGCCGCCCTCGCGGGTCGACGCCGCGCCGCGGCATCCGCTCGTTCAGAAGACCGGGACGCGGTCCTCGCGCTCGTCGAGCACCCACACCTGCGAGGCGATCGCGTGGAACAGGCGGTGCGGCGCGGCGCCCGTGACGCTGCCGATCGCCCACGGGCGCAGGCCGGTCGCCGCGCAGCGCGCGTTGTACACGGCGAGCGCCTCGTCGAGCGCGTCGTTGGGCACAGGCTCGGCGAGTGCCTCGGCGAAGACCGCGGTCGCGTCGCCGACAGGGGTCGTCGAGTCGAAGACGGTCATCGCGACCTCGGCGCGGGCGGCGATGTTGTCGGAGTGGCGACGCGTGGGGCGCGAGACCCACACGAACTCGCGCAGGTCGCGCACGGCGAACCACACGGGCGTCGCCCACGGCCGACCGGCGGCGTCGGCCGTCGCGAGGGTCAAGTAGGCGTTCGCGTCGAGGATCCGCCGGGCGGAGGCCGCCACGGGCGACGAAGATGCATCGGTGGCCATGCCCCATGGCTACCAGACGCAGTCGCGAGCGCTCGGGGCGCCGGCGGCGCGGCGGCAATAGGCTGGACGTCGCTACCGTTCACGATCCGGGGGGACCACCGATGGCAGAGCACGTCGACGTCGACAACTTCGCACACGCCGAGACCGCGAGGATGTTCGCCGCGCTCGCCGCGAACGCCGGAGGGGTGGGCCGCTGGCAGCATTTCCGCGAGCCGACGCCGCTCGACCAGCAGCCCGTGATCCGGCAGAATCGCGACACGCTCTACAGCACGTACCTGCTCGACGCCTCGGCGGGCGCGACGCTCACGATCCCCGACAGCGGCGGCCGGTACCTGTCGGTCATGGTCGTCACTGAAGACCACTACATCCCGGTCGTGCTGCGCGACCCGGGCGAGCACCGCCTGCACGCCGACGACCTCGGCTCGCGGTACGTGCTGCTCGCCGTGCGGATCCTCGTCGACCCTGCCGACCCCGCGGATGTCGCGGCCGTGAACGCCCTCCAAGACGGATTCGCCGTCGAGGCCGGCGCCGCCGAGCCGTTCGTGCTTCCCGACTACGACACCGCGAGCTTCGACGAGACCCGCACCGCGCTGCTCACGCTCGCGCGCGGGCTCAGCGGATTCGCCGGGGCGTTCGGCGCGGCCGCCGACGTCGACCCGGTTCGCCACCTCATCGGCACGGCGGCCGGATGGGGCGGGCTGCCCAAGTCCGAGGCGTTCTACGTGAACGTCGAGCCCCGGTTGCCGGTCGGCGCCTACGCGCTCACGGTGGGCGACGTGCCGACCGACGCCTTCTGGTCGGTCTCCCTCTACAACGCCGAGGGGTACTTCGAGGAGGTCGACGGCGGGCTGGTGAGCGTGAACAGCGTCACCGCTGCGCGCAACGACCACGGCACCGTCACGATCCACTTCGGCGGACCCGACGACGGCCGCCCGAACCGACTCGGCATCAAGGAGGGCTGGAACTACCTCGTGCGGTACTACCGCCCGCATCCCGAGGTCGCCGACGGCAGTTGGACGTTCCCGGCGGTCGCGCCGGTCGCGTAGGCGCCGGCCGGGGAACGGCGCGCCGCGGCATCCGCTCCTCGAGCAGGCGGATGCCGCACCCGCGCGTCAGGTCGAGCGCAGCCGCTCGCGCCGACCGGGCACGCCGTCGGTCACCGGATGCCACGCGCCGCCCTGCTCGACCTCGTACGCGCGGAACGCGCACGGCAGGCCCTTCGCGGTCATGAGGTCGGGCCCGTCCATGAGCTGGAAGTGCAGGTGCGGCGAGGTCGAGTTGCCCGTGTGGCCGACTCGCCCGAGCACGTCGCCGACCTCGACGCGCTGACCGGATGCCACGGCCACCGACCCGGGCACGAGATGGGCGAAGCCGGCGAACACCTCGCGTCGCCCGGGGCCGCGCTCCGCACCCGCCGTGGCGACCTCGCCCCTGATCAGCACGTGGTTGCCGAGGATCGACCTGAGCTTCTCGGGCGTGAAGGTGACGGCGTTCCGCGCCGCGAGGAAGAACTCGCGGAACGGGTTCACCCACTCGCGTTCGGCCACGCCGTCGGATGCCGCGACCACGACGCCGGCGAACGGCGCGTGCACCGGCTGGCCCCACGCGTAGCAGTCGCGTGCGCGGCCGCCGAACGTCTCGGTCTGCCACGCCGACGCCGGGTGCACATGCACGCCGCGACGCCCGTCGACCTTCACGAAGTCGTACGCGAAGCGCTGCCCGAGCATGTCGGTGCCGTGGCTCGGCACGCGGTGCGCGGGCGTGGTGACGGCCATCCAGCCCTCGCCCCGCAGGGGGAAGTCGACCACGATCGCGTCGCGCAGTTCGGCATGCATGCGTCGCACGGTACCCGGGCGAGCGGCGCGCCGCCTCCCTCGCGAGGCGGATCGGTCCTCGCGGGCATCCGGTGGCGCCGCTAGGGTGAGCCGCATGTCGGAGGCCGCGGGCGGGCACGCACCGACGCGACCGTCGAGCGAAGCGCCGGGGCGCGACATCCGCGATGCCCCCGATGCCGACCGCGTCGGCGCCGATGCCGACACCCGCGCCGGAACGCCCCGGGCCGAACGCCTCGCCCCGCTCGCGCGCGGACCGGTGTTCGGCGCGATGGCGGCCCTCGCGGTGCTGCTCGGCGCGACGAGCCAGTGGTACGGGTTCCACCGCGACGAGCTCTACTTCCGCATGCTCGATCCGGCGTGGGGGTACGTCGACCAGCCGCCGTTCACGCCGTGGCTCGCGCGCACGATCACCTCGGTCGTCGACGAGCCGTGGGTGTTGCGCATCCCCGCGGTGCTCGCCGCCGTCGCCGCGGTGCTCGTGCTCGCGCTCATCGCACGCGAGGCCGGCGGCGGGCGGCGCGCGCAGTCGGTCGCGGCGTGGGCCGCGGCATCCGCCTCGTTCCCGATGGTGTTCGGGCACGTGCTGCTCACCGCCTCGGTCGACCTCGTGGCGTGGCCGCTCGTCGCCCTGTTCACGATGCGAGCCCTGCTGCGCGGCGGACGCGACGCCGGCCGCTGGTGGCTCGCCGTCGGACTCGTCACGGGCCTCGCGACGTACAACAAGCTGCTCGTGGTGCTGCTCGTCGCGGGCATCGGCATCGGACTGCTCGCGGTCGGGCCGTGGCGGGTGCTGCGGTCGGGATGGCCGTGGGCGGGCGTCGGCATCGCGGTCGTCGTCGCCCTGCCGAACCTCGCCTACCAGGTCGCGAACGACCTGCCGCAGCTGCGCATGGGCGCCGCTCTGGCCGAGGACTCCGACGGCGAGGGGCGCGTGCTGACCCTGCCGTTCCTGCTGCTGCTCGCGGGCCCGCCGCTCGTGCCGATCTGGATCGCGGGGCTCGTCGGACTGTTCCGGCGCCCCGGATGGCGCCCGATCAGGGTGCTCGCCGTTGCGTTCGCGGTCGTCGTGCTCGCGACGATCGCGGGCGGGGCGCAGCCGTACTACCCGATCGGCGTCGTCGAGGTGCTGCTCGCGCTCGGCGCCGTGCCGACGGCCGAGTGGATGCGAACGACCGGACGACGCGTGCTCGTCTGGGCGGGCATCGCGCTGAACGCCCTCGTCTCCGCGCTCATCGCCCTGCCGCTGCTGCCGCTCCCGCTCGTGGGCGCGAGCCCGTTCGCCGCCATGAACCAGACCGTCGGCGACTCGATCGGCTGGCCGGCGTACGTCGCGCAGGTCGCGGCGGTCGTCGACGGTGCCGGTGCGGGCGACGGCGCCGAGGCGGCATCCGCACCCGTGGTGATCACCTCGAACTACGGCGAGGCCGGCGCGATCGCGCGGTACGGACCCGATCACGGGCTCGACCCCGACGCCGTCTACAGCGGGCACAACGCGCTCGGGTTCCAGGCCAGGCCGTCGGATGCCGCGACCGACGTCGTCTTCGTCGGCGAACTGTCGCGCCGGGTCGCCGGCGACTTCGCCTCGTGCACCACGCTCGACCGCCTCGACAACGGGCTCGACGTCGACAACGAGGAGCAGGGCGTGCCCATCACGCTCTGCACCGGCCGGCACACCGGCTGGGACGAGCTCTGGCCACGGCTCGCGCACCTCAGCTGAGGTCGCCACCGCACGCCGCATGGTGCGACTCAGTTGCCGCCGCCTCCGTCGCCTCCGCCGAAGCCGCCGCCGTCGAACCCCCCGCCGCCTCCGTCGAAGCCCCCGCCGTCGTACCCGCTGCCGAATCCGCCGCCGCTGCCCCACGCGCCCGGCTCGCCGCCCGCGAGGTATCCGCCGCCGAACCCCTTCGTGTCGTACATGAGCGGCAGGCCGAACCTGGAGTCGTCGGCGCGGGCGAAGAAGCCCCCCGCGATGCGGATCGGCTGCGACAGTTCGGCGACGAGCACGGCCAGGCACGAGGCCAACCGCTCGGCCGAGAACGGCGCGGTGGCGTGATACCAGTCCGGTGCGCGCCGCTCGGCCTCGGCCCGGGCGGCGAAGCGGTCGATGACGGATGCCTCGTCGAACAGCACCGCCCACGGCAGCAGCTCCTCGGCAGCCGGGCCGGCTTCACCGAGCGACGCGTGCAACTCGTTCGAGCGCGTGCGCAGCTTGACTCCTGCCGCATTCAGGGGGATGAACCGAGGCAGCACCGCACGCACGGCGAGCGCGAGCGCGGCGATGATCGCCGAGCTCCAGACGACCGACCGCGAGGTCTCGTCGGGCAGCAGGAGCCCGAGCAGGCCGAGGGCGAGGCCGATCAGCCCGGCGACCGTCGCCACCCGCAGGCGGATCCGCGGCTTGGGTTCGCGGTACGTGACCGCCGCATCGTCGAAGCGCGCACGCGTGATGGACTGCAGCACGACGTTCCCCGGCACGACGCGGTCGACGTCGATGACGGCCCCCGGTCGCAACTGCGTCGACCCTCCCGTGTTCGCGGGCGAGAACACGGCGACCATGAGTCCGTCGGCGAAGACCCGCTCGTCGTCGATCCCTCCGGCGGTGCGTGGATCACCGCTCACGAGTCCGAGGTGGATGCGGCGCGCCGACGGGTGCCCAGCCTCGCCGGACTCGCGCTCGTCGCGGATCACGAGCACGCCCTCGACCGCGAGCTGCAGCACCGCCGCCGCGAGCCACCTGGCGGCCGCCGAACCCGACACGAACGCGACCGCGCCGAGCCCCACCGTGAGCGGGTCGGTCGCCGTGAACAGGTCGTCGCCGGGGGTGCGCAGCCACCCGAGCACGATCGATCCGACGGCCAGCGCCGCGACCAGTGCGGCGAGGAACGACAGGAGCGGCAGCGCGGCGTCGGCGAAACCCATGCGCGCACAGTACTCCCGCCGGGCTATCGCCGACAGAGCCGCCGGGCCGGTGTTCGACCCGGCGGCTCGAGCCCCTACTGACGCCAGACGCGAACGGCGTCGTACGACGACCAAGTGCCGCCGGCCGAGTCGGTGTACATGCCGAGCGTGAGCTGGCCGTTCGTCACCTGGACGCCGCTCACCGAGAGCCGTCGCCACTCGGGCCATCCGAGGGTCGACGCGCGCGAGGTCAGTTCGGGCACCGAGGTTCCATAGCCCTTCACCGACAGGAACGCGCTCGACTGGTCTCCGCCGCCGACCGACCAGGCCGTCACTGTATAGGTGCCGTTCGCCAGCCCGCTGAGGGTCTGCTCGGTGAATACCTGATGCGCCGAACCCTTGGCGTGGGTCAGTCGGTAGCCGCCCGCGAAGCCGCCCGCCTCAGAGAAGTCGGCATCGCCGCTCGTGCCGGCGGTGCCGGCCCAGGTCGACCACGACGCCGGGTTCTGCGTGGCACCGCCAGACTCGAATCCCGCGTTCACCACGGCGATCTCGGTGATCGGCGAAGTGACCACCTGAGGCTCAGACGAGACCGTGATCGCGTCGAGCTCGACGAATCCGCCGCCCGCCGGCTTCGTCAGGCGGATGGTGTTCGCGCCGGCGTTCAGCACGACCGGCACGTTCACGACGTTCCGCGAGAAGGTGCCCCACGACTCGGTGCGCGGGAACGGGATCGTCGCCTTCGCCGCCCCGTTCGTCGCGAGCGCGAGCCGACCGGGCGCGGAGTACGCGTTCGCGTAGGCCACGCTCGCGCGATACTCGCCGGCCGTCGGCACGGTAACCGAGACCTGCACGTAATCGCCGGTGTCGTCGAGCCCGCCGACGTACGACCCGCCCGATGCCGAGGCCGAGGTGCTCGTCGTGCCGCCCACGGTCGAACCGCTCTCGGCCTGCGCGACGACCGTGGTCGGCGCCGTGATCCGTTCGACGACGAGATCGTCGATCGCGGCGAACCCGTCGGGACCCGACGGCATGTGCAGCCCGACTTCGGCCGAGCTTCCGGTCGGCGTGAACTCGACGCTGCGCACGACCCACTGGTGGTTGGCGTTCACGTACGAGCCGACGACCGACTGGTACAGCTCGGTTCCCCCGAATCCGCTGACGTAGAGGCGCGCGGCCTGGTCGGATTGCACGTACGCGCGCACCCGGTAGGTCGCGCCGGCGGTCAGGCCCCGCACCGTCGTCGACAGGCGCACCTGGTCGATCGCGGCATCCGTGAAGACCGTGCCCTTCCACTTGCCCGACTGCGCGGTGCCGTTCTGCTCGGCGAACGCGTTGGGGCTGCCCGTGTCGGTGGCGGAGGTCCACTTGGTCCAGCCGTCGATCGTGCCGCGCTCGAAGTCGGCGTTGTCGATGAGCACGACCGCGGGCGGCTGCAGCGTCTGCTGGTTCACGTAGAGGTTCGTGGCATCCTGCGATCCGCCGCGGGCGACGACCTGGTCGCTCGCATTCGCGAGGTAGAGCTGGGCGAGCGAGTCCCAGGACTGGCTGCGCGGGTAGTCGTTCTTGATGTTCGGCGGGAACCCCGTGGTCAGGTCGTTGATGTAGCGACCGTTGCCGTTCTGGTAGATCACGTCCTTGAAGGCCTGCGGCGTGCCGCCCATGCCCTTGATGATGCCGAGGATTCCGGCCACCCCCGAGGCCGTGCAGTCGGCGTCGTTGCCGATGAGCGACGCGATCTTCAGCGTGGTCAGGTAGTCGTTGCCTCCGTAGAGGATCGAGATGATGAACGAGCCGTTGTTGCGGTCGGGGAGCGCCTGCGCATTGTCCTGCGCGTAGACGTCGCGCACGAACGCCATGAGCTGGCCCTGCGCCCACCGCCAGTCGGTCGGGTTCTGCTCGTGCAGCGCCACGACCTTCTCGTAGACCTGGTAGGGCCAGCCGTTGCGCGGCAGCGTCTTCGACGCCTCGGCGAGCACGTCGCGGATGTCGGTCGCCGTGTACGCGAGCGAGTACATCGCCCCGTACAGCTCGGCCCAGACGACCGAGTCGCCCTGCGTCGTGACCGAGGCGAACTTCGCCGTGAGGTCGCGCGCCGTCTCGGGCATGCCGGGTGCGACCATGCCGATCGTGTCGTTCTCGATGTAGGCCTCGGTCAGCCACGAGAAACGGTTGTTCTCGGCGTAGCCGGTGAGCGGCGGGATGAGTCCGTCGGTACGCATCGCGGCGTTCGCCACCTCACCGGGGCCCCAGTCGCCGATGTCGTGGGCGACCCACTCGTCCTTGATGTCCTGGAACGTGGCGTCGGGCCCGTGCTCGTCGAGGATGTGCTGATTGAAGAAGTCGACGTGGTAGTCGTCGTCACCGCCGACCTCGTTCGAGGCGAAGTTGGGTGCCCCCACCCGGTCGTACCCTGGGTACGAGTTCGGCGTCCAGCACGAGAGCGGCGCATCGCCCGAGTACGGGCCCTTCGCCGGGTCGAAGCAGACGTCGGTCGGGTAGGGATTCGGCGAGGCGAACTCGTAGCCGGTGACGACCCCGCCGACCTGCCCCAGGATTCCTGCGAGCGTCTTGTCGAGGTAGGTCGCCTTCGAGATCGTGACCGTCGCGGCGAGTGCCGGCGACGAGCCGAGCGTGAGCGGCAGCGCCGCGGTGACCAGTGCGGATGCCGCGACGATCGCGACCCGCCGTTTCCATGCCTTCATCGTGCTCCTCGTCGAGAGATGGGCGGTGCAGGAGGTGGTGCGGGAGGTGCGGTGGATCGGAACTGCAGGTCGTGCGTCGAAAGGGGTGCGGGAACGGTCGGGCGGATGCCGCGGCATCCGCCCGACCGTGAGGGAGCCGGTCAGGCGCGCAGGACGTCGGCCGGGGTGAGGAACCGCTCGGCGTACTCGTGCGCGTCGGCGATGATGAGATCGACGCGCTCGGGTGCGGTCGCGATCGTGCCGTCGACCACGCCGAGCGTCGGGATGACGCCGCGGCGCACGGGCAGGCGCCACTCGTGCACGTAGCCGGCTTCGTGAACACCCGAGGAGCCGAACGCCGGGTCGCCGAGGCACACGTGCCCGAACGACCGGTTGGTTCGGGTGAAGAGCTCCTCGTCGGGCAGGTCGTGGTAGACCGGCAAAGTGTCGCGGTGACCGGTCTGCAGCAGCGGGGTCGCCGCGCCGATCGCGTCGAACCACGCCTCGCCGGCAACCAGGTGGCCAGGAATCGCCTCGCGCAGCTCGCGCACGAGGGCGAGCAGGCCCTCGCTCGTGTCGCCGTTGGGGTCATTGGCGTGCATCGCTGTGATGTCGAGGAACGTGGCGTCGAAGCCGTAGCGGCGGTGGTTCACCGCGATCTGCTCGACGAGGTGCGCACGCCACGGCGCGTACGCCGGGTTGATGAGCGCGCCGCCGCCGAAGTCGTAGTGGCGCGAGCCGTCCCAGTCGACGGAGCCGGCGTCGCGGTGGCCCGACGGGCGACGCAGGATGCCGGGTTCGGCCCAACGCTCGAAGCCGGGCACGTCGCGGGCGGCGATGTTCGCGCCGAACATCGGCATGACGCGAACGCCGAGCGCGTGCGCCTCGTCGACGAGTCGGCGGAAGCCCTCTTCGCCGCCGAGCGTCGGCTCGGCCGCGTACCGGCCGTAGAACCGGTAGTACCGGCCCTCCCAGCCGGGCAGGTAGGCGAGCACGCGACGGCCGTCGATGCGCTCGGCCACGTGGCGGATCGACGCGAGCATCGCGTCGTAGTCGAGGAACGTGCGGCCCGTGAAGTGCTGCCCGTGCAGGGTCATGACGAGCGAGGTCTCGCGCATCCACTCGGGCACGTCGTCGCGCTCCTCCCACGAGCGCACGCCGTAGGCCGCCTCGACGTGCTCGCGGTGCGCGACGACGGCGTGCTCGACGCGGTCGCCCGCCGAGACGACCCAGCCGGGCGCCGTGAACGTCGTGGTCGGCGTCGTCGCGTCGACCTCGACGATGAGCTCGAGGTCCATGGTCGCCGGGTCGGCGAAGTGCGGGATGAACGCGAACGTCTTCGGCTGGGCCTTCACGTCGAGCGAGCGCACGTGCAGTCGCTGCGCATTCGGAGCGGCGGATGCCTCGGGCGAACCGGCCTCGTCAGGAGCACCGGATGCCGCGCCGCTGCGCGGTTCCACGGTGAACGACGGGCTCGCGAGGTCGAACCAGCCGTTCGGGTAGCGCAGCAGGCGCCCGCTCGCGGGCACCTCGAGGCGCCCCTCGCGCACGCCGCCGACGTCTCCGGTGGACAGGTCGTGCAGCGTGACCGCGATCGAGCGGATGCCGTCGGCGTGGTGTCCGGCGGTGTCGATGCGCATGCCGTCGGCCGTGGACGTCATGGTCAGCGACAGGCTGCCGTCGGCCTTCTGCTGACCGCCGGCCCAGGTGAGCCCGGCCGCTTCGACGTGCAGCACGCCGTCGGCGTCGGTGTCGACGCTCGCGAGGTCGGCGTCGATGCCGTAGGCGTTCTCGAAGGTGTGCAGCCGGACGCTCACCGCGCCGAGCGGGGTGTCGAACCGCGGGTGCGGCCAGCGGAAGCTGAGATCCATCATGGGTGGTGCTCCGATTCGAAGGATGGGTCGTGGGTGGTCGTGCGGTGGTGCGGTGGTTGCTGCGGGCGGGCGACTCGCCCGCCCGCCGCGGTGGGACTAGTTGCCGAGGCGCTCGTCGAACGCGGACTGCGTGGTCTCGATCGCGCCCTCGCCCTGGCCCTCGAAGACCCAGTTGCGGATCAGCTGCAGGAACGGGCCGGTGGCGTCGATGAACACCGAGTTGTACTTCGGCGTGTTCGGCACCTGCGCGGTCGCGATGAGCTCGTTCGCCTTTGCGCGGCGCGGCTCGGCCATGGTCACCGGGTTGTCGATCAGGTCGCTGCGCACGACGAGCGAGCCGGCGGTGGCGACGATGTCGGTCTGCGCCTCCTCGGACATGCTCCACTCGATGAAGTCCCAGGCCGTGCCCGGGTTCTTCGCCTTCACCGAGACACCGGCGACGTCGCCGCCGAGGAAGGCCGCGGTGTCGCCGTCGGCGCCCACGATCGGGGTCACGTCGAACGCGGGGCCGTCGTCGGCGCCGTAGATGCCGACGCCGAACGAGCCGAGCGAGAGCATGCCGATCTTGTTCGACTGGAAGCTCGTCACCCAGGTGGCGCCGTTGTCATCCTTGGCCGACGGTGGGATCAGGCCCTCGTCCCACATGGTCTGGTAGAGGTCGAACGTCTCGGCGACGGCCGGGTCGTCGAGGGTCGCCTGCGTGCCGGTCTCGTCGAGCACGTCGCCGCCGTTGGCCCAGACCCAGGGCAGCGTGCCGTAGGCGTTGCATCCGGCGCAGTTGCCCGCGAAGTAGAAGCCGTAGGTGTCGTTGCCGAGCGCGGTGATCTTGCGTGCGGCGTCGAGGATCTCCTCGCTGTTCGTCGGGGGCGAGGCCGGGTCGAGGCCCGCCTGCTCGAAGAGGTCGGTGTTGTAGTACAGCAGTGAGACGTCGAGCTGGTGCGGGACGCCGTAGATCTTGCCGTCGGCCGACGCGATGTCGATCGCTCCCGGAGCGAGCTGGTCGGCGTAGTCGAGGCCCTCGACCTGGCTCGTGATGTCGGCGAGCAGCCCCTCGGTCACGAGCGCCTGCGCGTTGGCGACGTCGACGACGGCGATGTCGGGGGCGTCGCCCGAGCGCACACCCTGGATGTACTTCTGCACGTACTGGGCGTCGGGGATCGCGACGAGCTTGATCTTGCGGTCGGGGTTGTCGGCGTTCCACGCCTTGACGAGCTGCTCGTCGAGTGGAGCGTCGGCGGCGCGCACCCACAGGGTGGCGGGGCCGTTGCCGTCGCCCTCGACGGAGTCGGCGGCCCCGCCGGAGGCGCAGGCGGTGAGGCCGAGGGCGACGAGCGCGGTGGCGCCGATCGCAACGGTGCGGAGGGTGCGGCGTGCGGTGGTGCGTGGCATCCGAATGCCTTTCTGTGAGCGACTCAGCGGTGAGCCGGTTCGGGTGTGCAATGCGGTGGTGCGGGTCAGCCCTTGACGGCGCCGGCCGTGAGCCCGGCGACGTAGTAGCGCTGGAGCAGGAGGAAGACGAGGATGCAGGGCACGGCCGAGACGATCGCGCCGGCCTCGAGCACGCCCCAGTCGAAGGTGCCGAAGGCGCCGGACTGCAGGTTCGCGAGGGCGACGGGCAGCGTGAACGACTCCTGCTGGGTGGTGAAGATGAGGGCGGCGAGGAACTCGTTCCAGGCGTTGAAGAAGGCGAAGATGCCGACCGTCGCCATGCCCGGCACGACCATCGGGGCCATGATGCGCCACAGGGTCTGCCAGCTCGAGGCGCCGTCCATGATCGCGGCCTCCTCCATGCCGCCCGGGATCGCCTGGAACGACGCTCGCATCGTGAAGACGCCGAACGGCAGCACGAAGCTCGTGTAGACGAGGATCAGGCCGAGCACCGAGTTGGTGAGCGCGAGGGAGTCGAGGATCGCGTAGAGCGCCGGGATGATCGACTGGAACGGGATCATCAGCGTCGAGAGCAGCACGATGAACAGCACGCCCGATCCGCGGAACCGGAAGCGCGAGAACCCGTAGCCGGCGAGCGTCGAGAGCACGGTCGCGAGCACCACGGTTCCTGCGGCGGCGAACACGCTGTTCAGCGTGTAGGTCCAGAGGCCCGCATCGGCGAGCGCCGTGTAGTTCTCGAGGCTCCAGGTCTCGGGCAGGTAGGTCGGCGGCACCTGCGCGAACTCCGCCGAGCTCTTGAACGAGCTGAGGAACAGCCAGGCGAGCGGGGAGGCGAAGAGCAGGGCGAGGATCCCGGCGACGACGTAGAACGTCCACGAGGTCCAGAAGTTGCGGCGGCGACCGCTGCGGCCGGGCCGGTCGGGCTGCGAGCCGGTCGAGGCTTCGGCTGGGGCGGTGCGCCCGGCCGCGGCATCCGTCTCGTCGATGTCCATCGCCTCGATCGACGCGGCCTTGAGCGTGTCGGTCACTGGTCGTCTCCCTTCCGGAGCACGCGGAACTGCACGATCGTGAGGAGCAGCAGGATCACCATGAGGATCACGCTGAGTGCTGCGGCGTATCCGAGGTCGAAGTCGATGAAGCCCGCGCGGTAGATGAGGTAGACGACCGTGACCGTCGACGAGTCGGGTCCGCCCTGCGTGAGGATGAAGAACTGGTCGAACGCGAGATAGCTCGAGATGACGGTGAGGATCAGCACGAGGGCGATCGTCGGCTTCAGGAGCGGCATCGTGATGGAGCTGAGCTTGCGCCACCATCCGGCGCCGTCGAGCTCGGCGGCCTCGTAGAGGTCCTCGGAGATGGCGTTCATGCCCGACATCAGCAGCAGCATCGTGAGGCCGACCGTCTTCCAGACGACGAGCACGATCACGATCGTGAACGCGAGGCCGAAGTCGCTGAACCACGAGATCGGCGACTCGATCGCGCCGAGCTGGCCGAGCACCGCGTTCACCACGCCGATGCGGCCGTCGAGGATCCAGAGCGTCATGTAGGCGGCCGTCGCGAAGCCGATCACGACCGGCACCACGAAGACCGTGCGGAAGACCGCGGCACCGCGTCGCTTCGACGAGACCAGCAGCGCGAGCCCGAAGCCGACGAAGAAGAGCACCGCGGTGACGACCGCGGTGTAGAGCGTGGTGAAGCCGATCGCCCGGTAGAGCGCCGGGTCGCTGAACGCCCGCACGTAGTTGTCGACGCCGATGAAGGTGAGGTCGCCGAGCAGCGAATAGTCGAAGAACGAGATGACGACGGTCCAGATGGTGGGCGCCACGAACAGCAGCAAGACGAGCGCGATGGCGGGCAGCACGTAGAGCAGGCCGGCGCGTTGGCGGGCTCGCAGCGGGTTGCGGTTGCGGGAGCCGTTGTGCGCGCTGCGGTTGAACCGCGAGCCGCGAAGGGGGCGACCGCCGCGGGAGCCCGCGGGGGCTCTCGCGTCGCTCGGGACGATCGGCATTGCCGGCACCGTTGCCATGGATTCCTTCGATCTGTTCTGGTGGTGAGCCGTTCGCGACGTTCGTTCGAAATCGTTATCGTGATTGGGCTGCAGATAGTTACTCACGAACGGGGATTGATGTCAAATATCGATTTCGTATACTCGTGAACGACCCCGGGAGTATGAATGAATCAGATCGCGAACGCGAATCGGCGTCTCACGCTGAAAGACGTCGCCGCCGAGGCCGGCGTCTCGGTCTCGACCGTGTCGAAGGTCATCAACGACCGCCACGATGTCGGGCCCGAACTGCGCGAGCGCATCCTCGCGACCATCGACGCCATGGGGTTCCGCCCGAACACCATGGCGAGGAGCCTGCGCATCCAGCGCAGCGACACCATTGCGATCGTCACCGACGACCTCGAGGGCATCTTCACGAACACGATGATGCGCGGCGTCGAGGACGCGGCGCAGCTCGCGGGCAGCGGCGTGCTGCTCTGCAACAGCTACGGCGACCCGCAGCGCGAACGTGCGCAACTGCGCCGCCTGCTCGACAAGCAGGTCGACGCGCTCATCTTCATGTCGGGCAACCGGGTCGGGCCTCGCCCCTCGCCCGCCCTGCCCATTCCGCCCGACGTGCCCTACGTCTACCTCTACGAGTACGGCGACGACTCGGTGCTCTCGATCCTCCCCGACGATGAGGACGGCGGGCGCATCGCCGCCCTGCACCTCGCCGACGTCGGCGCGCAGCGCATCGCGCTCGTCAACGGCCCGCACGAGTGGGAGGCCACGGTCGATCGCCGTCGCGGCTTCGAGTCGGGGCTCGCCGATCGGGGGCTCGCCCTCGACCCCCGGCGCGTGCGCGAGACCCGCAGCTGGAACCCCGACGAGGCCTACCGCGTCGTCACCGACCTGCTCGCCGCCGAGCCCGACCTCGACGCGCTGTTCTGCGCGAGCGACGACCTCGCGAGCGGCGCGCTCGCCGCCATCGCCGATTCTGGCCGGTCGGTGCCCGGCGACGTCAAGGTCATCGGCTTCGACAACCGGTCGATGGCCGTGCACCAGCGCCCGCCGCTGACCACGATCGCGCTCCCCCTGCTCGAGATGGGCGGCATGGCCGGCGAACGCGTGCTCGCGGCATCCCGAGGCGAAACACTCGTCGGCGGTGTCGTGCGCGTGCCCGCGACACTCGTGGCGCGCGAGTCGACGCGCGCCTGATCGCGGCATCCGTCGACATAGGCTTCAGCGCAGGAGGTTCACGATGCCGAAGCGGATGCCGAAGAGACTCTACGAACGCGAGCTGCACGACCTGCAGGCGAAGCTCGTCGACATGCAGGCGTGGGTGCAGGAGTCGGGTGCCCGCATCGTCGTGATCTTCGAGGGGAGGGATGCCGCGGGCAAGGGCTCCACGATCAAGCGCGTCAGCGAGTACCTCAACCCGCGCGTCACGCGCATCGTCGCACTGCCGACGCCGAGCGTGCGCGACAAGACCCGCTGGTACTTCCAGCGGTATGTGCCGCACCTGCCCGCCGCGGGCGAGATCGTGCTCATGGACCGCTCCTGGTACAACCGGGCGGGCGTCGAGCGCGTCATGGGCTACTGCACGAACGAGGAGTACCACCGGTTCCTGCACCAGGCGCCGATCTTCGAGCGCATGCTCGTCGAAGACGGCATCATCCTGCTGAAGTACTGGTTCAGCGTGTCCGACGTCGTGCAGGAGGAGCGGTTCCGCTCCCGCCTCGAAGACCCCATGCGCCGCTGGAAGCTGAGCCCCAACGACGTGCTCTCGATCACGAAGTGGGAGGACTACTCGCGCGCGAAGGACGCGATGTTCGCCAACACCGACATCGCCGAGGCTCCCTGGTTCGAGATCGAGAGCGACGACAAGCGCACCTCGCGCATCAACATGATCGCCCACCTCCTCTCGAAGATCCCGTACGAGCCGGTCGAGCGCGAGGAGATCGTGATCCCGCCGCGCCCGGCGGCCGGGGGCTACGAGCGGCCTCCCCGCGAGTGGGCGAACCTCGTGCCCGACCATGCGGCCGAGGTCGTGAAGCGGCACGAGACCGAGCGCCACGAGACCGAGCAGCACGCGAAGGACTGAGCGCAGGCGGCGCCACCGGCCGCTCCCGGAGCCCGAGCCGAGTCAGCTCGCGCCGGCCCCGGTGCGCGGCCCGCGCGGCCACCAGATCGGCAGCAGGTCGGTGAGACGATCTGCGGATGCCGCGGCATCCGTCTCGTCGCCGAGCACCCAGACCTCGATGGCCCCGACGAGCCCGCCCGAGATGTACGCGGCCGCCTGATCGATCGCGCCGTCGGAGACGGGCGCTCCGGGCACCCCCTGTTCGCGCCAGACCTCGAGCGCGAGCCTGGCGCGGTGCCGCATGCGCTCCTCCAGCACCGTACGGAACAGGCCTCGGGTCGCCGGGCCGAGCAGCGTGCGGTAGCCGAGGCGCTCCTCGGCGGTGTGCGCCAGGATCTCGCGCATCGACTCGGCGTACCGGCGGGCGACGTCGGCGGGCGCTTCAACCCCAGGGCGCACCTCGACGGCGGCGATGCGATCGATGCCCTGACTGAACTCGGCGAGCGCGAACTCGGCGACCCCGTCGAAGTGGCCGTAGAACGTGGTGCGGTGCACCCCCGCCTCGCGGCAGAGCTCGGCGACGCCGATCTCGTCGAGGGGCTTCGTCTCGAGCAGCCGCACGAGCGCGTCGGCGAGCGCGTGCCTCGTGCGGAGCTGCCGAGGATCGATGCGCATGGCCTTCACCTTAACGTTGCCGGCGACGGGTGGCCGACGGACGGGCGGGTGCCGCGTGGCATCCGCCCGCCGCTCGACTCAGGACTCGTAGTGCGCGAGCCCTGCGGTCTCGCCGCCGTCGGCGACGAACTCGGCGCCGGTCGAGAAGCTCGACTCGTCGCTCGCGAGGAAGAGCACGAGGTTCGACAGCTCGATCGGCTCGCCCTGGCGGTGCAGCGCGACATGGCTCTGCGATGCGTCGAGGCCCTCGGTCATCGGCGTGCGGATGGCGCCGGGGTGCACCGAGTTCACGCGGATGTTGTAGCGACCGAGGTCGAGCGCGGCGTTCTTCGTGAGGCCGCGCACGCCGTACTTCGCGGCGTTGTATCCGGGCAGCGCCTCGTAGCCCTGCAGGCCCGCGGTCGAGGAGATGTTGATGATCGACCCCTTGCCCGATTCCTTGAGCGCGGGGATCGCGGCCTTGATGCCGTAGAAGACGCCCGTCAGGTTGATGCGGATGATCGTGTCCCACGCCTCGAGCGTGTAGTCCTCGATCGGGCTGAAGTTGGCGATGCCGGCGTTGTTCACGACGATGTCGAGCCCGCCGAACGCGTCGACGGCGACCTTCACCGCCTGCTCCCACTGGGCGTAGTCGGTGACGTCGAGGTGGACGTAGCGGACGTTCTCGCCGAGTTCCGCCGCGAGCGCCTCGCCCTCGGCGTCGAGCAGGTCGCCGATGACGACCTTGGCGCCCTCCTCGACGAGCAGTCGGGCATGGGACGCCCCCATGCCGCGGGCTCCGCCCGAGATGAGTGCGACCTTGCCGTTGACGCGTGCCATGGTGTGACCTTTCGTGTGTCTCGCGCCCCGTGCGGGAGTGCTCGAGGCGAGCGGGTCGGCATGGAGCGCGGAAAGGACCGCGGGGCGTGTCGACTCCGGTGTCTGATGCATCTAATCTACACCTGTCGATTAGATGCACCGGCCCGCCCGGCAGTACACGCCGGCCCGGGTTTGGAGCTCAATCCACAGCCGGTGGTCATCGGAGGCCCCTGCTCTCGGGTAGAGTTGTCGAGCACGCGGAAACGCGGGCAACGCGGATGTGGCGCAGTGGTAGCGCATCACCTTGCCAAGGTGAGGGTCGCGAGTTCGAATCTCGTCATCCGCTCAGCACATAAGGCGGGCACCGATCAGGTGCCCGCCTTCTTCGTTCCCCGGGGTGCGCCTCACCGCCTGCGCGAGGTCACGAGCCTGCGCGAGGTCGCGCGCCTACGCGACCGGGCGCGCCTCTCGCTCCGGCACGATCTCGCCGGCGTGCACGGCCACCCACTGCACGAGCGGCAGCATCCGCTCCATGAGCCCCTCGCCGAGGTCGGACAGCGCGTACTCGACGCGCGGCGGCACCTCGGGGTAGCTGGTGCGCACGACCAGGCCGTCGGCCTCGAGCGTGCGCAGCGTCGAGGCGAGCATCTTCTCGCTGATGCCCTCCACCTCGCGCCGGAGCTCGCCCCAGCGCAGCGTGCCCTCGCTGAGCGCGAGGAGCACGAGCACGCCCCACTTGCTCATGATGTGGTCGAGCACGACCCGGGTCGGGCACCCCTCGGTGAACACCTCTCCGGACGAACGCCGGATTTCCGCAAGACTTACCGTCATGTGCGTACCTTACGTGAAAGTGGGTACCACCGAAAGGGAATGCGGATGCCGCATCCGCCCGTTGCACCCGGCGTACCCGATCGGAAGGAACCGCTCCTCATGACCATCCTCGTCACCGCCGCCTCCGGCCAGCTCGGCCGCCTCGTCGTCGACGCACTCCTCACCCGCGGGGCCGAGCCGTCGAGCATCGTCGCCGGCGCACGCGACACCTCGAAGCTGGCGGATGCCGCGGCTCGCGGCGTGCGCACGGTCGAGCTCGACTACACCAAGCCCGACACCATCACGGCCGCCCTCGAGGGCGTCGACACCGTGCTGCTCATCTCGGGCTCCGAGGTCGGGCAGCGCGTGCCCCAGCACGCCAACGTCATCGACGCCGCCAAGGCCGCGGGCGTCGCCAAGCTCGTCTACACGAGCGCGCCGAACGCCACGACGGCCGACTACCCGCTCGCGCCCGAGCACAAGGCCACCGAGGAGCTCATCGTCGCGTCGGGCGTGCCCGCCGTGATCGTCCGCAACAACTGGTACTTCGAGAACTACGCGGGCGACGTCGCGCGCGCCGCCGAGTCGGGCGTGGTCGCCTCCTCGACGGGCGAGGGCGTCATCGTGGGCGCCACGCGCGCAGACCTCGCCGACGCCGCCGCGGTCGTGCTGCTCGAAGACGGCCACCTCGGCCAGGTCTACGAGCTCTCCGGCGACCAGGCGTGGACCTACGCCGACCTCGCCGTCGCCGCATCCGAGATCCTCGGCCGCGAGGTCGCGTACACGCCCCTCACGACCGAGCAGCACGTCGCCGCCCTCGAGGCCGCCGGGCTCGACGCGGGCCTCGCGGGCTTCGTCGCGGGCATCGACGCCGGCATCGCGCGGGGCGTGCTCGAGGTGCCGACCGGCGGCGTCTCGCGCCTCACCGGCCGCCCCGCGACCACGCTCGTCGACGGCCTGCGCGCCGCGCTCGCGCCGGCCGCCGCGTAAGGAGCACGGCCACCACGCCGAATCGGATGCCGCGGGCGAACCGTCGCCCGCGGCATCCGCGGACCTTGCAGCACGTACCGTGCGCGATCGGCGCGCCGCACGCCCCCTGTCGCGCGTCGCGCCCCCTCGCACGCGCACGTCCGCTGCATCCCTCGCTCGATTCCTGCGATCGTCGGGCAACCCCTTGCCCCGGCCCCCGACCGGGTGACAGGCTCGCGAAATCACGCTCGATGCGAAGGAGAACCATGCGTAGATTCCGCACCATCGCCGTAACATCCGCATTCGCGCTCGCCCTGACGGCCCTGGCGGCCGCCCCGGCGAGCGCGTTCACGACCGCCGTCGGCGACGAGTCGGGCGAACAGGAGTTCGTCGTGCTCTTCACCGCCGGCACGTCATCGGCCGCCGCGAAGGCCGCCGTCACCGCCGCCGGCGGCACGATCGTCAGCGAGAACACCGACGTGGGTGTCGCGACGGTCCGCACCACCGATTCCGACTTCGAGGCGCAGGCGCTCGCGCAGGGGGCCATCGAGGGCACCGCGCAGAACCGCGTCATCGCCGACGCGCCCGACGACGCCCTGACCGGCGAGCAGGTGAAGAAGCTCGACGCCGCCGAGGCGGAGGTGCGCCAGCACAGCGGCAAGGCATCGGCCGCTTCGTCGGCGAAGAAGGGCAACGGCAAGACCCTCACCGCCGAGCCGCTCGCCCCGCTCCAGTGGGACATGCAGCAGATCGGCGCCACGGTCGACGGCTCGTACAAGACGGAGCCGGGCAGCAAGAAGGTGCTCGTCGGCATCCTCGACACCGGCGTCGACGGATCGCACCCCGACATCGCCCCGAACTTCGACGCCAAGAAGAGCCGCAACTTCACGGTCGACATCCCGTTCGACGCGAACGGCGACGTCATCGACGGCCCGTGCGAAGACGAGGCCGACGGCTCGTGCAACGACCCGGCCGACGTCGACGAAGACGGCCACGGCACGCACGTCGCCTCGACGATCGGCTCGCCGATCAACGGCATCGGCATGGCGGGCGTCGCACCGAACGTCACCCTCGTGAACCTGCGGGCCGGCCAGGACTCGGGGTACTTCTTCCTGCAGCCCTCGGTCGACGCCCTCACCTACGCGGGCAAGATCGGCGTCGACGTGGTGAACATGAGCTACTACGTCGACCCGTGGCTGTTCAACTGCGCGAGCCACCCGGCCGACTCCCCCGAAGACCAGCAGGAGCAGCAGACCATCGTCAAGGCCATGCAGCGAGCGCTCGACTTCGCACGCAACCGCGGCGTGACGCTCGTCTCGGCGGCCGGCAACGGCGCGACCGACTACACGAAGGTCATCAGCGACACCGGCAGCCCCGACTTCGCCGACGTTCCCGGTGAGATCGCCTACACCCGCGACCTGCTCGACCCCGCGACCTGCACGTCGATGCCGAGCGAGGGCAAGGGCGTCATCTCGGTGTCGAGCACCGGCGTCTCGAAGCGCAAGGCGTACTACTCCGACTACGGCAACGGCTACATCGACGTCGCAGCACCCGGTGGCGACGTCTACGACACGCCGACGAACACGCGCGACATCACGAAGGCGATCCTCGCGGCATACCCGAAGTCGCTCGCCGAGGCGAACGGCGAGATCGACGCCGACGGCAACCCGACCGTCGAGTACGTGGTCAAGAGCTGCGACGCCGCCGGCACGACCTGCGGGTACTACCAGTACCTCCAGGGCACGTCGATGGCCTCGCCGCACGCCACGGGCGTCGCCGCGCTCATCGTGAGCAAGTACGGCATCCCCGACATCATCCGCGGCGGCAAGTACCTGCCTCCGGCCATCGTCGATGCCCGCCTGCGCCAGACCGCGGTCGACACGGCCTGCCCGACCCCGCCGGCGTTCACCTATACGCGCATCACCCCGGCCGGCGCGACGATCACCGCGACCCACACCTGCGAGGGCAAGCTCTCGCAGAACGGGTTCTACGGCAACGGCATCGTCAACGCCCTGAAGGCGGTGGGGCGGTAGGCACCGCTCGCCGCTAGGCGGCGACACCCGACGGCAACACCAGCACGACAGCACCGGCGGGGCCGGCCTCCTCAGAGGCCGGCCCCGCTGTTCATGCGCCGGCGAGCGGATGCCGCTGGCGCGCGCCCGGGGCCGGGGTAGCGTGTTCGCATGCACCTGACCCGCGTTCGCCTCTACCCCGTGAAGTCGCTCGCCGGCCTCGACCTCGCCTCCGCGCGGGTCGAGCCGTGGGGGCTCGCCGGTGATCGCCGGTGGGCCGTCGTCGACGAGAACGGTCGCAACGTCACGGCCCGCGAACGCAACGTCATGCTCGGCCTCGGAGCCGAGCCGCTCGCCGACGGCGGCGTGCTGCTGAGCGGCGCGGCCTCGGAGCCCGCATCCGACCCGCTCCGCGTCGACCCGCCGCTCGATGCCGAGCCCGTCGCCGTCGGCATCTCGCGGCAGCAGACCGCCCTGCCGGCGGGCACGGAGGCCGACGACTGGCTGAGCTCGCGCATCGGCCAGTCGGTGCGGCTCGTCTGGCAGCCCGACCCGGCCGTGCGCCCCGTGAAGACCGAACTCGGCGGGCTCGAGGGCGACCGCATGTCGCTCGCCGACGCGGCCCCGCTGCTGCTCACGACCGAGGCGTCGCTCGCCGCCCTGAACGGCTGGACCGACGAGGGCGCAGCCGCGCTCGACATGCTGCGCTTCCGCCCGAACCTCGTGGTCGACGGCGACGAGCCGTTCGCCGAAGACGACTGGGGCTTCGTGACCATCGGCGACGTGCGGTTCCGCGTGGCCGGCGGGTGCGACCGCTGCATGATGACCGGCATCGATCCGGTCACGCTCCAGCGCGGACTGGAGCCGATCCGCACGCTCTCGAAATTCCGCCGCCGCGACGGCAAGACCTGGTTCGGCGTGCTGCTCGTGCCGCAGAACGAGGGCGCCGTCGCCGTCGGCGACCCGGTCGCGATCGGCTGAGCCGTGCGCATGACCCCTCGCCGGCTCGCGATCGGCATGAGCCTCTGGGCCCCGAACCTCTGGAGCGGCATCCGCGTGCGGCGATTCGCCGACGACTGGACGAGCGCGACCGTCGAGCTGCACGTCAACCTCCTCACCCGCAACTACGTGAAGACCGCGTTCGGCGGATCGATGTCGGCCATGACCGACCCGTACTTCTTCATGCTCGTCATGCACCAGCTCGGCCGCGGGTACGTGGTCTGGGACACGCGCGGGGAGATCGAGTTCGTCAAGCCCGGCCGCGGCGTGCTCACGGCCCACTTCGCCGTGCCGAGGGCGACGTCGTCGCGCGGGTGCGCCGCGAGGTCTACGTGCGCGAGAAGCGGCCGAAGTCCGCGACGCCCGCTGCCTGACCGCGGCTCGCGGCCAGGGCCGAGCGGCGCGGCGGTCTCAGCGCGTGCCGAGCAGCTGCGCCCGGTTCCTCTCGTAGGTGCGGCGCCCGAACGCCCGCCAGATGCCGCGCACCGGAGCCGGCAGGTTGCGGCGCATCCAGTCGTCGCCGCCGTCGGGCTGCGCGGCGAGGATCGAGCCGAGCATCACGAACGTCTTGCCCTTGGGCGTGGCGGCACGGCCGTGCTCGCCGAACCACTCGATCTCCTTCTGGGTGAAGGTGCGCTCCATGACGGGCACGATGTTCGCTTCCTCGTCGGGCAGGTGCACGTCGAGCGCCTCATTCACCCCATCGATCGCCGACAGCACGGATGCCGCGTCGGCACGCGACCCGCTCGCCCGCCAGGCCGGCAGCGCGGCGTCGAGCGCCGTCAGGTGCACCAGCAACTGGGCGTGATGCTGCTTCATGCGCTCGACGTGCATCGCGCAGCCCGGCGCCCGCTGCTCGAGCCGGTCCCAGAGCATCGAGTCCTCGCCCTCGTGGTGGGCGTGCAGGCTCGTCGAGAGCATCGCGAGGTGTTCGCCGACGACCTCGGCGTGCGCGGCGTCCGAGTCGCTCACGTGGTCGACGAGTGACGGCGCCTCGCCGAACCCGACCTTGAACAGCCGGTGGATCTCGGCCATGCCGCGCGCATCGCAGGTCTTGGCCTCGTCGTCTCGCGGCGCGTCACCGCTCGAGGGAAGTGCGGCAGCAGGCACGAGGGCTCCGATCGACGTTGGGCGGGCGAACGGAGGCTACTCCGCCCGCCCGCCCTCCGGCAAGGGATCCGCAGACGCCCGCCCGCGGCATCCGCTCGCCCGTCGGCCACCGGATGCCCGGCGCTCAGTACTCGACGTCGTAGACGGCCTTGATGATGCCGTTGGAGTACGCGGCCTGGTCGACGAGCTTCAGCGAGCCGGTCGCGTTGCCGTCGAAGAGGCGCTTGCCCGAGCCGAGCGTCACCGGGAAGATCAGCAGGTGGTAGCGGTCGACCAGGCCGGCGGCCGCGAGAGCCTGCCCGAGCCTGGCGCTGCCGTGCACGATGATCGGGCCGCCCTCGCCCTGTCGGAGCTCGGCGACCTCGTCGAGGGAACGCAGCACCCGGGTGTTGTGCCACTCGGGGTCGGTCAGGGTCGACGACACGACGTACTTCGGCATCGCGTTGTACTCGGCGAAGTCCTCGACCATGCTCGGCCAGACCGGCGCGAACTCGTCGTAGCTCTGCCGGCCCATCAGCATCGCGGATGCCTCGAGCTGCTCGGTGCCCTTGAGCTCGTACGCCTCCGCGACGAACGGCACCTCCTTGAAGGTCCATCCGGCGCGCGGGTGGTCGCCGCCGCCGGGGGAGTCCATGACGCCGTCGAGGCTGACGAACGCGGTGATGATGATGGGACGCATGGTGCTGCTCGCTTCCGGTCGGGGTTCGTTCTGGGTGAGACGCGACATCCGCTCTCATTCAAGCGTCGAACGGGCGAGGGCGGAATCGACATCCGCTCGACATCCGCTCGCGACGGTTCGTGCGCGCGAGCGCAGGGGCCGCGTCCTGACGCTGTCGTATGCGGCGTGCCAGCGTGCCTGGAACTCGAGTTCATCGAGGCGGCCTTCGGCGAGTCGCTTCTCGGCGACGTCCAGGCTCGCCGCGAGCCTCAGCGCGCGCGCTTCGCGTGCGTGGAGTCCGGCATCGGTGCTGCCCGGCGGAATCTCGGTCACGAGTTCGGCGACGGCGCGGCGGAGATCGCGGCACCGGTAGGCGAGCGCCGCGACGAGCACGAGGATCACGCCGATCGTCGCGGCGAAGGCGCCGGCGATCGGCATCAGCGTCGAGAAGCCGGCGAGGCAGATCCAGAAGGCGAGGATGCTGATCATCGGAAGCGAGCGCCAGGCGCGGATCCACCGGCGATCGACCGTCGAGCAGCCCGGCGGGTACACCACGACGGTGTGCACGACGACGCCGTACCTGCCGACGACGGCCGACGTGTCGCCCCAGCGATGGCGCCCGTCCCTGACGGCCAGCCATTCGCGAGCGCAGGCGCTGTGGACGTTCATGACGCCCTGCCGGGCCTTCGGACGGGTTCGATCTCGGTCACGGTCCCGGTCTACGCGCTGCGGCTGCGGGCGATGCCGATCCGCACGGTTCCGAAACGCCCCGGGTCCCGATCCGAACGGTCTCCTTACGGGCTCGCGGTCGATACACGATTCGCTGTACTATCTGGCCATGCCCACGACCGCGACCCTGACCCACACCGCGGCGCTCGCGCGCTTCGGGCACGCCCTCGCGGATCCCACGCGCACGCGGGTACTGCTGGCACTGCGCGAGGCGCCCGCATCCCCCTCAGAACTGGCCGATGCCTTCGCGGTCTCGCGACAGGTGATGTCGAATCACCTGGCGTGCCTGCGCGGCTGCGGTCTCGTCGAGGCCGTTCCCGACGGGCGCCGCACCTGGTACCGCCTCGCCGACCCGCATCTCGCCCCGGCGTTCGACGAGCTCCTGCGCGTCGTGCTCCGCGTCGAACCCGACTGCTGCGACGGGGAGACGTGCGCGTGCTGACGACCCTCAACGCCGAGCGCCGCGATGTGCTCCATCGCCGCATCAGACTGATCGTGACGATCACGATCGGCTACAACGTGCTCGAGGCGATCATCGCGCTGGCGGCCGGAGGCGCGGCCTCGTCGGTCGCACTGATCGGGTTCGGCCTGGATTCCGTGATCGAGGTGCTCTCCGCTGCGGCGGTCGCCTGGCAGTTCACCCGACGCGAGCCGGAACGATGGGAGAAGCCGACCCTGCGGGTCATCGCGATCGCGTTCTTCGCCCTCGCAACGTACGTGACCGTCTCGGCGCTGCTGACGCTCGTCACCGGCGGCGAGGCCGAGCACAGCCCGATCGGCATCGTGCTGACCGCGATCAGCGTGGCGCTGATGCCGGTGCTCTCGTACGCAGAGCGCCGCGCAGGTCGTGAGGTCGGCTCTGCGGCCGCGGTGGCGGACTCCAAGCAGACCCTCATCTGCGCCTACCTCTCGGCCGCCGTGCTCGTCGGGCTCGTGCTCAACACCGCGTTCGGATGGTGGTGGGCCGACCCGGCTGCCGGGCTCATCATCGCGGTCTTCGCGATCCGGGAGGGCATCGAGGCATGGCGGGGCGACGCCTGCGCCACCTCGGTGGGCATGCTCCTCGAGGACGACGCGCACGAGCACCACGACCACGACCACGACCACGACCACGACCACGACCACGGATGATGGCGTGGAACGCCGAATCGCCCCGCCTCCCGTTCGGGGAGGACGAGGCGATTCGGCGATTCGGGATGCGACGCGACCGGTCGGCCGCGAGGCATCCGCTCAGCTGAACTTGCGGCGGTAGATCGCGATCGCCCAGATGTAGGCGCCCACGAGGATGCCGACGAGCCAGGCGAGCGCCACCCAGATGTCACCGCCGACCGGCTGACCCGCGAACAGCGAACGCAGCGTGTCGACGATCGAGGTCACCGGCTGGTTCTCGGCGAACCAGGCGACCGGTGCCGGCATCGTGTCGGTGGGCACGAAGGCCGAGCTGATGAACGGCAGGAAGATCAGCGGGTAGCTGAACGCGCTCGCGCCGTCGACCGTCTTCGCCGAGAGGCCGGCGACCACGGCGAGCCAGGTCAAAGCCAACGTGAAGAGCGCGAGGATGCCGGCGACCGCGAGCCAGGCGCCGAAGCTCGCCCCGGTGCGGAAGCCCATGAGCAGGGCCACCCCGATGACGATCGCCACCGAGACGAGGTTCGCCACCACCGAGGTGAGCACGTGGGCCCAGAGCACGCTCGACCTCGCGATCGGCATCGACTGGAAGCGCTCGAAGATGCCGCCCTGCAGGTCGAGGAACAGCCGGTACGCCGTGTAGGCGATGCCCGACGCGATCGTGATGAGCAGGATGCCCGGGAGCATGTAGTCGATGTACGACCCGGTCGAGCCGGTGTCGATCGCCCCGCCCAGCACGTAGACGAAGAGCAGCATGAGCGCGATCGGGGTGACCGCGGTCGTGATGATCGTGTCGGGGCTGCGGAGGATGTGCGTCAGCGAACGCCCCGTGAGCACACGGGTGTCGCCGAGGACGTGGGTGGTCATGATGCGTCCTTTCCGGTGTCAGCGGCCTGCGGGGCTGCGCCCGCGCCGACCAGGGTGAGGAAGACGTCCTCGAGGGAGGGCTGCTTCTCGACGTACTCGACCTTCGCCGCCGGCAGCAGTTGCTTGAGCTCGGCGAGCGTGCCGTTCTGGATGATGCGACCCTCGTGCAGGATCGCGATGCGGTCGGCGAGCTGCTCGGCCTCGTCGAGGTACTGCGTGGTGAGCAGCACGGTCGTGCCGCCGTCGGCGAGCTGCTTGACGGTCTGCCACACCTCGATGCGCGCCTGCGGGTCGAGGCCCGTGGTCGGCTCGTCGAGGAAGATGATCGACGGCTCGCCGATCAGGCTCATCGCGATGTCGAGCCGGCGGCGCATGCCGCCCGAGTACGTAGCGGCCCTGCGGCCGCCCGCGTCGGTCAGCGAGAACCGGGCGAGCAGGTCGTCGGCGATCGCACCCGGGTTCTTCAGGTGCCGCAGCTTCGCGACCAGCACGAGGTTCTCGCGCCCGGTCAGCACCTCGTCGACCGCGGCGAACTGCCCGGTGAGGCTGATCGACTCGCGCACGTCGCCGGGCTTCGCCGAGACGTCGAAGCCGTGCACGGTGGCACTGCCGGCGTCGGCCTGGATGAGCGTCGACAGGATGCGCACGAGCGTCGTCTTGCCGGCGCCGTTCGAGCCGAGCAGGGCGAAGATGCTGCCGGCCTGCACGTCGAAGTCGACGCCCTTCAGCACCTGGAGGTCCTTGAAGGACTTCTCGATGCCCTGCACCCGGATGGCGGGTGCGGGCAGGGTTGCGGTGGTCATCGTCCGTTCTTCCCTTCGAGGTCTTCGATGGTCTTGGTGAGGCGGTTGCGCTCCTTGTCGATCCAGCGCTTGCCTTCGTAGGCGGCGCTGAAGTCCTCGGCGAACGCGACCGGGTCGGCGCCGACGATCTCGGCGACGGGCGTCCCGTCGGCGACCGCGCGCTCCCAGAGGTCGGCGAAGTCGCCGAGCATCGTGATCATCAGGTCGCTGTCGCCGTCGGTGATGCCGCCGTTGTACATGAAGTACCGCTCGAACGCGCTCGCGGCCGTGCGATACGGCTCGGGCAGCGCTGCGATGCGGGCCTTGTACTGGCGGTACTGCTTCTTCTGCTCGAGCGATCCGGTGAGGACTTCGATCCACTTCGCGGCCATGGTCATGCTCCTTCTGATTCGTCGTCGTGTGATTCGTGTACTGCGGGTGATGCGTGTGTCGCCTGCGCTGCGTCCGCGGTCCCGCCGCGGAGATGTGCGAGCCGCTCGGCCAGGAAGTCCCAGGTTCCCCAGAACTCCTCGAGCACGTCGCGTCCTTGCGCGTTGAGCGAGAACACCTTGCGCGGCGGGCCCTTCTCGGAAGGCACCTTCTCGACGTCGACGAGTCCGCGCTGTTCGATGCGGATCAGCAGCGCGTACACGGTGCCCTCGGCGATGTCGGTGAAGCCCTCGTCGCGAAGCCTGGTCGTGATCTCGTAGCCGTACGCGGCCCGATCCGACAGGATCGCGAGGACGATGCCCTCGAGCGTGCCCTTGAGCATCTCGGTCATCTGCTTGCCCATGGAACACCTCCATTCGAATTGCTATTCAGTGTTGCTGAGTACCACTACAAAGTAACACTGAGTACCAGTACTTAGCAACACCGAATACCAACTTTCTTTCCACGAGCCGCTCGGCCTGCCGGAACCCGGCACCGGCCCGGTCGAAGCCGGGCGTCGCCAAGCATCCCGCGGCCCACGAACGCGATCAACGGCCGATCGCACTACGATCGATGAGCCCTGCATTCACGGTCGAAAGGCCACATGGAACTCCGCGACATCGAGATCTTCCTCACGCTCGCCGATGAGCTGCACTTCGGCCGTACCGCGGAGCGGCTGCACGTCTCCCCCTCGCGCGTGAGCCAGGCGATCCGCGCCCAGGAGGCCGAGATAGGCGCACCGCTGTTCACCCGCACGAGCCGTCGCGTCACCCTCACCCGGGTCGGCGAGACGCTGCGCGCCGGGCTCCGGCCGGCCTTCGACCGCATCGAGACGTCCGTCTCGGAGGCCCGTACCGCGGCGCGCGAGGATTCGCAGACGCTCACGATCGGGGTCATGGGCGCCCAGGCCCACGACCTCGTTCCCGTGCTCGAGGCCCTGCGCGCGACGCATCCGCTCGCCGAGGTTCGGTTCCGCGAGGCGTTCTACGGCGACCCGTTCGGCCCGCTGCGGCACGACGAGGTCGACCTGATGATCAACTGGCTGCCGGTCGACGAACCCGATCTCTCGGTCGGCTGCGTGCTGCGCGAAGAGCCGCTCAACCTGGCCGTCTCGTCGCGGCATCCGCTCGCGGGGCGGGAGACGGTCTCGCTCGAGGACCTCGGCGACTTCGCCGTGCCCGACATCGTGGCGCCCGACACGTGGCTCGCGGGCGCGATGCCCACCGAGACGCCCTCCGGACGCCCGATCCGGCGCGGGCCGACGGTCTCCACGTACTCCGAGGTGCTCGCCGTGGTCGCCGACAGCGAGGTCGTCTGCCCCGTGCCCGACGAGGGGCGGCGCTACTACCCGTGGCCGGGCGTGAGGTACGTGCCCATCCGCGACGCGCCCCCGGTGCGCTGGGCGCTGCTGCGCCGCACCGCCCGCACGCCCCGGCCGATCACTCGCACGTTCATCGCGATCGCCGAGCGCGTGCGGCAGGAGCTCGAGGGCGCCTGAACGGGCGCGCCGAGCGTCGCACGACGGCGAGCGACGCGGCGACGGCGCCAGTCAGGAGCGTGCGCCCATCGATGGAGCGCGACGCTCAGGAGCGTACGGCGATCAGGAGAGCGCGGCGCGCGCCCGTGCGTACTTCTCGGTGAGCCGGGTCTGCGTCTCGTGGTCGAGCTTGCGCAGGCGCCACGGCGCCGTGTTGTCGGCGATGTCGGCGAGCTTCACGCTTCGCGCGACCTCGTTCGTGCGGATGCGCGCGTAGTAGTCGGCCTCGGGCACGTCGGGCGTGCGCGTGAGCAGCCGCACGGCCTCGATCACCTCGGGCGCGACACCCGCCTCGGAGAGCCGCTGCGCCGTGAGGTCGGTGTCTTCGAGCACGTCGTGCAGCCACGCGACGGCCACCTCGACCGACTGCGTCTGCGGGTCGAACGTCTCGGCCACGCGACCGGGGTGGTCGATGTACTCGGCCCCGAGCTGGTCGGTCTGCCCGCGATGTGCGACGAACGCGATGCCCTGCGCGAGGCCGATCTGCAGGGCAGCCGCGGTGGCACCCGAGGCGACCGGACGAGCGGATGCCGGCGCCGGCGCCGCAGCCGGGGCCGCCGACGGGGCTGGCACGACGGGCTGCGCAGCGGGCGCGATCGGCGTCACGGGCGCCACGGGGGCGACCGGGGCCGTGGGTGCCTGGCGGGCCGGAGCCGGAGCGGGCGCCGCGGAACCCGCGACCACCGCCTCGAACTGCTCGAAGGTCCAGTCGGCGTCGGAATCCATCGTCATGTGCTCGTCTCTCGTACTGCGTGCAGGGTCGGTGTTCGTCGGCACGGCGGGTGCCGGTTCGGGTGCATCCGGTATGGCGCCGAGCACGATGCGCTCATCGGGCTCGGTATCGGGTTCGGTGGCGGGTTCGTGTTCAGCGGCGGCCGCGGGTTCGGCCGCAGCCGCGGATTCGGGTTCGGACGCGCGGACCGCGACGACCGGGGCCGGCGGGATCGGCGTGATCGGAACGACCGGCACCGTCGCGCGGATCGGCGTCACCGGCCCGGTCGGTCGGGCCGGGTCGGCCTCGTCGAGGAACTCCGTCCACCCGGGATCCGCGAGCGGGTCGTGCCCCGCGACCTGCCGCTCGAAGCCGAGCTCGTCTTCGAGTTCGGCCATCTCGTCGATGTCGAGCTCGTGCATCGACCGGATCTCGCTCATGCGCCGCACGGCGACGTACCGCTCGGAGACCTCGGTCATGCGCGCGCCGTCGTCGGTCGCGAAGTAGCGGGAGCCGCCGGCTCCGACGACCTCGACGATCGTCTCCTCGTACTCGCCGCCCGGCTCGAGCGAGCACACGTGGTAGCGGAAGCGGCCGGCGTCGGAGGCATGGCGATGGATCGCCGATGACGCGCGTGCGGCCGCACGACGACCTGGGGTCGGTTCGTCAACGGAAGTCGTCACTCGGGCTCCTGGCCGTGGGGGCGGTTGGGGGCGGCGCCGAAGCGCACCCACGATCCTACGAGAGGCCCGGCGCCGTGGCATCCCCCGGTCGCTCGGCGAGTCGCCCCCGGTTCCACCTGAGCCGGTTCCGCCCGCCGCGCGAACCCGCCAGAGCAGGTTGCACCGATGCGGACCGAAGGGCGTTCAGCCGACGGCAGCACTGCCCACGGCGGAAACGCTCGCCCGCGGCATCCGATCGGCGCACGCTGGGGGCATGAGCGAAGACACCCCGGCCCCGCTGCATCCGATCGATGCGGACCTCTCGACCCTGCTGTTCCGCCAGCGCGTCGTCGTGCTCGGCACCGAGCTCGACCAGAACCTCGGCAACCGGCTCACGAGCCAGTTGCTGCTGCTCTCGGCCGAGGACCCCGAGCGCGACATCGCCTTCTGGATCAACTCCCCCGGCGGCTCGGTGACCGCCATGCTCGCGATCATGGACGTGATGAAGGCGATCCCGAACGACGTCGCGACCGTCGCGATCGGCATGGCCGCGAGCGCCGGCCAGTTCCTGCTCTCGGCCGGCACGCCGGGCAAGCGGGTCGCACTGCCGCACGCGCGCATCCTCATGCACCAGGGCTCGGCGGGCATCGGCGGCACCGCGGTCGACGTCGAGCTGCAGGCCGACGACCTCCGCGAGACGCGCGACACCATGCTCGGCCTGCTCGCCGAGCACACGGGCCAGCCGCTCGAGCGCATCACCGAGGACTCGCTGCGCGACCGCTGGGTCTCGGCGACCGACGCGGTCGCGTACGGCTTCATCGACCGGGTCGTGCACGACGCGATCGACATCTACCCCGGCGCGCGCGGGCGCATGCTCGGCCCCGGCTTCCAGACGGATGCCGCGAGCCACCGCCTCGCCGACCCCGCCGCCGCTGCCGCACAGGAGGCACTCGCATGAGCAGCTACACCATTCCCTACGTGACCGAACGGCGCGGCAACGCCGAGCGCACGGTCGACGTGTACAGCCGCCTGCTCGGCGAGCGCATCATCACGCTCGGCACCGAGATCGACGACGGCGTCGCGAACGTGCTGATCGCCCAGCTGCTGCACCTCGAGGCCGAGAGCCAGGAGTCGCCCGTGCACCTCTACCTCAACTCGCCCGGAGGCTCGCCGCAGGCGGCGCTCGCGGTCTACGACACCATGCAGCACATCCGCCCGCCGGTCGCGACGACGTGCGTCGGCCAGGCCGGCGGCCCCGTCGCGGTGCTGCTGGCCGGCGGGGCGCCGGGCATGCGCGGCATGCTGCGACACGGGCGGGCCGTGCTGCACCAGCCGTCGACGCAGGGTCGCGGCTCGATCCCCGACCTCATCATCCACGCCGACGAGGTGCTGCGCGTGCGCGGCGAGCTCGAGCAGGTGCTCGCGCACGACACCGGGCGCACGCCGGAGCAGGTGCGGCACGATACCGATCGCGAGCTGATCCTCGACGCCCCCGCGGCCGTCGAGTACGGGCTCGTCGACCGCGTCGTCGCGGCGCAGCGCGTGCCGGTGCTCGAGCGCTGACGGGCTGTCGCAGGCGGGCCCGCGCAGGCGGGGGCTACGCCGCGAGCACGACGGCGTGCGTCGACCCGGCGACGGGGGCCGAGGTCTGCACGCCGAACCGCCGGTCGCCCGCCGTGAGGTCGAGCACCACGAGCGGGCGCGGCGACCGGCGGGCCTCGTCGGGCGCGAGCTCGTCGGCGACGCCGGCGGCGATGTCGAGGAGCGTCAGCCCGAGCGCCTCGGCCACGGCGGCGAGGATCTCGCTCGAGGGTTCCTTGCGGCCCCGCTCGATCTCGGAGAGGTACTGGGTCGACACGTCGGCCGCGCCGGCCACGTCGGCGAGGATCCGCTGCTGCTCGAGTCGTTCGCGACGCAGGAACGCCCCGAGCGCTTCGCGCCAGAGCGGCGTGCGCTCGCGTTCGGCGCCGCGCCGCGTCATCCGCTCGGTCGTCTGCAGCAGGCTCGCGTCCATGTCGCGAGGCTACCCAGCGGTCGCCCGGATGTCGCGCGGATCCGCTGAGAGCAGAATCACCCGTCTGCCTGCCGGTCGGACGCCGGTTCGGGCGGTTCCGCCAGGTCGGTCGACGCCGCCGACACGCCCTCGGGCCCCGGTGCCGGGTCGGGCTCGCGTCGATGCCGCGTGACGAGGTACGACCCCGCCAGCACGAGCACGAAGCCGACCACGGTCCAGACCGTGATGCGCTCGCCGAGCACGAGCACGCCGGCGGCGATCGCGACGGCCGGATTGACGTACGTGATGGCGGTGGCCTTGACCGGCCCGATCTCGCCGATGAGGGCGACCATCAGGATGAACGCGAGCGCGCTGCAGACGACGGCGAGCACGACGATCGAGACCACGACCTCGGTCGACGGCCAGGCCGTGGGCCACGCGGAGGTCGCGAACACGACCGGGACGTAGATGACGGCCGCCGCGGCGAGCGAGATCGCGACCACGCCGATGCCGGGCAGGTCGGGCATCCACCGGGCGAGGATCGCCGGGCCGAGCGCGTAGCCGACGACCACGACCGCCATCTCGGCGACCGCCCCGAGGTCGGAGCCCGCGACGTCGAGGCCCACGAGCGCGGCGACGCCGAGCATGCCGACGGCGATGCCGAGCCAGTTCGAGCCGGAGAGGCGTTCGGGGCGGCCCATGATGAACGCGATGCCGACGCCGGCGAGCGGAACGGCGGCGAGCAGCAGTCCGGCGGTCGAGCTGGGCAGGTGCTGCTCGGCCGAGCTCAGGAAGTACCACGGCAGCACGATCTCGACGAGGGTGTAGGCGAGCATCGGCTTCCAGCGCCGCACGACCGCGAGCACCTCGTGCCGGAACAGGGCGAGCGGCAGCAGCAGCACGGCCGCCAGGCCCGACCGCCCGAGCACGACCATCGCCGGCTCGAGCTCGCTCACCGCGATCTTGATGAACAGGTACGGGATGCCCCACGCGATGCCGAGCGCGGCGAAGAGGAAGAAGCCACGGCGCGTCACCGGGTCAGTCTGGCGCATTCCGCCGACATCGGCATGGTGGAATCGAGGGGATGATCCCCTACGAGCACACCGCAGGCGTCGGATGGGCGCGCTTCTTCGCGTGGGTCGGGCTCGTGCTCGGCGCAGCCTCGCTGATCGTGGCGTTCACCGTTCCGCTCGCCGCGGAGTTCGGGCGCGTCGCCGGAGTCGCCTTCTTCGGCGGCTTCGCGGTGTGGTTCGCGCTCATGGGCGCGCAGCGGTTCCGCGACGCGGAACAGCCCCGGTCATGGGTCGCCACGACCGGGCTCGTGCTCGGCGTCACGACGTTCGCGATCATGGCCTACGCGATGGTCGCGCTCATCGTCGCGTTCGAGACCGGGGTCGTGCTGCCGATGGCACCGAACTGGATCGCGGGAACGCCCGGCCCCGGCGTGTTCGTGCCGAGCGTCGACGTCTGATCCGAGCACCGAGGTCGGCCACGCGGCATCCGCTCGTCGTCATGTCCTGACGTACGGAACGGCGATCGGTGCCGCGTGGCTATGCTGGCGGGCAGTGACACGGGGTGCCGCACCTGCCCGACCGGGCCCGCGGCTGAGATCACACCCGTCGAACCTGATCTAGTTCGGACTAGCGAAGGGATGTCGCGATGATGGATCGCGCCCGAATCGACCATGCCCACCCGCCGGTGCAGACCGGCCCGGCCGACGCGGAGGCGCTGCAACCCGCCGTGCGGGCCCGAGCGAGACGCGCGGTCGCCGCCGCCTCGATCGGCACCGCACTCGAGTGGTACGACTTCTTCCTGTACGGCACGGCGGCCGCGCTCGTGTTCCCCGCGGTGTTCTTCCCCGCCGAGGACGCCGCGACGGGCGTGCTGCTCTCGTTCGCCGTGTTCGCGACGGGGTTCCTCGCCAGGCCGCTCGGCGGTCTCGTGTCGGGATACCTCGGCGACCGGTTCGGCCGCAGGCCGGTGCTGCTCGGCACGCTCGTGGTGATGGGCGTCGCGTCGACGCTCATCGGCCTGCTCCCGACCTACGCGCAGGTCGGCGTCGTCGCCCCGCTGCTGCTCGTGCTGCTGCGCCTCGTGCAGGGCGCCGCGACCGGCGGCGAGTGGGGCGGTGCGGCGCTGCTCGCGGTCGAGGCCGCACCCGGCGGCGCGGGGCGACGCGGCGGGCTCGTGCAGAGCTCGCTCTACGCGGGCCTCATCGTCGGCAACCTCGCGTTCACGGTGCTCACGGCGGTGCTCGCCGAAGACGCGTTCCTCGCGTGGGGCTGGCGCGTGCCGTTCCTCGTCAGCATCGTGCTCGTCGCGGTGGGCGTGGTGCTGCGCCGACGGGTCGAGGAGTCGCCCGAGTTCATGGCCCTCCTCGAGGAGCGCCGCACCACGCGGCATCCGCTCGTCTCGGTGCTGCGGAGCGCGCCGCGCAACGTGCTCGCGGTGTTCCTCGTGCGGGCGGGGCAGAACACGACGTTCTACGTCGTCTCGGTGTTCTGCCTGAGCTATGCGGCGACGACGCTCGGCTTCGAGCGGTGGGTGACGCTCACGGCCCTGCTCGCGGGCGCGGCCTTCGCGGTCGTGCTGTGCCCGTGGTGGGGTACGGTCGGCGAGCGCATCGGGCCCGCCCGGCTCACGATCGCGGCCCTCGTCGGGCTCGCGGTGCTGGCCGTGCCGCTCTTCCTGGCGCTCGGCAGCGGATCGGCCGCGCTCGTCATCGGCGCCGTCGCGCTCGCGATCGGCGTCGTGAACTCGGCGGCCGACGGCGTGCAGCCGGTCTGGTTCGCCTCGCTCTTCGAGCCCGGCGTGCGCTACTCGGGCCTCACGATCGGTCGCGAGGCGGGCGCGATCGTCGGCGGCGGGCTCGCGCCACTGCTCGCCGCTGCGCTCGTGGCGGCGACCGGGCACTGGTGGCCCGTCGCGGCGCTCATGGTCGTCGCGGCGGCGCTCGCGATCGCGGGTGCGGCGCTCGCCCGGCCCGTCGCCGGGACGGATCCCGCGGGCTCGCGCGTGCCGGCCGCGGCGTCCGGATCGGTCCTGCCGAGCGCATGACATGCCGAAGGGCCCTCCGCGTCGACGGAGGGCCCTTCGGAGTTCAGCGCGAGGTCAGCCCGCGAGCAGCGTCAGCGAGTCGATGACGCGGTTCGAGAAGCCCCACTCGTTGTCGTACCAGGAGACGACCTTGATGTGTTTGCCGTCGACGCGGGTGAGCTCCGAGTCGAAGATCGACGAGTGCGGGTTGCCGACGATGTCGCTCGAGACGAGCGGCTCCTCGGAGTACTCGAGCACGCCCGCGAGGGGGCCCTCGGCGGCGGCCTTGTACGCGGCGAGCACCTCGTCGCGCGTGACCTCCTTCGAGACGGTCGCGTTGAGCTCGACGATCGAGCCGACGGGGATCGGCACGCGCATGGCGTCGCCGTTCAGCTTGCCGTCGAGGTTCGGGAGCACGAGGCCGATGGCCTTCGCGGCGCCGGTCGACGAGGGCACGATGTTCTCGGCGGCCGCGCGTGCACGACGCGGGTCGGAGTGCGGGGCGTCCTGCAGGTTCTGGTCCTGCGTGTAGGCGTGCACGGTGGTCATGAAGCCGTGCTCGATGCCGGCGAGGTCGTCGAGGACCTTGGCGAGCGGTGCGAGCGCGTTCGTGGTGCACGACGCGTTCGAGACGATGACGTCGGTCTCGGCGTTGTACGCGTCGGTGTTGACGCCGTAGACGAGCGTGGAGTCGGCGCCCTTCGCGGGGGCCGAGACGAGCACCTTCTTGGCGCCGGCGGTGATGTGCGCCTTGGCGGCCTCGGCGTCGGTGAAGCGGCCGGTCGACTCGAGCACGAGCTCGACGCCGAGCTCGCCCCAGGGGAGCTTCGCGGGGTCGCGCTCTGCGAGGACCTTGACGCGGCGGCCGTCGATGACGAGCACGTCGCCGTCGACCTCGACCGACTTGCCGAACCGGCCGCCCGCGGTGTCGTACTTCAGCAGGCGCGCGAGCTCGGCAGGGCTGGTCAGGTCGTTGACGGCGACGAGCTCGAGGTCGGAGCCGCGCTCGACGAGGGCGCGGACGACGTTGCGGCCGATGCGGCCGAAGCCGTTGATGGCGATGCGGGTCATGCGTGTTGGTCCTTTCAGGGTCCGGTCTCCCGGTGGTACCGGTTTCCCGGTGGTATCCCTCAACGATGCCCCGGCCCGCGATTCGGCGACAGTGGCGTGCAAGCCACTTGGCGAAAGCTTCTCGCCAGGGCTCACCGGACGACGCGACCGGCTCGCACCGCGAACCCCAGCCCGATTGCGGATGCCGCGACGACCGTCGCCCCGAACGCCGGGAGCAGCGCCGTGCCCGACGCCCCGACGAGCCCCGAGGCGAGGCCCGCTCCGACGGCGATGCCGAGGTTGAACACCACCGGGATCAGTGCGCCCGCGAGATCGCGATGACGCGTGCCCGCCAGTCGCAGCATGAGGGTCTGTGCGAGCGGCGGCACCGCGCCCGACACGACGCCCCACACCACGACGACGGCCACGCCGAGTGCCGGGCTCGCCCCGACCGCCCCCAGGGCGGCGAGCGCGAGCCCGGTCGCGACGGCCGCGACCACGAGGGCGCGGCCCGTGCGAGCACCGAAGCGCCCGGCGAGCACGACGCCGCCGGCCGAGGCGAGTCCGAACACGAGCAGCAGGGTGCCGACGCCGCCCGGGAGCGGCGCGGCCGCGTCGGCGAGCATCCGGGTGATGAACGTGTAGGCGCCGTAGTGGCCGACGAGCAACAGTCCCACGAGGGCGACCACGGCGAGCATCGGACGGATGCCGCGTGACCGGGCGGCCGGCGCACCGGGCCGCGGCGCGGCATCCGTCTGCCCGGTGCTCGACGGCATCGCCGGGATCGCCTCACGTGCGGCCGGGCGCACCGCCCAGCGCACCGCCGCAGCGGAGAGGAGCGTCGCGACGGCGAGCCCCGCGAACGTCGCCCGCCAGCCGACGCCCTGCGCGACGAAGTTCGCGATCGGGGTGCCGATGACCATGCCGAGCGTCGCGCCGCCGAGCACGATCGAGACGCCGCGCGCCAGGTCGCGGTCGTGGACCAGGTCGGCGGTGAGGGCGTTCGTGGTGGCCCACAGCAGCCCGACCGCGAGCGCCCCGACGGTGCGAGCCGCGACGACGAACCCGTAGGCGGGCGCGAGCGCGGTCGCCGCGGCCGACACGGCGAGCGCGACCAGGCTCCAGACGACGACGGTGCGCCGGTCGAGGTGCCGGGTCAACCGCACGAGCGGCAGGCTCCCGACGACGACCACCCCTGCCCAGATCGACACGAGCAGGCCGGTCTGCGCCTCCGTCGCCCCCAGCCCGACCGACATCTGCGGCAGCACGGCGGTGGGCAGCATCTCGGCGGTGACCATGACGAAGGTCGCGGCGCCGAGCACGATGAGGGCCGGCCAGGGCAGTGCGGATGCCGGTTGCGGCCCGGTGGCCGACCGGCTCGAGGTGATCGTGGTGTCGCTCATGCTTCGACGCTAAACTTTGACATCAATGTCAAGGTCAAGCGGCCTGGCGGACTCGGTTCGAACTCGACCTCGGAGGCCTCATGCGCATCGGCGAAGTCGCGACGCGGGCGGGCGTGTCGACCCGACTCGTGCGGTACTACGAGCAGCAGGAACTGCTCAGCTCGACCCGCGAGTCCAACGGGTACCGCGATTACTCCGAGGCCGACCTCGAGCGCGTGCAGCGCATCGCGAGCCTCGTGCAGTCGGGCGTCACGACCAAGCTCGTGAAGGAGCTCATGGGCCTCGAGGACGCCGTGGCCGAGGCGCGCCCGAGCTGCCCCCGCGACGTCGCCGAGAAGCTCGCAGCTGAGCTCGTCGGCATCGAGTCGCGCATCGCCTGCCTCACCCGCAGCCGCGACACGATCCGCGACTTCCTCGCGCGCACCGAGCACGCCGCGGTGCTGTCGGAGGCCGAGCACGAGCGCGAGCACGCCGCGGGCTGAGACGGCGCGCGGCCGGGTCTCGCGCCTTCCCCCAATCCGGGGGTGATCGCTCCGTTTCCTGGCGGTCGGGCCCCTCCTGCTCCGTAGGCTCGGTGGAACCCGTCAGCGAGACGTTCCGTCTCGCGTGCACCCACCCCTACGTGTAAGGAACCCGATGAAGCGCACCCTTCCCGCGCTGGTCGTCGCCGTGCTCGGCGCCGGCCTCGCCCTCGCCGGCGCGGCTGCCCCGGCCTCCGCGACGACCGAACCCACGACGAACTCCGTCGTGGGCACCTGCGACGCCCTCTCGATCGACCTCTCGGGCTACACCGTCGAGCCCGGCGCCGACGCGGTGACCGAGACCGTCGAGATCTCGCCCGCCGTCGCCGAGGTCAGCCACACCGACTACGTGTACCGGACGATCCTCGGCAAGGAGCACGTCTCGCACAAGGACTCCGGTTGGCAACTCTGGTACGACTGGCGCTGGTACTACTTCACCGGTGAGACCTCCAAGCACGTCGAGGTCGAGGCGAAGGACGCCGTCACCGAGGAGCGCGAGGTCACCCCCGCGATCCCCGCCGACGCGACGCCCAACACCGTGACCGTCGTGATCGACGGCGAGACCGTGGTCGACGGCGAGTCGTTCGGCGCCGAGTACGCCCCGGCGGCCTTCGCGCTCGAGAAGGGCGAGCCCGGCACCGAGACCTACGGCACGCACACCTACTCGGTGAGCGTCACCGCCTACGAGGGCTTCGGCGTCGAGCCGACGACGAGCGTCGTCGGCTCGGACAGCACCTCGTGCGAGACCGGTGACTTCGCCGCGGCGGCGACCGTCGACACCGCCACGACCTGCGGCACCGCGGTCGTCACCCTCACGAACGACGAGCTGCTCGCCTCGAAGGTCAACGGCACCTACTCGGCGATCGTCTCGGTCGACGGCGCCGTCAAGGACATCGTCGCGGTCTTCGAGAACCAGCCCGTGTCGAAGACCTACACGTTCGCCGAGGACTCGGGCGAGCACGTCGTCGAGGTCCGCACCGGCCCCGCGCACGGCGACACCCTGCTCGCGAGCGTCACCGTCGACTCCGACTGCGTCGTGAACCCGATCGACCCGGTGGACCCGGTGGACCCCGCCGACCCGGCCATCACGGTGACCGGCTCGCTCAAGGCCGGCGGCGCGATCACCGTCTCGGGCACCGGCTTCGAGGCCGACACGACCTACGAGATCGAGCTGCACTCGACCCCGCAGGCGCTCGCCTCGGTCACGACCGACGGCGACGGCGCGTTCTCGGGCACCGGCACGATCGCTGCTTCCACCCCCGCCGGCGCCCACCGCGTCGTGGTGCTGCAGAACGGCGAGGAGGTCGCGAGCGCCGACGTCACCGTCACCGCAGCCGCGACCACCGGAACGACCGATGAGGGCACCGGCACCACCGACGAGGGCGCCGGCATCACCGACGGCACCGGCTCGGCAGCCACGTCGAACACCGGTACCAAGGCCGGCCTCGCCTCGACCGGCTTCGACGCACTGCCGCTCGCCGCACTCGCGGCCGCAATGCTCGCGCTCGCAGGCATCGCCTTCGGCGCCCGCCGCGCGATCCGCGTCAAGGGCTGACGCACGGCCCAGCGCACGCACGAACGGGCGCCCGGTGGGATTCCACCGGGCGCCCGTTCCGTGTTCGATCCCGACGCGCGACCGTCAGAGCGCCGGGACCCAGACCCGCATCGTCGACGGCCCGCGCTCGGCCCAGGCGTGGTACGCCACGAGCGAGACGTCGGCCGCGGCATCCGTTCGCGCGTCGACGATGCGCACGACGACGCCCGCCCCCGAGCCGGCGTCGACCGGCTCCGCCGACGCGTCGACCCGTAGGTCGGCGAAGTCGGATGCCTCGAGCGGTGTTCCGGCCAGGTCGACCGACTCGAGGGCGAAGACCTCAGGGCCGCGCTCCACGACGAGGCAACCGCGCACCGCGTCGACCCGCGAGTCGGGCGAGACGAACGTCGGCGCGATCGGAAGGTCGAGCACGACCTCGTCGCCCGCGGCGAACGCGCGCTCGACCGACACCATGCCCGGCGCGGCCGACCAGTGCTGCTCGAGCTCGCCGTCGGCCGGGCGCAACGACAGCTGCGCACCAACGGCCCACGACGGCACCCGCAGCGACAGCTGCCACGGCTCGGGCGAATCCTCGAGCATGCGCACCACGATCGAGCCCGACCTCGGGTATTCGGTGCCGACCTCGAACGCGACCTCGCGGCCGCCCTCGAGCGCGGTGCGCACGATCGACGGTGCGTACTGGTGCAGCTGCACGCCCGAGGCATCCGCTGTCGCGAGGTAGGCGGCGAGGCTCGCGAACGTGCGGGCCGTGTTCGGCGGGCAGCACGACACGTCGAACCAGGGCGCGCGCAGCGAGGAGTGCGCACGGGGCGACACCACGTCGGGGTCGGCGGGCGCGCCGGGCACGCGCTGGTGCAGGGTGTTCGCGTAGTAGAACGCCGTGCCGTCGGCATCGGGCGACGTCTCGATCACGTTGAAGAGCGTGCGCTCGATGAGGTCGGCGTAGTGCGAGTCGCCGTTCGCGAGCAGCAGGCGCCAGCTGAACATGACGGAGGCCACGCCCGCGCAGGTCTCGGAGTAGGCGCGGTCGCTCGGCAGCTCCCAGTCCTCGCCGAACGCCTCGTCCTGATGGTGCGAGCCCTGCCCGCCCGTGACGTAGGTGCGCCGCTCGCGCGTGCGGTGCCACTGGCGGTCGAGCGCGGTGAACAGCTCGAGGTCGTCGAACTCGACGGCGACATCGGTCGCGCCCGCGGCGAGGTAGTTGGCCCGCACCGAGTGGCCGCGAAGGGCCTCGGCGTCGCGCACGGCGACGTCGTCCTGGTAGTACGAGCGGCCCCACTCGATGTCGGCGAGAGTGCCTCGTCCGTGACGATCGACGAAGAGGCGGGCCTGGTCGAGGTAGCGCGGTTCCCCCAACGCGCGCCCCAGCTCGGCCAGGCCCACCTCGACCTCGGCGTGCCCGCAGATGCGTTCGTCGCCGCCCTCGCCGAACACCTCGCACACGAGGTCGGCGGCGCGGCGGGCGACCTCGACGAGGCCGTCGTCGGCGTCGGGGCGCGTTCGCACCCGGGCGACCGCCGCCTGGAACAGGTGCCCGAGGCAGTACAGCTCGTGCCCCCACTCGAGGTCGCTCCAGCGCGGCTCCTGCCCCGGGCGGCCGAACCGCGTGTTCAGGTAGCCGTCTGCCTCCTGCGCGGCGGCGATCCGCGCGACGATCGCGCGCAGGCGGGCTTCGAGACGGTCGACGGATGCCGCGGCATCCGCCTCGTCGTCACCCTCGCGGCCGGCCCGGGAACCGGGTTCGCCTGCGGCATCGTGCCCGCCCGCGGCATCCGCCACCGCTCGAAGCCGGCCGATCTCCCACGAGAGCGCCTCCAGGTACTTGTAGACCTCGGAGTCGCTGAACTCGCGACCGCGCCGACCGTCGACGAGCCCGCCCGAGACCGCGAGGTCGTAGTTGGCGAGCCAGCCCTCGCGTTCGAGCCAGCCCTCGATGTGATCGAGCGTGGCCGTGCCGTTCACGCGTTGGCGATCGGCCCAGAGCCCTCCGGTGATGCGCACCTCGTCGAGGCCGAGCGGGCGCAGGGCGCCGGTCGACGGGGCGACGGGGACGGCGTGGGTCGTGGTGGTCGTCGGAGCAGTGGTCATGGTCATCCCTTGAAGGCGCCCGACATGAAGCCGCGCACGTAGTGACGTTGGAGAATGAGGAACAGCAGGATGCACGGCAGCGCGAGCACGACCACGCCGGCCTCGGTGGCGCCGTAGTCGACGACGCCCTGCACCTGGCCGCGGAGGTTCGAGATCGCGAGCGGCAGCGTCATGCGGTTCGAGTCGTTGATGAGGATCAGCGGGGCCATGAAGTCGTTCCACGCCGCGAGGAAGGCGAACAGCCCGACCGTGATGAGCCCGGGCTTGACTGCCGGCACGAGCACGCGCCAGAGCACCGTCCAGGCGGAGCATCCGTCGACCATCGCGGCCTCGTCGAGCTCGCGCGGCACCGACTCGAACGAGATGCGCATCATGAACATCGAGAACGGCAGCTGGAACATCGTGAGCACGAGCGCCACGCCCACGAGCGAGTTCGAGAGCCCGACCGTGTTCAGCAGCACGTACAGCGGAATCAGCAGCGTCGCGTACGGCACCATGAGGATCGCGAGCGTCGAGAGGAACAGCAGGTCCTTGCCCGGAAAGCTGAACCGGGCGAACGCGTAGCCGCCGAGCAGCGACACCGTGAGCGTGAGCAGCACCGTGAGCAGCGACACGAACGTCGAGTTCAGCAGGTACACCCAGATGCCGGCCTGGTAGTTCGCGAGCGTGACGTAGTTGCCGAAGCCCCACCCGTCGGTCTGGTTCGTGCCCGCGAGCGGCGAGACCGACGAGATCGCGGTCCAGATGAGCGGGTAGAGGAACAGCAGCGCGAGCGCGGCGGTGACCACCCAGTAGGGCGTGCGCATCGCGATGCCGGCGAACGTGGTCGGGGGCCTCCGGCGGCCGGGCGCCCCCGCCCCGCTGCGCGAGCCCCCTCGGTGGTTCGGCGCGGTCAGCGCGATCGTCGAGTCGGTGGGCGGCACGGCCGCGAGCGGGTCGCGCGAGCGGCGCGGCATGGTCGTCGACATCAGTCTTCCGCCTTCCTCCCGAACGCGCGGATCTGCGCGATGTTGATCACCACGAGGGCGAGCAGCACGATCACCGAGAGCGCCCCCGCGACTCCGAGGTCGTTCTGGCCCTGGAACGCGATGCCGTAGATGAGCTGCACGACCGTGATGGTCGAGTTGTCCGGCCCGCCCTTGGTGAGGATGTAGAACTGCTCGAACGCGAGCAGCGAACCCGTGACGCAGAGCACCGTGGTCAGTGCGAGCGTCGGGCGCAGCAGCGGAATGGTCACGCTGCGGAAGGTCTGCCACCGCGAGGCGCCGTCGATGCGCGCGGCCTCGTAGACATCGTCGGGGATGCCCTGGAGCCCGACGAGCATGAGCAGCATGTAGAAGCCCGCGTACCGCCAGACGATGAGGAAGATCGTCGACCACAGCGCGCCGTCGGGCGTGCCGAGGAATGTGAAGCCCCACGCCTTCATGAGGTCGGCGAACGGCCCGGCGATCGGCGAGTAGATGACGTAGAAGAGCAGCGAGGCGGATGCCAGTCCGAGCGCGCTCGGCACCAGGAACGAGGTGCGCAGCAGGCCCTTCCACCTGGTCGACTCCTGCACGAGCATGGCGAGCCCGAGGCTCAGCGCGAGCAGGATCACCGTGGTGAGCACGGTGTACTTCAGGGTGAACCAGACCGAGTCCATGAAGAAGCGGTTGTCGACTGCGTCGACGTAGTTCTGCGGCAGGTTCCAGCCCTGGTTGCCGCCGAGCAGCGGCCAGTCGCTCGCCGACATCTGCAGCACGAGCAGGAGCGGGAGGCCGAACAGCAGCAGCACGAACAGCGCGGTCGGCAGGGCGAAGAGCCAGCCGGTGAGCGCACTGCGCCTGGCGCGGCGGCTGCGCCGCGGCTTCGGCCGTGGTCTCTCCGGGGCGGATGCCGCGGCGGGGAGCGTGGCGGTCATGGTGGGGCCTTTCGGTCGGCGGTTCGGGGTGGGGCGGATGCCTCGTGCGGCGGTCGCACGAGGCATCCGCTCGGTCGTCGGCGACTCAGGGCACCGAAGACCGGGCCACCGTCACTGCGAGAGCACCGCCGTGATCTCGTCGTTGTCGGCGTCGATGGTCGAGGCGTCGCCGAGCACGGCGTTGCGCACCATCGTGAGCCACGGGCTGTTCGGCGCGTTGAACGCCTGCTGGAAGTTGATCGCGACCGGGGTGTCGCCCTGGCCGGCGACCTCGTTGATCGTGATGAGGCGCGGGTCCTTCGAGGAGTACTCGTTGTCGGCGAGGTCGGACCGCGAGACCACGTCGTTGTCCTTCGCGAGCACGCCGACCTGCGCGTCTTCGCTCATCATCCAGCTGAGGAAGTTCCACGCCTGCGCGGCCTTCTTCGAGTCCTTCGAGACGCCGATGCCGTCGCCGCCGACGAAGGTCGACGCGCCGCCCTCGGGGCCGACGAGGCCGGAGACCCCGACGTCGAACGGCGTGGAGCTCAGCAGCGTGGCCGGGTACGGCATGATGCCGACCTTGCCCTCGGTGAACGCGGCGGTCCAGGTGGGGCCGGCCTCGTCCTTCGACGCGGGCAGCACGGCGCCCGAGTCCCAGAGGTCCTTCCACGTCGAGTAGATCTCCTTCGACGTGTCGCTGGCGAGCAGCGACTCGGTGCCCTCGGGGTTCATGACCTCCTCGCCGTCGGCCCACACGCTCGGGAACCAGGTGAACACGAGGCATCCGCCGCAGTTCAGGCCCGTCGCGGTGCCGTAGGTGTCGGGCTTGTTCAGGCCCTGGATGGCCTTCGCCCACTCGGCGAACTCCTCGAGGTTCGCGGGGCCCGCCTCGGCGTCGAGCCCGGCCTCGGTCGCGAGCTCCTTGTTCCAGAACAGCATCGAGAGGTCGAGCACGAACGGCAGCACGTACTCCTTGTCGTCGAGCGTGCCGGCCGAGAGGTGGCCCTTGTTGATCGAGTCCTTGAAGTCGAAGCCGTCGATGTTCGCCGTGATGTCCTGGAAGAGCCCCTGCTTCACCCAGTTCGGCACGTAGACGATGTCGGCCGCGAACAGGTCGGGCAGGCCGTTCGAACCGGCGGCGGCGCCCACCTTCGCGACGTAGTCGTCGTTCGGCACCACCGTGAGCTCGACCTGGTTCTCGTGGGTCTCGTTGTACGCGTCGACGAGCAGGTTGGCCTGCTTCTCGAGGGGCGCGCGGGTCCAGAGCGTGAGGGTCGTACCGTCGTCGACGCCCTCGGCGCCGGCGTCGGCGAGGCTCGAGGAGCCGCCGCCGCTGTCGCCGCCGGAGCAGGCGGCCAGCCCGATCGTGAGGGCGCCGGCCGCGAGCAGAGCCCCGACCCGCGTCATCCGGCGATTGCGTGATCTCATCCGTGTTCTCCTTGCTCGTCCTTGAGCGGGCGCCGCGACGCCCGGAATGTGGGGTGCTGGTGCTGGCTTTCCGAAATTCCCGAAAGGCCTTTCGGCACGCTACAGTGTGAATCTCCCGGCCGTCAAGAGCGACGACCGGTAGCGTTTCAGTGGAGGAGGCGACACATGGCACGCAGCGGTGCGGGGGCCCAGAAGGCCGCGACGCTCAACGACGTCGCGCGCATGGCCGGCGTCTCCCTCGCCACCGCGTCGAAGGCCATCAACGGCCGCGACCAGGTTGCCCCGGCCACTCGTCAGCGCGTGATCGAGGCCGCCGAACAGCTCTCGTTCACGCCCAACTCGCTCGCGCGCAGCCTCATCGCGGGCCGCACCGGCACCGTCGGCCTGCTCACGAGCGACCTCGAGGGCCGCTTCGTCATCCCGATCCTCATGGGCGCCGAAGACGCCTTCGGCGCCGGCCAGATCAACGTGTTCCTCTGCGATGCGCGCGGCGACACGATCCGCGAGCAGCACCACCTCAAGGCGCTGCTCAACCGCCGCGTCGACGGCATCATCGTCGTCGGCCGCCAGACCGATCCGCGCCCGTCGCTCGGCCAGGGCCTGCCGGTGCCCGTGGTCTACGCCTACGCTCCGTCAGACGACCCCGCCGACGTCTCGGTCACGCCCGACAACGTCGCGGGCGGGCGCTTGGCCGTCGAGCACTTGCTCTCGACCGGCCGACGACGCATCGCCCACATCACGGGCGAACCCGAGTACGCGGCAGCTCAAGATCGCGTCGTCGGCGTTCGCGCCGCCCTCGCCGAGGCCGGGCTCGACCTCGTCGGCGATGTCATGACCTCGAGTTGGAGCGAGCACTGGGGTCGCGCCGCCGCGGGCATGCTGCTCGCGCAGCACCCCGACATCGACGGCATCGTCGCGGGCTCCGACCAGATCGCCCGCGGCGTCATCGACACGCTCCGCGACCTCGGCAAGCGGGTGCCAGAAGACGTCGCCGTCATCGGCTACGACAACTGGGAGGTGCTCGCGCTGAACTCGCGGCCCGAGCTCACGAGCATCGACGCCAACCTGCAGCAGCTCGGCCGCACCGCCGCCATGCGCATCTTCGACGCGATCGACGGCGGCGAGCCCGACCGCGGGGTGCACCACCTGCCCGTGCGGCTCGTGATCCGCGGGTCGACGATCGAGCGTCGCTGAGCGGTTCCCGCGTTCCGGCGCCCGACCACCGCCGTCGGCCGTCACCCGTCGGCGTCGGCCGTCGGCCGTCGGCCGTCGGCCGTCGGCCGTCGGCAATTCAGGATGAACGGGACGACACGCGGTGCCGCAGCGACCCACGTCGGCGTGTCGCGGAGTTCATCCTGCGAAGGCCACACGATTCGAGGAACGCGGGGCGGACGCGGCGAGCACGCGCTGCGCATGGGGCGCGCGGCCCCGCACGCGAACGGGCGCCCGGCAGCCGAAGCCGCCGGGCGCCCGCACCCGCCGAGGCGAGGCTCAGACGAACTCCGCCCCCCAGGCGTCGCCCGCATCGCCCTCGGCGGCGACGGTCTCCCCCGACACGGTGAACCGTGCCGACCGCCCGTCCGGTGCCGTCACCGTCGTGCCCGAGGCATCCGTCGCCCCGGGGTAGACGCGCACGGTGAGCCCGTCGAAGTAGTCCGAGTCGGGCCGCGTCGTGTCGGCGCCGATCGCCAGCACCGCGCCCTCGCGCACGTAGAGCGGCACGGTGTCGAAGCCGTGCACCTCGCGCCGCCAGCCGCCTGCGGAGTCGACGACCTCGCCGGTCCACCAGTTCGTCCAGCGCCCGGCGGGCAGGGAGAACTCCACCTCGCCCGACTCCGAGAACACGGGTGCCACGAGCAGCGACGACCCCAGCATGTACTGCCGGTCGAGGTACGCCGCGCCCGGGTCGTCGGGGAACTCGAGCGCCATGGGCCGCATCACCGGCACGCCCGTCGCCGAGGCGTCGAGGCCCTGCTGGTACAGGTACGGCATGAGCGAGAGCTTCAGCTTCGTGAAGACGCGCGTGACCTCGACGGCCTCCTCGTCGAACGCCCACGGCACCCGGTACGAGCCCGAGCCGTGGAACCGCGAGTGCGTGCCGAGCAGGCCGAACGCGACCCAGCGCTTGAACACCGCGGCATCCGGAGTGCCCTCGAAGCCGCCGATGTCGTGACTCCAGAACGAGAAGCCCGACAGGGCGAGCGACAGGCCGCCGCGCAGCGTCTCGGCCATCGACTCGTAGGTCGACGTCGAGTCGCCGCCCCAGTGCACGGGCAGGCGCTGCCCGCCGGTCGTCGCCGAACGTGCGAACAGCACGGCCTCACCCGCCCCGCGTTCCTGCTCGAGCACCTCGAACACGGCCTCGTTGTAGAGCTGCGTGTAGCGGTTGTGCATGCGGTCGGGCGCCGAGCCGTCGAAGTACTCGACCTCGATCGGGATCCGCTCGCCGAAGTCGGTCTTGAAGCAGTCGACGCCCTGCGCCACGAGCGCCCGCAGGTGGTCCTGGTACCAGCGCGTCGCGTCGGGGTTCGTGAAGTCGACGAGGCCCATGCCCGCCTGCCAGAGGTCCCACTGCCACACCGAGCCGTCGGGGCGCTTCACGAGGTAGCCGCGCTCGGCGGCCTCGGCGAACAGCTTCGAGCGCTGCCCGATGTAGGGGTTCAGCCAGACGCAGACGCGCAGGCCCTTGTCGTGCAGTCGCGCGAGCATGCCGTCGGGGTCGGGGAACGTGCGCGGGTCCCACTCGAAGTCGCACCAGTTGAACTCGCGCATCCAGAAGCAGTCGAAGTGGAACACGCTCACGGGCAGCTCGCGCGCGGCCATCTCGTCGACGAAGCGGTTCACGGTCGCCTCGTCGTAGTCGGTCGTGAACGACGTCGACAGCCAGAGTCCGTACGACCAGGCGGGCACCTGCGCAGGCCGGCCGACGAGCTCGGTGTACCGCTCGAGCACGCCCGCCGGCGTGCCGCCGGCGATGACGAAGTACTCCAGCGACTCCCCCGGCACCGAGAACTGCACGCGCTCGACCGCCTCGGAGCCGATCTCGTACGACACGTGCCCGGTGTCGTTCACGAGCACGCCGTACCCGCGGTTCGTCACGTAGAACGGCACGTTCTTGTACGCCTGCTCCGACGAGGTGCCGCCGTCGGCGTTCCAGATGTCGACCGTCTGCCCGTTCTTCACGAGCGGCCCGAACCGCTCGCCGAGGCCGTAGACGAGCTCGCCCACGCCCAGCGAGAGCTGCTGCAGCGTGTAGGCGGATGCCGCGGCGCGCGCCGTGCCCTCGCGGGCGTTGCCGACTGGCACGCCGTCGAGCTGCGCGTCGGGGCGCACCCGCATGTTGGCGATCGACTTGTCGCCGGCGGAGACGATCGTGCGGCCGTCGTCTTCGAATGCGAGCCCGAACGGCGCGCCCGGTGCGACGCGCACCGAGAGACGGCCGGAGGTGAGCCGGCCGCCCGTCTCGTCGACCACGACGACGCCGTGCCCGTCCTGCGCGCCGACGAGGTCGAAGCCCAGCGGTTTCGGCCCACCGGAGTGGTGCTCGATGCGCACGCCGATGACGTCGGCCAGCGGCGACCAGAGCGTCACGGTGAGCAGCGGCCGGTTGAGCGTGTCGCCGCGCTTGGCGATGACCCCGGTCGTCGCGAAGACCTGCAGGCGGTGCTCGCCGTCGGCCCGGATGTCGTACGCCTCCCGGCCGTAGAGGGGTTCGATGCCCGGCCTGATCTGCCAGAACCCGTCGGTGAACTTCATGGGAGCAGGTGTTCCTTTCGCACGGGCCGCTGCCGCGGCATCCGCTGTTCGTACTGGTGGTGTCGCGCTGCCGGCGCGCGCTACTTGACCGCGCCGGCGGTGATGCCGCGCGTGAGCGTGCGCTGGAAGATGAGGAAGAAGATCAGCGTCGGGATCACGCCGAGCAGCGCCGAGGCGCTCGTCGTCGTGACGTCCATGAGCCGGTCGCCCTGCAGCGTCGTGATCGCGACCGGCACCGTCTGGTTGTCGTTCGAGATCAGGAACGTGAGGGGGATGAGGAACTCGTTCCACGTCCAGATGAAGAAGAAGATGAGCAGCACCGAGAGCGTGCCCTTGCTGATCGGCAGCACGACCTTCACGAGCGTGCGCAGCTTGCCGGCGCCGTCGAGCGCCGCGGCCTCGAGCACCTCCTTCGGGAACGTGCCGAACACGCTCGAGAGCAGGTAGGTGCCGAACGCGGCCTGGATCACCGTGAAGATGATGATGATCGCGAGCTGCGTATCGTAGAGGCCCACCCCCTTGAACATGTAGTACAGCGGGTAGAGCAGCGCCTCCTGCGGAATGAGGTCGGCGAGCAGGAACAGCAGCAGGATGCCGGTGCGGTACTTCACCCGCCCGATGCCGAGCGCGTAGGCGTTCAGCACCGAGAGCGCGACCGCGAGCACCGCGACCGACCCCGAGATGATGAAGCTGTTCCAGAGCTTCTGCGGAAAGTCGACGCGCTCCCAGAACGTCACGATGCCGTCGAAGTAGAGCTCCTTCGGCAGCATGAGCGGGCCCGACGTGTTGTAGTCGGCCGGCGACTTGAACGAGTTGATCAGGATCAGGATGAACGGCACGGCCACGAGCAGGCCGAACACGATCGCGAGCCCCAGCCAGATCCAGTCCTTCGCGGTCTTCTTCGCCTGGGGCGAGCGGTCGCGCGGCGGCCGGCCGGTGCGGTTCGGGCGACGGATGCCGAGGCGCGGCCCTCCTCGCCCGTCGCCGAGCACCCGGTCGGCGCCGACGAGCGGCACGGTGCCGGCGCCCGCCGCCGAGAGCGGCGTGAGGGGCGCGGCATCCCGGGTCGTGATGGATTCGGTGTGCGTGCGCGCGGTGTGCATGTCTGCGTTCGTGGGCGACATCAGCGCTCACCCTCCTGTCGTTCGACACGGGCCTGCAGCCGGATGAAGCCGATCGCGACGAGCACGACCACGACCGTGAGCGCCGTCGCGATGGTCGCGCCGTAGCCGACCTGCTGGCTCTGGAAGAACTGGATGTACGAGTAGTAGGAGGGCACGATCGTCGCCGTGCCGGGCCCGCCGCCCGTGAGGGCGTAGATCGGGCCGAACACCTTGAGCGCGGCGATCGTGCAGGTCAGCGTCACCACGAAGATCTCGGGGCGGATCGCCGAGACCGTGATGTAGCGGAACCGCTGGAACCACCCGGCGCCGTCGAGCTCGGCGGCCTCGTACAGCTCGGGGTCGACGCGCTGGAGTGCGGCCATGAAGATGACGACCGGGTAGCCGATCTGCACCCAGACCATGACGGCCATGATCGAGAGCATCGCCGTGTCGGGGCTGCCGAGCCAGTTGTGCTGGAGCGCGCCGAGCCCGATGGTCTCGAGCATGGTGTTGAGCGCGCCGTTCTCGGGGCGGAGGATCCACCCGATGACGATCGCGGCGATCGCGACGGGCAGGATTTGCGGCAGGTAGTAGGTCGCGCGCAGGAAGCTCGCGAGGCGGCCGCCGAACTTGCGGCCGATGACGTCGAACAGCAGGGCCGCGAGCACGAGGCCGAGCAGCGTCGGGATGATCACCATGGCGACGATCATCGAGAGCGAGTTGCGGAAGGACGCCCAGAACTTCTGGTCCTGGAACAGCTCGATCCAGTTCTCGAAGCCGATGAACTCCGGCGGGCGGACGCCCCGCCAGTCGGTGAAGCTGAGGTATACGTTCCAGACCAGCGGAATGAGGATGATGAACGTGAAGAGCAGCAGGCCCGGGATCAGGTAGAACCAGAACCCGCTCGATCGCACGCCCGAGATGGCACTCATGCCGTCGGTGCGCCGCGACCCGCGGGGCCGTGCGGCGAGGGTGGAAACCACGGTGGTTCCTTTCGGTGGAGATGTCGCGCCGAACCGTTCGAGGGTTCGGCCGGGGCCTCCGGCCGGCGGGCGGTGCGCGTGGCGCGTGCTGCGCGGTGCGCGTCATGCGCAGACCGCACCGCGCCGCCGGCCGGAGGCGTGCGGGTCAGCCGATGATGTCGGCGACGCCGTCGTCGTACTCGGTGCCGAGCTGCTCGAGCGTCTGCTCGGGCGTGAGGGTGCCGTTCACGAGTTCCTGCAGGGCGCCGACGAGCTGGTCGTAGAAGTTCGGCGTGGGCCAGTCGGGGTAGAACGAGAGTCCGTCCTCGGCGACGACCTCGTTGAACTCGGTGATGAGCGCGGCCGACTTCTCGTCGGTGATGTCGGCCGGGTCGGCCGCGACGGGGATCGAGCCGTTGTTGCCGATGAGGGCCTGGATCTCGGGGCGCATCGTGATGTCGATGAACTTGTAGGCGAGGTCCTTGTTCGCCGCGTTCTCGGGCACGACCCAGATGTTGCCCGACGAGCCCGGCACGAGCGGCGACTCGGGGAACGCGAAGGTGTCCCACTCGAACGTGGTGGCCTCGTTGATGACGCGGCCGGCCCACCAGGAGCCGGAGACCATCATCGGGTACTCGCCGCTCATGAAGCCGACGCCCATGTCCTCGGCCTTGAGGCCGGTGGAGTCCTGCGAGATCCAGCCGTTGTCGACGTACTCGACGAGCTTCTCGGCGGCGTAGGTGAGCTCGGGGCCCTGCCAGTCGACCGGGTTCTCGTAGAGCTGGTAGTCGTTCACGAACTGCCGGTCGGCCTGCGAGAGCGCGAGCTGGTAGAAGAGCTGGCCGAGCGGGTACTCGGCGCCGGCCTCGGCGAGCGGCGTGGTGCCGTCCTTCGCGAACGCGTCGAGGATGTCCTCGAACTCGGCGTACGTGGTGGGCTCGGTGAGGCCCTTCTCGTCGAACGCGGTCTTGTTGTAGTAGACGGTGACGTACTCGCCGTAGTTCGGCACGCCGTACCAGGGGCCGGAGCCCATGATGCCCTCGTCGGAGTACTTCGCGGTGGTCTGCAGCGACGGGGCGAGCATGTCGTCCCAGCCGTACTCCTCGACCGCGTCGGTGATGTCGGCGAGCAGGCCCTGGCTCGCGAGCAGGCCGGCGGTGGCGTTGCCCTTGGGCGACTCCATGACATCCGGTGCCTCGTTGGAGTTGAGCACCTGGCTGGCGGTCGAGCGGATCTGCTCGAAGCTCTTGTCCTCGTACTCGACGGTGGCGCCGGTCTCCTCCTCGAAGATCTCGATGGCCTTGTTCCAGGCGATGCCGACATCGCTGTCGGTGCCCTCGAAGTGCCAGAGCTTCAGGGTGTTCGGGTCGGACTCGCCGCCCGTCGAGCAGCCGGTGAGCAGTGCGGCCGTCGCGGCCAGTGCGGCGACGGCGCCGATGCCGCGCTTGGTGATTCCCATGGTGCGTTTCCTCTCGTGTGGTGCAGTCGGTGTGGGGGGATCCGGATCGGTGGTCGCATGCGATCCGGTGGTCGTGCGGAAGGTGTCGAAGCGCTTCGATGATGACGATGCGTCGACGGGCCGTGCTTCGGTGATGGGTGGTCGGATGCCTCAGTTCCGCGGTCGTGCGACCGAACCGCGGTGCTCTGCGACGGGGGTGATGAGTTCGACGCCGAGGGCGTCCGCGCCGCGCACCTGGCGCAGGGCTGACTCGACCGCGATGCGGCACATCTGGTCGAGTGGCAGGGGAATGCAGCTGAGCGGGATCACGAGGTGCGAGGTGTCGTAACTCGCGCACGCGGCGAACAGCGACAGGTCGCCCGGCACGTCGAGGCCGCGCTCGCGCACGCGACGCAGCACCGCCTCGACGACCGGCTCGTTGCAGTGGAAGATCACGGCCGTCAGGTCGGGCGAGCGCTCGAGCAGGCTGTCGAACGAGCGCTCGGCGTCGCCGCGGGCGAGCGTGGGCGACACGACGGCGACCCGGATGCCGCGGGCGGCCGCCTCGGCCTCGAGCCCCACGTTGAACCGCTGCACGAAGCCGGTGCCGCGCGCGAGGTACGTCGGCGGGTGGCCGACGACCCCGATCGAGCGGTGTCCGACCTCGGCGAGCGTCGAAACGGCGAGCCGCCCCGCGCGCTCGAAGTCGAGGTCGACGCACGCGACGCCGTCGCCGCTGTGCCCGTCTTCTCCGGGGATGCCGATGAAGGCCGCGGGCAGCGCGGCGCGGCGCACGATGTCGACGCGCTCGTCGTGGGCCTTGACGCCCATGGCCACGACCCCGTCGACGAGCGACGACGCCGCGACCCGGCGGATGCCCGAGACGTCGTCGTCGGTCGCGAGCAGCAGCACGTCGTAGTCGTGCTTGCGCGCCGTGTCGACGACCGCGGTGACGAACCGCATGTGCGTCGGCAGGTGCCCGTCGGTGTGGATCGGCGCCGAGAGCGCGAGGATGTTCGTCGTCGTGCCGGCGAGCATGCGCGCGCCGGCGTTGGGCTCGTAGTCGAGTTCGCGGATGGCGGCCTCGATGCGCTGGCGGGTCGACGCCGCGATCGTGCGCTTGCCCGAGAGGGCGTAGGAGACGGTCGAGATGGAGACGCCCGCGACCTTCGCAACATCACTGATCGTCGCCATCTCGGCACCCCCCTTTGGACCCCTCGGTGTCGTCGGCACCCGATGGTTTCGAAGCGCTTCGACGATGTGACAGCGAGAGTACGTGATGCGATGCGCCGCGCGCAAGTGTTTTGTTGGAATGAACCACAATTCGGTTCTGGATGCCGCGCGCGTGGGGCTCTCGGGCCGCGGTCGGGCGCCGGACACGCGGGCCGCGGTCGGGCGCCGGGCAGCGAGCCGCGGTCTGCGGTCCGCGGTCGGCGGTCGTCGGGCAGCGGTTCGCGGTCGGGCGCGCCCTACTCGACCGGCGACCGGAACGTGTGCCGGTACTCGATCGGCGACGTGCCGAGCACGCGGTGGAAGTGCAACCGCAGGTTGGCACCCGTGCCGAGCCCGACGCGGGCGGCGATCTGCTCGACGCCGAGGTCGGTGCGCTCGAGCAGCTCGCGCGCGAGGTCGACGCGCGCGCGCAGGATCCACTGCATGGGCGTGTACCCGGTGTCCTCGACGAACCTGCGCGAGAACGTGCGGGTCGACACGTTCGCGTTGCGCGCGAGGTCGGCGAGCGTCAGCGGCTCCTCGATGCGCTCGAGCGCCCAGTGCCGGGTCGCGGCGAACAGTTCGCCCAGGTCGTCGGGCAGGGCCCGCGGCACGTACTGCGCCTGGCCGCCGCTGCGGTACGGCGCCGCCACGAGCCGGCGCGCGACGTGGTTCGACAGCGCCACGCCGTGGTCGCGGCGCACGAGGTGCAGGCAGAGGTCGATGCCCGAGGCCGCACCCGCCGAGGTCAGCACCCGGCCCTCGTCGACGAACAGCACGTTCTCGTCGACCTGCACGAGCGGATGCCGCGTGGCGAGCGCCTTCGTGTAGTGCCAGTGCGTCGTGGCCCGGCGTCCGTCGAGCAGCCCCGTCGCCGCGAGCGCGAACGCCCCCGTCGAGATCGCGGCGAGCCTCGCACCCCGCTCGTGCGCGGCACGGAGGGCGTCGACGACCGCCGCAGGCGGCGGCTCGACATCGGGATGCCGGTAGCCCGGGATGAAGATCGTCTCGGCCCACTCGAACGCCTCGAGGCCGTCGGCCACGTGGTACGAGAGGCCGTCGCCGCCGGTCACCGGGCCGGGCGCAGCGCCGCACACGCGCACCTCGTACGGCATCGACGCCCGAGTGGTGAAGATCTGCGCCGGGATCCCGACGTCGAGCGGCTTGGCGCCCTCGAGCACGAGCACGGCGACCCGGTGCGGGCGCTGCACCCGGGCAGTGCGGTCGATGTCGGCGGCCATGAGGCCAGACTGCCACGTTGCGCAATGTTCTCGCCAGGCATCCGCCTCGAGCAAGACGGACCCGCCGGGCCCGTGGAGGAACGTTCACGGTGCGCCCGGCGCATTCGGAGGTCGTCCGGCGACTCGACCGCGTGCCCGGCGGGTCGTTGCGAGCAAGCTAGCCTGCGCGGCGCCGGTCCGCCAGAGCCCGGTCCTGGCCGCGCCCCGAACTGGGGTGGGAGCGGGCTGCGACGAGGCTCGCCAGCCTGCACGATGCCGTCCCATGCGGCGTCGCCGTCGGGGGCTAGGCTGGCGGGCAGTGACACGGGGTGCCGCGCACGTGCTCCGACCGGGGCGCGCGCGGCTGAGAACACACCCGTCGAACCTGATCTAGTTCGGACTAGCGAAGGGATGTCGCGTGAGCGAACGTCTGCGTATCGACCCTGCCCACCTCTCCACGGCGAGCGCCGCACTGCTCGACCGGCTGCGCGAGCATCCGCCGCTCGTGCACTGCATCACGAACGCCGTGGTGACGAACTTCACCGCGAACGCCCTGCTCGCGATCGGCGCCGCGCCGGCGATGGTCGACATCCCCGAGGAGTCCGGCATGTTCGCCGGCATCGCGGGCGGCCTGCTCGTGAACCTCGGCACGCCGCACGCCGAGCAGCGCGACGCCGCACGCGAGGCGGTCGCCGCGGCATCCGTCGCCGGCACGCCGTGGGTGCTCGACCCGGTCGCGATCGGCGCACTGCCCGTGCGCACCGCGCTCGCGCACGAACTCGTCGCGGCGCGGCCGACGGCGATCCGCGGCAACGCGAGCGAGGTCATCGCGCTCGCGGGCGCCGGCGCGGGCGGGCGCGGGGTCGATGCGGCCGACAGCACCGAAGCCGCCGCCGACGCCGCGATCGCCCTCGCCCTCGCGCACGGGTCGGTCGTCGCCGTCTCGGGCCCGGTCGACCTCATCACCGACGGGCACCGCATCGCGCGCGTGGCCAACGGCGATGCCCTGCTCACCCGCGTCACGGGCGGCGGATGCGCGCTCGGCGCGGTGACGGCGGCGTTCCTCGGGGCGAGCCGCGACGCGGCGGGCGCGGTCGCCGAACCGGAGGCCCATGGCGGTGCGCCGCTCGACGACCCGTTCGTCGCGACCCTCGCGGCGACGGTCGTGTACACGATCGCCGCCGAGCTGGCGGCGGCGCGTTCAGACGGCCCCGGCTCGTTCGCGCCGGCGTTCCTCGACGCGCTCGCGCTCGTCACGCCGGCCGAGGTGACCGCACGGGCCCGCATCACCGTCACGGATGCCGAGGCGTCCGCCGCCGATGCAGCCGCCGTCGAGTCACCGGCGGCGGCCGGGGCCGAGGCGGTGCGCGCATGAGCGCCGGCGCCACGACGACCGGGCGTGCGGGCGCCCGAATCGCGCTCGACCTGTCGGTCTACCTCGTGACGGATGCCGCGCTCTGCGGCGAACGCGGGGTCGCCGCCGTCGTGGCCGACGCCGTCGACGGCGGCGTGCGGGTCGTGCAGTTGCGCGACAAGACGGCGTCGATCGACGACCTGCTGCGGCAGCTCGAGGCGCTCTCGACCGCGATCGACGGCCGTGCGGCCCTGCTCGTGAACGACCGGGTCGACGTGGCCGCGGCTGCGCGCGAACGGGGCCTGCCCGTCGACGGCGTGCACGTGGGACAGGGCGACGCCGCGGCATCCGCTGCCCGTGCCCTGCTCGGCGACGACGCGATCGTCGGCGTCACCGCGAACTCGCCCGAGCACCTCGCCGCCGTGCGAGCGCTGCCGCGGCGCGAGGTCGACTACCTGGGCGTCGGCGTGATCCGGCCGACGGCCACCAAGCCCGACCACCCGCCGGCCCTCGGCGTCGAGGGATTCGCCCGGTTCGCGGCCTCCGCGGCCGAGGTCGAGCTGCCGTGCGTGGCGATCGGCGGCATCGGGCTCGCGGATGTCGCGGCGCTGCGCGAGGCGGGCGCGGCAGGGGTGGCCGTGGTCTCGGCGATCTGCGCCGCCGACCGCCCGCGCGACGCGGCGGCTGCGTTCGCCGCGGCCTGGAGCGCCCGATGAGCGCCGCGGCCACCGCGGATGTCGCCGCAGCCGCCGCAGCCGTTCCTGGCGCGCCGACCGCTCGCCGCGTGCCGCGCGTGCTCAGCATCGCGGGCAGCGACCCGTCGGGCGGCGCGGGCATCCAGGCCGACCTCAAGTCGATCGCCGCGGTCGGCGGCTACGGCATGTCGGCGATCACCGCCCTGACCGCGCAGAACACGCTCGGCGTCCGCGGCGTGCACGTGCCGCCCGCGACGTTCCTCGCCGAGCAGCTCGACGCGATCTCCGACGACATCGCGATCGACGCCGTCAAGATCGGCATGCTCGCGAACGCCGAGGTGATCGAGGTCGTGGCCGCATGGCTGCGACGCACCCGCCCGACGGTCGTCGTGCTCGATCCCGTGATGGTCGCGACGAGCGGCGACCGCCTGCTCGACCCCGCCGCCGAACGGGCGTTGCACGACCTGCTGCCGCTCGCCGACCTCATCACGCCGAACCTGCTCGAACTGGCGGTGCTCGCGACCGCCGTCGCGAACGCCGTCGCCGACGAGCGCGATGCCCGCGATGCGCCGGACGCGCCCATCGCTCCGGCGACGACCTGGGCCGAGGCGATCGCCCAGGCCGAGGCGCTCTCGGCCGCGACGGGGGCGCGCGTGCTCGCGAAGGGCGGGCACCTGGCGGGCGGCGAGGCGCCTGACGCGCTCGTGCACGCGGCATCCGCCACCGTCGTGGAGTTCGGCGGCGAACGCATCGCCACGACTTCCACGCACGGCACCGGCTGCTCGCTCTCGTCGGCCGTCGCGACCCTGCAGGCCGAGCTCGACGACTGGCACGCGGCCGTCGCCGAGGCCCGACTCTGGCTGCGCGAGTCCCTGCGCCACGGCGAGGCACTCGAGGTCGGCAGCGGCCACGGCCCCGTGAGCCACTTCGCCGGCCTGTGGTCCCGCGGCGGCGTGCGCACCGCCCCGACGCCCGCCGAGATCGAGGCCGAGTGGTGGGGCGGCATCGCCGACGTGCGCGACGCGATCGACGACCTGCCGTTCATCCGCGGGCTCGCCGACGGGTCGCTCGAACGCGGGCCGTTCATGCACTACCTCGCGCAGGACGCGCTCTACCTGCGCGACTACGCGCGGGTGCTCGCCGAGGCGTCGCGCCTGGCCCCGGATGCCGCGGGCCAGGCGTTCTGGGCCGACTCCGCGCACGGGTCGCTCGTCGGCGAGCTCGAGCTGCACACCTCGTGGCTCGCCGGGGAGACCTTCACGGCCGAACCGGATGCCACGACGACCGCGTACCTCGACCACCTGCTCGCGACGGGTGCGCGCGGCGACTACGCCGTGCTCGCGGCCGCTGTGCTGCCGTGCTTCTGGATCTACGTGGATCTCGGCGAACGCCTCGCCGCAGGCGAGTTCGGCGCGGCCGCCCTCGACCCGGGGCATCCGTACGCCTCGTGGCTCGTGACGTACGCCGACCCGGCCTTCGCCGTCGCGACCCGCACGGCGATCGAGCTGGTCGCCCGCGAGGCCGCCTCGGCGACGCCGGCGCGACGCGAGGCGATGCGCCGTGCGTTCCGCGCCTCGGCCGAGCACGAGCTGGCGTTCTTCGCGGAGCCGCTCGCGTAGGCGGGCTGCGCCGCGTCGAGGTTCCGGTCTCGACGGTTGGGTGTCGGTTCGCTAACGTGATCGGCGTCAACGGCGGCTCGTCGAGGGGAACGAAGTGGCACACGAGACGAAGACGGCGGCCGTGTTCGCCGGAGCATTCGCGAAGAATCCCGACTTCGACTTCGAGGTCCGCTGCGCGATCGGGGCGGCGGCGAACGGGGCGGCCGACATCGGTGAGGTCCTGGCCGCGGTGCGCGAGGTCGGCCCGAAGGACCACGCCGGCTGGTTCCAGGCCTGGCGGCAGCTCGGCGAACGCACCGCGGCGGCGGCGGATGCAGCGGCGAGCGTCGGCCACGACGTCACCGCGTCCTCGGCGTACCTCCGTGCCGCGCACTACCTCGGGCGAGCGGTGAACGCGGTGTCCGGCCTCGCCGACGACAGCGCACTCGTGCCGACGTTCCGCGCGCAGCAGGCGGCCTGGGACCGATTCGTCGATCTGGCGGCCGACGCGCAACGGCTCGCGATCGCGTACGAGGGGTCGACGCTGCCCGCGGTCCTGTTCCGCTCGGGCGACGGCCGCCGTCCGGTGCTCGTGCTGAACTTGGGCTCCGACGAGTCGTTCGCGGATGCCTGGGCCGCGGCCGGTCCCGATGCCCTCGCACGCGGCTACCACGTGCTCCTGTTCGAGGGTCCGGGCCAGCAGTCGATGCTCTTCGAACACGACACGTCGTTCCGCAGCGATTGGGAGGCCGTGCTGACTCCGGTCGTCGACGCGCTCATCGCCCGCGACGACGTCGACGCCGACCGCCTCGCCGTCTGGGGCTTCAGCCAAGCCGGCTACTGGGTGTCCCGGGCGCTCGCCCATGAGCACCGGTTCGCCGCCGCGATCCTCGATCCCGGCGTCGTCGACGTGTCGACGTCGTGGCTCGAGCACCTGCCGAAGAGCATGGTTGATCTCGTCGAGCACGATGAGGGCGCGAAGTTCGACCGTGACCTCGAGTGGGGCATGAAGCTCTCGCCAGACCTGCAGCACACATGGCGGTTCCGTGCGCGGCCGTACGGCGGAGGAGACGCCGCATCCGTCGTGGCCGAGGTGCTGAAGTACCGGCTGGGCGACGACGACGCGGCCGCGATCACGACTCCCCTGCTCATCACCGAGCCCGAGCACGAGCAGTTCTGGCCGGGGCAGTCGGCGAAGCTGGCCGCGATGACGCCGAGCATGTCGACGCTCGTGCCGTTCACCGCCGCCGAAGGCGCCGACGTGCACTGCGAACCGCTCGGCCACGCGCTCGTCGCGGCGCGCGTCTTCGACTGGCTCGACGAACGGGTGAACGCGAACGCGACCTGATCGAGCGCGTCGGTCGCCGCGCCCTGATCGAGCGGGGCGGTCGCCGCGACCGGTGGAGCTCCGCGCGGTTGCGCGCGGCTCGGCATCCGCGTTGACTGGTGCCATGCGCGTCGTCATCGCCGGAGGCCACGGCAAGATCGCCCTCATGCTCGAACGGCTGCTCGCCGACGGCGGGCACGATCCGGTCGCGCTCATCCGCAACCCCGACCACGCGGCCGACGTCGAGGCCGCCGGGGCGGTTCCGGTCGTGCTCGACCTCGAGGCGGCATCCGTCGACGAGGTCGCCGCGGTGCTCTCCGGTTCCGGCGATCGCGCCGACGCGGTGGTGTTCGCCGCGGGGGCGGGCCCGGGCAGCACGGCCGAGCGCAAGCTCACGGTCGACCGCGACGGCGCCGTCCTGCTCGCCGAGGCCGCGCGTGCTGCGGGCGTGCCGCGCATCGTCGTGATCTCCGCGATGCGCGCCGACGCCTTCGATGCGGCATCCGACGACGTGTTCCAGATCTACCTGCGGGCCAAGAGCGAGGCCGATGCCGCGGTGCGCGCGAGCGGGCTCGACTACACGATCGTGCGGCCGGGCGGGCTGACCGACGAGCCGGCGACCGGCCTGGTCGTGGCCGACACCACCCTGCCGAAGGGTTCGATCAGCCGAGCTGATGTCGCGGCGACCGTCGCGGCGATCCTGACGACGGGTGCGGCCTCGCACCGGCAGTTCGAACTCACCGAGGGCGGGCTGCCGATCACCGGCGCGCTCGCGGCCCTGCCCGACCCAGCCTGAACCCATGGCCGTCCTCGACACCCTGCGGACGTCGAAGCGCCTGCCGGTGCTGCAGGTCGCGAAGACGTCGGTCGCGACGATCGCCGCGTGGCTCATCGCCGGCACCCTGATCCCGGCCCAGCTGCCGGTGTTCGCCGCGATCGCCGCCCTGCTCGTCGTGCAGCCGAGCGTCAACCAGTCGCTGGGCAAGGGCATCGAGCGGTCGATCGGCGTGCTGCTCGGCGTCATCGTGGCGTCGACGCTCGCGTTCGCGTTCGGCGACAGCTCGTGGACCGTGCTCGTCGCCGTGCTCGTCGCGATGGCGATCGCCTGGGTGCTGAAGGTGAGTCCGGCGACGGGCAACCAGGTCGCCATCTCGGCGATGCTCACACTCGTGCTCGGGGCGTCGACGCCCAACTACGCGCTCGACCGGGTGCTCGAGACCCTCATCGGCGCGGCGATCGGCATCATCGTGAACGCGGCGATCGTGCCGCCGGTCGCGATCGCCCCCGCCCGGCGCGAGGCGGCGCTGCTCGGCGCCGAGCTCGCGGCCTCCGCGGATCGCCTGGCGGCGGCGCTCGAGCGCAGGCAGTCGCGTGCCGAGATCGAGGCCCTCATGATCGAGGCGCGCCTGCTGCGCCCGATGCGCGACGCCGCCGACGCGGCGATCGCGGCCGGCACCGAGTCGCTCACGCTCAACCCTCGTCGGTCGGCGCACCGCGAGGAGCTCGCGCAGCTCCGCGAACTGCTCGAGCAGCTCGGCCCGATCGTGACCCAGCTCATCGGCATGACCCGCGCCTTCGCCGACCACTACGACGCGTCGCTGCACGACGAGCCGACGGTGAGGGCGATCGCCGAGCAGCTGCACCGCGTGGCGCACGACATCCGGCTGGCGGCGCGCGTGGCCGAGCCCGAGCCTGAGCCGATGACCTCGATGGTGCCCGCACTCACGTCGGCGCTCGTCGTGCACCCCCCGACCTCGTCGCACTGGATCCTCATCGGCTCGCTGATGGAGGACCTGCGACGCATCCGCGAAGAACTCGGAGCCGAATCCTGATGACCGACCAGCACCGCCTGCCCCTCGGGTTCGACTTCTTCGGGGCGGGCGAGCTCCCCGCGCCCGGCCTGCCGGCCGACGAGGTCGCCGCGATCCTGCGCCGGCACTGGGGGCTCGACGTCGAGTTGCGGTCGCTCGGCAGCCAGCAGGACCAGAACTTCCTCGCCCTGCGAGCCGCCTCGGTGCCCGGGTCGTGGTCGGCGAAGACCCCGATCGGCGTCGTGAAGATCACGAACCCGGCGTTCACCGCGGCCGAGCTCGCCGCGCAGGACGCCGCGGCCTCCCGCATCGCCGCGCACGCGCCGACGCTCCGCATCGCGACCACGACGACGGATGCCGCGGGCGAACCCCGCTCGATCGCCGCCGATACGAGCGAGGGCCCGTTGAGCATCCGCCTCATCTCGTTCCTCGACGGCGGAACCCTCCACGGCAGCGCATACCTCTCGCCGCATACGGTCGCTCGCATGGGCGAGCTCGCGGCCCGCGTGAGCCTGGCCCTCGACGGCTTCGAGCACGACGGCCTCGACCGCGTGCTGCAGTGGGACCCGCGCTTCGCCGACCGCGTGGTCGACCTGCTCGCCCCGCACCATCCCGACGCCGAGAAGCGGGCACGGGTGACGGATGCCGCGGCCGCCGCGTGGGCGGCCGTCACCGCCGTCGCCGACGCGCTGCCGGTGCAGGCCGTGCACCTCGATCTCACCGACGACAACGTCGTGCGTTCCGTGCGGCAGGCCGGCGCGGCGGGCCCGGACGCCGAGGTCGTGGTCCCCGGCTCCGGCTCCGGCTCCGGCTCCGGCCTGCCCGACGGGCTCATCGACTTCGGCGACGTGACCCGGTCGTGGGCGGTGGCCGAGCTCGCGATCACCATCTCGTCGGTGCTGCACCACGCCGGCGCGGAGCCGGTGTCGGTGCTGCCGGCGATCCGTGCCTTCCATGCGCTGCGGCCGCTCTCGCTGGCCGAGGTCGCGGCGGTCTGGCCGCTCGTCGTCGTGCGTGGCGCCGTGCTCGTCGTGAGCGGCGAGCACCAGGTGCAGCTCGACGGCGGCGAGAACGCGTATGCCGCCGACGGCATCGAGCGCGAGTGGCGCATCTTCGAGCAGGCCGTGTCGGTGCCGACGGAGGTCATGACGGCGCTGATCGCGGCCGAGCTCGGGGTCGACCTCGACGCCGGCGCCGACAGCTCCGGCCGAGGGTCGTTCGACCTGACGGCCATCGGGCTCGACACGGCCCGCGTCGCCCGCCTCGACGTCTCGCCCGAGTCCGACGAGGTCGACGGAGGCGCCTGGCTCGAGGCGGGACTCGAGGAGCGGCTCGCCCTCGCCGCGCTCGACGCCGGGGCATCCGCCGCCTGGCTGCCTCGGGCGACGCCGCGCCTCACCGAGAGCCGCATCCGATCGGCGGAGTCGCCCGCCACGGTACCGACGGGCATCGACGTGTGGTTCGCCTCGCCGCCTGTGCTCGAGATCGTCGAGTCGCGCTCGGCCGGGCTGCGGGCCGTCGTCGAGCCCGAGCTCGCCGTCGAGCCCGAGACCCCGGCCGAGGCCGAGACCCCCGCCGATGCCCGCATCGACGCCGGGGCCGACGACTCGCCGCTCCCCGCGCGCACGCGCGTGCGCATCCGCATCGAGCGCGTCGACGGCCCTGCCGTGCCGCACCTCGTGCGCGCCGAATACGCCGCGGGGTGGCTCGCGCAGACGATCGACCCGGCGCCGCTGCTCGGGCTCGCGGCATCCGCTCACTCTGCAACTCCGACGAGCGACCGACACGACGGCGCACGCGCCGAGCCCGACCCTGCCGCCCTGCTCGCCCGCCGCGGCGCCAGCTTCGCGGAGGTGCAGGAGCACTACTACGACGCTCCCCCGCGCATCGAGCGCGGATGGCGCGAGCACCTCGTCGACGTCGACGGCCGCGCCTACCTCGACATGGTGAACAACGTGACGCCGCTCGGCCACGGGCACGTCGGCGTCGCCGATGCGGTGAGCCGGCAGCTGCGCCGCCTGAACACGAACTCGCGGTTCCACTACGGCGCGGTCGTCGAGTACGCCGAACGGCTCGCGGCCCTCGCGCCCGACCCGCTCGACACCGTGTTCCTCGTGAACTCGGGCTCCGAGGCGGCCGACCTCGCGATCCGCGTGGCCCTCGCGGCGACCGGGCGGCGCGACGTCGTCGCGATCCTCGAGGCCTACCACGGCTGGACGTACGCCTCCGACGCCGTGAGCACGTCGGTCGCCGACAACCCGAACGCGCTCGAGACCAGACCCGACTGGGTGCACGGCGTCGACGCGCCCAACCCGTTCCGCGGGGTGCATCGGGGGGCGGATGCCGCGCGCTACGCGCCAGAGGCCGCGGCGCGCATCGCGGAGCTCGCCGCCACCGGACGTCCGCCGGCCGCGTTCATCGCCGAGACGTTCTTCGGCAACGCCGGCGGCATCCCGCTGCCCGACGGATACCTCGCCGAGGTCTACGCCGCGGTGCGCGCGGCCGGCGGCCTCGCCATCGCCGACGAGGTGCAGGCCGGGTTCGGCCGCCTCGGCCACTGGTTCTGGGGCTTCGAGCAGCAGGGCGTCGTGCCCGACGTCATCGCCGTCGCGAAGGCCGCGGGCAACGGCTACCCGCTCGGCGCGGTCATCACGACGCGCGAGATCGCGGCGCGGTTCCGCACGCAGGGGTACTTCTTCTCATCCACCGGCGGCAGTCCCGCGTCGAGCGTCGCGGGCCTCGCCGTCCTCGACGCGTTCCGCGACGAGGGCCTGCAGCGCAACGCGCTCGAGGTTGGCACACGGTTGAAGCGGCGGCTCGAGGCGCTCGCCACGCGGCATCCGCTCATCGGAGCCGTGCACGGGCTCGGCCTGTACCTCGGCGTCGAGTTCGTGCGCGACCGCGACACGCTCGAGCCGGCGACCGCCGAGACCGCGGCGATCTGCGACCGCCTGCGCGACCTCGGCGTCATCATGCAGCCCACGGGCGACCATCAGAACGTGCTGAAGACCAAGCCGCCGCTCTGCCTCGACGATGCCTCGGCCGACTTCTTCGTCGAGATGCTCGACCGGGTGCTCGCCGAAGGCTGGTAGCACGTCGCCTGCCGTGCCTGTCAAGCCCCGCGCGTCAGATGGGAGTTCGACGCCGGGTGACGGGCGCGCTGCCTAGGGTGGGGATATCCGACCGGGATCCGACGACGACGGCAGGAGCCTCGATGACGAACCGCGAACGCACGGGCCACGCGCCCAGCGAGCCCGCACCGCACGACACCGCCTCGCGCGGCACCGCCACGCGCGGTGCCGACCTGGCCAGGCAGGTCGCCGTCGCCGTGAGCGCGGTGATCGCCGTCGTCGGGTCGTTCGTCGGGTCGGGCGCAGCGGGCGGGCAGCGGGTGCAGGATGCCGCGGGCGGGGCGCTCGCGGCCGACGCGACGCTCGTGGCTCCCGGCGGGGGCGCCTTCGCGGTCTGGTCGCTCATCTACTTCGGGCTGCTCGCCTACGCGGTGTGGCAGTTCCTGCCCGCACAGCGCGCCGCGGAGCGGCACCGACGGGTCGGGCCGTGGGTCGCGGCGTCCATGCTGCTGAACGCGGCCTGGATCCTCAGCGTGCAGGCCGACCTGCTCTGGCTCAGCGTGCCGATCATCGTGGCGCTCCTCGCGGTGCTCGTCGTCGCGTTCCGGATCTGCCTCGCGCTTCCGCCGAAGGGCGTGATCGACGCGATCGCGACCGACGGCACCCTCGGCCTGTACCTCGGCTGGGTGTGCGTGGCGACCATCGCGAACACGGCCGCCGCGCTCGTCGCCGCAGGGTTCGACGGGTTCGGCCTGCCGCCCGAGACGTGGGCCGTCGCACTCGTCGCGATCGCCGGGCTCCTCGGCATGGCCCTCGCCGTGTGGGACCACGGCCGCATCGCCCCGGCGCTGACGTTGAGCTGGGGGCTCGCGTGGATCGCGGTCGCCCGTCTCACCGACGAACCGTACTCGCCGGTCACCGGCATCACCGCGATCATCGCCGTGATCGCCGTCGTGCTCACGACCGCGGCGATGCGCGTCGTCGCGGTGCGAGCGCGCGCCCGCTGACGAGGCGCGGGTAGGCTGCGGGGATGCCCGCTCGCGCGTTCAGTCGGGGCGATCGCACGATCGTCGTCCACGAGACGCCGCGCGCGACCGCGGGCCGGCCGCCCGCCGCATCCGTCGTGCCGCGCGGCGCTGAACCCGGCACGGCGCCGGGCGCGGACGACGAACGGGTCTTCGTGCTCGTGCACGGCCTCGGCATGGCCGCCGAGTACTGGGGCGACCTCGCCGAACGGCTCTCGTCGAACGCCCGCGTGCTCGCGCTCGACCTGCCCGGATTCGGCGACGCACCCGAACCGTCACGACCGCTCACGATCCCCGAGAGCGCCGACCTCATCGCCGAACTCCTCACCGAACTCCTCGAGCAGGACGGACTCGACACGGTCGGCCGGGCCCCTGTGCTGGTGGGGCATTCCTCGGGCGCGCAGGTCGTCGCAGACCTCGCCGCGCGGCATCCGCAGCTCGTCGACCGGATCGTGCTGGTCGACCCGTCGGTGAACCCGCGGGAGCGCACCCTGGCGCGCCAGACCGCGCGCCTGCTGCAGGACATCGCCGTCGTCGATCCGATCGCGCTCGCTCGGGGCGCACGGGCCTACGCCGAGGCGGGCCCGTCTTGGGTCCTCGCGAACCTGCGCCCGATGCTCGAGCACCGGATGGAGCTCGTGCTGCCCCACGTGCGCGCCGAGGTGCTCGTGATCCGCGGCGAGGACGACCGCGTCGTGCCGCGCGCCTGGGCGCAGGCGGTGGCCTCGCTGGCGCCGCGCGCGCGGTACGCCGAGGTGCCGGGCCGGGGACACGAGGTGGTCGCCCGTCACGCCGGCCCGCTGGGCCCCCTCATCGCCGCGCACGCACGCGGCGACTCGCCCGGGCGGGTGCTCGCGCCCCACGAGCGCCGACTGGCGCTGTCGCGGTCGCTCGGCGGCAGCACGACGGCGCGCATCGGATGGGTGCTGCGCGACTACGGCTACGGCATCCGCTGGCGGCTCGCCCAGCTCGTGGCCGGCGACCCCCCGGCGCGATGGCGCGACGGCGACCCCGACCTGCCCGACGTCGTGCTGGTGCCCGGCGTGCACGAGCACTGGAGCTTCCTCACGCGTCTGGCCGACGCGCTCAACGGGGCGGGGCACCGCATCACCGTGGTGCGCGGCCTCGGCATGAACCGCAGACCCGTGCCCGACACCTCTCGACGACTGCAGCGCGCGCTCGCGAGGGTGCCCGCCCCGCCCGCCGGTCGGGTGATCGTCGCGCACAGCAAGGGCGGGCTGATCGCCAAGCACCTGCTCACCGACCTCGAGCGCGGCACCGGACCGCTCGGCGCCGAGGGCGCGACCCGACTCGACGTTCGCGGTTCCGTGACCCTCGCCGCGCCGTACTCCGGCTCGGCGCGGGCCCGCTGGTTCCTCGATCCGAGCATGCGGGCCTTCCTGCCGACGGACGCGACCATCGTCGAACTCCAGCGCGACGCGACCGTGAACGCGCGCATCGTCTCGATCTTCGGCACGCTCGACGCCCATGTGACCGAGGGCAGCGCGCTCGCCGGCGCGACCAACGTGATCGTGCCCGCGGCCGGGCATTTCCGCCTGACCGGGTCGCCCGCAGCGCATCGTGCCGTGATCGATGCCGTCGCCGACCTCGCCCGTCATACGCAGACGCAGGGCGAGGCCCTCCCGCAGGCCGTCCACGGCGATCCCTAGACTGGGCGCGTGCTCGCCACCGTCATCGTGTTCGCCATCGCCCCGGCGCTGGTCATCTTCGCTCTCGGGGTCGTCGCACGCATCGCGTCGCGTCAGCGCGTGCACTCTCCCGTCGTGCAGTACACCCGGGCGCGCGGCGCATCGGTGCTGCACGACGCCCTGCTCGTCGAGGCCGACCGGCGCGCCGCGGCCGCGGTGCTCGTCGACCTGGCGGTCTCCCGACGCATCCGCATCATCGCGAACGGCACCGACCGCGACCCGATCGGCGTCGAGCTGCAGCCCGGCGTCGCGTTCACCGACGACGAGTTCGCCGTGCTCGAGGCGGTGTTCGGCCCCGAGCACACGAACGGGCGCCTGCGCCGGTTCTCGGCCGATCGGCGAGCACTGTCGGCCCGGCTCAAGGGCGTGGTCCGCGACGCCCACTACGCGCTCGCCCGGGCCGGGCTCGTCGCCGAGGCGCGCATGTCGTGGCCGGGCACGACCCTCACGGTGCTCGCCTACCTCGGCATGCTCGTCGAGGCCCTGTTCATCGTCGCCTCCCTCGGCGCCGCCGACTGGCCGGCGTTGATCGCGACGGTCGCCGCCCTGGCCGTGACGGTCGCCACCATCGTCGTGACGCCCGCGTCGTGGCGCCGGTTCCTGCAACCGGCACGGCAGCCCCGTGAACATCTCGACGGGCTGCACGAGTACCTCGAGCTCGCCGAGGCCGATCGCCTCCGTGTCCTGCAGTCGCCGACGGGCGCCCCGCTCGTGCCGGTGCCGACGACGACGGATGCCGCGGCACACGCCTCCACGGTTCCTGCCGCCACGGCAGCCGCCGCCGCGACGCCCGCCGCCGGACCCGCGGCGGGCGACGCCCTCGCCAGGTTCCACCTGCACGAGCGCCTCCTGCCCTACGCCGTGCTGTTCGGAGTCGAGCAGGCGTGGATCTCCGCCCTGAGGCTCGACCTGGGCGAGCTGCACCGCACGAACCGCGCGACGATCGACGACCTGGTCGACTCCACCGCCGAAGCCGCCGAACTCGCGGTGCACCTCGACGCGCTCGACCTGCTGCTCGCCCACGGCCCGCGGCTCGCGATGGACCTCGGCGACCTCGTCGACGTGAAGGGTGCCGCGATCGATCTCGCCGAGGGCGTCGGCGAACTGTTCAGGATCGTCGAATGACCGACGACGCGGTGCGCATCGAGTTCGCCGGAACGACGGATGCCGCGGGCGCGCCGGTCGCCGACGCGGCGGGGCTCCTCGGCGGCGTGGCCTCGGTCTCCGCGCTCGCGGGCAGGCCCGACGACGCGTGGGCCACCCTCGTGGTCGCGCACGGCGCGGGCAGCGGCATGGAGCATCCGTTCCTCGAGGGCTTCTGCACGGCCGTGCAGGCGCTCGGCGTCGCGACCCTGCGCTTCGACTTCCCGTACCGCGAGGTGGGGCGCAAGTTCCCCGATCGACCGCCCGTCGCCGTCGCGACCTGGCGGGCCGCGTTCGATGCCGCGCGTGCCGGCGCCGTCGACGCCGGCGCACCCGACGAGCCGATCTGGGCCTCGGGCAAGTCGTTCGGCGGGCGCATGGCGTCGATGGCCGTCGCCGAGGGACTGCCTGCGGCGGGCCTCGCGTTCCTCGGCTACCCGCTGCACCCGCCGGGCCGCCCCGAGAAGGCGCGTGACGAGCACCTGCCCGACGTTGCCGCCCCGATGCTGTTCCTGCAGGGACGCAACGACCCCTTCGCGACGCCGAACGACCAACTCGACGAACTCGTCGCCCGCCTGCGCGGGGCCGACGGCGGCACGGGGCACGCCGTCGGGCTCGAATGGGTCGACGACGCCAACCACTCGTTCGAGATCAAGGGGCGCAAGCGGCCCGCGCACGAGATCGGGGCCTCGCTCGCGCCGTCCGTCGTCGCGTTCATGCGCGCGAACGCGCCCGGCTGACCAACCGCCACCACGAGCGCGCGCCCGCCTGCTGCGCCCCGTGGACCGGCCTGCATCCCGACCGGCGACCTGCCCGCGCTCGACTGCAGACCGGCCCGCAGTTCGACCGCGGGCCGGTCAGCCGCATCACTCGGCGTCGAGCGCGCTCCAGATGTCGTCGCCGCGGCGCGTCGCGTCTGCGCCGCCGTCGATGTAGATCGTCTGGCCCGTGACGTGCGAGTTCTCCTCGCTCGTGAGCCAGGCGAGCAGGCGTGCGATGACGACCGCGTCGGAGTGCCCGTTCAGCGGCATCGGCACCGCGGCGTCGACCATGGCGCGGCCCTCCTCGGTCGCGAGCAGCGGCGCGGTCATCGGGGTCACGACGGTGCCGGGTGCGACCGCGTTCACCGGGATCCCGGCGCCCGCGTACCGCGGTGCGATCGACTCGCGGCGCACCCAACGGCTGAGGGCCCGCTTCGACGACGAGTAGTTCAGGTAGCCGACCTCCGGCCCCTGCTCGGCGAGTGCGCCGCCGATCTCGAGCGCCTTCGCCTCGTCGCCCGCGAGGAGCGCGTCGACGAGGTCGGGCGAGTTCGGCTGGAGGCTCGCCATCGAGCTCACCACGGCGATGCGAGGGGCATCGGATGCCGCGAGCGTCGGGGCGAGCGCGTCGAGGAACTCCGTGACCCCGAAGAAGTTCACGGCGACGGTCAGCGGGATCGGAGCCGAGATGCCGGCGGCCGCGATGACGGCGTCGATGGCCCCGCCCGAGGCCTCGACGACCGCGGCGGCTGCGGCCGCACGGCCCTCGGCGGTGGAGAGGTCTGCGGTGATGTCGGCGCCCTTGAGGTCGACGCCGATGACCCGGTCGCCGCGCTCCGACAGGAGGGCCGCTGCGGCCGCTCCGATGCCCGATCCGGCTCCGGTGATGACATACGTTCTGCTCATGCCTTCGACGCTACGCGGGTCGCGGAGGGCCCCGCTCGAAGAGCAGATGGAACTGATTTCCAGCTGTGAATCAGGCTCCGACGTAGGCGGCGAGGTGCGTGGCGGTGAGCGTCGCACCGTCGGTCGACGCCGAGGCCACGAGGTCGGCGGGCGTGCCCTCGAAGACGATGCGCCCGCCGTCGCGACCGGCGCCCGGACCGAGGTCGATGATCCAGTCGGCGTGCGCCATGACCGCCTGGTGGTGCTCGATGACGATGACCGAGTTGCCGTCGTCGACGAGCCGGTCGAGCAGCGCGAGCAGTCGATCGACGTCGGCCAGGTGCAGGCCGGTCGTCGGTTCGTCGAGCACGTAGACCGTGCCCTTCTTCGCCATGTTGATGGCGAGCTTCAGCCGCTGCCGCTCACCGCCCGAGAGCGTGTTGAGCGCCTGGCCGAGCCCGAGGTAGCCGAGCCCGACGTCGGAGAGCCGCTGCAGGATGACGCGGGCGGTCTTGTCGGTGAGGTACTCGAGCGCCGCGTCGACGGAGAGCGCGAGCACCTCGGCGATGTTCAGCCCGTTGAGCCGGTAGTCGAGCACCTCGGCCGTGAACCGCTTGCCGCCGCACTCCTCGCACACGCTCGAGACGGTCGACATCGGTCCGAGTTCGACGAACACGAGGCCGATGCCCTTGCAGTTGGGGCACGCGCCCGCGGAGTTCGCACTGAAGAGCGCCGGCTTCACGCCGTTCTCCTTGGCGAACGCCTTGCGGATGGTGTCGAGCAGGCCGGTGTAGGTCGCGGGGTTCGAGCGGATCGACCCGCGGATCGGCGACTGGTCGACGACCACGACCTGGTCGTGCCGCGGCACGTTGCCGTGGATCAGCGAGGACTTGCCCGACCCGGCGACGCCGGTGACGACCGTGAGCACCCCGAGCGGGATGTCGACGTCGACCCCGGTGAGGTTGTGCTGGCGGGCGTCGCGGATCTCGAGCGCACCCGAGGCCGAACGCACGGCGTCGCGCAGCTTCGCACGGTGGTCGAGGTGGCGACCGGTGAGCGTGTCGGAGGCGCGGAGCCCCGCGACATCCCCCTCGAACTGGATCTCGCCGCCGTGCGAGCCCGCGCCGGGGCCGAGGTCGACGATGTGGTCGGCGATCTCGATGACCTCGGGCTTGTGCTCGACGACGAGCACCGTGTTGCCCTTGTCGCGCAGCTGCAGCAGCAGGCGGTTCATGCGCTGGATGTCGTGGGGGTGCAGGCCGACGGTCGGCTCGTCGAAGACGTACGTGACATCGGTGAGGGCCGACCCGATGTGCCGGATCATCTTGACGCGCTGGGCCTCACCGCCCGAGAGCGTGCCCGCCGGGCGGTCGAGGCTGAGGTAGCCGAGGCCGATCTCGACGAACGAGTCGACGTTCTGGCGGAGGTTGGCGATGAGGGGCGCGACGCCGGGTTCGTCGATGTCGGAGGCCCAGTCGGCGAGGTCGGAGATCTGCATCGACGCGGCCTCGGCGATGTTGATGCCCTTGATCTTCGACGAGAGCGCCTCGCGGTTGAGCCGGGCGCCGCCGCACTCGGGACAGGTCGTGAAGGTGAACGCTCGATCGACGAACGCGCGGATGTGCGGCTGCAGCGAGTCGCGGTCTTTCGAGCCCATGCTCTTCTGCAGCTTCGGCACGAGCCCCTCGTAGGTCATGTTGATGCCCTGCACCTTGACCTTGGTGGGCTCCTTGCGCAGGAAGTCGTGCAGCTCGGTCTCGTCGTAGTCGCGGATCTTCTTGTCGGGGTCGAGGAACCCGCCCTCGGAGTAGATGCGCACCATCCACCCGTCGGCCGTGTAGCCCGGGATCGTGATCGCTCCCTCGGCGAGCGACTTGTCGCGGTCGAAGAGCTCGTCGAGGTCGACGTCGTTGACCTGCCCGACGCCCTCGCAGCGGGGGCACATGCCGGCGGGCACATTGAAGCTGAAGTGGAAGCTCGGGCCGACGTACGGGTCGCCGAGCCGCGAGAAGAGGATGCGCAGCAGGGCGTAGACGTCGGTCGCCGTGCCGACGGTCGAGCGGGAGTTCGCGCCCATGCGCTCCTGGTCGACGATGATCGCGGCCGAGACGTTGCGCAGGCTGTCGACCTCTGGGCGCGGCTGGGTGGTCATGAACGACTGGATGAACGCGGAGTACGTCTCGTTGATGAGGCGCTGCGACTCGGCCGCGATGGTGCCGAACACGAGGCTCGACTTGCCGGAGCCCGACACCCCGGTGAAGACGCTCATGCGCCGCTTCGGGATGTCGAGCGAGACGCCCTTCAGGTTGTTCTCGTGCGCACCGCGCACCTCGATGAGATCGTGGGCGTCTGCGGTGTGCTCGCTCATGGGATCCGATTCTGGCAGGCACTTCCGACATCCGCGCGCGTAGCCTGAGCGTATGGCTGCTCCTCGCCGCACGTCCGCCGCCCGCTGGGTGCTGCCCGCGTGCGCGGGCGTGGCATCCGCCGTCGTGGCCGTCGGCGTCGGCGAGCTCGCCGCGGCACTGCTCGCATCGGCGTCGAGCCCCCTCGCGGTGGTCGGGTCGCTGCTGATCGACCTCGCGCCGCCGTGGGCGAAAGACGCCGCGATCGGCCTGTTCGGCACCGCCGACAAGGCCGCGCTGCTCGTGGGCATCGGCCTCGTGCTGCTCGCCGTCGCCGCGGGCGCCGGGGTGCTCGAGGCGCGCAGGCCGCCGTGGGGCCAGGTGTTCTTCTGGGTGCTCGGCGGGGTCGGGGTGCTCGCCGCGACGACCAGGGCCAACGCGTCGATGCTCGCGTTCGCCCCCTCGGCACTGGCCGCGGTCGCCGGCGTCGTCGCGCTGCGCCTGCTCGTGCAGCGATTGCCCGCGCCTGCTCCCGCTCCCGCCGATGCCCCGGCCGCGCTTCAAGCCGACACCGTCGACGAGGCCGACGCGGTCGAAGCCGCCGACGCCGCCGAGGGCGCGACCGGCGAAGGGCGAGCGGATGCCGCTGGCGGGCGCGCGATCGACCGCAGGCGCTTCCTCGGCTGGGCCGGGGGCGCCGCCGCGATCGGCGCGCTCGCCGCCATCGGAGGTTACGCCCTGCAGGCCGGATCCCGCGCGGTCACGGCTGCACGCCAGACCATCCGGTTACCGCGTCCGACGGCGCCCGCGGCGATTCCGGCCGGGGCGGAACTCGACATCGAGGGGCTCTCGCCGGTCGTCACGCCGAACGCGCAGTTCTACCGGATCGACACGGCGCTCGCGATCCCGGCGGTCGAGCCGGCCGACTGGAGCCTGCGCATCCACGGCGACGTCGAGCACGAGGTCGTCATCACCTGGGACGAGTTGCTCGCGCTGCCGCTCGAGGAGTCGGTCACGACCCTCGCGTGCGTCTCGAACGAGGTCGGCGGCGGGCTCATCGGCAACGCGGTGTGGCTCGGGTTTCCGATCCGCGAGCTGCTGAAGCGGGCCGTGCCGACCGCCGACGCCGACATGGTGCTCTCGCGCAGCGTCGACGGGTTCACGGCCTCGACGCCGTTGCAGGTGCTGCAGGAAGACGATCGCAACGCGATCCTCGCGGTGGGCATGAACGGCGAGCCGCTGCCGCCTGAGCACGGGTTCCCGGTGCGCATGGTGGTGCCGGGGCTCTACGGATACGTGTCGGCGACGAAGTGGGTGACCGAGCTCGAGGTGACCCGGTTCGACGCGGCATCCGCCTACTGGACCGACCGCGGCTGGAGCCCGCGCGGCCCGATCAAGCTGCAGTCCCGCATCGACGTGCCGCGCACGGGCCAGCCGCTGCAGGCCGGCACGGTGACCGTCGCGGGCGTCGCGTGGCACCAGCACACGGGCATCGCGGCCGTCGACGTGCAGGTCGACTCCGGGCCGTGGCGCCCGGCGACGCTCGCCACCGCGATCTCGGCCGACACGTGGGTGCAGTGGCGCTTCGACTGGACGGATGCCACGGCGGGCTCGCACACGCTCAAGGTTCGCACGGTCAGCGCAGACGGTGAGGTGCAGACCTCCGAGGTGCAGGGCGTGGTGCCCGACGGTGCGACGGGCCTGCACTCGCGCACCGTGACCGTCGGCTGACGGCCCGCCGCGGCATCCGCTCCACGTCAGCGCCCGGTGGGCGAACGGATGCCGCAGCCGCACGCCGCGGCTTCAGACCGCTGCGTACCCGCCGTCGATGACGTGCGTGCTGCCCGTGATGAAGCTCGCCGCGTCGCTCGCGAGGAACGCGACGAGCGCGGCGACCTCCTCGGGCTCGCCGAGGCGACCGATCGGGTGCTTGGTCGTGAGGAACTCGACGAGCGCGTCATCGGCGTGCGCCGTGAGCATGGGCGTCTTGATGAACGCCGGGCCGACCGCGTTCACGCGCACGCCGGCGGGCGCGTACTCGGCGGCGGCGGTCTTCGTGAGGCCGACGAGCGCGTGCTTCGAGGTGACGTAGGCCGACTGCGCCGGGAAGGCGACCGTGCCGAACACCGAGCTCATGACGACGGCCGAGCCGCCGCCGTTCGCCGCGATCGCGGGCAGCTGGGCCTTGAGGTTGCGGAATGTCGCGTTCACGTTGAGCTCGATCACGGCCTCCCAGCTGTCGTCGGGGTAGTCGCCGATCGGGGCGGCCGCGCCGCCGATGCCCGCGTTGTCGACCGCGATGCGGAGTGGGGCGAGGGCGTTCGCCTGCTCGATCGACGACGCGATCCACGCGGCATCCGATGCGTCGCCAGAGGATGCCTCGGCGATGCCGCCCGCCGCCCGGATCTCGTCGACGACCGCGTTCGCCTTGTCGGGGTCGACATCGTTCACGAGCACGGATGCCCCGTTCGCGGCGAGCAGCAGGGCCGTGGCCCGGCCGAGGCCGCTGCCAGCCCCGGTCACGATCGCCGAACGGTCTCCCACGTCGTACTGCGCCATTGCAGCTTTCCCATCCGGGCGGGCTCGAGGCCGGGAACCCTTCGCGGACGGCCCGTCCGGGCACCATCTAACAAGTGAATGGCGATTCCGGTCAAGCCTGACTGCTTCGGCGCCGTACCGCGCCGGCAGCACCGATAGTGTGCCCATGTGGATTTCCTTCTCATGGGCGTGATCGTCGTTCTCGTGCTCGCCGCGATCAGTGTCACGGGTTCGCTGCGCGCGATGCGCGAGTCGTCGGAGCGCACGGCCGACGCGACGGAGGAGCTGCTGGAGCTCGAGCGGTCCAGGCACTCGATGCACTGAGTCGCGTCGAGCCGGTCAGCCCGAACGCCTGAACGCCAGTTGCTACGGGCGGACGCGCCGGCGATGCCCCTCGAACTCGACGACGTCGCCGTCGTGCAGCTGCCGCCCGCGGCGCAGGTCGACCTCGCCGTTCACGGTCACCATGCCCTCGGCAATGACCTCCTTCACCTCGCCGCCCGAGTCGAGGAGACCAGCGAACTTCAGGAACTGCCCGAGGCGGATCATGTCGCCGCCGATCGGCACGTCTTCGATCGAGCCCGGATTCGTCATCCCCGAATGCTAGCCGAGGCGCCGGAGCGGTCGGCGAGGTCCGGGATCGGCCGCCCGGTGTCGCGGGCGGCCGATTCCGGGCGAGTCGCCCGGCTCAGCCCAGCCGCGGCGTGCGCGTGGGCTCCGTGCGGCGCGAGCCGGTCGCCTCGAACGCGGCGGCCAGGCGCAGCAGCGCGGTGTCGTCGTAGGCGCGGCCCGCGAACGTGAGCCCGACGGGCATGCCGATGTCGGCCATGGTGCCCATGGGCACGGTCACGGTCGGGATGCCGAGGTGGCGCGGCACGAGGTTGCCGTTCGCGACCCAGACGCCGTTGCGCCAGCCGAGGTCGGCCGACGCCTCGTTCACGTCCATGTCGGCGGGGCCGACGTCGGCCGCGGCCGGGAAGACGACGGCGTCGAGGCCGAGGCCGTCCATCCACTGCTCGAGGTCGACGCGGCGCGTCTCCTCGAGCCCGCGCAGCCCGTCGGCGAGTTCGGGCATGTCGTCGAACGTCGCGTCGGGGTGCTCGCGCACCCAGGTCGGGTACGTCACGACATCGTCGTCGAAGCCGAAGTACCGGTCAGGCAGGGCGCCCTCGGGGGCCGGGAAGATCGTCGCGCCGTCGACGCCCGCGAGCGTGTCGAGCGCGGGGTCGCCGTTGGCGGCCAGGAAGTCGTTCCACGACCACGCCGAGAGGTCCACGATCTCGCGGTGCAGGTACTCGGGCGAGACGAGTCCGCGCGTGTCGATCTTGGGTGCGCCCACGCGGTCGCCCTCGTAGTTCGAGACGACCGGGAAGTCGACCTCGACGACCTCGGCGCCCGCGGCCTCGAGGTCGCGCCGCGCGGCCTCCCACAGGTCGATCACCGAGGCGCGGGTCTCGATGCGCTGCCCGGTGGAGCCGCCGATGCCGGGCTCGCGGCCGGGCTCGGCGGTGCCGGCCTCGGGGTCGGCGTTGACATACATGCGCGGGATGCCGAAGCGCTTGCCCGTGAGGTCGGCGGGAGCGAGCCCGACGTACGACTCGGGCCGCACCTCGGAGGAGAGGGGAATCGGCACCCACGGCTGCACGCGCCAGAAGTCGCCGCGGGTGTCGGCGTCGTCGGCGACGATCACGTCGAGCACCTCGAGCAGGTCGGCCATGCTGCGCGTGTGCGGCACGACGACGTCCATCGTGGGCACGAGCGGCCAGTTGCCGCGCACCGAGATGACACCGCGCGACGGCGTGTAGGCGCAGAGCGCGTTGTTCGACGCGGGCGCGCGGCCCGACGACCAGGTCTCCTCGCCGAGGCCGAACGCCGCGAAGGACGCGGCGGTCGCGGTGCCCGAGCCGTTCGACGAACCCGAGCCGAACGCGGCGGTCAGGAAGTCGCCGTTGTACGGCGACTCGGCGCGGCCGTAGACGCCGCGCTGCATGCCGCCGTTGGCCATCGGGGGCATGTTCGTGAGGCCGATGAGCACGGCGCCGCCCGCGCGCAGGCGCTCGATCGTGAACGCGTCGCGCTGGGCGACGAGGTGCTCGAACGCGGGCGAGCCGGCCGCCGCCGTGAGGCCGCGGGCCAGGTAGCTGTCCTTCGCGGTGTACGGGATGCCGTCGAGCGGACCGAGCACCTCGCCACGGGCACGACGCTCGTCAGAGGCGAGCGCGTCGGCGCGCGCCTCGGGGTTGTGCACGACGACCGCGTTCAGCGCCGTGGCCGTCGAGGGCGCGTCATACGCCGCGATGCGCGCGAGGTACGCGTCGAGCAGGCCGACGCTCGTCACGGCGCCCGACTCGAGCGCCGCGCGAAGCTCGGCGATCGACGCCTCGACGACGTCGAAGCCGGACGCAGTCGAACCGCCGCCGTCCGCCGCACTCATCGCGCCACCGCCGGCTGCTGCTGCGTGATGCAGTGGATGCCGCCGCCGCGGGCGAACAGCGGACGTGCGTCGACGGTCACGGCCTTCCGCCCCGGGTAGGCCGCCTCGAGGATGTCGCGCGCCGCGGCATCCGCCCGCTCGTCGCCGAAGCCGCACGCGATGACGCCGCCGTTCACGACGAGGTGGTTCACGTAGCTCCAGTCGACGAAGCTCTCGTCGTCGCGGATCTCGGAGGGCGCGGGCAGGTCGAGGATCTCGAACGTGCGGCCCGCGGCATCCGTCTGCTGCGAGAGCAGCGCGTGCAGGTCGCGCGTCACCTCGAAGTCGGGGTGCTCGGGCGAGTCCTGGCGGTGCAGGAGCATGCGACCGGGCGAGGCGAGCGTCGCGACGATGTCGACGTGCCCGCTCGTGCCGAAGTCGTCGTAGTCGCGCGTGAGGCCGCGCGGCAGCCAGACGGCCTTCGTCGCGCCGATCGTGCGGGCCATCTCGGCCTCGACGCGCGCGCGGTCGGCGTAGGGGTTGCGGCGCGGGTCGAGCTGCACGGTCTCGGTGAGGAGCACCGTGCCCTCGCCGTCGACGTGGATGCCGCCGCCCTCGTTCACGAGCGTGCTCGACACGAGCTCGGCGCCGACGAGCTCGGCGATGATGCGGGCGTGCTCGGCCGACTTGCGCCAGTCGGACCACTCGTGGTCGCCCCACCCGTTGAAGATCCAGTCGACCGCGCCGAGCACGCCCGGGCGCTCGTCGTCGACCACGAAGGTCGGGCCGTGGTCGCGCATCCAGTACTCGTCGACGGGCGCCTCGACCTGGGTGATCCCGCTGCCGAGCCGCTGCGCCGCGCGCTCGCGCTCGGTCGGGTCGACGAGCATCGTCACGGGCTCGAACTCGGCGACCGCGTGGGCGACCGCGGTCCAGGCCGTGTACGCCTCCTCGTGATCGGCGGCCGACTCCCCGAGGGTGGTCCCGGCGGTCGGGAACGCCATCCACGTGCGCTCGTGCGGTGCGGTCTCTGCGGGCATGCGCCAGGTCATGCGAGGGCTCCTTCGGTTCGGTCGGATGCCGCGGCATCCGTTTCGATGATGGCAGCGGATGCCGCGGCCGGGCGCTCAGCCGGGTCGCGGTACGGGTCGGTGGTGAGCCAGAGCAGTGCGTAGACGCCGGCGCCGAGCACGGGGCCGGCGAGTGCCGAGAAGTCGGCACCGGCGAGCGCGGCCGAGATGGGCCCCACGTAGAGCGTGGTGTTGGCCATGAGCACGGCGACCGTCATGCCGACGAGCATCGCGACCACGCCGGGCAGGAAGACGCCGCCGCGGTACCAGAACGGGCTTCCCGGGCGTGCGTCGTCGAGCGCGGCACCGTCGTACCGGTTGCGGCGCAGCACGATGTCGACGGCGTAGATCGCGACGAGCGGACCGAACACGGTGACCGACAGCTCGAGCGACGCGCTCAGCGTGTCGAGGAAGCTCGGCGAGAGGAAGAGCAGCCAGCCCGCGACCGCCGTCGCGATGAACCCGGTGACGACGGTGGTCGCCGCCCGCGAGACGCGTGCGGCGAGCGCCTGCGCGTAGAAGCCGGTCGTGTAGGAGACGAGCACGTTGTTCGTGATCGACGAGAGCACGATCATCGCGAGGAAGATCGGCGTGAACCAGGCCGGCACGATCTCGCCGATGGTGAGCTGCGGGTCGGTCATGTCGATCGCGGTGCCCGCGATGGCTCCGAGGCCGCCGATGAGCACGGCCGGGATGAACCCGCCGAGGGCGGTGCACCAGGCGACCGCCCGCTTCGAGACATCCGCCGGCAGGTAGCGCGCGTAGTCGGCGCCGGTGCCCCAGCTCAGCGGGCTCGACGCGACGATCGCGAAGCCCAGCATGACGAGCGCCCAGTGGTCGGCGACCGGCAGCGGCTCGGCCGTGTAGGCGAAGTCGGCCGCGCCGAACACGAACACCGCGAGCAGCACGAACACCACGGCGAGCGCGGCCGAGAACCAGGGCGCGAGCGCCATGATCGTCGCGTGGCCGTAGACGCCGATGACGAAGCTCAGCACGCCGACCACCGCGAGGGCGACCCACTCCCCGCCCGCGGGCAGGGTGATTCCGAAGTGGCCGAGCAGCGCGATCGCGGCGAGCGTCGCGAACGCGACGTTGATGATCTCGTAGAACAGGCCGATCAGCACGCCGAGGCCGGCGCCGAAGACCTTGTTTCCGCGGACGCCGAACATGGCGCGCATGATCGACACGCTCGGCGAGCCCGACACCGGGCCGCTCACCGCGAGGAAGCCGACGAGCGCCCACCAGAGGTTGCCGACCACCGTGATGGCGAGCGCCTCCCAGAGGGGCAGGCCGAGCAGCATGAGCACGCCGCCCACGACGAAGTACAGGTAACCGACGTTCGCGCTCATCCACACCCAGAAGAGGCCGGAGGGGCGTCCGTGTCGCTCCGACGCCGGGATGTGCTCGGTGCCGTGCGTCTCGACGTGGCCGACGCGGTCGGCGGCGGGGGCGTGCGCGGCGGACTGCGGCGTCGTCGCGGCATCCGTGGTCGCGGTGGTGTTGCTCATCGTTGAGGGCTTTCTGTCGGTCGATCTCTCGACAGGATCGGGGACTCGATCTACTATTGATCATACGATCAACAAGTTGCAGCGACGCTACCCATCCGAGGTCACCATGTCAAGACCGGTCCGCAAGAAGGCCGAACGCAAGAGCCCCGCCGAGCGGTCGGCCGAGATCGCGGATGCCGCGGCATCCGTCGCCCTCGAGCAGGGCCTGTTCGCCGTCACCATGCGGGCCGTCGCGGCCCGCATCGACGTGGCGCCCGCGCTCGTGGCGCACTACGAACCCAACATGGACGCCCTCGTCGCCCGCACGTTCCGCGCCGTCGTCTCGTCCGAGCTCCGCGAGGTCGCCGCGCTCGTGCTCGCCGCCGAGGAGCCCCGCGCGCAGCTCGCGCTCCTGCTCGAGACGCTGCTCGACGGCGAGCGCGACGACGTCACCACGGTCTGGGTCGAGGCGTGGGCCATGGGCCGCCGCAACGAGGTGCTCGGCGCCGCCGTGCGCGACGAGATGGACGACTGGCAGGCCCTCATCCAGGGCATCGTCGAGGCGGGCGTCGCGTCGCGGGCGTTCACGACCGACGACCCGGCGGGCGTCGCCTGGCAGACCCTCGGCATGATCGACGGCCTGAACGCGCAGGCGCTCGTGAGATGGGGCGACTCCGGCCGCCGCGGATCCATGATCGGCACCGCCGTCGAGGGACTGCTCGGGCTCGAGCGCGGCGCGCTGTCGCGGGAATACCCGTCGGCGATCACGCGGTTGCCCTGAGCATGACCACGCTGCCGAAGACCATGCACGCCGTCGCCGCGACCGGGACGGTTCCGCTCGACGACGAACGGGCGCTCGTCGACGTCGAGCTGCCGCTGCCCGAGCTGCGCCCGCGCGACGTGCTCGTCGAGGTCGCGGCGGTGTCGGTGAACCCCGTCGACCTGAAGACGCGCGCCCGCCGCGCGACCGACGCCGGGCCCGTCGTGCTCGGGTACGACGCCGCGGGCACCGTCGTCGCCGTCGGCCCCGACGTCACGCTGTTCGCGGTCGGCGACGAGGTGTTCCACGCGGGCGTCATCACCCGGCAGGGCACGAACGCCGAGTTCCACGCCGTCGACGAACGCCTCGTCGGCCGCAAGCCTGCCACGCTCTCGATGGCCGAGGCGGCCGCGATGCCGCTCACGACCATCACCGCGTGGGAGTCGCTCTTCGACCGCTTCGGCCTGCGCGCCGACAGCACCGGCACGCTGCTCGCCCTCGCGGGCGCGGGCGGCGTCGGCTCGATCCTCACCCAGCTCGCGCGCCGGCTCACCGCAGTCGACGTCATCACCACCGCCTCGCGCCCCGAGACGCAGGAGTGGTCGCGGCGCATGGGCGCCCACCACGTCGTCGACCACCACGGCGACCTCGCGGCATCCGTGCTCGCGATCGCGCCCGGAGGCGTGGACCGGGTCTTCACCCCCTCGACCGCCGACCGAGTGCCGCTCTTCGCCGAGATCGTGCGGCCGTTCGGCGAGATCGTCGCGATCGACGAGGACCCCGACATGGACCTGCGCGTGCTCAAGGGCAAGAGCATCGCCTGGCACTGGGAGTCCATGTTCACGCGCGGCGTCTACGAGACGCCCGACATGATCGGGCAGCACGACCTGCTCGACGCCGCGGCCGGCCTGCTCGACGACGGCACGCTGGTCACGACCCTCACGCGCGAGATCTCAGGGCTGGATGCCGCGGGCCTCCGCCAGGCGCACGCCATCGTCGCCTCGGGCCGCAGCATCGGCAAGGTCGTCGTCGCGCGCTGATCCGCCCACCCCTTCGGGGCCTGCCCCGATGTCGGATGCCGCGGCTACCGTGAGAGCACGGCAACGGTCGGAGGGAGCCCGATGTACCTGGTCGACGGCACGGTGGTCACGAGCGCGAGCGACCTCAAGAAGGCGTCCGAATGCGAGTTCGCGTTCCTGCGCGCCCTCGACGCGAAGCTCGGCCGCATCGAGGCCGTGCCCGACCCCGAAGACGCCATGCTCGAGCGGTCGGGCCGCATGGGCGACGCGCACGAACTGCGCGTGCTCGAGCGCTACCGCGAGCAGTTCGGCGCGGGCGTGGTCGAGATCGAGCGCCCCTCCGTGCGCGACGCGGGGGCCGTGGCCGCCGCGGTCGAGGCGACCAACGCCGCGTTCGCCGCCGGGGCGCCCGTGGTGTTCCAGGCCACGTTCGCCGACGACGGCTTCATCGGCTTCGCCGACTTCATCGTGCGGCAGCCCGACGGCCGCTACCTGGTCCAAGACAGCAAGCTCGCCCGTCGCGCCAAGGTCACCGCGCTGCTGCAGCTCGCCGCCTACGCCGAGCAGCTCGACCGCATCGGCGTGCCGTGCGCAGAGACGGTCGAGCTGCTGCTCGGCGACGGCACCACGAGCACGCACCGCCTCGACGACATCGCACCGGTCTACCGCCTGCGCCGCGAACGGCTCGAGCGCATCATCGCCGAGCGCCTGGCCGACAGCGCACCCGTCGCCTGGGGCGACCCCCGCTACGGGCTCGACGGGCGCTGCGCCACGTGCGACCTCGAGGTGCAGGCGCACCGCGACGTCCTGCTGGTCGCCGGGCTCCGCGTCACCCAGCGCACCCCGTTCGCCGAGGCCGGCATCACGACGATCGACGAGCTCGCAGCGTCCGACGCCCCCGTGCCCGGCGTGCTCGACGCGACACTCGCCAACCTGCGCGTGCAGGCGCGCCTGCAGCTCGAGGCCGAGGCAGCACTGCTGGCCGCGGACGCCGCCGGCACCCGCTCGCCCGACGACCCGCCGCTGCCGCCGCCCGTCGCACTCCGCGAGCCGTCGGCCCTCGCCGCGATCCCCGAGCCCGATGCGGGCGACCTGTTCTTCGACTTCGAGGGCGACCCGCTCTACACCGAGGGGCCCGCCCGCGAGTGGGGCATCGACTACCTGTTCGGCATGGTCGACGTCGACGAGCGGTTCACCGCCCTGTGGGCGCACAGCTTCGCCGACGAGAAGATCGCGCTCGAACGGTTCCTCGACCTCGTGGCCGCGCGACGCGCAGCGCATCCGAACCTGCACATCTACCACTACGCGAACTACGAGAAGGCGCACCTGCTCTCGATCGCCGCCCGGCACGGCGTGCGCGAGGCCGAGGTCGACCAGCTCCTCTCCGACGGCGTGTTCGTCGACCTGTACCCGATCGTGAAGCGCGCGGTCCGCGTCGGCACGCGCTCGTACTCCATCAAGAAGCTCGAGCCGCTCTACATGGGCGACGAACTGCGCGAGGCCGAGGTCAAGTCGGGCGGCGACTCGATCCTCGAGTACGTGCGCGCACGGGCCCTCGCCGCGACGGGCGACGAGATCGACCCCGACACCGGGCTCTCGGGCGAGGCCGCGGCGCAGTTGGTGCTCGACGACCTCGCCGACTACAACCGCTACGACTGCGTCTCGACCCTGCGGCTGCGCGACTGGCTGCTCGGCCTCGCTCGCGCGGCCGGGGTGCCCTCGGTGCCCGACTCGCAGCTCGTCGAGGCTGCCAAGGCCGAGGGCCGGGTCTACGAGCCCTCGCCGATCGCCCTGCACCTGCAGCAGCTCGCCGGTCCGCGCGACGATCCATCGCGCGACGCCGACCGCACGGCGCTCGCCCTCGCCGCCGCCGCGATCGACTACCACGATCGCGAGGCGAAGAGCTTCTGGTGGGCCCACTTCTTCCGCCTCGAGCAGCCGCTCGAAACTTGGGAGGAGCAGCGCGACGTGCTCGTCGTCGACCCCGCGGCATCCGGCATCGCCCAGCCCTGGTACCGCGAAGACGGACAGCAGGTCGACCGGCGCCGCGTGCGCCTGCGCGGGCGCATCGGCCCCGGCTCGCGCTTCTCGGTGGGTGGCGGCGTCTTCGCGCTCTACGACTCGCCCGCCCCGTTCGCGAGGCGCGCCAGCCGGCCCGGCGCCCGCGTGCCGAACCCGGTCGAGGTCGTCGAGGTGCTCGACGACGGCGTCGTGGTCGAGGAGCGCGCCGTCGCCGGCGACCTGTGGTCGACGCTGCCCGTCGCGATCGTGCCCGGGCCGCCGCCGCACGCCGGCCGGCAGAAGACCGCGATCGCCGACTGGGCGCAGCACGTCGCCCGCAGCCAGCCCCTTTGGCCGAAGAACCCGGCCGTCGACATCCTGCGCCGCAGCGCACCGCGCACGCGCGACGGGCACGGCCTCGGGGTCGACGTCGGCACGGGCTCGAGTTCGGGGTCGGGGTCGGGGTCGGGGTCGGGGTCGAGCTCATCGCGCGCCGCGCATCCCGATTACGTCGCAGTCGTCATCGGCGGCCTGCAGCGGCTCGACGACTCCTACCTCGCCGTGCAGGGACCTCCCGGCACCGGCAAGACCTACGTCGCGTCGCACGTCATCGCGGCGCTCGTCTCGCAGCACGCGTGGAAGGTGGGCGTCGTCGCCCAGTCGCACGCGGTCGTCGAGAACGTGCTCGACGCGACGATCCGGGCCGGCCTGGCGCCCGATCTCGTCGGCAAGGCGCCGAAAGACGAATCCGATCCCGGCGACCACGGGTACACGCTGCTCGACAAACGGCGCAACGGACTCGCGCAGTTCGCCGAGGCGCACGCCTCCACGGGCTTCGTCGTGGGCGGCACCGCCTGGGACTTCGCCAACGCCGACCGCGTGCCGCGCGGGTCGCTCGACCTGCTGGTGATCGACGAGGCGGGCCAGTTCTCGCTCGCCTCGACCATCGCGGCATCGGTCGCGGCCCGCAACCTGCTGCTGCTCGGCGACCCGCAGCAGCTGCCGCAGGTGAGCCAGGGCATCCACCTCGAAGCCGTCGACACCTCGGCCCTCGGCTGGATCGCCGACGGCCACGACGTGCTGCCCGCCGAGTTCGGGTTCTTCCTCGCCGAGAGTCGCCGCATGCACCCCGCGGTCGCCGCGCCGGTCTCCCGACTGTCGTACGACGGCGAACTGCACTCGCACGAGGTCGCCGCGACCCGCTCGCTCGACGGCGTGCACCCCGGCCTCGCACCCGTGCCCATCGCGCACGAGGGCAACACCGTCGCCTCGCCCGAAGAGGCCGCCGCGGTCGTCGCCCACGTCGAGGCGCTGCTCGGGCGCACCTGGATCGATCCGACCGAGACGAACGCCGCCGACGCCGCGCGCGGTCGCCCGCTCGCCCAGCGCGACCTCATCGTGGTCACGCCCTACAACGCCCAGCTGACGCTCGTGCGCACGGCACTCGACGATGCCGGGTTCCCCGAGGTTCCGGTCGGCACGGTCGACAAGTTCCAGGGCCAGGAGGCCGCGGTCGCGATCGTCTCGCTCGCCGCGTCGAGCGCCGCCTCTGCGCCTCGGGGCATCGAGTTCCTGCTCCTGAAGAACCGGCTCAACGTCGCGATCTCGCGCGCCAAGTGGGCGGCGTACCTGCTCTACTCCCCCGCTCTGCTCGACACCCTGCCGCACACGCCCGCCGGAGTCGCCCAGCTCAGCGGGTTCGTGCGCCTCGTCGGCGCTGACCGCACGCCCGCCGACCGCACGCCCGCCGACCGCACTGCCGTGCTCCGGCCCGTGGCCTGAGGCCTGAGGCCTGAGGCCTGAGGCCGCGCATCGTCTGGCGACGGCGGCCGTCGCGGCCGAGCGGGTCGGCGCGCCACGTGCCGGGTTCCGCCGCGTCTGCGGAAGGCGACCGTCGCGCCCGAGCGGGTCGGCGCGCCACGTGCCGGGTTCGGCCGCGTCTGCGGAAGGCGACCGTCGCGCCCGAGCGGGTCAGCGCGCGCCACGTGCAGGGTTCCGCCGCGTCTGCGGATGGTTCGAGGCGCAGGGCGCCGGTCGAGCTCTCCTCAGGACGTCGAAGTCGCCTCGGCCGGCCTCTGGTCGGTGCACTCGGCGGCGCCCACGGCCGCGCGCTCAGCAGGCCAGCTTCGCGACGATCGACTCGACCCTGCGCTGTCGCGTCTCGGGAGCCTTGGCCGACTCGACGTTCGTCACGTGCGCCTTGCGCGCGCTCGGCGACAGCGCATCGAACGCCCCCCGCGCATCCGCGGCTGCGAGGGCATCGGCCAGATCGGCGGGGACCACGACGGTGCGGGGCTCCGTGTCGACCTCGAGATCGACGACGATCGGATCGCCCCCGCCGATGCCCGTCGCGGCGCGCTTGTCGGAGCTGAACGAGATCATGTACCGCCCGCCCATGACGGCGACGGTGCTGCGGTACTCGTAGCCGTTGACCGTGACGACGACCGGCGGCTTGCGCCCGGCGCCGAGCGCCTCGATGACCTCCTCGGGTACCTCGATGCCCGTGTTGTTGCCCGACTGGCTCATGGTCGTCTCGAATCGCATGCGGCGAGTCTGCCACTGGGCGGCGGCGTCGACCAGCACGCCTTTCGGATACAGGAACGGACGCGCGCCACGCGGCATCCGTTCCTGTATCTGGCACGGGGGCGGCCTGTCTTCCTGTTTCCGTGCGTTGCGGGCGGGGCGGCTCAGGCCGGGCCGCAGAGGCGGCCGGCGCGGCGGCGCGGCCAGGCGGCCGGCGCGGGCGGCCAAGGCGGCCCAGCCGAGCGGGCAGGGGCGGGCGGGGCGCGCGGGCAGGTGCGGGCGGTGCGGGTGCCGCGCCCGGCTCACGCGAAAGCTGGGAATACCGTGCAGCCTCGCAACGTAGATTCTCGGTATGACCTCCCCCTCGTCTGACCTGTACCCTGCCCGCATCACGATGTACGGCGCCGAATGGTGCATCGACTGCCGCCGCTCGAAGGCGCTGCTCGACGCCCGCGGCGTCGACTACGAGTACGTCGACCTCGAGGTCGAGATCGACGGCGCCGACCGCGCCAAGGCGATCTCGGGCCGCACCCAGATCCCGGTGGTCGTGTTCCCCGACGGCACGCACTTCACCGAGCCGACCGACGCCGAGCTCGGCGCGAAGCTCGACGAGGCCGTCGCCGCGTAACCTCGGGCTCGCTCACGCCGTGATGTCGCACGAATCGCCGCACCCGACACGGAATGCCGACGATTCGTGCGACATGACCGCCAGCGACCAGCCGACGCCGACTGCCGGCCGCTGACCGGCATCCGGCGTCCGGCATCCGGCGGAACCTGGCCGGCTCCCCGACGCCGCGCTCAGGCGTTGAGGCGGTCGCCGAGCGAGCTCAGGTCGGCGCCCTCGGGGATCGCCTCGACCTCCAGCCCGGGCGTCGCACGCAGCGCCGCGACGAGCTCGGCGCTGCCGCCGATGACGGTCGAGTCGTAGTCGATCTCGCCGACGAGCACCCAGGCGCGATCCTCGGGCCAGACGAGGCTCGGCGTCACGGGTGCGAAGCCCGGTTCGCGCACCCACGGAGCCCGGTCGGGCCACGCATCGTCGGCCAGCTCGCGGATCCCGGCATCGAACAGCACATGCGCGCGACCCGGCAGGAGCAGCCTCGGACCGGCGTCGACCTCGGGGCCGAGCGGCGGGGGCGGCGTGATCACCTGCGCCTCGACGTCGACGATGCCGATGGCGCCGGTCTCGGGTTGCAGCTCGTCATCGGAATAGAGCGTGATACTCGCGAACCCGTCGTTCGAGAAGAGGCCGCCGTGCCCCTCCCAGACGGCGACCTGGCCGGCCTCGGGTGTCGATGTGAACCGCGCGAGCACCCGCGAGATCGCGGCGAGCAGGCCCGGATCGATGGAACCCTGATCGGGTTCGGAGAAGCGCCATCCGTCTGGTCCGGGGATGCCGTTCCAGTTGCCGTCTTCGCCGCTCGCGCGGGCGATGGAGCCCCACTGCACGAGCGGATGCCACGTCACGCCGAACTCGTCGGCGAGCGAGTGCCAGGTGGCCGACCGCTCCTCCCAGCCGCGCGGCCACGCCTCGGGATCGCGCCGGATCTCGTCCCAGGTCGAGCCGATCGGCCGCTGCCCCTCGATCGGATGGAACACGCGCGCGTAGGCCTCGAACCCGTGCGGCACGACCGAGTGCATCGACGCGGTGAGCGACCCGCGGTCGAGCCGCTCGCCGATCCAGGTTCCGCGCGACACGTCCGGTTGCCACTTCATCGGCGCCCCCAACCTCATCGATCGACTCAGGCTACTCCGCGAGCGCCGGTATGACCTCGCGCTCGAAGAGCTCGAGCCCGCTGCGGTCGTAGGCGGCCTCGGGGAAGACGTGGATCGCGTACCCCAGGCCGAGGTCGCGGTACTGCGAGAGCTTCGCCACGACCTCGTCGACCGTGCCGACGAGCGCCTCCGGGGCGGAGTAGTGCGCCATGTACCGTGCGGTGCCGTCGGGGCCGAGGTGGGGCGCGACGCGCGCCTCGACGGCGGCCAGCCGGCGCGCCAGGTCGGCGGCGTCGGTGCCGACGATCGTGTTGAAGTTGGCCGACCGCACGATCGAGTCGAACTCGCGGCCCAGGCGGTCGGTGTGCCCGCGCAGGATCGCGCTCTTCTCGGCGAACACCTCGGTGCCGCCGTTGAAGTTCGTGTACGAGGCGTACTGCGCGGCGATCTTCAGCGTGACCTTCTCGCCTCCCCCGGCGATCCACATCGGGATGCCGCCCTCCTGCAACGGCTTCGGCTGCACGACGGCCCCGTCGATCTGCCAGAACTCGCCGTCGAGCGTGGCGCTGCCGGTCGTCCACGCCTGGTGCATGACGTCGACGCCCTCGCGCAGCATGCGGAGGCGCGCCGGTGCGTCGGGGAACCCGTAGCCGTAGGCCCGCCACTCGTGCTCGTACCAGCCGGCGCCGATGCCCATCTCGAGGCGTCCGCCCGAGATCAGGTCGACGGTCGCGGCGACCTTCGCGAGGTAGGCCGGATTGCGGTAGGCGACGCACGTGCACATCTGCCCGAGGCGCACGCGCGTCGTCGACGCCGCGTAGGCCGCCATCAGGGTCCACGCCTCGTGCGTGGCCTCGGTCGCGCTCGGCACGGGCACCGTGTGGAAGTGGTCGTAGACCCAGATCGACTCCCAACCGGAGTCGGGCGCATCCGCGTGCGCGGCGAGGTCGTGCATGGTCTGCCAGTGCTCGGCCGGATCGATGTCGACGAGGTCGTGGCGCCAGCCCTGGGGGATGAACATTCCGAAACGCATGCCAGCCAGCCTATGGCGGTGCGCCGGCGGAGGGGAGGATGCCGCGGGCGAACGCTCGGCCGCGGCATCGCCGGGCATCGACCGCTCTCAGCGCTGGCCCTGATGCCGGGCCCCCGGCCCGTGCGTAACGTGCCCGGGATGAACGGCCTTCACTGCGAATTCTCCCCCGAGGACTTCACCGCGACCGCCCTCACGAACTCCGCCGGGCGCGTGATCCGCGTGTCCGGCTTCGGACTCTGCCCGTCTGCGGGGTGGGAACTCGCCCTCGTGGCGTCGAATCCGGGTGTCGTGCCGCACCCCGAGAGCCTGTGGCTCGAGCTGCGCGAGCGCGTGCCGCACGGTCGCGGCCGCGTGCTCGTCGACACTGCCGTCGAGGCGATCATCGAGGATCAGCGGGCGACCGAGATCGTCGTGCGGTTCTCGTGGCGCGAGCCCTTCGTGATCCCGGTGCTCGAGTTCGACCGGTTCACCGACCGGCGATGGGCGGATGCCGCGGGGCGGGCTGCCGCGGCATCCGTCGCCGGTTCGTAGGGGGTCTGCTCAGGCGAGCGCGAACCGGAGCTCGGCCACCGCGGGCTCGTTCCAGCCCTCGCCGAGGTCTTCGCCGCGCACGGTGACGACCTTGCCGCCCTTCGCGATCACGAGCAGCGCGAGCTGCGCCAGCAGGTCGCCGGCCGGGGTGCCGTCGGCGAGCGCGTCGCCGTCGCCGTTGGCGCCCGCGAACTCCACGGCGCCCGACGACCGGTCGAGCGTGCCGTTGACCGACGTCGTGAAGTCGAACCAGAGCGTCTCGACCGCGCCGTCGGCGGCGAGCCGGGCGATCGCCGCGAGGTCGCGTTCGACGCGGCCCGCAGTGCCCTCGGCGAGCACGCCCAGCGCCTGCGAGGCTTCGGCGACGTTCAGCTTGGCGAGCTGTTCGCGCAGCGCCGCGTCGATCTCCGACGACCCGAGACGGTCTGGGGAGCCCGGCACGCCGACCACCCGGCGATGGTTGCGTGCACGATCGAGGAACGCGCTGAGCAGGGGCTCGGCCGCGAACACGAACATCGGCACGTGCGAGTCGGGGTCGATCGCTGCGAGCTCGTGGCGGGTGGCGTCGGCGATGCGCTTGGCGTAGATGTCGAGCAGCTTCTTGCCACGCTCGTCGCCGACCTCGCCGCGGTCGCCGTGCTGTCCGCCGCGGGGGCTGTTCTCGCCCGGCTCGCGGTTGGTGGCCGCCTCGAGGTTCGCCGGGTGGGTCGGATCGGTCTCGAGGCGGGCGGCACGGGCCGCCGGCGTCGCATGCCAGAGCGCCCACTCGTTCGACGAGAGCGTGAGGGCGAAGGCCTCCTGGTCCTGGCTGGGCGCGCGCAGCAGCTGGCCGAGCGTGAAGTGGGATCCGACGTGCCAGGCGTCGTCGAGCCGGTTCGGCAGCACGAACACCTCGGTGAATCCCGGTGCGACGAAGATCGCGAGCGACCGGGAGAGCCCGCCCCAGAGCGCGAGATCGCCCAGCACGCCGTCGCGCTCGCGTCGGAGGGCATCGAGTTCGGATGCCGCGGCGCCGCCCAGCTTGACCTGGTCGATCGCGTGGTCGAACGCGCTCTTGACGGCCACCTCGGCACGTTCGCGCTCGTTCACGACGGGCGACGTCGACGCGTAGATGGTGATCGCCGGCAGGTGCGGACCCGCCAGCGTGGCGAAGTCGGCGCTCGTGGGCAGCTCGTGATGGACCGTCATTCGTTCCCTCCCCAGTGGAATCGTGCGACGACGATGTCGCATCACCCAGCCTATGAAGCGAGGCGGTCGCGCGACACCCCCCGAGCCCGAAGCGTCGCTCAGCCGCGGGTGGGCGACGACGTGATCGGGGCTCCGTCGGCCTCGTGCTCCCATTCGCGCACGGCCCGGGTCGCGATGAACGGGGCTCGCTGGTCGGCCCACTCGTCGACGGCCGCGAGTTCGGCCTCCTCCTGCTTCGCGATGAACACGTCCGCGACCCGCCTGCCCGACTCCCGCCGGAGGCCTGCGCGGTACTCGGCGACGTCGAGACGCGGGGCCGACTCGTCGCGCGCGACGCGGAGACGCTCGGCCGCACGCTCGCGCTCGGCGGCGACGATGGTGTCGTCGGTGATCTTCGCGACCTCGTCGTAGGCGGTCGGAGCCATGAGGTTCTGGAGCGTCTTGGTGAGCACGGGCATGAGTTCGATGCACACGAACAGCAACGCGATCATGAGGTGCGCGAACGCGAGCATGCCGTTCCGCTCGCCGATGCGCCAGAGCGCGTCGAGTCGTGCGAGCATGCCGTCGCTCTCGTCGGCGGCCGCGTCGTATCGGGCGGCCTCGAGGTCGCGGGCGGCGGTCAGTCGTTCGAGCCTCGCGCCGTCGTCTGCGAGCGTCTGCTCGGCCTGGGCGACCGCCTCGACCGACCCGGCCTCGATGCGCGCCTCGGCCTGCGCCTTGGCCTCGGCCTCGGCGGCCTTCGCGGCGTCGAGCGCGGCGAGCTTGCCGTCGCGGTCGAGCTTCTTCGACTGGGTGATCGGGCCGTCGCCGACGATGCCGGTGCCGCCCGTGCCGTCGAGTTCGGAGAGCCAGACCCGGTTCGCCTCGTCGTACGCGGCCTGCGCGGCCGCGGTCGCGGCCTGCGCGGCGACGTAGTCGGCGTCGGCCTCGAGCGCGGCCCGCCCCCCGTCGGCGATGAGCGCGCGCTGCTCGGCGACGCTCGCGGTGAGCGCCGGGATCTCGTCGTAGCGGGGGTCGGCGGCGAGCTCCTCCTCGAAGGCCTGCTTCGCCTCGAGCGCCATGACCTCGGTCTCGGCGGTGATCTCGCGCTCGAACACCGCGAGCGTGAGCGGGGTCGCGACGACGACGCCGATCACGAGGGCCAGCGCGACGCGCGGCAGGGCGAGCCAGACGTTCGCCCAGGGCTTCGGTTGCCTCGGCATGCCGACGACGAGCATGCGATCGATGGCGAGGATCACGAGCCCCCAGCAGAGGCCGACGACGATCGCGATCCAGACGGGAGCGCGCAAGGCCATCGCGAGCGCGAACGACGCGGCAGCTGCCGAGACGGCCGCCGTGGCGATGAGCACGAGACCCATCGCGAGGTAGCGCTGGCGCTGCCCCGGTGCGAGCGCGAGCGCGTCGGGCCTCGCCCCGCCGAACGTCGCGAGCCTGTCGCCGAGTCGACTCATCGGTCCCCCGATCCGTTGCCGGATCGGCCCACCCCGGTCCGTCCGGCTGGCCACGATACTCCGCGACCCGATCGACGTCACTGGGGGAATCCCCCGAACGGACCCTGAGCCTGACCCGCGACCCGGCCGACCGCGCGGCACGGCGGCCCGGAGACCGCGCGGCACGGCGGCCCGGCGACCCGGCCACCCGGCGACCCCGGCCACCCGGCCGACTCCGCCGGAACGTGCCGAACGGCGGATGCCTCGACCGGCACGCCCCGGGGGGAGAGCGTGCCGGCCGCGGCATCCGCCGTTCGGGGACTCAGCGGCGAACCGGGTGGTTCGAGCGGATGAGACCCTCGGGGTCGACCTCGTGCTTGACCGCGCGCAGGCGGTGCACGCGATCGCCCCAGAGCTGCTCGGCGCTGCGGGCGTGCTCGGCGAAGTTCACGTACTCGACCGGGGCGCGCCACGGCTCGATGCGCGAGAACAGGCGGCCGAGCGACATCACGAGCGCGTCGCCGATGCCGGGCATCGGGATGCCCACCGCGTACACGAGGTACTGCGCGTCGAACCCGGACACCACGCCCGGGACGGGCACGTCGTGCTCGGCCGCAAGGGCCAGCGCCGCGTCGGGGTCGACCGCGCCGCCGAGGTGGCGGATCTCCGCCGAGAGCAGCGCCGTCTCGGAACCCGGGCCGACGGCCTCGAGGAACGCGCGCACGGTCGCGGGCGAGAACTCCGAGAGCATCATGCCGTCGCCGTGGCCGGGGGTCGGCACGGGCGGGTCCATGTGCAGCTGCAGCAGCTCCGCGACGGGCTGCGGGTGCACGGTGTCGATCTCGGGTGCGAGCGCGCGCAGCGGCGCGAGCAGCTCGGCCGCCCGCCCCGGGCTCTCCTGGCACACCGCCTCGATGACGACGATCGAGCGTCCGGCGAGGAAGGGCGGCAGTTCGGGCAGCGGGGGCAGGCGCAGCACGCGCGCCGTCGAGGTGACGCTGTCGGGCAGCCCGCCGGTCCACTCGGACCAGGCCCGGAGCACCTCGTCGGCGGCCTCGAGCGGCCAGAGCAGCATGCCCGCGACGACCTCGGCGATGGGGAAGAGTCGGAACTCCAGCGCGGTGACCACGCCGAAGTCGCCGCCGCCGCCGCGGATCGCCCAGAACAGGTCGGCGTCGTGCTCGGCGTCGATGCGACGCAGTTCGCCGTCGGCGGTCACGATCTCGGCGGCGAGCACCTGGTTCGCGGCGAGGCCGTGCGAGCGGGCGAGCCAGCTCACGCCGCCGCCGAGCGTGTAGCCCATGACGCCGACGTCGTGCGACGACCCGGCGAGCGCGGCGAGGCCGTGCGGGGTCGCGGCGGCGACCACGTCGCCCCACTGGGCGCCGGGCTGGATGCGGGCGACGCGCGCCTCGGCGTCGATCTCGACGCCGAGGAGCTCGTGCATGCGCAGCAGCACGACCTCGTCGAAGTCGGCCTGCGCGGCGAGCGGGCCGGCGTTGTGGCCGGTCGACTGCGCCGCGACGCCGAGGCCCGAGGCGGCGGCTGCGCGCACGGTGCGGACGGCGTCCTCGGCGCTCGCAGCCACAACGACGGCCGCGGGCCGCTGGTCGACGGCGAGGTTCCAGGCGAGGCGATCGGCGTCCCAACCGGGATCGCCGGGCACGCTCAGGCGGCCGTCGAGTCGGGCAGCGAGTTCGGCGAAGGCCTCCTCGCGGGTCGGGAGCTCGACGTTCGCGAACTCGGCAAGAGACACGGGGGTGTTCACTGGTGGTTCCTTTCGATGGGGTCGCGCCGCGGGCCCTGGCCCCACTCGGTGGGGCGGACGGCCGCGGGGGATCCCATCGGCACGCACGAACGCAGGACCCATACAACGGCGGCGCGAGGCCCGGCGCGCCAGTGGCATCCCTGCAAGCCGCTCAGGGTTATCCCGCGACGCACGTCGAACCGCGCTGCGCGCCCGAGACCGCCCCTGACCGGCGGTTTCGGTGTCCGGAGAGCGGATGCCGCGGCATCCGGAATACCCGAGGGCCACCGCCCGTTGCCCTTGACGATGTCTGAAACGCTGCGCCTGTCCGTGCTCGACCTCGTTCCCGTGCGGAGCGGCCAGACCAGTGCGGGCGCCGTCGCGGCATCCGTCGGTCTCGCCAAGCTCGCCGACCGGCTGGGGTACACCCGCTACTGGTTCGCCGAGCACCACAACATGCGCTCGGTGGCCTCGACGACGCCGCCCGTGCTCATCGCCGCCACGGTCGCGCAGACCGAGCGCATCCGCGTCGGGTCGGGCGGGGTCATGCTGCCGAACCACGCGCCGTTCGTCGTCGCCGAGCAGTTCGCCGCACTCGAGGCCATCGCACCGGGCCGCATCGACCTGGGCCTCGGCCGCGCGCCGGGCAGCGACCCGGTCATCACGCAGCTGCTGCGCATCTCGGGGCCGACGGCCGACGTCGACCGGTTCCCCGACCACATCGCCGACATCCTCGGCCTCGTCTCCCCCGAGGGCGCGACGCTGCGGCTCACGAGCGGGCGCGAGTACGCGATCACGGCGACGCCCGCGGCCGTCGGCACGCCCCAGGTGTGGCTGCTCGGGTCGAGCGACTACTCGGCGAAGCTCGCGGCCGAGCTCGGCCTACCCTACGTGTTCGCCAACCACTTCTCGGGCGAGGGCCTCGAGCGCGCGCTCGAGCTGTACCGCACCGAGTACCGGCCGAGCGAGGCGCACCCGTCGCCCGTGACGTTCCTCACCGCGAACGCCTCGGTCGCGCCCACGGGCGAGGAGGCGCGCGCCCGCGCACTGCCGCAGCTGCGCGCCATGGCGCGCCTGCGCACGAACCGGCCGATGCGCGAGCTCGAGACCGTTGAAGAGGCGCAGACAGCACCCGCCGACTCGATGGTCGAGGAGCTCATCGCCGGCATGGAACGGCGCTGGATCATCGGCGACGCGGATGCCGCGGCATCCGAACTGCGCACCCTCGCGACGCGCCACGGCATCGACGAGGTCATGGTCTCGCCGATCTCGGGCTCCTACGCGAGCGAGTCGGCGGATGCCGCACCGGGCCGCGCGCAGACCCTCGAGCTGCTGGCCGACCGCCTGTTCTGATCCCGCGTCGCGCGTTCAGGAAACGCGTCCACGACGCATAGGAGGGTCATCGGAAGTCCACAGTCGTCGGCCTGACGGGGCTGACGGAATGGATGCATCGACAACGTTCGGAGCATCCACATGGACCCCATCCTCCTGCTCGCCATCGACCTGGTCGCCGTCGGCGTGCTGGTCTTCGGCCTGTACTTCCCGCGCCACCGGCGCCGCGACCTCCTCGTCGCCTACCTGACCGTCAACGTCGGCGTGCTCGCCGTTTCGCTCGTGCTCGGGTCGACCGCCGTCGGCGCCGGCCTCGGCCTCGGCCTGTTCGGCGTGCTCTCGATCATCCGGCTGCGATCGAGCGAGATCCAGCAGCACGAGGTCGCCTACTACTTCGCGGCACTCGCGCTCGGCCTCATCGGCGGGCTCGGCTCGGCCCTCGGCTGGGCCGCCCCCGCGCTGATGGCGCTCGTGGTCGCCGTGCTCGCCGCGGTCGACAACGGGCGGGTGCTGCAGCGGTACCGGCAGCAGCTCGTCGTGGTCGACCGCGCGATCGCCGACGAGGCCGAGCTCCAGGCCCACCTCGAGGCCCTGCTCGGCGCCCGGGTGCGCGCACTCCGCGTCGAGCGGCTCGATCTCGTGAACGACACCACGACGGTCGACGTGCGCTACGAACTCCACCGGGTCTCGGCGATGCGCCGCGAGAGCGTCGCATCATGACGACGGATGCCTCGGGCGCGCTGTCCGCACTCGACCCGATCGGCCTCGACGAGCTGAACGCCTCGGCCGAACTGCTGACCCGCGTGGATCGCAAGTACATGCTGCCGGCCGCCGCGCTGCCGACGCTGCTCGACCGCCTGCCCGACGGCACCCTCGCGCTCGAGATCGCCGGGGCCCGATCGGCCCGCTACGAATCGGTCTACTTCGACACGAACGGCCTCGAGAGCTACCACCTCGCGGCGTACGGCCGTCGCCGGCGGTACAAGATCCGCACGCGGTCGTACGTCGACTCCGACACGAGCTTCCTCGAGGTGAAGACCAGGGGCGGCCGGGCGGTCACGGTGAAGGAGCGCGTCGCGATCGACCCGTCGGTCACGGCGAGCCTGCACGGCGAGGCCCTCGACTACGCCACGGCGACGCTCGGTGAGGCCGGCATCGATGCGCCGCATGGCGAGCCGTTCCGGCCGGTGCTCACCACGAGGTACCGCCGCGCGACGCTGCTCGTTCCGGGTGGCAGCCGCGCGACCGTCGACGTCGACCTCGAGTGGATCGAACTCGGCCCGCACGGCCGCACGCTCGCGACGCCCGCATCGGTCATCGTCGAGACGAAGTCCGGCGGCAGCGCCGGACCGGTCGACCGCGCGCTCTGGTCGCTCGGGCACCGGCCCGCGACCGTCTCGAAGTTCGGCACGGGCCTCGCGGCCCTCCGCCCCGGGCTGCCCGCCAACCGCTGGGCCCCCGTGCTCCGCACCCATTTCTCGCACGCGACGCTCGCCCCGGCGCAGCCCGCCTCCCCCGCGAACGCCTCCTCCCGAAAGGACCTCCCATGACCTCCGCCAAGCCCACCCGCCGCCGCCCCTGGCTCGTCGCCGCGGGCCTCGCGCCCATCGCGCTCACCGGCACCCTGCTCCTCGCGAGCTGCGCCGCCCCGGCCGACGCCGAGACCGCCTCCTCGTCGTCGACCGACTCGGGCGTCGTGCTCGAGCAGGCGGAGGCCGTCGCACCGGGCGCGACCGCGTCAGAGGTCATGGCCGACGACGAGGAGGCGCCGACCGCGATCTCCGGATACGACGCGGCATCGGCCGTCTCGATCGACCTCGACGACCCCGCGGAGGCCGACGGCGTGACCGTCGCCGACGGCGTCGTCACGATCACCGCGGCCGGCACCTACGTCGTGAGCGGCTCGTCGAGCGGGCAGCTCGCCGTCGACGCGGCCGACGCCGACGTGACGGTCGTGCTCGACGGCGTCGACATCGCGAACGCCGACGGCGCGGCGATCGACGTCGTGGCGGCCGACGAGGTGCAGCTCGTGCTCGCCGACGGCAGCGAGAACACCCTGTCCGACGCCTCCTCGTACGCCGACGACGAGTCCGCGAACGCGGCAATGGCGAGCGCCGCCGACCTCGTGATCTCCGGCAGCGGCTCGCTCGAGGTGCACGGCAACGGCAACGACGGCATCGCGAGCCGCGACGCGCTCGCGATCGCGGCCGGCGACATCACGGTCGACGCGGCCGACGACGGCATCCGCGGCAAGGACCTCGTGATGATCACCGGCGGCACCCTCGACGTGACCGCCGGGGGCGACGGCATCAAGTCCGACAACGCGGAGGAGGCCGAACGCGGCTACGTGGCGATCGCGGGCGGCGACGTCACCGTCGTCTCCGGCGGCGACGGCATCGACGCGGCGACCGACGCCGTCGTCTGGGGCGGCACGCTCGACGTGACCGCGGGCGGCGGAGCGGATGCCGCGGCATCCGACGACACCTCCATGAAGGGCGTCAAGGGCGGCGTGTACATCGTCGTCGACGGCGGCACCGTGCGCGTCGACGCCGCCGACGACGCGCTGCACACCGACAACACCGCCCACCTCGCGGACGGCGACGTAACCCTGGCCTCGGGCGACGACGGCGTGCACGCCGATGTCGCACTCACCGTGTCGGGCGGCTCCGTGCTCGTGACGCAGTCGTACGAGGCGCTCGAGGCCGCCGCGATCACCATCAGCCGAGGCGACACCGAGGTGACCGGGAGCGACGACGGCGTGAACGTCGCGGGCGGCGCCGACGGCACCGGCTCCGAGCAGGGCGGCGGCGCACCCGACGGCTACGCCGAGTCGTCGAGCTCGTCAGGCCGCACGCTCACGATCTCGGGCGGCACGCTGCTCGTGCACTCCGACGGCGACGGCATCGACGTGAACGGCGACGCGAGCATCACGGGCGGCGAGGTCGTGGTCGACGGGCCGACCGAGCAGATGAACGGCGCGCTCGACGTCGACGGCACGTTCGACGTGTCGGGCGGCACGCTCGTGGCCGCCGGCAGCTCGGGCATGCTCGTCGCACCGAGCGGCGACTCGGCCCAGGCGTCGGTGGCGATCGTGCTCGACTCGACGGCGGCAGCCGGCACCGCCCTGCAGGTCGTGGCCTCCGACGGCACCGTCGTCGCGACCTACGACGCAGCCAAGCAGACCGAGTCGCTCGTCGTCTCGTCGGCCGACCTCGTCGACGGCGAGACCTACACGGTCACCGCCGACGGATCGACGCTCGGCTCCGGGGTCGCCGGCGACGAGGTCGCGGGCGGCATGGGCGGCGGCGGCATGGACGGCGGTCAGCCTCCGCGCGGCTGACGGCGACCGCAGGCCCGACGCGCTCGGGCACGACGCCAGCAGGCACGACGACGCCCGCCGGCCCGACGCCCGCGGGCACGACGACGCCCGCCCGACCGAACGGTCGAGCGGGCGTCGTTTCGCGCTGGGCGCGTTCGGGCGGTCAGGCCGCCAGGCCGAGGCGGCGCAGGTCGTCGCCCGAGGCGGCGAACTCGGCGCCGGCCTCGACCACGAACTCGCGCGGCACGCGGGCCGCGTTCTGCACGCGCGCGTCCTTGCCGACCTGCGCGAACGGACCGACGACGGCGCTGCGGCCGATGACCGCGCGCTGCCCGACGCGGGCGTTGACGCCCACGACGGCACGCTCGGCGATGATCGCCCCTGACTCGACCCACCCGCCGTGCTCGATGCGCGCTCCGCGCTGCACCTCGGCTCCCGGATCGACGTACGCCGTCGGGTCGACGAAGGCGCTCGCGTCGACCTTCGCCGTCGTCGAGACGAGTCCACGGCCGTTCGCGTGCTTGCGGTAGCGACGCAGGACCCCGGCTTCGTCTTCGAACTCGACGTAACTGATTCCCACGTTGTCCTCCCTCGGATGCGAGGTCTGCCGCACCCGGACATATGTACAACACCGCAGATGAGCCGAGCATTCCCGCGGTGCGGGCGCGGTACGGGCCGCCGATCTCGGGGCTCGCACTGAAAGCTCGACGGGCTGACACCGAGATCGGCGCGAATCGCTGGCGGCCTGCTCGACGGTCTGGCTAGCGTCGCCCCTCGTGCCGGGTCTCCGCCCGGCATGCGCCCGGCGCATCCGCCGGGTTCGCCGCATCCGTCGAAGAGATCCGCATGTCGAACTACCTGCTCTGCTCCAACCCCATCCAGGGCCACGTCTCGCCCATGATCGCCATCGCGCACGACCTCGTGTCGCGCGGCCACGACGTCACCGTGCTCACCGGCTCGCGCTTCCGCGCCGCGGTCGAGGCCGCCGGCGCGACGCACCGCGCACTGGGCGGCGTCGCCGACTACGACGACCGCGTGATGCAGGACCACCTGCCCGACCGCGACCGATACCGCGGCATCGCGAAGCTCCAGTACGACGTGCAGACGATCTTCGTGAAGACGGTGCCCGACCAGTTCGCCGCGGTCGAGGCGGCCGTCGCGGCGTGCTCGCCCGATGCGATCGTGGTCGAGAGCGCGTTCGCGGGCGTGCTGCCGCTGCTGCTCGACCGGGCGCACGACCCCGCGTCGGCGCATCCGCCCGTGATCGCGGTGGGCGTGCTGCCCTTCAGCCAGTCGAGCACGGATGTCGCGCCGTACGGCCTCGGGCTCCTGCCGAAGCCCGGCGCGCTCGGCCGGGTGCGCAACCGCGTGCTCAACGTGCTGGTGCAGAAGGTCGCGTTCCGCGCGACGCAGAAGCTCGCCAACGACGTGATGCGTTCGCTCGGCCGCCCGAGCCTGCCGTCGTTCGTGCTCGACCTGTCGCGGCTGCACGAGCGGTTCCTGCAGCTCGGCCCGGCAGGATTCGAGCCGCCGCGCCGCGACCTCACCGAGAGCGTGCGCTTCGTCGGCACGGTGCTGCCGCCGGCACCGGCCGCCGGCCCGCTGCCGGAGTGGTGGCACGAGCTCGACGGTTCGCGTCCGGTCGTGCACGTCACGCAGGGCACGATCGACAACAAGGACCTCGATCGGCTGATCCGCCCCACGCTCGACGCGCTGGCCGACCGCGACGTGCTCGTCGTGGTCTCGACCGGCGGATGCCCCGTGGCCGACCTCGGTGCACTGCCCGCCAACGCCCGCGCCGCCGAGTTCCTGCCGTACGACCTGCTCATGCCGAAGACCGACGTGTTCGTCACGAACGCCGGATACGGCGGCGCGCAGTTCGCCCTCAGCCACGGCGTGCCGATCGTCGCCGCCGGCGACACGGAGGACAAGCCCGAGGTGTCGATGCGCGTCGAGTGGTCGGGCGTCGGCGTCAACCTGCGCACCGGCACGCCGACCGCCGAGGCCGTGCGCGACGCCGTCGACCTGGTGCTGGCCGATCGCTCGTTCACCGATCGCGCGAAGGGCCTGGCCGACGACATCGCGGGGTACGACGCCTTCGGTCTCATCGAGGGCGAGCTCGAGGCGGCCGTGCTCGCCCACGAGTCCCGCCGCGCCGCCGTGGCGTAGCACCCCCGCGTACAACCCGAACGGTCGCAGATGGCGGGCATTCCGACCCGGAAGCCGCCGTCTGCGACCGTTCGACGTCGGCCGGCCGTCGCGGGCCCGTCGCGCGGCCGTGGTGGGCCGTGGCGGCCCGGACGCGGTGTCGCGGCATCCGTCGCCAAAGGTTAGGCTGTCCTAAGCCGATCGCTCGGCGAGCCAACCCACCCCGCCCGGACCCGCGCTCCGGCCGACCTCCGGGATCCACGTGACCGCCGCCCCCCTCATCGCCCTCGACGCCGTGAGCATCCGCCACGACGAGACCGCGCGGGCGACGCCCGACGGCGTCTCGTTCGAGGTGCGCCCCGGCGAGGTGGTGCTGCTGCTCGGCCCGTCGGGATGCGGCAAGTCGACGCTCGCGCTCGCCCTCGACGGGCTCGTGCCGCACGCCGTGCCGGCAGCGCTCGCCGGCACGGTGCGCATCGCCGGGCTCGATAGCGCCGAGCACACCGTCGCCGAGCTCAGTGAGCACGTCGCGATGGTCTTCCAAGACCCCGACGCCCAGGTCGTGACCGGCACGCTGATCGACGAGGTCTGCTTCGGGCCCGAGAACCAGCTCGTGCCGGCATCCGAGGTGCTCGAGCGCGCCGAGCGCGCACTGAAGCTCGTCGGCCTCTGGGAGCGCCGCTCGCACAACCCCGACGTGCTCTCGGGCGGCGGCCGCCAGCGCCTCGCGATCGCCTGCGCCCTGGCCCTCGCGGCACCCGTGCTCGTGCTCGACGAGCCGACGGCCAACCTCGACCCCGCCGGCATCGACGAGGTCTACTCGGTGCTCCGCGACCTCGCGAGCGAGCGCGACCACGCGATCGTGCTCGTCGAGCACAACCTCGACGCCGCCGTCGACATCGTCGACCGGGTCGTCGTGCTCGACGCGGCCGGTCGCCTCGTGATCGACGGCCCGGCGCGCGAGGTGCTCCAGACCCGCGCCGAGCAACTGCTCGACCTCGGCGTCTGGCTGCCCGTCTCGACCCTCGCGGCGCTCAGGCTGCGCGACGCCGGCGTCGTGCTCGACCCGCTGCCGCTCAGTCCCGCGGAGCTCGCCGCCGCGCTCGACGCCGTCGGCGTGCTGCCCTCGCCGCTCGTCGGAAGCGGAGGCTACGCAGGCAGTGGCGTCGGCGCCGACGGCGAGCCCGCGGCATCCGCTCCCGCGATCACAGTGAGGGACTGCTCGGTGCGACGCGGCGGTCGTCGCGGACCGGTCGTCGTCGACGGCGTCGACCTCGACGTGGCATCGGGCGACTTCCTCGCGATCGTCGGCACGAACGGCGCGGGCAAGACCACGCTGCTGCAGGCCATCGCGGGGGTCATCGCCTCGCCGAGGGGCAGCGTCGACGTGCTCGGCCTCGATCCCTCGCGGGCCGACGCGCGCACCAGGGCACGCCAGATCGGCTTCGTGTTCCAGAACCCCGAGCACCAGTTCGTCGCGCACACGGTGGCCGAGGAGCTCGAGCTCGGGCTGCGCCTGCAGGGCGTCGACGAGGCGGCCCGGCGCGTCGAGGTCGACCGCATGCTGGAGCGCTTCGAGCTGACCGAGCACCGCGATCGCCACCCGTTCCTGCTCTCGGGCGGGCAGAAGCGCCGGCTCTCGGTCGGCACCGCGCTCGTCGCCGGAGCACCCGTGCTCGCGCTCGACGAGCCGACGTTCGGCCAGGACCGCGCCCGCGCATCGGAGCTGCTCGACATCCTGAGCGGCCTGAACGCCGAGGGCACGACCGTGCTCGTCGTCACCCACGACCTCCAGCTCGTCGCCGACCACGCCACGCACGTCGCCGTCATGCGCGACGGGCGCCTGCTCGGGGTCGGCCCGACGGCCGAGGTGCTCGCGGGCCCGCTGATCGAGGCCGCCGGGCTGCGGCATCCCCCGCTCGCGCGCGCGACGCGCGGCCTGGTGCGGCACCCCGAATGGCACGCGGTCACCCGGATGTCGCAGCTGCCCACCCGCGATCGGGCCGCCGCATGAACGCCGTGACGCCCGAGACCGGCGCCGCCGCCGCCGCGACGCCCGTGACCCGCGCCGCCGGCGCCGCGACGCCCGAGACCCGCGCCGCCGCGGCGACCGCGACCGCCGCTTCCACCCCCGCAACCAACGCATCGACCACCGCTGCCGCGGCCGCAACCAGCACGGCCCTGCCGCGCGACCCCTACGCGGAGCAGGCGCCGACCTCCGGCATCCGGTTCCTGCACCACCTGAACCCGCTCGCGAAGTTCGCGGCGCCGCTCCCGGTGATGGTCGCGCTGATCTTCACGCGCGGGCTCGCGATCCCGACGGCGTTCATCGTGCTCGCGCTCGGGCTGCTGCTCATCGGCGCGCGCCTCTCGGGCCGCGCGCTGGCGGTGCTGCTGCTCGGCACCCCGGTCGCGATCGCGCTGCTCGGGCTGAGCTTCGGGCTGTGGGTCGACCCGGCGCGTCTCGGCGACGCGGGCGCCGCGGCATCCGTCGTGCTCTTCTCGATCGGCGACTGGAGCTTCACGCTCGCGGGCTACCTCGTGGGCCTCGCGACCGCGCTGCGCATCGCCGCGCTGCTCATGCTCTCGCTCATCGCGGGTCTCACGACGAGCGGGCCCGAGCTGGTGCGCGCGCTCGTGCAGAACCTTCGCGTGCCGTACCGCATCGGCTACACCGCACTGGCGGCGCTGCGGTTCGTGCCGCGGTTCGGCCACGAGCTCGAGGTGATCCGAGCCGCGCACCGCGTTCGCGGAACGGATGCCGGGCGCGGACCGGTCGCGGCCGTGCGCCGCACGGTCGGCACGGCGATCCCGCTGCTCGCGAGCGCGATCCGGCACGCCGAGCGCGTCGCCCTCGCGATGGACGCACGGGCGTTCGGCGCCCACCCGACGCGCAGCGAACGCACGATCAGCCGCTGGCGCGTGCGCGACACGGTGTTCGTCGTCGCCTTCTGGGTCGTGTCGGCCGCCATCTACTGGTGGGCGCTCCAGTCGGGGCTCGGCGGCGTGACCGGCGACCGCACCGACCTCGCGGGCTGACCCGATCCGCCTCCGCCGCACGAACCGGCCCGGCCCGGCCGGCAAACAGCACAGCACAGCACCACCGCACCGCACCGCACCGCACCGCACCGCACCAGACCACCGCACCACACCACCAGACCACCGCACCGCACCGCCCGACCCACGAGTCCCGGAAGGACCCCCGATGGCCAAGACGCACAGCCGCCAGGTGAAGACCGAGCGCACGACGCCCATCGAGCTGGAGGTGCTGGCCACCGCCCGCGTGAGCCCATCGTTCACCCGCATCACCGTGGGCGGGGGCGAGATCGACAAGTTCGCGCCGCGAGGGTTCGACCAGTGGTTCCGGTTGTTCCTGCCGCCCGAGGGCGCCGACGGCGTGCACCTGCCCGACCGCGACGGCTACCTCGGGTACGCGCAGCTGCTCCGCACGCCGAAGGCCGTGCGCCCGACCATGCGCAACTACACGGTGCGCGCGTACCGCGGGGCCACGGCCGAGCGCGGCGCGGAGCTCGACATCGACTTCGTGCTGCACGAGCACCCCGAGACCGGTGCGCTCGAGGGCGTCGCCGCAGCGTGGGCCGCCTCGTGCACGGTCGGCGACCGGATCGGCCTCCTCGACGAGGGCTACGGGTTCGACGCGCCCGAGGAGGCGGCCTGGTTCCTGCTCGTGGCCGACGAGACCGGCCTGCCGGCCGTCGCCGGCATCGCCGCCTCGCTGCCTGCCGACGCGCGCGGCGTCGCGATCGTCGAGATCCCGCACGCCGACGACGTGCAGGAGTTCCCGAAGCCCGAGGGCCTCGTCGTCCACTGGGTCGTGCGCGAGCACCACGACCGACCTGGCGCGGGCGCGTACGCCGCGGCCTCCACGCTCGAGCTGCCCGCCGACGTGGTGACCCACGGCTACGCGGTCGGCGAGTCGGGGCTCGCCACCGGCATCCGTCGACTGCTCGTGAACGAGCGCGGCTGGGCCAAGAGCGAGGTGAGCTTCTGCGGATACTGGCGCCTGCCGAAGGGCGCCCCCGCGGTCGAGTCCGCCCAGCTGATCGGAGCCTGAGCCGTGCCCGCGAAGACGACCCGCCTGAAGACCCCCACCCGCCTGCTGCTCACGTGCGCCGCGATCGGCGCGGCCGCCGGCATCGTGCTCATTCCGGCGTTCGTGCTGTCGACGACGGTCGCCCCGGCGATCCCGCTGCTCTACGCCGCGTTCGCCGGCATCTGGAGCATCCCGTTCGTCATCGCGCTCGCGCTGCTGCGCCAGCCGGGCGTCGCGCTGCTCACCTCGCTCATCGCCGGCCTCATCAACGCGGTGCTGACCCCGCAGGGGCCGTCGGCGATCCTGACCTGCCTCATGATCGGGGCGATGGTCGAGATCCCGATCGCGCTCGGCCTGTACCGCTCGTTCCGCCCGTGGATCTTCTACGTCGGCGCCGCCGCGTTCGCACTGCCGTACGCGCTCTACTCGATGCCGTTCCTCGGAGTCGACCGCATGCCGCTCTGGGCGCAGATCGCCTACCCGGCGCTCTCGGTGCTCTCGAACCTCGCGGGCGTCTGGCTCGGCCTGCTCATCGCCCGCAGCCTCGAGCGCACGGGCGTGGCGCGCGGCCTCCAGCGCCCGGTGCGGCGCATCAGGGCGACGGATGCCGCGGCGCAGGCGGAGCCCGCCACGCAGGCCTGAGCCGGCGGGCCGGCGGGCCGGCGGGCCGGCGGGCCGGCAGGCCGGCAGGCCCGAGGCATCCGCCCCTCGTGATGTCGCGCAGATCGTCGTCGCCGACGCCGCATGGCGACGATTCGCGCGACATCACCGGCGCGAGACGCAGAACGGGCCGCAGCGAGTGATCGCTGCGGCCCGTTCGCCGTTCGTGTCGTGCGTTACGCCGGGGGCGTCGTGTCGAGGATCTCGACGAGGAACACCAGCGTCTGTCCGCCGAGCTCGGCGGCATCGGCGTCGGTGCCGTACGCGTACTCCGGCGGGATCGTGACGATGAGCTTGGTGCCGACCTTCTGGCCGACGAGCGCCGCGCCGAAGCCCTGGATCACCTGGTCGGTCGAGAACTGCGCGGGGTCGCCGCCGTAGCTCTGGTCGAAGACCTCGCCCGTGTTCCAGCTGGTGCCCTGGTAGTTCAGGGTCACGGTGTCGCCGGTCTGCACCTCGTCGCCGTCGCCCTCCTCGAGCACCTTGAGCTGGAAGTCGGCCGGCGGCTCGGTGTCGGGCAGCGTGACCGTGGGCGCCTCGCCCTCGGCGCCGAACTTCACCTCGGGCACGTCGTCGGTCCACTCTTCGGCCTTCAGCGGCTCCTTGACGTCGACGACGATCACGACGCTCTCGCCGGCGGCGAGGCCGACGTTCTCGTTGCCCGCGCCGTCGTAGAGGGCGGATGCCGGGGCGACCGTGACCGTGCGGGTGCCGGTGGGCACGCAGTCGATGCCCGCGAGGAACGCCTCGTAGACGCCCTCGCCGCCGGCCTCGATCGTCGCGGGCTGCGAGAAGAGCTGCGTGCCGCTGGATCCGGCGTAGGCGCTGACGACGGCGTTGACGCTGTCGCCGGCGGCCGTGGTGTCGCCGTCGCCCTCGATGACGACCGTGCGCTGCAGCTCGTCGGTTTCGAGCGGGGTGTCGAAGGTGACCGTGGGCACCGCTCCGAAGTCGCCCTCGACCTTCACGCCGTCGCTGAGCTCGCCCGACGAGAGGTCCATGCAGTCGGCGGCGGCCGGGGTGTCCGTGGCTTCGGGGGCTCCGCCGCCGGCGCATCCGGCGAGGAGCAGGGCGGCTGCCGCGGTGGCGAGCGCGACGGGCGCGACGCGGCGCAGGGCACGATTCATGAGGGGGTCTTCTCGATTCGATCGGAGTGCAGGAGGTTCCAGTCTGCACGTTCGGGCTTTCGATTGCCTGAATTCCAGACATCCGGCCCCGTGACCGGCCAGAATGGGGGCCATGGGGGAACAAGGGGACGTTCGGGGTACCGTCAGGCACTTCGTCGAGCACGCGCGCGCCTTCGCCGAGCTCGACGACGTGGTGTGGGATCCGATCTCGATGGCGACGGTGCTGCGGTCCGCACCGCAGTTCGGCGAGCTGGTGCTCGACGCGTGCTGCGGCGACGGGGCTTCGGCGGTGGCGACGGCCGAGCTCGTCGGCCCGTCGGGCGCGGTCGACGCGATCGACCTGTCGGAGTCGATGATCGAGCTCGCCCGTGAGCGCGCCGAGCGCGAGTCTGCGCCGTTGCCCCAGCTGCGCCTGCACGCGACCGACGTGCTCGACTGGGAACCGACGGGCTACGACCTCGTGCAGTGCGTGCTCGGGGTGTTCTTCTTCACCGACCCCGAGGCCGGGGCCGGGCGACTCGTCGAGCGGTTGAAGCCCGGTGGGCGTCTCGCCGTGACCCTCTGGGCTCCGGGCGCCTTCGAGGACTTCACCAAGGCGCTCTGCGACGCGGTCGAGACCGAGGGCGGCGAGGCGGGCGCCGAGGCCGTGGCGGCGTACCGCGACCGCGCGCTGCCGACGGTGCCCGAGAGCCCCGGAGCGCTCGCGCAGTGGCTGGGGGCGCTCGGACTCGAGCAGACGCGCGCCGAACTCGTGCCGCGCCATGTCGACCTCGACGACGAGCTGTCGTGGCGGCTCGTGGTCGGCATGTCGAGGTCGAGGCTCGTCGCCGACCTCGACGACGAGGCGCGCGAGCGGGTCGCGACGCGGTTCCGCAAATTCCTTGCCGAGCGCGGCATCACGCGGGCCGACCTGTCGACGATCATCGGCGTCGGCCACCTGCCGGGCTGAGCCCGGCGACTCGACGTCGCGCAGCGAAGCCGATCGGTGCTCAGCCGGGCTCGGCGCCCGTCGCCACGGGTCGCGAGGCGTCGTTCGACCATTGGCTCCACGAGCCGGGGAAGAGCGCGGCGTCGACGCCGGCGACGGCGAGCGCCGCGACCGCGTGGGCGCCCGTGACGCCCGACCCGCAGTAGGTCGCGACCTGGGTGCCCTGCACGACGCCGACCTCGGCGAAGCGCGCCCTGAGCGCATCGGCCGGCAGGAACCGCCCGTCCGAGTCGAGCGTCGACCCGGTCGGCGCCGAGCGCGCTCCCGGGATGTGCCCGGCGCGCGGGTCGATCGGCTCGACCTCGCCGCGGTAGCGCTCGGCCGCACGAACGTCGAGCAGCACCCCGCGCGCAGGCAGGGCGGCGGCCTCGTCGATGTCGAGCACGGGCATGCCGCCGTAGTGCGCGGTCGCGTCACCGGGCTCGGGCACGACGTCGCCCGTCTCGAGCGGATGCCCCGCAGCGCGCCAGGCCCCGAGCGCACCGTCGAGCATGCGCACGTCGTCGAACCCGGCGTGGCGGAGCAGCCACCAGGCCCTGGCCGCCGACTGGTTGCCAAGGTCGTCGACGACGACCACGGAGTCGCCGGCACGGAGGCCCCACCGTCGCATCGCGGCCGTGAGCGCCGCCTCGGCCGGCAGCGGATGCCTCCCTGCGCCGACGACGTCGTGGTCGGCGAGCTCGGTGTCGAGGTCGACGTACACGGCTCCGGGAATATGCCCTGCACGGTATGCCTCGGTGCCGTCGGGCTGCGCGAGGCTCCAGCGGACGTCGAGCACGACGGTGCGCGCGTCGGGCGCATCCGCGGCGAGGCGATCGGCGAGTTCGTCGACGGTGATCAGGATCGGCATCCGTCCATCCTGCGTCATCACGGTCGCCCGCGGCATCCCCCGCCGTTCATGTCTTTCGCGATCACCGGGCCGACGGCGCCCCTCGCCCCGGTAAACTGTCCGGACGGACTGTGACTGAAACTGAAGCGTGAGGAGGGTGGATGATCACCAGCCTCGCGATCTTCGCGGCGGTCTCGGTACTCACCCCGTGGCTCGCGAAGCGCCTGGGTCGTCGGGTCTTCGCCGTCATCGCGCTCGTGCCCGCAGCCGTCTTCGTGGTGCTGCTGACCTGGCTGCCCGGCGTGCTCGCCGGAACCCCGGTCGTCGAGTCCGTCTCGTGGATCCCCGAGCTCGACATCGCGCTGAGCTTCCGCATGGACGCGCTCGCGCTCATCCTCTCGCTCGTCGTCACGGGCATCGGCGCGCTCGTGCTGCTCTACTGCACCTGGTACTTCGCCGACGACGAGCCGGCGCTCGGCCGCTTCGCCGGCCTGCTGCTCGCCTTCGCGGGCGTGATGCTCGGCCTCGTGACCTCCGACGACGTGTTCGTGCTCTTCACCTTCTGGGAGGCCACGAGCGTGCTCTCGTACCTCCTCATCGGCCACTACACCGGCCGGAAAGAGAGTCGTGGTGCGGCGCTCCAGGCGCTCACGGTGACCACGTTCGGCGGGCTCGCGATGCTCGTCGGGCTCGTGCTGCTCGCGGTCGAGGGCGGCACCACCTCGCTCTCCGAGCTCATCGCGCACCCCGTCACGGGTGCCGCGGGCGAGTGGGGCATCGCGCTCGTGCTCGTGGGCGCGATCTCGAAGAGCGCGCTCGTGCCGTTCCACTTCTGGCTGCCGGCCGCGATGGCAGCCCCCACGCCGGTCTCCGCGTACCTGCACGCGGCCGCGATGGTGAAGGCCGGCGTCTACCTCGTGGCACGGCTCGCCCCCGGGTACGCGGACCTCTCGGTGTGGCATCCGATCGTCATCGGGCTCGGCGTCCTCACGATGCTCGTCGGCGGATGGCGCGCCCTGCGGCAGTACGACCTGAAGCTGCTGCTCGCCTACGGCACCGTGAGCCAGCTCGGCTTCCTCGTGCTCGTGACGGGGTTCGGCACGCGCGACGCGGCCCTCGCAGGCGTCGCGCTGCTGCTCGCGCACGCGATGTTCAAGGCCACCCTGTTCCTCACGGTCGGCATCGTCGACCACGCGGCGGGCACGCGCGACTGGCGCAGGCTCTCGGGCCTCGGGCGGCGGATGCCGGTGGTCACGACGATCGCGGCCCTCGCCGCCGCGTCGATGGCCGGGGTCCCGCCCCTGCTCGGCTTCGTGGCGAAGGAGGGCGTGTTCACGGCGTTCATCGACGCGACCGCCGCCGGAGGCCAGACCGCCCTGTGGGCGTGGATCGCGCTCGTCGGCGCCGTGGCGGGCTCGGTACTCACCTTCGCCTACACCGCCAGGTTCCTCTGGGGCGCGTTCTCGACCAAGCCCGACGTCGAGCCGACGCCGCTGCACTCGCCGGGTGCGGCCATCGCCGTCGCACCGGGCGTGCTGGCCGTCGGCGGACTCGTCGCCGCGTTCGCGATCGGCCTCGTCGAGCCGCTGCTCGCCGCCTACGCCGACGAACTGCCGGGCGGCCACGAGTACCACCTGGCGCTCTGGCACGGCCTCGAGCCCGCGCTCTACCTCTCACTGGGCGTCTTCGCCGTCGGCGGCCTGATGGTGTGGGCCAGGCGCGAGGTCGCCCGGCTGCAGGCCGCCGTGGTGCCCATGGTCGACTCGAGCCGCGGATACCTCGGCATCGTCTCGGCCGTCGACCGCGCGGCGGCCGCGGTCACGACCGCGATCCAGTCGCGCGGCCTTCCCGGCTACCTCACGATCATCATCGCGGTGTTCATCGGCGGGCTGGGCACGGCGAGCATCCTGAACTCCGAGTGGCCGGCCGACATCCGCCTCTGGGACTTCAGCTCGCAGCCGTTCATCGCCGCGGTCATGTGCGTCGCGGCCGTCGCGGCCGTGCTCGTGCGCCAGCGCATGACCGCGGTGCTGCTCGTGAGCGTCACCGGCTACGGACTCGTGCTGCTGTTCGGCATGTCGGGTGCCCCCGACCTCGCACTCACGCAGGCGCTCGTCGAGACGATCGTGATCGTCGTGTTCGTGCTCGTGCTGCGCCGGCTGCCGAAGCAGATCGCCCAGCGCAACCCCCCGGTGCACAAGCTCGCGCGCGGCATCATCGGCGGTGTCGCGGGCATCGTCATGGGCATCATCGGGCTGGTCGCGCTGGGGGCCCGCATCGAGCCGACGATCGCAGGGGGCCTGCCCGCGCTCGCGCTCGAGGCCCACGGCAAGAACATCGTGAACGTCATGCTCGTCGACCTCCGCGCGTGGGACACCCTCGGCGAGATCTCGGTGCTCGTCGCGGTGGCGACGGGCGTCGCGAGCCTCATCTTCGTCTCGGGTCGCACCGGCGGGGCGCCGCGCCTCGACGACGGCGACCTGGGCCTCGACCGGCGCGACCGCATCCGCCCGCTGCCCGAGCAGGCTGCGAGCATCCGCGCCCCGCGCACGAGCCTCGCGAACACCGACGGCGAGACGGATGCCGCGGCCGAGGCGGCGTCGACGAGGCAGACGTGGCTGCTCGCCGGCCGCACGATCTCGCCGCGCAACCGCTCGATCCTCATCGAGGTGCTCGTGCGCCTGCTCTTCCACCCCGCGATCGTCGTCTCGGTCTTCCTGCTCTTCGTGGGCCACAACGCCCCGGGCGGCGGCTTCGCGGGCGGCCTGCTCGCGGGCCTCGCGCTCGTGGCGCGCTACCTCGCCGGAGGCCGCTACGAGCTCGGCGAGGCCGCCCCGGTCGACGCAGGTCGCCTGCTCGGCACCGGCCTGCTGCTCGCCGCCGGCACGGCGACGGCGTCGCTCTTCTTCAGCGGCCTGCCGCTCGAGTCGGCCTGGTTCGAGGCCGAGGTGCCCGTGCTCGGCACGATCTCGATCGGCACGTCGACGCTGTTCGACATCGGCGTGTACCTCGTGGTCGTCGGCCTCGTGCTCGACATCCTGCGGTCGCTCGGCGGCGAGGTCGACCGGCAGCAGGAGGAGGCGTCCGACAACACCGAGTCGTCGTCCGAGGCGGAGGGGGTGCGCGCATGACCGGATCCCTCACCCTCGTGATCCTGATGGCCGTGATGTTCGGTGCGGGCATCTCGATCATGCTCGAGCGCAGCCTCACGCGCGTGCTCATCGGGTTCCTGCTCGTGGGCAACGCGGTGAACGTGCTCATCTACCTCATGAGCGGGGCGCCGGGCCTCGCCCCGATCCTCGGCGAGGGCGTCGACCCCGACGAGATCTCCGACCCGCTGCCGCAGGCGTTCGTGCTCACCGCGATCGTGATCAACCTCGGCATCACGGCGTTCATGCTGGCCCTCATCTACCGCTCGTGGTGGTTGGCCCAGCTCGGCGCCAAGGGCGACCTCATCGACGACGAGGAGGAAGACCTGCACGACGCCGAGGAGGCGGCCGACCTCATTCGGAGCTCCGCAGCCGACGACGCCGCGATCCAGGAGATCATCGAGGCCAGCGACGAGGAGCCCGACGACGACCTCGACGAACGGCTCGAGTTCGAGGCATCCGCTCGCGACCGCGCCGATCGCGGCGCAGGCGACCGAGACCACGACCACGGCGACCGGGAGGGCGACCGATGAGCCCCGCCGCACTCGTGCCCCTCGTGGTGCTGCTGCCGCTGCTCGGCGCGGCCACCGCGCTCATCCTCGGCCGTCACCGCCGAGCGCAGATGCTCGTCAGCACCGCGGTGCTCGCGAGCGTCGTCGTCATCGCGTCGGTGCTGCTGGCGGTCGTCGACGCCGACGAACCCCTCGCGGTGCACGTCGGCGGGTGGCCCGCGCCGTTCGGCATCGTGCTCGTCGTCGACCGACTCTCGGCCATCATGCTGCTCGTGTCGGCCGTCGTGCTGCTCGTGGTGCTCGTGTACGCGGTCGGCCAGGGAGTCGCCGACCGGCATCGCGAGACGCCCGTCTCGATCTTCCACCCGAGCTACCTGATCCTGTCGGCGGGCGTCTTCAACGCCTTCATCGCCGGCGACCTGTTCAACCTCTACGTCGGATTCGAGATCCTCCTCTCGGCGAGCTACGTGCTGCTGACGCTCGGCGGCACGGGCGAGCGTATTCGCGCCGGCGTCACGTACATCATCGTCAGCCTCGTCTCGTCGCTGTTCTTCCTGAGCGCGATCGCGCTCATCTACGGCGCGACGGGCACGGCGAACATCGCGCAGCTGTCGGTGCGCATCGGGGCGCTGCCCGACAGCGTGCAGCTCGTGCTGCACCTGCTGCTGCTCATCGCCTTCGGCATCAAGGCCGCGGTGTTCCCGCTGTCGTTCTGGCTGCCCGACTCCTACCCGACGGCTCCGGCCCCGGTCACGGCGGTGTTCGCGGGCCTGCTCACGAAGGTCGGCGTCTACGCGATCATCCGCACCGAGACCGTGATCTTCTCCGAACAGGACCTCTCGCTGCTGCTCATGGTCGTGGGCGCGCTGACGATGGTCATCGGCATCCTGGGCGCCCTGACCCAGGCCGACATAAAGCGACTGCTGTCGTTCACCCTCGTGAGCCACATCGGCTACATGATCTTCGGCATCGCGCTCGGCACGCAGCTCGGCATGGCCGCGACGATCTACTACGTGGTGCACCACATCACGGTGCAGACGACCCTGTTCCTCACGACCGGGCTCATCGAGCGCTTCGGCGGCGCGACCTCGATCAACCGCCTCGCCGGGCTGCTGAAGGCGTCGCCGTTCCTCGCGATCCTGTTCTTCATCCCCGCGCTGAACCTCGGCGGCATCCCGCCGTTCTCGGGCTTCCTCGGCAAGGCCGGCCTGTTCCTCGCGGGCGGCGAGCAGGCTGCGGCTGACCCCGCGACGGCGTGGCTCGTCTGGGTCGTGATCGCCGCGGGCGCGCTCACCTCGCTCATCACGCTCTACGCGCTCACCCGGTTCTGGAACATGGCGTTCTGGCGCCGTCGTGAAGAGCTCGACGGTTACGAGTCGGTGCTGCTCGGCTCGGTGCAGGAGGCACCGGAGGGCGCGACCGTCACGGCCACGAAGACCACGCCGAGGCTCATGGTCGCCGCGACGACGGTGCTCGTCGTCGTGACGGTGCTGCTCACGGTCTTCGCCGGCCCGATCTTCGGACTCGCCGACCGAGCCGCCGAGAACCTCGTCGACCCGTCGGTGTACGTCTCCCTCGTCTTCCCGGGAGGTGTGCAGTGACGTCCGCCGACGACGCCCGCCCCGTGACCGACGCACCGGCCGCGCACTCCGGCTCCGGCGCCCGCCCGCCGGTCTCCCGCTGGTGGTCGGTCTGGCGGCAGTTGCCGCTGCTCGTCGCGCTCGTCGCACTCTGGTGCTTCCTGTGGGATCACATCGACGTGCTCACGGTCGTCTCCGGCATCGTGCTCGCCGTGCTCGTGACGCGCACGCTCTACCTGCCGCCCGTGCTGCTGAGCGGCCGGTTCAACCCGTGGCGCGGCCTGCTGCTCGGCCTCCGGATGATGTTCGACGTGGTCGTCGCCTCGCTCCAGGTCGCCTGGTTCTCGATCAACCCGTGGTGGAAGCCGATGAACTCGATCATCGCCGTGCAGCTGCTCACGCGTTCCGACCTCGTGACCACGCTCACGGCCGAGGCCATCTCGGTCGTGCCGGGCACGGTCGTGGTCGACATCGACCGCGAGCGCGGCCTGCTCTACCTGCATGCGCTCGGCACGCGCACGCAGGCCGACATCGAGCGCACCCACCGCGACGTGCTCGGCACCGAGGAGCGCATCGTGCTGGCCATCGGCACGCACGCCCAGGCCGAGTCGGTGCGAGAGGCCCGCCGCGAGCGACGCGCGCGGGCGCGCACGGCGCCCGCTCGTGACATCCGTTCGAAGGAGGAGAGATGAGCTTCCTCGTGCTCGCGAGCATCGTCGCGGGCGTCATGTTCGGCATCGGCGCGATCGCCGCGGTGGTGCGCATCATCAAGGGACCGTCGATCCTCGACCGCGCCCTCGCGACCGACGTGCTGCTCGCGATCGCGATCTGCGCGCTCGGCGCCGAGATGGCCGTCAACAAGCACACCGACACCCTCGTGGTGCTGCTCGTGCTGGCGATGTTCGCGGTGGTGGGGTCGATCTCGATCGCCCGCTATATGGCGAAGCAGGATGCCTCGTGAGCGCCGCCGAGATCGCCCCCGCGTGCCGCCCTGCTCACGTCAGGAGCCCGCGATGAGCGCCGCCGAGATCGCCCCCGCGTGCCGCCCTGCTCACGTCAGGAGCCCGCGATGAGCGCCGCCGAGATCGCCGTGGGCCTGCTCATCGTGGTGAGCGGGTTCCTGTCGATGGCCGCGGGCATCGGCATCCTGCGCTTCCCCGATGTGCTCACCCGCCTGCACGCCGCGACGAAGCCGCAGGTGCTCGGTCTCGCGGCCGTGCTCGTCGCGATCGTCGTGCAGGTGCCGACGTGGGGCGTGCTCACGACGGTGGTGCTCGTCATGACGTTCCAGCTGCTCACCCAACCCATGACCGCGCACATGCTCGGGCGTTCGGCCTACCGCAGCGACCATGTGCGCCGCGACCTGCTCATCGAGGACGAACTCGACCGCGACATCGCCGAGCACGACCAGCAGGCCGAGCGGATGCCGCGGGCCGACGACGTGCGCTGAGGCGCGTCGCGACGCAGCCGGCGCCGCCCCTGGGGCGTTGCTCGCTTCAGCCGCGCCGGCTCAGCCGCGCCCGGTGAACACCGGCCGGCGCTTCTCCTGGAACGCCGCGAACCCCTCGCGGTAGTCGTCGGTGTCGCAGAGCGCGGCCTGCGCGCGGTTCTCATCGGCCATCGAGGCCCAGAGTCCGAGCCGGTCGCGCAGCGAGGCCACGAGCGCCTTCGAGGCGACGAACGCCTGCGTGGCGCCCGTCGCAGCGGCGCGGGCCGCGGAGCGGGCGGCATCCGTCACCTCGTCGGCCGGGAACACCTGCGAGAAGAGGCCCGCGGCGACGGCCTCGGCGCCCGACATGAGGCGACCGGTGACGATGAGGTCCATGGTGCGGTGCGCGCCGAGGCGCTCGACGAACAGCGCGTGGCCGCCCGAGTCGAGCGTCGCGCCGAGGTTCGCGAACGGCGAGCCGATCTTCGCGGTATCGGCGACGTAGACGATATCGCTCGCGACGAGCAGGCCGAGTCCGACCCCGAGGCACGCGCCGTGCGCGATGGCGAACGTGGGCACCGGGATCGCGGCCATGCGCTCGAGTAGCGGCTGCACGCGGCCGCCGAGGTAGCCGAGCACGTCGTCTTCACGCGGATCGACGCCCGAGATGTCGCGGCCGGCGCAGAACGCGCGCCCCTCGCCGCGCAGCACGAGCGCCCGCACATCTCCCGATGCGACGAGGCGCTCGGCCTCGCCGTAGGCCGCTGCCAGTTCGTCGAGCGCCTGCTCGTCGAGGGCGTTCAGCTTCTCGGGGGCGTTCAGCGTGATCTCGGCGACCCCGTCGGCCACGGTGAGCTCGATCATGATGCTCCGTTCGATCGGCGGCGCCGCACCGGCACCGGCGTGCGGTCGTCGTTCATACGTCGTAGTCGACCACGACGCGGTCGGACTTCGGGTGCGACTGGCAGGTGAGCACGTAGCCGCGCTCGAGCTCGTCGGGTTCGAGCGCGTAGTTCTCGGTCATCGCCACGCTGCCGTCGATCACACGCGCACGGCACGTGCCGCACACGCCGCCCGCGCAGGCGAACGGCACGTCGGGCCGAACGCGGAGGGCCGCGTTCAAGATCGACTCGTTCGCGCTCACGGGGCTCTCGACCGTCGTGGACTGCCCGTCGAGCATGAACTCGATCGCGATCGTCGGCTCGTCGCGCTCGACCACGACGGGCCGACCGTGGCGGGGTTCGACGCGGTCGGCGTCGGTCGTGAAGAGCTCGTACCGCACGTGCTCGGCCGCCACGCCGCGGGACTCGAGCGTGTCGCGGGCGAGCTGCACGAGCTCGAACGGTCCGCAGAGGAACCACTCGTCGACCGTCTCGGGGCGGATCATCACGTCGAGCATGGTCTCGAGCTTCTCGCCGTCGATGCGGCCCGAAAGCACGGGCGCCGTGCGCTGCTCGCGCGAGAGCACGTGGTGCAGCGCGAGCCTGGACGGATAGCGGTCCTTCAGGTCGGCGAGCTCTTCGAGGAACATCACGTCGAGCGTCGAGCGGTTCGTGTAGACGAGCTCGAACTCGGATGTCTCGGACCGCGACAGCACCGTGTGGGCGAGCGCCATGAGCGGGGTGATGCCCGAGCCCGCGGCGATGCCGACGACGTGCTTGCCGTCGAGCGCGTCGAGCGTCGACGTGAACGTGCCCTGCGGGCTCATGACGTCGAGCGTGTCGCCGGCTGCGAGCTCGGTGTTCGCCCACGTCGAGAACAGGCCGCCGAGGTCGCGCTTGATCGCGACCGAGACGCTGCCTCGCACCGGCGGGCGGCAGATCGAGTAGCTGCGCCGCAGCTCGTGTCCGTCGAAGTCGCGTCGCAGGGCGACGTACTGGCCCGGCAGGTACGTGTAGTCGTCGGCGAGCTCGTCGGGCACGGCGAAGGTGACCTCGACCGAGTCGGCGGTGAGGGGACGCACCTCGGCGACCGAGAGCGTGTGGAACCGCGCCCGACGGCGCTTCGGCAGGCCCTCGTCGCTCGACGCGGTGCCGCCGACCGTCGAGGCGAGGAACGCCGTCGCGACCGACTCCTCCGAGGGAGTCGGCGCCGTGGCCGTCGCCGTGCCGAAGTGTCCGGTCGACCCGAGGTTTCGCGCGGCCATCAGAGCACCTTGAAGTAGTCGAAGGGCTCGAGGCAGTCGCGGCACTCGTAGAGCGCCTTGCACGACGTCGACCCGAACCGGGCGAGCTCCTTGGTGTTCAGGGAGTCGCATCGGGGGCACTTCACGGCGAGCTGCACCCGCACCGGCCCGGCGTCGCGCGCGGCGGCGCGACCGGTCGGCGCCTGGATGCCGTAGCGGCGCAGCTTCTGCTTGCCGTCCTCGGTCATCCAGTCGGTGGTCCAGGCTGGTGCGAGCACGAGGTCGACGCGCACGTCGTCGTAGCCGGCGTGGGTGAGCGCGAGCAGCACGTCGTCGCGCATGGCGTCCATCGCGGGGCACCCGCTGTACGTGGGGGTCAGTTCGACGTGCACCGCACCGTCGTCGGCGACCTCGACGGTGCGCAGCACGCCCAGGTCTTCGATCGTGAGCACGGGGATCTCGGGGTCGGTCACGGTCGCCGCGACCTGCCAGGCGGTGCGTTCGGCGGTCGCGGTCACCACGACGCCCCCTGGTGCTGGCGGGCGAGCACCTGCATCTCGGCGAGCAGCGGCCCGAGGTGCTCGGTGTGGCGGCCCTCGCGTCCGCCGCCGGATGCGATGAACGCGGTGCGCCCGGTGGGCCGCTCGAGCTGCGCCTCGGCGAACACCGCGTCGATCGCCGACTCGAACGCGGGCCGGAGCGTCGACGGCGCGACCGCGACGCCGCGCTCCACCAGACGCGAGGTGAGCACGTCGTCGACGAACAGCTCGTCGACGTACGGCCAGGTGTCGGCCACGGCCACGATCATGCGGCGCCGCGACTCGTCGGTGCCGCCGGCGAGCCGGAGCACCCACTGCACGGCGTGGTCGCGGTGGTAGTCGACCTCCTTGACGGATTTCGCGGCGATCGCGGCGATCGTCGCATCGGTCGAGGACTCGAGCGCGCGGTACAACTCGAACAGGTACAGCGAGGCCACGAGCTGGCGGGCGATCGTGTGCGCGAAGTCGCCGTTCGGCTGCTCGAAGAGCCAGGCGTTGCGCCAGTCGGGCTCGTCGCGCCAGTAGGCGAGGTCGTCTTCGGTGCGCCCGGTCGCGGTGCCCGCGTAGTGGAGCAGCGAACGCGCGTGGCCGATGAGGTCGAGGGCGATGTTGCCGAGCGCGACGTCCTCTTCGAGCTCGGGGGCGCGCGTGATCCACATGCCGAGCTGCTGGGCGAGCACGAGGGCGTCGTCGCCGAGCCGGGTCGCGTACTCCGCGGCATCCGTCGTCGCGACCGCGCCGGTGCCCGTGATGCCCGCGCCGGCGAGCTCCTCGGCCAGCTCGAGCTGCTCGACCGAGACGTCGCCGTGCACGTCGCCATGCCCGCCGTGCGGATCGGCGTCGGGTGCGTGCGCGCTCACAGGTGCTTCACCCCTTCGCTCTTCGTGTAGTAGACCGCGTGACGGTAGTTCTTGCCGGCGGGGCTCTCGAAGAAGGCGCCCTTCGCGTCGGGGTCGCTCGTCGTGACCGCATCGGCGGGCACGACCCAGATCGAGACGCCCTCGTTGCGGCGCGTGTAGAGGTCGCGCGCGTTGCGCACGGCCATGTCGGCGTCGGGCGCGTGCAGCGAGCCCACGTGCACGTGGCTGAGTCCGCGGTTGGCGCGAACGAAGACCTCCCACAGGGGCCAGGGCTCGGTGCCCATCTCGCCGGGTGTCGACATCACGCCACCGCCCCGGATGCCGCGAGCTCGCGCTCGGACTGCTTGCGCGCGTACTCGGCGGCGGCCTCGCGCACCCATGCTCCCTCGTCGTGCGCCTCGCGGCGGCGGCGCAGGCGCTCGGCATTGGCGGGGCCGCGGCCGGCGAGCACCTCGTTGAACTCGGTCCAGTCGATCTCACTCATGTCGTACTGCCCGGTCTCCTCGTTCCACGCGAGCGCGGGGTCGGGCAGCGTGACGCCCATGACCTCCGCCTGCGGCACGAGCATGCCGACGAAGCGCTGGCGCAGGTCGTCGTTCGAGAAGCGCTTGATGTTCCACGCCATCGACTGCGCCGAGTTGGGCGACTGGTCGTCGGGCGGGCCGAACATCTGCAGCGCGGGCCAGTACCAGCGGTTCACGGCCTCCTGGGCCATCTGCCGCTGCGCCTCGGTGCCCTGCATGAGCTCGAGCAGGATCTCGAAGCCCTGCCGCTGGTGGAACGACTCCTCCTTGCAGATGCGCACCATCGCGCGGCCGTACGGGCCGTAGGAGGCGCGGCAGAGCGGCACCTGGTTGCAGATGGCCGCGCCGTCGACGAGCCAGCCGATGGCGCCCATGTCGGCCCAGGTCGGGGTCGGGTAGTTGAAGATCGACGAGTAGCGCGCGCGGCCCTCGATGAGCTGCTGCATCATCTCGTCGCGTGTGATGCCGAGCGTCTGTGCGGCGGAGTAGAGGTAGAGCCCGTGGCCGGCCTCGTCTTGCACCTTGGCCATGAGGATCGCCTTGCGCTTGAGGCTCGGCGCGCGCGTGATCCAGTTGGACTCGGGCTGCATGCCGATGATCTCGGAGTGCGCGTGCTGGCTGATCTGCCGGATCAGCGTCTTGCGGTACGCCTCGGGCATCCAGTCGCGGGGCTCGATGCGCGAGTCCGCGGCGATGAGGTCGTCGAACCGGGCCTGCTCTGCCGAGGGCTCGGGTTCGACCACGCTGAGGTCAGCGGGTGAGGTCATCGTCGACTCCTGTGTTGTTCACGTACCTGTGGTGTTCTCGGGCGCGGTGCCGGTGGCATCCGTCCGTCTCAGAACATAATACTAACCGATCGTTCAGTTAGTATATAGTCGAAGGTACGCCGCAGCAACGGCGCCCGGAACTCGACGAGGAGCTTCACATGACGGATGCCGCGACCGCCGCCCCGATCAACCGCGAGATGATGCAGCGCGACCGTGCTGCGGCATCCCTCGGCCTCGTCGTCGAACGCGACGACCCCGGCCACGCCGTCGTCTCGATGCGCGTGCGCGAGGACATGACGAACGGATTCGCCATCACGCACGGCGGCTTCGTGTTCGCCCTCGCCGACACGGCCTTCGCGATCGCCTGCAATGAAGACGAGAACGTCACGGTCGCCGCCGGCGCCGACATCGCGTTCCTGAAGTCCACCACCGCCGGCCAGACCCTCACGGCCACGGCCGTGCGCCGCACCCGATCGGGCCGCACCGGCATCTACGACGTCACGGTCGTCGACGAGCACGGCGAGCCCGTCGCCGAGTACCGCGGCCGCTCGATCTCCACCAACCGAACCTTCTGACTTGACCTCCGACCTGACCGCGAACCAGGAGCACCACGTGTCGATGACGACCCTCTCCCCCAGCAGCACGACCACCGGCATCACGACCCCCAGCGTCTCGGGCCTCGCGCCCGCGGCATCCGATGCCCTCGACGCCGAGGAGCGAATGACCCGCAGCGAGCTCGAGGCGCTGCAGCTCGAACGGCTGCAGCAGACCGTCCGCCACGCCTACGAGAACGTGCCGCTCTACACCCGCAAGTTCGACGAGGCGGGCGTGCACCCCGACGACATCAGAACGCTGGCGGATGTCGCGAAGCTGCCGTTCACGACCAAGGCCGACCTGCGCGAGACCTACCCGTTCGGCATGTTCGCCGTGCCGATGGAGCAGGTCGCGCGCATCCACGCCTCGAGCGGCACGACCGGCCGGCCCACGGTCGTCGGCTACACGAAGGGCGACCTCGAGCGCTGGGCATCGCTCATCGCGCGCTCGCTCCGCGCGAGCGGCATCCGCCCGGGCATGAAGGTGCACAACGCCTACGGCTACGGCCTGTTCACGGGCGGCCTCGGCGCGCACGCGGGCATCGAGGCGCTCGGCGCGACGGTCATCCCGATGTCTGGCGGCCAGACGGCCCGCCAGGTGCAGCTCATCATGGACTTCGAGCCCGACGCGATCCTCTGCACGCCGAGCTACCTGCTCACGATCGCCGACGCCATGGTCGAGGCCGGCATCGACCCGCGCTCGACCTCGCTCAAGGTCGCCGTGCTCGGCGCCGAGCCGTGGACGAACGAGATGCGCCGTGAGCTCGAGGAGCGCCTCGGCGTCGACGCGCTCGACATCTACGGCCTCAGCGAGGTCATGGGCCCCGGCGTCGGCAACGAGTGCCTCGAGACGAAAGACGGACCCCACATCTGGGAGGACCACTTCCTGCCCGAGATCATCGACGGCGACACCGGCGCCGTGCTCGGCGACGGCGAGATGGGCGAACTCGTGTTCACCTCGCTCACGAAGGAGGCGTTCCCGGTCATCCGCTACCGCACGCGCGACCTCACGCGCCTGCTGCCCGGCACCGCACGCCCGGCGATGCGTCGCATCGAGAAGATCACCGGCCGCAACGACGACATGATCATCCTGCGCGGCGTGAACCTCTTCCCGACGCAGATCGAGGAGATCGTGCTCGGCATCGAGACGCTCACCCCGCACTTCATCCTCGAGCTCTCGAAGGCCGGGCGCATGGACACCATGAAGGTGCGCATCGAACGGCACCCCGACCTCTCGCGCGAGACGTGCGAGGCGGCATCCGTCGTGCTCGCGAAGAAGATCAAGGTGCTCATCGGCTCGACCGTCGAGGTGCAGCTCGAGGAGCCCGGCACCCTGCCGCGCAGCGAGGGCAAGTACAAGCGCGTCTACGACCTGCGCTGAGCCGAGCGGATGCCGCGGGCAGGCGCTCGTCGGTCGACGGCCGCCGGGCCGGTCGCCGGTCGCCGGGCCAGTCGACGGTCGCCGGTCGGCCGCCGGTCGCCGGTCGGCCGCCGGTCGCCGGTCGCCGGGCCAGTCGACGGTCGCCGGTCGGCCGCCGGTCGCCGGTCGGCCGCCGGTCGCCGGTCGCCGGTCGCCGGTCGCCGGTCGAGCATGCGGCCGGCGCCGATGGACGTTCCGCCCGCGTGCCCCGCTACTCGCTCGCCGGTCCGCCGGCGGCCCGCGCGGCCTCGGCCGCGCGCTCGACCCACTTGGGCGTCTCGCCGTACCGCTGGAACGGCACCATCTGCCCCGCAGCGCTCTCTTCGATGAGCTGCACCAGTCGCCGCTCTCGCGTGGCCTCCTGCTTGGCCGAGAGCAGCCAGTGCGTGACGACCCGGCGGTAGGTCTGGGTCGAGGCGTTCCAGAACGCGGATGCCGCGGGGTCGGCGTCGAGCCGCGCCTGCGCCGCGGGCGGCAGCACCCGTTCGCCGGCCTCGTGCGAGTAGACGCCCGTGCGGTCGGGACTGCGCTTCTCGAACGCGGCGAGGCCGGCCGGATGCATGCGCCCCTCGGCCGTCAGCCGCTCGACGTGCGCGATGTTCACGTCGGACCAGATGCTCGTCGACTTGCGCGGCGACCATCGCTGTCGCCTCGTGTCGTCGTCGATGCGCTGCGCGACCGAGTCGATCCAGCCGAAGCAGAGCGCCTCGGGCACGGCTTCGGCCCAGGTGAGCCCCGGATCGACGACGTGCTTCTTGTTGAGGCCCATCCAGAGCTCGGTCGCCGTCTCGTGGTTCGCCTCGAGCCAGGCGCGGAACTCCGCGGCGTCGGCGAAGAAGAGGGCGGGCCGCTCGGGCGTGCCTCCGGGGGTTCCGATCTGCCTCGTCACGCGCCCAGTCTGCCAGTGGCCGCCGACACCCGAGCCGACACCCGGGGCCGCAGCCGCGGCGACACCCGCCCCGCGGCATCCGCTCGCTCATTTCGCGTCGGGAATTCAGGATCGCGTCGGCTTCCTCGTCGCGTCGCCGCGCCCGTGACGGCGTGTCGCGTGTCCGTCCTGAGTTGGCGACGACTCGGGCGGCGAGTGCCCGCGCGACACCCGCCACGCGGCATCCGCTCGCCCGCGTTCACGCCCGACCGACCGTTCAGATGGGAGACTGAAGCCGATGTCAGAGAACACCTCGCTCCGCCGCGGGCGCCCGGGCTACGACCAGCAGGGCATCCTCGATGTCGCCGTCGCGGCCTTCAACGAGTTCGGCTACGACGCGACCTCGATGGGCGTGCTCGCCGACCGACTGGGGCTCTCGAAGTCGGCGATCTACCACCACTTCGCCTCGAAGGACGAGATCCTCGACCGGGCGCTCGACTCCGCGCTCGGCGCGCTCGAGGGGGTGCTCGAGACGGCGGATTCCGCGGGCGGCCGCGCTGCCGACCGGCTCGACCTCGTGCTGCGCGGCGCCGTGCACGTGCTCGTCGAGCGCCTCCCGTCGGTGACCCTGCTGCTGCGCGTGCGCGGCAACACCGAGGTCGAGCGGCGCGCGCTGGAACGTCGGCGCGCGTTCGACAAGCGTGTCACCGCACTCGTCTCGGAGGCGCAGTCCGAGGGCTCGCTGCGCAGCGATCTCGACGCGAGCGTCGTCTCGCGCCTCACGTTCGGCATGATCAACTCGCTCGTCGAGTGGTACCGCCCCGGCGGAGCCGAAGACGCCGACCGCCTCGCCGACGACGTGGTCGCGGTCGCCCTCGACGGGCTGCGCATGCCCACGTCGAACCGCATCGAGGACCTGCTGGGCTGACTCAGCCGACCTCGGGGTGCTCCGGCGGGAGGCCGTGCCGCTTGCCGGCGCGCAGCAGGTCGAGGTTGCGGCGCTCCCAGTCGAGCATGTCCTGCCGGCTGCCCTCGAGCACCCGGCTCTCGCCGCACGCGGCGAGCGAGCGCCCGCAGGTGCACGAGCCGGGCTTGCGCGGGTCGGGGTGGTGGAACGCCTGCAGCCGCCAGAGCGCGGCCATCGCCTTGTCGAGACGACGGTTCGTGAGCTCGGTCGCCCGCTCGGCGCGTCGCACCAGGTCGCCCTGCAGCTCGTCGCGCACGGCCGCCCCCGCTGCGCTGCTCGCGTCGAGCGCGCCGGCGCGCAACTGCTCGCCCTCGGCGGTCAGCCGGGCGATCGCGGCAGCGGCATCCGTCGCCGCATCCGCCGCCGCCGACGCCGCCTCGCGCGCCTCGCGGTCGTGCGTCTCGAGGATGCCGCGCCACAGCGCCACGTGCTCGCGGTCGCGGCGCACGGCCTTCTCGTCGCCGCCGTGCGTGCGGCAGTGCGAGCACACGACGTGGTCGGAGGGCGAGGCGAACCGGAAGCGCTGCACGCTGCCGCAGCAGAGGCAGGTGGCGTCGACGTCGACGTGGAGCGGGTACTGGTGCGGCATGGTTCGGGTCAGTCCACCGATCGCATGCGGTCGCTCCGCGCGAGGAAGGTCGCCGCGACGATCGTGACGATGCAGAGCACGGCCGGGCCGATGGTCTTCGCGAGGTCGCCCTGGATCGCGCCGATGAACGAGTCGATGCCCTGCACGATGGTCATCGCCACGGCGATCGCGAGGAGCGCGGCATCCGACCGGAACAGCGGCGCGACCAGCGCGAGCACCAGCAGTGCGGTGCTGCGGGATGCCGCGTAGAGCGCGTTCGCGCCCTCTGCCCCGGTGATGCCCGACTCGGTGACCGCGATGATGGCGAACGTGATGCTCGTGACCGCGCTGATCACCGTGACGGCATAGCAGATCCAGAAGGCCGCGCCGCGGACCCTGCCTGTGGGCGATTGGCTCATGCGCTCAGCGTGGACGACGGATGCCGCGGGGTCAAGGACAGCCGCGGCGGGGCGCGGGCTCGGCCCGCGACCGAACCTGCGCGTCACGGCGCGGCGCCCGCGACGCTCACCCGACCGGGGCCGGTACCGGCACGAGCTCCTTCGCCACGAGGGTCAGCACGTCGTACTGCGCCACGAGCTCGTCGCGCTGGTTCTTCAGCACCGCGTCCCAGCGCACCTCGCCGTACTCGTCGGTCTCGCGCGGGGTGATCTGCTTGGCCGTGAGCTCCACGCGGATCGCGTCGCCGGGCGAGACGGGCGTGACGAAGCGCAGGTTCTCGAGTCCCGAGTTCGCGAGCACCGGGCCGGGTGCGGCGTCGACGAAGAGGCCGGCCGCCCACGACACCAGCAGGTACCCGTGCGCGACGCGCCCCGGGAAGAACGGGTTGGCCGCGGCCGACTCCTCGTCCATGTGCGCGTAGAAGGTGTCGCCCGTGAAGTGGGCGAAGGTCTCGATGTCCTCGAGGGTCACCGTGCGCGAGCCCGACACGACCTGGTCGCCGATGCGCAGCTCGGCGAGCGACTTGCGGAACGGGTGCGCCTCGCCCGCCTCGGCGTAGGGCGTGGCCGCGGCTCCCGCATGCCAGACGCCGGTGAGGGCGGTGAGCATCTCGGGCGAGCCCTGCACCGCGGTGCGCTGCATGTGGTGCAGCACGGCGCGGATGCCGCCGAGCTCCTCGCCGCCGCCCGCGCGGCCGGGGCCGCCGTGCACGAGGTTCGGCAGGGGCGAGCCGTGCCCGGTCGACGTGCGGGCGTCGTCGCGGTCGAGCAGCAGCAGTCGTCCGTTGTAGGCCGCGGTGCCCGTGGCGAGGGCCACCGCGACGGAGGGGTCGTGGGTCGCGACGCTCGTCACGAGCGATCCGCCGCCGCGGGCGACGAGGCGCACGGCCTCTTCGACGCTGTCGTAGCCGACGATCGAGCTCACCGGCCCGAACGCCTCGACCTCGTGCAGCGCGTCGCTCGCGGCATCCGCGAACCGCAGCATGACGGGCGCGACGAAGGCGCCGTCGGCGGCGGTACCGGTCGAGCCGTCGGCGAGCGTGACGGTCGGGGCATCGGTCGACCCGATGACGACCTCACCGCCGGCCTCGGCGAGCCGACGCACCTGGCGCAGCACCTCGTCGCGCTGCTCGAGGCTCGCGAGCGGGCCCATGGTCACGCCCTCGGCGCGCGGGTCGCCCACCACGACGCGCTCGGCGATGCGTGCGCGCACGGCGTCGATCACGCCGTCGACGGATGCCGCGGGCACGACGGCCCGGCGGATGGCGGTGCACTTCTGCCCCGCCTTCGTCGTCATCTCGGTGACGAGCTGCTTCACGTACGCGTCGAACTCGGGCGTACCCGCGACGGCGTCGGGGCCGAGCACGGAGGCGTTGATGGAGTCCGTCTCGCTCGTGAACCGCACGCCGCCGGTCTGCACGGAGTCGTTCGCGCGCAGGCGCTCGGCCGTCGACGCCGAACCGGTGAACGCGACGAGGTCGCCGAGGCGCAGGTGGTCGAAGAGGTCGGGCACGCTGCCCGAGACGAGCTGCAGCGACCCCTCGGGCAGAAGCCTCGACTCGACGAGGATGCGCACGAAGGCCTCGGCGAGGTATCCGGTCGGCGTCGCCGGCTTGACCAGCGAGGGCACCCCCGCGAGGAAGGCCGGGGCGAACTTCTCGAGCGAGCCCCACACCGGGAAGTTGAAGGCGTTGATCTGCACGGCCACGCCGGGCAGGCGCGTGAAGATGTGGCGGCCGAGGAACGAGCCGTCCTTGGAGAGCTGCTCGACGCCGCCGTCGACGTAGACCTGCGAGTTGGGCAGCTCGCGGCGCCCCTTCGACGAGTACGTGAACAGCACGCCGATGCCACCGTCGATGTCGACCCACGAGTCCTGCTTGGTGGCTCCGGTGCGACTCGAGAGCTCGTACAGCTCCTGCTTGCGCTCGGTGAGGGCGAGCGCCATCTGCTTGAGCAGCACGGCTCGCTGGTGGAAGGTCAGCTCGCCGAGCGAGCGCTGCCCGACCGTGCGGGCGTACTCGAGCGCGGCGCCGAGGTCGAGTCCCTCGGTCGAGACGCGCGCGACGACCTCGCCGGTGGATGCGTCGCGAACCTCGGTCGCCGGGCGCGAGCCTTCAGCGCGGGTGCCGTCGCCGGGCGTCGCCCCCGCGGCACCCGGGGTCCACCAGGCGCCGTTCACGTAGCTCGGCAGGATCTCGGTCGTCATCTGCGTTCCTTTCACGGGGTGTCCCACACGTAGAAGCCCTCGCCGGTCTTGCGGCCGAGCTTGCCCTCGGCGACCATGCGTCGCATCAGGGCGGGCGGGGTGAATCGGTCGCCGAGGTTCGCGGCGAGGTACTCGGCGATGCCGAGTCGCACGTCGAGCCCGACGAGGTCGGTCAGGCGCAGCGGCCCGACCGGATGCTTGTAGCCGAGCGTCATGGCGAGGTCGATGTCCTCCGCCGACGCGACGCCGTCCTCGAGCATGCGGATCGCCTCGAGGCCGATCGCGACGCCCAGCCGCGACGACGCGAACCCGGGGGCGTCGGCGACCACGATCGGCGTCTTGCCGATGGCCCGCACCCAGTCGCGCGCCTCGTCGACGAGCGCGTGGTCGGTCGCGCGGCCGCGCACGAGCTCGACGAGCGTCGACGCGGGCACGGGGTTGAAGAAGTGCATGCCGAGAAACCGCGACGGGCGTTCGAGCAGAGCCGCGAGCTCATCGATCGAGATCGACGAGGTGTTGGAGGCGAGCACGGCGTCGTCGGCGAGCACGGCCTCGACGCGGGTGAGCGCGTCGATCTTCAGCTCGAGCTGCTCGGGCACGGCCTCGACCACGAGTCCGCAGCGCGCGAACGCGGCGACATCGGTGCTCGAGGCGAAGCGCGCGCCGATCGCCTCGGCGCCCTGGTCGGCGGTGCCTCGGGCGACGGATGCCGCGACGGAGTCGAGCACGCGCGACGACGCCGCGGCCGCGGCATCCACGTCGCGTTCGACGACCGTGACCCGCGAGCCGGCGAGCAGGAACGCGTGCGCGATGCCCGCGCCCATGCGTCCGCCGCCGAGCACGCCGACGTCGAGCGGGGCACCGGCGTGGGTCGTGCGCTCGTTCACTTCTGCCTCCGCTCGAGGAACTCGGTCATGCGTCGGAACTTCTCGGGGCTCTCGAAGAGCACCGCCTGCGCCTCGAGGTCGACCGCGGGGTGCGCGGAGCGGGGAGCGCGGAAGACGCGCTTGGTCGCGATCGTGGCGTCGCGGTCGTTGCGGGCGATGCGATCGGCGACGGCGTGCGCCGCGTCGAGCAGGGACTCCGAGGGGTGCAGGGCGCTCACCAGGCCGATCGCCAAGGCCTCGTCGGCCTCGACCGTGCGGCCGGTGAGCAGCAGTTCGGCTGCGCGGGCGTCGCCGACGATCTCCTTCAGGCGCCAGCTCGCGCCCGCCGCGGCGAGGATGCCGAGGCCGGTCTCGGGGTTGCCGATCTTGAGCGACGGCGTCGCGATGCGGATGTCGGCGGCGTAGGCCAGCTCGGCCCCGCCGCCCAGCGCGAAGCCGTCGAGCGCGGCGATGACGGGCATCGGCAGTTCGCTCACCCGGATGAAGGCGTTCGCGTTGATGCCGCGCCTCGCGTCGTCGGCACCGCGATCGCGCAGCTGACGGATGTCGGCGCCCGAGGCGAAGACGCCGCCGGCGCCCGTGAGGATGAGGATGCGCGGGATCGCCTCGAGTTCGGCGCACAGCAGGTGCAACGCGTCGATCGTGCGCTGGTCGATCGCGTTGCGCACGTCGGGCCGGTCGAGCGTCGCGATCACGCGGTCGGGCCGGCGTTCGATGCGCAGGGGCGTGTCGGTCGTGTCGAGGTCGGTCGCGGCATCCGTCATGAGAGGTGCTCCACGATGAGGGCCGAGCCCTGGCCGACGCCGACGCACATGGTCGCGAGGCCGTACCGCGAGCCCTCGCGCTGCATACGGCCGAGCAGCGTCACGACCAGGCGCGAGCCCGACGAGCCGAGCGGATGCCCCAGGGCGATCGCCCCGCCGTCGACGTTGACCCGCTCGGGGTCGAAGCCGAGGCGCTGCATGGAGGCGAGCGACTGCGTGGCGAACGCTTCGTTGAGTTCGATCGAGCCGAGGTCGGCGACCGTGAGACCCGCGCGGGCGAGGGCCTTCTCGGTGGCGGGCACCGGGCCGAGGCCCATGATCTCGGGAGCGATGCCGGCGGATGCCCCGACGACCACGCGTGCGCGAGGCACGAGCCCGTAGCGCTCGACGGCCTCCGCGCTGGCGACGATGATCGCCGAGGCCCCGTCGTTCAGGGCGCTGGAGTTGCCCGCGGTGACGACGGATCCGCCGGCGACGACCGGCCGGAGCCCGGCGAGCACCTCGAGCGTGGTCTCGGGGCGGGGCCCCTCGTCGACGAGCACCGCGCCGCCGCGGGCGAGCGGCACGCCGACGATCTCGGCCTCGAAGCGGCCTGCGGCGATAGCCGCGGCAGCCCGCTGCTGCGAGCGCAGCGCGAACGCGTCGGCCGCTTCGCGGGTGATGCCGTCGACCCTGGCGACCTCTTCGGCCGTCTCGGGCATCGAGAACGTGGCCTTGTCGCGGGCGAGCAGGCGCGGGTTCGGGAAGCGCCAGCCGATCGACGTGTCGTACGCGGCGCCCGGCTTCGCCCATGCCTTCTCGGGCTTCGCCTGCACCCACGGCGCGCGGGTCATCGACTCGACCCCGCCGGCGATGACGAGATCGGCGTCGCCGGCGCGGATCGACTGCGCGGCCATGGTGATCGCCGACATGCCCGACGCGCACAGCCGGTTCACCGTGATGCCCGGGGTCGAATCGGGCAGGCCGGCGAGCAGCGCGGCCATGCGGGCGACGTTGCGGTTGTCTTCGCCGGCCTGGTTCGCTGCGCCGAGGATCACCTCGTCGATCGCGCCGGCGTCGATCGCACCCTGCTCGAGACCGGCTCGGCGCACGGCCTCGCCGACCACGAGGGCGGCGAGGTCGTCGGGTCGCACGCTCGCGAGCGCACCGCCGTACCGGCCCACTGGCGTGCGCACGCCTCCGACGAGGTAGGCCTCCGGCATGCGTGTCTCCTGACGTCATCGTCGTGTCGGAATTAGTGACCGACCGTTCAGGTAGTAATTATGGCACGTCGATCGCGATCCTGGCCACACGAGCCTCGAGAGAACCGGCCGCACATGACGGATGCCCCGGGCGAAGTCTCGCCCGGGGCATCCGTCCTGCACGCGGCATCCGTCACTCGAGGCCGCCGTCATGCACGCCGCATCCGCTCACTGCAGCAGGTCGCGGCCCTTCGTCTCCTTCACCAGCGAGACTCCGATCAGCGAGATGACGCTCGCGATCGCGATGTACAGGCCGATGGTCCACGACTGGCCGGTCGAGGTGAGCAGCGCCTCGGCGATCATCGGCGCGAACGCGCCGCCGAGGATGGCGCCGAGCGCGTAGCCGATCGAGACGCCCGAGTAACGCACCTTCGCCGGGAACATCTCGGCGTACAGCGCGGCCTGCGGGCCGTACGACAGGCCGAGCCCGAAGGTCATCACGAACAGCGCGACGAAGTACCAGACGATGTCGCCCGTGTCGATGAGGAACCACATGGGCACCGCCCACAGCGCAAGGAACACGTAGCCGATCTGGAACGTGCGCACGCGACCGAGCCGGTCGGAGACGCGACCGCCGAAGAGCGTGAAGATCAGCCAGCCGAATGAGGCGAACGTGGTCGCGAGCAGCACGCTCGGGCGGTCCATGCCGAGCGCGGTCACCGCGTAGGTCGCGAAGTACGCGATGAGCAGGTAGCCGGCGGCGTTGTTCGCGATGAAGATGACCGCCGTGAGCACGACCTGCTTGGTGTTGTGCTTGAAGAGCTCGCGCAGCGGCGCCGAGGACTCCTTGCGTCGCTTCAGCAGCTCCTCGAAGACAGGGCTCTCCTCGACCGCACGGCGGATCACGTAGCCCACGATGATGAGCACGATCGAGAGCAGGAACGGGATGCGCCAGCCCCACTCCATGAACGCCTCGGGCGACATCGAGCTCGTGAGCACCCACAGCGTGAAGGTGGCGAGGATCATGCCGACGGGCACGCCGATCTGCGGGAACGCGCCGAAGAAGCCGCGTCGGCTGTTCGGCGCGTGCTCGACGGCCATGAGCGCCGCACCGCCCCACTCGCCGCCGGCCGAGAAGCCCTGCAGGATGCGCAGCAGGATCAGCAGGATGGGCGCCGCGATGCCGATGGCCGCGTAGGTCGGCAGGAAGCCGATGAGCGAGGTCGACACGCCCATCATGATGAGCGTGAAGACGAGCATCTTCTTGCGCCCGAGCTTGTCGCCGAGGTAGCCGGCCACGATCGCGCCGAGCGGGCGGAACAGGAACGAGATGCCGATGGTGGCGAACGCCAGCACCTGGGCGAGCCCGGGGTTGGACTCCGCGAGCGGCGCGAGGAAGAGCGGGGCGAGCACGAGGCCGGCGGCCTGCGCGTAGATGAAGAAGTCGTACCACTCGATCGAGGTGCCGACGAGGGTGCCGGCGAGCACCCGCCGTTCCTCGGCGGGCATCCGCCCGGTCTTCGTGGTCTCTCTGACGTCGGTCGACATGCGAACTCCGTTGTTCTGGCGTGGGATGGGGGCCGGCGGTCGGGGCCGGCGGCGTTGCCCGACTTCCTGACCGATTGTTCGGTTAGGAAATGAGGGTACGCAGGCGCCCGCTCGGACGCAACCCGAACGGGTGACATGCCGGGCCGAGGCGTCGGGCCGCACGACCCCGGCAACCCCGGCACGCCCGCCACGCCTCGTACGCCCGGCATGCCTCGCACGCCCGGCACGCCCGCCGCCCGGCACGCCGAGGCCCGCATCGCGATCGATGCGGGCCGGGTCGTCGTCGTTCGTGGTCAGGCGGCTCGCGCGTGCTCGCGCGACGGGCTCGCCGCCGCCTGGCGCACCCGCGGGTGGAGCACCGAGGCCCACCAGCCGCGGCCCGCGCCGCGCCCGCTCGCCGCGACGGCGAACGCATCGTCGTCGAGCGCGCGCTCCTGCTGCTCGCGGCGGCGCTCGAGCTCAGCCGCGATGCGCACCTCCTCGACGTGCTGCAGGTGCAGGTAGCTCAGTTCCGAGATCATCATGTCGACTCCCTGTTCGTCTGGAGTCGACGTTCGTCGCTGAGGTGCCCCTCGGGTATCGGGCAACCGCCTTAATTCGGGACGGGCGGATGCCACCGGCATCCGCCGTCCCTGAGGTGCCTCAGGCGGCCGGTGCGAGAACGCTGCGACCCGAACGCCCCGCCGCGCCGCGGCCTGCTGCGGCGCGGCCTGCCGGGGCGCCCGACCCGGGTCAGGGAGCGCCGTACGGCGTCAGCGGCCACGTGATCTCGGCGAGCTTCGCCTGCCCCGAGATGCTCGGGTGGAAGTAGTCGAGCGTCGAGATCTGGCTCGACGTGAACACGTAGTTCGCGACGGCGTTGCCGTCGAACGTGCAGTTCCTGGCGGGCGTGCAGACACGTGCGAGGGCCGCGTTGTACTCGTTCACCCTCGCCTGCACCTGGTCGCGGCGAGCGTTGTCGGCCGCCGCCGTGCTCGTCGGCTTCACGAGCATCGACTGACAGATGCGCGCCGCGGCCCAGATGAGCCGTGCGCCCGCCTTCGACTTGCTGATCTCCCACATGCGCTTGAGGTTGGGCACGCTCGCGACGAAGATCTTCGCGGTCGGGGTGCCTTGGTTGATCGTGGTGATCGCGGCGAGCACCGAGGCCTCGTACGCCGCGGTCGGCGTCATCTGGGCGACCGTCGGCGTGCACGCGTCGTTCGCGCCGATCTGCACCGTCACGTACTGGGCCTTCTGCGTCACCGCGGCCTGCGCCTGGGCCGGGAGGCCGGCCGCCTTCACGGCCACGACCGAGTTGTTGGACACGACGAGCCCCGTCGCGCCGAGCGCGCGCAGTCGCGACGCGTGGGAGTTCACCGACGTGACGCTGCCGGTCGACCAACTGTAGGTGGGGCACGCGCGGTAGCCGCACGCGTCGTACGCCTGCGAGATCGAGTCGCCGAGCGCGGCGATCGAGGGTGGCGGCGGCGCAGCGGCCTGGGCGCCCGATGCGCCGATCAGGGTTCCCGCGACCAGTGCGACCGCCGCCGCGGTCGCACTCAGCATGTTCCGGATCCGTCGCCGGCTCGTCATGGCACGTCCTTCCGCTGCACCGTCCGACATCGGGTCGCGCCGGCCGGAACCGAGGCGTTGCAGGGAACGCGGCGAAATCTACGCCGTCCGGGTGGCACCGGCAACCCCGACGACGGCGCTCGTGGATGGTCCCTCCAGCTGCGTGGTCGGTGCGGGCTACTGCCCGACCGGATGCCGCGGGCGGGCGACCGTCGCGGGGTGCGGGTGTCGGCGGCATCCGTCAGAGTGGGGTGGTGACCGAAGCCCCCGACCCCGCCGACGCGCCCGCCGATCGCGACCGAGTCCTCCACGACGCGGCGCTCGGAGCGCTGCGCGAACTCGTCGGGCGCGACGACGCCGTCTTCCACGACGGGCAGTTCGAGGCGATCCGCGCGCTCGTCGAGGGGCGCAGGCGGGCCCTCGTCGTGCAGCGCACCGGCTGGGGCAAGTCGGCCGTGTACTTCGTCGCCACCCTGCTGCTCAGGCGGGAGGGTGCGGGCCCGACCGTGCTCGTCTCACCGCTGCTCGCCCTGATGCGAGACCAGATCGCCGCCGCCGAGCGCGCCGGCGTGCGCGCCGTGGCGATCAACTCGACGAACGCGCACGAGTGGGGCGAGGTGCTCGCGAGGCTCGACGCCGACGAGGTCGACGTGCTGCTCGTCTCGCCCGAGCGGCTGAACAACCCCTCGTTCCGCGAGCAGCAGCTGCCGACCCTCGTGCGGCGCATGGGCATGCTCGTGGTCGACGAGGCGCACTGCATCAGCGACTGGGGCCACGATTTCCGCCCCGACTACCGACGCCTGCGCGACCTCATCGCGCAGATGCCCGGTTCGGTGCCCGTGCTCGCCACCACGGCCACCGCGAACAGCAGGGTCGTCGCCGACGTCGCCGAGCAGCTGGGCGCGACGGCCTCCGACACGGTCGGCGGCTCCGGCTCGTTCGACCGCGGCGGTGAGGGCGTGCTCACGATCCGCGGGCCGCTCGCGCGCCAGTCGCTTCGGCTCGGGGTGCTGCGGCTGCCCGACTCCGAGAGCCGGCTGGGCTGGCTGCTCAGCCATCTCGACGACCTGCCCGGGTCGGGCATCATCTACACGCTGACGGTCTCGGCCGCGACCGACACCGCGCGGGTGCTGCGCGAACGCGGCCACGACGTGCGCGCCTACACCGGCCAGACCGACCCCGACGAGCGCGAGGAGTCCGAGGGCCTGCTGAAGCGCAACGAGGTCAAGGCGCTCGTCGCCACGAGCGCGCTCGGCATGGGCTTCGACAAGCCCGACCTCGGCTTCGTGCTGCACCTCGGCGCCCCGTCGTCGCCGGTCGCCTACTACCAGCAGGTCGGTCGCGCCGGCCGCGCGAGCGAGAGCGCCGACGTGCTGCTCCTGCCCGGCACCGAAGACCGCGCCATCTGGCACTACTTCGCGACCGCGTCGATGCCCGACGAAGACCGCGCGCGCCGGGTCATCGACGAGCTCTCCGACGTGCCCCTGTCGACGCCCGCGCTCGAGGCCCGCGTCGACATCCGCCGTACCCCGCTCGAGCTGCTGCTCAAGGTGCTCGACGTCGACGGAGCCGTGCGCCGGGTCTCGGGCGGGTGGATCGCCACCGGCATCCCCTGGAGCTACGACGCCGAGCGGTACGAGCGCATCGCCGCCGAGCGCGAGGCCGAGCAGCAGCACATGATCGAGTACGAGCAGACCGACTCCTGCCGCATGGCCTTCCTCCAGCGCTCGCTCGACGACGAGACCGCGGCGCCGTGCGGCCGCTGCGACAACTGCGCGGGGGTCTGGTACCCCGGCGAGGTCGACGAAGGTGCGGCGGCCGCGGCATCCGGAGCACTCGATCGCGTCGGCGTGCCCGTCGAGCCCCGCAAGGCCTGGCCGACCGGGGCCGACCGGCTCGGGGTGCCGGTCAAGGGCCGCATCCCGCCCGCCGAGCAGGCCGACGAGGGCCGCGCACTCGCGCGCCTGACCGACCTCGGGTGGGGCGGCACGCTCCGCGAGGTGTTCGCCGCGGGGGCGCCCGATCGTGCGGTCACCCCGCAGATGCTCGACGCCTGCGTGCGCGTGCTCGCCGACTGGGGCTGGTCGGAGCGCCCCGTCGCCGTGGTGTCGATGCCGTCGCGGTCGCACCCCGAGCTCGTGCGCACGCTCGCCGAGGGATTGGCCCGCATCGGGCGGCTGCCCTACCTCGGCGAGCTCGCGCCCGTCGACGGCGGCCCGACCGGGCAACCGGGCGGCAACAGCGCCTTCCGACTCGCCGGGGTCTGGCAGCGGTTCGCGGCCGACGGCCTCGACCTCCCGTCGGGGGGCGTGCTGCTCGTCGACGACCTGGCCGACAGCCGCTGGTCGCTCACGGTCGCGGCCCGCGAACTCCGGCTGGCCGGCGCCACGTCGGTGCTGCCGTTCGTGCTGGCGCTGCGCGGCTGACACCGCGCGACCCGAGCCCGCCCGCGCCGCGCGGGCCGTTCGCCCACCTCGGTGACGGAAGGCGTGCCTCAGGCGGTCGTCATGCCGCGCCGACGCGACCGTCCAGCGCCTCGCGTCGACCCTGGGCCAGGGCATCCGCGACCAGGCGCTCGACCCGATGCGCCTGACGTCGCCGTCCGGCCACGAACCCGACCACGATCAGCGCGAGCGCGACGAGCACGACGAGTTGGGGCAGCGGAAGCGCCCAGACGCTCGTCGTCCGTTGCACGGGTGCGATCGGGTTCGTGCTTCCGTCGGGCTCGATCGTCGTCGCCTCCGCCACCGACCGCACCGTGACCGGGCCGATCGGCCATACGGCGGGAACGGTGAAGCGCACCGCTCGCCGATCACCGGGGAACAGCTCGATCGGAACCCCGGCCTCGGCCCCGTCGGGCGTGATCGTCCTGCCGCCGACCTCGACCGTCGGTTCCGCCGAGAGCCGCACGTTGCCCCCGTTGACCAGCTCGGTCGAGACCACGACGCTGCCGGGTTCGAGGGGGTTCCACGAGATCCGGTATGCGCCACGCTCCGTCGTCAGGAGGGCCGGGGCCAACTCGCCGGTCACCCGGGTCATGACCCGGAACCCGACGCGGCTCTCGACCCCGACCTTCGCGCCGTCGCCGTCCGACACCGAGGTGACCGACGCCGCTACCCCGGCCGGGTGGTCTCCGGGGGTCGCGTCCGACGGCACCTCGACGGTGAACGGCACCACCGCCGTGGCTCCGGGGAGCACCGTCACGCTGTCGGCGATCGAGATCCACGTTCCTGCGCCGGTCGACGGCCGATCGGATGCGAGCATGTTGAACCGCCCTGACGCGGTGAAGTACCCGTCGGCCGCCGTGAGGGCGAACGTCACCGTCTCGGTGCCGAGATTGCGCACCGCGAGGTGCTCGGTCACCGACCGTCCCGGGTCGAGTTCGAGCTCGACCCGGGACCGGCCGTCGGGCCCCGTCGTATCCGACGGGGTCACCGACCAGGTCACCGTCGAATCCGCGCCGCCGTCCGCGACGGCCGCCGCCACGCCGTCCGCGGCCGCCGGCGCCGGCGCGAGCGCCGCCGAGAGGACCGATCCGAGGAGGAGCCCCACGGCCGCGAGCGCGACGGGCATCCGACGACGCATCCGCCCCGCCCTATTCGAAGAGCGACAGGGTGAGGGTCGCCGAGTACGCGCCCGGCTCCACCGTCGTGGGCGTGCGGAGGAACAGGTCCGCGTCAGCCGTCCATCGGCCTTCGGGGGCGATCTCCGCCGAGTCGAACGCCATCGCGAGCAACTCCTGGTCGACGAGCCCGTACGGCGACTGCGCGTCAGGAGCGTCGGCATCCATCACGGTGTCGACCACGTCGCCCTCCGAGACGAGTCCTGCGTCGCCGCCGTCGATGAGGTGGGGAGCCCACCCCAGGTGCCCGGCGGGGATCGCCGGCTGACCGGCATCCCCGGCGAAGTCGCTCGAGGTCCCGAGCACGTACCAGCCCGCCCCCTGGGGAATCTCGTCGGCGGTGCGGGTATCGGTCACCGTGACGGTGGGCAGCGTGCCGACGAACTGTCGCACGCCCGCCGTCGATCCGCTCTCGGTCAACGACGTCGAGGTGTTCGCGACCGACATCGCGAGCACTCCCGGCTCATCGATCTCGGCGATCTGCACGTCGACGGCGACGGCGTTCTCGCCGTGGTTCTCCTCGGCCGCGGCCATGCCGGCCACGCCCAGCAGCAGCACGGTTCCGGCGCCGATGGCGCAGGCTCGGCCGACGATTCGGGTGCGTCTCATGGTGGTGCTCCTCGTTTCCTTGCTTCGTCGCATCAAAGCTGATCAGTTCAGTTGCAGGTGGCGCCGCTGTACGCCGCCTCGATGGTCCGGGTCACCGGCTGCCCGCCGACCGTGGCCTGCACGGTCGCGGTCACCGTTCCGGCAGACAGCTCGGCCTGCCGCGTGGTGAAGGCGTGCACGCCGTTCTTGCCGGGCGCGACCGCCGTGATCGTCTTGCTGCCGTACTCCGTGGCGAAGGTCACGGTCACCGGAACCTCGTCGGCGTTGTTCAGCGATGCGGTCACGACGACCTTCTTGGCCACGCACCTCGTCGAGGCCGTCACGGTCACGTCGAGCGCGGGCTGCGGCGCCGCGTCCGACGTGACGATCAGCCAGCTCAACTGCACGTCGGGCCCGCGGGTCGGGCTCAGGGCGACGTCGATGCGTCCGTTCTCGCCGACCGAGACGCCGGCGTACGCGGCGGTCTGGTTCGTCGCGTCGAAGTCGTGGTCGGCCTCGACGACGACGCCGTTCACGGTGACCTTCGCGCCGCGGTCGTCCCATTGCGCCCACGGGTCGGCGTAGCCCGCGTAGACCGTGTAGGTCCCGGGCTCGAGGCCGTCGAACCGGTACGCCAGGTCGGCGCCCTCGGTCGCGTAGCGCAGGGTGCTGAACATCGTGCCGTCGTCACTGCCCGAGACCGCGTTCTGGTCGCCCAGGTACCCCCACGAGGCGTGGCTGCCCGCATCGACCGCGTACTGCTGATCGGGCCGGCTGTTCAGCAGCGGCGCCTGCTCGGCCGCCGCATCGACGAGCGTCTGCCAATCGGCGGTGCGCTGGCCCCCCGCGTTCACCGCGTACCGCACGTTCTCGGGAACGACGGTGATCCGGCGGGTGAAGGTGCGGTCGCCGAACTCGGGCAGGGTGCCGGTCGCGGTGACGACGCCGGGCAGGTCGAACGACCCGTCGAAGCTCCAGGTCACCGGCTGCGTCGTCACCTCGCCGTTCTGCGAGACCTCGACCGTCGCGTCGAATCCTTCGCCGACCTTGACCGAGGTCGGAACGCCGGAGACGTTCCATTCGGTCCACCCGTCGAGGTCCTCGAGCGTCCACTCGTCGTACACCTCCACCGCGAGCGAGTCGCCGCCCTCGCCGAGGCTGATCGGCAGCCAGACGAGCGGCGCGTTCGCGAGCGCCGAGTCGGATCCGCCGTTCCAGCGGTCGCCCATGTAGATGTACTTGCCGTGCTCGGGATCCACCGGGATCACCGAGGTCGGCTGCGTGTTCCACGAGTTGGACTGCGCCCACCACGGGAACGGGTCGCCCTGGTCGGTCCAGGCGCCCATCAGGTCGGTGGCGGTCGCCACCTTCGTCGGGTTCGGAGCCCACCCGCTCGTGCCCGAGGTCAGCAGGAAGTACCGGCCGTCGTGCTTGAACAGCGCCGGTGCCTCGCGGGACGCACCCGGGAAGATGCGGTTGTAGTCCACCCCCTGCACCGCCTCGTCGGCGGGCGTCGCGAGCGCGGTGTACTCCTCGTCGAGCTTCGAGATGTACATCGTCGCGTTGTCTTCGCTCGAGTAGATGATGTATCCGGTTCCGTCGTCGTCGACGAAGAGGTTCATGTCGCGCGCCATTCCGGGGTCGCCCCACCCGTCGGGCGAGGAGTTCAGCGCGTAGTTGTCGATGTACCGGAACGGGCCGAAGGGCGAGTCCGACACGGCGACGCCTGCGCGGGCCTTGGCGTACTGCGCGGTCGAGGTCGCCGACGGGCCGTCCATGTGCGCCCACATGACCCACTTGCCGGTCTGCTCGTTGTGGATGACCTTGGGTCGTTCGATGATCGGCGGCGTCACGCCCGCGACCGGCACGGTGCCGAGGTCGCGGTAGACGGCGTCCTTCTGCGCTTGGCTGTAGTCGCCGTAGAGCTCCTCGAAGTACGGGTCGTCGAACTGCTCCTTCGACGTGAGCGTGCGCAGCGCGAGCCCCCGGTCGGTCCAGTTGTACAGGTCGTACGAGCTGTACACGTGCACGCCCGGCGCCGAGTGGTAGCCGTTGGTGCGGTCCTCGCCGTAGAGGTAGTAGATCGTCTTCCCCTCGTCATCGGTCGAGGGGACGACCTGACCGCCGTGCGCCTGGATGATCGTGCCGCTGGTGTCGCGCCACTCCTGCCCCGGACGGAAGCTCGTGTAGGCGGGGATCGCCTCGAGCAGGTTCTCGAAGGCCGCCTTGAGCCGGTCGTATGCCGCTTCGATGGCGGCGTCGTCGTCGGATGCCTCGTCGACGAGCTGCTGTGCCGCTTCGCGCGCCGCCTCGAGCTCGTCGAGACTCGCCTCGGTGTAGTCCACCCCGTCGGATGCCTCGGACTGCGCGAGCTTCTCGGCGAGCAGCGCGGTGGTCCACTCGGCGGGTGCCTTGACGATCACGTAGTTCACCGCCGGGTCGAGGAAGGCGTTGGTGCGCCCGGCGGCGCTGTGCACCGAGACATCCAGTCGTCCGTCGTCCACTGTCACCGGGAAGGTGCGCTCGACGAGCGAGTCGCCGGCCGTGACGCTCGCGAGCACCTGGCCCTCGGCGCGCAGCTCGACCGGGCGTGCCGCCCATCCGGAGGGCATGTCGAAGCCGAACGTGAGCTCGTACTCCCCGTCGGGCAGGTCGAAGCCGTAGCCGACCTCGCGGTTCGCGAGCGTCGCCCCGCTCGGCTCCTGGTCGACCAGGATCGTGTCGGTCCTGGCGGTCGAGGTGCTCGAGTTGCCCTTGACCGGGTTGGACGTGGCGCTCGCGACGTAGCCCCAGCTCGCGCCGGTCGCCGCATCGATGCCGTACGGCTGGTCGGAGCGGGTCTGGTACAGGCCGATGCGGTCGCTCTTGGCGACGGCGTCGGTGGTGACCGCCCCGCTGTTGGCGAAGTAGAGGGTGAAGTCGCGCGCCACGAGTTCCTCGAGGGTGGCTTCGGGGAAGTCGCCGCCCGTCTCGGTCGCGGGGACGTCGAGCGTGAACTGCTGGTTCGCTCCGCCGTTCGACTGCCAGAGCCCGACGGTCGCGCCGGCCGACGTGGATTGACCCGAGACGTCGAGCACGCGCTCGCGGGCGGCGTTCAGCAGCGTGAATCGCGTGCCGTCGGTCGAGCTCGCGAGCCACTGCGCCGCGGCGTCCGTCGCGGCCTCCTCGTCGCTGACGGATCGCAGCGCGGTGCTGTTGCCGTTCGTGACTAGGGCCCGGCCGTCGGCGAGGCGGAGCACGAAGCGGTCGCGCGCCGTGCCGTCGCCCTCGGCGATGCGCGTCGCGGTCCACACCTGGGCCGCGGCGTCGTCGGTGGAACCGCCGAGCACGGTCGAGGGCGAGCCGGTCGTGGCAGTCACGGGCTTGCCGCTCTGCGCCCCGGTCAGCCGGAAGCTCTCGCCGTCGCGGAGTGCGGGTGCATCGGCGGCCGTGCCGCTCGCTCCGTCGACGACGAAGGTCGTGACCGACTTGGCGGGCACCGTGAGCAGGGCCGACTTCGTCGCCGCGTCGACCGCGACCGCGGCTCCGGCCACGAGCGCGTTCGCCGAGGGCTGGTCGGCGGGCGACTGGGTCGTCACGATCGGCGTGACGGTGGCGCCTGCGGCGATCTCGCCGAAGCGCGAGAGGTCGACGCGCACGGTGCGCGCCGAGGTCGAGGTGTTCGTGTGCACGAGCACGGCGCCGGCGCCATCGGCCTTGACCGCAGAGGTGGTGTTCGCGTCGCTCGTCGGCACGACGCGATCACCGGGCTCGATGTAGTGCGTGAAGTTGCGGAGGGTGTCGTACTTCGTGTTGGTCACGACCTTGCACGACGGGTCGGCGTCGCCGTCGGCGATGCGCCGCTCGGAGTCGCCGTCGGCGTTGCAGTCGAAGTCGATGAACACCGAGCCCCAGTTGAGCTTCTCGGTCTTCTCCATGTTGTAGAGGTCCTCGACGGGCTGCCAAAGCACCCAGGCCGACGGGTCGAGCTCGCGCAGGTCGTCGGTGACGTGCTGGGCGATCCCGAGGCCGTTCTCGATCGACGACGGGTTCCACCCGTTGCCGCCCCAGTTGCCCTCGACCTCGCTCATCCAGAGCGGCTTGTCGGCGGCCTTGGCGATGTCCCGCACCCGGAGTCGGTCGCCGGTGCCGTAGGTGTGCACGTTGAGCTGGTCGACGGCGGCCTTGGCCTCGGGCGTCCAGTCCTCCCAGTCGGTCACGAACCGGCCCGGGTTGGTCTCGTCGGGACCGGAGACGGATGCCTCGGTGGTGGTGTCGCCCTCGGCGAGTTCGGCCGCGAGTGCGGTGAGCACCTGCGCCTGCATGGCCGGCCCGACGTGCGCACCCTCCTGACGGCCTCCGATCGGCTTGCCCGCACCGTCGAGCGTCGTGCCCCAGTAGTTCGTGTTGGGCTCGTTCAGCGGGTCGATGGTGTCGAAGCTGATGCCCGTCGTGTCCTCGACGTGCTGCGCGACGGTCTTCAGGTAGGTGGCGAACTTCCCGATCGCCCCGGGCTTGATCTGCTCGGCGTTCGCGTCGAATCCGCCCGAGACGTAGCCGCTCTCGGTCATGAAGTAGGGCGGCGAGTTGCTGAACGCCTCCCACTTCGTGACGCGGTCCTTGATCTCGTCCACCCACGCGAGCTGCGTGGCGTCGGCGGTGAAGTCGTAGTCGGATGCCTCGTCGCCGGTCCATGCGGCGAGGTAGCGGTCGCGGTCCGCGTACGTGCTCGGGATCGCGCCCTGGTCGTCGGTCAGCGGTGCATCGGCGTTCCACCAGCCGTCGACCGCTCCACCCGCGCGCAGGTAGTCGGCGACGTCGCTCGCGTTGCCGCCGCCGATGTTGTAGCGGGCGATGTTGAGGTTGAGCCCGTCGTCGCCGAAGAGCTGGTCGATGAGCTCGGTCCGGAGCTCTGCCGGGTAGTCGCCCGTGGCGTTCGCCATCCAGACGAGGCTGGTGCCCCAGCCGTCGAACGCGGGGCCGGTGACCGCCGGGTTCGGGGTGAGCACCGCGTCGGGTTCGGCCGCGGCAGCGGGGAACGCGGTGAGTTGCACGGATCCGACGAGTGCTGTGGCGGCGATGGCGACTGCCACCCCGCGACGCGCGCGTGAGGTCAAATGGGACACCGTTGTCTCTTTCGATCAGGAATGTTGACGTCAACATTCAGATGTTGACGTCAACATATCGGAGATAGACCCGCCGTGTCGAGCGATTTTCAGGATGTCGCTGTAGGTAAACGTTGTACCCCGCGGACCGCGGGCCTCGGAGCGCTGACCGCGCGAGGCCGCCGGCCGCGGACCACGCGGAGACGGCCGGACTCCCGCCGGGCTGCTCCACGGCGGGGATTCAGGTCACTTCGAGCGCGGGATTCAGGTCACTCCGCGGAGAGAGTCAGGTCGCTGCGGGGCGGATTCCGGGGCAGGAATCAGGTCACTCCGGGGCGGACTCCTCGGTCGGCGCCGGCGTCGGCGTCGTGTCGGCCGGCGGGCCGAACAGCGTCCACACCCCCGAGTCGCACTCGTAGAACGAGGTCGTCTCGGTGTCGACGTACACGTCGCCGTCGGCGGCGCACGTCGTCGGATCGGGTTCGCCGACGCCGAGCAGCACCTGGGTGCCCGGCGCACCCGGCGCGCCGGTCTCGCCCGTGGCGCCGGTCTCGCCGGTCGCCCCGGTTGCTCCCGTCTCACCGGTGGCACCGGTCTCACCCGTCGCGCCGGTCGCGCCGGTGAGGTTCTCCGCGGCAGAGGTGCGGATGTTGCCCACGAGCTCCCACGCGCCGTCCTGGAAGTAGTGCACGTCGGAGGTCTCGAGGTCGATGTAGACGTCGCCCTCGTGGCCCTTGCCCTCCTCGGGCGCTCCGGTTCCGGCCCGCACGGCCGACCCAGCGGGCAGGATCTCGTCGAGGGCCTCCTCGTACGCCGCCTCGTCGACCACCTCGGGCGTCGGGGTCGGCGAGGCCACCGCTTCGGTTTCTGCGGACCCTGCCAGCCACGAGCCGAGGAACGCCGCCACGAACGAGAGCACGACCACGGCGACGCCGACCCAGATGAGGGTCGCGGCGGTCACCCCGGCGGGCTGGCGCCCGGAGTCCGCGCCGACGGGCGCGGTGCCGGTTCCGGCCGGCGTGGTTCCCGCCGGCGCCGGTTGCACGGGCGGCGCCGTGGGTTGCTCGGGCGGCGTCGGCTGCTCGGAAGGCGTCTGCTGCGGGTTGCCGTCGTCGACCATGTCGTGCCCTCCACATCTCGCCCCTGACCTCAGCCGCGCATCGTCGGCGTCGAAGGCGTGTCGCGCTCATGCTAACGGCGAGCCCCGGCGCAGAACAGGCCCGCTTCCGGGTGGGTGCGCCCACCCGGGAAGCGGGCCCGGTCAACAGGTGGCTCAGGCGACCGCGGCGCGCCCGCCGGGTCCGACGTACTTCGACGAGCCGAGCCCGATGATCAGGTACCCGATCAACGAGAAGAGCCACAGCAGGAAGAAGCTGAACGCACCGCCCTTGCCGAATGCGGCCCCGACCCGGAACGCCACGAAGATCGAGAAGACGATGTTCACGATCGGGATCAGGTAGAGCAGCACCGTCGCGCCGTGGTACCCGGCGATCTTGACGAGCACGTAGGCGTTGTAGATCGGCACGATCGCCGCCCAGCCGGGGTAGTCGGTCTTCGCGAAGACGAGCCAGAGGGCGATCGCCCAGATCACGTAGCCGACCAGGCTCCCCCAGATCGACCCGGAGTAGTCCTGCGTGGCGACCAGGTCGTCGCTCGCGGCGAGCAGCGTCGAGAATTCCATCGTGCACCGCCTCTGCATCGTGGTGCCGGGCACCCTGCCCCTCGGGAGCCTAGCGAGCGTCCGAGCGCCCACGCCCCCGGCACGCGGAACGGGCCCGCGTCAGCACGACGCGGGCCCGTTCGACTTCGGGTGACGGATGCCTCAGACGGCCGTCGGCTCGTCGGACGGCTCGGCTTCGGGCGTGCCGGACTCGTCATCGGCCTCGATCGTCTCGTCGGCTTCCTCGAGCACGTCGGGGACGTCGGCGGTGTCGGGCTGCTCCGCCGCGGCGGTGGGAGCGGCCTTCGGGGCGTGGTCCTCGGGGAACGCCTCGTCGCCGAACGCGAGGAACTCGAAGTCGACGTCGATCTCGGCGCGGTCGAGCAGCTCCGTCATGCGGCGCTGGCGGTTGCGCGGGATCAGGGTGACGACGCGACCCTCCTTGCCCGCCCGGCCGGTACGGCCGGCGCGGTGCAGGTAGGTCTTGTACTCGTCGGGCGCGTCGGCCTGGATCACGAGGTCGATGTCGTCGACGTGAATACCGCGTGCCGCGACATCCGTCGCCACGAGCACGTCGACCCGGCCCGAGGTGAGCTGCTGCAGGTTGCGCGTGCGACGCGACTGGTTGAGGTCGCCGTGCAGCGCCACGGCACGGATGCCGTAGTCCTCGAGGTGGTCGGTCAGGTCCTCGGCGAACGCGCGCGTGCGGCTGAAGACGAGGGTCTTGCCCTTGCGGTTCGCGAGCTGGGCGACGATGTCGCGCTTCTCGCGGTTCTCGATCACGAACACGCGGTGCTCGATGGTCGACGATGCCTGGTCTTCGCCGGCGACCTCGTGCACGGCCGGGTCGACGAGGAACTCGTCGACGAGCGCGGCCACGCCGGTGTCGAGGGTCGCCGAGAAGAGGAGCTTCTGGCTGCCCTCGGCCGTACGGCGGAGGATGCGCTGCACGGGCTCGAGGAACCCGAGGTCGCACATGTGGTCGGCCTCGTCGAGCACCGTGACGGCGATCTGGCTGAGGTCGAGGCGACCCTGCTCGATGAGGTCCTCGATGCGGCCGGGGGTGCCGATGACGATGTCGACGCCGCGCTGGAGCGCACCGACCTGGCGGCCCTGGGGCACGCCGCCGTAGATCTGGGTCGTGAAGAGGCCCACGCTCTGCGCGATCGGCTGCACGGTGCGGTCGATCTGCAGCGCGAGCTCGCGCGTCGGGGCGAGGATCAGGGCGCGGGGGGCACGGCCCATCTGGCGCTTGCCGCCGGCCTTGCCCGACTCGGCCCAGAGCTTCATGAGGCGCTCGACCGTGGGTGCGCCGAAGGCGATGGTCTTGCCCGAGCCGGTCTTGCCGCGGCCGAGCACGTCGCGACCCTCGAGCACGACGGGGATCGTCGCGGCCTGGATCGGGAACGGCGACGCGGCGCCGAGGTCGGCGAGGGCACGCACGACGTTGTTGCCGAGGCCGAGGTCGGCGAAGCTCACGCCGTCGACGTCGCCGGCCTGGATCGCCTCGGCCTCGAGGCGCTCGAGCACGACGTCGTCGTTCGGGGTGAAGCGACTGCCGGCGTCCTTGGCCGGGTAGAAGCTCGACGGGCGACGCTCGGAGTCCTGGAACCCGGGGCGGTCGAAGTCGCGGCGGGCCGGGCGGTCGTTGCGGTCGAACGAACGGGGCGCGCGGTCGCTGCGGTCGAACTCGCGACGCGGCGCACGCTCGTCACGGTCGAACGAACGAGCGGGGCGGTCGTTGCGGTCGAACTCGCGACGCGGCGCACGCTCGTCACGATCGTACGAACGCACGGGGCGGTCGTTCCGGTCGAACCCGCGACGCGGCGCACGCTCGTCACGGTCGAACGAACGAGCGGGTCGGTCGTTGCGGTCGAACGAACGAGCCGGGCGGTCGTTCCGGTCGAACCCGCGACGCGGCGCACGCTCGTCACGGTCGTACGAACGCGCCGGACGGTCGTTGCGGTCGAACGAACGAGCCGGGCGGTCGTTCCGGTCGAAGTCACGACGCGGTGCACGCTCGTCACGGTCGTACGAGCGCGCCGGACGGTCGTTGCGGTCGAACGAGCGCGGCGCACGGTCGCTGCGGTCGAAGTCACGACGCGGTGCACGCTCGTCACGGTCGTACGAGCGCGCGGGGCGGTCGTTCCGGTCGAACGAGCGCGGCGCACGCTCCTCGCGGTAGTGGCGGGCACCGCGGTCGCCCTCGCGGGGCGCGCGGTCGGAGCGGCCGTCGCGCGTGGAGCGGTCGGCGCGGCCGTCGCGGTCGGCGCGGTGCGGCGTGCGGCCGGCGGCGACGCGCTCGTCGCGCGACCAGCGGTCCTTCGCGCGGGGGGCGTCGGGCTCCTCGGGGCGGTAGCCGCGGTGGCCGGCGCTGCGGGAGCCGGGCTTGGCGCCGCCGGCGCGCGCCGGGCGGCCCTTGCCGCCGCCGGCGTACGAGGGATCGAAGTTCTTGGCCGGGCGTCCGCCGGCGGGCTTCTTGTTCTTGGGCATGGAGATGCTTTCTGGGTTACTCGAAGTACATGGCAGCATGGCCGCGCGCACGGGGCGCGAAGCATGACTGAGAACCCGGAACATCGTCGACCGGGGCCGTTCACATACGGTGACTATTCGCGACCTGATGACGCGAAACCGGCCCTTTGGACTCACAAACCCATCCGCACGACATGTGCGGTGTCCAGAACCGACTTCAGAAGCTTAGCGGATGCCGCTGGGAAACCGCCGTGCACCAGCCGTTCCGTCGCCGATCCCGAGGCGCGCTCGTGTTCGATTCGGCCGCAGGGCGAGTCGGGAGTAGCATCACTGCACCCCTGACCGGAGCCCGCCGTGACCTCGACCCGAACCGCAGGCGGTCGCCCTCGAGCACGTCGACTCGGCGCCGCCGCCCTCGCCGCCCTCGTGGCGGTCGTCGGCGTGGCCGCTCTCTCGGGCTTCCATCGCGAGCTGCGCGAGATCGATCCGAGCGGGGCGGATGCCGCGAGCGAGCTCTCGGGCACGGTCGCCCAGGTCGGCATCCGCACGTTCCACGCACCCGACGGCATCCGCATCGACGAGGACCTCGAGTACGGCGTACAGGACGACGGCACGCTGCTGACGCTCGACGTCTGCCGTCCGTCGCAGACCGCGGCCGTGCTCGCCGCCGACGACGCCGGGCTGCTGCCCGCCGTCGTGTCGATCCACGGCGGCAGCTGGGCGCGCGGCGACAAGGCGAACGCCGACTGGCGCAACGTCTGCGCGTGGCTCGCGAGCGAGGGCTTCGTCGCGGCATCCGTGAACTACCGCCTGGTGCCCGACGTGCGATTCCCCGCGGCCATCGACGACGTCTCGCTCGCGGTGTCGTGGCTCCGAGAGCCCGAGCAGCTCGCCCGCTTCGGCATCGACCCCGCCCGCATCGGGGCCTTCGGCGGGTCCGCGGGCGGCAACCTGGCCGCCCTGCTCGGCGCCCGCGGCGAGGGCGCACTCGACTCGGGCGCGCGCGTCGCCGCGGTCGCCGAGATCTCCGGGCCCGTCGGCCTCGGTTCTGCAGAGCTCACCGCCGACGGCGCCTCGCCTTGGCTGCGCGGCATCGTGGCGGAGTACCTCGGTTGCGAGCCCGACGCCGACGCCGACGCGTGCCCCCAGGCGACGGATGCCTCGCCCGCGACCTTCGCCGACCCGAGCGACCCGCCGTTCCTCGTCGTGCACGCCGAGTCCGAGGTCGTGCCGCTCGCACAGTCGCGCCGGTTCGCGGCCGACCTCGCCTCGGCGGGCGTGCCGGTCGAGCTCGCGGTGAGCGCGGGCGCCGAGCACTCGATCGGCATCCTCGACGAGGCCATGCGGGCCCGCGTGGGCGCCTTCCTGCACGAGCACCTGGGCTGAGGCCGGGGCCATGCGCGGGTACGCCCGACATGCCATCATCGAGGAGTCCGCCGTCCGGCCGTCGACGGCTGCAGGAGGGCGCTGATGACGCACGACGATTCCCCGGTGAAGGTCTCGAGGCACGAGTGGCGCGTCGTCATGGTTCGCACGTGGCACGAGTTCCGCATCAACCAGGGCGCCGACATCGCCGCCGCGCTCACCTACTACGCGGTGCTGGCGCTGTTCCCCGCCGCGCTCGCGGGGCTCGCCGTGCTCGGCCTCTTCGGCACGGCCGAAGACGTCGCCCGTGAGGTGCTCCGCACGCTCGCCGATCTCGGCGGCGACACGTTCGCCACGGCGCTGAAGGAGCCGGTCGACCAGCTGCTCGGAGCCTCGCACCAGTGGACGGCGATCGTCGTCGGCGCGGTCGGCGCGCTGTGGTCGACCTCCGGGTTCCTCGGCGTCTTCGGCAGGGGCATGAACCGCATCCTCCACGTGCAGGAGGGTCGCCCGTTCTGGGAGTCGCGGCCGCGCATGGTCCTCGCCGCGGCCGTGGTGCTCGCACTCGGCGCGACGGTCGGCCTCCTCGTGCTGCTGAGCGGCCCGGTCGCCGACGGCGTCGCGCGCACGCTGGGGCTCGACGAGGGCGTCGTGTTCTGGTGGGACCTCGCGAAGGTGCCGGTCGCGCTCGTGCTGCTGGCCGCGACCATCGGGCTGCTGTACTGGGCCACGCCGAACGTGAAGCGCCGCAACCTGCGGTGGTTCAGCGTCGGGGCCGTGGCCGCCGTGCTGGCCTGGGTCGTCACCACCGTGCTCTTCGGCATCTACGTGTTCGGGTTCGACACGTATGAGCGCAACTACGGCGTGCTGGGCGGAGCGGTGGCCTTCCTGCTCTGGGGGTGGCTGTCGAACCTCGCGATCGTCTTCGGCGCGGTGCTCGACACCGAGATGGAACGCGTCAGGCAGCTCCGGGCCGGCATCCCCGCCGAGGAGCACCTGCACCTGCCGCTGCGCGACGACCGTATGATCCGCAAGAACCGCGCTGAGCGCGAGGCCGACATGCGCGCCTCGGCCGCGCTCCGGGCCCCGGTCGACGTCGAGCCGTTCGTCTGAGGCGCCCGCGTCAGGGAGCCGGAAGCTCGAGCACCGACGCGCGCAGGTGGTCGAGCGATCGGGCCACGGCACCGAGCGCGACCGCACGGGTGTCGAGCGACGAGCGCTCGACCCGCGGCGTCGACAGCGCCAGCGACGAGAGCGCCCGACGCAACGGCACGAGGAACGCATCGCCGGCGAGCGCGGCCTCACCCGAGATCACGACGATCTCCGGATCGACCGTGAGCGCGAGCGCCGCGACGCCCTCGGCGAGGTCCCTGGCGAAGACCGCGACCGCGCCGACCGCTTCGGGGTCGCCGCCGGCGGCGCGTTCGAAGATCTCCTCGATCGGGATGCGCGGCTCGAACGAGTCGGTGAGGCGCAGGGGCGCCGAGGCCCAGTCGACCGAGTCGAGGCCGCCGATCTCGCCCGCCGCTCCGTTCGCGCCCCTCGTGAGGCGGCCGTTGACGATGAGGCCCGCGCCGATCTGCCGGCCGGCGAGCAGGAAGATCGCGTGCTCGGCGCCGGCGAGGCGCCCCCACTCGGCCTCGGCGAGCGTCGCGAGCTTCACGTCGTTGTCGAAGTACGTCGCCTCCGACGGGAACGAGGTCGTGATGAGCGAGGGGATGTCGGCCCTGAGCCACCCGGGCACGACCACGGAGTACGCGATCGCGCCGTCGGGGCCGACGACCGCGGGCACGCCGACGGTGGTCGCGAGCAGCGGACGCTCGGGCACGGCGGCGATCGCCCGATCGACGACCGCGCGGATCACGGCCCACGCGGTCGCCGCATCGCCGTGGTCGTCGTAGCGTTCCTGCTCGGAGTGGAGCACCGCCCCGCAGAGGTCGGCGATGAGGCACGTCACCGCATGCGGGCCGACGTCGACGCCCATGAGCAGTCCGGCATCGGCGTTGAACCGGTAGCGTCGCGCACGCCGTCCGACCCGGTTGGGCGAGGCCTCGGGCTCGAGGTCCTCGACCCATCCCAGGCCGGCGAGCTCGGCGAGCGCCGCCTCGACGGTCGGCCGGGTCAGGCGCACGGCGGCGGCGAGCTCGGCCACCGTCATCGGCACGGTTCGGCCGTGCAGCGCCCCGAGCACCTGACGCGCGTTCATGCTGCGCAGGTCTGCGCCGCCGCTGCCGGGTGTGCGGCTCATGCGGGTGCTCCTCTCGGACCGGTCCCCGGGCGGGGCGCGGATGCCTCCATCTTCGCGTGCGGGCCGCTCAGGCGCTCGGAAGTCCGGCCAGGAGCGCGGCGACGTGTCGGCTCCGTTCGGCGCGCGTCTCCGGTCGACCGGGAATGCCGGGCCGTCGCTGCCACGGCTGGGGTCCGGTGGTGCGGCGGTACTCGACGCCCAGGGCGTCCAGTCGACGGAGGTGTCGTTCGAGCCGGTCGACGAACTCGGCCTCGTCTCCGCCGGGGCCCGACCAGAGCACCTCCGCGATCGCGCTGAGCCGGGGGAACGCGAAGAAGTCGACCGTCCGCGCCGAGTCCATGTACTCCGTCCAGATGTTGGCCTGCCCGCCGATCACGTGGCCCGCCGCCTCCTCGTCGAGCCCTGGCGGCACGGGGTCGAACCGGTAGGCGTCGAGCACCGTGACCGGGATCGACACCGGGATCGGCTCGTCCGCGGCATCCGACTGCCGGTAGTCGAGGTAGACCACGTCGTCGGGGCATGCGACCACGTCGTAGCCGAGTCGGGCCGCGATGGCCGCGGCCGCCGCCCCGCGCCACGAGGCGACGACGGCGTCGCCGACGAGGTCGCCCTCGAGCAGTTCCTCCCACCCGAACACCCGACGTCCGCGCCGGGCGAGGTGCGCCGCGATGCGGCCGATGAACCACGACTGCACGGAGGCCTCGTCGGCCAGTCCGACTTCGCGCATGCGCTCCTGCACGCGCGGGCTCTCGCGCCACTGGACGCGCGGGCATTCGTCGCCGCCGACCCCGAGGATCGTGCTCGGGAAGACGTCCATGACCTCGTCGAACACGTCGAGGAAGAACTGCACCGTCGATTCCTCGGCGTTCAGCACGTTCTCGTCGATGCCCCAGCGGGGCCACACGTCGAGCGGCCCCGGCTCCACGTCGCGCACGCCGAGCTCGGGGTACGCCGCGAGCGCCGCCTGCACGTGCCCGGGCGATTCGATCTCGGGCACGATCGTCACGAACCGCTCCGCCGCGTAGGCGACGAGCTCGCGCAGGTCGTCCTGCGTGTAGAAGCCGCCGTGCGGCCGCCCGTCGCCCGGGCCGTCGGGGTCGGCGCCCACCTGGCTCTCGTGCCGCCACGCCCCGACCTCGGTGAGGCGCGGGTACTTGTTGATCTGCATGCGCCAGCCCTGGTCGTCGGTCAGGTGCAGGTGCAGCACGTTGAGCTTGTGCACGGCCATCAGGTCGATGAACCGCATGACGTCGCGCTTCGGCATGAAGTGCCGCACGACGTCGAGCATGGTGCCGCGCCAGCCGAACCGGGGCGCGTCCGCGATCTCGACGGCCGGCAGGGTCCACGCCGCGCGGCCCACCCGGGCGCGGCGGTGGATCTCGGGCGGAAACGACTGCAGCAGGGTCGTCGCACCGCGGAAGACGCCGGCGGGGCCGCCGCCTACGACGTCGATGCGGTCGCGCCCGACGCGCACCCGATACGCCTCCTCGGCCAGCGCCGCGTCGAGCGCGAGGCGGATGCCGCCGGAGGCGGTGGCATCCGTCGCCTCATCGATCTCGACGACCGGCATCGGCAGCCCGGTCGCCGGGCGCACCTCGGCGGCCAGCCACTCGGCGACGCCTCGGAGCGCGGTCGGGACGGCGATCGATGTCGACCGATCGAGCACGAAGGGCTCTGCGTCGTCGTGTCGTTCGGGTGCCGAGACGTGCTGCGGACGGGGGAGGAACATACGGGTCAGCCCTTCACGGCGCCGGCCGACATGCCCGCGACGAGGTTGCGTTGGATGATGAGGAAGAACACGATCACGGGCAGCGAGAACAGCACCGATCCCGCCATCTGGCCGCCGAAGTCGGTGCCCGCGGTCGGGGTCGTGAACGAGGCGAGCCAGACCGGCAGCGTGTACATCGCCTGGTCCTTCATGAACGTGTAGGCGACGAGGTAGTCGTTCCAGGCGGCGATGAACGCGAAGATGCTCGTCGCGATGACGCCCGGGCCGACGAGCGGGAACCAGATGCTCGCGAGCACGCGCCAGGTGCCCGCGCCGTCCATGCGCGCGGCCTCCTCGATCTCGTCGGGGATCGCGACGAAGAACCCGCGCATGACCCAGATCGAGAAGGGCAGCACGGCCGCGACGTACGCGAGCACGAGGCCGAGGAACGTGCCGAGGAGGCCGATCGAGTTGAACATCAGGAACGTCGGGATGAGCAGCGCCGTGCCCGGCAGCATCTGCACGGCGAGGATCACGACGAGGATCGCCCGCCGTCCGCCGAAGCGGAACCGCGACAGGGCGGCCGCGGCGAAGAAGCCCAGCACGATCGACATGAGCACCGTGCCCGTCACGACGATGAGGCTGTTGCCGAGGTCGGTGAGGAACCCGGTCTGGGTCACCGCCACGACGAAGTTCTCGAGCGACGGCCTGCGGGGGAGGAAGAGCGGGGTCGGGGTGAGGATCTCCTCGCGCGGCTTGAACGCCGTGTTCACCATCCAGTAGACCGGGAAGATCCACACCGCGCAGAAGGCGACCGCGATGAGGTTGCTCGCCCAACGGGGCCGCCTCGGCCGCCTCGCGCGCCACGTCGACGAGCGGATGCCTCGGGCCGCGGCCGTGCCGTCGTGCGCCGTCGTTCCGGCGGCCGCGCTCACAGCTCCTCCCCCGTTCGCACCAGGTTGCGGATGTAGACCGCGGTCAGCCCGAGCAGGATGAGCGTCGTCACGACCGAGACGGCGGCGCCACCGCCGAGATCGAATCCGACGAACGCCGTCTTGTAGGTGAATATGCCGAGCGTGGTGGTGAGGTCGTCGGGCCCGCCCTGCGAGATGAGCCAGATCTGGTTGAACACGTTGTAGTCCCAGATGATCGAGAGGATGGTGATGAGTCCGAGCGTCGGCCGCAGGAACACGAGCGTGATCGAGCGGTAGATCGTCCACTCGCCCGCCCCGTCGAGGCGAGCGGCCTCGGAGTACTCGGGCGGCACCTGCACCTGCGCGGCGTAGAGCGTGAGCGCGATGAACGGCACGGCCTGCCAGACGATGAGCGCCCAGATGCTCACGGCCGCGAGCACCGGATGCCGCGACCAGGCGACATCCGTCAGGTCGCCGAAGACGCCGACCTGCGTGAGCAGCCAGTTGACGACCCCGTAGCCGGGTTGGAACAGCCAGTTCCACACGAGCGACGAGGCGACGTTCGGCATCGCCCACGCGCAGATCAGCACGACGGTCACGACGTAGCGCATGACCGTTCCGAGGCGGGTCATGAGCTGGGCGACCCCCATGCCGATGACCACGCTGCCGAGCACCATCGCGACCGTGAATCCGACGGTGCGCAGGAGCGACCACCAGAAGTCCGCATCGGCGAAGATCGCCCCGTACTGGGCGACGCCGACGAACGAGAACTCGCCGGTGAAGAGCGAGCGCTGGTCGTAGTCGGTGAACGAGATGAGCACGAGCAGCACGATGGGCGTGAGGGTCACGACGGCCATCACGAGCCCGGCGGGCGAGAGCAGCCAGATCGGCGCCGTGGTCGGGCGACGACGGATGCCCCGGGGCGGGCGTCGCCGCGGTGAATCCCCCACCGCGGCGACGCCCTGTTCGACCGTGAGCGGTTCGGCGGTCACGGTCATGCCGCCGCCCTCGGGTCGTGTCTCGTGCTCATCCGTTCGCCCGCTCAGTCGTTCAGCACGTCGGCGAGGTGGGCGTCGAACTCCTCGGCGGCCTCCTCGGCCGTCTTCGCGCCCGAGGCCACCGCACCGAAGAGCTCGGCGATGGACTTGTCGCCCTCGATGGTCGGCCAGTTCGCGGCGCCCGGGGTCGCCTTCGACACGAGCGCGGCCTGGAAGAAGCCCGCCTGCAGCGGCGAGAGGCCGTCGGCCTGCGCGGCTTCGATGCCCTCGACGCTGTTCGGGATCCAGCCGTCGACGCCGTAGACGTAGTCCTCCTGGATCTCGGGGCTGCCGGCGATCTTCGCCCACTGGAGCGCGAGGTCGTGGTTCTGGGTCTTCGCGGCGATGCCCCAGACCGAACCGCCGAGCATGGCCGGCTGCTGCTCGCCCGAGAGACCGGGCAGCGGGAAGGTGCCGAGCATGTCGTCGGTGATCTCGGGGTTCGCCTTCTTGATGCCCGCGATGCCGCCGCCGGTGTTCAGGATCGCCGAGGTCTTGCCGTCGGCGAAGATCTGGTTCTGGTCGGGCGTGATGTTGTCGAGCGTGGCCGAGGCCCCGGTCGAGTACGTGCTCTGGAACTCGGCGAACTGCTCGAGCCCGGCGATGCCATCGGGGGTCGAGAACCCGCCGGTCCAGGTGCCGTCGTCGGAGGTCGCGATCTCGGCGCCCGCGTCCCACACGAACTGCATGCTCGACTGCCAGTACTGGCCCGGGAAGTAGAACGGCGAGAAGTCGGCCTCGGAGTGGGCGGCCGCGACCGCGTCGAGTGCGGCGGTCAGCTCGTCATAGGTGCTGGGGATCTCGGTCACGCCGGCATCCGCCCACATCTTGGCGTTGTAGATGACCGCGCGGGTGCCTGCGAAGCCGGGCACGGCGTAGAGGGAGCCGTCGATGCGGGCGGGCTCCTCGAGGCCCGTGAGCCAGGTCGCCCCCTGCATGAGGTCGTCCTCGTACGAGGTGAGGTCGAGCAGTCCGCCGTTGGCGGCGTAGCCCGGCACCTGGGTGTTGCCGATGTCGATGACGTCGGGCGGGGTCGCGGTCGCGAGCGCGGTGCTGATCTTCGTGGTGATGCCGTCCCATTGCTGGATCTGCAGGTCGACCTCCGCACCGGTCTGCTCGGTGAACGCGTCGTTGATCGCCTCGAGCGTCGCGTCCTGGTAGTCGCCCTCCATGACCCAGACGGTCAGGGTCTCGCCCGAGCCGTCGGTCGTGGGCACGGCCTGCGGCCCGGAATCGGCGCCGGTCGCGCCGGCATTGCCGGAGCAGGCTGTGAAGGTCAGCGCGGCGGCGAGGCCGAGGGCCCCTGCTGCCGCGAGTCGAGTGGTTCGCATGTGGATCTCCTCTGTGGGGGGCGGCGGGGGCGCCGCGGGTGTGACGGCATGACGCCGTGGAGCGGGAGGAACGTGGTGCGGCTCACGGGGATCGGCGCAGCTGCGCGTCGGTCCGGTCTGGAGTTAGTTTAGTAAAGCCTTTTCATAACTCTTCGTCAAGAGGGAATTCCGGGCACGCCGAAACACCCATCCGACGCGCACGAACGCATCGGATGGGTGTGGTTACGAAATCACTCTTCGAATAGAAGACGACCCCGGGTCTGGGGTCCCGGGGCCGCCTCTGGTCCGCCTGGGCCGCGCACGTCGCCGGCACGCCGCCCAGACGGGGTCTTCGTCAGTGCGCGTGGCCCTGATCCGCAGGCAGGTGCAGCTCGCCGTGCGGCACGGCCGAGTCGCCCGCCCGGGTGCCGGCGAGTGCCGGCGTCGCGAGCGCGGCGACCAGGGCGGCGCCGGCGAGCATGCCGGTGACGGAGAGCGCGGAGCGACGGATGCCGCGGCTGCTGGATGCATCGGCCTCGCGGTCGCCCGCGGCATCCGCTCCCCGCTCTCCGGCACCGGACACCGCGGCGCCACGCCGGGCGGCCCGGATCGTCGCCGTCGCTCCGAACGCGACGACGAGCAGGAACACGTCGGCGGCGAGAAGCGGGAGCACCGCGACGCCGATGGCCGAGGCGGCGCCCGAGGCGACGAGCGCCCCGGACGCCGCGATGAGCACCAGGGCCGCGGCGAGCGCGGCGCCCGGCACGGGCGTCCGGCCGGTCCGCAGCGCTGCGACCGCCCAACCGAGCGCGGCTGCGCCGCCCGCGATCAGGAGTGCACCGACTGCGTTCCCCCAGGCCTGGGCGCCCAGGGCACCGGCACCCACCGCGAGCTGCACGAGCCCCGCGCCGAGCGCGGCGAACACGGGCCAGGTCCGCGTGAGGTGCGTCAGTGCCGACACGGCCGGCTCCCTAGGCCATCGCCGTGCGGTTCGCAGGCACCGTGCGGTCGGCCCCGAGCCCGACGCCCAGCAGCACGAGCGCGCTCGCCAGGTGCAGGAAGTGGTCGGCCGTGTTCAGCGCCAGGATGTTCGCGGCGGTGCCGACGAGGAAGAAGCCCACGATGCCGAGCAGCAGGTAGGCGGCGCCCACGACGGTGTTGACGGTCTTCGCGGCCCTGACGTTCGCGAGGCCTGCGACGAGCAGCGCGCCGCCGATGAGCAGGTGCGCGATGTTGTGCAGCGGGTTGACGGCGAACAGCCCGAGCAGCAGGCCGCCCTCGGTCGCGATGAAGCCGACACCGCCGGTGACGGCGAAGCCGAGCAGGCCGACGAGCAGGTAGACGGCGCCGAAGACGGATGCGACGGCGCGGTTGACGGTGCTGAACATGGTTCCTCCTCAGGTTGCGCGACGGACGTCGCGACTCGGTCGTGCGATGCGGGGCGCCGCGCGGCCCGGTCGGCCGGACGGCGCCCCGCGTCGATGGGCTACATCGCGGGCATCAGCACCGTGTCGATGAGGTACACGGTCGCGTTGGCCGTGTGCACGCCGCCGCAGATGACCTTGGCGTCGTTGACCATCAGGTCATCGCCGGAGCCGGTCACCTCGACCGTGCCGCCCTGCACGGTCGTCTGAGTTCCGACGACCTCATCGGGCGAGAGCTGACCGGGCACCACGTGGTAGGTCAGGATCGACGTCAGCGTCTCGGAGTCGGTCTTGAGCCCCTCGATCGTGGCGGGGTCGATCTTCGCGAACGCGTCGTCGACGGGCGCGAAGACGGTGAACTCGTCACCGTTCAGCGTGTCGACCAGGTTCACGTCGGGGTTCAGCTGGCCCGACACGGCCGCGGTGAGCGTGGTCAGCATCGGGTTGTTGGATGCCGCGACGGCGACCGGGTCCTCGGCCATTCCTGCGACCGAGCCCGCGCCGTCCGGCACGGCTTCGGCGTAGGCGGCGCAACCGGGGCCGACCAGGTCTGCGGCCGGGTCCATGGCCTCGTCGTCCATGGCCTCGTCGCTGGGAGCCATCGACTCCTCGGAAGTGGTGGGCTCGTCGGACTCCGACGAACCGGTGCCGCCCGAGCTGCAGCCGGCCAGGCCGAGCATGGCGACGGCCGTGATCGAGAACACGGCGAGCGCGGTACGGGTGCTGCGGGTCGATCGCATGGATCTCCTCCTTCGTAGGGGCCGGCCCTGAGCGGGTCGACACCGGGGGTTCGGAGGCGGCCGGCGATCGGATTGGACGGATGCGGACGGATGCGGACGGAGATCGTCGGATGCCGCGCGCCGGCGCCCGCATCGACCGAACGGTGGATTCCGAGGTCATCCCGCACCGGCCGAACGACGCCCTGCCGGTCGATGGGCTTCGGCCCGCCGATCGCGAGGCTTGAGCCATGCCAGTCATCGACGTCACCGAACTGTCCAAGAGCTACGCCGGCCGCACCGTGCTCGACCGGGTCGCCTTCTCGGTCGAGGAGGGAGAGATCTTCGGGATCCTCGGGCCGAACGGCACCGGCAAGACCACCATGGTCGAGATCATCGAGGGGCTGCGCACCGCGGACTCGGGCTCGGTCCGGGTGCTCGGGCTCGATCCCGTCGCCGATGCCCGCCGGCTGCACGAATCCATCGGCGTGCAGCTGCAGCACACGGACCTGCCCGACCACCTCAAGGTCTGGGAGGCGCTCGACCTCTACGCGTCGTTCTACCGGCACCCGCGCGACTGGCGGCGGCTCCTCGAGGAATGGGGGCTCGAGGAGCTGCGGAACGTCCGGTTCGCGAAGCTCTCGGGCGGCCAGAAACAGCGCCTCATCATCGCGCTCGCGCTCGTCGGCGACCCGAAGGTCGCGTTCCTCGACGAGCTGACGACCGGCCTCGACCCGCAGGCGCGACGCGCGACGTGGGAGCTCATCAAGCAGATCCGCGACACCGGGGTCACCGTCGTGCTCGTCAGCCACTTCATGGACGAGGTCGAGGAGCTGTGCGACCGGGTCGCCGTGCTCAACCAGGGCCGCATCGTCGCGATCGACACACCGGCGCGCCTGATCGACGGCGTGGACGCCGAGCGCTCGATGCGGTTCAGGGTGGGCTCCGGCGAGGCGAGCGGCCTCCTGGATGCGATCCGCGACCTCCCTGACGTCGCCTCGGTGCGCCGCGACGGCGACGTCGTCACGGTGTCGGGCATGGGCGACTTCGCCACGGCCGTCACCTCGGTGCTCGCCAGGGAGGGGCTGGTCGTCACCGACCTGCGCATCGACCGGCGAACCCTCGACGACGCTTTCGTCGCCCTCACCGGGCGCGCGTTCGAGCTCTGACCGCGACCCGACCGACGCCACCGACCGACCGAACGACCCCGAAGCATCCGCCGACCATCGTCTGGAGACCCCATGTCCGCCACCGCCAAGCTCACCCTCGTCGAGACGAAGCTGCTCGTGCGAGAGCCCGGCTCGCTGTTCACCGTGCTGATCCCGCTGTTCATCCTCGTCGTCTTCGGCAGCTCGATCTCCCCCGACGACACGACGCTGCTGCCGATGGCGATCGCCATCGCCATCGGCCTCGTCGGGCTGTACCTCATGCCCACGGCGCTCGCGACCTACCGCGAGAAGGGGATCCTGCGCCGGCTGTCCACCACCCCCGTCCGACCCGCGAGCCTCCTGGCCGTGCAGCTCGTGCTGCAGTTCGTGCTCGTGCTCGTGAGCTGCGGCGCACTGCTCGCCGTGGCCGCCGCGCTGCTCGGCGCCCGGCTTCCCGCGAGCGCCATGGGCTTCACGGCCGTGTTCCTGCTCGGAACGGCCTCGATGTTCTCGGTGGGCCTGCTCATCGCCGCGCTCGCTCCGAGCGGCCGCGCCGCCAACGGCATCGGGGTGCTCCTGTACTTCCCGATGGCCTATCTCGCGGGGCTCATGCAGCCGGCCCCGCAGATGCCCGCTATCTTGGTCAGGATCGGGGAGTTCACCCCGCTCGGCGCCTTCCGCGAGAGCCTGCACGACGTCTGGACCGGAGCCGCGCCCGACCCGCTGCTGCTCGGGGTCATGGCCGCCTACTCGGTGGTCGTCGGCCTCGCGGCGGCCAAGTTCTTCCGTTGGGAGTGAGCGCCATCTCGGGGACGACGGCGAGGCAGCTCGAGCTGCGCGAGCAGAGGCTGCTGCGGCTGATGGCCGTCGCGCCGTACCTGCTCCTCGCCACCTCGGCGGCCCTCGCGCTGCTCACCGGTGCGCACACCTGGGCCGATCGGCTCATCACCCTGTGGCTCGTGCTGCTGACGGCGGCCTGGATGTGGTTCATGAGACGCCGCCGGACCCCGGGCGCGGTCTACGTCATCGGGCTCGTGCTGCTCCTCGCCGCGCTGTGCACGCGCGACATGTGGTTCGCCGGGTTCTTCGGCTTCGTCGGATACCTGCACTCGTGGCAATACCTCCGCAACGGCTGGCGTTTCGTCGGGCTGACCGCGACGGCCGCGATCAGCATCACCACGTTCATGGGCGGCCTCCCCGACCCGACCCCCGTCGCCGTGCTCACCTACCTCCTCTTCATCGGCGCCATCGTGGCCGTCGTCGGCCTGTTCAGCAGCATCGGCGACACCACGAGCGCGCACAGCGCCGAGCGCAAGCGCATGGTGACGCAGCTCGAGGAGACGATCCGCGAGAATGCCGGGCTGCATGCCCAGCTGCTCGTGCAGGCCCGCGAGGCCGGGGTGCTCGACGAGCGGCAGCGCCTCGCCCGCGAGATCCACGACACGATCGCGCAGGGGCTCGCCGGCATCATCACCCAGCTGCAGGCGGCCGACCGCGCGGCCGACCTCGGCGACGACGTCCTCCGGCGTCGCCATCTCGACAACGCCGCAGGGCTCGCCCGCGACAGCCTCGCCGAGGCGCGGCGGTCGGTGCACGCCATCGCTCCGTCGCAGCTCGACGACGACCGGCTGCCCGAGGCGATCGCGGCGGTCGCCGCCGAGTGGGCGAGCCTGCACGACGTCGAGGTCGAGGTCGTCACGACCGGCGACGTGCGCCCCCTGCATCCCGAGGTCGAGGTGGCCCTCCTCCGTGTCGCGCAGGAGGCGCTCGCGAACACGGGCAAGCACGCCGCGCCGACCCGGGTGGGCCTCACGCTCTCGTACATGGACGACCTGGTGTCGCTCGACATCCGCGACGACGGAACCGGCTTCGACCCGGCGCGCGCAGCCGGCGGCGGCGGGTTCGGCCTGACGTCGATGCGCCAACGGGTAGAACGCATCGGCGGGGTGTTCGCGCTCGAGTCCGAACCCGCTGCGGGCACCGCGGTGTCGGCGAGCGTGCCGGTGCCGCCGCAGGAGAACCCGACCCGACCGAGGAGCACGCATGACTGAGACGGCCATCCGGATCCTCATCGCCGACGATCACCCCATCGTGAGAGACGGCCTGCGGGGCATGTTCATGGGCGACGCCCGCTTCGAGGTGGTGGGCGAGGCCGCCGACGGCGCCGAGGCCGTCGCCCTCGCCCGGGCGCTCGAACCCGCCGTCGTCCTCATGGACCTGCGGATGCCTCGGATGGACGGCGTGACGGCGATCAAGCGGCTCGCCGAGCTCGGCCTCGCGACGCGGGTGCTCGTGCTCACCACGTACGACACCGACAGCGAGGTGCTCCCGGCGATCGAGGCGGGCGCCACGGGATACCTGCTGAAGGACGCCGCGAGCGACCAGCTCATGAGCGCGGTCGAGGCGGCCGCCCGCGGGGAGGCGGTGCTGTCGCCGACGGTGGCGATGCGCCTGATGGGGCGGGTGCGCCGGCCCGAGTCGCCGCTGAGCACCCGTGAGCGCGAGGTGCTGCGGCTGATCGCGACCGGTGCGACGAACCGCGACGTCGCAGGGGCGCTCTTCATCAGCGAGGCGACCGTGAAGACCCACCTGCTGCACGTGTACGCCAAGCTCGACGTCAACGATCGCGCAGCCGCGGTCGCCGTGGGGTTCCAGCGCGGGCTGCTCGACTAGCGGTCGCGGAACCGCGTCGGCCGCATCTGCGGCGCCGGCGGCGTCAGCGGCGTCAGCGGCGTCAGCGGCGTCAGGCTCGCTCGGCGAGCAGGCCCTCCATGAGGTCGATCTCCGCGTTCTGGCTCGTCACGACGGAGGTCGCGAACGGCGTGACGAGCGGGTTCGTCGATCGGTCGAGGACCGCCTCGGCCATCTCGACCGCTCCGAGGTGATGCGCGATCATCAGCTCGAGGAAGATCCGCTCGGCGTCGACCCCGGTGGCGGCCTGCAGTTCGGCGATCTGCTGCGGGGTCGCGAGTCCGGGCATCGGCCCGCCGGGTTCGTGGGCCGCACCCTCGTGGCCGTCGTGCGCGGCGGAGCCCAGCGGTGCCCGGGTCATCCAGGTCATCGACGGTTCGGGCGCCGCCTGCGGGAGCCCCCACGACCGCAGCCAGCCGTACAGCTGCCCGGCCTGCTGCGACTGCGTGCGGGCGATGTCGTACGCCAGGAGCCTGATGTCGGGATCGTCGGTCTCGTCGCGCACGATCATCGCGAGCTCGGTGCCCTGGAGGTGGTGGACCTGCATGTCGCGCGCGAAGCCCGCCTCGGCGCTGGAGTCCGTCGGGGCGGGATCCGCGAGCGTGCTGAGCCGACCGATCGAGAAGGCGACGACCGCGACCACGACCAGGGCGACGGATGCCGCGATGACGACCGACATCCGTGCGACGGCGCCGCTCCGACGCGTCATGCGACCTTGCCGGGTGCGTCCACGGCGCCGGTGCACGGCGCGCCCGGCTCCGGCACGTCACCGCTCTGCCAGTACTCCTCGATGAACGCCTCCATGCGGGGATCGTCGACGTCGTCGACGGCGAGCTGCGTGTTCCATCCGCTCAGCACGATCGGCGAGGGCAGGCCGGCGAACGGCGAGAGGATCACGTAGGTCGAGGGCAGCTTCGCCCGCAGCGCGGCGACGTCCGCCTCGGAGAGCGACCGGTCGTACGTGATCCAGAGCGCTCCGTGCTCGAGCGAGTGCACGGCGTTCTCGCTCGGGACCTGCTCGGTGTAGACGCCGCAGTTCAGCCAGGCCGGGTTGTGCGGGCCGCCGACCGGCGGGGTCTGCTCGTAGACCACGCGGCCGTCGACGTGCGCCGCCTCGTTCTCGAAGGTCGCGACGCCCTCGATCGCGGCGCCGTCGCCTCCGGCCGAGTAGGCCCGCGGCTGCGGGGTCAGCACGACCGCCGTGATGACGAGGGCGACGACCACGACTCCGCCCGCGACGGCCGACCAGATGCCGATCAGGCGGTTGCGCTTCGCACGGGCCTCGCGCCGCCGGTGCTCCTCGAGCTTCCTGGCGCGTTCCTCCGCCCGCTCCTGCTTGAGGCGTGCAGCCTGCTTGATCTTCGGGGGAACGGGCGGGGTCGCGCTCACGCGGGGGCCTCTCTCGTCGGGCGGCGGGACTTCCATCCGACCGCAGAACTCTGGGAGAACGCCGGTGCCGCATCCAATCGGATCCGCGGTCGGTTCCGAACACCCGGTGACACGCGAAACGAGGTGCCCCGGTGACCACCGCTCCCCGCCCCCGTGCCGGTTCGGGCACCGACCGGCATCCGACCCCCTCCGAGCCCGACGGATGAGCCATGCCCTCCTCTCACGAACCGCGCCGCAGCGCAAGGTGCCGACGACGCCGCGGCGCTCTGACATGCTTGGAACCGTGGTCGACGTCGCTGAGCTTGCCGGGGAGCACCCGCGCGCGCTCGAAGACCTCCTCGTCGCGACGGCGACGGGCGACCGCGAAGCCTTCGGGCTCCTCTACGACGCGACGTCCGCCCGCGTGTTCGGCCTCGTCCGGCGCGTGCTGGTCGACGCCGCGCAGGCCGAGGAGGTGACGCAGGACGTGTTCCTCGAGGCATGGCAGACGGCGGCCCGGTTCGACCCCGAGCGCGGCGCGGCCGTCGCGTGGCTGCTCACGCTCGCCCATCGGCGCGCGGTCGATCGCGTGCGGGCGTCGCAGGCGTCCCGCGACCGCGACCTGAAGACCGGCATCCGCGATCTCGAGGTGCCGGTCGACGAGGTCGCCGAGGCGGCCGAGATCGCGGTCGAGCACGAGAAGGTCGCCGAGGCGCTCACGTCGCTGAGTCCGGCGCAGCGCGAGTGCATCTCGCTCGCCTACTACGGGGGCTGCACGCAGTCCGAGATCGCGGCGAGACTCGAAGTGCCGTTGGGCACGGTGAAGACCCGGCTGCGGGATGGCATGATCCGATTGCGAGACGTATTGGGGGTGACGACATGAACCGACCTGACGACGCGGCGAACGACGCCGGCGACCTCCGCGACCTCGCGGCCGCGTACGCGCTCGACGCGCTCGACGAGCCCGATCGCGCCCGGTTCGAGCTCGCCCTCGCCGACTCCCCCGAGCTGCAGGCCGAGGTCGACGCGTTCCGCGCGATCGCCTCCGGCCTCGGCGACGCGATCGAGCCCGTGGCTCCTCCCGCATCGCTCAAGGCCGGCCTGTTCGACCGGCTCGACTCCGCACCCCAGGAACGACGAGCGGATGCCGCGGCATCCGTCGCTCCCGACCTGCAGGTGTCCGACGCGGGCCCCGCAACTGCTCCCGTCGCCGACCTCGCCGCGCACCGGGCGCGCCGCCGCATGGCGATCGCCTGGTCGTCGGCCGCGGCCGTCGTGCTGCTCGTCGCCGGCGTCTTCATCGGTGCGAGCTGGTTCGGCCCGAACGGCTGGGGCGCGCAGCGCGAGATGGCGTCGCTGACCGCGGCATCCGACGCGCAGCAGACGACCGCGCAGGTGACCGGCGGCGGCGAGGTGACGCTCGTCTCGTCGGCCGAGCAGGGCCGCAGCGCGATCCTCGCCGACGGCCTCGACGCACTCGGCGACGAGCACACCTACGAGCTCTGGTACATCGACGAAGCCGGCGCGATCTCGGCCGGCACGTTCGACGTGGCCGCCGCCGGAGAGACCTGGCGCATCCTCGAGGGCGACTTCGCTCCCGGTGTGGCGGTCGGCATCACGGTCGAGCCCGCGGGCGGCTCGCCGCAGCCGACGACCGAGCCGGTCGCCGTCATCCAGACCTGACGGGCGGGCACGCGCCGCCCATGGCCCGCGGCCAGACCCGACGGGGCCGGCCCCACTCGACGAGGCCAGACCCGACGAGTCCGGACCCGACGCGACGCGAACCGGCGCGGGTGTCGCGCTGCCGCGCCGCCGTGCGCCATGCTGGCACCGGGCCCGAAGGGGCACCGGAGCGAGGGGATCCGCACCATGACCGCACACGCACCCGAGACGACCCCCACCGAGGAGCGCCGCTCGTGGGCTCCGATGGTGGGCCTCTTCCTCGCCCAGGTGCTCATGTCGTTCAACGTCGCCGCGCTGCCGATCTCGCTCGGCGGCATGGTCGAGGACTTCGGCGTGCCTCCGACCGTCGCGAGCACGACCATCGTCGTCTACGGCCTCGCGGTCGCCGCGCTGGTGATGACGGGCGCGAAACTCGGCCAGCGCATCGGCTGGGTGCTCATCTTCCGATGCGTGCTCGTGGTGTTCGCGGCATCCTCGCTGATCATGATCCTCGCGCCCACGATCGGGTGGGCGATCGCGGGCCAGGTGCTCGCGGGCGCAGCCGCCGCGATCATCGTGCCCTCGCTGGTGGCCCTCATCGCCGAGAACTACCGGGGAACGCAGCAGGCGACCGCCGTCGGCTCGCTCGGCTCGGCTCGGGCGTTCTCGGGCATCAGCGCCTTCCTCATCGGCGGCACGCTCGGCACCTTCGTCGGGTGGCGCCCGATCTTCTTCATCACGCTCGCCCTCGCGATCGCCGTCTTCGCGCTGAGCTTCGGCCTCCGCTCCGACCGCGGCGACCGCTCGGTGCGCATCGACCTCGTCGCCTCGCTGCTCATCGGCTCGGCGATCGTGCTGCTCACGCTCGGATTCAACAACCTGAACTCGTGGGGCATCCTGCTGGCCGACGACGGCGCGCCGTTCGACGTGCTGGGCCTCTCGCCGGCGCCGATCTTCGTGGTCGTCGGGCTCATCCTCGGACAGGCGTTCTTCCTCTGGACGAGGCGACGCATGCGCCGAGGGCAGGAACCGCTCGTGAACCTCAGCGTGCTGGGGCACGCGCGCGAGCGTTCGGCGGTCTACGCGATGTTCATCATCGTCTCGATGGAGGCCGCGGTGAACTTCACCGTGCCGACCTACATCCAGATCGTGCAGGGTCGCACGCCCTTCGACACCTCGCTCGCGATGATGCCGTTCAACCTGACGGTGTTCATCACGGCGACGCTGATCGTGCGGTTCTACCGCCGATACAGTCCCCGCACGATCGCGCTGTTCTCGTTCGCGCTGACGACCGCGGCGCTCCTCTGGCTCTCGTTCGTCGTCACGAACAACTGGGAGACGCTGCCGACCATCCTCGGGCTCGTGGTCTTCGGCATCGGCCAGGGCGCACTCGTGACCCTCGTGTTCAACGTGCTCGTCACGGCGGCGCCGAAGGAGCTCGCGGGCGACGTCGGCTCGATCCGTGGCACCACGCAGAACCTCGCCTCGGCGGTCGGCACCGCCGTGATGGGCGCGCTGCTCGTCACCATGCTCACGCTGAACGTGGCCGGCGCAGCCGCCGAGCATCCCGACCTGCCCGACGAACTCCTCGCCCAGGTCGACCTCGACCAGGTGAACTTCATCAGCAACGACGACCTCCGCGTCACGCTCGAGCAGACGTCCGCGACGCCCGAACAGGTCGATGCCGCCGTGACGCTCAACGAGGAGGAGCGCCTGCACACGCTCAAGCTCGGGTTCCTGATCCTCGCGGGCCTCAGCGCGGCCGCGGCGATCCCCGCCTCGCGCCTGCCGAAGTACCGGCCGCAGGAGATCCCCGACCCGTCGAAGGCCGCCTAGGGCGTGTCTCCTAATAGGTGGGTGGCGCGCGGGATGATACTCGGGTGCCTCGCGCTGCTGAATTGACGGATGCTCAATGGGACCGAATCCGTCCGCTGTTGCCATCGCCGATTGGCAAGCGTGGTCGCCCGTTCCGGCAAGACCGCCGGGTGATCGAGGCCATCATCTGGCGATACCGGGTCGGTTCGCCCTGGCGTGACGTTCCCGAGTCGTTCGGGCCTTGGCAAACGCTCTGGAAGCGGCACCGCCGTTATTCGGGCGACGGGACCTGGGATCACATCCTCGCTGAGCTCCTCGCGGATGCCGACGCTGCCGGAGAGATCAATTGGGCAGTCAGCGTGGACTCCACGATCAACCGCGCGCACCAGCACGCGACGACTCTTCCGCGGGTCACAGGGGGACTTGTCGAACTACAAGAAACTGCTGCCCGAGCCCGCTGATCACGGGATCGGCCGTTCGCGCGGCGGCCTGAGTACGAAGATCCACCAGCTCGTCGACGGTCATGGGCTGCCGTTGGTCGTCCTGGTCGGGCCCGGGCAGGCCGGCGACGCCCCAATGTTCCCGATTCTGATGGGCCACCTTGGGGTCGCCCGCAGCGGTCCCGGCCGACCAAGATCCAAGCCGGACCGGGTCCGCGGCGACAAGGCGTACTCATCTCGCGCGATCCGTGCACACCTTCGACAGCGTGGCATCGTCGCGGTGATTCCGGAGCCGTCAGATCAGGCCGGTCACCAGAAGCGGCGGGGCAGCAGCGGCGGCCGCCCCGTCCGGTACGACGCCGAAGACTACCGCGGCCGGAATGTGATCGAGCGCGGCTTCAACGACACAAAGCAGTGGCGCGGGCTGGCCAGCAGATACGACAAACTCGCGCTCACCTCCCGTGTCGGGGCCGTCCTCCGGGCCGTCACGCTCTGGGCAAGCCGCATGAGCGAGACTCGCTAAGCGAGGAAGTCCTCGATCTCCTTGACCACGGAGGAGAAGGCGCCGCCGATATCGCTGAACTCTGGGCAGAAGCAATAGACCTCGCCGTCACGCAGGAACTCGACATCTGCCCATCCGCCGGCCCAAACGACAATCTCGAACTCGCTGTCAGCGTCCCGGCGAACTCGAATTCCGAGCGAGTCGGGCAGTTGGACGCTCTCGCGATCCGACGTGATCGGCTGAGGCCAACGCGCCATCTGGTCCCGCCAAGTGAAAGGCCCAACCCAGGCCAAGCGCTGCCATTCCTTCACCACAGGCGACAACCGCTGCGCGAGGACGTCCAGGTCTACGAGGCGCTCCACACCCACATCATGCCGCAGGCGTATTAGGAGACACGCCCTAGATGTGGTCGTCGGCGACCGGCCCGCGCTCGTCTTCCTACGTCTGGAGGCGTCGGGACTTCGCATCGGTGAACTCGCGCCGGACGCCGTATCCGCCGGCGGAGCCCTCATCGATGAAGAGCACGCCGTACGATTCGAGCGTCGATCGCAGCGAATCCTGTGCTTCCGGTCGGTGCGCGTACCGCACCTGCGGTACGCGGAGTGCATCCTCCCGGGGGACGACCCCGATCGCGTCTCGGCGTTGACTTGAACACCTCCCCGGGGCCGATCGTCGGCCGGGGCCGTGGAAGGAAACCCAGATGAGCACGCCCGTGCTGCAGGTCGAGGATCTGCGCAAGTCCTACGGTCGGGGCGCGACGCGCTTCGACGCCCTCAAGGGGGTGAGCTTCGAGGTGCGCCAGGGCGAGTCGCTCGCGATCGTCGGCAAGTCCGGTTCGGGCAAGTCGACCCTCATGCACCTGCTCGCCCTGCTCGACCGGCCCACCGAGGGTCGGGTGCTCCTGCACGGCGAGCCGGCCGAACGCCTCAAAGGGGCTGAGCTGAACCGCGCACGCAACAAGACCTTCGGGTTCGTCTTCCAGCAGTTCTTCCTGACGCCGAACCAGACCGTGCTCGAGAACGTCATCCTGCCGTTGAAGATCGCGGGCGTCGGCCGCGCCGAGCGCAAGCGTCGCGGCCTGGCGGCGCTCGAGCAGCTCGGCCTCGCCGACAAGGCGAAGAACCGCGCGTCCGACCTCTCGGGCGGGCAGAAGCAGCGCGTGGTCATCGCGCGCGCCCTCGTGAACGATCCGGCGCTCATCTTCGCCGACGAGCCGACGGGCAACCTCGACTCCGCGACGGGAGCGGCCGTGGAGGACATCCTGTTCACACTCAACCGCGAGCGGGGCATCACGCTGGTCGTCGTCACCCACGACGAGGATCTCGCGGCCCGATGCGATCGACGGATCACCGTGCGCGACGGGCTGCTCGTCGACGCTGACGAACCGTCGGCGACCGAAGCCGAGGCGGTGGCCGCGTGAAGACCGCAGACGTCGTCGGCACGGCCGTCGGCAACACCTTCCGTTCGAAGACCCGGACGCTCCTCACGATCCTCGCGATCTTCGTCGGCGGGTTCACGCTCACGATCACCTCGGGCCTCGGCACGGGCATCAACCGCTACATCGACCAGACCGTCGCGTCGATCGGCGCGGAGGACGTCATGACGGTGACGCACACGAGCGAGGACATCGGCCTCGACTCCGGGCCGACCGAGTACGACCCGAACGCGGTCGCGTCCGGTGCGGCGGGCCCTCCCGGAGCACCGGGGGCGGCCGCAGCCGTCGACCCGATCACCACCGACGACCTCGACGACATCGCCGCGATCGACGGCGTGGAGTCCGTCGAGCCGACCAAGCAGGTCTCGGTCGACTTCGTGCAGGCCGGTGACGGGACTCCATACACGATCTCGGTCGGCTCGTTCATCCCGGGCATGGAGATGCAGCTCGCCGCGGGTGAGCAGCCGGACCCGGCCGCATCGTCGAACCAGGTCGTCATCCCGGTCGACTACGTCGAACCGCTCGGGTTCGCATCCGACGCGGATGCCGTGGGCGCGACCGTCGAGTTCGGCCTGACCGACGCGGTGGGCGGCTCGCACACCGTGACCGCCGAGATCGTCGGCGTCTCGGAGGCGGGACTCGCGGGCACCTCCGGTGCGTCACCGAACACCGCCTTCACGGACGCGCTGTACGACGCCGCGCAGACCGGCGCCCCGGCCGGCCAGTCCGAGCGCTACGGTTCCGCGATCGTGCGGTTCGACGCGACCGCGGGCGACGACGCGACGCAGGCGCTGAAGGACGACCTCGCCGACGCCGGGTTCACGGCGACGACCGTCGAGGACCAGATCGGCGCGTTCAAGACCGTGATCGATGCCATCGTGCTCGTGCTCAACGCGTTCGCCGTGATCGCGCTCATCGCCGCCGGATTCGGCATCGTCAACACGCTGCTCATGAGCGTGCAGGAGCGCACCCGCGAGATCGGCCTCATGAAGGCCATGGGCATGGGCTCCGGCAAGGTGTTCGGCCTGTTCTCGACCGAGGCGGCGTTCATCGGACTGCTCGGCGCCGCGGTAGGCATCGGCAGCGGCATGGCCGTGGGTCTCGGCCTCGGCAACGCGCTCGCGGGCAGCCTGTTCGCCGACCTGCCCGGCCTGATGCTGTTCGCCTACGACCCGACCGGGGTGTTGTCGATCGTGCTGCTCATCGTCGCGATCGCCTTCGCCGCCGGCACCATCCCCGCCGCGCGTGCGGCGCGGCAGGACCCCATCGAGTCGCTGCGCTACGAGTAGCGGCTGGATGGACGAGACGGGCGACCCGGACGCGCGACACCGCGTGCGGGTCGCCCGCACCAGGTCGGGGTAGGGGAGGATCGAACCATGAGCCAACCGGCAACGGGGTTCCCACGGCGCCGTCGCATGCCCGACCGGGCGTGGGACGCGATCGTCGTCGTCTGGTGCCTCCTGGTCGCCTTCGCCCCGACCGGGAAGCCGCGGGGGCTCATGGAGCCCTCCCTCGTGCTGAGCCAGCCATGGGCGCTCCTCATCGTGGCGGCCGAGGTGGTGGCGCTACTGTTCCGACGGCGTCGCCCCATCGGCGCGTTCGCGGCGACGGTCGTGCTGTTCGGACTCGGGCAGATCGCCTTCGGCAACGGTGCGCCGTTCGTGATGCCGATGATCATCGCCGCGTACGGGGTCGGCCGTCGTGCGACCCGGCGCACCGGCGGGTTCGCGATCATCGCGGCGATCGTGGTCGTCGTCGGGCTCGAGCTGATCCGGGCCGGGTTCGTCGGCTTCGACGGCTCCGTGATCGCGGGGCCAGCCGTCATGGCAGCCGCCGCCGCGCTCGGCGACGCGACCAAGTCGCGTCACGCGTACATCCTCGAGCTCGCCGACCGGGCCGAGCGCGCCGAAGCGACGCGCGACTCGGAGGCCCGACGCCGCGTCGCCGAGGAACGGTTGCGAATCGCCCGCGACCTCCACGACGCCGTCGCCCACCGCATCGCGGTCGTGAACCTTCAGTCCGGCGTCGCCCAACGTGCACTCGCTGAAGGCCGCGAACCCGACCTCGCGACCGCTCGCGAGTCCATCGCGGTGGTGCGCCGGGCGGCCGGCGACGTGCTCGGCGAGATCGGCGACCTGCTGTCGGCCCTCCGCGCCGAAGACGAAGGCGTGCAGGAACCGGAGCTCGTCCCGCAGGCGGGCCTCGCCCAGCTCGATGCGCTCGTCGAGGAGTTCGCAGCATCCGGCCTCGCCGTCACCGTTCGCCGGGAAGGCTCCGCCGAGCTGCTCCCCGACGCGGTGGACCGGACCGCGTACCAGGTGCTGCGCGAGGCGTTCACGAACGCGCACAAGCACGGCTCGGGCGGACACGCGCACGTGCTGGTCGAACAGGATGCCGCCCGGTTGGCGATCACCGTGACGAACCCGGTCGACACCGACGAGACGCGGACGCCGGCGCCGACGACCGGGCACGGCCTCGGCGGTCACGGCCTCGTCGGCCTGCGCGAACGCGTCCTCGCCGTCCGCGGCACGGTCGAAGCCGGCACGGCCGGCGGCGTCTTCCGGGTACGCGCGGAGCTGCCGCTCGGTCGGGATGGCACGCGGAACGCCGGAGGTGGTGTATGAACGCCCGCATCCTCATCGTCGACGACCAACCGCTCATCCGGCAGGCGGTCGCCGCTCTCGTCGCGGGCGAACCCGACCTCGATGTCGTGGGGGAGGCCGCCGACGGTGAGGAAGCCGTCGCGATGACGTCCGACCTGCGGCCCGACGTCGTGCTCATGGACATCCGGATGCCCGGGCTCGACGGCATCCGCGCCACCCGGCGCATCGCCGACGATCCGGCGCTCGCGAACGTGCGCGTGCTCATCCTCACGACGTTCGAGGACGACGAGAACGTCGCGCGCGCACTGCAGGCCGGCGCGTCGGGGTTCATCGGCAAGGGCACCGACCCCGACGCTCTCGTGGACGCCGTGCGCACCATCCACGCGGGCGAAGCGCTGCTCTCGCCGCAGGCGACGCGAGTGCTCATCGAGCGCTACGTCCGCGGTGGCGCTGTCCCGGCGCCCGAGGCATCCTCGCCCCTCGGTGCGGCCCTCGCGACGCTCACCGAGCGCGAGCGGGAGGTGCTCGTGCTCGTGGCGACCGGCCTGTCGAACGCCGAGATCGCCGTGCACCTCGTGATCTCGCCGCACACGGCGAAGACGCACGTGAACCGGGTCATGACAAAGCTCGGTGCGCACGACCGTGCGCAGCTCGTGATCGCCGCGTACGAGGCGGGGCTGGTTCGGGCAGGGGACCACTAGTCGTAGCCGGCCGGGAGGGACCGCTACCAGGGCATCGGCCGCTCCGGGCCCCGCTCGGAATCGTCGGGGAAGTGCGGCAGCTCGGTGCCGCCCGCGCGGATGCAGAGCCAGCGCAGCTCGCCCTCGCCGTCGGGGGCGCAGCGCCACGTACGCCAGACGCCCTGCCCGACGCGCACCACGGATCCGGCTCCGACGTCGACCACCTCGTCGTCGAGGCCCATCTGGCCCCGCCCCTCGAGGAACACGTAGAGCTCCTCGACCTTCGCATGCCGGTGCCAGTAGCCGGCCTCTTCACCCGGCGCCAGCGCGTTGGCGGTCATGCCGATGAACTGCGTCGTCAGTTCGTGGTCGATCACGCGACGCCCGTCGCGCGAGCTGTCTGGGCGGAATCCGCCGAAGTGCGATCGCCACGCGTCGAGTCCGCCGATGTCCAGCACCTGAAAGTCGCTCACCCGCGCAGCCTACCGACCTGAAACACTCGGGTAACGCGGGATGCCTACACTGGTGCAGGCCGAGGGGGCCCACGGAACACCGAGGGCCCTCGCGGCGTTCCTTCGCTCCGATCCCCGTACCACCCCCGCGGGCAACGAGAGGCCACGACCCATGACCGCGAATCCGGCGAGCGCCGCGAGCCAACCCGTCACCGTCTCGATCCGCCGAGAGGTCGACCCCGACCGCATCCCCGAGACCACCGCCTGGGTGCAGTCGGGGGTGAACCTCGCCAACCGGTACCCGGGCTTCCTCGGGTCGGGTTGGGTGCGTGCCGCAGAGGACTCCGACGTCTGGCACATGCTCTACCGCTTCTCGAACGAGCAGACCCTCGAGGCGTGGGAGCACTCCGCCGAGCGCGGCGCGTGGCTCGCCGAGGGCGAGGGCTTCGTGCGGTCCGAGCGATCGCGCCGACGCACCGGCATCGAGGGCTGGTTCGACGAGCCGCCGACCGGCTCCATCCCGGTCATCGACCCGACCCCGGCATCCGACGCCGACGAACTGCCTCCTGCACCGCCGCGCTGGAAGCAGGCGGTCACGATCTGGCTCGGCTTCTTCCCGGTCAACCTGGTCTTCACGTACCTCATGTCGCCCGTGCCGGGCTGGAACGGGCTGCCGATCTGGCTCCGCGTGCTCGTGACCACGCTCGTGCTCACGCCGATCATGACCTACTGGGTGCTGCCGTTCGTGACCCGGTCATTGCGGCGCTGGCTCGCTCCTCGCACGAGCTGAGCGGATGCCGCGGGCGGCCGCCCGCGGCACCGCTCACCCCTCGGCGGCCTCGCCGTCGTCGGGCGCCCGCCCGCTCGCGGTGCGCGACTCGCGGATGCGGCGCACCACGAGCACGACGAGCGCGACCGCGATCGCCCCGTAGACGAGGTAGTCGAGGTACTGCAGCCAATGGTCGATCGCCTGGTGCTGGGTTCCGAGCGCGGCACCCACGCCGATGAGCAGCGAGTTCCACGCGAGCGAGCCGAGCGCGGTGAAGGCCACGAAGGTGTGCAGCGGCATCCGATCTGCGCCCGCCGGCAGCGAGATGAGGCTGCGCACGCCCGGGATCATGCGGCCGAACAGCACCGACCATCGCCCGTGCCGGTGGAACCACTCGGCGCCGCGCTCGAGGTCGGTGCGGCTGACGAGGCGGGTCCACGCGATCCAGGCGATGGCGCGGTCGATGCCGATCGCTGCGCCCAGCGCGTAGAGCAGCAGGGCGCCGAGCACCGACGCGAGCGTCGACCAGGCGATGAGCCACCCGAGGTGCAGGTCGCCCGACTGGCTGAGGTAGCCCGCGAACGGCAGGATCACCTCGCTCGGGATCGGCGGGATCAGCACCTCGAGGAACACGAGCACGCCGACACCGGCATCGCCCATGGCGTTCAGGATGTCGGCGGCGAAGCCGGTGAGTCCGGTGAAGCCGTGGTCGGCCGCCTCGGCGGCGGTCGTGAGGGTCGTCAGGGGAGTCATGCGGCTCCGATGGTCGGCGGTCGGTGAGGGGTGCCCGTCGGCGTGACCACGCTAGCTGGCATGGGTGAACGCCGCCTGAGCATCGCGGCGCGCCGCGCACGACGACGGATGCCGCGGCCGGCCCAGCGGCCTCCGCCGGTCGGGAGCGTTCCGGATCTAGCCTGTCGGCATGGCCGTCAGTCGGAGTCGCGCCGCGGTGTACGCCCGTCGGCGGAAGCGCCGCATGGCGCAGCACACCCATGACCTCAGCCCGGAGCAGTGGGAGGCGCTGGTGGCCGAATGGGGTGCCTGCGCCTACTGCGGCGCGAAGGACCGGCCTCTGCAGAAGGATTGCGTCCAGCCGATCTCGCGCGGTGGCCGGTACACGCTCGACAATGTCGTGCCGGCGTGCGGACCGTGCAACGCGAGCAAGTCCAACGACGAGGTCACCTCGTGGCTTCGCCGCAAGAAGCTCGACGAGCGCGCGTTCCTGCTCCAGCAGTACGAGGTCCGCGTGCTCCTGCTGGCGCGCTTCGCGGTTCCGGATGTCGCAGTCGAGTGACGTTCCGACTGCCGGGCGGTGAGCGGACGATCAACGCCGCCCCCGCCGGCGAAAGCCGGGAGCCCCACCGAGATCGCCGGCGCCGACCGATCTCAGAGGTCGCGGCGCGCGTCCGGGTCGTCTGCGAGCCGGTCGGCCTCGCGCTCCACGGCCTCCTGCTCGGCCTCGCTGAGCGGCGGGAGGCCGACCTGGTCGGCCGGGATGCCCGCGTACGGGTCGGCACCGGGGAACTCCTGGCTGAAGGAGCCCGCGACGACTCCGCCGGGCGGAACCTCGTCGCCCGCGGAGCCCAACAGCGTCTCTTCACCGGGCGCCTGCTCCGGCACGTCGTCTCCGAGGTGCTTGCGATGCCACTCGCCGCTCATGTCCACTCCCACCTGTAACCGACCGGGCGCACCGATCGTCATCGAGACCATGGAGATGCGGGCGCCGTTGACGCTCGTCGGCATCGTCCACGGGGTGTTGAAGAAGTCTACGTCCGGCCCCGGACTCCGGGCTCGCCGAGAAGCGGCCGGAATCGTCCCCGGCCGGTGCGCGAGCATCTGGAGCGCTACGGCTCAGCGCACCCCGCGGATGCGCCGCGAGAGCTCGGCGGCGGCGTCGAGCACGCCGGTGGCCGCTGCATCCGCCGTCGCCTCGGGCGACTCGTTCGAGTAGGTCACGGCGATCGCCGCAGCCGGCCAGGCGAGGTGGTCGACGACGGGCGCGCCGACCGAGGCGAGGCCCGGCGTCACCTCGCCGTCCTCGGCGGCCCAGCCGCGCTGGCGCACCTCGGCGAGCACGCGCTTCAGGCGCCCGTAGGTCCAGTCCGCGGCATCCGCTCCGGCGCCGGTCGACGGATGCCGCGTGGCGAACGCCGCGCGATCGGGGTAGAGCGCGCGCAGCTGCGCCGGCGGCAGTTCGGCGAGCATCGCGCGGCCGGTGGCCGTGAGGTGGGCGGGCAACCGCACTCCCACGTCGGTCACGAGCGACGGGCGCCGCGGCGCGCGCTCCTCGACGAGGTAGAGCACGTCCCGGCCGTGCAGCACCGCGAGGTGCCCGCTCTCGCCCAGGCGGTCGACGAGGTTCGCGACGAGCGGGCGGCCGAGGCGGGCGAGCGGCTGCTGGCGGCTGAACCCGCTCGAGAGCTCGAACGCGGCGACGCCGAGGCCGTATCGGCGTTCCTCGGGCAGGTGCACGACGAAGCCGCGGTCGGCCATCACCGCGAGCAGGTGGTAGACCGTCGATCGCGGCAGGCCGAGCGACTGCGCGATCGTCGCGGCGGGCACCGGGCCGCGCTGCGCGGCGAGGTGGCTGAGGATCGCGAGCGTCTGGTCGGCGGCGGGCACCTTCGCCCCGCCTCGCGCAGTCGCGAGTGGGCGATCCTGGTCGTTCGATCGCGCGGTTTCAGCCAAGATCGCCCTTTCGTCGCAGCACCTGGCGGCCAGCCTACCCGCGTGTCCGGGATCCCGGACGGATGCCTCCGAGCAGGCGTTCCCGCGCGCGTGGACGCAGGCTGGAATGGAGGGCATGAGCACCACTGCGCCTGCATCCGCGTCCTCGTCGTCCGCGGCATCCGTCTCCGCACGCCCCGCCGCTCGCGGAGCCGACCTCGCCGAGGTCGTCGTCGGCGCGGGGCCGCTGAGCATCGCCGAGGTCGTCGCCGTCGCCAGGCACGGGGCATCCGTCGTGCTCGACCCCGCAGCACTCGACGGCGTCGCCGCCAGCCGCGAGATCATCGAGGCCCTGGCCGCCGACCCCGAGCCGCACTACGGCATCTCGACGGGCTTCGGCGCGCTCGCCACGACCTTCATCGCCGAGGACCGCCGTGCGCAGCTGCAGGCGAGCCTCGTGCGCTCGCACGCCGCCGGGTCGGGCGCCGAGGTCGAGGCCGAGGTCGTGCGCGCGCTCATGCTGCTGCGCCTGTCGACGCTCATGACCGGCCGCACGGGCGTGCGCCGCCAGACCGCCGAGACCTATGCCGCGATCCTGAACGCGGGCATCACGCCGGTCGTGCGCGAGTACGGCTCGCTCGGCTGCTCGGGCGACCTCGCGCCGCTCTCGCACTGCGCGCTGGTGGCCATGGGCGAGGGCGAGGTGCGCTCTAGCGCACCTCGAAAGGCGGCAGCCGTAGCGCGTGAGGAGCGCAGCTCCGAGCCGCGTACCGCGGAAGACCTCGAAACGCAGGCCCCGCCCGCAACCGTCCTCATGCCGGCGGGCGCTGCCCTCGCCGCCGCCGGCATCGCGCCGCTCCGCCTCGGCGAGAAGGAGGGCCTCGCGCTCATCAACGGCACCGACGGCATGCTCGGCATGCTCGCGCTCGCGATCGACGACCTGCGGATGCTGCTCGCCACCGCCGACGTCGCCGCGGCCATGAGCGTCGAGGGCCTCATGGCCACCGACGCCGTGTTCGCGGCCGACCTGCACGCCCTGCGCCCACAGCGAGGACAGGCCGTCTCGGCCGCGAACCTGCGCGCCGTGCTCGCCGGCTCCCCCATCGTCGCCAGCCACAAGGGCCCCGAGTGCACGCGCGTGCAGGACGCCTACTCGCTGCGCTGCGCCCCGCAGGTGCACGGCGCCGCCCGCGACACGCTCGCCCACGCGGCATCCGTCGCCGAGGCCGAGCTCGCGAGCGCCATCGACAACCCCGTGCTCACGCCCGACGGCCGCGTCGAGTCGAACGGCAACTTCCACGGGGCGCCGGTCGCGTACGTGCTCGACTTCCTCGCGATCGCGGTGGCGGATGTCGCGTCGATGAGCGAGCGTCGCACCGACCGGTTCCTCGACCGGGCCCGCAACCAGGGGCTGCCGCCGTTCCTCGCACACGAGGTCGGCGTGGACTCGGGCCTCATGATCGCCCAGTACACCGCCGCCGGCATCGTGTCGGAGCTGAAGCGGCTCGCCGTGCCGGCATCGGTCGACTCGATCCCGTCGTCGGCCATGCAGGAGGACCACGTGTCGATGGGCTGGGCGGCCGGGCGCAAGCTGCGCCGGGCGGTCGACGGCCTCACCCGCGTGCTCGCGATCGAGGTCATGACCGCCGCCCGCGGGCTCGCGCTGCGCGCGCCGCTCGAGCCCGGCGCCGCGAGCGACGCCGTCGTGTCGCTCGTCGCGGGCGTCGGGGCGGTACCCGGTCCCGACCGGTTCCTTTCCCCAGAGATCGAGGCGATCACCGCGATGGTGGCCGCGGGCGAGGTGCGCGACCGGGCCGCTTCGGCGGTCGGCGCCCCGCTCGCCTGACCCGGCGTCGGCCCTCCGAGCCGTCGGGATCCGTTGCGAGTTCCCGCCCGCCGAGATGCGGCGGTCGTCGACGGATGCCGGTGCGATCGGCACCCTCGGCGACCCCGTCGCACGATCCGCACGGGTCCGCTGCACCTTCGCGCAGACGTTCCTCAGAGGACCCCCTTAACAGGTCACAGGCGGCGTTTCAACTGTTGTGCGGCTCAAACGCCGGTGCCAGACTGAACGGAGTCGGCGTCGCGCCGGCAGCTCGAATGGACCCAATGACGCAGCATCGAACTCAGCCCGATCCACCCCGCGCGAACGCCGCGCGAGGCGGGCGTCGTGCCGCGACGACGGTCTCAGCACTCGCCCTCGTCGCCCTCATCGGCGTCGTCGGCTCGAGTCCCTCGTACGCCGAGGAGACGCCGCCCGCGACGCCTCCCGCCGTCGCGACCGAGACCGGCGACACGACGGGCGATGCGACCGAGACGCCCACCGACCCTGCGACCGAGGCGCCGAGCGAGACGCCAACGCCGTCGCCGACGCCTGAGCCCACACCCGAGCCGACTCCGACGCCCACGCCTGAGCCCACCCCGACGCCGACACCGACTCCCACACCTGAGCCGACCCCCACTCCGACGCCGACGCCGACTCCGACACCGACTCCGACACCCACGCCGACCCCGACTCCGACCCCGGTCGCACCGTCACCGGCTCCGCTCTCCGCCGACGTCGTGTTCAGCGGCGAGGGCCCGTACCTCCGCGTGACCACCGGCGCGAACCGCGACGTGACCTCGCTGCTCGCGGCTCGCACCTCGATCGACCGGGCGATGACCGACCTGCGCAAGGCCGAGACCTCGCTCGCGGGCGCGAAGTCGACGCGCGAGACCGCCCGCACGCTCGCCCGTCAGGCCGACGACGAGGCCGCAGAACTCCGCACCCAGGCCGACGCGGCCGGCCGCACGTACTTCGCAGCCGCGAAGAACAGCGGCGGAAGCACGCTCAGCTCGCTCGACGCGGCATTCGGCTCCGGCAAAGACCTGCTCGCCGGGCTCGCCGGCATGGCCAGGGTCGCCGATCTCGCGGGCGACACGGCCGCACTCGAGCAGATCGCCGCCGATGCCGACGCCGCAGCCGACGAAGCCGAGGCCAAGGCCGCCGAGGCCTGGGCCGCTGCCGACGAGACGGGCGTCGAACAGCGCGAGACCGCCGTCGCCGACGCCGAGACCGTGCTCGCCGCGGCGCGCACCTCGCTCGACGGCCTGCAGGCGAAGGCCGCAGCCGAGAGCGTCGCGCTGATCACCACGCTCCCGTCCGACTCCGGTCAGCTCAGCGAGCAGGGCTGGTCCCAGCCGGTCGCGGGCCGCCTGACCGACGGCTTCGGACCTCGGCCCGTGCGACCGGTCGCCGGTGTGAACGAGTTCCACCGCGGCACCGACGTCGCGGCATCGTGCAACACCCCCGTCTTCGCGGCCACCGGCGGCGTGGTCGTCGAGGCGCGCGCCAACGGCAGCTACGGCAACTGGATCCTGCTCGACCACGGTTCGGGCGTCTCGACCGGCTACGCGCACCTCGTCGACGGCGGGATCCTCGTGAACGCCGGCGACACGGTGACGGCGGGTCAGCTGATCGGCATGGTGGGCAGCACCGGCGCATCCACCGGTTGCCACCTGCACTTCGAGGTGCGCCTCGACGGCGTCGCGGTCGACGCGCGTCCGTTCATGGCGGCGCGCGGCATCCTCGTCGGCTGAGCCGAGCTGCGCCGAGCCGAGCCGAGCCGAGCCGTCCGAGGCCAGCAGGCGACCTCCCCGTGAACCTGCTCGTCTGGGATCCCGGACGGGTGCGCCGCGGCATCCGTTGTCGCACCCCATAACGTGAGCGAGCATCGGAGCATGACCGACGCACCCACGACCGAGCGCCGGGCGACGACCGGCCCGCGCACCGTCCGCGCCGCCCGCGGCACCGCCCTCACCGCCAAGAGCTGGCAGACCGAGGCGCCCCTGCGCATGCTCATGAACAACCTCGACCCCGAGGTCGCCGAGCGACCCGACGACCTCGTCGTCTACGGCGGCACGGGCAAGGCCGCCCGCAACTGGGAGTCGTTCGACGCCATCGTGCGCACGCTCGAAGGCCTCGAGGCCGACGAGACGCTGCTGGTGCAGTCGGGCAAGCCGGTCGGCGTGTTCCGCACGCACGAGTGGGCGCCGCGCGTGCTCATCGCCAACTCGAACCTCGTGGGCGACTGGGCGACGTGGCCCGAGTTCCGCAGGCTCGAGCAGCAGGGCCTCACCATGTACGGGCAGATGACCGCGGGTTCGTGGATCTACATCGGCACCCAGGGCATCCTGCAGGGCACCTACGAGACGTTCGGCGCGATCGCCCGTGCCCGGTTCGGCGGCAGCCTCGCCGGCACGCTCACGCTCACGGGCGGATGCGGCGGCATGGGCGGCGCCCAGCCGCTCGCGGTCACCATGAACGAGGGGGCGGTGCTCATCGTCGACGTCGACGAGACCCGCCTCGCCCGCCGCGTCGAGCACGGCTACCTCGATGAGTACACCACCGACCTCGACGACGCGATCGCCCGGGTGCTCGCCGCGAAGCAGGCGCGCACGGCCCTCAGCGTCGGAGTCGTGGGCAACGCGGCATCCGTCTTCCCCGAACTGCTGCGCCGCGGCGTGCCGATCGACATCGTCACAGACCAGACCAGCGCGCACGACCCGCTCAGCTACCTGCCCGAGGGGGTGGGCGTCGACGAATGGCACGCGCTCGCGGCATCCGACCCCGACGGGTTCACCCTGCGCGCCCGCGAGAGCATGGCGAAGCAGGTCGAAGCGATGACGGCGTTCCAGGAGGCCGGGGCCGAGGTCTTCGACTACGGCAACTCGATCCGCCGAGAGGCCGAGCTCGGCGGGCTCCCGCACGATCGTGCGTTCGCGTTCCCGGGATTCGTGCCCGCGTACATCCGCCCGCTCTTCGCCGAGGGCAAGGGCCCGTTCCGGTGGGCGGCGCTCTCGGGCGACCCCGCCGACATCGCCGCGACCGACCGTGCGATCCTCGAGCTGTTCCCCGAAGACGAGCACCTGCGCCGCTGGATCACGCAGGCCGGCGAGAAGGTGCACTTCGAGGGGCTGCCCGCTCGCATCTGCTGGCTCGGCTACCAGGAGCGTCATCTGGCCGGCCTCAAGTTCAACGAGATGGTCGCCTCGGGCGAGCTCAGCGCGCCCGTCGTGATCGGCCGCGACCACCTCGACTCCGGCAGCGTCGCGAGCCCCTACCGCGAGACCGAGGCCATGGCCGACGGCTCCGACGCGATCGCCGACTGGCCGCTCCTGAACGCCCTGCTCAACACCGCCTCGGGCGCGACCTGGGTGTCGCTGCACCACGGCGGCGGCGTCGGCATCGGCCGATCGATCCACGCCGGCCAGGTGATCGTGGCCGACGGCACCGACCTCGCGGCCGAGAAGATCGCGCGCGTGCTCGTGAACGACCCGGGCACGGGGGTCATGCGCCACGTCGACGCCGGATACGAGCGCGCCCGGGAGGTCGCCGCCGAGCGCGGTCTCTGCGTGCCCATGATGGAAGCATGAGCGACGGCGGTGCGGTCCGACGGATGCTGCTGACCGACATCGGCGAGCTCGTCACCAACGACCCGGCCCCCGGCCGTGAGGGCGGCCGGCTCGGCATCGTCCGCGACGCGGCCGTGCTCGTCGACGACGGGCGGATCGTCTGGGTCGGACCGGCCGCGCACGCGCCCTCGCACGGCGGCGAACGACGGCACGAGCGCGACGAGCGTCTCGACGGCGAGGAGCACCGCGCGCTCTGGGATGCCGACGTCGAGGTCGTCGACGTCGGGGGCAGCGCCGTGATCCCGGGCTTCGTCGACAGCCACACGCATATCGTGTTCGGCGGCGACCGGGCCGAGGAGTTCGCGGCTCGCATGTCCGGCGCGGCATACGAGGCCGGCGGCATCCGCTCGACCGTCGCCGCGACGCGCGCCGCGACCGACGACGAGCTGCGTGCGCGCCTGGCCGACTTCGTCGCCGAACTGCACGCGCAGGGCACCACCACGTTCGAGATCAAGTCGGGCTACGGCCTGAGCGTCGCCGACGAGGAGCGCCTGGTGCGCCTCGCCCGAGAGGTGACCGACGAGGTCACCTTCCTCGGCGCGCACGTCGTGCCGTTCGAGTTCCGCGAGGATCCGCGCTTCGGCGACGGCACGGCCCCCGAGGCCGCGGCGCAGGCGGCTGAACGCGCCGCCGACGCGTACGTCGAGCTCGTCGTCGGCGAGATGCTCGACGCCTGCGCCCCGTACGCCACGTGGGTCGACGCCTTCTGCGAGCGCGGCGCGTTCACGCCCGAGCAGTCGCGGCGCGTGCTCGAGGCGGGCGCCGCCGCGGGGCTCGGCATCCGGGTGCACGGCAACCAGCTCGGCCCGGGCGGCGGGGTTCGTCTCGCGGTCGAGCTCGGCGCGGCATCCGTCGACCACTGCACCTACCTCGACGACGCGGACGTCGCGGCGCTCGCGGCATCCGACACCGTGGCGACGCTGCTGCCCGGCGTCGAGTTCTCGACCCGCCAGCCCTACCCCGACGCGCGGCGGCTCATCGATGCCGGGGTCGAAGTCGCCCTCGCGAGCGACTGCAATCCCGGATCGAGCTTCACGAGTTCGCTGCCGTTCTGCATCGCGGTGGCCGTGCGCGACATGGGCATGACCCCGGCGGAGGCGATCTGGGCCTCGACGGCGGGCGGCGCGCTCGCCCTGCGCCGCACGGATGTCGGGGCGATCCGCCCGGGCGCACGCGCCGACCTCGTCGAACTCGACGCCCCGAGCCACGTGCACCTGGCCTACCGGCCGGGCGTTCCCCTCGTGCGGCGGGTGTGGGCCGGGGGCGAGCAGGTCGCCTGACCGGGTTCAGGCCCGGCGCACCTCGAGCGCGCTCACGCCGCTGAATCCGAGCCAGGCGCGGTCGCCCGACTCGACGAGCGTCGCGAGCACGTGGTCGCACGACGCGCAGCGCACGACGGTGCCGGCGGGGCTCGTGTACACGAGCGCCCGCGCGAACTCGTCGGTCGCGCCGCAGCCGTTGCACCTGGCGACGGCCGTCGTCACGTCGAAGGAGAAGAACTCGGCCAGCGCTCCGGCGAGCGCGTTGCCGTCGACATGTTGCATCAGGTGCCTCCGAATCGTTCGGTGCGAATGGCCCGGGCATCGTGCCCGAGTTCGATGAGCCAGGATGCGACGCGCTCGACGAACCCCGTCGAGCCGCAGACGTAGACGAGCGGGTCGTCGGATGCCGGGACCACCGCCGCGGCGAGCGCCTCGCGCGTGATGCGGGCGGGCGGGGTCGGCCAGCCCGCGGGCGCCTCGCGCGTGTAGACGAGGTCGAGCCGGAACGGGGCGGATGCGGCGGTGAGCCGTTCGAGCTCGGCGGCGAAGAACACGTCGGCCGGCCGGCGAACCGAGTAGAGCAGGCGGAACGGCGTGGGATCGTCGGCGTCGGCGTGGGCCTGCGCCATGGCCACGAGCGGCACGACGCCGGATCCTCCGGCGATGAGCTGCACCGGTCGGGCCGCGGCATCCGCTCCGCCCGACGCGCCCGGCCCGGCCGCGGCATCCGCTCCGCCCGACGCATCCGGCCCGCCCGCGGCATCCGCTCCGCCCGACGCACCCGGCCCGCCCGCGGCATCCGCACCGCGCACCGCCCCCGCCTGCCACACGAAGAAGGCGCCGAGCGGGCCGTGCACCTCGAACCGGTCGCCCGGGCGGACCTCGTCGACGAGGAACGGCGACACCTCGCCGTCTGGAACCCGGTCGACCGCGAGCACGACCCGTGTGGCGTCGCCGGTCGCCGGGCCCGACGAGGCGATCGAGTACGAACGGGTGGCCGAGTACCCGTCGGGTGCGGTGAGCCGTACGTCGAGGTGCTGGCCTGCGGCGTTGCCGGGCCAGCCGTCGACGTCGAGCTCAAGCCTCGCGGCGGAGGTCGTCTCGGGGGTGTTCGCGGCGACCGTGGCGGTGTGCCATCCCGACCGCGGCACCGAGGCGCGGCCGATCACCAGTACCGTTCCTCCTGCCACGGGTCTCCGTGGAGGTGGTAGCCGTTCTGCTCCCAGAACCCCGGGTCGTCGCGGGGCATCATCACGAGCGAGCGCACCCACTTCGCGCTCTTCCAGAAGTACAGGTGCGGCACGATGAGCCGCGCCGGTCCGCCGTGCTCGGGGTCGAGCGGCTCGCCGTCGAACTCGGTGACGATCCAGGCCTGGCCGTCGAGCAGTTCGTCGAGCGGCACGTTCGTCGTGTAGCCCCCGTAGCTGTGCGCCATGACGTAGTCGAACTGCGACTCGACGTTCTCGAACAGCGTGTCGAGCGAGACGCCCCGCCAGTTCGTGCCGAGCTTCGACCAGTGCGTGACGCAATGGATGTCGGTGACGACGTCTTCGGCGGGCAGCGCGTTGAACTCGTCCCACGACCATCGGTGGGTGCCGGCCTCGGTGATGATGCGCAGCTCCCACTCGGCGGTGTCGACCTCGGGCGTCGGGCCCGCCGACAGCACCGGGAAGTCGTGCACGAGCGTCTGGCCGGGTGGCAGGCGTTCGTCGCGATCGCGCGACCTGCCGCCGAATCCGCGTGTGACGAATGACATGCGCTGCCTCCCGATCGACCATCCCGTTTCCAGCTGACGATACCGATGCGAGGCGCCCGCGGCCAGAGGTCGGCGCTAGCGTAGACGCATGCCGAGCACGCGGGCCGCGTTCCATGAGACGGCCACCCTGATCCCGGTGGCGGGGCATCTCGAGCGGGTGCTCGAGGCCCTGAGGGTCGACGCCCGCGCCCGGGTCGCAGCCCCAGGGGGCACCGAGTCCGTGCGGCTCGCAGATGCCGCGGGGCGCGTGCTCGCGATCCCCGTCGACGCCGTGATCGCCTCGCCGCCCTTCGACAACTCGGCCATGGACGGCTTCGCCGTGCGGTGGGCGGATGTCGCGGGCGCGACGCCCGAAGCTCCGGTCGCGCTGCAGGTGGTCGCCGATCACGCGGCCGGGTCGACCGAAGTGCTCGACGCACCGTCGATCGGCCGGGGCGAGTGCGCCCGCATCATGACCGGAGCGCCGCTGCCCGCCGGGGCGGACACCGTGGTGCCGGTCGAGCGCACCGACGGCGGCACGTCCGGCGAAGGTGCGGCGCACCTCGTGCAGGTGTTCAGCGCTCCCGACCGGGGCCGGCACATCCGTCGCGCTGGCGAAGACCTGGCGGTCGGCGACCGGCTGCTCGACGCCGGCCTGCTGCTGGGTCCGCGCCACGTCGCGGCCGCAGCGACGGCCGGATGCGCATCGCTCGAGGTCGTGCGCCGTCCGCGGGTCGCGGTGGTCGCGACCGGAAGCGAGCTGACCGAGCCGGGCGAAGCCCTGCTTCCGGGCCGCATCCCCGACTCGAACTCCCTCCTGCTCGCGGGGCTCGTGCGCGACGCCGGGTGCGAGGTCGCCGAGGTCGTGCGCATGCCCGACGACGAGCAGCTCCTGCGGGCCTGGCTCGACGAGCGCGAGGCGGCCGACGCGGTGGTCTTCTCCGGCGGCGTGAGCGTCGGCGCGTACGACGTGGTGCGCCGCGTGCTGTCGGCGATCGGCACGGTCGACTTCGTGCGCGTCGCGATGCAACCCGGCTCGCCGCAGGCCTTCGGCCGTCTGGCCGACGGCACGCCGGTGTTCGGCCTGCCCGGCAACCCGGTGGCCGTGGCGGTCTCGTTCGAGGTGTTCGTCCGCCCGGCCCTGCTCGCGCTGCAGGGTCTGGCCTCGGTCCAGCGACGCCGCGTGCGTGCCGTCGCGACGACCGGCTGGGACTCGCCGGTCGGGCGGCTGCAGGTCATGCCGGTCGCCTTCGTCGAGACGCGGTGCGACGCGACGATGCCCGACGACGCGGGTGCGGCGTTCGACGGACTCCGCGTGCGGCCCGCGACGCGGGGCGGCGCGGGCTCGCACCTGTCGGGCGGGCTCGCCGCGGCATCCGGATTCGCCGTCGTGCCCGAGCAGGTCGAACGCGTCGAGGCCGGCGACGAGGTCGACGTGCTGGTGACGCCGTGAGCGACGACCTCGCCGATGAGCCGACCGGGCCGACGGCCCTGGCCGAAGCACGGCCGACGGATGCCGCGGCGCGGCCGCTCGACGCCGTGCTCCTGGCGGGCGGGCGGGCGTCGCGGCTCGACGGTGCGAGCAAGCCCGAGCTCGAGGTGGGCGGACGCACGCTCCTCAGCCTCGCGATCGACGCCGCCCGGCGCGCCGGTGCCCGAACCGTCGTCGTGGTGGGCCCGCCCGCGCTCAGCGCTCCCGGCTGCCTCGTCGTGCGCGAGGAACCGCCGTTCGGCGGGCCCGTGGCCGCCATCGCGGCTGGGCTCGCGGCCCTCGACCCGGCGAGGTCGGATGCACCCTCCGACGTGCTCGTGCTCGCGTGCGACCTGCCGCAGGCGCCCGACGCGGTCGACCGCGTGCTCGCCGGCCGTGCCCGGCACATCGCGGCCGACGGGGTCTGCCTCGTCGACGTCGACGGGCGCACGCAATGGCTCACCGCGATCTACGCCCGTGCCGCGCTCGACACCGCGCTCGGGGCGCTCGACGGCGGGCCCGACGGCGCCGCGATGCGTCACCTCGTGGGCGGGCTCGACCTCGTCGAGGTCGCCGACGGCGGCACCGGCGCCGACGTCGACACCTGGCCCGACCTCGAACGCGCACGGGAGCGCGCACGGGAGCGCCCACGCCGTGGTCCTGCGCCCGGCGCTGACGGCGGCACTCGCACCGCCGGTCGCGGCGGCACCGACAGCCGCAGCGACACCGATACCAACACCGACACAGGCACCGACACCGACACAGGCACCGACACCGACACCGACACCGACACCGAGGAGCGTGCATGACCACCGGAACCGAGCACCCCGATCAGCCTGCTCCCGCCGACCTCGACGCGTGGGTCGCCGAGATCGCCCCCACGCTCGGCCTCGACCCGGCCGACGTGCCCATCGGCGAGATCCTCGACCTCACGCGACGCGTCGCACATGGGATCGCACGCCCGGCCGGCCCGGTCACGGCGTTCATGATCGGACTCGCGGTCGGGCGCGGCACCGCGCCGGGCACCGCGATCGAGGTCGCGGAGCGCATCGGCACGCGCGCCGACGGCTGAGCTCCACTGCAACCACGAAACCTCCGCCGCATCCGGCGGCCAGGTGCCCACGCCCGCGCCCGCGCCCACGCCCACGCCCACGCCCACGCCCACGCCCACGCCCACGAGGGACTCATCCCACCCTGCTCCTCCACAGGGCGCGCCGACCGCACCCCGATGCACGTGCATGTCCGAATGCGTCCCTCATGTCGCGATCCGAGAGGAGTATGCCCCCAGAACCTCCGGCACTCCGGCACCCCGGCACCCCGGCACCCCGGCACCCCGGCACTCCGGCACTCCGGCACTCCGGCACTCCGGCACCGGATTCTGCGCGAGAACCCCGCGACCAGCAATCAGCAACCTGCACGAGGAGAGAGATGCGCGACTACTCGCTGAAAGCGGATGGCGAGACCCACCGATTGGTGAGCGATCTCGCCTACCTCCTCGGCGAGACGAAGAAGCATGTCATCGCCGAGGCCGTCGCCCAATACGCCGCCCCGCGATTGCCCGCTGTCCGCGAACGTCGGCCGTTCACCGACCTGCCCGTTCGCCAGCGCCTCGCCCTGCGGCGGGATGAGCTGATCCGGGCGTTCGAACGGAGCGGGGCATCCGATGTCCGGCTCATCGGTCCATTCGCGAGCGGCGAGGACGTCGAGCTAGTGGAGATCCTCGCCGAGACCGACCTCATGATGGGAGGCGAGGCGGTGGACGTACTCGCCCGCGCGGCGCGCGAGATCCTCGCGACACCGGTCGAGGTCACTTCCGCGACCGCGGTCGCGCTCTTCCATCCCGAGCGTCTCGAACTGCTTCGCGCCGAGTCGACGCCGCTCTGAGGCGAGACCGGCGCGCTCGCCTCAGCTCAGAGGTTCACCCACTCGGTCGTGCCGCCGTCGAGGTGCTGGCGCTTCCAGATCGGGGTGTGTTCCTTGATGCGGTCGACGAGGTACCCGCACACCGAGAACGCCTGAGCTCGATGCGGTGCGGCGACCGAGGCGACGAGCGCCACGTCGCCGATCGCGAGGGAGCCGATGCGGTGGGCGGCGGCGAGGCGCAGCCCGGTCTCGCGAGCGACCTGCTCGAGCGTCTCGCGCAGGAACTGCTCGGCGGCCGGATGCGCCTCGTAGTCGAGCGCCGTGACCGCCTCGCCGTGATCGTGGTCGCGGATCACGCCTTCGAACGTCACGAGCGCGCCGTTCTCGGCCGAGCGCACGAACGCCTCGATCGCGTCGCGGTCGAGCACCTCCGTCGTGACCCGGGCGTAGACCTCGGGTTCGGTCGCGGGGCGTTCGAACGTCTCGTGCTCAGGCATGGTGGGTTCCTTCGGTACGGGTGGTCGGGCGCGGCGGCACGATCGCTTCCGGTGCTCCGCGCCGAGCGGATGCCGGGTGGTCGCCGCCCGCGACCTGGTCGACGAGGTGCGGCAGCAGGTCGTCGAGCACCGCGAGCCCGTCGGAGACCCCGCCGCGCGATCCGGGCAGGTTGACGACGACCGTTCGCCCGGCGATGCCGGCGCGCGCTCGGCTGAGCGCTGCGGTGGGCGTCGCCGCACGACCGGCCGCACGGATGGCCTCCGCGACGCCCGGCAGTTCCTGGTCGAGCACGGCCAGCGTCGCCTCGGGCGTGCGGTCGCCCGGGTTCACGCCGGTGCCCCCGGTCGTGATGAGCACGGTCGGCGAGCCGGCGACGGCACCGCGCACCGCATCGGCGATGTCGGCGTCGGCGACCACGACGGGCGCGGGCACCTCGAACCCGTGCGTGCTGAGCCAGTCCACGATCATGGGGCCCGTCGTGTCGGGCGCCTCGCCGGCGGCGGCACGCGTCGAGGAGACGAGCACGATCGCGCTGCGTGCGCCCGCGGCGTCCTGCTCGGGCTCGGAGATCGGCGATCCGCCCACTCCGTGCTCGGCCGCACCGTGCTCGGCCGAACCGGGCTCGCCCGCGGCACCCGCTCGCCAGACCCCGCGCTTGCCGCCGCGCTTCTCGACCAGGCGGATGCCGCCCGTCTGCGCCGCCGGGTCGATGGCCTTGACCATGTCGTGCAGGGTGAGCGCTGCGACGGCGACGGCCGTGAGCGCCTCCATCTCGATGCCCGTGCGCGCGGTGGTCGACACGGTCGCACGGATCGTGACGGCGGCCTGCTCGAACCCGAAGTCGATCGACACGGCGTCGAGCGGCACGATGTGCGCGAGCGGGATGAGGTCGCTCGTGCGCTTGGCGGCCTGGATGCCCGCGATGCGCGCGGTCGGCAGCACGTCGGCCTTCTTCAGCGCGTCACCCTGCACGAGTGCGACGACCTCGGCAGTCGTGTCGAGGCGACCTTCGGCGATCGCCACGCGACGCGTGACGGGCTTGCCGCCGACGTCGACCATGCGGGCGCGGCCGTCGTCGTCGAGATGGGTCAGCGAATGCATACCCTCACGCTAGCGACCATCGAGCGAGCCGTGAACCGCACGGCGGGTCGCGAGCACCGCAGTCGGTGTTCGCGACCCGCTCGTCGGAAGGCGTGGGCCGGTGGCTACGCCCCCGTGGGCGCTGCCCGCAGGAGCGCGCGCACCGAGGTGGTGCGGCGCCTCGCGACGGCGATCGTCGTCGCGCCGAACGCGAGCACGGCCCAGATCACCAGTCCGACGAACGCCGCGCCGACCCCGCTCGTCGAGGTGAGGGCCGAGACCATGCCGTTGTAGGCGGGGGTCGTCGGCATGAGCGCGGCGATGTCGGCGATGGGCCCGGGCACCGTCGAGACGACGCCGGTCGCGACCGCGAGCACGCCGACCAGCGCGGAGATCCACCGGCCGGCGCCGCCGAAGACCGCCACGAGTCCCTGGTTGACGGCGGCGAACGCGACACCGGCGGCCAGGCAGATCGAGGCGAACACGAGCCACTCGCCGAGATCGTACGACGCGGCGATCTGCACCACTCCCGCGACGAGCACGCCCTGCAGGGCGCCGAGCGCGGCCGCCGGCGCGAAGCCGCGCAGGGCGAGCAGTGCCGAGGGCGCCCGCGAGGTCAGCGCACGCCGCGACACGGCCTGCAGCACCACGAACGTCGCAAGGCCGCCGAACCAGAGCGCGAGGGTCGCGAGCAGCGGGATCGCGGATGCCCCGAACAGCGAGCTGCCCGTGCCGTCGGCCTCGACCGGGTCTGCCACGACCGATGCGAGGCTCTGCGCCTCGGATTCGGTGTACGACGGCACCGAGGTCGATGCGGTGCGGAGCCCGGTCGCGAGCTCGTCGGTGCCGTCGGCGAGCGACTGCACGCCGGTCGCGAGCGTTCCGGCGCCGGTCGCGAGCTGGTCGGCGCCCGAGCCCAGCTGGGTCGCCCCGTCGCCGAGTGCGCGCGCGCCGTCGGCGGACTGCGCGGTGCCGTCGGCGAGCTGGGTGAGGCCGGCCGCGAGCTCGTCGGTCTTGCCGGCCGCCTCGGTGAGGCCCGCACTCGTGCCCGTCGTGAGCTGGGCGATGCCGTCTGCGGTGGGCTGGGCGTAGCCGCTCGCGGTGCCGGCGGCCTTGGCCGCAGCGCCTGCATCGGTCGCGACAACGCCCGCCGATCCGGCCGCCGCCGCGAGGTCGGCACAGAAGGTGCTCCCGGGGGTCGGCGGCACGCACTGCGCGACGAGTGCGCCGAGGGACTGCGCGAGTTCGCCGGCCGCCATGGCGACGCCGAGGGTCTTCGATGCGGCATCCGAGGCGTTCGTGGCGCTCTGCTGCGCCGCGCCGACGAGCTCCTGGTTGTTCACCTTGGCCGCCGCATCGCGGAGGCCGCCGGCGAGCTGGCTCGCACCGTCGGCCGATGCGCTCGTGCCTCCGGCGATCTCGTCGAGCCCGCTGCCCAGCTGCGTCGCGCCGTCGGCGATGCCGGTCGCCCCGGTCGCGAGCTGCGTCGCGCCGTCGGGCAGGGCGGCGGCTCCGTCGGCGGCCTGCTGCGCACCGTCGGCGAGCTGCGCGGCGCCGTCGGCCGCCGTGCCGAGCTGCGTGCCGAGGTCGGTGAAGCCGAGGAACACGTTCTCGAGGTACGTGCTCGAGAGCTGTTCTCCGAGCACCGCGGTCGCGGTCGACGCGACCTGTGCCGTGATGGCGTCGTCGACGACCAGGCTGTCGGGCGGGGTCGACACCTCGATCGTCGCCTGCTCGGGCGTGCCGCCGGGCGCGGTCGAGGTCGCGGCGGCCGAGAAGTTCTCGGGGATCGTGATGACGGCGGCGTAGGTGCCGTCGGCGAGGCCGGACTTCGCGTCCTCGGCGTTCGAGATGGTCCACGTGAGGTTCTCGTCGTCGCCGCCGGTGCCCTCGACCAGGCCTGCCGTGAGCTGGCGCCCGAGCGGCACGAGCTGGTCGTCGATGGTCACGGGCTCGTCGTTGTTCACGATCGCCGCGTTGAGCTCGCCGAGCCGTTCGGTGGGGTTGTAGAGGGCCGCGACGAGGATGCCGCCGATCACGACGGGCAGCATGAGCACGCCGACGATCGTGAGCCAGGTGACGGGGCGCTTGGTGCGCGCCCGCTCGATTGGGAGGGTCATGCGTTCACCTCGGTGGTGGAGAGTTCAGGCGTCGCGGCGTCGGCCGCGGCGAGTTCGATGGCGGGGGCGTCGGGGTGGCCTGCTGCGGTGAGCACGGCGCGCGCGCCGTCGGCGTCGAGCGCCGACATCACGACGGTGACGGATGCCTCGAGCGAGGCGTCCCAGAGCAGGGCGGCGAGTCGGTCGCGGGTCGCCGGGTCGGTGACGTGGTCGATGCCGTCGACGACGACGATGGCCGTGCGACCGCGCAGGGCCTTGCGCAGCTCGACGACCGGGTCTTCGGCCTCGGCGAGCAGTGCGACGCCGACGTGCGCGCGCACCCATGCCGAACGCCCGGGCAGCAGGTGCCCGGCGACGCGCAGGCGGCCGCCGGTGGTGTCGATGCGTCCGGCGAGCGCCAGCAGCAGCGCGCGCGTGGCGAGTTCGTCGGGCCCGGCGACCACGACCGCCCTGCCGGGTTCGACGCGCACGCCGACGCCCTCGAACACGGTGACCTCACGTTCGACGAGCGAGAGGTCGGATGCCACGATCGCCGCCGTCGTGTCGGGCTCGGGCCAGTCGGCGAGCGCGCGCTCGCGTTCGACGGCCTCGCCCTCGATGTCGAAGTGCGGCAGGAGGCGATCGAGCCACTTGGGCAGCCACCAGGCCTTGTCGCCGAGCAGGGCCATGACGGCCGGCACGAGCGTCATGCGCACGATGAAGGCGTCGATCGCGATGCCGACGGCGAGGCCGAGCGCGATGGGCTTGAGCGACGAGTCGCCCTCGGGCACGAAGGCGGCGAACACGGCGAACATGATGACGGCCGCGGCCGTCACGACGCGCGCCGAGGCGGTGAAGCCGGAGCGCACCGCGCCGAGCGCGATGTCGCGGGGCTGGCGGCTCGAGTGGCCGTCGAGCGCTCGGCGGGCGTGCACGTAGTCCTCGCGCATGCGGCTGACGAGGAACACCTGGTAGTCCATCGCGAGGCCGAACAGCACGCCCATCGCGACGATCGGCATGAAGCTGATGATCGGCCCGACCTTCGTGACGTGGAGCAGGTCGGCGCCCCAGCCCCATTCGAAGACGGCGGCCACGACGCCGAAGGCGGCCACGACCGAGAGCAGGTACCCGGCGGCGGCGGTGATCGGCACCCAGATCGAGCGGAACACGATCGCGAGCAGGATGAGGGAGAGCCCGACCACGAAGACGCCGAACGGCACGAGCGCCGCACCGAGCCGGTCGGAGATGTCGATCGCGACGGCCGTGAAGCCGGTGACCTTGAGGTCGACGCCGTACTCGTCGAGGAAGTGGTCGTGCAGCCCGCGGAGCTCGCGCACGAGGTCGGCGGTGGCCGGGTCGTCGGGCGCGGTGGTCGGGATGACCTGCACGATGCCGGTGTCGGCGGTCTCGTTCGGCGTCGCGAGGGCGACGGTCTCGACGCCGGGCAGCTCGGCGATCTCGTCGCCCAGGTCTTCCATGAGGCCGAGCGGGTCGGTCGACGTCACGATGGTGCCGGTGAGCACGAGCGGGCCGTTGAAGCCCGGGCCGAAGTGCTCGGCGACGAGGTCGTACGAGACACGCGCCGGGTCGTCCTTCGGCAGCATGCCGGCGTTCGGCAGGGCGAGGGCGAGGCTTCCGGCGGGGATCGCGACGATGCCGAGTCCGAGCACGATCGCGACGGTCGTGACGACGGGGTGCCGCGTCACGAGGCCGACCCAGCGCGCGGCGAACCCGCGACGGGCGACCGCCTCGGTCTGGGCGCCGGGTGCCGCGGGCTCGCCGTCGACGGCCTGACGCCCGGCTGCGGCATCCGCTCGCTGCTGTCGTGCCCGGCGACGGCCGCGGGGTTCGCGGCGCTTCCAGCCGACGACGCGGCCCTTCACGAACCCGAGGAACGCGGGGGTCAGCGTGACGGCGACCAGCACGGCGATCGCGACCGCGACGGCTGCGGCGATGCCCATGACCGTGAGGAAGGGGATGTTCGCGAAGCCGAGGCCGATGAGCGCGATGAGCACCGTGATGCCGGCGAACACGACGGCGGAACCGGCGGTGCCGGTCGCACGCGCGGCCGACTCCTCGGGGTCTTCGCCCGCCCTCACCTGGTCTTGATGTCGGGCCATGATGAACAGCGCGTAGTCGATGCCGACCGCGAGGCCGAGCATGAGCGCGAGCAGCGGGGTCGTCGACGAGATGTCGGCGAACGCCGTCGACAGCATGATGAGCGACAGCGAGAGGCCGACGCCGATCACCGCGGAGGCGAGGGGCAGCGCGCCGACGGCGAACGAGCGGAAGACGACGATGAGTACGAACAGCGCGATGAGCACGCCGACGCCCTCGGTCAGGGTGATGCCCGGAACCGAGACCGCGAAGAGGTCGCCGCCGAGGGCGACCTGCGAACCGTCGGGCAACTCGGCGGCGAGCTCGTCGGTGATCTCGTGCAGGTGCTCCTTCGTCGACTCGGGCACGTCGGTGGCCTCGCCGTCGAACTGCAGGCGCACGAGGGCCGCGCTCCCGTCGTCGGAGACGAGGCCGGTGACCATCTCGTCGTAGGGGTCGGTCACCGCGAGCACGCCGTCGAGGTCTTCGATGTCGCCGATCGTCTGCTCGATGTCGGTCGTGTACGGGGCGTCTTCGACGCTGTCGCCGTCGGCGGCGACCACGATGAACTGCGCACTCGTGCCGCTCGCCTGGGGGAACGACCGGTTCAGCTGCTCGAGGCCGGCCTGCGCCTCGGTGCCGGGGATCGAGAAGCTGTTGCTCGTGCCCTTGCCGAACATCGCGAATGCACCGCCCGCGATGACGAGCAGCAGCAGCCACGAGACGAGCACACGCCACGGGTGACGGTACGACCAGCGGCCGAGCGAATAGAGCAGTGTGGACAAGGCAGCGCCTCCGGGCCGGATGTCAGGTGCGGGAGTTCGATACAGCGCTGTATCCGATACGTAGTTGTATCGTAGAGGGGTGAGGGCTCGCAAACCTGTGGCCTTCATGTGAATACGGGGGTTGAATGGCAGTCATGGCCGAACCGAGCAGCACGGCGACGACGACGCGCAGTCGTGAGAACACGCGACGCAAGCTCCTCGACGCCGCGGCGCAGGTGTTCGCCGAGGTGGGGCTCGCCGCGGCATCCGTCGAGGCCGTCTGCGACCGCGCCGGATTCACGCGCGGCGCCTTCTACTCGAACTTCGCGTCGAAGGACGAACTGTTCCTCGAACTCGCCGGCCAGGTCGCGAACCGTCGCGTCGAGGCCGTCACCGCACGCGTCGCCGAGCTCGAGTGCGACGGCACGCTCGACGAGAGCCACGTCGACGTCTTCGAGATCCTCGATCAGGTGCTCGAGGTGTCGGCCGACGACCGCCTGGGCGTGCTGCTCATGAGCGAGATCCGCATCCACGCGCTGCGAAACCCCGAGATGGCCGCCGCCTACCTCGCCCAAGAGGCCGAGATGCGGCGCAACGTCGCCCAGATCGTCGCCGACATCGGCCGAGCGAAGGGCATCTCGTTCCGCATCCCGGCGATCGAGGCGGCCCGCCTCATGCTGCTCGTCTGGGAGGGCAGCGCCGTGCGCGCGGCCATCGCCGGCGAGAACGCCGAACTCATCCACCGCGACACGAGCTCCGAGCTCGCGCTCGTGGCCGAGCTCATCATCGACGGGCCGACGCAGGCCTGACGGGCGGGCGCGTCAGCGCCTCAACGCCCGCAATGCCCCAGCACCTCGGCGCTTCAGAGACTCAGCGCTTCAGCGACTCGGCGCTTCAGAGACTCGGCGCTTCAGCGACTCGGCGCTTCAGAGCGCGACCACGTCGACGAGCTCGCCGGCTCCGAGTGCCGTGACGTCTTCAGGCACGACGAGGAGCAGGTCGGATGCGGCGAGCGCCGCCACGAGGTGCGACCCCGGTCCGCCGACCACGACCGCCCGGCCCGCCTCGTCGCGGCGGCCGCGCAGGTACTGCCGTCGGCCGGCGACCGAGACGAGCGGCTCGGCGAGCTCGAGGCGGTCGACGGATGCCGCGGGCAGCCCGGCGATGGCGCGCAGCGTCGGCGCGACGAAGAGCTCGAACGAGAGCTGCGCGCTCACGGGGTTGCCGGGGAACCCGATCACGGGCATGCCCCGGTAGGCCGCCGCGGCCTGGGGGCCTCCGGGCTGCATCGCGACCGAGCCGACCCAGGCGCCGAGCGGCTCGAGCAGTTCGCGCACGACCTCGTAAGCGCCCTTCGAGATGCCGCCGCTCGTGACGACGAGCTCGGCGCCGGCGTCGCGCGCCGCGTCGAGTTCGGCCCGCAGCCGGTCGACGTCGTCGCGCACGCGCGCCTCGAACACGACCACGGCGCCCGCGGCACGCACCGCCGACGCGAGGGCGACGCCGTTCGCGTCGGGGATCTCGCCGGCCCCGAGCTCGGCCCCCGGGGAGACGAGTTCGCTGCCGGTGCTCACGACGGCGACGCGCACGCGCTCGCGCACGAGCAGCTCGGTCAGCCCGGAGGCCGCCGCCGCCGCAAGGTGCCGCGAGCCGAGCTTGAGTCCGGGCGGCAGCACGTCGTCGCCGGCAGCGAGGTCGGAGCCGGCGTCGCGCACGAACGCACCGGGCGCGCGCGGCGCGAGGACGCGCACGGAGTCGGAGTCGCCGACCACGGCTTCGGTGTCCTCGACGGGCACGACGGCGTCGGCGCCTTCGGGCACCTGCGCTCCGGTCATGATCCGCACGGCGGTCCCGGGCGCGAGCGGCTCGGGCAGGCCCGGCGCCGCCGCGACCTCTCCTGAGATGGGCAGGACGACCGGCCCATCGGCGGCCGCCGCGACATCCGCGGCTCGCACGGCGAAGCCGTCCATCTGCGAGTTGCGGAACGGCGGCAGGGCGATCGGCGACTCGACGGGCGATGCCGTGATGCGGCCGAGTGCGTCGGCCACCGCCACACGCTCGGTCGGCCGGGCACCGAGTCCGGAGAGCAGGGAGCGCACGAACGCGGCGTGCTCCTCGACGCCCACCCGTGCGCTCATCGCTCGGTCTCCGTCTGGCAGTGTTCGGCCGGCCGGCGGTCTTCGGCCGGTGCGGCGGCGTTGCGGATCATGCCCCCGATTCTCGCAGGCATCGCGCGCGAGCACATCACGAACACATCACAGTGATCTCATATCGTGGAAGAACATTTCCGTTGTGTGAGTAGAGTAACGTGACAGTTCCGCGAATACGGGAGAAACCATGAATCAGTTCCGCATCAGCGAGGCGGCCGCGCTCCTCGGGGTGAGCGACGACACCGTCCGCCGCTGGGCCGACCAGGGCCGCATCGCCCTCACCCGCGGCGCGAACGGCATGCAGGTCGTCGAAGGCTCCGAGCTCGTCGGGCTCATGACCGAGCACGCGGGCGGCAGCGCGCTCGCCGACGCGTTCCCCCTCGCACGCACGTCGGCCCGGAATCACTTCATCGGCCTCGTCACCGCCGTGCAGCGCGACGGCGTCATGGCGCAGGTCGAGCTGCAGGCCGGGCCGTTCCGGATCGTCTCGCTCATGAGCCGCGAAGCCGCAGACGAACTCGGACTCGAGCCGGGCGTGCTCGCCGCGGCGAGCGCCAAAGCCACCGTCGTCACCATCGAACTTCCCAGAGGAGCCACGTCATGACCCGATCCACCCGCACGACCCTGCGCACCGCCTCCGGCCTTGCCGCGGCAGCGCTCACCGCGCTCGCCCTCGCCGGGTGCGCGACGACCGGCTCGGGCGGCGACGCAGATCCGAGCGCTCCGGCCGAGATATCGGCGAGCCCCGATCTGGCCGCAGCCGAGGTCACCGTGCTCGCCGCGGCATCCCTCACCGAGGCCTTCGATGATCTCGCCACCCAGTTCGAGGCGGCGAACCCGAGCGTCGAGGTCACCGTGAGCTACGGCGGCAGCGGTGCGCTCGCGACGCAGATCATCGAGGGAGCCCCGGCCGATGTGTTCGCCTCTGCGGCCGAACCGCCCATGCAGCAGGTCGTCGATGCCGGCCTGGCCGAAGACCCCGTCGTCTTCGCCACGAACACGCTGGAGCTCGTGGTGCCGGCCGGCAACCCGGCTGGAGTCACCGGGCTCGACGACCTGGCGAACGCCGACCTGCGCATCGCGCTCTGCGACGAGTCGGTGCCGTGCGGCGCGGCCTCGGCGAAGCTCCTCGCGAACGAGGGCATCACGGCCGCACCCGACACGCTCGAGTCCGACGTCAAGGCCGTGCTCACGAAGGTCTCGCTCGGCGAGGTCGACGCGGCGCTCGTCTACCGCACCGACGTGCAGGCCGCCGGAGACGACGTCGAGGGCATCGAGGTCGAGGCCGCCGCCGACGTGGTCAACCGCTACCCGATCGCCGCGATCACCGCCGCCGAGGCCGACGAGGCGCAGGCCGCGGCAGCCGCCGCGTTCGTCGAGTTCGTCACGGGCGACCCGGGTCGCGAGACGCTCGACTCCTACGGCTTCGGAACCCCGTAGTGGCGCGAGCGGCAGCACGTACCACCGGGCGACTCGCCTGGCCGGTCACGGCGATCGCCGTCGTGGCGCTCGCCGTGCTCGTGCTGCCGCTCGTCGCCCTCGTGGCGCGGGCACCGTGGGCCGAGCTGCCCGAACTGCTCGCGAGCAGCGCGGTGCTCGACGCGCTCGTGCTCTCGTTCACGACGGCCCTGCTGGCCACCGCGATCTGCCTCGTGCTCGGCATCCCGCTCGCGGCCCTCGTCGCGCACGCCGAGTCGTGGCCGGTGCTGCCGCGACGCCTGCTGCGGGCCGCGGTCACCGTGCCGCTCGTGCTGCCGCCGGTGGTCGGCGGCATCGCCCTGCTCATGCTGCTGGGTCGGCGCGGGCTCCTCGGGCAGTGGCTCGACGAGGCCTTCGGCATCACGATCCCGTTCACGACGGGCGCGGTCGTGATCGCCCAGGTGTTCGTCGCGCTGCCGTTCCTCGTGTTCGCGGTCGAGGGCGCCCTGCGCTCCTCCGACCGCCGCACCGAACTCGCGGCTGCGACGCTCGGCGCATCGCGCTGGCAGGTGTTCCGCCACGTCACGCTGCCGCTCGTCGCACCCGGCGTCGCCGCGGGCGGCGTGCTCTGCTTCACGCGCGCCCTCGGCGAGTTCGGTGCGACGATCACCTTCGCAGGTTCGCTGCCCGGCACGACCCGCACCCTGCCGATCGCGAGCTACCTCGCCATGCAGACCGACCCAGACGAGGCCGTCGCGCTGGCCCTGCTGCTGCTCGCGGTGTCGATCGTCGTGCTGCTCACGCTCCGTGACCGCTGGCTTCCGGGGGCGACGGCATGAGCGGCGAGCGCCACGTGCCCGGACAGGGTGGTCCGAGCCGCGACCGGCTTCGGTCCTCGGATGCCGCGGGCGACCGCCCCGGGCTCGAGGTCGACGTCGAGCTGAGCCTCGGTGCCACGCGCATCGCGGCGACGTTCGACGTGCGGGCGGGGCATCCGCTCGCGATCATCGGCCCGAACGGCGCCGGAAAGTCGAGCCTGCTGTCGGCGATCGCGGGGCTCGTGCCGCTCGAGGCCGGCAGCATCTCGATCGGCGCCCGTCGCATCGACGCGCTGCCGCCGGAGCGACGACGCGTCGGCGTCGTCTTCCAGGACTACGTGCTGTTCCCGCACCTGAACGTGCGCGACAACGTCGCCTTCGCGGCGCGCATGCGCGGATCGCGGTCGGCCGCGCGTGCGGCGGCCCAGCCGTGGCTCGAGCGCTACGACCTCGTCGCGCTCGCCGATCGCCTGCCGGCCGAGCTCTCGGGCGGGCAGCGCCAGCGCGCGGCCCTCGCGCGCGCGCTGGCGGCCGAGCCCGACGTGCTCCTGCTCGACGAGCCGATGTCGGCGCTCGACGTCGAGGTGCGTGCCGACATGCGCGCCGAGCTCGCCACCCACGTGCGCGAGTTCGGCGGCGCGACCGTGCTCGTCACGCACAGCCCGGCCGATGCCGCCGCGCTCGCGGACTCCGTGCTCGTGCTCGAGTCCGGGCGGGTCACCCAGCGGGGCACGCTCGACGCGATCCGCGCCGACCCGGCGACGCCGTACGTCCGGCGCATGCTCGCGGCATCCGACGGCTGACCATCGGCCCGTCCCGGCCGTCGAACCGCCTAGTCGGCCGACCGAGGCGTGTCGAACCGCGTCTCCGTCGGCGGCTCGAACTCGACCTCGGCCCATTCCTCGATGTCGAAGTCGAGCTCGAGCACCGCGCACGTCGGCATCTCGCCGATCGAGCCGGTGAGGTCGAAGGCGAGGTCGGCCATGCCGGGGTTGTGCGCCACGATCATGGCGCGCTGCACGTCGGAGGCGAGATCGCCGACCACGCGCAGGATCGTCTGCGGCGACGATCCGTACAGGCGTTCGTCGAATTCGACGGATGCCTCGCCCACGCCGAGGGCCTCGGCCATGAGGCCCGCCGTGGTGCGCGCCCGCAGCGCCGTGCTCGAGACGATCGCGTCGGGGATCGAGCCTCGATCGCGCAACCGCGCGCCCATCGCCGGGGCGTCGCGCAGCCCTCGCTCGTTGAGCGGCCGATCGTGGTCGGAGAGTCCCGGCTGTCCCCAGTCGGACTTGGCGTGGCGCACGAGCATGAGCGTCTTCATGCGCCGAGTCTGCCACCGCGTGCCCGCCGCCGCACCGGCAGCACCGGCAGCGGGCACGCAGCTCACTCCGCCGCGGGCCGCCCCCGCATCGCGAGCCCGGCCGCGAACTCGAGCACGCAGAGCGCCGCGAGCCGCACGGTGCGCTGGTCGGCGGCATCCGTCGTCGCGTCGATCTCGACGAGGTCGGCGCTGCGCACGCGGTCGTCGGAGGCCGCCGCCCGCACGAGCGCGCGCAGCTCCCACGCGGCGATGCCGCCGGGCACCGAGGCCGGGCAGGCCGGCGCGACCGCCCGATCGCACACGTCGACGTCGACGTCGAGGTGCACGGGGCCGCCCGCCGCTCCGGCGACGGCGAGCGCCTCCGCCATGACGTCGGCCGGCGAGCGGTGGTGCAGCTCGTCGCGATGGATCACCGTGATGCCGAGGTCCTGCGCCCGGCGGGCGTACTCCGCGGAGTTGGCGAAGTCGGCGATGCCGATCTGCACGATGCGCGCGGGGTGGAGCCCGGCCTCGACGAGACGACGCACCGGCGAGCCGTTCGAGACGCCGTCGCGCAGGTCGTAGTGCGCGTCGATCGTGACGAGCCCGGCTCGACCGAGGTCGTCGCCCCAAGCTCCGAGCGCGGTCGCGACCGTCACCGAATTGTCGCCGCCGAGCGCCATGAGGCTGCGCGCGCGCTCCAGTGCCGAGCCCACCGCGGCGCGCGTGCGCGCCTCGCCCTCCGGCCCGTCGGGCTCCTCGACATCGCCGGCGTCGACGATCACGAGTCCCCCCTCGCCCGCTCCGCCGAGGTCGCGCACGACGCCGTCAGCGGCCCGGTCCGGCATCACCGCCGGGCTGTACCGTCGCAACGCGTCGCGGATCGCGGCCGGCGTCGCGTGGGCGTTCGTGGTTGACAACGAGGTGCGCCACGCCGGTACGCCGAGCAGTGCGAGATCGACGGATGCCGCGGCATCCGTCTCGTCGAGGGCGGGCCAACCGCCGGCCCGCGGCCAGCTCGGATCGTGCGAGAGCGTGGACATGGCAGCACGCTACCGATCGTGCCGGGGAGCCTGCGCCGCCCCCGCCGAGGTTCGCGTCTGCGATCCCGGACGCCTCACCCCCGCAGCTGTGCGAGCAGCTCGCGCTCGCGCGCGGCCGACAGTCCGGCCCTGCGCTCGCGATCGAGCCCCTGCGCCCGCTCCCATTCGAGGGTCTGCCGGAGCAGCTGCTCGAGCGGCCTGACCGTGAGCCCGGCACGTTTCGCGGCCGCGTTGGATCGATCCTGGAACGCCCGCCATTCGGGGTCGCGGATCCAGAGCGGCAGCGATTCGGGCCCCGACCACTCGGCGACCCCCTGCTCGGCGAGCCACTCTGGCGAGGCCGCGACGACCTCTCCGTCGTACCCGGCCACGGCGGTCGCCGCCGCGAGCCAGTCGCCGAACGTTCCGCGATCGCCGACCACGTTGAACTCGCCGGTGGCCCTGCGCTCCACGGCGTCCACGACGAACCGCACGAGGTCGTCGACGTGCACGGCCTGCGCGGCGTCGTCGAGCACGTCGGGCACGAGCACCGGCCCGCCGTCGCGCGCCGCCTGTGCGGCCCGCGCGACCCAGTAGCCGCTGCGCCCCGAGGCATCGCCCGGTCCGGCGATGAGGCCCGGCCGCACGGCGAGGAACCGCCCGTCGAACGCCTCGCGGTACGCCTGCTCGATCGCGGACTTCGCCTCGCCGTAGGTCTCGGGCGTCGACTCGTCGGCGTCGAGGGGCGCCAGCAGTGCGGCGCGTTCGTCGGCGCCCGGTTCATCCTGGGCGGCATAGACGTTGCACGACGAGATGAAGGTCGCGTGCCCGACCGAACCGGCGAGGTCGGCCGCCGCCCGACGGGCGTAACCGGGCTGACGGGTCACGTCGATCATCGCGTCCCACGATCGCCCGGCCACCTCCGCGTAGGCGCCCGGTTCGGAGCGGTCCGCCCGCACGAGGGCGGCTCCTTCGGCGACGCCGCCGGCCTCCCCGCGCGCCAGGCACGTCACCCGGTGGCCGCGTGCGACCGCCTCCGCCGAGAGCGTGCGTCCGAGCCATTGCGTGCCGCCGAGAACGAGCAGGTCCATGCCGTCATCCCACCACAGGCCGCATGCCGGCGGCACCCGTGTTCACGCTCCGCGAACCTCGGGAATCCAGCGCGATCCCATCGCGCGCCCGGCAGTCCGTGATAGGCAGGGAGCATGGGCAGGATCACCGCGCGGACGCGGGTCACCAGAATCACGGTCGGCGGCCGCACGAGCCGTCGCGACGACCTCCTCGCGGTCGAGGAACCGCTCGAGATCCGCGTCGGGCGGGCGCCGCTGGCCGTCACGATGCGCACTCCCGGTCATGACATCGACCTCGCGGTCGGCTTCCTCGTCTCCGAGGGCGTCGTGTCCCGCGGCGACCAGGTGACCGCGGCGATCCACTGCGCCGGCGACGACGGCGAGAACACCTACAACGTGCTCGACCTCACCCTCGCGCCCGGCGTCCAGGTTCCGGATGCCGCGGCGCAGCGCGCGACGTACGTCTCCAGCTCGTGCGGCGTCTGCGGCAAGGCGAGCATCGACGCCGTGCACACGCGCACGTCGCATCCGGTCGCCGATGCCGACCTCCGCGTGCCCGCCGAGCTGCTCGTGCGGTTCCCGGATCGACTCCGCGCCGGGCAGGAGGTCTTCGAGAAGACCGGCGGCCTGCACGCGGCAGCGCTCTTCGACGGCCGCACCGGCGAGATGCTCGTGCTCCGCGAAGACGTGGGGCGGCACAACGCCGTCGACAAGGTCATCGGCTGGGCCGCCCGCGAGGGGCTGCTCCCCCTGCGCGGGATGGTGCTGCAGGTGTCGGGCCGGGCGAGCTTCGAGCTCACCCAGAAGGCCTCGATGGCCGGCATCCCGATGCTCGCCGCGGTGTCGGCGCCGTCGTCGCTCGCCGTCGAGCACGCGAAGCACGCCGGCATCACCCTCGTCGGCTTCATGCGCGGCGACTCGATGGTCGTCTACGCGGGCGCCGAGCGGATCGTCGAGCAGCCGATCGAGGCCGAGCGAGCAGCCGCCCGCCCCGCTGCGCACGGAGCCGAGCACCTCGCCGCACAGGCCTCCCGACCCGCGACGGCGGGCTGACATGGCCGACCCCCGCGCCACGGCCGCCGACGGCCCCTATCCCGACCTCGAGGTCGGGCACAACAAGACGTGGGCGGTCGGCGCCCCCGGCATCCTGCACTCCATGGAACCCGCACTCGCGCACATGGGCCTGTCCCGCACGGCGCGTCTCGCCCTCGCGATCAACCAGAAGGACGGCTTCGACTGCATGAGCTGCGCCTGGCCCGACCCAGGTCATCGCAACACGCTCGAGTTCTGCGAGAACGGCATGAAGGCCACCACCTGGGAGGCGACGCCGATCACGGTGCCGCGCTCCTTCTGGGCGGAGCACTCGCTCACGTCGCTGCTCGACCGGAGCGAGTACTGGCTCGGCCAGCAGGGCCGCCTGACGGAGCCGGTGCACAAGCCCGCGGGCTCCGACCACTACGAGCCGATCTCGTGGGACGACGCCTTCGCGCTCGTGGCGCGTCGCCTGAACGCCCTGGACTCGCCCGATCGGGCGGCGTTCTACACGAGCGGCCGCGCATCGAACGAGGCCGCCTTCCTGTACCAGCTCTTCGTGCGCGCGCTCGGCACGAACAACCTGCCCGACTGCTCGAACATGTGCCACGAGTCGACCGGCACTGCGTTGAACGCGACGATCGGCATCGGCAAGTCGACCGTCGCCTACGACGACTTCGGCAAGGCCGATCTCGTGATCGTCATGGGCCAGAACCCCGGCACCAACCATCCGCGCATGCTCACAGCACTCGAGGAGACCAAGCGCAACGGCGGGCGCGTCGTCTCGGTCAACGTGCTGCCAGAGGCCGGCCTCGTCCGCTACAAGAACCCGCAGAAGGTGCGCGGCCTGCTCGGCAAGGGCACGGTCATCGCCGACCGGTTCCTGCAGATCCGCTCGGGCGGCGACATGGCCCTGCTCCAGGCCCTGTCGAAGCGGGTGCTCGACGCCGAAGACGCCGCACCGGGCACGGTGCTCGACCACGCCTTCCTCGCCGACCGCACGAGCGGCCTCGACGCGTTGCGCGCGCATCTCGCGCACCTCGATGAAGCGGATGTCGCCGCGGCCACGGGCCTCGACGTCGGCGAGATCGATGCACTGGCCGCCGACTACCTCGCCGCCGACCGGGTCATCATCACCTGGGCGATGGGCCTCACCCAGCACAGGAAGGCCGTGGCGACGATCAAGGAGATCGTCAACCTGCTGCTGCTCAGGGGCAACATCGGCAAGCCCGGCGCAGGAGCTTCGCCGATCCGCGGGCACAGCAATGTGCAGGGCGACCGCACGATGGGCATCTGGGAGCGCATGCCCGAGCCGTTCCTCGCGGGACTCGACCGGGAGTTCGGCTTCAGCGCGCCCCGCAAGCACGGGTACGACGCGCTGCAGACGGTGCACGGCCTCCGCGACGGCGACCTCGACGTGTTCGTGGCGCTCGGCGGCAACTTCGTCGGCGCGATCTCCGATACCGCCGCAGCCGAAGCCGCCATGCGCGGGGCGAAGCTGACCGTGCAGGTCTCGACCAAGCTCAACCGGTCGCACGTGGTCACGGGGGAGGAGGCGCTCATCCTGCCCACCCTCGGACGCACCGAGGTCGACCTGCAGGCGACCGGACCGCAGTTCGTCTCCGTCGAGGACAGCGTCTGCGCGGTGCACGCGAGTCACGGAGCGATCCCGCCCGTCGCCGAAGGACTGCGGTCCGAGGTGGCGATCGTCTGCGCGCTCGCCTCCGCGACCCTCGGCGACCGGTACGGCATTCCCTGGTCGGCGTTCGCAGGCGACTACGACCTCATCCGCGACCGCATCTCGCGCGTGGTGCCCGGATTCTCCGACTACAACACCGACGTCCGGCGCGAAGGCGGCTTCGTCCTCCCGAACGGCCCGCGCGACGAGCGCCGCTTCGACACTCCCACCGGCAGGGCGATGCTGACCGTCAACGAGCTCGAGCACCTCGAGCGGCCGGCGGGGCGGCTGATCCTGCAGACCCTCAGGTCGCACGACCAGTTCAACACCACCATCTACGGGTTGAACGACCGGTACCGCGGCATCAGGAAGGGGCGCGACGTGGTGTTCGTGCACCCCGACGACCTCGCGGAACTCGGACTCGACGACGGCGATCGGGTCGATGTCGTGAGCGAGTGGCCCGGACAGCCCGATCGGACGCTGGCGAACCAGCGCGTCGTGGCGTACCCGACCGCACGCGGCTGCGCCGCCGCCTACTATCCCGAGGCGAACGTGCTGATCCCGCTCGAGAGTGCGGCGGAGGAGTCGAACACTCCCGTCTCGAAAGCCGTGATCGTGCGACTGGAGCGGCCCACGGAGCGGGCGTGAGCCGCCGTTCACGACAGACGGGCCGACGTCAACGACAGAAGGGCCGCCCCTGCGGGGCGGCCCTTCTGGTCGATCGCGACCGGCACGTTCATCGTGCGGTTGGTGTGTTAAATGCGAAGAGCCGCCCACGTGGTGGGCGGCTCTTCGGGAATGGTTGTCCGGCGGTGTCCTACTCTCCCACAGGGTCC
>NZ_JBHVTI010000004.1:0-565862 GCF_042884735.1 Agromyces sp. NPDC058110 | reverse complement strand
CCGGGCGACACGCATGCGGAGATCGCGATCGCCGCCCTCGAGGCCGGCAAGCACGTGCTCTGCGAGAAGCCGCTCGCCAACACCGTCGCCGAGGCCGAAGCCATGGCCGAGGCCGCGAACGCCGCTGCCCAGCGCGGCGTGTTCAGCATGGTCGGCCTCACGTACCGCCGGGTTCCGGCGGTGACGTTCGCCCGGGACCTCGTCGCGGCGGGCCGCATCGGGGTGGTGCGGCAGGTCCGTGCCGCCTACCGCCAGGACTGGCTCCGCGACGAGACGGGCCCCATGACCTGGCGGCTCGAGAAGCAGCGCGCCGGATCCGGCTCGCTCGGCGACATCGGCGCCCATGCCATCGACCTCGCCGAGTTCATCACCGGGCTGCCGCTCGAGCGCGTCTCCGGGATCCTCGAGACGATCGTCACCGAACGGCCGATGCTCGGCGAACGGGTCGGGCTCTCGGGCACCGCCTCCGACGAGCTCGGCACCGTGACGGTCGACGACGTCGCGCTCGTCACCGGACGCTTCGCGACGCAGGAGGGATTCGCGCCGATCGGCACGTTCGAGGCGACGCGGTTCGCGACCGGCCGGAAGAACGCCCTCACGATCGAGGTGTCGGGCTCGCGAGGAGCCATCGCGTTCGACCTCGAACGGCTCAACGAGCTCGAGGTCTACAGCGTCGCCGACCCCGATCTCGAGCAGGGGTTCCGCCGGATCCTCGTCACCGAGCCGGGGCATCCGTACCTGGCACCGTGGTGGCCGCCGGGGCACACGCTCGGCTACGAGCACGGGTTCTCGCACCAGGTCGTCGAGCTCGTGAACGCGATCGTCGCCGGCACCGCCCCCAGTCCGTCGTTCGCCGACGGCCTCCATCTCCAGCGCGTGCTCGACGCGGTCGAGCACAGCTCGTCCGAGGGCTCCGCCTGGAAGCCGGTGGATTGATGCCGGCATCCGTTCGACCGACCGACCGAAGCAAGGAGCACTCGCGATGACGCGACCGATCACGCTGTTCACCGGCCAATGGGCCGACCTGCCGTTCGAGGAGGTCGCCCGGCTCGCAGGGGAGTGGGGCTACGACGGCCTCGAGATCGCCTGCTGGGGCGACCACCTCGACGTCTCCAGATGGGACGACGACGCCTACGTGCAGTCCCGCAAGGACATCCTCGAGCGCAACGGCCTGAAGGTCTTCGCGATCTCGAACCACCTGACCGGGCAGGCGGTGTGCGACGACCCGATCGACGAGCGCCACCGCGACATCCTGAGCGACCGTGTCTGGGGCGACGGCGATCCCGAGGGCGTGCGGCAGCGCGCCGCGGAAGACCTGAAGGACACGGCGAGGTTCGCGGCGAAGCTCGGCGTGCAGACCGTGAACGGGTTCACGGGCTCGTCCATCTGGAAGGCCGTCGCCATGTTCCCGCCCGCCTCCGACGAGTGGATCGAGGCCGGCTACCGCGACTTCGCCGACCGCTGGAACCCCATCCTCGACGTGTTCGAGGAGGTCGGCGTGCGGTTCGCGCTCGAGGTGCACCCGTCGGAGATCGCCTACGACTACTGGACCGCGAAGCGCACCCTCGAGGCCATCGGCCACCGGCCGAGCTTCGGGTTCAACTTCGACCCGTCGCACTTCGTGTGGCAGCAGCTCGACAGCGTGGCGTTCGTGCTCGACTTCGCCGAGCACGTGTTCCACGTGCACGTGAAGGAGTCCGTGACGAACCTCGACGGGCGGAACGGCGTGCTCGGCTCGCACCTGCCGTGGGCCAACCCCCGCCGCGGCTGGACCTTCGTGTCCACCGGGCACGGCGCCGTGCCGTGGGAGCCCGTCTTCCGCGCGCTGAACGCGATCGGCTACGACGGGCCGACCAGCGTGGAGTGGGAGGACGCGGGCATGGACCGGCTGTACGGGGCGCCCGAGGCGCTCGCGTTCGTGCGCCGCCTCAACGCGATCACGCCGCCGTCGGCCGCGTTCGACGCGGCCTTCAGCAGCAACTGACAGTCTGGGCGAGAGGCGTCGCCGGGGCGACGGACTGCCGAGCAGTCCGCCGCCCCGCCGTGCGCTTCGCCGAGACGTTCCGAAAGGGTGGGTATGGACGGGGCGAGGACGGATGCGCCGGGCTCGACGCTCGGGGCGACGATCGACGACATCCGCAGGCAGAACCTCGCGCAGGTCCTCCGACTGGTGCACCGGGACGGGCCGATGTCGAGGGCCGAGATCACGAAGGCGACGGCGCTCAACCGGTCGACGGTCGGCGGGTTGGTGTCCGAGCTGTCGCATCGGGGCCTCGTCGTCGAGAACCCGGCCGTGGCGGTCCGCAAGGTCGGGCGTCCGAGCCCCTCGGTGGCCGCCTCCGACCAGGCGACCGCGATCGCGGTCAATCCCGAGGTCGACGCCGTCGACGTCGCGCTCGTCGGCCTCAGCGGGCGCGTGCTGCATCGGGTCAGGTACCGCAACGAGCGCACGCCGACGGTCGGCGAGTTCGTCAACGTCGTGAGCGCGATCATCGAGGGCATGCGGCCCGCGTTCGGCGACACCGCGGTGCTGGGCGTGGGCGTGGCCCTCCCCGGACTCGTCCGGGAGCTCGACGGGTCGGCGATCCTCGCCCCCCACCTCGGCTGGCGCGACGCACCGATCGGACGGCTGGTCGAAGAGGCGACCGGCATGCGCGTGGTCGTCGGCAACGACGCGAACTGCGGCGTCGTGGCCGAGACGACCTTCGGCGCCGGTCGAGGCGACGGCGTCGTCATCTACCTGAACGGCGGGGCGAGCGGCATCGGCGGCGGCATCGTCATCAACGGCCGGCTCGTCGGCGGTGAGGGCGGCAACGCGGGCGAGTTCGGGCACACGGCGGTCTCGACGCGCGGTCGTCGCTGCCACTGCGGTGCGACCGGCTGCCTCGAGACCGAGGTGCGACGCGACCGGTTCGTCGAGGCGACCGGCCTCGGCGATGTCGAGCCCGCGGCCGTGCTCGAGGCGATGATCGCCGCATGGCTCGACCCCGGGTCGGCGGGCGCCGCCGAGATCGACCGGCAGGTGAACCGGCTCGCGGTCGCCCTGCGGTCGATCGTCAACATCTTCAATCCGCGCACGATCATCCTCGGCGGCCATCTCGCCCACCTGCTCGCCGCGGTCGGTGAGGCCGAGATCCACCGACGCATCGCACCGACGCTGCCCGGGGGAGGGAGCGAGCCCGAGATCGTGGGCGCGATGCTGCACGACGAACTGCTGCTCATCGGCGCGGCGGAACTGGTGTTCGCCCGCACGCTCGCCGACCCCACGTCGATGCCGACCAGGGTCGAACCGGCGGTGCTCTCGCGCTGACCGGCCTCCGCGAGCTCATCGCCGAGCAGGTGGCGGCGGCTCGACCGACGCGCGCCCTCGTGACGGGTGCCAGTGCGGTCGGTACCCTCGGCCTCGGAGGTGATGCGGCCATGGCGACGTCGCCCGCATGCGAGACGCGATCATGATCGGCTTCCGGCGAGACCTGCTGCGCCCGACGGGAACCGAGCGCGCCGATCGTGTCGCGTACGTCGAGCTGTTCTTCGACCTCGTGTTCGTGTTCGGGCTCACGCAGGTCGGCGCCTCCCTGTACGCCGATCAGACGCCGCTCGGCGCGCTCGAGGGCGCGCTCGCCGTGACGGCGCTCTGGTGGGCGTGGATCTCGACGACCTGGCTGACCCACTGGCTCGATCCGGTCAAGCTGCCGGTGCGCGGGGCGGTCCTCGCGCTCGCGTTCGTCGCCTTCGTGCTGAGCGTGTCGATCGTCGAGGCGTTCGGCGACCGGGCATGGGCCTTCGCCGTCGCCTACGTGGTGCTCCAGCTCGGCCGGGCGACGTTCGTCGTCCTCGCCGCAGCACGGCACGACGCCGCGCTCGCGCGCGACTTCTCGTGCGTGCTGGTCTGGACCGCGGCCGGGTCGGTGTTCTGGGTCGTCGGCGCGCTGCTGCCGTTGCCGGTGCAGCTGCCAGTGTGGGCCGCCGCGCTCGGGATCGAACTGCTCGGCAGCGTGCTCGGCTATCCGGTGCCGAGGCTCGGTCGGGTCGAGGTCGGGGCCTGGGATGTGTCGGGTCCGCACATCGCGGAGCGCGCCGCGCTGTTCGTGCTCATCGCGTTCGGCGAGGGGCTGCTGGTCACGGGCTTCCAGGTCGTGGGTTCCGAGGCGTCTCCCGAGGTCGGGGCCGCACTCGTGACGGCCTTCATCACGGCCGCCGCATGCTGGTGGATCTACTTCGACCACGGCGAGCGGGCCGGGCCGGAGGCGGTGGCCGCGCACGAGTCGCCCGGCCGGCTGGCACGGGTCGCGTACTCGTGGGTGCACCTGCTCATCGTCGCCGGCATCGTCATGCTCGGCGTGGGCGACAAGGAGGTGCTCGCGCATCCGCACGAGGGCAGTGCAGCGACGACGGTCGTGATCATCGGCGGTCCCGTGCTCTTCCTCGGCGGCACGCTGCTGTTCCGGCGGGTGATCGAGGGCCGATGGATGCGCGGCCAGGCGGGAGGGCTCGTGCTGCTCGCCGCGCTCGCCGTGCTGAGCCCCGCGCTCGATCCGATCTGGATGGGCGCGCTCGTCTCGCTCGTGCTCGTCGCGACTGCGGCGGCCGAGACCGTCGAGCGCGTCCGCACCGGGCGGCGCAGCGGCGGCTGAGGTCAGGCCGACTCGCGCCAGACGACCGAGGTCTCGACCATGATGCCGTCGACGGCGGGCTCCTCGCCGCGGATCTGCGCGAGCACGCTCTCGGCTGCGGCTCGGCCGAGTCCAGCGGCGGGCTGGCGCACCGTCGAGAGCGCGGGATGGGTGCGCGTCGCCCAGGCGCTGTCGTCGAAACCGACGACGCCGACGTCTTCGGGCACGCGCCGACCCGCCTCCCGGAGCGTCTCGAGGGCCCCGGCCGCGACCGCGTCGGAGGCGGCGAAGACGCCGTCGATCTCGGGATGCCGCGCCAGGAGCGCGCGCATGCCCTCGACGCCGGCCGAGTACGAGTAGAGCGGCACGGACTCGACGAGGGCCGCGTCGAACCGGTCGCCGAGCGCGTCGGTGAACCCCTGCAGGCGGTCGACGCCCGAGTCGCGGTCGAGCGCCGCGGCGATCATGCCGATGCGTCGGCGCCCGGTGCCGACGAGCCGCTCGGTGATGGCGCGTGCGGAGCCGATGTTGTCGATGCCGACCCAGGCCGCGGTGAGGCCGGGCGGGTGGCCGACGAACGCGGCGGGCAGTGCGAGCTGCTCGATGACGCGCGTGATCGGGTCGTTGGTGCGTGCCGAGACCATGACGACGCCGTCGACGAACCCGCCGCGGAGGAACCGGGCGACGCGCTCGGTGTCGCGTTCGGAGTCGACGACGATGCTCGCCATCTGGTAGTCGGCGTCGGAGAGGGCGGCGTTCGCGCCGAGCAGGATCTCGCCGATGTTCGGGTCTTCGACGAAGAGCGGGCCGGGCTCGTGCACGATGAACGCGACGGCCTGGGTGCGCTGCATGACGAGGTTGCGGGCCGCCGTGTTCGGCACGTAGCCGACCTTCACGATCGCGGCCTCGATGGCCTTGCGCGCCTCGTCGGAGACGTAGCGCTCGCCGTTGACGACGCGGCTCACGGTGCCGCGGGAGACGCCCGCCTCGACGGCGACGTCGTGCACCGTCGCGCGCTTGCGACGGGCGGGGATCTCGGGCATGTGGCCCACTGTACCGGCGGTGCGCGGCGAGATCGTGTTTGACATCCGACACGGGCCGTGGTTAGTCTGTGCACGTTCACAGACTCTCGACGCGGAGTTGTCGCTGCAGGATCTGTGCACGTTCACAGATCAGCATCGACGCAGTCGGGGAGAGCATGCAGTCGCACACCGAGAACACCGAGCACCGCGCGGAACGCCGCACCTGGCGTCACGACGGCATCGCGTTCGGATGCGACTACAACCCCGAGCAGTGGGACCCCGAGGTCTGGCTCGAAGACGTGCGGCTCATGCGCGAGGCCGGGGTCGACCTCGTCGCCATCAACATCTTCGGCTGGTCGCAGATCAACCCGCGCAAGGGCACCTACGACTTCACCGCCCTCGACACGGTCATGGCGCTGCTGGCGGATGCCGGCATCCGCGTGAACCTCGGCACCGCCACCGCCTCGCCGCCCCCGTGGCTGTCGACCCTGCACCCCGAGATCCTCCCGGTCGCCGACGACGGCACGACCCGGTATCCGGGCGGTCGCCAGGCCTGGTGCCCCTCGTCGCCGGTCTTCCGCCGCTATGCGCTCGCCCTCGTCGAGCAGGTGGCCGAGCGCTACGGCTCGCACCCGAACGTCGAGCTCTGGCACGTCTCGAACGAGCTCGGCTGCCACAACGCGCTCTGCCACTGCGCCGAGAGCACGGCGTCGTTCCGGCGTTGGCTCGAGCGGCGCTACGGCACCATCGCCGAGCTGAACCGGGCATGGGGCACGACCTTCTGGAGCCAGCGCTACGACACCTGGGACGAGATCCTGACGCCCATGCGCAACCTCTCGACGCGCAACCCCGGCCAGGTGCTCGACTTCCACCGGTTCAGCTCCGACGAGCTGCTCGGGTACTACCGGGCCGAGGCGGAGGTCATCCGAGCCCGCAGCGCGGCGCCGATCACGACGAACTTCATGGTCACGGCGCACATCCGCAACCTCGACTACTTCGCGTGGGCCGCCGAGATGGACGTCGTCGCGAACGACCACTACCTCGACAACCGCCTCGGCGACCCGACCGCCGAACTCGCGTTCGCCGCCGACCTGACCCGCGGCATCGCCGGCGGGCAGCCGTGGATGCTCATGGAGACCTCGACGAGCGCGGTCAACTGGCAGCCGCACAACATCGCGAAGGCCAGGGGCGAGATGACCCGCAACGCCGTGCAGCACGTCGCGCGTGGGGCCGACGGCATCTGCTTCTTCCAGTGGCGCGCCTCGGCGCAGGGGTCGGAGAAGTTCCACTCCGCGCTGCTGCCGCACGCGGGCACCGACAGCGACGTCTGGCGCGAGGTCGTCGAGCTCGGCGCCCTCCTCGACCGCCTCGACGAGGTCACGGGCACTGGGGTCGTCGCCGACACCGCCGTGCTCTTCAGCTGGGACGCCTGGTGGGCCACCGACGCCGACAACCGGCCGAGCCACGCCGTCGAGTACCTCGAGCAGGTGCACGCGGCCCACGCCGCGCTGCGCGCCACCGGGGCGACGATCGACGTCGTGCACCCGGGTGCGGACCTCTCGGGGTACAAGCTGGTCGTCGTTCCCGCCCTCTACAGCGTCACCGACGCCGACGCGGCGAACCTCGAGGCGTACGTCGCCGGCGGCGGAACCACGCTCGTGACCTTCTACAGCGGCATCGTCGACGAGCAGGACCGCGTGCGGCTGGGCGGCTACCCCGGCGCGTTCGCCGAGATGCTCGGCATCCGCGTGCAGGAGTTCGCGCCGCTGCGCCCCGAGGACGCAGTGCGACTGACCTCCGGGGCGACCGCCCGACTCTGGACCGAGCACCTCGCGCTCACCACGGCCCATGCGATCGACACGTTCGTCGAGGGCCCGGTCGCGGGCGTGCCCGCCGTCACGCGCAACGACCACGGCGACGGTGCCGCCTGGTACCTCGCGACCATGCCGGATGCCGCAGACTATCGCTCGCTCGTCGCCCGCATCGCCGACGAGGCGGGCGTCGCCAGGCCCACGGGCGCCGGCGCCGAGCTGGAGCTCGTGCGCCGCGTCGGCGAGGGCCGCAGCTACCTGTTCGCCGTCAACCACGGGGCCGAGCCGGTCGTCGTCGACGGGGTCGGCGTCGACCTCGTCACCTCGACGGCCGTCGACGGCGTCATCACCGTGCCGGGCTTCGGCATCCGCATCATCAGAGAGGAGGCGGCATGACCGCCGCACCCGCCGACGTCGCCGTGAGCGCGACCGAGCAGCGGCCGACGCCGCGACGACGCATCCCCGTGCCGCACAAGGCCGCGATCGCCGTCTTCATCGCCCCGTTCGGCGTGCTGTTCGTGCTCTTCTACCTGATCCCGATCGTGCAGGCGATCTGGCAGTCGATGCTCGTGGTCGAGCGCGAGGGCACGTACGGGCAGGCCACCGAGGTCTTCGGCGGGCTCGCGCAGTACGCGCTGGTGTTCCAGAACGGGCCGTTCTGGGCATCCGTGCTCCGCGTGCTCACGTTCGGCATCGTGCAGGTACCGGTCATGCTGGGGCTCGCGCTGCTGTTCGCGCTGCTGCTCGACTCGCCCCTCGTGAGGGGCAAGAAGTTCTTCCGCCTCGCGTTCTTCGTGCCGTACGCCGTGCCCGGCGTCATCGCGGCGATCATGTGGGGGTTCATGTTCAGCCCCAACCTGTCGCCGTTCACGGCCCTCACGAAGAACGTCGACTTCCTCGGCGCCGACCTCGTGCTGTGGTCGATCGCGAACGTCGTGACCTGGGTGTTCGTCGGCTACAACATGCTGATCATCTACTCGTCGCTGCTGTCGATCCCCACCGAGATCTACGAGGCCGCGAGGCTCGACGGCGCGAGCCAGATGCGCATCGCCTGGTCGATCAAGATCCCGCTCGTGCGACCCGCGATCCTGCTGACGGCCGTGTTCTCCATCATCGGCACGCTCCAGCTGCTCGCCGAGCCGCAGGTCTTCGCGTCGTTCTCGTCGGCCGTGATCAGCACGTACACGCCGAACATGACGATCTACGCGACGGCCTCGGTGCCGAACTCGAGCCTCGCGGCCGCGTTCTCGGTCGTGCTCGCGCTCGCGACGTTCGCCCTCAGCTTCACCTTCCTGAAGATCACCCAGCGCAAGGGGGACGCCGAATGACCGCCACGACCGCCATGCCCGGCGTCACGGGCCCGAAGGGAACCGCCGCGGCCGGTGCCCCGCGCGCACGCGGCCCCCGTGAGAGCCTCATGTCGCGCACCGCGGCGATGCTCGTCATGGGCGTGTTCACGCTGTACTTCCTGGTGCCGATCTGGTGGCTGTTCGTCGCCTCGACGAAGAACCCTGGGCAGCTGCTCACGACCCCCGGCCTGTGGTTCGCCGACTTCGACCTCGCCGAGAACATCACCGCGCTCTTCGACTACCGCGGCGGCGTCTACTGGCGCTGGCTCGGCAACAGCGTGCTCTACGCCGGCCTCGGCGGCCTCATCGGCACGCTGTTCGCGGCCATGTGCGGCTACGCGCTCGCCAAGTACCGGTTCCCGGGCCGTGAGGTCATCTTCAACGTCGTGCTCGGCGGGGTGCTCGTGCCGGCGACGGCACTCGCGCTGCCGCTGTTCCTCATGTTCAGCCAGATGGGCCTCACGAACACGTTCTGGGCGGTCTTCCTGCCCTCGATCGTGAGCCCGTTCGGCGTCTACCTCACGCGCATCTTCGCGGCGGCATCCGTTCCCGACGAGCTCATCGAGGCGAGCCGCATCGACGGCGCCGGCGAGGTGCGCACGTTCTTCACCGTCTCGATCAGGCTCATGTCGCCCGCGCTCGTGACCGTGTTCCTCTTCCAGTTCGTGGCCATCTGGAACAACTTCTTCCTGCCGCTCATCATGCTGCGCAGCGAGGAGCTCTTCCCGGTCACGTTCGGCCTCTACACGTGGAACTCGCAGCTCAACCAGATCCCCGAGCTGCGCAGCTACGTGCTGATCGGGGCGCTGCTCTCGATCATCCCCCTCATCGTCGCCTTCCTCGCCCTCCAGCGCTTCTGGCGCAACGGGCTCGGAGCCGGTGCGCTCAAGTAGCTGCACCCGACGGCGCCCCCTGGACGCACCACCCATCACCCAGATCGCCCGCACCCCGCGGGCGGCATTCCCCACCAAGAGAAGGATCAGCATGCAGCACAAGAAGAAGGCCATCGCAGCGCTCGCGCTCGTGGGCTCGCTCGCACTGGCCGGATGCTCGACGGCGAGCGGGGACGGCGGCACCAGCGCCGCCGGCGATTGCACGCCGAGCGACGGCAAGGTCGACCTCACGTTCACGTCGTGGATCCCCGGCATCGAGGATGCCGTGCAGATGTGGAACGACGAGAACCCCGACATCCAGGTCACGGTGCAGACCGGCCCGAACGGCAACTCGGGCACGTACCAGAACTTCTTCAACCAGCTGAAGGCCGGCAACGCGCCCGACCTCGGCCAGATCGAGTACGACGCCCTGCCGAACTTCCGCGTGCAGGACGGCCTGGAGAACCTCGCGGCCTGCGCCGACGTCGTCGCCGCCGAAGACGACTTCGTGCCGTGGACCTGGGGCCAGGTCACGCTCGGCACCGCCGACGAGATCTACGGCGTGCCGCAGGACTCGGGCCCCATGGCGCTCTTCTACCGCTCCGACCTGTTCGAGGCCAACGGCATCGCCGTGCCCACGACGTGGGACGAGTACAAGGAGGCCGCCAAGAAGGTCCGCGCCGCCGGCGGGTACATCACCAACTTCTCGCAGACCGACATCAACCAGTTCGCCGGATTCGTGTGGCAGGCCGACGGCCAGTGGTTCCAGAACGACGGCGAGGAGTGGACGGTCGACCTGACCGGCGACGCCTCGAAGACCGTCGCCGACTACTGGCAGGACCTCATCGACGAGGACCTCGTCTCGACCTACCCCGCCTGGACCGACGAGTGGAACAACGCCTACAACTCGGGCGAGGTCTGGTCGTGGAACTCCGCCGTCTGGGGTGCGAACTCGATCGCATCGGGCGCTCCCGACACGGCGGGCAACTGGTCGGTGGCCCTCGCGCCGCAGTGGAGCTCCGGCGACGCGAAGGCCGGCAACTGGGGCGGCTCCTCGACCGCGGTCTTCAAGGGCACCGAGCACCTCTACGAGGCGACGAAGTTCGCGCTCTGGCTGAACACCTCCGACGAGGCGCTCACCGCGCTGAACACCACGGCGAACATCTATCCGGCCACGACCGCGGGCCTCGACCTGCCCTCGCTGCAGGAGGGCGTGGAGTTCTACGGCGGCCAGAAGATCTACGACGTGTTCAAGGAGGCCGCGACGCAGGTCAACCCCGACTTCGTGTGGGGTCCGACCATGACGCAGACCTACGCCGACGTCGCCGACGGCTTCAAGGCTGCGGCGAGCGGTCAGGGCACGCTCTTCGAGGCGCTCGAGAACGGTCAGACGACGACGATCGACGCGCTGAAGGCCCAGTCGATCCCCGTGAAGGGATAATCGCGGCATGATCCATCACCTCCGTGCCGCGGGTGTCAGCGTGCTCGTCGATGCCCGTGGCGCGGGGGTGCCCGCGATCGTGCACTGGGGCGCAGACCTCGGCGACCTGTCCGCCTCCGAGCTCGAGGCGGTCGCGGATGCCTCGGTGCCGGCCGTGCCGCCGAGCTCGATCGACGTGCCGCTGCGGCTCTCGCTCGCGCCGTCGATCGCCGAGGGCTGGAGCGGCCGGCCCGCGCTCGCGGTCTCGGGCGAACGCCCCGTCGACCTCGCCCTCGTGCTCCGGTCGTGCGAACGCGTCGACGACCCGGCGGGCGAGCGGCTCATCATCCGGGTGACGGATGCCGCGGCATCCGTCGATCTCGGCATCGAGCTCGAGCTCACCCCCCAGGGCGTCCTGCGCGTGCGCCACGTGCTGACGAACGACGGCGAGTCGACGCTGAGCCTCGGCGCCGCGGCATCCGTCGTGCCGGTGCCGGACCGCGCCCGCGAGGTGCTCGACTTCTCGGGGCTCTGGGCGAACGAACGGCGCCCGCAGCGGTTCGTGCCCGGCCATGGCGTGTGGGCGCGCGAGTCGCGGCACGGCAGGCCGGGGCACGACGACGCGTTCCTGCTCGCCGCAGGCACCCCGGGGTTCGGATTCCGGACCGGGGAGGTCTGGGCGGCGCACGTCGCCTGGAGCGGCGATCGCGCGCTCTGGTTCGAGCGGAGCCCGCTCGGACCGACCTCGATCGGCGGCGGCGAGCTGCTCGGGGCGGGCGAGATCGTGCTCGCCGAGGGCGAGACGTACGTCGCCTCGTGGCTCGTGCTCGTCTGGTCGGATGCCGGACTCGACGGCGTCTCGGCCAGGCTGCACCCGTGGGTGCGGTCGGGGTCGACGATCGACCGGACCCGTCCGGTCGTGCTGAACACGTGGGAGGCCGTGTACTTCGACCAGTCGATGGAACGCCTCGAGCCGCTCATCGACGCGGCGGCCGCGGTCGGCGTCGAACGCTTCGTGCTCGACGACGGGTGGTTCCGAGGCCGCAGCGACGACCGCCGGGCACTCGGCGACTGGTTCGTCGACCCGGCGACGTGGCCGGACGGCCTCGGCCCCCTCATCGACCGAGTCGTGGAGGCCGGCATGGACTTCGGCCTCTGGGTCGAGCCCGAGATGGTCAACCGCGACTCCGACGTGGCCCGCGAGCACCCCGACTGGGTGCTGCAGCCGGCCGGCGCGCCGTCCTGGCGCTGGCAGTACTCGCTCGACCTCGCGAACCCGTCGGCCTTCGCCTACGTGCTCGGCCGGCTCGACGCGCTGCTCTCCGAGTACCCGATCGCGTACCTCAAGTGGGATCACAACCGCGACCTGCTCGCGACCGACGCGCACCGGCAGACCGCGGCGTTCCTCCGACTGCTCGACGCGGTGCGGGCGAAGCACCCGGGCGTCGAGATCGAGTCGTGCGCCTCGGGCGGCGCCCGCATCGACCTCGGCGTGCTCGAGCGGGTCGAGCGGGTGTGGACGAGCGACACGAACGACCCGCTCGTGCGCCAGCGCATCCAGCGGTACACCTCGCTCGTCGTGCCGCCCGAGTACCTCGGCGGACATCTCGGGGCAGCACATGCCCATACGACCGGTCGCACCTCCTCGCTGTCGTTCCGCATGATCACGGCACTCTTCGGCTCGGCGGGCATCGAGTGGAACCTCGCCGAGGCCGCACCGCACGACCTCGAGGCGATCGCCGAATGGATCGCCCTGTTCCAGCGCGAGCGGCGGTTCCTGCACTCGGGCGTCGTGGTGCGCAGCGACGATGCCGACCCGGGCGTGCTCGGGCACGGCGTCGTCGCACCCGACGGCTCGCGGGCGCTGTACGCACGGGTCGCGCTGGATTCGGCGCAGGCCGCGCTGCCCGCGCCCGCGCGCATCCCCGGACTCGACCCCGACCGACGCTATCGGGTCCGGCCCGTCGAGGTCGGCGGCCCGCCGCCGGTGATCGCCGATGCGCCGCCGCCGTGGTGGGCGGTCGGCGAGGTCGTGCTGACGGGCCGGGTGCTCGGCGAGCTCGGGCTCGCGATGCCGCTGCTCGCACCCGAGAGCGCGCTGCTGCTCGAGGTCGCGGCGGTCTGAGCCGCCCGGCTCGGTAGCCTCGCCCTATGGGATCCTCCGGCGACGCGACGACGTGGCGTCCGGGCACCGTGCGCGAGGCCGCCGGAGGCATCGTCGCGCTCACGACCGCGACGTTCCTCGCGGTGACGACCGAGATGCTGCCGGTCGGCGTGCTGCCCGCGATGGGCGCGGAGCTCGGCGTCACGGAGTCGATCGCCGGGCTGCTCGTGACCGTCTACGCGTTCATGGTCGCGGTGCTCGCCCTGCCGTTGACGCTCTGGACCGGCCGGTTGCCGCGCAAGGGCCTGCTGCTCGGCACGCTCGCGGCGTACACCGCGGGCAACCTCGTGGTCGCGCTCGCCCCGACCTTCGCCGTGGTCGCCGCGGGCCGTGCGATCGGCGGCATCGCGCACGCGCTCTTCTTCTCGCTGAGCATCGCCTACGGCTCGAGGCTGGTGCACGCCGACTTCACGGGTCGCGCGCTCGCGCTCGTGACGGCGGGTGCGTCGGCCGGCTTCGTGCTCGGCGTACCGCTGTCGACCTCGCTCGGCACGGCCGTCGGCTGGCGGGTCGCGTTCGGCGTGCTCGCCGCCGCGTGCGCGGGCACCCTCCTGCTCGTGGCGCTCCTGCTGCCCGCCGTCTCGGTCGACTCCGCGGCCGAGGCCGACCATCCCGACCGGCGCCTGCGACGCGGGCGTCTCGCGGCGGTCTCGGTCGCGAACGCGCTCGTCTACCTCGGGCAGTACACGGTCTACACGTACGTCGCGGTGATCCTGCTCGCGACGGGGCTCGCCGCGAGCGGTGTCGGCCCCGTCCTGCTCGTGCTCGGCGGTCTCGGTCTCGTGGGCACCTGGTTCGCCGGCGTGACGCTCGACCGCCGGCCGCGTGCGAGCCTGCTGCTCGTGCTCGGCGCCATGGTCGTGGGGCTCGTCGCCCTCGGGCTGACGTTCCCCGGCTTCGTCGGCGTGCTCGGGGCGTGCGCGCTCTGGGGCGCTGCCTTCGGGGCGGTCGCCTCGAGCTTCCAGACCGCGGCGATCCGCACGCGCGGCGCGAACCCCGATGTGATCGGGGCGCTCGTGAACGCCACGGCGAACATCGGCATCGGCGGGGGAGCGGCGCTCGGCGGCGCGGTGCTCGCGGGCGCGGGGCTCGAATGGGTGTCCTTCTGCGGCGCGGTCCTGGTGCTCGTCGGAGCCCTGGTCGTGCTGCTCGCCCGTCGTGCGTTCCCGTCGACGCCGGGCTGACGCGGCGAGCTACCGAGCCGGGCTCGTGCGCCGCGCGATCCCGCGCGCGAGCGGGGGTCGTACCTGCGAATCGGCCTCAGGCACTCCCGGATCCGGCGAATCGGGGGTAGCGTGACGACACGCGTTATATCGCGTCTTGCGATGAAGGCGTCCAGAGGCAGGGGGTGGTGCTCGTGACCGGCATCGAAGTCGTGCTGAGCGTGCTCGGCGGCATCGTGCTGCTCTCGATCGCGGTCGTGGTGACGTTCGTGCTCGTCGTGCGGGCCGTCGTTCGCCGGGTGCGGCGCGAGCGCGTCGCGAGCGGAGCGGCACTCCGAGCCAGGGCGCGCGTGAGTCGCGGCCCGCAGCGGGAGGTGCTCGCACTGCGCGTCCGCCTCGACGAGGCGCTGCGCAGCGGTGCAGCGGCCATCGAGCTCGTGGCGAGCCCGCGCAGCGAGCTGCCGCGCCTGTTCGGGCGCATCCGCGACGAGGGCGCCGTGCTCGACCTGCAGCTGCGGCTGCTCGAGTCCGAGCGCGACCCCGCCGTGCTCGCCCGGGAACGTGCGGCCGCGCGCGAACGCGTCGACCAGGTCGAGCAGCTCGTGCGCCACGTGCGGTCCGCCGTGGCATCCGGCCTCTCCGGAACGACCGACGACTCCTTGGCCGCCCTCAGGTCGGAGGTCGATCGCGAGGTCGCGGCCGTGCGCGCGGGCATCGACGAACTCCAGGCGCTCAACCGGCGCGACGGCGCCCGCACCGCGACCGCCGGCCGACCGCAGACCACGACTTCAACCGTTCGAGACGAGGGGAACCGACCATGAGCAGCAGCAACTCCGCACGGGTGCGCACGATCTTCCACAGCAAGACCACGAAGGCGCTCGACCGCATCGAGGATCCGCGCGAGACCCTCGACGACAGTTACGACCAGCAGGTGAAACTGCTCCAGCAGGTTCGCGTCGCGGTCGCCGACGTCGCGACCGCGAAGAAGCGCATCGAGCTGCAGGGCGAGGAGATGGGCGCGCGCTACCAGCGGCTCGGCTCCCAGGCAGCCGAGGCGCTCGCGCAGGGGCGCGAAGACCTCGCGAGGGCCGCACTCGAGCGCCGGGCGATGCTCGAGAGCCAGGTCGCCGCGCTGCAGCAGCAGTTCACCGCGCTCGACCGGCAGACCGCGCAGCTGCAGGAGCGCGAACGCCGCCTGACCGACCAGGTCGCCGCGTTCCGCATCGAGAAGGAGACGATCAAGGCGACCTACACGGCCTCCGAGGCGCAGGTGAAGGCCAACGAGGCGGTCTCCGGCATCAGCAACTCCATCGAGGACGTCGGGTCGAGCCTCGACCGAGCCCGCGACCGCGTCGCCCAGATGCAGGCGCGAGCGGCCGCGACCGACGAGCTGCTCGCGAGCGGTGCCCTGACCGACCTGACCGCCGCGCCCGACGCCGACATCGAGCGCCAGCTCGCCGTCATCTCGGCGCAGGCCGAGATCGAGCGCCAGCTGCAGGCGCTGAAGGGCGGCGGAACGGCCGCAGGCGAGGGCGGTGCCGCAGGGACGGATGCCGCGGGCGGCTGGTTGGGCATCGGCCAGGGGCGGTAGCAGGGCCGACGGGGTTCGCGGCTGGCGCCGCGGCGCCGGGCACCGATAGGCTCGGCCCGCCGCGCTCGTGCGGACCCCGACCCCCTACGTCACGGAGCCCCGATGCCGGAAGCACCGACCGCGCCCGAACGCGCTCGCACGCCGCTCAAGCAGATCCTCGTCCGCGATGTCGCTCCCGTGCTCGCCGTGCTGCTGATCACCCTCGGCCTGTGGGTTGGATTCACGATCATCGCGCCCGAGAACGCCGTGGCGGCCGACCCCGCCGAGCCCGTGGTCGTGTACGCGGCTGAACGCGATTCCGCGCCGAGCACGGCGCTCGCGGGTGTCCGGCGCGCGGCGCTCGAGGCCGCGCTCCCGCTGCGCACGGCGGTGCGCGACCTCGACGGGTTCGCCGACGCGGCGCTGCTCGCCGAGATCGGTGCGGCGGTCGGCGCGCTCGACGACGCGCTCGACGGCGGCCGGCCGACCGAGATCCTCGCCGCTACGGCAGATCTGCGCGCCACGGAGCCGACGTTCGTCGAGCGCGTCGCCGCCGATGCCGAGGCGCGCATCGCGGCGGCGCCCTATGCCGACCAGCCGCTGCTGCAGGTCGCCACCGAGGCGGTCGCTGCCCTCCGGCAGTCGGCGCACGCCGATCGAGGCGTGCTCGTCGCCGCCTTCGCGCCCGTGCGAGCGGCGGTCGAGGCGGCGGAGGCCGACCATGCGGCATGGCTCGACGACGACTGGTTCACCGACGAGGATTCGGCCTCCGACGGGGAACCTTCCTCCGACCCGGGTCTCGACCCTGCGGTCGAGCCGTCTTCCGACCCCGTCCTCGACCCTGAGGCCGAGCCGCTGCCGAGCCCGTCACCGACTCCGGCCACCTGACGCGCGGCCGTGAGCGCCGATCAGGCCCTCGCGCCCCCGCCGAGGCGCAGCACCTCGGCGAAGCGCTCGAGCTCCCCGAGCCGGTCATCGCCGATGGGCGTGAGCACCACGCTCGTCGAGCCCGCGTCGTGCCGCGCGGCGATGCGATCGCGCACCTGCTCGGCCGTGCCGGCGAGGGCGAGCTCGGCGACCCACTCGTCGGGCAACCGCTGCGCGAACTCCTCCGGCGACGCGCAGGTCGCGCGGAGGCGGGCGAGGTCGTCGGCGAACGGGAGGCCGACGAGGTGCGGCGCCCAGTCGGGTTCGCCGACCCACGCGAGCCCCGGGCGCACGCGGGCGAGCGCCGCGGCGGGGTCGGCGTCGACCGCCGCGACGTCGTAGCTCACGACCAGTGGGGCCGCGGCATCGGTCGACCCGCTTCGCACGTGCTCGATGGCGGCGGCGATGTAGGGGGGAGCGGCCGGCTCGGCGAGCACGACGCCGTCGGCGGTGGCGCCGGCGACCGCGAGCGACTTCGGGCCGCGCACGCCGAGGATCACGGGCGGCGCCTCGGCGGCCGGCTCGCCGAGCTCGACGCCCGCGACGTCGACGTAGCGCCCCGCCGCCGGGCCGGGCTCGCCTCGCAGCAGCGCGCGCACGGCGGTCGTGTACTCGCCGAGCAGGGTCAGCGGGCTCTTCGGCCACGCGCCGACCTGCCGCATCCAGGCGGGCATGCCGTGCCCGATGCCCGCCACGAACCGCCCGGGGAACATGAGCGCGAGCGTGTTCAGCTCCATCGCCGTGAAGGCCGCGTTTCGCGCGCCCGCGGGCAGGATGCCGACGCCGACCGTGATGCGCTCGGTCGCTGCGAGCACGGCGCCGGTCTGGGCGAGGCCGCCACGGAAGCCGAGGTCCTCGACCAGCCACACCTCGTCGAAGCCGAGCGCCTCGACGCGCCGCGCGAACGGCAGCACCTGGTCGACGGGAAGGTCACGGGGCAGGAGCACGCCGACTCGATCGGCACTGGGAGCGGTCACCGGTCCATCCTGCCGCGGATCGCGACGGTTGTCGGATGCCGCGCCGAGATGTCTTCGGGTATACGAAGAGCCCGTTCGGGCCCTGCTCGGCCTCGGCTGATACGCTCTGTGTATACCGAATCCGTCAGGAGGTGCGCATGAAGGCCGGTGACCGCGCCTACGCCGCCCTCCTCGACGACATCCAGCGCGGTGAGCTCGCCCCCGGCACGGTGCTGGCCGAGGCCGAGCAGGCCGCACGCCTCGGGGTCAGTCGCACGCCGCTCCGCGAGGCGCTCGGCCGCCTGGCCGCCGACGGCCTCGTCGTGCAGCAGTCGCCGCGCATCCAGGCGGTCGCGACCCTCGGGGCGCGCGACGTGCGCCAGCTGTTCGAGGTGCGTCGCGCGCTCGAGGAGACCTCGGCGCGTCTGGCCGCCGCGAACGGCGACCGGGCCGTGTTCGCCGCGTTCGCCGAGGAGTTCGCGCTCGCCGACCCCGCGCGGCCCGACCCCGCGCAGTCCGACCCCGCGCAGCCCGACCCCGCGCAGTCCGACCCTGCGCAGTCCGACCCCGAGCGTGCCGGCGCGCAGCCCGACACCGCGGCCGAGAGCACGCTCGACGCCTACTACGCGCTCATCGCGCGATTCGACGCGGCCCTCGACGTCGCCGCGGCCAACGAGCACCTCGCGCAGGCGCTCCGCGTCGTGCGAGCGCACCTCGGTCGCGTGCGCAGGCTGGCCCGCGAGAATCCCGCGCGCCTCGCGGCATCCGCCTCGGAGCACCGGCTCATCGCCTCGGCGATCGCCGAGGGCAACACCGATCTCGCCGCCCACGCGACGCACGTGCACCTGCACAATGCGCTCGCGAACATCCTGGCGTCCCTCCCGGATGCCGAGACCGATCGGCCCCGCCGGGCCGCGAAAGGACACCGCTGATGCTGTACGCCCAGACCCCCGCCGCCGAGAAGCGTCGACTCTTCCGCGAGCGCCTCGCCTCGGGCGAGCTGCTCCGGTTCCCCGGGGCGTTCAACCCGCTCTCGGCCCGGCTCATCGAGCGGAAGGGCTTCGAGGGCGTCTACATCTCGGGGGCCGTGCTGGCCGCCGATCTCGGCCTGCCCGACATCGGGCTCACCACGCTCACCGAGGTCGCCGGCCGCGGCCAGCAGATCGCGCGCATGACCGAGCTGCCCGCCATCATCGACGCCGACACCGGGTTCGGCGAGCCCATGAACGTGGCGCGCACGATCCAGACGCTCGAAGACGCCGGCATCGCGGGCACGCACATCGAGGACCAGATCAACCCGAAGCGCTGCGGCCACCTCGACGGCAAGCAGGTCGTCGACGAGAACACCGCGATCAAGCGCATCCGGGCGGCCGCCGATGCCCGTCGCGACCCGAACTTCCTCATCATGGCGCGCACCGACATCCGTGCGGTCGAGGGTCTCGACGCGGCGATCGACCGGGCCAAGGCGCTCGTCGACGCCGGCGCCGACGCCGTCTTCCCCGAGGCCATGCGCGACCTGGGCGAGTTCGAGGCCATGCGGAACGCGCTCGACGTGCCGATCCTCGCCAACATGACCGAGTTCGGCAAGAGCGACCTGTTCTCGGTCGACCAGCTCCGCGACGCGGGCGTCAACATCGTGATCTGGCCGGTCTCGCTGCTGCGCATCGCGATGGGCGCCGCGGGCCGAGGGCTCGACACGATCATCGACGAGGGCCACCTCACCTCGAAGCTGGGCGAGATGCAGCATCGCGCCGACCTCTACGACCTCGTCGACTACGAGGCCTACAACCACTTCGACCAGGACGTCTTCAACTTCCAGATCGCGCGCTGAGCCCGCCTCAGAACCGGGAGAGGCCGCCGAGCAGGGGCGAGCGACGGATGTCGCGGCGCCTCAGAACCTGCTGAGCCCGCTGCCGAGCACGACCACGCCGATCATCAGCAGGATGGCCGAGCCGACGATGCCGTTGTTGCGCGCCAGCCAGTCCTGCGCGTCGCGCAACCTGGGCTCCATCCGTCCCGGTGCCGCGAGTGTGAGGATGATCGGCACGGCGACGGTCGATGCCGAGATCACGACGTAGACGCCGATCGCGATCGCGGCGTCGGTGACGTCGAGGTCCTCGGCGCGGATGGCGAGCCCGGCCGCGATCGCGAGCAGCAGGGCCTTGGGCCGAACGTTGAGCAGGAGCGCGAAGCCCACGGCGGACCAGCGTCCGAGGCGATCGAGTCCGCGCAGCCACGCCGGGAGGTCGGTTCGTTCCGTGCGGCGGGAACGCACCCACGACACGATCGCGACGACGATCAACGCGAGGCCGATCGCGACCTCCCAAGCGCCGATCGCGGTGTTCGGGCGGAGGCCGAGCCCCGGTGTCGGGATCAACTGGGCGAAGATCGTGACCGCCGACACGACGATGAGGAGCCCCGCGACCCAACCGATGAGGAACGGCAGTGCCGTGCGTGCGCGATTGGCCGACAGCAGCAGGATGATCGTCGCCATGATCGGCACCGTGCTGAGCGCCATGGCGATCGCGATCGGGAGCAGGTGGCCGATGGCGGCGAGCATCTTCGACGCAGTCTCAGCCGGTGGCGGGCGCCGCGGACTCGTCGGGCCGCTCCGCGTCTGCGGTGGCGGGGTCTGCGCTCGGCGGGTCGCTCGCGGCACCGGTCGCGGCGGCGGCCTTGGCCTCGGCCTTGGCGAGCTTGGACGCGGTGTTGTCGCCGAGCAGCGGCCTGATCCACGGCATGCGCGGGTTGGTGTCGACGAGGAGCATGCGCACGAGCAGTGTGAGCGGGATGGCGAGGATGGCGCCGGTCGGCCCGAGCACGATCGCCCAGAAGAGGACGGAGAAGAAGGTGATGCTCTGGCTGAGGGCGACCGCGTTGCCGACCACCCGGGGCTGCACGATCGATTGCACGCCGGCGTTCACGATGCCGTACAGCACGATGACGGCAATGACCGTGGGCCATCCGCCAGTGAGTCCGCCGAAGATGATCGGCGGGATGATGGCGATGAAGTACCCGACGTTGGGGATGAAGCTGCAGATGAACGACAGCAGTCCCCAGATGAAGGCGCCCGGCACTCCGAGCAGCACGAGGACGAACCAGTTGATGAGTCCCTGCGCAACGCCGAGCGCGGTGGTGACCACCATGTAGCGCCGCACGTTCCTCGCGTAGTCGCGGATGGAGTGCACGAGCAGGGCCCGGTGGGGCTCGATCTGCCGGAGCACCTCGGGCAGCAGGGCGGCATCCATCGCCATGAGGAGCACCATCGTGAAGATGATCACGAAGGTCGTGGTGGCGCCGGCGAGACCGCCGATCAGCCCCCAGACGACGCTGACGATCGAACCCGCATCGAAGCTGCCGATGACGGCGGAGATCTGGTCGGAGCCGATGCCGATCTTCGCGAGCGCCTCGCCCAGGCCCTCGACGGCGGCCTGGATCTGGGGCGCGAACTGCGGCAGGAGGCTGGCGAACTGACTGAAGGCGACGGCGACCGCGTAGCCGAAGACCACGATGAGCGCGAGCACCGTCACGATGGCGACCCCGGTCGCGATGCCGGTCGGCACGCGGCGACGTTCGAGCGCCGTGCGCACGGGGTTCGCGCAGATCGTCAGCACCAGCGCGAGGAAGACCGGGGCCGCGATCGATGAGATCGCGGCGAGCCCGAACACGGCGAGGACACCCCCGCCGAGGCCCGCGAGGAGGAGCGCGTTGCGGTTGACCGTCGACGGCACCGCGTCGGCCGTGGGCGCCGCCTCGGGCGCCGGCTTCGGGTTCTTCCGATTCCACCACATCGAGGTCAGAGTAGCGCTCGGGGGCCGCCACGGGGGTGTTTCGCGAGCGATCGTCGAGAACTCGACCGGTCGCGCACGCGAGAGCGGGCGAGGGGTCGTCGACCGCCTCGCCCGCTCGGTGAGCCGTGCACGGGGCGCTGCGCTCCGGGTGCTGCGCTTCGGATGCCGCGCTCCCGGTGTCGCGCTGCGCGGAGGACTATGCCGCGAGGGGGAACCCGCCGGTCCAGGAGATCTTCTCCTGCACGGCGAGCGTGAGCTGCAGGAAGCCGAGCGACTCGAGCTCGCGAGCGCGCTTGAGCGCACCGGCGTCGACGGCGTTCACGCCGCCGGCCGAGACGACCGCGGCGAGCTGCGCCTTGGCGTCGGCGTCGTCGCCCGCGATGAGCACGGTGGTGGGAGCGCCGCCGACGGTCTTCGAGGCGAGCGTGCTCGCGAAGTTGGTGTTGAAGGCCTTGAGCACGCGCGACTGGGGGAGTGCCGCGGCGAGGTCGGAGGCGGCGGAGCCGTCGGCCGGCACCACGAGGCTGTCGAAGGTGCTGAAGTCGAGGGGGTTGGTGATGTCGACGACGGTCTTGCCGGCGAGCTGCTCGCCGCGCTCGGCGACGATCTGGGCGAGGGCCGGGTGGGGGACCGCCAGCACGACGATGTCGCCCGTGACGGTGTCGGCGTCGCGCGCCACGTACTCGACGGTGGTGCCGCCGTCGGCGATGAGGCCGCCGATGGCCGTGCCCATGTTGCCGTTGCCGATGATGCTGACCGTGGTCATGTGTCTGTGCTCCTTGGTGCCGGATGGCATTACTTGTTGAAACAACCTTGTAGGTACAACCAAACCGTAGCACGTCTTGGTTGTCATGACAACTAATGCGGTAGAATCGCCTCATGACCACGATCGAGCCGCGCACCGTCCAGCCCTTCACGGGCCCCGAGGCGACGGCCTGGGCGCGCCTCGTGGCCGTCAGCGAGCTGCTGCCGACCGTGCTCGACGCGCAGCTCCTGCGCGACGTCGAACTCACCCACTTCGAGTACCTCGTGCTCTCGGTGCTCGCGGCATCGCCCGAGCGCACGAGCCGCATGACCCGCCTCGCCTCCCAGACCAACGCCACGCTGCCCCGCCTCTCGCACGTCGCACGCCGACTCGAGGAGAAGGGCCTGCTCGAGCGCTTCCCATGCCCCGAAGACAAGCGGGCCACCAACGCGCGACTCACCGCCGCCGGATCGGCCGTGCTCGAAGACGCCGCACCCGGCCACATCGCCACCGTGCGCGCCAACGTGCTCGACGCGCTCGGCCCCGACGAGCTCGAGCAGCTGGCGGCCATCGGGTCGCGCATCCTCGGCCGCCTCGACCCCGAGGGGCGTCTCTCGGCCTCGCAGTGCGACTCGGCCGTGCTCGGCGAACCCCGCTGACCGCTGACCGACTGACCGCCGACGACCGGGCCGCAGCACGCGGCATCCCGAACCGCGTCGGCGGTGCATGACGGGAACCGAGCATGACAGGATCGGCGCATGGCGACCGTGCTCTTCGTGCCCGTGACGTTCAACCTCGCCGAGACGACCCGCATGATCGAGGTCGCGCGCGCCCTCTCGCCGGCGCACACGGCCGTCTTCATGGGCTACGAGCACGACTACGTGCACCTGATCACCGACGCCGGGTTCGACTACCGCGCCTGCGAACCCGCGTGGAGCGCGGCGCAACGGCAGCAGGCCATCGACTTCGACCAGGGCCGCGCCATGCGGAGCCCGTTCACGCGCGACCTCGTCGCCGCACGCGTCGAGGTCGAACGGCGCATGATCAGGCAGACGGATGCCGCGGCCGTCGTCATCGGCTCCAACATCACGTCGCTCATCTCGGCGCGCGCCGAGGGCGTGCCGCTCTTCTACCCGGTGCCGTTCGCCCTCACCGGACCCCAGGTCGCCCAGACGACGCGCATGCACCTCGTCGGCGGCGACGGGCGCCTCGCGCGCACGGCCGACCGCATCGCGACCTCCGCGTTCCGCTGGCTGTACACGCGCGCACCCGTCGCGCCGCGCGCCTTCTCGAGCATCGCGAAGGGCAACGGCGTGCGACCGCTGCGCACGGTCGCGTCGATGCTCGAGGCCGATGTCAACCTCGTGACCGTCATGCCGTGGGAGCTCGACGGCTACGAGCTGCCGACCGACTACACGCGCGTCGGTCCGATCTTCGCGAAGCTCGACGGCGAACTGCCGGCCGTCGTGCACGAACTCGCCGCCCGACCCGAGCCGCTCGTGTACCTCGGGCTCGGCTCCTCGGCCGACCGGCAGCTCGCGCTCGCCGCGGCCGCGCAGCTCGCCACGCTGCCCGTCAACGTGGTGGCGCCCATCGGGCACTACCTCGAGCCGGGCGACGCCGTGCCGCCCAACGTGCACGTCACCGACCTGCTGCCCGCGCACCGGCTCGGCGGGCTCGTCGACGCGGCCGTGCTGCACGGCGGGCAGGGCACCGTGCAGACCGCGTGCGCCACGGGCATCCCGTTCGTCGGGTTCGGCCTCCAGCCCGAGCAGACGTGGAACGTCGAGGTCTGCGTCGCGCGCGGCAACGCGCTGCGGGTGCCGCCGAAGCACGTCGCCCGGCCCGAGTTCGTCGACGCCGTGCGTCGGGTGCTCGACGACCCCGCCATGCGCGCCGCCGCGGCCGAGGTGCAGCGCGCATTCGCGACCGAGGACGGCGCCCGCGAGTCGGCGCGCATCATCGAGGAGCGCATCGCCGCATCGGCGCGCGCCTGACGGGCGCGGGAGCGCGGCGGCGACGGCGCGTCGGCGGACCGCCGTGGGTACATTTGTTGGCGTGAACGACCTTCCTCCGGCGACGCGACGACCCGAGCAGCGCCGGCGCGTCACGATCAAGGACATCGCCGAACGGGCCGGCGTGTCGATCGGGGCCGTGTCGTTCGCGCTGAACGGACGCGACGGCGTATCCGAGGCGACGCGCGAACGCGTGCGCCAGGTCGCCGACGAGCTCGGCTGGGCGCCGTCGACCGCCGCTCGTTCGCTCGCGGTGTCGTCGACCGAGACGATCGGGCTCGTGCTCGCCCGCGACCCCGCCACCATCGGCGTCGAGACCTTCTACATGCGGTTCATCGCGGGCATGGAGAGCGAACTCGCCAAGCGCGGCTACGCCCTGCTGCTCCAGCTCGTGCCGACGCCCGAGGCCGAGCTCGCGACCATCGCCAAGTGGCGGGCCACGCGACGCGTCGACGGACTGCTGCTCGTCGACCTCCAGCCCGACGACCCCCGCGTCGCCCTGCTCGCGCCCGACGACGCGCTGCCCACCGTGGTGGTCGGCGACGCCGAGGTCGCGGCCGGCCTCACGAGCGTGTCGACCGACGACGACCGGGCCATGCGCGAGGCCGTGCGGGCACTCGCGAACCTCGGGCACCGGCGCATCGCCCGGGTCTCCGGGCTCGGGCGCTTCGCGCACACGGCCGTGCGCGAGGTCGCGTTCTTCGACGAGACCGAGCGGCTCGGCATCGACTCGGCCGTCGCCCGCACCGACTACCTTCCCGAATCGGCGCGGCTCGCAACGAGGTCGCTGCTCGACGCGGCAGACCGGCCGACCGCGATCATCTACGACAACGACGTGATGGCCGTCACCGGACTGAGCGTCGCCATGGAGCTCGGCCTGCGCGTGCCGGCCGACCTCTCGATCGTCGCGTGGGACGACTCGGTGCTCTGCGAGCACACGTTCCCGCAGCTGAGCGCGCTGCGGCGCGACGTCGTCGGGTTCGGGGCGCACGTGGTGCGACGCCTGCTCGATCTGATCGACGGCGGCGAGCGGGGCGCGTACCTCGACGAGACGCCGCACCTAGTGGTGCGCGGCTCGACCGGACCCGCGCCGGCCTGAGTCGACGCGGGAGGGGTGTCAGGCGGGCGGGCGCTCGCCGCTGCCGCGTGCGATGAGCCGGGTGGGCAGCTCGAGCTGCGTCGTGAACCCGATGGGGTTCGCCATGCGCTCGACGGCGAGACGCGCAGCGCGGCGGCCCATCTCCATGGGGTCGTGTCCGACGACGCTGACGCCCAGGATGTCGGCGGTCTCGAAGTCGTCGAAGCCGATGAGCGCCGGGGGAGCGGCGAGGTCGCGGATCGCGCGGAGCGCCCCGATGCACACGCGGTTGTTGCCGGCGACGATCGCCGTCGGCGGCTCGGGCTGCGCGAGCAGATCGCGCACGACCTGCTCGGGTGTCGCGGCCGGGTCGTCGAGCAGGCGTTCGTACCGGGCGTCGGCGGCGATGCCGGCATCCGCCAGGGCGGCACGGTAGCCGGCGACGCGCTCGGTCTGCGTGTACGCCGAAGCCGGGTTGCACACGTACGCGATGCGGCGGTGACCGCGCGCGACGAGCGCCGCGGTGGCCTCCGCGGCGCCGGACCGGTTGGCGAGCACGACCGAGTCGGCCACGAGGTCGCGCGCCGGCCGGTCGATCGCGATGACGGGCGTGCCGAGTTGGCGCTCGCCCTCGAGGTAGGACTGGTCTTCGCCCACGGGGATCATGAGCAGGGCGCCCACGCGTTGCGACAGCAGGGTGTCGGCGACCCGCGCCTCGCCCTCGACGGAGTCGTCGGTCGTCGCGACGATGAGGGTGTAGCCGCGGTCGGCGAGCTCGCGTTCGATGCCCGCCGCGACCGTGTAGTAGAACGGGTTGAGCAGTTCGCCCATGATGAACCCCACGGTGGTCGAGCTCCCGCCGCGGCGGAGGCTCTGCGCGAGCAGGTTCGGTCGGAAGCGCAGTCGCTTGGCCGCCGACATGACCCGTTCGACGGTGTCGGGCGAGACGAGCTCGCGCTGGGAGTAGACGCGCGAGACGGTCTTGGCGCTGACGCCGGCGAGGCGCGCCACGTCTTGCAGGGTCGCCCTGGTCTGCACGGTCACTGGTCCTCCTCGCGGGATACGGGGAATGTCCGACGTGGGACATTCAAGCAGACATCGGAATGTCCGGTGCGATCATCTGGCTCGACAACTCGCTGATCAGAGCGAGAAACCCACCATCGAGCCTTGAACGGACAGAACGAGACAGCGCTGACATCGTGACTTGCTAAAGCGCTTTAGATCACCGTACACTCACTCTCGCCACCCCCGCTGTCGAGGGCACTCTCGACTGCGATCCGAGGGTGACCACACACAAGGGAGAGTTCACATGGCATCACGCAAGGCATTCGTCGGCCTCGCCGCCGTGGCCGCAGCGACGCTGCTGCTGACGTCGTGCGCCGCCGGCGGCGACAGCAGCGGCGGTTCCGACGAGGTCAAGGGCGACATCACGTTCCTCACCAACCGCACCGACCTCGAGACCGACGGCACGTGGGACGAGTACGTCGAGGAGTTCGAGAAGGCGAACCCCGACGTCACGGTCAAGGTCGAGGCGATCACCAACTACGAGGATGACGTCAAGACGCGCCTCAGCACCCCGAACGGCTACGGCGACGTGCTGCTCATTCCGAACGGCGTCGCCCCCGACCAGTACGCCGACTTCTTCGAGCCCCTCGGCGACGCGGCCGACCTCGCGGACACCTACCGCTTCCTCGCACCGAAGACCGTCGACGGCACGCAGTACGGCATCGCGCTCGGCGGCAACGCGAACGGCGTGCTCTACAACACCCAGGTGTTCGCCGACGCCGGCATCACCGACCTGCCGACCACCCCCGAGGACTTCCTGAAGGACCTCGAGGCCGTCAAGGCGAACGGCGTGACCCCGCTCTACACGAACTACAAGGACGGCTGGCCCCTCGGCGGTCAGTGGACCAACATCATCGGCGCCGTGACGGCCGACCCGACGGCGCAGACCGTCATGGCCCACGACGAGGCGCCGTGGACCGAGGGCACCGACATCTACGCGCTCGACTCGCTGCTCTTCGACGCGGTGCACGACGGCCTCACCGAGGCCGACCCCCTCACGACCAACTGGGAGCAGTCGAAGGGCGACTTCGCGGCCGGCAAGATCGGGGCGATGGTGCTCGGCTCGTGGGCCATCTCGCAGTTCCAGGCGGCGGCGACGGATGCCGGGGTCGACCCGGGCGTCGTCGGCTTCATGCCCTTCCCGACGAACGTCGACGGCCAGCAGTACGCGACCATCGCGGGCGACTACTTCCTCGGCGTCAACAAGAACTCGTCGAAGAAGGCCGCCGCCGAGGCGTGGATGAACTGGCTCATCGAGGATTCGGGCTTCACCGACACGCAGGGCATGATCTCGGCCGTCAGCGCGGCCGACCTGCCCGCGAACCTCAGCGGCCTCAGCGACTCGGGCGTCGAACTGCTCGAGATCGCCGCGGCACCGGCCGGCGAGGAGTCGCTGTTCAGCGACACCGCCGACACGAGCCAGGTCGACGTCTGGGGCAACATCTACCGCCAGAAGCTCATCGACATCGCCCGCGGCCAGGCCGACGGCGACAAGAAGTCGTTCTTCTCGCAGCTCAACGAGCAGTGGGGCGCGGCGGTCGACGAGTTGGCCCAGTAGCACCACCGGTCCGGCGCCTCGGGTCCATGCCGAGGCGCCGGGTCACCACCGACCCCCACGCACTACCCGGGCCACGCCCGAAGCATGACGAAGGAGCACCTCATGTCCGTGTCGACGACAGGGCCGGATCCCGTGGGGGTCCAGGGTCCGCTGCACGGTGCCGCGGTGCTGGCGCGGCCGACCGACGGCCCCGATCCGCAGCCGACGCGAGCGGTCCGCGCGCTCCGCCGCCCGCGCCGGGTCGGGCCTGCCGGGCGCGCACGCCTCGCGAAGCTCACCCCGTACCTGTTCGTCGCGGCCGCAGTCGGCCTGCTCCTGCTGCTGACGTACCTGCCGGCCGCGAACATGATCTGGTACAGCTTCACCGACTGGAACGGCCTCGGCCCGATCGAGAACGTCGTGGGCTTCGACAACTACGTCGAGGTGTTCACCAACCCGCGCATCTTCTCGGTGTTCGGCGTGAGCCTGTACTACTTCGTCGGCGCCTTCGCGCAGATGGCCATCGCCCTGTACTTCGCGACGCTCCTCAGCTTCCGCACGCGTTTCTCGAACTTCTTCCGCGGCGTCATCTTCTTCCCGTACCTGATCAACGGCGTGGCCATCGGCTTCGTCTTCCTCTACCTCTTCCAGCCGGGCGGCACGCTCGACACCGTGCTCGGATGGTTCGGGGTCGCCGAACCGCCGCAGTGGCTGGGCGACGCCTCGATCGCGAACTACTCGCTCGCCGGCACGTCGGTCTGGCGCTACACGGGCCTCAACTTCGTGCTCTTCCTCGGAGCGATCCAGTCGATCCCCGGCGAGCTCTACGAAGCCGCCGAGCTCGACGGCGCGAACCGGTGGAAGCAGTTCACGAACATCATCTTCCCGGGCATCCGCCGCATCATCGGGCTCTCGTTCATCCTCGCCGTCGCGGGAGCGCTCTCGGTCTTCGAGATCCCGTTCATCATGACCGGCGGCGCGAACGGCACCGCGACGTTCGTGATCCAGACCCTGCAGACCGCGTTCTCGTACCGGCAGGTCGGCCTCGCGTCGGCGATGGCGGTCGTGCTGCTCGTCATCGTGCTCGTCGTCACCTGGATCCAGCGCAAACTCTTCCCCGACGAGAAGGTCGACCTGACATGAACCGCGTACTCCCGGGCGTCGGCAAGTACGCCTCGCTCCTCATCGCCACGGTCTTCGTGCTGCTGCCGCTCTCGGTCGTGCTCTTCGCGAGCTTCAAGAGCCGCGCCGAGTACGGGTCGACCGGGCCGCTCACGCCGCCGGTGAACTGGTTGAACGTCGAGAACTTCGAGACCGCCTTCACCAACGGCGACATGATCGAGGGCTTCGTCAACACGACCGTGGTGCTGCTGATCTCGCTCGCCGGCACGATCGTGATCGGCACCATGGCCGCCTACGCGATCGACCGGTTCCAGTTCCGCGGGCGCAAGCTCATCATGGGGCTGTTCCTCGTCGCCACGCTGATCCCGAGCGTGACTAGCCAGGTCGCGACCTTCCAGATCATCTCGGGGCTCGGCCTGTTCAACACGAAGGCCGCCCTCGTGCTGCTGTTCCTCGGCACCGACATCATCGCGATCTACATCTTCCTGCAGTTCATGGCGGGCATTCCCGTCTCGCTCGACGAGGCCGCCATGATCGATGGTGCGAACCGATGGACCATCTACTGGCGCGTCATCCTGCCCCTGCTGAAGCCCGCGATCGCGACCGTCGTGATCATCAAGGGCATCGCGATCTACAACGAGTTCTACCTGCCGTTCCTCTACCTGCCGTCGGAGGGCATGATCTCGACATCCCTGTTCAACTTCAAGGGCCCGTTCGGTGCACAGTGGGAGGTGATCGCGGCGGGCACGATCCTCGTGATCGTCCCGACCTTCCTGGCGTTCGTCTTCCTGCAGCGCTGGATCTACAAGGGCCTCGTCGCAGGAGCCGTCAAGTGAATCCGGAGACCATGACCACCTCATCGACGAAGCACCTGCACCGGGTCGAGCGACCCCTGCACAGCGGATGGCGCGTGCGGGCTGCGTCAGGGCCCGTTCCCACTGCGCTCGCCGACGCCGTCGCACCGGGCGGCGACGGCCGCGGGCTCCCCGCCGCGGTGCCGGGCGTGGTACACCTCGACCTCATGCGCGAGGGGCTCATCCCCGACCCGTACCTCGACGACAACGAGTCGGCGCTCGCCTGGATCGGCCTCGTCGACTGGACCTACGACACGGCGTTCGAGCTGTCCGAGGCCGAGCTCGCCTCGGCATCCGTGCACGAGCTCGTCTTCGACGGCCTCGACACCGTCGCGACCGTCTCGCTGAACGGCGAAGCCATCGCCGAGGTCGCGAACCAGCACCGCACGCACCGCATCGACGTGACCGCGCTGCTGCGCGCCGGCTCGAACGAGCTCGTCGTCGCGTTCCGCAGCCCGGTCAAGTACGCGAACGCGCAGAGCCTCGCGCTCGGCGGCCGCCCGCGCCCGTACCCGTCGCCCTTCGACGCGATCCGCAAGTCCGCGTGCAGCTTCGGCTGGGACTGGGGCATCGCGACGACGACGAGCGGCATCTGGCGCCCCGTGCGCCTCGAGTCGTGGTCGACGGCCCGGTTCGACGAGGTGCTCGTGCGGGCGACGCCCGATGGCGACGGCGGCGTGGTCGAGGCAGTGGTGCGCGTCGCGCGGGCGGGCCGGGCGGGCGGCGTCGACGAGGAGCGGTCGGATGCCTCGCTCCAGGTCGACCTCGAGGTGGCCGGCGTTCGAGCCGCCGTCGACATCGCGGCCGGCGAGTCCGAGGCCGTCGTGCGGCTCGAGCTCGACGCCGTCGACCGCTGGTGGCCCGCCGGGTTCGGCGATGCGGTGCTCTACGACGTGCGCGTGCGCCTGGGCGTCGAGGGCTGGGTGCTCGACGAGACCACGCGCCGGGTCGGGTTCCGCGACCTGCGCTGGAACACCGAGCCCGACGCCGACGGCACGCCCTTCCAGCTCGTCGTGAACGACCGGCAGGTGTTCGTGAAGGGCGTCAACTGGATCCCCGACGACGCGTTCCCCGTTCGCGTCGATCGCGCCCGCTACCGCGCGCGCCTGCAGCAGGCGGCATCAGCGGGGCTCAACCTCATCCGCGTCTGGGGCGGCGGCATCTACGAGGCCGACGCGTTCTACGAGCTGGCCGACGAGCTGGGCCTCCTGACCTGGCAGGACTTCCTGTTCGCGTGCTCGGCGTACTCCGAGGAGGAGCCGCTGCGCTCCGAGGTCGCGGCCGAGGCGCGCGACAACATCGTGCGCCTCGCGCACCACGCCTCGCTCGCGCTGCTCACCGGCAACAACGAGAACCTGTGGGGCTACGAGGACTGGGGCTGGAAGCTCGCGCTCGACGGCAAGACCTGGGGCGCGTATTACTACCACGAGCTGTTTCCGCGGCTCGTGGCCGAGCTCGCGCCGCAGGTGCCGTACGCGCCCGGCAGCCCCTTCAGCCCCGACAGCGACGAGCACAGCGGCGAGCACCCGAACGCCGAGGCGCACGGCACCATGCACGTGTGGGACCTCTGGAACCAGAAGGACTGGCCGCACTACCGCGACCTCGAGCCGCGGTTCGTGGCCGAGTTCGGCTGGCAGGGCCCGCCCGCCTGGTCGACGCTCACGCGCGCGATCAGCGACGACCCGCTGACGCCCGAGTCGCCCGGCATGATCGTGCACCAGAAGGCCATCGACGGCAACGCCAAGCTCACCGCCGGTCTCGTGCGCCACTACCGCGTGCCGAACGACATGGAGACCTGGCACTGGGCCATGCAGCTCAACCAGGCCAACGCGATCTCGTGCGCGCTCGACCACTACCGCTCGCACTGGCCGAAGACCGCGGGTGCCGTCGTCTGGCAGTTGAACGACTGCTGGCCGGTCACCTCGTGGGCCGCGATCGACGGCGACGGGCACGCCAAGCCGCTGCTGCACGCGATCCGCAACGCGTTCGCGCCTCGCGTCGTGACGGTGCAGCCGCGTGCGGACGCGTCGGGCGCCGAGACGCTCGCCGCGATCGTCGGCAACGACAGCGACGACGCGTGGATCGGCGAGCTCGTCTTCGAGCGTCGCGCCTTCGACGGCTCGGTGCTCGCGAGCTCCGCGGTGCGGGTCGAGGTCGCCGCGCGTTCGGCGCTGACCGTCGAGGTTCCCGCCGAGGTCGCCGAGGCGACGGATGCCGCGGGCGAGCTGCTCGTGGCCTCGGTCGAGGGCGTGCGCGGCCTCTGGTGGTTCGCCGAGCCGCGCGACAGCGCGCTCGCGCCGGCCGACCTGTCCGTGGATGTCACCCCGGCGTCCGCCGACGGCGCGACCGACGGCGTCTTCGCGGTCACCGTCACCGCGCGCGGCGCCGTCGTGCGCGACGCGACGCTGCTCGTCGACAAGGTCGACCCCGCGGCATCCGTCGACTCCGGGCTCGTGACCCTGCTGCCCGGCGAGTCGCACACGTTCGTCGTGCGCGGCGTCGAGGCGCTCGACGCCGACGCCGTGACGAGCTCTCGCGTGCTCCGCAGCGGCAACCAGCTGGTGGCCGAGTGAGCGCCGCCTCGGCCTCGAGCCTTGCAGCAGCCTCCGCCGCCGAGCTCCTGCGGGAGCCGGTCTGCGGCATGACCTGGGGCTGGACCGGCGTGCGCGGCACGTGGGCGACGCCCGCGGCCGAGGCATCCATGCGCCTCATGGCCGAGCACGCCGTGAACTGGACCGCGCTCGCCTACGCGGCCGAGCAGGCGACGCCGTTCTCGACCGAGATCCCGTTCGACTGTGAGCCCACCGTGACCGACGACGAGATCGTCGGCGCGATCCGGCAGGCGCACGCGCTGGGCCTCAAGGTGTGCCTGAAGCCAGTCGTGAACGTCGCCGACGGCACGTGGCGCGCGCACATCGGGTTCTTCGACTGGGACGTGCCGGGCGAGCCGAGCTGGACGCAGTGGTTCGCGTCGTACACGCGGTTCATCCTGCATGCGGCCCGCATCGCCGAGGCCGAGGGCTGCGAGATGTTCTGCATCGGCTGCGAGATGGTGCGCGCCGACGGGCAGGAGGCCCACTGGCTGTCGCTCATCGCCGAGGTGCGTGCCGTGTACTCGGGCCCGATCACGTACAACTGCGACAAGTACCAGGAGGACCACGTCACCTGGTGGGACGCCGTCGACGTGATCTCCTCGAGCGGGTACTTCCCGATCGACGCGTGGCAGATGCAGCTCGACCGCATCGAACGCGTCGTCGAGGCATCCGGCAAGCCGTTCTTCTTCATGGAGGCGGGCTGCCCGTCGCGCGAGGGATCGGCCGACCTGCCGAACGACTGGAACCTCGTCGGCGCGCCGTCGGGCGCCGAGCAGGTGCGCTACTTCGAGACCATGTTCACCGCCTGCCGCGAGCGGCCGTGGGTGCGCGGCCTCATGCTGTGGGACTGGCCGACCTCGCTCTACGCGAAGGCCGACGCCGCCGCGAACGACGACTACTGCCCGTACGGCAAGCCGGCGGCCGACGTGATGGTGCGCGAGTACCGGGCGTGGGCGGCCGAGGCGGCCGAGGCGACCGAGCCGGGCGAACCCGCGGGAGCGCACGCGTGACCGGCTCCGTGCTCGCGATCGACGCGGGCCAGACCGGCATCAAGACCAGGTTCGCGGATGCCTCGGGCGCCGTCTCCGAGACGGTGCTGCCCGGCATCCGCACGCACGAGCCCGTGCTCGTGCAGCTCGCCGAGACCGCCGCGCGCATCGCGGCCGCATCCGCAGGCGCATCGAGGTCGTCGTTCGACGGCGACGCCCGCGCCGACGGCGGCGCGGCGCGCATCGAGGTGCTCGCGGCCGGCGTGTCGGGCCTCACCGAGGCCGAGGCCGACGCCGACGCCCTGCTCACCGCGGTGCGGCCGTTCGGCGTACGCCGGGTGCTGCTCGTGCACGACTCGATCTCGTCGTTCATCGGCGCGCTCGGCGATGCGCGCGGCGCCGTGATCGCGGCGGGCACCGGGTCGGTCACGCTCGGCGTCGGCCGCGATGCGGTGCGCCGTGTCGACGGCTGGGGCAACATCATGGGCGACGCCGGCAGCGGCTACTGGATCGGGCGCGAGGCGCTCGACGCCGGCATGCGCGGGTACGACGGCCGAGGCCCCGCGACCGCGCTGACCGGACTCATCGCCGAGCGGTGGCCCGACATCGAGCAGGCCTACATCGACCTGCAGGTCGACCCGAACCGTGTGGGTGTCGTCGCCTCGTTCGCCGAACGCGTCGCCGCGCTCGCGACGACCGACGAGGTCGCCGCCGACATCTGCCGCCGCGCGGCCGACGAGCTCGCCGGCTCGGTGCTCGCCGCGCTCCGCAGCGTCGGCGAGGCCGGTGCCGGAGCATCGCCGCGACTCAGCGCGATCGGCGGGGTCTTCCGAGCCGACCGCATCCGCAGCCGCTTCGAGCGGCAGGTGCGCCTGGCCGTGCCGGGCGTCGACATCAACGAACCGCAGGGGAGCGGTCTCGACGGGGCGGCCGCACTGCCGCACCTCGACGACGCGCACCCGCTGCACGCACACGTCACCGTCGCATCGCTGGAGCAGCCGGCCGCGAGGTGAACCGAACCCCCGGATCGGGCGCCGGGTCCATGCCGGGGCGACACGCCCCGGGAAGCACCTGACAGGAGTCGAAGATGACACACAGATCCATTCGGCGCGCCCGAACGACGGCGAGTACCGCGTCGCGCGTGGCGGCCACCGTGCTCGGAGCGGCGCTGGCGGCCTCGAGCCTGCTCGGCGTCGCCGCGCCGGCGTCGGCCGCCACGGCCGCCACGGCCGCCACGGTGGCGGGCGCGACCGGCGCGAGCGCTCCGACCGGCACGACCGCGGGCGTCGGCGCCGCGGCATCCGTGGTCGATGCGAAGGCGAAGCCGAAGAACCCGTTCGTGCAGGCGAACGGCTCTCGGCTCGAGCTCGCGGGCAAGACCTACGAGTTCGCGGGCACCAACACCTACTACCTCGGGTACAAGTCGCCGGCCATGGTCGACGCCGTGCTCGACGACGCGAAGGCCGCGGGCTTCGACGTGATCCGCACGTGGGGGTCGCAGGACTACCAGAACCCCGACGGCACGGGTTCGGTGCACCAGAACTTCGAGGGCGTCTGGTACCAGGCGTGGGATGCCGCGGCGGGCCGTCCGGTCGTGAACGGCGGCGCCGACGGCCTCGAACGCCTCGACCTCGCGGTCGCCGAGGCGGGCGAGCGCGGGCTCAAGCTCGTGATCCCGTTCACGAACAACTGGAACGCCTTCGGCGGCATGGACCAGTACGTGCGGTGGGCGGGGCTCGACGAGCACGCGGACTTCTACACCGACGCCACCGTCCGCGGGTGGTTCAAGGACTGGGTCGGCACGCTGCTGAACCGCACCAACACGGTCACCGGTGTGGCGTACAAGGACGACCCCACGATCCTCGCGTGGGAGCTCGCGAACGAGCCCCGCTGCACGAGCGCGGGCGTGTACCCCGACGGCGACTGCGACACGACGACGATCACCGGCTGGGCGGCCGAGATGAGCGCGTACGTGAAGTCGATCGACCGCAACCACCTGCTGTCGGCCGGTGACGAGGGCTTCTTCTGCCGCGACGAGGCCCAGTGGACACTCACGCAGCAGTACGGCGAGTCGGGCTACGGCGCCGGCTTCGGCGAGGACTGCGGCGACGGCGTCGACACGGTCGCACTCGCATCGCTTCCGGCCATCGACCTGATGTCGATGCACCTCTACCCCGACCACTGGAAGGTGAGCACCGACTGGGGCACCGGCTGGATCCGGGAGCACGCGGCCGCGGCCAAGAGGATCGGCAAGCCCGTCTACCTCGGCGAGTTCGGCATCACCGACCAGGCCACGCGCATGCCGGTGTATTTCGAATGGCTCCAGACGATCCGCCAGACCGGCGTCGACGGCACGCTGTACTGGATGCTCGCCTCCACGCAGGACGACGGCACCCCCTACGCCGACTACGACGGCTTCACCGTGTACTGCCCCAGCCCGGTGTGCGAGCTCATGACCGACCAGGCGAAGCTCGTGCCGCTCTCGCTCGGCGGTGCGAAGACGCTGCTCGAGCTCATCGCCGACCACGACGCGGTCACGATGCAGCGCGACACGACCGTCGCGGTCGACGTGCTCGCAAACGACGTCTCGTTCACGCTGCCGGTGCGGGCGAAGACCCTCGATCTCGATCCGTCGACGACGGGGCGCCAGACCTCGGTCGCGCGCGTCGGCGGCACCGCGAGGATCCAGGCCGACCACACCGTGCTCGTCACCCCGGATGCCGGGTTCGCCGGCAAGGTCGAGTTCCCGTACTCGGTGGGCAACGCCGTCGACACGGCGAAGGCGACGCTCACGGTCACCGTGAAGCCCGCGCCCGGCGACCCCGTGGTGCTCGCCTCGTGGGAGACCGGGCTCGAGGGCTGGGCGCCCGCGAACTGGCAGACCGACCCCGGCACGGTCGCGGCAGGCCCGGCCGGTGCCACCGACGGGGCGTCCGCGCTGCAGGTGAGCTCGAAGGGCGCCTGGTTCGGGTCGCCCGCCGACTCGCCTCTGCTCGACCTGTCGACGAAGTCGTCGCTCGAGTTCGACATCACGACGGCGGCGGCCGGCACCTCGGTGTCGATCGCCGTGCGCTCGGGCGCCGACTGGTCGTGGTGCCAGTCGCCGTGGACCTGGGTGCCCGAGCACACCTCCACCACCGTCACCGTGCCGATGGAGACCTTCGGCTGCGACGCGACCTCGCTCACCGACGTGCACGACGTGCTCGTGTACCTCAATGCCGGTGAGTACTCGATCGACCGCCTCACGCTGCGGTAATCGACGGGCGGATGTCGGGCGTCGCCCGAGGCCCGGCATCCGCCTCCCCTCGCCGGGGCGCCTACGGGCTCGGCTGGGCGCCCTCGCGCGGCGGAGCGCTGATGGGCTCGCCCGGCCCGACGAGCACGCGCCAGACCCAGCCGGCGGCGACCTCGATGCTTGGACGGGGCTCCAGTTCGAGCCAGGCCTGGATCACCGCGAGGCACGACCCCGCGATGCCCGCGGCGACGATGTCGATGGGCAGGCCCTCGAACGCCGTCGTGCCCGATGAGATGACCCCGGCGCGCGCCTGCGCCTCGAACCGGGCGCGGATGCGCGCCGCGACGATGGGGGAGCCGCGCTCGCCGAGCAGGCGCCGGTACAGGTCGGCGTCGGTCTCGAAGTGCCGGAGCGCCGCGATCATCGACGGCGGCAGCTGCGCGGGAACGGAGGTCGGGGTCGGAGCCGCGGCGGCCGCCTCGATCTCGGCGGCCTCGATCGCGTCGGCGAGCAGCGAGTCGCGGTCGTCGTAGTGCTGGTAGTAGCTCGACCGGTTGACGCCCGCCGCATCGGTGATGTCGACGACCGTCGCGTCGTCGAAGCGACCCGCGCGCGCGAGTTCGAGCGCCGCCTGCTGCAGCGCCCGCCGGGTGCGCTCCACGCGCGCATCCACTCGGTCGTCGGTCGATTCCGTCACTCCCGCATTGTCGCACCGATCCGAGGGCCAAGCCGTGACTTCGCCGACAATTGTCGGATATCCGACAGATGTTGTTTAGGCTGGAGGCATCCAGTTCGGAGCAGAGAAGGAAGCATCGCCATGGCCCTCACCGCCAACTCCACCATCGCCGAGTGGCTCGCAGACCCCGCCGGCAAGGCCGCGCTCGAGGGCCTCGTCGGGCAGGGCGGCGGCTCGACCGACCAGCTCGCCCCCATCGCGAGCCTCCCGCTGCAGCAGCTCGTCGTCATGAGCCAGGGCCAGATGCCGCAGGCGGCCGTCGACGAGCTCGTCAAGGCCGTCAACGGCGGAGTCATCCCCGAGGAGTCGGGTGAGTCGAAGGTCTGGGCCGAGAAGATCACCGCCGGCCGCTTCGCCGGCAAGACCGTCATCGTCACGGGCGCCGCCTCGGGCATCGGCCGCGCCACCGCGAGCCGCGTGGCCCGTGAGGGAGGCCGCGTGGTCGCCGTCGACATCTCGGCCGAGAAGCTCGACGAGTTCGCCGCATCGATCCCCGGCGCCGAGATCGTCACCGTCGCGGGCGACATCACCAAGCAGGAGTCGATCGACGCGATCGTCGCCGCCGCGGGCGACAAGATCGACGGCCTCGCCAACGTCGCGGGTATCAACGACGACTTCTCGCCGATCCACGAGACCCCCGACGCCATCTGGGAGAAGGTCATGGCCGTCAACGTCACCGGCACCTTCAAGCTCACGCGCGCCGTCGTGCCGTTCATGCTCGAGGCCGGCAAGGGCTCGGTCGTCAACGTCGCGAGCGAGGCGGGCCTGCGCGGCAACGCGTCGGGCAACGCCTACACGACCTCGAAGCACGCCGTCGTCGGCCTCACGAAGTCGGCCGCGTTCATGTACGCGCTGCAGGGCATCCGCACCAACGCCGTCGCCCCGGGCGGCGTCGCCACCGGCATCCCGTTCCCCCCGCACGTGTCCGAGGTCGGCTCGGCCCGCCTCGCACCGTTCCAGGGCGCGATCCCCTCGGTCGCGACCGCCGAGGCGCTCGCCGCGTCGATCACCTTCCTGCTGAGCGACGACGCCGTGAACATCAACGGCGCGATCCTCGCCTCCGACGGCGGCTGGTCGGTGCAGTAACCCCCGGACGGCCGCGACGCCGCATGGCGTGAACGAAGGGCGGGACGGATGCCACGGCATCCGCCCCGCCCTTTCGCGTGCCGCGCCACACGCCGCCCCTCGTCGGTCGCGACGCGCCTCCCGTGGATGCGCCTCCCGTGATTCGCCGAGGTGCCAGATGTCGCCGGTTCGGCGCCCGGGTACCCGGCGCCTACTGGCATCTCGGCGCCCGATGCGCGGCGAGCCCAGCAGCACGTGAGGCAATGCGCAACGCGCCCGCCCGCGGCATCCGGAGCCGGCATTGCCACTTTGTTCGGCCTGCTTGACAGATGGTCAGACCAATGTCTACACTCCTTGAAACGGTGATGGTCTGACCATCATCCCGATAAAAGTTTCCGCAGTTCCGCCTGGCATCGCCCTCGTCGGGAGCACTACAAAGGAGTGGTTCGTGAATCTCTTCACGCTCATGCAGCAGCGCACGGCCGAGGCCGGCCCGATCCGCGTCGGCGTCATCGGCGCAGGCAAGTTCGCCTCGATGTTCCTCACGCAGGCCGTCGGCAGCTCGAACATCCACGTCGTCGGCGTCGCCGACATCAACGTGCCCAAGGCGAAGGACGCCCTCGCCCGCACCGGCTGGCCGGCCGAGCGCTACGCGGCCGCCTCGCTCGACGAGGCCCTGCGCACCGGCGGCACCGCCGTGATCGACGACTCGACCGCCCTCATCACGCACCACGGCGTCGAGGTCATCCTCGAGATCACGGGCAACCCGCTCGTCGGCACGTACCACGCGGTCACCGCGATCGACCACGGCAAGCACGTCATCATGGTCAACGTCGAGGCCGACTGCATGGTCGGGCCGATCCTGCAGCGCCGTGCCCAGGCCGCCGGCGTCATCTACGCCATGGCCTACGGCGACCAGCCGGCCCTCATCTGCGAGCTCGTCGACTGGTGCCGCACCGTCGGCTTCGACGTGGTCGCCGCGGGCAAGGGCACAAAGTACCTGCCCGAGTACAACTACTCGACGCCCGACACGGTGTGGAACTACTACGGCTTCACCGACGAGCAGCTCGCGAGCGGCGACTACAACCCCAAGATGTTCAACTCGTTCCTCGACGGCACGAAGTCGGCCATCGAGATGGCGGCGGTCGCAAACGGCACGGGCCTCATCCCGCAGGACGAGGGCCTGCTGTTCCCGGCCGCGAGCAAGGACGACCTGCCGACCGTGTTCCGCGAGAACAGCCTGCGCGGCGGCAGCCTCACGCGCCGCGGCACGGTCGAGATCGCGTCGAGCATGTACCGCGACGGACGCGAGGTGCCCGACAACCTGCGCTGGGGCGTCTACGTCACCTTCGAGGCGACCACCGACTACGCCGTGCAGTGCTTCAAGGAGTACGGCGTGCACACCGACGAGACCGGCCGCTACGGCTCGCTCTACCGGCCGTACCACATGATCGGCCTCGAGCTCGGGGTCTCGATCGCGGCCGCAGTGCTGCGCAACGAGGCGACGGGCGCGCCAACCGGCTTCCGCGGCGACGTCGTCACGACCGCCAAGAAGGACCTCCGCGCGGGCGACACGCTCGACGGCGAGGGCGGCTACACCGTCTTCGGCAAGCTCGCCCCGGCCCACATCTCGCTCGACCGCAACGCGCTGCCCCTGGGCCTCGCGCACGGTGCCAGGCTCATCCGCGACGTGCCCAAGGACCAGACGGTCTCGTGGGACGACGTGCAGCTCGACGAGTCGCAGTTCGCGGTGCAGATCCGCCGCGAGCTCGAAGCCGAGTTCCGAGCCGAACACGCCGTCGTCGCGGCCTGATCCGGTCTGACCGTCCGACCATGGAAACTACGATGGAGTCACCGGACTTCACCGCTCGTGGCCTCCGGCGACCGGAGGGGATGACGCATGGCAGCGAACGACGCGTGGGAGCCCGTGCAGCGCATTCGAACGTACGAGCAGGTGATGGCCCAGATCGAGGAACGCATCCTCGACGGCCGGCTGAAGGCGGGAGACCACCTGCCGAGCGAACGCGAGCTCGCGGTGTCGCTCGGGGTCTCCCGGCCCTCGCTCCGCGAATCGCTGCGGGTGCTCGAAGCGCTCGGGGTGGTGGAGATCCGTCGTGGCGGCGGGCCCGACGGGGGAGCGGTGCTCCTCTCGACGCCCGGCGACGGCATGGTCAACCTGCTGAAGCTGCAGATCGCGCTCGCGCACTTCAGCTGGAACGACGTCCTCGAAACCCGCCTCGCCCTCGAGGCCTGGAGCGTGGAGGAGGCCGCCTACCGATCCCAGGATGACGACCACCGCGAGCTCCGAGCCATCCTCGACCGGATGGACGCCCCCGACATCGACTCCGCGGAGTTCAACCGCCTCGACGCCGCGTTCCACCTGAGGATCGCGGAGGCCACCGGCAACGCGCTCACCGCCCACTTCATGGGCTCGCTGCGCACCGCGATCCATCGCCAGATGGTGCAGGTCTACGCCGAACTCGTCGACTGGCGCGAGACGGCCAGGACCGTCCGCGCCGAGCACCGCCAGATCCTCGACGACATCGTCGCCGGAGACGGCGCGGCAGCCGTCGAGCACGTGCGACGCCACATCACCGACTTCTACCAGATCACCGCTCACGGCGGGAACGCACGAACCTAGGTCACCCGGTTCGGCTCCCGCCGGAACGAGGCCGAATGGCTTCAGTATCAAGGGAGATATGAACCGACCATGACGACCATGACCATCGAACCAGCCGCGCAGCGGGCCAAGGACGGCTCGCCCGACAAGCTCAAGACCGCGATCGGCAGTGCCGTCGGCACGACGATCGAGAACTACGACTTCCTGGCGTACGGCACCGCTGCGGCGCTGTACTTCAACACCGTGTTCTTCCACGCCGACGACCCCGTCGTCGGCCTCCTCCTCGGCTTCGCCACGTTCGGCATCGGCTTCGCCATGCGCCCGCTCGGCGGCGTCATCGGCGGCTACCTCGGCGACCGCATCGGCCGCAAGCCCGTGCTCGTCGGCGCCCTGCTCGTCATGGGCATCTCGACGGTGCTGATCGGCATCCTGCCGACGTACGAGCAGGTGGGGCTGCTCGCCCCGATCCTGCTCACCCTGATCCGCGTGATCCAGGGCGTCGCGTTCGGTGCCGAGTGGGGCGGTGCGATCCTCATGACCTTCGAGCACGCGCCGTGGAAGAAGCGTGGCAAGTACACGGCGATCCCGCAGGCCGGCGTGCCGCTCGGCCTACTGCTCGCGAACCTCGTGTTCCTCTGGTCGACGAACCTCGACAGCGAGCTCGCGTGGCGCCTGCCGTTCCTGCTCTCGTCGGTGCTCATCATCGCCGGCCTGATCATCCGCGCGAAGGTGTCGGAGTCGCCCGAGTTCGAGGAGACCAAGACCGCGGGCCTCACCGTGAAGAACCCGCTCAAGGAGGTCTTCAAGAACGACTGGCGCACCATCCTGCGCGTCATCGCGCTGCGCCTCGCCGAATCGGGCGGCTTCTACGTGATCGTCACGTACATGCTGTCGTACCTCACCACGGGCGACGAGCCGATCACCGACCGCGCCACGGCGCTCACCGGACTCGTGACCGCGGCGGCCCTCGGCCTGTTCACGACGATCCTGTTCGGCGCGCTGACCGACCGCGTCGGCCGCAAGCCCGTGTACCTCGGGGGCACGATCGCACTCATGGCGTTCGCCTTCCCGATGTTCCTGCTCGTGAACACGGGCGTGCCGTACCTCATCGTGTTCGTCTACATCATCGCCATGTCGATCATCCACGACTCGCTCGCCGGCACGCAGGGCGCGTGGTTCTCGGAGCTGTTCAGCACGAACGTCCGCTCCTCGGGCGCCTCGATCGGCTACCAGTTCTCGGCGGCCGTCTCGGGCTTCATCCCGCTCATCGCGACCGCCGTCGCGGTGCCGCTCGGCTGGGGCGGCGTCGCGTGGGTGTACCTCGCGTGCGGCCTGCTCGGCTTCATCGGCACCGTGCTCACGCGGGAGACCTGGGGCAAGCGCGAGCGCGCCGAGGTCGACGCGATCATCGCACGGGGCTGAACGACCGGTGGGGCGGATGCCGCGGCATCCGCCCTGCCGTCGCCCTCGCACGCCAGCTCACCGAAGGAAGAACGCCATGAAGACCATCGTCCTCGACGACGACCCCACCGGCACGCAGTCCGCGACGGGCGTCGCCGTGCTGCTCGAGAGCAGCGCCGACCTGCTCGCCGAAGCGCTGGGCCGAGCCGACAGCGTGTACGTGCAGACCAACAGCCGCGCCCTGCCCGAGGAGGAGGCGGTCGCGCTCACGCGCCGCATCCGTGCCGACGGCCTGGCCGCAGCCGAGCGGCTCGGAGCCGACGTGCGGTTCGTGCTGCGAGGCGATTCGACCCTCCGCGGCCACGTCTTCGCCGAGACCGAGGTCTTCCTCGACGGCGACGCGATCATGCTCTTCGTGCCCGCGTTCCCCGACGGCGGCCGCACGACGCGCGACGGCGTGCACTACGTGCGCGTCGCGGGCGCCGACGTGCCCGCCCACGAGAGCGAGTACGCCGACGACCCCGTGTTCGGCTTCACGACGGGCGTCATGCTCGACTACCTCGCCGAGAAGTCGCCTCGACCGGCTCGCACGGTCGCGCTCGACGAGGTCCGCTCCGGCGGCCTCGCCGACGTGCTCGCGGGTGCGGCACCGGGCACGGTCGTCGCGCCCGACGCGGTCACGGCTGACGACATCTCGGCCATCGCGAGGGCCGTCGAGGCGGCCACCGTCGCCGGGGCCACGATCGTGGTGCGCAGTGCCGCTCCCCTCGCCGCCGAGCTCGCGGGCGTCGCCAGCCGCGGACTGCTCGAGACCCCGCTCCTCGCCGACCCCGGGCCCGTGCTGCTGGTGTGCGGGTCGCACACCGCGGGTGCGACGGCCCAGCTCGAACCGGTCGTCGCCGCGTGGGGCGAGCCCGCGGTGATCGACACCGCGACGGCGCTCGCCGACGCACCGGAGGCCGGACACGAGGCGGCCGCCAGGGCGCGCGGCCGGCTCGACGGCGGCCCGCTCGCGATCGTCACGACCGAGCGCGAGCGCTCCGCGACCCATAACACGCTCGACCACGGCGAACGCGTCATGCGCGCACTCACGACCGCGGTGCGCGACCTGCTGCCCGAGGTCTCGGTCGTCGTGTCGAAGGGCGGCATCACGTCGGCCGAGGTCGCCCGCACCGGCATCGGGGCCACCTCGGCGGTGGTGCTCGGCCAGGTCGTGCCGGGCGTCTCGGTGTGGAGCCTTGACGCCCACGACGGCCGCGAGATCCTCTACGTCGTCGTGCCGGGCAACGTCGGCGACCCCGGCACGCTCGTGACGGTGCTCGAGGCACTCTCGCTGCGGGCGCCCGTGCGCGCCTGAGCGCAGGCCTCCGACGGGCGGGCGGATGCCGCGGCATCCGCCCGCCCGTCACGGCAGCCGCCACCCACCGGCGCGGCCCGGGTCGCCGTTCGCTACTGTCGAGAGCGTGAACCCCAGACCGAGCGAGCGCGACGACGAGGTCGACCTGCTGATCGACGCGTGGTCGCGGCGGCTCCCCGACGCCGACCTGGCGCCGCTCGACGTCATGTCGCGCCTGCGCCGCGCCGCGAACCGGCTCTCGAAGCTGCGCGCCGCCGCGTTCAGCGACGCCGGCCTCGCATCGTGGGAATTCGACGTGCTCGCCGCGCTGCGCCGGCAGGACGAGCCGCACGAGCTGAGCCCAGCGCACCTCATCTCGGCCACCATGATCGGCAGCGCCGCCATGACGAACCGGCTCGACAACCTCGCCGCGCGCGGGCTCGTCGAGCGCCGCCCGAATCCGCGCGACGGGCGCAGCGTGCTCGTGCGCCTGACGCCCGAGGGAACGGTGCGCGTCGACGAGGCGATGCGCGGGCTCGTCGCCCGCGAGTCGGTCGAGCTCGAGGGGCTCTCGCGAGACGAGCAGGCGACGCTCGCGCGGCTGCTGCGGCGCCTCACCGACGACGCATCCTGACCGAGGGCGACTCGACTTCCCTCAGCCCCCTTCGACCGGGAGAATGGACGGGATCCAGGAGGAACGGGCGAATGACTGACCAGACGGATGCCGCGGCGGCCGGCGCCGCGACCGCAGGCGCGAGCCGCACGGCCGAGCACACGCACGCGCACGAGGCCGAGGGCTGCCCCGAGTGCTTCATCGAACTGCAGCCCGACGGCGAGTGGTGGAAGGCCAGGCCCGAGGGTTCGCGGCTCGTCGGCCTGGTGGTCGCCCGCCCCGACATGCCGTCGGTCACCGAGCAGCGCGACGACCTCGCCGCCTTCGGCGTCGCGATCTTCGACTTCCGCCACCCGGCGCCCGAGAGCGTCGAGAACTGGGAGCAGCGGCTCGAGCGGTTCTTCGGCACCCTGAAGTGGGGCGACGTGCTCGTGGTCGCCAACCAGCACGCCCTCGGCCGCACGGCCGACGAAGAGGTGCGCACGATCGCGGCACTCCGGCGTCGGGGCATCGTCGTCAAGGTGCTGAGCCACGGCGCTCGCCACCTCGCCGACGCCGACGCGACCGCGCAGTAGGTCGACGCGCCGACGCCTCGCGCGAGGCCGACGCGACCGTCGCGGCCGAGCGGCCTACGCTGCCGGCGCGTTCTCCTTCGGGTTGCGCCGGGCAAGGAAGATCGTGAACACGAGTGCGACGAGCGCGGCGACGCACAGCAGCAGCAGACCGAGCACGTAGTTGCCGGTCGCGCTGTACGTCGCACCCATGACGAGCGGAGGGAAGTACCCGCCGAGGCCGCCGGCGGCCCCCACGATGCCCGTCACCGTGCCGACGCGCTCGGGCGGCGACTTCTGCGCGACCCAGGTGAACACGGCGCCGGTGCCGAGGCCGAGGAACCCGGCCATGAGCACGAACGACGCACCCGCGGGGATCTCGGGCGGGGGCACGAACGTCTCGACGACGGCCATGACCGCCGTGCCGGCGAGCGAGATCATCAGCACCTTCGCCGGGCCGATCCGGTCGCTCAGCACGCCGCCGAGCGGCCGCGCGATCACGGCGGCGATCGCGAAGCCCGCGGTGCGCGCGCCGGCGTCGGCGAGGTCGTAGGTGTACACCTCGTGGAGATATGTCGGCAGGTAGGTCGAGAACGCGACGAAGCCGCCGAAGGTGATGGCGTAGAGGAACGCCATCTGCCAGGTCACCGCGAGCTTCGACGCCGCGGCGAGCTTGGGCAGCACCTTGTCGGTGCTCGGCTTCCACGTCGGGGCGTCGCGCATGAACAGCCACACGATCGCGGCCACGACGAGCAGCGCGATCGCGATGATCCAGTGCGTCGCGTCGTACCCGAACCACTGCACGAATCGGGGCGTGAAGAACGCCGAGAGCGCCGTGCCGCCCATCCCGGCCCCGAAGAGTCCGGTCGCGAAGCCGCGGCGGGTCGGGTCGTACCAGGCGTTCACGAACGGGATGCCGACCGCGAACGTGGTGCCGGCGATGCCGAGCAGGAACCCGAACACGATGAGCAGCGCGTAGGAGCCCGCATCTCCGGCCCACATCACGAGCAGCACCGGGATCGCCGAGAACGCGGTCAGCACCGTGAACATGAGCCGGCCGCCGAAGCGGTCGGTCAGGGCGCCGGTGACGATGCGGCCGAGCGAGCCCACGATCACCGGGGTCGCGACGAGCAACGATTGCTGCGTGGCATCCAGCCCGATCTGCTCCGCGTAGCTCACGCCGAGCGGGGCGATCAGGTTCCACGCCCAGAACGTGATGGTGAATGCGAGCAGGGCGAGGCCGAGGTTGCGGCCGCGTCCCTCCAGGGCGGCCCGCGTCGCCGCCGGCGGTGCGGCTGGGCTGGTCATCGTGTTCCCCTTCCGGTGCGGTCGGCGGCCCGGTCGCGTTCGCGGTCGGGCGTGCCGATGGGCGCCCAGCCTCGGCGGATGCCGGCGCTCGGGCTCGGTCTGGCGTCTCGGGATCGGTAGACGATGTACGGCCGGAACAGGTAGTGCACGGGCGCGGTGAACGCGTGCACGAGCCGGGTGAACGGCCAGATCATGAAGAGCAGCATGCCGATGAGCGTGTGCAGCTGGAACGCGAAGGAGGCCTCCGACATGGCCTGGATGTCGGGCTGCAGGATGAACAGCGACCTGAACCAGGGCGACACCGTGTCGCGGTAGGTGACCTCCTCGTGCGGGCCGAACACGCTGATCACCGTCGTCGCGAGGCCGGCCACGATGGCCGCGACGAGCACGACGTACATGGTCTTGTCGTTCTTGGTCGTCGCCATGAACACCGGTCCGGTCGTGCGTCGACGCCAGATCAGGATGCCGACGCCGACGAGCGTCGCGATGCCGGCGATCGTGCCGAGGCCGAGGGCCATGACGTGGTACATCTCCTCGCTGACGCCCACCGCCTCGGTCCAGGCCTTCGGGATCAGCAGGCCCACGACGTGGCCGATGATCACCACGAGGAGTCCGAAGTGGAACAGCGGCGACCCGATGCGCAGCAGCCGCGACTCGTAGAGCTGCGACGAGCGCGTGGTCCACCCGAACTGGTCGTAGCGGTACCGCCAGATCGTGCCGCCGACGAGGATCGCGACCATGACGTAGGGCAGGATGCCCCAGAGCACGACGTCCATCAGCGGCCTCCCGTCGGCTGCAGGGGGATGAGGCGCGGATCGTACGGGTCGAGCCCGACCGACTCGGAAGGCGGGCCGGCCGCGGCCATCGCCATGGCCTGCTGGCGGTCCTCCGGCGATCGCCCGGGCAGGGTCGCGCAGACGGCGGCGACCACGCCCGCGTACGGCGACGATCGCTCGTCGAGCGCGAGCCGGATCAGCTCGAGGCTCGCCCGGTACGACTGCAGCAGGTCGGCGCCCTCGTCGGGGCGGTGCCTGGCGAACTCGAGCACGAGCGGCAGGTGGTCGGGCAGCTCGCCGGTGTCGCCCAGCACGACGCCCGACTCGCGGTAGCGCTGCTTGAACTCGGTGAGCACGACGCCTCGACGCCTCGTGTCGCCGTCGGTCCAGTACGAGAGGTAGAGCGCATGCCGCTTCGACATGTCGAAGAGGTCGACGTAGGTGCGCTGCACCTCGGCGGCGGGGGTGCCGGCCCACCAGTCGAGCAGGGGTGCGAAGGCCGCCGCGGCGGCGGGGTCGGTCTCCCCGAGCGCGTCGCCTACGACGTCGGCGAACCCGAGCACCTCCTCGTCGGGATAGCTCAGGCAGATCGACGCCGCCTGGTAGACGATCGCCCGACGGGCGTCGGCGCGGCTCACGGCCGGCCCCCCGCGGCATCCGCATCGCCCGGCGGCTCGGGTTTCGACGGCGGCGGGAACAGTCCGCTCGGCGCCCCGTTGCCGTCCCAGTTGAGCAGGTTCACCCGGCCGCGCATCGACTGCGCGTCGGCCGCACGATCGGAGGTCTGCCGCTCGCGCAGCGCCTGGAAGGTCTCGACGGCCACGGGCGTCGGGCGGCCGCTCGCCTCGCCGAACGGCCCCGACTCGCCGTTCTCGTACGGCCCGCCGTCGAAGTCGAGCGAGCAGCCGAGCTCCTCGAGCTCGTGCGCCCGCTCGTAGTGCGCCGTCGGGATCACGTAGCGCTCGTCGTACTTCGCGATCGCGAGCAGGCGGTACATCTCGTACATCGTGCCGCCGTCCATGCCCACCGCCTCGGGGATGGACTCGTCGCGCGGACGGTCGAGCGTGATGTCGCGCAGGTACGCGCGCATCGCGGCGAGCTTCTTCAGCACGCCCGTGATGAGGTCGGTGTCGCCGGCCGTGAACAGCTCGGCGAGGTACTCGACGGGGATGCGCAGCGCCTCGATCGCGCCGAACAGCGTACCGGCCGACTCGGCGTCGTGCCCCTGCTCGCTCAGCAGGTCGACGATGGGCGAGAGCGGCGGGATGTACCAGACCATCGGCATGGTGCGGTATTCCGGATGCAGCGGCAGCGCCACCCGGTACGTCTTGGCGAGGGCGTAGACCGGCGAACGCCGTGCGGCGTCCATCCAGTCGTCGGCGATGCCCTGCTCGCGCGCGGCCGCGATGACCTCGGGGTCGTTCGGGTCGAGCATGAGGTCGAGCTGCGCCTCGTACAGGTCCTGCGGGTCGGGCGTGGCGGCCGCCGCCGTGACGCGGTCGGCGTCGTAGAGGAAGAGCCCGAGGTAGCGCAGCCGCCCGACGCAGGTCTCGGAGCAGACGGTGGGGATGCCGACCTCGAGCCGCGGGTAGCACATGGTGCACTTCTCGGCCTTGCCGGTCTTGTGGTTGAAGTAGATCTTCTTGTACGGGCACCCGGTGATGCACTGCCGCCAGCCGCGGCAGCGGTCCTGGTCGACGAGCACGATGCCGTCCTCCTCGCGCTTGTAGATCGCGCCCGATGGGCACGACGCCATGCACGACGGGTTCAGGCAGTGCTCGCAGATGCGCGGCAGGTAGAACATGAACGTCTGCTCGAACGAGAACTTGATCTTGTCCTCCGACTCGCGGCGGACCTTCTCGACGACCGGGTCGAGGTGCCCCATCTCGCTCGCGCCGCCGAGGTCGTCGTCCCAGTTGGCAGACCAGGTGATCTTCGTGTCCTCGCCCGTGATGAGCGACTTCGGGCGCGCGACCGGGAAGTCGTCGCCGAGCGGCGCATCGATGAGCGTCTGGTAGTCGTAGGTCCACGGCTCGTAGTAGTCCTCGAGCTTCGGCTGCACGGGCGAGGAGAAGATCGTGAGGAGACGCTTCAGGCGGCTGCCGGTGCGGAGCTTCAGCCGGCCGCGGCCGTTGAGCTCCCACCCGCCCTTCCACTGCTCCTGGTCTTCGTAGCGGCGCGGATACCCCTGACCGGGCCGCGTCTCGACGTTGTTGAACCACACGTACTCGGTGCCGGCCCGGTTGGTCCACGCCTGCTTGCACGTGACCGAGCAGGTGTGGCATCCGATGCACTTGTCGAGGTTCATGACCATGCCCATCTGTGCCATCACCCGCATCAGCGACTCACCCCCGACGCATCGATCGCGGTCGTGGTGCGTTCGTCGACTGCATCCATCAGTACGTCACCTCCTGCGACCGGCGGCGGATCGTCGCCGTCATGTCGCGCTGGTTGCCGGTCGGTCCGAGGTAGTTGAAGGTGTACGACAGCTGCGCGTACCCGCCGATGAGGTGCGTCGGCTTCACGAGCAGCCTCGTCACGGAGTTGTGGATGCCGCCGCGCCGCCCGGTGGCCTCCGACTTCGGCACGTCGATCGTGCGTTCCTGCGCGTGGTGCACGTAGACCACGCCGTCGGGCATGCGGTGCGAGACGATCGCCCTCGCCACGAGCACGCCGTTCGAGTTCACGCACTCGACCCAGTCGTTGTCGGATGCGCCGATGGCCGCGGCATCCGACGGACTCATCCACACCGTGGGTCCGCCGCGCGAGAGCGAGAGCATGAAGAGGTTGTCCTGGTACTCCGAGTGGATCGACCACTTCGAGTGCGGGGTCAGGTAGCGCACGACGACCTGCTGCTCACCGCCCGGCCCGAGCTTCGGCTCGCCGAAGAGGCGGTGCATGTCGAGCGGGGGCCGGTACACCGGCATGGCCTCGCCGAGATCGCGCATCCAGTCGTGGTCGAGGTAGAAGTGCATGCGGCCCGTGAGCGTGTGGAACGGCTTCAGGCGTTCGATGTTCACCGTGAACGGGGCGTACCGACGGCCGCCGGTCTCGGAACCCGACCACTCGGGGCTCGTGATCACCGGCTGCGGCGACGACTGCGTCATCGCGAACGTGATGCGCTTCTCCTCCGAGCCCTCGGCGAGGTCGGCGAGCGGCTTGCCCACGCGCCTCTCGAGGGTCTTGAAGCCCTGCACCGCGAGTTCGCCGTTGGTCGTGCCCGAGAACGAGAGGATCGCCTCGGCCATCTTGATGTCGGTGTCGATCGCGGGGCGGCCCGCGGCCGGGCCGGTCGGCATCACGCCGTGCTGCTTCGCGAGCCGCTCGACCTCGTGCTTCAGGTCGTACGTGACGTTCTTCGTCGTGAATCCGAGCTTGTCGGCCAGCGGGCCGACGGTCGCGAGCTGGTCGGCGATCGCGGTGTAGTCGCGTTCGACGACGACGAAGTTCGGCATCGTCTTGCCCGGGGTGGCCGGTGCGTCGCCCCTGGCCCAGTCGCGCACGACGCCGCCGGGCTGAGACGTCTCGCCCGGGGTGTCGTGCTGCATCGGCACCGAGACGAGGTCGTGCCGGGTGCCGAGGTGCGTCGCCGCCTGCCGCGAGAACTCCCGCGCGATCGCGTGGAACAGGTCGAAGTCGCTCTTCGCCTCCCACGGCGGGTCGATCGCGGGCGTGAACGCGTGCACGAACGGGTGCATGTCGGTCGAGCTCAGGTCGTGCTTCTCGTACCAGGTCGCGGCGGGGAACACGACGTCGCTGAGCAACGTCGTCGACGTCATCCGGAAGTCGGCCGAGACGAGCAGGTCGAGCTTGCCCTCGGGGATCTCGTCGTGCCACTTCACGTCGTTCGGGCGCACGGACGCCTCGTCGCTCGCCATCACGTTGCTGTGGGTGCCGAGCAGGTGCTTCAGGAAGTACTCGTTGCCCTTGGCCGACGACCCCATGAGGTTCGAACGCCACAGCGTGAGCAGCCTCGGCCAGTTCTCGGGGGCGTCGACGTCGGAGATGGCGGGCTTCAGGCTGCCGTCGCCGAGCCTCGCCGCCACGAAGGATGCCGCGTCCGGCGCCTCGCCCGCGGCAACGGCGGCCGCCGCGGCATCCGCCAGTTCGAGGGGGTTGCGGTCGAACTGCGGGTAGAACGGCATCCACCCGAGGCGCGCCGACTGCGCGATCGCATCGGCCGTGTGCATGCCCTCGAAGTTGCCCTCCGCGAGCGGCGACGCGAGCGCATCGGCCGAGTAGCCGTCGAAGCGCCACTGGTCGGTGTGCATGTACCAGTAGGCCGTGCCGATCATCGTGCGCGGCGGCCGCACCCAGTCGAGCGCGTTCGCGAGCGAGAGCCACCCGGTGATCGGGCGGCACTTCTCCTGGCCCACGTAGTGCGCCCATCCGCCGCCGTTGCGGCCCATCGAGCCCGTGAGGATCAGCAGCGACAGGATCGCGCGGTAGGTCGCGTCGCCGTGGAACCACTGGCAGATGCCCGCGCCCATGATGATCATCGAGCGTCCGCCCGAGTCGATCGCGTTCTGCGCGAACTCTCGGGCCACGCGGATGCACGCCTCGGCCGGCACGCCCGTGAGGTCCTCCTGCCAGGCGGGGGTGTACGGCGAGTCGACGTCGTCGTAGTCGGCGGGCCAGTCGCCGGGCAGCCCCGGGCGGCCGACGCCGTACTGCGCGAGCAGCAGGTCGAAGACGGTCGTCACCAGTCGACCGTTGACCCGGGTCGCGGGCACGCCGCGGCGCACGACGGCTCCCGAGCCGTCTGGCGCGTCGAACCTCGGCAGCAGCACCTCGACGTCGTCGGTCTCGAGCTTCGCGTCGCGCAGCGACAGCGCGGGCACGGTGTCGCCGAGGTCGAGGTTCCAGCGCCCCTCGCCGGATTCCGCGTAGCGGAAGCCCATCGACCCGTTCGGCACCACCGGCTCGCCGCTCGCCGCGTCGATCAGCACCGTCTTCCACGACTCCTCGGGGGCGGATGCCTCGCCGGGCAGGTCCGCCGACATGAGGAACTTGCCCGGCACGAGCCCGCCGTCGGCGTGCTCGACGAGCGTGACCAGGTGCGGCAGGTCGGTGTACTGCCGCGAGAAGTCGACGAAGAACGGCTCGCGGCGATCGACGTAGTGTTCCTTCAGCAGCACGTGCCCCATCGCCATCGCGAGCGCCGCGTCGGTGCCGGCCTGGCACGGCAGCCATTCGTCGGCGAACTTCGTGTTGTCGGCGTAGTCGGGGCTGACGGTGACCACCTTCGTACCGCGATAGCGCACCTCGGCCATCCAGTGGGCGTCGGGCGTGCGCGTCACGGGCACGTTCGATCCCCACATCATGAGGTACGTGGCATCCCACCAGTCGCCCGACTCCGGCACGTCGGTCTGGTCGCCGAACACCTGCGGGCTCGCCACCGGCAGGTCGGCGTACCAGTCGTAGAAGCTCGTCATCACCCCGCCGACGAGCTGCGTGAACCGCGTGCCGATGCAGTGCGACACCATCGACATCGCCGGGATCGGCGAGAACCCGGCGACCCGGTCGGGGCCGTACTCCTTGATCGTGTGCACGTAGCCGGCGGCGACCAGCTCGACGGCCTCGGCCCAGGTGGCCCGCACGAGCCCGCCCTTGCCGCGGGCCTGCTGGTAGCGGCGCCTGGTCTCGCGGTTCTTCGACACCTCGGCGAACGCGAGCACCGGATCGCCCGTGCGGGCCTTCGCCTCGCGGTAGGCGTCGAGCAGCACCCCGCGCACGTACGGGTACCGCACGCGCGTGGGGGAGTAGGTGTACCACGAGAACGCGGCCCCGCGGGGGCATCCGCGGGGCTCGTACTCGGGGCGGTCGGGGCCGACGCTCGGGTAGTCGGTCTGCTGCGCCTCCCAGGTGATGATGCCGTCCTTGACGTACACCTTCCACGAGCACGAACCCGTGCAGTTCACGCCGTGCGTGGATCGCACGACCTTGTCGTGGCTCCACCGGTCGCGGTAGAAGGCGTCGCCCTGACGGCCGCCCTCGAGGAACGCCGCCCGGTGATCGGGCGTCTCGTCCCACCTCGTGAAGAACCTCCCGACGCGCAGCAGCGCATCGGAAGCCGGACCGTCTACCCCCGCCGACGTGGCCATACGGCGACGATATCGAGCGGCCCTCAGGTTAGGGAAGGCTCACCCGCGGCGGGTCGCCGAGATCGCGGGCACCTGAGGCGGGCCTAGCGCGAGCTCGGAGCGGCGCTCGTCGCGGCGGCTCGGCGGCGGCCAGACGTCAGGCCCGCAGCGCGGAACCGAGCGGACGCTCGGCCGTGAATCCCGGAAGCACGACGAACGCGGCCGATGCCGTCGTGCGTGTGAGATCGAGCAGCGCGTCGCCCTCGTCGAGGCGCTGCTGGGTGCGCACGAAGAACTCACGGTCGCGCTGGAACGACACGAAGACCGCCCCCTGGTCTTCAGGCCCGGCGCTGTAGGAATAGCTGCGCCGCAGCATCAGCCCGTCGAGGCCGGCCGGCAGCGGATGCGCGCGTCGCACATGCGCGTCGACCGGGATGTCGGGCACCCCGGAAGCGGACTTCGCGTGCAGGTCGGGGTCGTCGAGTGCGCTCCCGCCGGAGAGCGGCGCACCGCTCGACCGCTTCCGCCCGACCAGGCGCTCCTGATCGGGCACAGCCAGGGACTCGATCGCGGCGGTGTCGATCGGCATGACCCGGATGACGGCGACCGTGCCGTCGGCGAACGGGCCTTCGGGAACCCAGACCGACTCCTGCAGCTCCGTCGGCGTGCGGGGGATGCTGAGCCCGTCGTGGAATCCGATGAGGTTGCGGGTGGCCGGCCCGTCTGGAGCCGAGGTGAACCCGTCGCTGCGCCAGCGCTCGGTGCCGCCGACGACCCCGCAGAGGGTACTGCGCGCGAGCGAGGCGACGGCGCCGTCGTCGGCCCGGCAGAGCAGGAGGAGATCGCCGCCGGTGCGCTCGTCGGGGATCTCGTCGCGGCGGAACGCGGGCAGCTCGGTCGCGGGCGCCTCGAGCCCGAGCGCAGCGAGGACGCGGCCGCCCACGCCCACCGTCACCGTGAGCCTCGACGGGTCGAGTCCGGCGAGCGCGGGATCGGCCCCCGTCGCGAGGTCGGCGATGCGTGCACCGACCGCGTCGAGCAGGTCGGCGAGCCGCGCCGCCTCGACGTCGAGCACCGACAGCGCGAGATGGCGCTGCAGGACCTCGGGTCGGTCGACGCCCGCCTGGTGCGCTCCGCCGGGCTCGATCGTGGTGGGCCGGGAGTCGCCCCGCGGCTCGCCGTCGGTCCCGGTGGACGAGCCCCCGACGGCCAACCCGGCTGCCGCCCCGGCGACCACTCCGGCGACCCCAGCCCCGACTCCGGCGAGCAGGAATCCGCGTCTGCTGGTGCCCGTCGGCGAGTGGTCGTCCGGGGACATAGGTTCACCTTAAGTGGGCGTCGATAGGATGACAAGCATGCCCGCGCGAACCCTCGTTGCACTGTTCGCGTCGGCTGCGCTGCTGCTCGGCGGCTGTGCGCAAGCGGCCCCCGAGGCCTCGACCTCGCCGCGCACGATCGACGTGCCGGGCGACGCTGACACGATCCAGGCCGCGGTCGACCAGGCGCGTCCGGGCGACCGCATCGAGGTGGCCGCCGGGGTCTACGAGGAGTCCGTCGCGATCTCGACGCCCGAGATCGTGCTGCACGGCACCGACCGCGACGGCGTCGTGATCGACGGCGGGGGGCTCCGCCCGAACGGCATCGTGGTGACGGCGCCCGGGGTCGCCGTCGAGAACCTCACGGTGCGCGACCACACGCTGAACGGCGTGCTCGTGACCGGGCTCACCGAAGACGGCGGGCTCGCGCGCGGCAGCGACGGGTACACGCGACTCGACCCCGACGAGTACCCGCCCCTCCAGGGGTTCGCCGTCCGGTACGTGACCGCGTCGAACAACGGACTGTACGGCATCTACGCCTTCGACGCCCAGCACGGCGTCATCGAGGAGAACTACGCCTCGGGTCACGCGGACTCCGGCATCTACGTCGGGCAGTGCCTCGAGTGCGACATCGTCGTGCGTTCGAACGTGGCCGAGTCCAACGCGGTCGGCTACGAGCAGACCAACGCCAGCGCCCCCGTGACCGTCGTGCAGAACCGGTTCACGGGCAACCGGGTGGGCGCCTCGATCCTCTCCGACTACCAGGAGGCGTTCGTGCCGCAGAGCGGCACGACGTTCGCCGGCAACCTGGTCTCCGACAACGCGCGTGCCGAGACCCCCGAGGAGGCGAACGGCGCGTTCGGCATCGGCGTCGCGATCTCCGGCGGTCAAGACGACCTCCTGCTCCGCAACCTGGTGTCGGGGCATCCGACCGCGGGCGTCATGATCGGGTCGAGCGAGGACATCCCGCCCGATCGCAATCGCCTCGAGGCCAACGTCCTCGACCGCAACGTGCTCGACCTCGCGTACACGGCATCGGAGCGCGCTCCCGGTGCAGGCCTCTGCGCGACCGGCGACACCATCACGACGACCTCGCCGTCGGGTCTCCTCACCGGGTGGGACTGCGCCGCCGGCGGCAGCCCGCGCGCTGCCGGCGTCGCGATCACGGGTGCGGCCGCACCGGCGGGCATCCCGTTCACCGACGTGGTCGCCCCGCCGCCGCAGCCGTCGATGCCGAGCGATGCCGATCCGGGCATCGCCGTGCCCGAGATCGATCTCGAGGCGATCGGCGTGCCCGGCGACGACCTGCTCCTCGATCGGACCGCTCGATGACGCACCGACCCGCCGCCGCGCCCGCCGTGCTCGCCGCGGTGCTCGCCCTCGTCGCCCTGCTCACCGGCTGCACGGCGTCGAGCCCGAGCCCCGCGCCGACGCCGAGCGAGACCGAACGCCCCGTCACGCAGGAGGAGTCCGAACGGCTCGCGGTGGCACGGTTCCGCGTGTACGAGCAGCAGCGGGTGCGGCTGTCGGCGACGGTGCCCGTCGACGGCCAGGTGCTGCACCTCGACGGTCGCGCCGACATGCGCGCCCACGAGGCGACCGCGGCGGTCGACGCCGGTGACGGCCGGTGGGCCCTGCTGCAGTGGACGCTGTCGGGGAAAGCCGTGCAGGAGGTCGCCGCGGAGCCCGACCTCGATGCCGCGCTGCCCGACGGCGAGTGGACCACGGCGCCGCTCGTCGCCGACGACCCGCTCGACTCGGCGCTCGCGTTCGTGCTGAACCTCGCGTCGGATCGCCCCGAGAACCCCCTGCTGCTCCGTCAGAACGGTGCACTGCTCATCGGCGGCGACGAGGTCGACAGGGTCGAGGTCGACGTCTACGTCGCGCCCGGGCAGGACGAGCGCGTCAACCGCCTCGTCACCTACGCGGTCGACCGCGACGGACTGCTCCGCCGGGTCGTCGCCCAGACCGGCGGCTCCGAACCGCTCGTGGTCGTGCTCGAGCCCGACGCATCGGAGGCGGTCATCCCACTCGTTCCCGACCTCGCGACGCCGGCGGGCTGACCCGAGGGCAAGACGCGCGTCAGGAGCGATCCGCGCGTCGTCGGAGTCGGCTGCCGAAGGCGAGCAGGAGCCCGGCCGCGAGGAGCGCGATGCCCGCCGCGAGCGGCGCGGTGGCGTCGACACCGGTGTTGGGGAGCGGCGTGGGCGGCCGATAGCTGTTCGTCACCGTCACCACCGGCACGGTCGCACCGGTCGGGCCGAGCGTGACCGTTCCGGAGACGCTGCGCTGCCAGGTGCCGGCGAGCCCCGAGGCTCCGGGGTCCTCGGAGACCGTGCATTCCGAACCGACCGGGAGGTCGGTCGCCAGCGGGACCGTGGTCCCGTCGGCTGCGAGGCTCCAGGTGCCGGAGCCCACCGGCTGCCCGCGGAACGTGCACGACCACTCGCCGGTGTACGTGGTGCCCGCAGGAACCGAACCGCTCGGGTCTTCCACCCGCTTGAGGATCTCGAACCCGGTGGATGCGACGACGAACGCGTTCGTGACCGTGACGACCTCGACGTCGCCGCCGTCGGGTCCGAGCGTCACGGTCGCCGGGGCGACGGCGGAGGGCTGCCAGTCGCCGTCGGTCGTGGTCGACGGCGGGTCCTCGGCGATCGTGCAGGTCGCGCCGACCCGTATGGCATCGTCGAAGACGTGCGTCGTGGCGCCGGCCTCGACCTGCCAGGTGCCGGACCCGGCAGGGCCCCCCTCGAACGTGCACTCCCAGGTGCCGGTGTAGACGGTGTCGGAGGGCACGACGCCGAACGGATCGTAGAGCGCCTTCGTGATGTCGAACCCGGCGGGGAGCACCCGGGTGTTCGTCGCGGTGATGGTGGTCACCGGGCTGCCGCCCTCGACGAGCACCCATCCGGCGGGATCGACCACGACGGAGTGGTTGGGGTCGGTCGCCTCGGTCACCTGCACCTGCGTTCCGACCGGGATCCCGGTGATGGTCTGCGAGCCGCCCACGGGGAGCGTCACCGTCGACGGGGTCACGACGTAAGGATCGCCGCGGAAGTCGCGGCCCTCGATGTCGAGCGTGTACGTGCCGGGCAGCGGCTGCGGATCGCCCGCCGCCTTGGCCACCACGAAGGAGGTCTCCGCGTAGAACCCCGCGTCGAGGTTCGGGTCGTTCTCACCGGGGCCGCCGGCCGTGTACGGCACCACGCCGGTCGCGGGATCCGCATCGGAATCGATCGTCGGATCGGATCCGGCGCCCTGCAGTGTGAAGGTCACCGCCGACCACGGCACGGTGCCGAATCGGGCGTCTCCGTCGAACAGGTCGCCCGAGGTCGGCTTCACGAACGTCACCGTGTAGTCGCCGCCGCCGGGGACGAACCCGGCCGTGTCGTTGACGCCGCCCGACCCGGCCGAGCTGAAGTAGTACTGTCCCGCGGCATCCGTGGTCGTCGTGCCGATCACCGTGCCCGCCGGATCGCGCAGCTCGACGGTGACACCGGGCACCGGAGGCTCATCGGGGTCTTGGAGGCCGTCGTGGTCGGCGTCGTACCAGGCCACGTTGCCGATCTGCAGCGGAGCGAGCTGCAGCAGCGCGGAGACGTCGCCGAGCCCGCCGGCCTTGGCCAGCGAACCCTCGATCGGCATCGAGGTCATCCTGCCGCGCACGGGCTGACCGTCGTCGGTGTCGAACCAGGCGAAGCCGTTGGTGCGGAACTCGCTCACCGTGTCATAGCCCGACGACAGGATCTGGTCGGCGCCGGGGAGTGCCGCGAGGCCGCCGGTCGTGTTCTCCTGGTGCTCGTCGCGGCGGCCGACGTCGGTGGCGAAGACGTTGCTGTCGTTGAAGAACTCGGCGCCGCCCGGGCCCTGCGGGAGGGGGCCGGTGCTACCGGCGGTCGTCTTGCCGCCGACCGTGCCGTCGTTCTCGAGGGTGAACGAGCCGTCGGGGTTCGCCGACGCCGTCAGCAGGTCGCCCGCGGAGAACACCTGGTACGCCACCGTCGGTTCCACCGCCGATCCCAGGAACGGCGCGACGTTCTGGTATCCGATCTGGAACGACATGCGGTCGGCGAATCCGAGCACGAGGTCGCCGTCGGCCGACAGCGCGAGGTCGGAGAGGATCGGCTGCGGCCACGCGATGTTGGTGTCGGTCGGGTCGTTCAAGCCGAACTCGGCGGCGTCGAAGGTGTCGCGCCACGGATGCCACACACAGGAGTGCATGTTCTGAGCGATCGCGCACGTCGAGGAGCCCGGTGCGAACGCCTGGCCCTTCTGGTAGTCGAGGTCGGCTCGGAGCACTTCCGACCCGGGCGACGCGAGGTCCGCAGGCGATGATTCGGGGGCGGCGCGCACGACGGCCTTCACGCCGTCGATGCCGGCGGCCGTCGAGTCCTCGATGTACCCGACGACGAGTCGGCCGTGCAGCACGGCCAGCGCCCACGGCCGGTCGGCGTCCGCGAGGCCGAGCGGGATCGACGTGCGCAGCGTCTTCGAGGCGATGTCGATGACCTCGATGCGCTTCTGCGCGAGGTTCATGACGTACAGGGCCGACTGGTCGCTCGAGATCGCCATTCCGCCGATGCCGATCTTCCCGGCCCCGACGTAGGCGGCGTCGTCGCCGGCCGGGTCCTGCGGTCGGATGAAGCCGCCGGGGTTGCCGTTGCCGTAGGGCAGCCCGCGCGCCGTGTAGTCGGTGTCGAAGGTGCCGAAGTCGATGCCGAGGGTCGAGAGGTCGAGCCAGGTCTCGACCGCTCCGGGGGTGCCGATGCGTCCGGTCGCCGGATCCATGACGGTCGGCACGCGGTAGATCGCGGCGAACCCGCCGGGGCCGAAGTCGACCTGGCGGCGGAGCACCGAGGCCGCGAAGACGTCGCCCGTGCTCTTCTGGCCGACCGTGGCCCAGAGCGCCCCGGTCTGGTCGAACGTCGCGAGAGCGGTCCGGCCGTCGGGCAGGCCGAAGTACGGCCCGGGATACGCGCCGTCGTTCACGAAGTTGAAGTCGTTCGCGGCGCTCGGGCTCGTCGACCCGGTCTGCCAGGGGTAGGCCGCCAGCGAAACGCCCTGCTCGGGGTTCGCGGCGTTCACCTGGAACTGGCGCTGGCCGGCGTACACGATCGGCGAGACGACCGGCGTGTCGAGCCCGGCCCCGGAGTAGTCGTCGGGGGCGTTGACGCCGAAGTCGATGCCGGTCGCGCCGAGGGTCGTGATGCGGACGTTGGAGCCCGACTGGCCGGGTGAGGGGTTCAGCACCGAGAACGAGGGGTACATGCCGATGGGCAGGTCGGTGAACTGCACGCGGATCTGATCGGTGTATGCGGCCGTGACGCTGAGCGTGTAGGTGCCGTCGGCGGCGGAGACGGCGGTGCCGACCGCGGTGTCGTGCGCGTCGTACGCCGTGACGGTCACCCCGGCGAGGCCGCGTTCGCGCGGCGCGGCGGGGTCGGTCGGCGCCGGGTCGAACACCCCGTCGGAGTCGTAGTCCTGGAAGACGGTGCCCGAGACGCTGCCGTCGGCGGCCGTGGCGGCGAGCGGACCGGTCGCGAGGGGGGCCGCGACGACCGCACCCGCCGCGAGCAGCGCCCACAGCACAGGAATCGACGGACGCGAATGCGTCCGTCTGCCATCGGCCTGCCTGCCGAGTACCGTCATGGACCCTCCCCCCGGGTCCCTCCAGTATTACCGACCCCGTGGGAGGGCGCCATCATCCCGCCGCCGGGGCGGGCGGCTCACAGCTCGAAGTAGAGGTGCGTGTGCAGGGCGCATCCGGGGTTGAACGGCGCCTCGCAGCGGGGGCAGTCTGCGGCACCGAGATACTCGTCGATCGTGAGCTCCGAACCGCAGACCCCGCACAGCACGGCGCGCTCGTCACGTCGATCGAGGGGCCACTGGGATGCCGCGTGCCCGGCCGCCTGCGCATGGCACAGATGGCACGGGTAGTACTCCCCGCAGCAGAAGAACCTCATCGCGACGACGTCGAGCTCGGTGCGGTAGTGCACGCACCGGGTCTGGTCGTCGACGACGGGTCCGAGCACGCGCGGCCGGCCTTCGGGCGCGACGGTTGCGCCGCGCGGCGCGGCCGCGGGAGCGCCGGGCGACGCGGCCGCGGTTGCGCCGGGCGAGGCGCTCCCGTGCGCCTCGGCCGGCCGCGCGGTCATCGCGTCACTCGGCCAGGGCTGCCGCGAGGCTCTCGCGCACGATCGCGAGACCGGCGCGGAGTTCGTCTTCGGTGATCGTGAGCGCGGGCAGGAACTTCAGCACCTCGTCGTAGGCGCCGGAGGTCTCGATCACGAGGCCGCGCGTGAACGCCTGCTTCGAGATGCGGGCCGCGAGGCCGCGGTCGGCGTCGCACGCGAGGCCGTACATGAGGCCGCGACCGCGCACGACGAAGTCCTGCTGGGGGTTCGCTGCGGCGATCTGCTCGAGCTCGGCGCGCAGCAGCGCCGACTTCTCGGCGACGCCGTCGACGAGTGCGGTGTCGGCCCAGTAGTTCTCGAGGGCCGCGCGCGCCGAAACGAACGCCAGGTTGTTGCCGCGGAAGGTGCCGGTGTGGGCGCCGGGCTTCCAGACGTCGACCTCGGGGCGCAACAGCACGAGCGACATCGGCAGACCCGAGCCCGAGATCGACTTGGAGACGGTCACGATGTCGGGAACGATGCCCGACTCCTCGAACGCGAAGAACTCGCCGGTGCGGCCGACGCCCGCCTGGATCTCGTCGAGGATCAGCAGGATGCCGCGTTCAGCCGTGATGGCCCGCAGGCGCTGCAGCCACGCGGCGCTCGCGACGTTGATGCCGCCCTCGCCCTGCACGGCCTCGACGATGACGGCGGCGGGCAGGTCGACGCCCGAACCCGGGTCGTCGAGCATCTTCTCGAGCAGGTCGAGGGTGTCGACGTCGGCTCCGAGATAGCCGTCGTAGGGCAGGCGCGTGACGTTGTCGAGCGTGATGCCCGCGGCGCCGCGGTAGTGGCTGTTGCCGGTCGCGGCCAGTGCGCCCGTGCTCAGCCCGTGGAACGCGTTCGTGAAGGCGACGACGTTCGTGCGGCCGGTGGCCTGGCGTGCGACCTTGAGCGCCGCCTCGACGGCGTTCGCGCCGGTCGGGCCGGTGAACTGGAGCTTGTGGTCGAGCCCGCGGGGTTCGAGCACGAGACGCTCGAAGGCCTCGATGAACGCCTTCTTGGCCGAGGTGGCCATGTCGAGGCCGTGGATGATGCCGTCGCGCTCGAGGTACTCGATGAGGGCACGCGTGAACAGGGGGTTGTTGTGCCCGTAGTTGAGCACGCCGGCGCCCGCGAAGAAGTCGAGGTACTCGCGGCCGTCTTCGCCCACCAGCGTCGAGCCGACGGCCCGGTCGAACACGACCGGGAACGCGCGCACGTAGCCGCGCACCTCGGACTCGCGGCGGTTGAAGACTTCGAGTTCGTCGCTCATGGCAGGGGGAACCTCTTTCAGGTCGGCGTCGGCGGTGCTACGAGCCTAAGCCTCTTGGCTGGGCGTCTTCACCGCGGCGCCGGCCTCGACGAGGCACGCTTCGAGCGCGACCCACGAGAGCATCGCGCACTTGACGCGCATGACGTACTTCGAGACCCCGTGGAACGCGATGGCGTCGCCGAGCAGCTCCTCGTCGGGCTCGCCGGCGCCCCGGGAGCGCAGCATCGTGCGGAATCCGTCGATGAGCTCGCGCACGTGCGCGGTGTCGGCGCCGACCACGAGCTCGGTGAGCGCCGAGGCCGAGGCCATCGAGATGCTGCATCCGTCGCCCTCCCACCCGAGGGCCTCGACCGTCGTGCCGGTGGGGTCGAGCCGGATGCCGAGCGTGATCTCGTCGCCGCACGTGGGGTTCAGCTCGTGGTGCGACGCCTGCGGGTCGGCGAGGGCGCCGTCGCCGACGCGACGCTTGGAGTGGTCGAGGATGAGCTCCTGGTAGAGGCCCGACAGGTCGCTCATGCGTTCACCCCGAAGAAGTCGCGCACCTCGGCGAGGGCGGCCGTGAACCGGCGCACCTCGTCGGCGGTCGTGTAGACGTAGGCGCTCGCGCGGGTCGTGGCCCGCAGGCCGAGTCGGCGGTGCAGCGGCTGCGCGCAGTGGTGCCCGACGCGCACGGCGATGCCGCGGGAGTCGAGGAACTGGCCCACGTCGTGCGCATGCACGCCGGGCACGTCGACGCTCGCGAGGGCGCCGCGCTCGACACCGGGGCCGCTGCCCACGAGCCGGATGCCGTCGAGGCGCGAGACCTCGTCGACGAGCAGTGCCGCGAGCTCGACCTCGTGCTCGTGCACGCGGCGCATGTCGAGCCGCTCGAGGTAGCGCACGGCCTCGGCGAGCCCGACCGCCTGCGACACGGGCTGCGTGCCGGCTTCGAATCGCTGCGGCGACGGCAGGAAGTCGGCGGTCTCCATGGTCACGGTCGTGATCGTCGAACCGCCCGTGCGGGCGGGCGGCAGCGCGTCGAGCAGGTGCTCGCGGCCGTAGAGCACGCCGATGCCGTTCGGGCCGAGCATCTTGTGCGCCGAGAAGGCCGCGAAGTCGACGCCGAGCGCGGCGAAGTCGGTCGGGCGGTGCGGCACCGACTGGCAGGCGTCGAGCAGCACGAGGGCGCCGTGGCGGTGGGCGAGCTCGACGACCTCGGCGACGGGTGCGATGTGCCCGGTGACGTTCGACACGTGCGCGAAGGCCACGAGCCTGGTGTTCGGCCCGATGACCGACGCCGCGTCGTCGATGGTCCACGTGCCGTCGTCGTGCACGGGGATCCACCGCAGCGTCGCGCCCGTCTTCGCGGCGAGCCGCTGCCACGGGATGAGGTCGGCATGGTGCTCGGCCTCGGTCACGACGATCTCGTCGCCCTGGGCGAGCCGGAACACGTCGGCCTCCGAGCCGCCGAGGCCGGCCGCGGCATCCGCCATGCCGAGCGCGACGATGTTGATCGCGTCGGTCGCGTTCTCGGCCCAGACGATCTCGCGCTCGCCGGCGCCGACGAAGCGGGCGACCGTCGCGCGCGCATCTTCGAACGCCATGGTCGAGGTGCCTACGAGCGTCGAGGCGCCGCGGTGTACGGCCGCATTCGCCTGCTCGAGGAACGCGCGTTCGGCGTCGAGCACCTGCACGGGGCGCTGGGCGGTGGCGCCCGAGTCGAGGTACGCGAGCGGGAAGCCGTTCAGCTCCTGCGCGAGGTACGGGAAGTCGGCGCGGATGCTCGCGATGTCGAGCGGCTCGGTCGCCGTCTGCGGAATCAAGGTCACGGTGGGTTCTCCTGCGCCCTGGCCTGCGCGAGGGTTCGCGGACGGCGGCGCACTTCCAGTCTGACGCACTTCGGCTGGGAGAGGCCCGCCCCGGGGCAGATCGTCCGGGTGCGGCATCCGGGTGCGGCATCCGGTCAGGAATCGAGAAGCGGGGTGCACCGCCCGGTTCGTAGCGTGAACAACATGAACACCATCGACTCCATCATCATCGAGGCGACCGACGTCACAGCCGCCGAAGCCTTCTACGACAGCGCCTTCGGGCTCGGCGACCGGGTTCGCGTGCGGCGATCGGATGCCGCGAGCAGCGGGTTCCGCGGGTTCACGCTCTCGCTGGTCGCCGCCCAGCCGGCCGACGTCCATTCGCTGTTCGACGCCGCGGTCGCCGCGGGAGGCACGCCGATCAAGCCCGTCACGAAGTCCATGTGGGGCCACGGCGGAACCGTGCGCGCCCCCGACGGCACCATCTGGAAGATCGCCACCTCGGCGAAGAAGGACACCCGTCCGGCCTCGCGCGCGGTCGAGTCCGTCGTGCTGCTGCTCGGCTCGGGCGACGTCGGCGCGAGCAAGCGCTTCTACACCGAGCAGGGCCTGCGCGTCGGCAAGAGCTTCGGCGCCTACGCCGAGTTCTCGATGGACGAAAGCCCGATCCGGCTCGGCCTCTACGCCCGCAAGGCGCTCGCGAAAGACGCGGGCGTGCCGATCGAGGGCAGCGGTTCGCACCGCATCGTCATCGTCGGCGACGGCGGGGCGGCGACCGATCCCGACGGGTTCCGCTGGGAGGCCGCAGCGCCGCGCCCGGCTCCGACCGCGACCGCCGACGCGACGGCCACCGCCTGAGGCGTCCCAGGCCGGTGAGGTGGATGCCGCGGCATCCGCCTCACCGGTCTGCGCACGCGCCCGGACCGACGGCGCAGATGGCCGCCAGCCGTGACGTGACGGCCGGTCGGAACGCGTCGGCCCAGATGCGGTACCCGCGGTCGTTCGGGTGGAACAGGTCGCCCGCGAACTGCGTCGTCACGCCCCACATGCCCTGACGGTTCGTGCGGGCGAACAGCGGCACCACCGTCAGCCCGCGCGCGGCGGCCGCGGCGCGCAGCCTGCGGTTGGCGGCCCGCACCTTCGCCTGCGCGGGCGGGAAGTAGAAGCTCGGCAGGTCGGCCACGATCGCGTGGTCGGGCAACGCGCCGAACAGCTCGCGGATCTCGCGTTCGAACCGTTCGACGTCGAAGTCCGCGATGTCGTTCGCGCCGATGCAGACCGTGAGCACGTCGGGCTCGAGCCGTTCGAGCACCGGTAGCTCCGAGTCCAGTGCGATGCGCAGCGTCGCCCCCGAGATGCCGAGGTTGACGGTGCGCACCGGGCGACCGGATGCCGCGGCGATCGCCCGCCCGATGAATCCGACGTAGCTGTGGGAGGGCCTGCTCGCCCCGATGCCCTGCGCGGCGGAGTCGCCGATCGCGACGTAGAGCAGCTCGCCCGGCCCGGCGCGCTGCTCGCGCCAGTACGCCGAGTTCACCGGGATCGCCTCGGCGAGGGCCGTGCGCCAGTGGTGTTGGCGACGCGCGAGCCACCGCCACCACAGGGCGACTGCGGCCGCGGCGGCCGCGAGCAGCACGGCGACGACCGCGCCCCGCCCCCGACGCGCGGGCCTCGGGCGTGCGGGGCGCTTCGCGCTCGCGGGGCGGGACGGTCGCACGATCGTTCGCCGCCCTATTCGGCGGGCGGCAGCAGCTCGTCGAGCGCGTCGGGTCGCGCCCAGCGCAGCACGCGTCGGGCGCGCAGCGTGTTCCACGGGCTGGGCTCGCCGGGTGCGGCGTCGAGCGCGAAGAACACGGCCCCGTTCCAGGGGTCGCCCGCGGCCCAGGTGCCGCCGTCGCGGCGGTGCTCGAGCAGCAGGTCGACCGCGGGCGCCAGGCGCGGATCGGGGGCCGTGCCGTCGACGAGCCCCGCTGCGCGGAAGTGGTCGAGCGAGCGCAGCACGTCGTAGACCCAGTACGGCGGGAAGATGAAGTTCTCGTAGCGTTCGCGCACGATGCCGCCGGTCGACTTGCGGCGGTAGAGGTTGCGCTCGAGCAGGTACTCCTCGCCGCGGTGGCGGGCGTCGATCAGGGCGGCATCGGGTGCCGAACCGGCTGCCGTCGACGCGACCTCATGGGCGAGCAGCCCCTCGAGCACGCAGAGCGTCGAGTCGAACGACGAGCGCCTCGATTCCTCGATCGGCTCGCAGTTCCAGCCGCCGTCGTCGAGCTGCCCGTCGAGGAGCAGCCCGACCATGCGTTCGGCGCCCTCGCCGAGCACCCCGAAGTAGGCGGATGCCGCGAGCACCCCGCCGTTGACGCACGCCTCGACCTCGCCGTCGAAGAAGGGGAGCCCGCCGTCATCCTCGTTGAAGCGCACTCCCGCAGTCACCCGGTCGATCGCGGTGCGGACGGCCTCGGCCTCGGGGTCGACGCCGAGGCGGCGCAGCGACTGCAGGGTCCACATCACGCTGCGGCGGTCGCCGTCGATGCCGTAGGCCTCGCCGCCCCAGTACCCGTCGGCCGTCTGCAGCGAGAGCAGCCGTGCGGCGGAGCCCTCGTTCGCGACGCGCGAGCGCTCGGCGGCGACGACGTCGTCGGGCTCGTCGAGCAGGTCGCGCATGACCTGCCAGCGCACGGAGGGGTCGGACTCGAGCAGCCAGTCGGTGACATCCATCGCTCCATCGTGGCCCGACCCGCCGACGTTGCCAAGGGGCCCTGGCGCATCCGGCGTCACACCTCTTGCGGACCGGGGCGCGACCGCCTATCGTTCCCCTAACTAACGATCGTTAGGCAGTCGACAGGCGGGCGGAACGCGATGACCAGAGCACGGATCGTCACCGAGGCGCGCCGCGCATTCGGGCGCAAGGGGTACGCCGAGACGAGCCTGCGCGAGATCGCCGAGGCCGTCGGCATCAAGACGCCCTCGCTCTACGCGCACTTCGCCAGCAAGGAGGCGCTCTACGAGGCGACCTACGCCGAGGTCGTGGTCGAGCACACCGCCTACTTCGAAGCCCTCGCCAGACGGAGCAGCAGCATGGAACCCCTCGATCGACTGCACCACCTGCTCGGCGGCATCGAGTCGTACTATCGCGACCGCACCGACTACGCCGAGTTCAGCCTGCGCGCCGCGGTCGCCGAGATCGCGCCCGACGGAGAGGGCCTGCGCGAGATCTTCCTCGACTCCGAGTCCGCGCTCGCCGAGGCGGTGCGGGAGGCCTACGACGACGGCGTCGCGGCCGGCAGCTTCACGCCGGGCGACGCCGACGGCTTCACGGCGCTCGTGTTCGTCATCATGGACGGCCTGTTCCTGCAGCTGACCCATTACAGCCCCGAGCTCCACCGCGAGCGCTTCGACCAGGCATGGCGGTACCTCTCCGCGATCCTCACCGCGAGCCGTCCCCGATGAGCATCGCGCCGCGCCGGAGCCACGAGCTCCTGGCTAGCGGCCGTCGCCCTCACGCGGCCTGCACCCACCCCCACCGTTCGACCCCCCACTCCCAAGGAACCCACATGAACACCACGGACTACGAACACGACGCCGTGCCCCACGACCAGCGGAAGGGCTGGATCTCGATCGCGGCCGTCTGGATCGCCATCGGCATCGACCTCTCGGGCGCCTTCCTCGGCGTGCAGCTCGCGAACGGCATGGACTTCTGGACGGCGATCGGGGCGACGATGCTCGGCTCGCTGCTCCTCGGCCTGCTCGCCATGGCCTGCGCCTACGTCGGCGCGGCGACCGGCTTCTCGTCGGCGGTCATCGCCCGTGCGGTGTTCGGCCGCATCGGCGGGGCGGTGCTCGCCCTCGCCATCTCGATCAGCCTGGTCGGCTGGTTCGCCGTGCAGGCCGGGTTCTTCGGCCTCAACGCCCAGATCGCGGTGACCCAGTTCACCGGCGTCGAGGTGCCCGTGCAGGTGTTCACCGCGATCGGCGGCGTGCTCATGGCGCTCACCGCGTTCTGGGGCTACCGAGCGATCAGCCGGCTGAGCTCGCTCGCCGTGCCGCTGCTGCTCGGGCTGCTCGTCGTCGGCATCGTGGTCGCCTTCGTCGTGAACGGCACCGCCGGCCTCGACGCGCCGGTCGAGACCGCCATCTCGTTCGGCGCCGCCGTGTCGCTCGTCATGGGCATCTTCGTGCTCGGCGTGGTGCTCGCGCCCGACATGGCGCGCTGGGCGAAGACCCCGAAGCAGTCCATGGCCGCCGGATTCGTCGGGTTCTTCTTCGGCAACTCGATCATCCTCGTCGTCGCGATCGTGCTGGCCCGCATCGTGAACGAGTCCGAGCTCATGCTCATCTTCTTCGTGCTCGGGCTCGGCGCCGTCGCGGTGGTCGTGCTCATCCTCGCCCAGTGGACGACGAACACGACCAACCTCTACTCGGCCGGCCTCGCCTTCGCGTCGATCAGCGAGCGCCTGCCGCGTCGCGCGTCGACCATCGGCCTCGGCATCATCAGCATCGTGCTCGGCGTGCTCGGTGCCGCCGACTACTTCGTGCCGTTCATCCTGCTCATCGGCACGATCATCGCCCCGTACGGCGGCGTGTACCTGGCCTCGTACTTCACGGCCCGCCGCGCGGCGCGCTGGCAGCACGGTTCGGATGCCCCGCTCATCCACGTCTGGGCCGTGGTGGCATGGGCGGTCGGCATCCTCGTCGCGCTCGCGACGACCGACCCCGCCGCGGGCCCCGGATTCGGCTGGTTCTCGCTCACGACGATCTCGGCGCTCGACGGGCTCCTCGCGGGCTTCGTCGCCTACCTCGTCCTGCTGCCGCTGCACCGCCGCGGCGGCCGCGATGCCGCGGTCTCGGCCGAGGCGGCCGAGGCGGCCGAGGCCGGCGATGCCGTCGAGTCCGGCCTGCCCGGCGACCGCGTCGCCGACGGCCGCGCCGACGAGGTGCTGGCATGACCGCACGGCACACCTCCTCCGAGGCATCCGGCCGGGTGATCACCGAGGCCGACATCGACGAGATCGCGGTCGGCGCCACCGTGCTCGGCACCGGCGGCGGCGGAGACCCGCACGTCGGCGCGCTCATCGCGAAGCGGCTCATCCGGTTGCACGGCGACGTTCCGATGCTCGCGGTCGACGACCTCTCCGATGACGACTTCGTGGTGCCGATCGGCGGCATCGGCGCGCCGTCGGTCGGCGTCGAGCGCATCCAGTCGGAGTCCGAGCTGCTCCTGGCGCTTCAGGCCATCGAGCGTGCGACCGGTCGCACGCCGACGGCCGTGATGCCCATCGAGGTCGGCGGCGGCAACTCGATGGTGCCGATCGCGACCGCGGCGATCGCCGGGCTCCCCATCGTCGACGGCGACGCCATGGGGCGCGCCTTCCCCGAGGCGCAGATGGTGACGTTCCACCTCGCGGGCCACGGCCCGGGGGCGACCGTGCTCGTCGACCACCACGGCAACGAGATCGTCATGCGCCCCGTCGACGGCGCGTGGTCGGAGCGCCTCGCGCGCGCCGCGACGGTCGAGATGGGCGGCGGCGCCACGATGATCGACTACGCGTACGGCGGCGACGTCGTGCGCGACTGCGCGATCCCCGAGACGCTGACGCTCGCGAAGCGCATCGGCGGCATCCTGGGCGGCCGGGGCGCCGGCGGCGGCGAACTGCGCGACGACCAGAAGATCGCCGCGCTCTGCGACGAGCTCGACGCGGTGCGGCTCTTCGACGGCAAGGTCGTCGACCTGCAGCGCGCCGTCGAGGGCGGCTTCACGCGTGGAGCCGCCGAGCTCGACGGCGTCGGGGTCGATCGCGGCAGCTCCTTCCGCCTCGACTTCCAGAACGAGATGCTGCTCGCGCGACGCGACGGCGAGCTCGCCGCGGTCACGCCCGACCTGGTCGCAGTGCTCGACCTCGCGACCGGCATGCCGATCACGACCGAGGCCCTGCGCTACGGCGCGCGCGTCTCGATCATCGCGATGCCCTGCCACGAGAAGTGGCGCACCCCCATCGGGCTCGAGACCGCCGGGCCCGCCCACTTCGGCTACGACGTCGACTGGGTGCCGGTCGAGGACCTCGCGAAGGCCAGGGCCGCGACCGAGGCCGAGGCCGGTTCCGCCGGCGGTTCGAGTGCCCGCGCACGGAAGGAGGCGGCGTGATGGACGCCCGCACGATCACCCCCGGCTACCGCATCGGCATCGACGTCGGCGGCACCAACACCGACGCGGTCGTGCTCGACGAGCGGCTCGCCGTGGTCGCCTCGGTCAAGCGGCCGACCACGGCCGACACGGGCGACGGCGTGGCTGCGGCCATCGACGCCGTGCTCGAGGCATCCGGCGTCGACCCCTCGCTCGTGACCCACGCGATGCTCGGCACGACGCACTGCACGAACGCGATCGTCGAGCGGCGCGGCCTCGGCCGGGTCGGCATCCTGCGACTCGGTGCGCCAGCTACGACGGCCGTTCCGCCGCTCGAGGGCTGGCCCGCCGACCTCCGTGCGGCGATCGGCGAGCACGCGTACCTGATCAGGGGTGGATACGAGATCGACGGTCGCGTGCTCGCGCCGCTCGACGAGCAGGCCGTGCGCGACGCGTGCGCGCGCATGCGCGGGGAGGTCGATGCGGTCGCCGTGGTGGGCGTGTTCTCGCCCATCGACGAGCACCAGGAGGAGCGCGTCGCCGAGATCGTCGCCTCCGAGCTCGACGTGCCGATCTCGCGGTCAGCGCGCATCGGGTCGCTCGGCCTGCTCGAGCGCGAGAACGCCACCGTGCTGAACGCCGCCCTCATGCGCACCCTGCGGCAGATGGCCGCCGGGTTCGTCGCGGCGCTGCGCGACCGGGGCATCCCGGCGACCCCGTACTTCGGGCAGAACGACGGCACGCTGATGACCCTCGACTACGCGCTCGAGTTCCCGGTGTTCACGATCGGCTGCGGACCCACCAACTCGATCCGCGGCGCGGCGCACCTCTCGGGCGCCACCGACGCGCTCGTGGTCGACATCGGCGGCACCACGACCGACATCGGCGTGCTCGTCGACGGGTTCCCGCGGCAGTCGTCGCACGCGGTCGAGATCGGCGGCATCCGCACGAACTTCCGCATGCCCGACGTGCTCTCGGTCGGGCTCGGCGGCGGTTCGATCGTGCGCGCGGGCGCCGTCGGCGACGGGCGGGGCGCTGGTTCCGATGCCGACGCAGACGCCGGCGCCGGAGATGTGACGGTCGGGCCCGACAGCGTCGGCTACCGGCTGCCAGAGGAGGGCCTCGCCTTCGGCGGACGCACGCTGACGGCGACGGATGTCGCGCTCGCCGTCGGCGGAGCGAGCATCGACGGCCTCGAGCCGCCCGTGATCGAGCCCGGGCTCGGAGCCGCCGCCTGGGCCGCGATGCGGGAACTCCTCGAGGACACCATCGACCGGATGAAGCCGAACGCCGAGCCCGTGCCGGTCATTCTCGTGGGCGGCGGCAGCATCGTCGCCCCCGACGAGCTCGCCGGCGTCGGCGACCTGATCCGGCCCGCGCACTTCGGCGCCGCGAACGCCGTCGGTGCCGCGCTCGGCGAGGTGGCCGGCCAGGTCGAGAAGGTCTACCGCGTGGTCGGCGACGGCCGGGCGTCGCGCGACGACGCCGCGCGCGAGGCCTCGGACCGGGCCAGGCTCGCCGGGGCCGATCCGGCGACGATCGAGGTCGTGGCGATCGAGGAGCTGCCGGTGGCCTACACCGACGGGCAGGCCGTGCTGATCCGGGCGCGCGCGGTCGGACGGCTCGCCGCGTAGACGCCGGCGCCGGTCGGGCGGCGGAGCGTTCCGCTACCCGGCCGGCGCGAGGTCGAGGCGCATCAGCACGCGCGGGAAGCCGTTGATCACCGACGTCGTGTCGGCGGCCTTCTCGAAGCCTGCTCGCTCGAAGAGCTTGCGCGTGCCCACGTAGGCCATGGTGAGGTCGACCTTCTTGCCCCGGTTGTCGACCGGGTACCCCTCGATCGCGGGTGCGCCGCGATCGCGCGCGAAGTCGACGGCCCCGGCGAGCAGGGCGTGCGAGATGCCCGCACCTCGGTGCCCCGGGCGCACGCGGATGCACCACACCGACCACACGTCGAGGTCGTCGACGTGCGGGATCTTGCGGTTGCGCGCGAAGCTCGTGTCGGCGCGCGGGTGCACCGCGGCCCAGCCGACGACCTCGTCGCCGTCGTAGGCGAGCACCCCCGGCGGCGGGTCTTCGGCGCAGAGCTCCCGCACGCGCTCGCCTCGGGCGGGCCCCTTCAGCGCGAGGTTCTCCTTCGACCCGATGCGGTAGCTCAGGCAGAAGCAGACGTTCGCGTCGGGGCGCTTCGGCCCGACCATGGTCGCCACGTCGTCGAACACGGTTGCCGGTCGGACCTCGATGCCCATGGGAGCAGCATGCCGCCACCCTCCGACATCCGACATCCGACCCGCTGCCATCCGGCCTGCCGGCATCCGGCCCGACGGCCCGACGGCCCGCCGGCGCGGCGGACGCGCGGTCAGGCCGCAGGCCGCCGCTCGAGGCGCACCACCGGCAGCGTGCGGTCGACCTTCGCCTGATGGTCGGCGAAGAACGGCGCGAGCTGCAGGATCGAGTCCCAGGCGCGGTCGCGCTCGGCTCCACCCAGCACGACCGCGGTCGCGTCGTAGGCCGCGCCGTCGACCTCGACGTGCACGCGGGGGTCGACGAGGAGGTTGCGAAGCCACTCCGGGTCCTCGGGCGCGGCGTTCGCCGAGCCGACGACGTGGTCGGCGTCGGGCAGGGCGAGGCGCATCATGGGCGTCGTGTGCGGCTCGCCCGTGCGTCGCCCGGTGGTGGTGAGCAGCAGCAGCCGTTCCCGGTGCATGCCGGGCGGGGTGCGGCCCGCCCGGAAGTCGGCGACGACGGCATCGTCCGTTTCGGTCATGCCCCCATCGTCGACGGGAACGGCCGCGCTCGGCACTCCCTTGCGCGATGGGGCGCCGCGCGCTAGAGGTTCGGGTTCGTCGCGGCCCCGTCGAGCCAGAGGGTGTCGGTCGGGTCGCTGTGCGCGGTGCCCGACTCGACGTGCTTCGCGCTGATCTGCGGGCCCTTGGTGATGACGTGCACGAGCGCCATCGCGTGGCCGCGGCCGAGGCCGTAGTCCTCGGCGAGCCACGCGACGATCGGCGTGGCCTTCGTGGTCTCGTCGAACCCGCGCTCGTGCGCGAGCTCGACGAACTGGCGGGGCGTGAGGCCGGTCTTCGTCTCGATGTTGTCGAGGTAGGCCTGGAAGCTCATGGTGTTCCTCTCGAAGGGCGGGCTCAGTCGGCCCACGTCTGGATGATGACGGCCGAGGCGTGGATGCACAAGACCTCGAGCCGTGTCGTGCCGGTGTTCTCGAACTTGTGCCACACGCCCGTGGGCACGGTCGCGGTGTCGCCCGCCGTCGCCGCCACCCGGCGGTCGCCGATCGTGAGCGTCGCGTCGCCCGAGAGCACGACCCAGGTCTCGGGGTAGGGGTGCCAGTGCAGGTCGGTGCCCTCGCCCGGCTCGTAGTCGACGTGGAAGTACGACACGCCCGACCCGTGCTCGACGCCGACGAAGCGGCGCGTGCGGCCGGTGCCGATGCGCAGCTCGTCGTCGGTCACGAGGTCGGCGACGGCCGGCTTCACGGGCGGGTCGGTCGTGGGGGCGAGGGTGATCTCGGCGGGGCCGGATGCGGTGATCATGAGCGGTCTCGATTCGTCTGAGGGGAGCGGATGCCGGTGGTCGGCCTGTGCTGCAAGGCTCCGCCCGCGGCATCCGCCCGCGTTATTGTTTCGATGTGGATCGAAACATCGTGGAGTTCCATCTCGCGCCGGGCGACGTCTCGGCCATCCGCTTCGGCGTCTCGCCGGGGCACGAGCTCTGCAACGCCATCCGCGTGCTGCAGCGGCCCGAGGAGCACCCGCTGCAGTGGGGGTGGCTCCGGAGCGTGCGCTCGACGCTGCCGGGCGACGCCTTCGACCTGATGCGGGTCGTGATCGGCGCCGAGGGGTACTTCCCCGACTTCTTCACGGCGACGCCCGCCTGGGACATGCAGCCGGGCGACGAGTTCGCGCGGCTCCGCGAGGTGCCGGCCGAGCTCGTCAGGGCCGACCTCGCGAAGATGATCGCGCGGTCGACGGGGGAGCGGCAGCGCGCCATCCGCCGCATGCACGACGAACCGCTGCGGGCGCGGGCCATGATCGCCGACGCCTTCGAGCAGATGTGGCAGGCCGTGCTCGCCCCCGTCTGGCCGCAGCTCGAGCGCATCCTGCGCGCCGACATCGCCGTGCGGTCCAGGCGCATCGCGACCGAGGGCCTCGGCGGCATGGTCGGCTCGCTGCACCGCACGGTCGAGTGGGGCGACGACGCCGTGCGCGTGGAGCTCCGCATGCACCGCGAGGCGCTCGACTGCCGCGGCAGCGGGCTCGTGCTCGTGCCGGCGGTCATGACCTGGACGCACGGATGCTCCGTGCTCACCGAGCCGCCGGCGCAGCCCACGCTGTTCTACCCCGCCCAGGGTGTGACCGAGACGTGGGCGCGCGACCCGGGTTCAGCGGCCGCGGCCCTCGGAGCGCTGCTCGGGCCGGCGCGTGCCGAGATCCTGCTCGCGGCGCATGCCGAGCGCACGACCTCGCAGGTCGCGGTCGACGCGGGGCTCGCGATCTCGACGGCCTCGCATCATCTCGCGGTGCTGCGGGGGAGCGGGCTCGTCGCGAGCCGCCGCGAGGGCGCGCGCGTGCTGCACCTGCGCACGCCGCTCGGCGAGGCGGTGGTCGGCGCGGCGCTCTGACCGCTCAGCGCGAGCGGGTCGGCGGCGGTGCGGTCGAGTCGCGCACCACGAGCGAGGTCGCGAGCTCGATGCGCCGCGAGGGCTCCACCTCGACGTCGGGGTCGCCGAGCTCGAGCACCATGCGCGTCGCCTCGCGGGCCATGTCGCCGAGCGGCTGGCGCACGGTCGTGAGGTTCGGCGAGATCCACTTGCAGAGGTCGACGTCGTCGAAGCCCACGACCGACAGGTCGCGGGGGATCGACAGCCCGGCCCGCTGCGCGGCGAGGTACACGCCGTGCGCCTGGTGGTCGGAGCCGGCGAAGATCGCGGTCGGCCGGTCGTCGAGGGCGAAGAACCGCTCGGCGCCGGCCTCGCCGCCCGCCACGCGGAAGTCGCCGTAGACGACGAGGTCGGGATCGAAGGGGATGTCGGCGCGCGAGAGCGCGGCGCGGTACCCGTCGAGGCGGTCGCGCGAGCAGGCGAGGCGTTCGGGGCCGGTGACGATGCCGATGCGGCGGTGCCCGAGCGAGAGCAGGTGCTCGGTGGCGGTGAGCCCGCCGGCCCAGTTGGTGGCGGCCACGATCGGTGCCGTGGAGTCGGCGCCGCCGTGCGAGTCGATGAGCACGATCGGGGTGTTGAGCCGGGCGAGCTCGGCCTCGGCGCCGGCCTGCAGCTCGGAGACGACGAGCACGATGCCGTCGGAGCGCCTGGCCGAGAGCTGCCGGATCCAGTGCCGGTTGCCCGCCCTGCGTCCGTGGGTGGAGGTCACCACGAGCCCGACGCCGGCACGCGCGGCCTCGCTCTCGGCGCCGATGATGAGCTGGTGCGCCCACGTGGTCGACAGGTCGAAGATGACGAAGTCGACGAGGCCGACGCGCTGCCTGGCCGACGCACCCCGGCGCGCGTAGTCGTGCTCGCTCAGCAGTTCGAGCACCCGGTCGCGGGTCTCGGCCGAGACGCCCGGTCGGCCGTTCAGCACCTTCGAGACTGTGGGCACCGAGACCTCCGCCATGCTCGCGATCTCGGCGATAGTGACGCGCATTGGCCGCTCCTTCAGTGCTCAATCGAGAGAAAGTTTCGTATGGGTTTCGGTCGAGTTGTTCGCTCGGCTTGAGCATCATTCTGCACCACCGTTAGCGTGCATTCCACGGAAGGATCGAAGAAAGTTGCCCATGGCTTTCTTCGATCTTTCCTCCCCCCACCACAGCACTTCTTCTCAAAGGAGAGAGACATGAGATCACGTCGCCTCGCGGCCGCGGGAGTCGCGGCCCTCGCGACCGCCGGCCTCCTGGCCGGATGCTCCGGCGCGACCGACGCGCCGAGCGCGGACGGCGAACTGCCCACCGGCCAGACCCTCAGCGTCTGGACCTTCGGCGCGACCGGCCTCGAGGACTCCATGCAGGCCTGGGCCGACGAGACCGGCAACACGGTCGAGATCAAGACGAGCGAGTTCGACCCCCACCACGAGCAGCTGCTCACCGCGCTCGCGTCCGGGGCGGTTCCGGATGTCGCGCTCGTCGAGACCGGGTACAGCTCGGCGTTCAAGCCGAGCGCCGACTACTTCGTCGACCTGCGCGATCTCGGCGCCGACGACCTGAAGGCCGACTTCCTCGACTGGCGCTGGGAGCAGGGCGTCGGACCGGAGGGCCAGGTCTTCGGCCTGCCCACCGATGTCGGCGGCCTCGCGCTCGCCTACCGCACCGACCTGTTCGAGGCGGCCGGCCTGCCGAGCGACAGCGCAGGTGTCGAGGGGCTCTGGTCGAGCTGGGAGGACTTCGTCGACGTCGGCGAGCAGTACACCGAGCAGACCGGCAAGCCGTTCCTCGACGACGCGGGGCTCTTCTTCCAGACCGTCTACAACCAGGGCGACGAGAAGTTCTACGCCGACGAGGACACCCTCGTGTACGACACCAACCCGCAGGTGCAGAAGGCGTGGGACCTCGCCTCGAGCGCGAAGGGCATCTCGGCCAACCTCGCCGCCTTCAGCCCCGAGTGGAACACCGCCATGGCCAACGGCGACTACGCGGTGCAGCTCGCCCCCGCGTGGATGATGAACTACATCCAGGGCCAGGCGCCCGACACCGCCGGGAAGTGGAACGTCGTCACCCTGCCCGAGGGCGGCGGCAACTGGGGCGGTTCGCAGATGACCGTGCCGAAGAACGCGAAGAACCCCGAGCTCGCCTACGACATGCTGCAGACGATCCTGACCCCCGAGAACCAGCTCGCGGTGTTCAAGGAGTTCGGCAACTTCCCGTCGACCCCCGAGCTGTACACCGACGAGGCGCTCACGGGCTTCACGAGCGAGTTCTTCTCCGGTGCCCCGGTCGGCAAGATCTACTCCGACAGCGTGCTCGCACTGAAGCCCGTCTACGAGGGCCCGAAGGAGCGCGCGATCCTGCGCGAGTTCGGCCTCGGCATCGACCGCGTCGAGAGCGGCGAGGAGACGCCCGACCAGGCGTGGGACTCGACGATGGACGCCATCGCGCTCGAGCTCGACAGCAAGTAACCCCCTCACCCGGCCGGAGCCGTGCCTCGTCGCGGCTCCGGCCCATGCCCCTCGGAGGCACTGTGGCCACGACCACCATCGCCGACGCGCCGCGCGTTGGCGCAGCGGAACCCGAACGGCCGCCGGCATCGCGGCGCCGCCACCGGGTGCCGATCACCCCTTACCTCTACATCGCGCCGTTCTTCATCGTGTTCGGACTGTTCGGGCTGTTCCCGCTCGTCTACACCGCGGTGATCTCGCTCTTCGAGTGGAACCCGATCGGAGACAAGACCTTCATCGGCCTCGAGAACTACGCCTTCCTCGTCGCCGACCCACGGTTCTGGAACGCCGCGGGCAACACGCTCAGCATCTGGGTGCTCTCGACCGTGCCGCAGCTGGCGTTCGCGCTCGTGCTCGCCGCGGTGCTGAACCAGGCCCTCCTCAAGTTCAAGACCGGGTTCCGCATGGCCGTGCTCGTGCCGAACATCACCTCGGTGCTGGCCGTCGGCATCGTCTTCACCCAGTTGTTCGGGCGCGACTACGGCATGATCAACACCGTCATCGAGGCGTTCGGAGGTTCCCGCATCGACTGGGTGCGCGAGGGCTTCGCGAGCCAGGTCGCCATCTCGACGATGATCATGTGGCGCTGGACCGGCTACAACGCGCTCATCTACCTCGCCGCCATGCAGTCCATCCCGAGGTCGCTCTACGAGAGCGCGGAGATCGACGGCGCCGGGCGCATCCGCCAGTTCTTCGCCGTGACGATCCCGCAGGTGCGTCCCACCATCATCTTCACCGTCATCGTGTCGACCATCGGCGGCCTGCAGGTGTTCGCCGAGCCGCTCATCTTCGGCGGGCAGGGCGGCGTGACGGGCGGCCAGTCGCGGCAGTTCCAGACGCTCGCGCTCTTCCTCTACGAACAGGGGTTCCGCAACCTCGACTTCGGCTACGGCTCCGCCATCGCGTGGGCGCTGTTCCTCATCATCGTGGTGCTCACGGTGGTCAACCTCACGCTCTCGAGCCGCATCGCCTCCGACGAGACGCGGCCGAATGGCCTCGGCCGGGTTCGCCTGCGTGGCCGCATGACCAGGAAGGAGGGGGCGAAGTGACCACCACCGCCCTCGCGGAGACCGTCTCCCGCGACCTGCCCGACGCGCTCTCCGGGCGCGGACCGAGCCGTCGCGCACCCCGCACGCGGCGCCGGCGCGGTACTCCCGGGAGGGTCGGCTGGTTCACCTACCTGGTGCTCGGCGTCACGACCCTGCTCTCGCTGTTCCCCCTGTACTGGATGTTCGTGGTCGCCTCGAACGACTCGTCGTCGGTGAACAAGGTGCCGCCGGTGCTCGTGCCGGGCGACCAGTTCCTCGCCAACACCGCCCAGGTGTTCGAGGCGGTGCCGTTCGGGCTGAACCTCCTGAACAGCGTGCTCGTCTCGGGCGCGATCGCGATCGGCCAGGTGCTGCTCTCGGCGCTCGCCGGGTTCGCGTTCGCGAAGCTGCGCTTCCCGGGTCGCAACGCCCTGCTCGTGCTCGTGGTCGGCACCATGACGGTGCCACTGCAGCTCGCGGTCGTGCCGCAGTTCATGATCGTCACCCAGCTCGGCTGGGTGAACGACCTGCGGGCGCTCATCGTGCCGGGGCTCGTGACCGCGTTCGGGGTCTTCTGGATGCGCCAGGCCATCGACAACTCGCTGCCCGACGAACTGGTCGACGCCGCCCGACTCGACGGTGCGCGGAGCCTGCGCGTCTTCTGGAGCATCGCGCTGCCGTCGATCCGGCCCGCCGCATCGGTGCTCGGCCTGTTCGCGTTCATGGGCGCGTGGAACGACTTCTTCTGGCCGCTCATCGTGCTGAACTCGCCCGACGCGTTCACGGTGCAGGTCGCGCTGCGGCAGCTGCAGTCGCAGGCCTACGTCACCGACTACGGCGTGCAGATGGCGGGCACCGTGCTCGCGACCGTGCCGCTGCTGCTCATCTTCGTGCTCCTCGGCCGGCAGATCGTCGGCGGCATCATGGACGGCGCGCTGAAGTCGTGACGGCCGCCCCTCTTCCTTCCTCCCTCACCGACGTCACCGAAACGAGCCGCATGAGCGACACCCTCGACCTGTCCGACGACCTCCTCGAGCGGATGCCGCGGCTCGCGCCCGTGGCATCCGACCGCGTCCGCGACCTGCTCGCGCAGATGTCCCTCGACGAGAAGCTCGCCCAGCTCGTGGGGTTCTGGGTCGACGAGGGCGGGGCGGTCGTCGCCCCGCTGCAGGACGAGATGGTCGAGGCCGTCGACCTCGAGCGCTTCGCGGCGAACGGGCTCGGCCACCTGACCCGTGTGTTCGGCACGGCGCCGGTCGACCCGATCGAGCGCGCGGCGTGGCTGCGCGCCTTCCAGCGGCACCTCGTGGCGAACACCCGCCTCGGCATCCCAGCCATCGCGCACGAGGAGTGCCTCACCGGCCTCGCGGCCTGGCGGGCCACGACGTTCCCGACCCCGCTCGCGTGGGGTGCGGCGTTCGACCCCGGGCTCGTCGAGCGCATGGGCGCCGCGATCGGCGAGTCGATGGCCGCGATCGGCGTGCACCAGGGCCTCTCGCCTGTGCTCGACGTGATCCGCGACCCGCGCTGGGGGCGCGTCGAGGAGTGCATCTCCGAGGACCCGTACCTCGTCGGCACGCTGGGCTCCGCCTACGTGCGCGGGCTGCAGTCGCAGGGCATCGTCGCGACGCTCAAGCACTTCGTCGGCTACTCGGCCTCGAAGTCGGGGCGCAACCTCGCCCCCGTCTCCGCCGGGCCGCGGGAGGTCGCCGACACCCTGCTGATCCCGTTCGAGATGGCCGTGCTCGACGCGGGCGCGCGATCGGTGATGCCCTCGTACGCCGAGATCGACGGCGTGCCGGTCGCGGCGGACCCCGCGCTGCTCACCGGGCTGCTGCGCGAGCGCTGGGGCTTCGACGGCACCGTCGTCGCCGACTACTTCGAGGTCGCGTTCCTGCACTCCCTGCACCAGGTGGCGCCCGACCTCGGGCGTGCCGCTGCGGCCGCGCTCGCCGCCGGCGTCGACATCGAGCTGCCGACCGGCGACGCCTACCTCGAGCCGCTCGCCGCGCTCGTGCGGGCCGGCGCGGTCGAAGAGGGTCTTGTCGACCGCGCCGTGGTGCGCGTGCTCGCCGAGAAGGAGCGGCTCGGCCTGCTCGACGCCACGTTCGCCGAGCCCGAGGGCGACGCCGCCCCCATCGACCTCGACCCGCCGGCGCACCGTGCGATCGCGGCAGAGCTCGCCGAGGCATCCGTGATCCTGCTCGCCAACGACGGCGTGCTGCCGCTCGCCGCGCCGGGCCGCATCGCCGTGATCGGGCCCAACGCCGACCGCAGCGCCGCGCTCTTCGGCTGCTACTCGTTCACGAACCACGTGCTCGGCCACCACCCCGAGGTGCCCATGGGCATCGCGGCGCCGACCGTGCTCGAAGCGTTGCGCGCGGCCTCCGCGGCGACCGACGGCCCCCTCGCCGGAGCCGTGCTCGTGCACGAAGCGGGCTGCGCCGTCGACGACGCCGACCGCAGCGGAATCCCCGACGCGGTCGCGGCGGCCGCCGGTTCCGAGCTGGCGATCGTCGTCGTCGGCGACCAGGCCGGCCTGTTCGGCCGGGGCACGGTGGGCGAGGGCTGCGACCGCGACGACCTCGAACTGCCGGGCGTGCAGCGCGAACTCGTCGAGGCGGTGCTCGCGACGGGGACCCCCGTCGTGCTGGTGCTCCTCACGGGTCGGCCCTACGTGATCGACTGGGCGCTCGAGGGCTGCGCCGCCGTCGTGCAGTCGTTCTTCCCCGGCGAGGAGGGCGCCGCCGCGATCGTGCGCGTGCTCGGCGGCGAGGTCAACCCGTCGGGCCGGCTGCCCGTGACCATGCCGCGATCGGCGGGGGCGCAGCCATTCACGTACCTGCATCCGACGCTCGGTGCGCCGTCGAACGTGAGCACCGTGGCGACGACGCCGGTGCTGCCCTTCGGGTTCGGCCTCTCGTACACGTCGTTCGAGCAGGAGCTCGTGCGGGTGCGCGCCGAGGTGCCGACCGACAGCAGCCTCGAGGCATCCGTCGCCGTGACGAACACGGGCGACCGCGCGGGCGCGCACGTCGTGCAGCTCTACGCGCGCGACGAGTACGCCTCGGTCACGCGGCCGTTGTCGCAGCTCGTGGCGTACGCGCGCGTGCACCTCGAACCGGGGGAGCGGTGCGTCGTCGACTTCGTCGTGCCCGCCACGAGGCTCGCGTTCTCGGGCGTCGACCTCGCCCGCATCGTCGAACCCGGCTCGGTGCTGCTCGCCGCGGGCGAGTCGTGCACCGACCTCGACCGGGCGCAGCGCGTCGAGCTCACGGGCCCGGTGCACGCGGTCTCCGTCGACGACGAGCGGATGTCGCGCGCCACGGTCCGAGACGTTTGACGCGGCCCGCCTCGCAACCCACCCCGAAGATCCACCCCGCCCGCGATCGCGTGCGGGCCAGTCTCGAATCCGGAGGAGCCATGAAGCAACGAAGCCTCATCACCACCCTGATCGTGGGGGCGCTGTTCGTCGGCGCGCTGCCGACCGCGGCGGCGGCCGCCCCCGCCGCACCATCCCCGATGGCCGCGGCGTCGACGGGCGGCGGTCGCGACCCGCTCGCCGGTGCCGTCAACCTCCCGAAGCAGGGCAAGGTCGACTTCATCCTCGGCCAGGACGGCGGAACGCTCGAGACGTTCGCATCGACCGTGCTCGACGCCGATCGCCGGTTCCCGCAGCCGAGCGGTGTCTCGCTGTTCACGAGCGTCAACGGGCTGACGCCGCTCAACGGCCTGTGGAGCCCCGTCGACTACCGTGTGGGCCGCACGGACTTCGAGGAGGTGCTGAGCCGCTACGACGGCGCGCTCACGATCGGGCTCGAGCTCATCGACTACTCGCAGGACCTCGGCACGCCGGGACGCAACCTCGGGCTGCGCGCGATCGCGGGCGACGCGAGCGTCGACGCGGCGACCATGGCGAAGTACCGCGGTTGGATCGACGAGCTCATCGGGTACGCGGATGCCACGAAGCGCGACGTGTTCCTCAAGATCGGCTACGAGTTCGACGGGCACTGGAACGGGTACGACCCGGAGTCCTACGTCGCCGCGTTCCGCTACATCGCGCACCGCATCGACGTGCTGAAGGCGAAGCGCGTCGCGACCGTCTGGCAGACGGCGGCGTGGGGTGCGGCGATCCCAGAGCAGGCCGTCGTCGGCGCCGGGGCGTACGACGCGGCGGGCGCGATCGTCGCCGGCGACGCGGCATCCCACTGGAACCGCTGGTACCCGGGCGACGACGCCGTCGACTGGATGGGCCTCTCGCGGTTCGCCGCCGAGAGCTCGTCGAAGCCCGGTCGTCCGTGGTCGTGCGACCGGGGCGAGCCCGGCGCACCCGACACGACGGTTGCCCCGCCCCGCGTCGTGCAGGACTCGCTGCTCGACTTCGCCCGCGCGCACGCGAAGCCCGTGATCGTCGCCGAGGCGTCCCCGCAGGGCTACGACCTCGGCGAGCTCACGGTATCGTGCATCTTCGCGAACGGCTCGCCGGCTCCCTACGCGCAGCGCACGCCCGTGAGCGTCGACGAGGTCTGGAGCGAGTGGTTCGCGCCGACCTTCGACTTCGTGCGGGCGAACCGCGACGTCATCCGCTCGTTCACGTACATCAACACGGACTGGGACGCCCAGGGCAACTGGGCGTGCACCGGTCCCGGCGCCTGCAATGCGGGGTACTGGGGCGACAGCCGACTCGAGGCGAACCCGCAGATCCTCGAGCGCGTGAAGGCCGAGCTCTCGGACCAACGGTTCTGGACCGGCGCCGATCGACGCGCGAAGGCGTTCACGGCACCCGACTTCTCGAAGGGCCGCGGCGTGTACGAGGCCGAGTACGCCGAGGCCTCGACCTGGCTCGACTGCTGCGGGCTCGGCGGGCTGCCGCAGACCGCCGCGAACGCGTCGAACGGGCGCGAGGTGATGCTCATGAACTTCGGTGACGGCGGTGCCGGAACGTACGGCATCACCTTCGAGGGCGTCGATCCGGGGCGCCGCGTCGACGTGACGCTGAACTCGATTCGCGACGGATTCGAGCAGTCGGATGCCACGTTCAGCCTGCTCGTCGACGGCAAGGCCGTGGGCGGCCCGGTGCTCGTGCCGAAGCTTCCCGCCGGTCAGTACGCGACGGTCTCGTTCGACGTTCGCGTCAAGAACCGGTCGGACGTCACGGTGCAGCTGAACTCGAACACGGGCGGCAACCTCATCTGGGTCGATCGCATCGTCGTGCGCTGACCCGCTGCCGCTTCCAACGGGCAGAACTCCGGATGCCGCGGGCGACACGCCGCGCGCCAGGTCGGTCCGGGCGGCGTGTCGCCCGCGGCATCCGGAGTTGCGCACGGGGGTGGATGACCTCCGGGTGATTGACGTCCGCCCGCGGCCGGCGTATATTCACCCGTATGGGTGAATATACGTTGGACGCCGTGCTCAGCGCGGTGGCGGACCCGACCAGGCGGGCGATCCTCGACCGCCTGCTCGACGGCGACGCGCGGGTCACAGACCTGGCACGCGAGTTCCCGATCTCGCTCAACTCCACGAGCAAGCACATCAAGGTGCTCGAGCGCGCCGAGCTCGTGCATCGCGACGTGCGCGGGCGCGAGCACGTGCTCTCGCTGCGGGCCCAGTCGCTCGGCAACGCCGTCGCCTGGATGGAGCGCTACCGGGCGTTCTGGGAGGAGCGGCTGGCCGCCCTCGAGGCGTTCGTCACGTCCGACGAGGCCGACGTCGCGCAGGCCGTCGGCGTCCCGCAGCCCGTCGGCGTCCCGGGCGGCTCGGGCGTCGCGGTCGGCGATGCGCCGGGCGGCGACGAAGCGACTGAAGGCGGGGCAGCCCGATGAGCGCGGTGGTGACGGTGAGCCGGCGGATCGCGGCATCCGCCGACCGGCTCTTCGACGCGTGGCTCGATCCCTCGGCGCTCGCCGTGTGGATGCGCCGCGACGGCAGCGAGCCGTCGACCGCGGTGATCGATCCGCGCGTGGGCGGCGCGTTCGCCATCACGATGAACGACCCGGAGGGCGCGTTCCTGCACGGCGGCACCTACACCGTGATCGACCGGCCGCGCCGGCTCGAGTTCACCTGGAGGTCGGATGCCACGCACCAGACGGACTCCGTCGTGCGCGTGAGCTTCGAGCCCGACGGCGACGCGACGGTCGTCGAGGTGAGGCACGAACAGCTGCCCGACGCGCTCGCCGTGCAGCTGCACACCGGGGGATGGACCGAGATCATGTCGGGGTTCGCCCGGCGCTATGCGGAGGAGGCGGCCTGATGCTGCTCGAGGGGAAGGTCGCCGTGATCCACGGCGGCGGGGGATCGATCGGATCGACGACGGCGCGCGTGTTCGCCCGCGAGGGTGCACGCCTGCATCTCGCGGGGCGGAGCCTGCCACGGCTGGAGGCTGCGGCATCCGCGATTCGCGAGCTGGGCGGCGAGGTCTCCATCGCCGTCGTCGACGCCATGGACCAAGCCGCGGTCGACGCGCACGCCGACGACGTGCTCGCGCGGGAGGGGCGCATCGACGTCGCGCTCAACGCGGTCGGCTTCGACCACGTGCAGGGGCTCGCGATCGCCGACACGTCGCTCGACGACTACCTGCACCCGATCACCGGCTACCTGCGCACGAACTTCGTCACGGCCAAGGCCGCGTCGCGCATCATGAGCGCGCAGGGGAGCGGCGTGATCCTCACGATCTCGACGCCCGGCGCCAGGCTCACCGGCCGGGGCCTCATCGGCAACGCCGCGCAGAGCGCCGGGCTCGAGGGGTTCTCGCGGGCGCTCGCCGGCGAGCTCGGCCCCGCCGGCGTGCGGGTCGTGTGCGTGCGCCCGCACGCGTTCCGCGACGCATCCGACTCGTACACGCTCGACATGTTCGGACGGATCGCGGATGCCGGCGGCACGAGTCTCGACGACTGGTGGAGCGGCCTCGCGTCGACCACGCTGCTCGGGCGGCTGCCGGCCGTCGACGAGGTGGCGGAGTACCTCGCGTTCGCGGCATCCGATCGAGCGGCGTCGATGACGGGCGTCGTGTCGAACCTGACGGCGGGGGCGCTCGTCGACTGACGCGGGGGAGGCAGCGGCGGTGGCGCCGATGCGGCCCGGGTGCGCATCGCACCCGGGCCGCTCCGGCGTTCGGATCAGCGCTTCGGGTTCGGCGGGCGGCGGCGCTCCCACGCGTCGATGATGTGCGCGCGCATCGCGGCCTCGGCCTCGTCGGGGTCGCCCGCCTCGATCGCGGCGAAGACCCGCTCGTGCTCCTCGAGCGTGATGTCGAGGCTGCTGTGCAGGTGGAAGCGGGCGCTCTCGCGCGCCTCGGCGAAGAGCGTGCGCACGATGCTGTCGGCGAGGCGGTTGGCCGTGATCTCGCCGACGACGCGGTGGAAGACGACGTCGGCCTCGCTGAACGCGGGCTCGTCGTCGATGGTCTCGCGCATGAGCTCGAGTGCGGCGCGCAGGCGTTCGAGCTGCTCGGGCGTGCGGCGCGCCGCGGCGTCTCTGGCGATGACGGCCTCGAGGCTCGCGCGCACGACGCTGAGGTCGTCGAGCGTGCCGAGGCTGGCGTCGTGGGCGACGAGGGCGGCGAGCACGGTCGCGTCGATCATCTTCCACGAGTCGGGCGAGAGCACCTGGGTGCCTCGGCCCTGGGCGACGGTGACGAGCCCCTTCTCCTCGAGGCGCTTGACCGATTCGCGGATGACGGTGCGGCTGACGCCGAACTGCTCGCAGAGCACGGCCTCGGGGGGCAGCGAGGTGCCGGGTTCGAGGTCGCCGCGCACGATCGCGTCGACGAGGGCCCCGACGACGGACTCGCCGAGGCGGGGTGCGCGGGTGCGGGCGGCGAGCGTGGGGTACTCGGCCACGGGTGCCGGCGCCATCGATTCGGACATGGCGACAGCATAGCGCCCGGAATTAGTAATACCTATGACGTCTCTTGCGGTGTTGATAAGACGTATGATGTAATCAGTTCGCCCCGCCCCCTGGGGTGCATGTCGTCAGAGACGCCGACCAGAACAGGATGCGAAATGTCACAGCACTCGTCCTCCCGCCGCCGAGCCCTCCGGCTCACGGTGGCCGCAGCCGCCGCAGCGGGGCTCCTCGCCCTCACCGCGTGCTCCTCCGACTCCTCGGGCGGCGGTGACACGTCGCTCGGCTTCACCCAGGCCGAGCAGGTCGCCGACAGCCCCATCACCGTGTGGGTCGACGCGTCGCGCGAGCCGGCCGTCACCGCGTTCCAGGAGAAGTACCCCGACATCGACGTCACGCTCGAGACCTACGACGGCAACGCCGGCGGCAGCGGCTCGTTCCAGAGCAAGATCGCCCTCATGGACCAGGCAGGCGAGGGTTGGCCCGACGTCGTGTTCTCCACCCAGCAGAACGACGCGATCTGGGCGTCGAAGCAGACCACGAGCGGCGAGCAGGGCTTCGCCGCGCCGCTCAACAAGGGCTTCATCGAGCAGGACTTCCTCGACGGCTTCGCCGCCGGCTCGCTCGACTACACGACCATCGACGGCACCGTCTACGGCCTCCGCAACGACCTCGCGCAGACGGTCTTCTACTACGACCAGAAACTCCTCGACGAGTTCGGCTACGACGAGCCCACCACGTGGGAGGAGTACGGTGAGCTCGGCGACAAGCTCGCCGCCGAGCACCCCGGCTACATCCTCGGCAGCATGGGCGACAGCTTCATGACCTACGTCTACTACGGCGGCTCGGAGTCGCCCGTGTTCCAGTCGCCCGAGGCGAACGTGTTCCACTCCGACACGGCCGACGCGAACTCGGAGAAGATCTCGAAGATCATCGACGGCATGCTCGCCAACGGCACGCTCGTGCAGGACAGCTTCTTCAGCGCCGACTTCGCCTCGAAGTACGCGGGCAAGCTCGTCGGCGTACCCGGCCCGGTCTGGTACACGGGCGCCATCTTCCAGGGCGGTCTCGCGGTACCCGCGGGCCAGATCGGCGTCAGCGCGCCGCTCACCTGGGAGGGGGGCGAGGTCGCGGCCGGCAACGTGGGCGGCGGCGTCTGGTACGCCTCGAGCCACTCGAAGAACCTCGACGCCGTGAAGACCTTCCTCGAATTCGTCACGAGCGCCGACGAGTTCCAGGTCGACGCCTCCTCCGGCTACCCGGCGTACACGTCGGCCGCCGAGAAGTGGCTCGACAAGCAGGCCGAGGCCGGCTACTTCGTGAACGACGACTTCAAGACCGTGATGTCGGATGCCGCGGGCCAGGTCTGGTCGGGCTGGAACGTCACCTCGTGGAGCCCCGAGACCGCATGGGCCAAGGTCGTGATCCCCGGCATCGCCGAGGGCAAGACCGTCGAGTCGCTGCTGCCGGCCTGGCAGAAGGAGCTCGAGAACGAGGCCACCGTCAACGGGTACTCGGTCGAGTAAGCAGCACCGTGACCGTCACCGCACCTCCGGTTCCGGTCGACGCCGTCCCCTCGGGGCGGCGTCGGCCGGAGTCCCGGCGCGCCTCGCGCGTCAACGCCGGCCAAGCCCGCTTCGGGTACGTCTTCGTCAGCGGCTACACCCTGCTGCTGCTGGCCTTCGGGCTCCTGCCCACGCTGTACGCGCTCTACCTCTCGTTCACCCGCAACGGCCAGTTCGTCGGCGTCGACAACTTCGTGCGCGTGTTCGGCGACTACCGCTTCCTCCCGGCCGTCGGGCACGTCGCGCTGTACGTGCTGTTCTGGCTCGTGAGCCTCATCGTGCTCGTGGTCGTGCTCGCCATCGTGGTGCACGGCATCCGCGTGCGCTGGCTCGGCGCGTCCGCCCGGTTCCTCTTCTACATCCCGGGCGCCATCGCCGGGGCATCCAGCGTGCTGCTCTGGCTGTTCGTGCTCGACCCGACGGTCAGCCCGGTCTCGGCGCTGCTGCACGCGTTCGGCTTCGAGTCGCTCGTGAACGTCGTCGCCGTCGGCAACCTGCCCGTCGTCTTCACGGTCATCGCCTTCTGGGCCGGCGCAGGCTCGTGGATCGTCATCATGTACGGCGCCCTCAACAACATCCCGGTCGAGGTCATGGAGGCCGCGCGCATCGACGGCGCCGGACCCGTGCAGACCGCGTGGCACATCCAGCTGCCCATGCTCACGAAGTGGATCAGCTACATGGGCGTCATGTCGCTCGCGGCGGGCACCCAGCTCTTCGTCGAGCCGAAGATCCTCGCGCAGGCGACCAAGAACGTCGTGCCCGAGGACTACTCCCTGAACCAGCTCGCCTACCTCTACGCCTTCCGGCAGAACGACTTCTCGGGCTCGGCCGCCATCTCGGTCATGCTGCTCGTGGTCGCGCTGGGGCTGTCGGCGATCTTCATCTTCCGCGGAAAGCTGTTCGAACGTGACTGACCTGACCACTCGCGCCCTCGTGACCGGCGAGTCCCGCCGACGCGCGGAACGCCGCGAACGCCACACCCTCACCCCCGGCGAATGGATCGGGCGGGCCGTCGTCGTGCTCGTGCTCCTCGTGTTCGCGGCCTTCTTCATCCTCCCGATCGTGTGGCTGCTGCTCGCCCCGACGAAGACCAACAAGCAGCTGCTGCTCGACGGCCCGTTCGCGTTCGGGTCGTTCGACCAGCTCGCGGCGAACTGGAACGAGCTGTTCGCCTTCGGCAGCGGCGTGTTCACGACCTGGATGGGCAACTCGGCGTTCTACTCGTTCGCTGCGCTCGCCATCACCCTGGTCGTCAGCATCCCGGCGGGCTACGCGCTCGCGCTCATCGAGTTCAAGGGCCGCAGGCTGCTGCTCGTCGTGACGCTCATCGTCATGCTCATCCCGAACACGGCGCTCGTGCTGCCGATCTTCCTCGAACTCTCGGCGGCGAAGCTCATCGGAAGCCCGCTCGCGGTGATCCTGCCGTTCTCGTTCTTCCCGTTCGGCGTGTACCTGACGTACATCTACTTCTCGACCGCGGTCTCGCGCGACCTGTTGAACGCCGCGCGCATCGACGGCGCCGGCGAGCTGCGCGTGTTCGCGCAGGTCGCGATGCCGCTCGCGACGCCCGTGATCGCGCTCGTCGGCTTCTTCAGCTTCGTCGCGAACTGGAACAACTACTTCCTGCCATTCCTCGTGGTCGGCGGCACGAAGATCCCGGTGCAGGTGGGACTGGCCAACCTGCTCGCCAACGTGCCGGCGTTCAACCCGACCACGGCGTCGAGCATCGTCATCCAGCTGCCGACGCTCGCGCTCGCGACGCTCATCTCGGTCGCACCGATCCTGCTCATCTTCCTGTTCGCACAGCGGTTCCTCGTCTCGGGCATGACCGCCGGCGGCACCAAGGAGTGACCCCATGAAGATCACCGGGTACCGTACCCTCACCGCCCAGCAGCACTGGCGCCGCTCCATCGGCGACGCGAACGGCCACATCACCGAGGCCGTCACCGAAGTGCCCATCGTCATCATCGAGACCGACGAGGGCGTCGAGGGCGTGGGCATCGGCTCGCACGCCGACCTCGCACGCCTGTTCCCCGCGATCGACGGCGAAGACCCGCGCGGCGTCGCGGCCCTCTTCGACCGCATGCTCGCGCAGGTGTTCAAGTCGGGCCACGCAGGGGCGACCTACGGCGGTGTCGCGACGTTCGACGCCGCGCTGTGGGACCTCAAGGCGAAGGCCGCGGGCGAACCGCTCTGGCGTCTGCTCGGCGGCCGCGACCGGTTCGTGCCCGGCTACGCGTCGGGACTCGACATCGCGCTCGGCGACGACGAGCTCGCCGCGTTCTACGGCGAGTTCGCCTCGCGCGGATTCGTGGCGGGCAAGCTCAAGGGCGGTCTCGACTTCGACGCCGACCTCCGTCGCCTCGGCATCCTCGCCGATGCGCTCGGGGCCAACACCTCGCGCCCCGGCCTCATGTTCGACGCGAACGAGTCCTGGCAGGTCAAGCAGGCCGTGCGATACGTGAGCGCGCTCGAGGAGCACGTCGACCTGCTCTGGGTCGAGGAGCCGCTGCGTCGGTGGGACGCCGAGGGCCACGCCCGGCTCAGCACGGCCATCCGCGCCGCGGTCGCGACGGGCGAGAACCTCACGGGCGTCGACCAGTTCAAGCCGTTCTTCGAGGCCGGCGCGCCCGACGTCGTGCAGGCCGGGGCCATCTGGGGCGTGAGCCACATGCACCGCCTGGCGCTCGCCGCGGCCGCCCGCGACCTGCCGATCAGCCCGGTCGGCTACAACGCCAACCCGGCCGTCGCGCACGTCATGACGGCCGTGCCGAACCACCTCACCACCGAGGTGCAGGCGGTCGAGTTCGCCGACGGCATCGACGTCGACCACGAGTTCGCCGACGGCGGCATCGTCTTGAGCGACGAGCCGGGTGCCGGCATCCGCATCGACGAGGTCGCCATCGAGGGCGCCCGCCGCGGCGAGGGCTGGGCGAACCCGGCCGGCCCGCACATGCGGCCGGTGCGCGCGGGCCTGCGCGTCGTGCTCGACGGGGTCGAGCGATGAGCGGCGCGGCCGGCGGAGCGGCGGAGCAGACCGCGACCGGCGCGATCCACGGCGAGGTCCGCCCCGGACTGCACCGCATCCAGGCGCCGCTGGGCGAGCGGTTCGTCGCCCTGTACCTGCTCGTCGGCGACGACGCGGCACTGCTCGTCGACACCGGCATCCGCGAGTCGATCACCGAGACGCTGCTGCCGTACCTCGACGCTGTGGGCATTCCGCGCGAGAAGCTGCGCTGGGCGGTCAACACCCACTGCGACTACGACCACACGGGCGGCAACGGTGCGCTCAAGGCCGCGATCCCGACGGCGTCGATCGTCGCGCACGCGCTCGACTCCGACCTCGTCGAAGACGTGCAGCGGCTCATCGACGAGCGGTACGGCGAGTTCCGCGCCACTGACGGCTTCGACGACCCGCCCGAGACCACCGAGTACCTGCGGGCCGTCTCCGACCTGGTGCCGGTCGACCTGCGGGTCGCGGGCGGCGAGGAGTTCGACCTCGGCGGCCGCACCGTGCGCGTGCTGCACGTGCCCGGCCACAGCCCCGGACACGTCGCCGTGTACGACGAGGCCAATCGCGCCCTGCTCATCGGCGACGCGACGCTCGGCGCGAGCGTGCTGTTCGCCGACGGGCGCCCGGCGTTCCCGCCCACGTACCGCGACACCGACCCGTACGTCGAGAGTCTCCGGGCGTTCCGCGCGCTCGACGCCGACCTGCTGCTCACCGCGCACTACCCGGTCTACGAGGGCGAGGGCGTCGCCCGGTTCCTCGACGAGAGCGAGGCGTACACCGAGCGCATCGACGTGATCCTGTCGGAGCTGCTCGCCGCACGCGCGGAGCCTGCGACCACGCTCGAGCTCGTGCGCGAGGCGGGCTCGGCCCTCGGCCCGTGGGGCGCCGACGCGCTCGATTACTCGGTCTTCCCGGTGACGGGCAACCTCGAGCGCCTCGAGCAGCGCGGGCTCGTGGCATCCGCCGTCGACGGCGACGGTCGCCGCACGTGGAGGTGGGTGCGATGAGCCGCGTGCGACTGGGCGCCGTGGGCGCCGGCTGGTGGGCGACGAGCAACCACTTCCCGATCTTCGCCGCGCGCGATGACGTCGACCTCGTCGGAGTCTGCGGCATCGGGCCCGAGCTCGACGCCGTGCGCGACCAGTTCGGCTTCGGCATGGCCACGACCGACTACGACGACCTGCTCGCGCAGGAGCTCGACGCCATGGTGATCGCGACCCCGCACGACCTGCACCACCCGCAGGCCGTCGCCGCGATCGAGCGAGGCCTGCACGTGCTCGTCGAGAAGCCCGTCACGCTCGACGCCGCGCAGGGCTGGGACCTCGCGGTCAAGGTGCGCGAGCACGGCGTGCACTTCCTCGCGCCCTACGGCTGGAACTACAAGCCGTTCATCGTCGAGGCCAAGCGCCTCGTCGAGGCCGGGCACCTGGGCGAGATCCAGCACGTCGTGTGCGTCATGGCCTCGCCGACGCGCGGCCTGTTCGCGGGCGACACGAACCACATCCGCGCGCTCTGGGACTCGAAGACGAGCGGCCCCGACCCCCGCACCTGGCAGTCGCCGGCGCGCGGCGGCGGCTACGCGCACGGGCAGGTCACGCATTCGAGCGCCCTCATGTTCTGGTTGAGCGAGCTGCGTGCGGCATCTGTCATGGCGAAGGTCTCGAACGCCGGAGCCGCGGTCGACCTCTTCAACGCCGCCGTGATCACCTTCGACACCGGTGCGCTCGGCGCGCTGTCGGGTGCGGCGACGGTGCCCGACGGCGACCCGTACCAGGTCGACATCCGCATCTTCGGAACCGAAGGCGTGCTCATGCTCGACACCGAGCGCGAACGCGCCTGGGTGCACCGCTACGACGGCACGCGTTTCGACATCGACGTGGAGCCCGGCGCGGGCGCGTACGAGTGCATCGTGCCGCCGAACCGGTTCATCGACCTCATCACCGGGGCGAGCACCGAGAACAACTCCGACGTCGAGGTGGCGGCCCGCTCGGTGGAACTGATCGACGCCATGCTGCGCAGCGCCGCTGCGGGAGGAGCAGAAGTGAACGTGCACGACCACGAGGAGCAGGCCGCATGACCGGGCACGAGACGGGCGCGCGGGGCGTGCTCGACGGGTACCGGGTGCTCGACTGCTCGATCGCCATGGCGGGGCCGTTCGCGGCGCAGCGCCTCGGCGACCTCGGCGCCGACGTGGTGAAGGTCGAGCCCACGACGGGCGAGTGGCAGCGCCACGCGGCCGCCGGCGGCGCGGCGGGCAACGAGATCAACGTGTCGTTCCTGTCGCTGAACCGCAACAAGCGCTCGGTCGCGCTCGACCTCAAGTCGCCGGAGGGCAAGGCCGCGCTCCGCGAACTCGTCGCCGGGGCCGACGTGTTCCTCCAGAACTACCGGCCGGGCGTGGCCGCACGTCTCGGCGTCGACTACGAGTCGCTCCGGGCGATCAACCCGTCGATCGTCTACGTGTCGATCTCGGGCTACGGCGAAGACGGCCCGTACCGCGACCGCCCAGGCCAGGACCTGCTGCTGCAGGCCATGTCGGGTGCCATGTACTCCGCGGGCCGCGACGGCGACGAGCCCTCGCCCGCCGGGCAGTACCTCGCCGACGCGATCACCGCGTCGACCGCGTTCGAGGGCGTGCTGGCCGCGCTGCTGCACCGCGAGCGCACGGGCGAGGGCCAGCTCGTCACGGTCAACATGCTCGACGCGCTCACCACGCTGCAGATGCAGGAGCTCTCGGTGTACACGGTCGGCCGCAAGGCCCAGCAGCGCTCGGCCGAGCCGCACGCGCACGTCTACATCCGCGCGCCCTACGGCGTCTTCGAGACGAGCGACGGCTACGTCGCGCTCGCGTTCGCCGACCTGCACGAGCTCGGCCGCCTCATCGAGGAGCCGTCGTTCGAGGGCTGGTCGAGCGAGGTCGAGGGGTGGAGCAGGCGCGACGAGATCCACGCGAAGACCGCCGCGAAGCTCCGGCAGCAGACGGCGGCGCACTGGATCGCCCTGCTCGGCGGCGCCGGCATGTGGATCGGCCCGGTCAACGACTACGCCGGCCTCGTCGAAGACCCGCAGATCGTGCACAACGGCACCTTCATCGAGTACGAGCACCCGACCGAGGGGCTCGTGAAGACCCCCGGGTTCCCGTATCGCTTCTCGGCGACGCCGCCCCGGCTCGACCGCGGCGCGCCGCGCGTCGGCGAGCACACCCGCGAGGTGCTGCGCGAGGCCGGCTTCGACGATGCCGCGATCGACGCGCTGCTCGCCTCGGGCGCGGCGCGGGCGACGGATGCCGCGGCCGCCGTCGCCGGCGTCTGATGACCGGCTACCGGGGTCTCACCTGGGACCACCCGCGGGGGCGGGACGCGCTCGAGGCGGCGGCCGGTGCCGCGGCCGGTGCGAGCTCATCCGAGGCCGAGCCGCTCATCACGTGGGACGTGCACTCGCTCGAAGGCTTCGAGTCGGCCCCCATCGCCGAGCTGGCCGAGACGTACGACGTGATCGTGCTCGACCACCCGCACCTCGGCGACGCGCTCGCCGCAGGCGTGCTGCGGCCCATCGACGATCTCTACCCGCCGACCTACGTCGCCGGTCTGCGGTCGGCCGCCGTCGGCCCGAGCACGCCGTCGTACACGCTCGACGGCCGCCTGTGGGCGCTGCCGCTCGACGCCGCGACCCAGGTCGCCGTTCGCCTGCCCGAGCGGCTCGACGCGGCGCCCGCGACGTGGGCCGAGGTGCTCGAACTGGCGGAGCGCGGCGGCGCGCCCGTCGCGCTGAGCCTGGCCGGCCCCCACGCGCTGCTCACCCTCATGTCGGCGTGCGTGGCGTTCGGGCAGGAGCCCGCGACCGCTCCCGGCTGCGGCCTGCTCGACGTCGAGGTCGCGACGACGGCGATCGAGGTGCTCGCCGCGATCGCCCGCCGCGCCCCGGCCGGCAGCGACCTGCTGAACCCGATCGGGCTGCTGGAGCGCATGCGACGCGACCGCGACATCGCCTACATCCCGCTCGTCTACGGCTACGTGAACTACGCCGTCGGTGCCGGGGGAGCGCTGCGATTCCACGACGCCCCGGCGACGACGGCGTTCGGGCGCCGCGGTTCGACGATCGGCGGCACCGGCATCGCCTTCACGACCCGTCGCGAGCCGTCGCGCGCACTGCTCGACCACCTCGGCGGACTGCTCGCGCCCGCGGCGCAGGCCGGGTTCATCCCGGAGCACCACGGCCAGCCGAGCCTGCGTTCCGCCTGGCGCGACGACGCCGTGAACGCGGCATCCGGAGGCTTCTACCGCGACACGCTCGCGACGATCGAGCAGTCCTGGGTGCGCCCCCGCGTGCCCGGCTACACGCCCTTCCAGTCCGCGGCATCCGCCCTGGTGCGAGACGCCGTGCTCGACGGCGCCCCGGCCCGGGCGACGATCGCCGCCGTCAACACCCGCTTCGACGCCCTCGCGTCGATCGCCGAACGGAGCCACGCATGAGCGCACCCCAGCACGAGCAGATCCGCACCGAGGTCGACGGCCACGTCGCGATCATCACGATCGACCGCCCCGAGAAGCTCAACTCGGTCACCCCCGAGATGTCGTACGCGCTCGTCGACGCGATCGAGTGGGCGGATGCCGCGGCCGAGGTCCGGGCGATCGTGCTCACGGGTGCGGGCGAGCGCGCGTTCTGCGCGGGCTCCGACATCCGCACGCTCGACACGTATGCGACGCCGTGGGAGTTCCGCAACCGCACCGACTACTGCGACGCGATCCGCGCCGCGCGCAAGCCCGTGATCGCCGCGGTCAACGGGTACGCGTTCGGCGGCGGCCTCGAGACCTCCCTCATCTGCGACATCCGCCTCGCCTCGACGACGGCGAGCTTCGCCGCACCCGAGATCAAGCTCGGCTGGATCGGCGGCGGCGGCATGTCGACGTTCCTGGCGCACTCGATCGGGCCCTCGAACGCGGCCGTGATGCTCATGACGGGCGACCCGATCGACGCCGAGATGGCGCTCAGGTGGGGCCTCGTGAGCGAGCTCGTCGAGCCCTCGCGCCTGCTCGAGCGCGCCGTCGAGCTGGCGCGCGTCATCGCCTCGCGCCCGCCGATCGCCGCCGAGACCGCGAAGGCGAACCTGCGCGCCGCGTTCAACATGACGCAGGATGAGGCCATGCGCTACGAACGCGACCTGCAGACCGTGACGTTCGCCACCGACGACGCGCACGAGGGGCGCGCGGCGTTCGCCGAGAAGCGCGCCGGCGTCTTCCATCGTCGCTGAGCGCGCGCCGCACGGCCCACCACGTCCACCGCACCGCAGACCACCGCACCGCAGAACACCGAGGAACCGCATCATGACCTGGCCAGCGCCCCGCGACATCCTTCCCGTCGATGCCGACCGCGCGACCCTCGTGGGCCGCGCCTGGACGCGCGAGGGCCCTGTCGTCGTCGTGCTCCGCCCCGAGGGCGCCGTCGACGTCTCCCGCACGTTCCCGACCGTTCGGGCGCTCACCGAGCACGCCGATCCGGTCGCAGCGCTCGCCGCAGCCGACGGGCCGGTGATCGGCACGCTCGACGAGCTCCTCGCGAACACGCCGCCCGAGACGCGCGACGATGCGCGCCCGTGGCTGCTCTCGCCGATCGACCTGCACGTGGTCAAGGCCGCCGGCGTCACGTTCCCGGTGTCGATGCTCGAGCGCGTCATCGAGGAGCGTGCGCGCGGCGACCAGGACGCGGCGGCCACGATCCGCGCCGAGATCCTCGGCACGATCGGCGGCTCGCTCGACGACCTGAAGCCGGGCTCGCCCGAGGCATCCGCCCTCAAGGACCTGCTGCTCGAACGCGGCTGGTGGAGCCAGTACCTCGAGGTGGGCATCGGCCCCGACGCCGAGGTGTTCACGAAGGCGCCCGTGCTCGCCACCGTCGGCACGAACGTCGACGTCGGCGTGCATCCGGCCTCGAAGTGGAACAACCCCGAGCCCGAGGTCGTGCTCGTCGTGAGCTCCGACGCGCGGATCGTGGGTGCGAGCCTCGGCAACGACGTGAACCTGCGCGACGTCGAGGGCCGCAGCGCGCTGCTGCTCGGCAAGGCGAAGGACAACAACGCGTCAGCCTCGGTCGGCCCGTTCATCCGGCTGTTCGACGACGCCTACACGCTCGACGACCTGCGCGCCTCGGTCGTCTCGCTGACGATCGACGGCGCCGACGGCTACCGTCTCGACGGCACGAGCGAGCTCGCCCGCATCAGCCGCGACCCGGCCGACCTCGTCGCCCAGGTCGTCGGCGCCCACCACGGGTACCCCGACGGCTTCGTGCTCTACCTCGGCACGATGTTCGCCCCGGTCGACGACCGCGACGTGCCCGGTCGCGGGTTCACCCACCACGACGGCGACCTCGTGCGCATCGCGGAGCCCCGCCTCGGCGCACTCGTCAACCGCGTGCGCCCGACCGATGCGGCGGAGCCGTGGACCTTCGGCATCGACGCCCTCTACCGATCCCTCGCCGCGCGCGGCCTGCTGCGCTGAGCGCGCCGACCTCGCCCACCACCGACCTCGGAGACCCCATGCTCACCACCACCGACCCCCGCACCGGCACCGTCACCGACACCGTGCTCGACGCGACCGCTCCCGAGCAGACCGACGCCGTCGTGCGGGCCGCGCAGGCAGCGTTCGACGAGCTCGCGACCCGCGATCGCGGCTGGCGCGCGGGCCTGCTCGACGCGCTCGCCGACGCGCTCGACGCCGACCGTGCCGCCCTCGTCGAGGTCGCCGACCGCGAGACCGGACTCGGCCCGGCCCGGCTCGACGGCGAGGTCTCGCGTGCCGCGTTCCAGTTCCGCCTGTTCGCGGAGGCGGTGCGCGAGGGCGGCTACCTCGAGGCGGCGATCGACCACGGCGGGCAGACCGCGCTCGGCCCGGCACCCGAGATCCGGCGCCTGCTCGTGCCCATCGGCCCGGTCGCCGTCTTCGGGTCGAGCAACTTCCCGTTCGCGTTCTCGGTGGCCGGGGGCGACACGGCGTCGGCCCTCGCGGGCGGCAACCCCGTCGTGCTGAAGGCGCACTCCTCCCACCTCGAGACCTCCGCGCGCTCGTTCGCCGTGCTCTCGGCCGCCGCGTCGGCGTACGGTGCCCCCGACGGGGTGCTCGGCATCGTCTACGGCACGGGCGCAGGCGGGGCGCTCGTCTCGCACCCGCTCGTGCGCGCCGTCGGCTTCACCGGATCGCTCGGCGGCGGGCAGGCGCTGATGGACCTCATCGCACGCCGCGACGAGCCCATCCCCTTCTACGGCGAACTGTCGAGCCTGAACCCGCTCGTCATCACGCCCGGCGCCGCAGCCGCGAGGGGCGGCGAGATCGCCGACGGGCTGTTCGGCTCCTTCACGCTCGGCAGCGGCCAGTTCTGCACCAAGCCCGGCATCGCGTTCGTGCCGAACGGCGCCGACGGCGATGCGCTCGTCGCACACCTGGTCGAACGGACGACGGATGCCGCGGCATCCGTGCTGCTCAACGCGCGCATCGCGACCTCGTTCGACGAGATCCGCGACCGGCTCGTCGCCGACGGGGCCGTCGAGCTGCTCGCCCGGGGCGGCTCGGGCGCGGATGCCGCAGGTGCCGCCGCGGGTTTCACTGCTGCGGGCTTCACGGCCGCACCCACCGTGCTCGGGGTCGCCGCCCGCGACATCACGGCCGAGGTCGCCGAGGAGGCGTTCGGGCCGCTCGTCGTCGTCGCGCGCTACGACACGGATGCCGACATCTTCGTCGCGCTCGACGCCGTGCCCGACTCGCTCACCGCGACCGTGCACAGCGAGCCCGCCGAGGCCGATGCGGTGAACGCGCTGGTCGCGAGGCTCGCGCCGCGCGTCGGTCGGCTGGTCTTCGACGGCTACCCGACAGGCGTGCGCGTCTCGTGGGCGCAGCACCACGGCGGACCGTGGCCGGCCACGAACTCGCAGCACACGTCGGTCGGCGTGAGCGCCATCCGCCGGTTCCTGCGGCCGCTCGCCTATCAGGACGCGCCCGAGTCCGTGCTGCCCGCCGAGCTGCGCGACGACTTCCGTGGGATCCCGCGTCGCGTCGACGGGGTGCTGCAGCTCGCCTGACACCACGGCCGGGCGGAGCGTGTGCGCAGCCCGGGCGGGTGCTGCGCGGACGCGAATGGTCGCTCATGAGTCCGTGAAGCGACCATTCGCGTCCGCTCGAGCCGGTCGGGGGCGCCAGCGGACGGGCTCAGCGCCCGAGCCAGCCCCCGTCGACGGGCAGGATGACGCCCGACACGTAGTCGGATGCGGGCGCCGCGAGGAACACGGTCGCCCCGGCGAGGTCGTCGGGGCGACCCCAGCGACCGGCCGGGATGCGGCCGAGGATCGCCTGCGACCGGTCGGCGTCGGCGCGGAGGTTCGCGGTGTTGTCGGTCGCGATGTAGCCGGGCGCGATGGCGTTCACGGTCACGCCGCGCGAGGTCCACTCGTTGGCGAGCGCCTTCACGAGCCCTGCGATGCCCGACTTCGCGGCGGCGTAGCCGGGCACGTTGATGCCGCCCTGGAAGCTCAGCAGGCTCGCGGTGAAGATCACCTTGCCGTGCCCGCGTTCGAGCATGCCGTTGCCGACGGCCTGGGTGAGCACGAACTGGCTCGACAGGTTGATCTCGACGACGCGGTCCCACCAGTCGAGCGGATGCTCCGCGGCGGGCGCCCGTTCGATGGTGCCGGCGTTGTTCACGAGGATGTCGACGTCGCGGGCGCGCAGCTCGTCGCCGAGCGCGACGACGGCCTCCCGGTCGGCGAAGTCGACGGTGCGGGCCTCGAAGCGGCGCCCGTGGGCTTCGACGGCCGCGGCGATCGCGCTGCCCTCGGGTTCGAGCGTCGCGCTCACGCCGATGATGTCGGCGCCCGCGGCGGCGAGGGCCTCGGCCATCGCGAAGCCGATGCCGCGCTTCGCGCCGGTGACGACGGCGGTGGTGCCGGTGAGGTCGAACGAGACGCTCATGCGGAGACCGCCTGCGTTCCCGTGACGGATGCCGCGGCATCCGTCACCGCGTCCGCGCCGGGTTGCCCGGCCCGCACGTCGACGAGCACCTTCATGGCGCGGCCCGCCTCGAGGTCGTCGAACGCGGCGCGCGTCTCGGCGAGCGGCACGATGCCCGTGATGAGCACGTCGGCCGGGATGGTGCCGTCGGCGACGAGCTCGACCGCGCGCTCGAAGTCGGTGCGCTGGTAAACGCGCGCGCCGAGGATGCGCAGCTCCCGCCAGAACACCCGCTGGAGGTCGATCTCGCGGGGGGTGGGGTGGATCGCGACGACGACGAGCGTGCCGCGCACCTTCGCGAGCGAGGTCGCACCGAGCACGGCCTGGGCTGCGCCCGACACCTCGAACACGACGTCGGCGCCCGCGCCGCCCGTCCACTGCTCGACCCAGGCGACCTGGTCGGTCTCGCGAGGGTTGATGGTCGTGAAGCCGAGCCCCTCGATCTGCGCGCGGCGGTTGGCGTCGAGCTCGATGACGGCGACCTCGGCTCCGAAGGCTCGGGCGACGGTCGCGATGAGCACGCCGATGGGGCCGCCGCCGATCACGACGGCCTGCTCGCCGCCCGTGATCTCGGCGCGGCGCACGTCGTGCACGGCGACGGCGACGGGTTCGACGAGCGCGGCGGCGTCGAGCGCGATGCCGTCGGGCAGCCCGACGAGCACGTCGGCCGGCACGTTCCAGAACGCCTGGAGGGCGCCGGGGGAGTCGATGCCGATGAAGTCGAGGTTCTGGCAGATGTGCTCGTTGCCCGCGAGGCAGGCGGGGCACGTGCCGTCCCACGCGAGCGGCATGACCGTGACGGCCTGCCCGACCGCCCAGCCGTCGACGCCCTCGCCGAGCGCGTCGACGGTGCCGCTCATCTCGTGGCCGAACACGAGCGGCATCTGCACGCGGGCGTCCATGCTGCCGTGCAGGATGTGCAGGTCGGTGCCGCAGAGGCCGACGTAGGCGACGCGGATGCGCACCTGGCCGGGGGCGGGCGGCACGGCTGCGGCCTCGGTGATGGTGATGGTTCGGTCGCCCGTGTACGCGGCGGTCAGCATTGATCCTCCAGAGGGAATTCGGGCGTATTGAGCAGATCAATCACCCCGTATCCCGTTCAGTATGGCAGACAGATGGCGAGATCATTCGAAATCGTCTAACCTTTCATCGACGCCGTCACGCGTCGAAGCACAGACGCCTGGAGGAACTCGATGGAGAGTCGCACGCTGCGATCCGGACTTTCGCTGACCGGACTCGGATTCGGGGCGGCGCAGCTGGGCAACCTGGCCCGTGCGACCACCGACGACGAGGCGGCGGGCGCCGTCGCCGCGGCGTACGACCGCGGCATCCGGTACTTCGACACCGCCCCGCACTACGGACTCGGCCTGTCGGAGCGTCGCCTCGGCGCCGCGCTGGCGGCCCACCCGCGCGACGAGTTCGTGGTCTCGACCAAGGTCGGCCGCCTCATCGTGCCGAACGACGGGTGGGACGGCGTCGCTCGCGACGACGAGGGCTTCGACGTGCCCGCGAGCGAGCGGCGGCAGTACGACCTCAGCCGCGACGGCATCCGCCGCTCGATCGACGAGAGCCTCGAGCGGCTCGGCCTCGACCGCATCGACATCGCCTACCTGCACGACCCCGACGCCTACGGGCCCGAGGCGCACGCCACCGCGATCCCGGCGCTCATCGAGCTCCGCGACGAGGGCGTCGTGTCGGCCGTCGGTACCGGCATGAACCAGTCGGCCATGCCGACCGAGTTCGTGCTCAGCCACGACATCGACCTCGTCATGCTCGCCGGCCGCTACACGCTGCTCGAGCAGGGTGCGCTCGACGACCTGCTGCCTGCGGCCGCCGAACGCGGCGTCGGCATCGTCGCGGCGGGCGTCTACAACTCCGGCCTGCTCTCGCGCGACCGGCCGCCGGTCGACGCGCGCTACGACTACCTGCAGGCGCCGGCCGAGGTCATCGCGCGCGCGAACGCCATCGCCGACATCTGCGAGGAGTTCGGCGTGTCCCTGCCCGAGGCCGCGCTCGCGTTCGCGCTGCGGCATCCGTCGGTCGTGTCGGTCGTCGTCGGCATGCGCACGGCCGAACAGGTCGAGCAGACCCTCGAACGCCGGGCCGTCGACGTGCCCGACGCGCTCTGGGCGGCCCTCGTCGAACGCGGCCTGCTGCGCGATGCCTGAGCGGACGGTGCGCGCGGTGTCGTCAGGCTCCGGATGCCGCGGGCGCGCCGTCGGCGGCCTCGTCGGCCCCGCCGTCGAACTGGCTCGCCGTGAACTCCTCGACGCCCAGCACGTGCACCTGCATGCGGATGCGCGCCCGGTCGGGGTCCCGGGCCTCGAGCGCGGCGAGGATCGCACGGTGCTCGCGCTGGGTCGACTGCACCGCGTCGTGCTGGTGGATGGCGCGCCACATGCGGGCGCGGGCGGTGCGGCTCACGAGGGCGTCGATGATGGCCGCGAACGCGGGGTTGCCGCTCGCCGTGGCGATGATGCGGTGGAACTCGGTGTCGACGTCGATCGTGCCCTCGAGGTCGACGTCGTCGTCGCCGAGCAGCGCCTCGCCGTTGTCGAGCACGCTGCGGGCGGCGGCGAGTTCGTCGTCGGTGATGCGCAGCGCGGCGTGGGCGGCGGCCTCGGGCTCGAGCACGCGGCGCACGCCGAGCAGGTGCACGCTGTTCTCGGGGCTCTGGAGCTCGGCGAGCATGCCGAGCGGCTCGAACAGGCGCGCCGGGTCGAGCGAGGTCACGTAGGTGCCGTCGCCCTGACGGGTCTCGAGAATGCCCAGGATGACGAGCGCCCGCACGCCCTCGCGCAGCGGCCCGCGCGAGACGCCGAGGCGTGCGCCGAGCTCGCGCTCGATCGGCAGGCGCGACCCTGCGGTGAGCTCACCGCTCGTGATCATCTGACGGATCCCGTCGATCACGACCTGGGCTCGCGAGCGCGACGGCGTGTCGGCGGGGTCGGAATCCACGCTGTCGGATGCCTCGATGGCGCCGTCCTGCGCCGCGGTCTCGCTCGTCATGGGCACAGCCTAGGCGACTGCCGGCGTTCGCCCCGCGAATTCGTCAGATCAATGACCCGCCCGCGCCCCGCTGCGCGGCACGCCCGACAGGAGCGAGCATGACCGGCATCATCGACAGCCACCAGCACGTCTGGAACCTGGAGCGCGCCGAGTACGCGTGGCTCACGCCCGCGGCGGGGGTGCTGCACCGCACGATCGAGATGGACGAGGTGCTGCCCGAATTCGCCGCCGCGGGCGTCACGGGCACGGTGCTCGTGCAGTCGGCCGACAACGACGACGACACCGACCACATGTTCGAGGTCGCCGCGCGGTTCGACGCCACCGACGCGCCCGTCGTGCGGGGGGTCGTCGGGTACGTGCCGCTGCACGAACCTGCGCGTGCCGCCGAACGCCTCGCCGAACTGCAGCAACGGCCGCGGTTCTGCGGCGTGCGCAACCTCATCCACGACCGGCCCGATCCGCGCTGGCTGCGGCGCCCCGACGTCGACGAGACGCTCGGCCTGCTCGCCGCCGAGGGTGTGCCGTTCGACGTGGTCGGCGTGCTGCCCGAGCACCTCGAGGCCGTGCTCGAGATCTCGGCGCGGCATCCGGAGCTCGACATCGTGATCGACCACCTCAACAAGCCGCCGATCGGCGCCGACGACGCGTTCGGCACGGGCGCCTGGCAGCCGTGGACCTCGCTCATCGCCGAGGTCGCCGAGAACCCGCGCGTGCACGCCAAGCTCTCGGGCCTCTACTCGGGCGTCGGCGACCCCGCGAGCTGGACCGTCGACACCGTGCGCCCCGTGTTCGAGCATGCGCTCGCCGTGTTCGGCGCCGACCGCCTCATGTACGGCGGCGACTGGCCCGTGTCGCTCATCGCCGGCGGCTACACGCGCGTGTGGCAGGGCATCTCTGCCCTCTTCGGCGAGCTCGGCGACGCGGAACGCGCCGACATCCTCTCGGGCACCGCAAGCCGCTTCTACTCGCTCGACGACCGGGCCTGACGGCGCCCCGGCCCACTCCCGCTCGACCTCAGCACCGCACTTCCCAGATCGAAAGGCATCCCATGACCCAGTTCACCCTCGCCAGGCTCGGCGACGCCGGCACCGAGATCCCCGTCGTGCGCGTCGGCGACCGCACGCTCGACGCCCGCCCGATCACGGCCGACTTCGACGGTGCGTTCCTCGCCGCCGACGGCATCGCCCGCATCGAGTCGGCGCTCGGCGAGCTGCCCGAGCTCGACGCCGCCGAGGTCGCCGGCCTCCGGATCGGCGCCCCGATCCCCGCGCCCGGCAAGGTCGTCTGCATCGGCCTCAACTACCGCGACCACGCCGAGGAGACGGGTGCCGCGCTGCCCGCCGAGCCCGTGGTCTTCATGAAGGACCCGTCGACGGTGGTCGGCCCGTTCGACGACGTGCTCATTCCGCGGGGATCGGTGAAGACCGACTGGGAGGTCGAGCTCGGCGTCGTCATCGGCAGCACCGCCCGTTACCTCGCCTCGCCCGACGAGGCGCTCGCGCACGTCGCCGGCTACGCCGTGTCGCACGACGTGTCGGAGCGCGAGTTCCAGCTCGAGCGCGGCGGCCAGTGGGACAAGGGCAAGAGCTGCGAGACCTTCAACCCGCTCGGGCCCGTGCTCGTGCCGGCCGCCGATGTGCCCGACCCGCAGGCGCTCGGGCTGCGCCTCTCGGTGAACGGCGTCGAGCGGCAGAACGGGTCGACCGAGAACATGCTCTTCTCGGTCGCGCACGTCATCTGGTACCTCAGCCAGTTCATGGTGCTCCGCCCGGGCGACCTCATCAACACCGGCACCCCGGCGGGCGTCGCGCTCGGCCTCGATGGCAACCCCTACCTTCGCGCCGGCGACGTGGTCGACCTCGAGATCGACGGCCTCGGCCGCGCGACCCAGAAGCTGGTGCAGGCATGAGCGGCGCGGCCGGCGCCGGCCGCGGCAGCGCGGGCTCGGCCACCGGCGAGTTCGACGGACTCGTCGCGATCGTCACGGGCGGGGCCTCGGGCATCGGCCTCGCGACCGCGCGGACCCTCGCCGCCCGCGGCGCGACGGTCGCCGTGCTCGACCGCGCGCTCGACGGGCTCGACGCCCCCGACGCGCGCGACCCCGAGCGCACCGTCGGGGCCGGGCTCACCGGCTTCGTCGCCGACGTCACCGACCGCGCCTCGATCGAGGCCGCGGTCGCCTCGGTCGCCGACCGCTTCGGCGGCATCGACATCGTCGTGAACAACGCGGGCATCAGCGCCGTCGGCACCGTCGAGGAGAACGACGACGCCGAGTGGGCTCGCGTGCTCGACGTCAACGTCATCGGCATGGCCCGGGTCACGAGCAGCGCGCTGCCGTGGCTGCGACGGTCGAACGCGGCATCCGTCGTCAACGTCTGCTCGATCGCCGCCCTCAACGGCCTGCCGCAGCGCGCGCTCTACTCGGCCTCGAAGGGCGCCGTGCTCGCGCTCACCTACGCGATGGCGACCGACCACGTCGCCGAGGGCGTGCGCGTCAACTGCGTGTGCCCGGGCACCGTGTACACCCCCTTCGTCGAGCGGATGCTGGCCGGCTTCGCCGACCCCGTCGCCGAACGAGCGGCCCTCGACGCGCGCCAGGCCACCGGCCGCATGGTCGAGCCCGTCGAGGTGGCGGCGGCCATCGCGTACCTCGCGAGCCCGCTCGCGGTGTCGACCACGGGCACCGCGCTCGACGTCGACGGCGGCGTCTCGCACCTGCGCCCGCGCCCGGCCGGAGCCCGCTCGTGAAGCGCCTCGCCTCGGTCATCGGCATGCCCGCCGAGAACCGGGAGGAGTACGAGCGCCTGCACGCCGACGTCTGGCCGGCCGTGCTCGAGCGCCTCACCGCGAGCAACATCCGCAACTACTCGATCTACCGGCACGGCGAGGTGCTCTTCGCCTACATGGAGTACCACGGCGACGACCTCGAGGCCGACATGGCCGCCATCGCGGCCGACCCCGAGACGCAGCGCTGGTGGTCGGTGTGCGAGCCGCTGCAGCGGCCGTTCGCCGAGCGCGCCGAGGGCGAGCGGTGGATGGAGATCCCCGAGATCTTCCACCTCGACTGATCGGATGCGGCGCGGCGCGGCATGATGGCAGCATGAGCCCCGACATCCCCGGCATGACCGACATGCCGTCGCCGCAGTTCGTGATGAGCACGAACGGGCGCCGCATCGCGACGTACACGTGGGGCGACGACGACGCGTCGACCGTGCTGCTCGTGCACGGGTTCGCGTCGAACGCGCGCGACAACTGGGTGATCACGGGCTGGGTGCGCGATCTCACGCGCGCCGGGTACCGCGTGCTCGCGATCGACCAGCGCGGCCACGGGGCGAGCGACAAGCCGCACCTCGACCTCGCCTACGCCATGGACCTCTTCATCGAAGACGTCGTGACCGTGCTCGACACGTACCTGCTCGAGAGCGTGCACTACGTCGGGTACTCGCTCGGCGCACGCGTCGGCTGGCAGGTCGCGGTGGCGCATCCGGAGCGGGTCGATCGGGCGGTGCTCGGCGGGATCCCCGACGGGCGCCCGCTCGCCCGACTGCAGATCGACCAGGCCCGCGCCTACCTCGAGCACGGCACGCACGTCGACGACCCGGTCACGCGCAACTACGTGATGCTCACCGAGCGCGTGCCGGGCAACGACCTCGGTGCGCTCATCGCCCTCGCCGAGGGCATGCGACTGGGCGATGCCGATCCCGATGTCGCCAACCCGCCCCGACAGCCCGTGCTCTTCGCCACGGGCACCGAAGACGCGATCCTCGAGCGTTCGCGGATGCTCGCCGCGGCGACCCCGGGCAGCACCTTCCTCGAGCTGCCGAGGCGACACCACTTCAACGCGCCGGTCTCGCGGGAGTTCCGCCACGGCGCGATCGCGTTCCTCGACGAGGCCTGAGTTCCCTGCGACGCCTCCGCCATGCCCGTGGGGGCCGTGAGGATGCTCGGAATCCCGTGCCGACCGGCACCTGCAGGATTAGCCTCGGAGCATGAGCGACACCGCCGAAGATCGCACTCCCACCCGTCACCTCGACGCTGCCGAATGCTGGCGCCGTATCGCCGCGGCCCCGTTCGGCCGGGTCGCCGCCGCGGCGGGCGGTGACGTCGATATCTTCCCCGTGAACCACAAGGTCGATGGGGAGACGATCGTGTTCCGCACGTCGGCCGGCACGAAGCTGCTCGAGCTCACGATCCACGACCGGGTCGCGTTCCAGGTCGACGGCTACGACGACACGACGGCGTTCAGCGTGGTCGCCAAGGGCGCCGCGCACGAGTTCGACCATGCACAGGACATCGCCGAGGCCGAAAGACTCGGCATCGCCCCGTGGGCGCCCGAAGAGAAGGATCGCTGGGTGCGCATCGTCGTGACCGAGGTGCACGGGCGCGAATTCGACCGGTGACCCGCTCACGCCGGGTGCGGCCCGAGCTCAGCGAGTGATCGCCCGGTTTCCGCGGAAGAGGCCGTCGGGGTCGACGCCGCCCTTCACCACTGCGAGCCGCCCGACCCCAGGCGGAGCTCGAGCTGCAGCCACTCGGCCAGGTCGCGGATCTCGGCGTCGACGGCGGCGCGCGTCGGGCGATCGAACGGCTCGTCTTCATGGAGGGCGTGCACGGTGAACGTGCCGGCCTTGCGGTCGGCGCGGGCGTCGAGCTTGCCCACGAGCCGGTCGCCGTGCAGGATCGGCAGCGCGAAGTACCCCCACCGGCGCTTCGCCTCGGGCTTGTACATCTCGAGCGTGTACTCGAAGTCGAAGAGCTGCTGCGTCTTCACGCGGTCGTAGACCAGGCGGTCGAACGGGGAGAGCAGGGCGGTGCGGCCGCTGAAGCCCGCTCGCACCGCGTCGAGCGCGGCGGGGTCGACCCGCCACTCGCCTGGCACGCCCTCGACCTCGGCGGGCTCGCCGGCCGCCCCGACGTCGACGGGTTCGAGCGGCATCTTCGTGGACTTCGCCCTCGCGATGCCGAGCGCGGTGAGCCGTCGGCCGTTGCGCTCGGAGGTCGCCTGCTCGAGCGTGAGCACCGGCGGCTCGTCGAACGACGGATGGATCCGGCCGGCGATCGTGAAGAGCCGTTCGCGCCCGCGCCGACCCCAGATCGCGATCTCGCCCTGCATGGCGAGGCATTCGAGCATGCGGCTCACGTTGCGGTCGCCGGTCCACCCGGTCGACTGCCACGGCACCGCGCTGGTGTCGTCGAGGTCGCGCGAGGCGAGCGGCTCGGGCGAGTCCTCGAATCGGTTCAGGATGTCGCGCCGGAACGCCGCGTTCTGCTCGAGCCAGTCGCGGGCCCTGGGCCACGTCGGCCACTCGGCCATCTCGGCCCGGAAGAGCGGCAGGTCTTCGATCGGTCGCACGAGCGCGTCGAACTCGAACAGCGTGCGGTCGCGCTCGACCGCCTGCACCAGGTCGGCGGGCGAGTACGTCGAACCGAGCCGGCTCCACGCGACGAGGTCGGCGTTCGGCGCGACCGCGGCGGTCGGGTCGACCTGCAGCAGGGTGAGGTGGCGCACTATGCCCACCAGCTCGACCGGACGCTCGGCGGTGAGCAGCTGGGCGTGCACCGCAACGCGTCGCGCGGTCGCCCGATCGAGGTAGTGCACGCCGGTCAACCCGAGATCGCCCGGTTGCCGCGGAAGAGGCCGCCGGGGTCGACGCTGCCCTTCACGGCCGCCAGGCGTTCGAGTGCCTCCGGGCGGTAGGCGAGCGCGAGCGGGCCCGGGCCGAGCATCGACGGGATGCCCCCGCCGCCCGGGTGCCTGGCCGCGAGGTCGCGGAGCGGCTGCAGCGCCGCCTCGGGGTCGACGCCGGGGCCGGCGAGCAGCACGCCGGTGTTCAGCACGAGCGGGGCCGAGACCGCCCCGACCGCCGCGAGGTCGGCGCCCAGCGCGTCGGCCGTCGCCCCGCCCACGGGGCGCATGCCCGCGCGCGTGAGTCCGTGCGAGGCTCCGGCCAGGAACGCCTCGACGAACTCGGCGACGAAGGCGTCGTCGTCGCTGCCGAGCGACGCCCCGAAGTCGGCCGTCGGCATGGGGTCGGTGGGTTCGGCCGCGACCGCCGCGAGCTCGCCGATCGTGAACGGGGTGAGGGCGTTCGCGATGGGTTCGGCGACGGCCAGCACTCGGTCGGCGTAGCCGCGCCCTGTCGCTTCGTCGCCGACGTGCACGAGGCTCACCGTGGCGACCGTGCGGCCGCGCAGGTGCGGCGGCATGACCGGCAGGTCGGGGAACTGCATCATGCCGACGTCGAGCCCCAGGTCGGGCACGTCGCGGCCGAGCGCGAGCGCCGCCGCGATGACGAGCTTCGCGTGCTCCGCGTCGAACACGAGGCCGCCGCCGAACAGCGCCTCGCCGGGGAACAGTTCGAGCTCGATCGCGGTGATGACGCCGAAGCCGGCTGCGCCGCCGCCGCGCAGCGCCCAGATCAGCTCGCGGCCCTGTTCGTCGTCGTCGTCGAGGCCAGTGACACGGCGCACGGCGCCCGACGCGTCGACCAGTTCGAGGGCCGCGATCGACCGGGCGGTGAGGCCGTGGAGCCGGCTGAACATCGAGTGCCCGCCGTTGATCGCGAGACCCACGACGTTGACCTCGGGGTTCGAGCCCGCCAGGCCGATGAGGCCGGAGCCCTCGAGCGCCTGCAGCGCGGCGCCCCAGTTGACGCCGGCTCCGACGCGGAGCACCCGTGCCGGCACGTCGACCGAGACCTCGTCGAACGCCGTCGGGCGCACGAGCACCACGCCGTCGAGGTCGCCTGCGGCGCCGTGTCCGTTCGGCTGGGTCGTCACGCCCAGCCCGGCCTCGGCGGCGGCGAGGACGATCGCCTGCACGTCGGCGACGTCGGCCGGGAAGGCGACCGCGGCCGGCCGTTGCTCCACCGCGAGGTTCCACGGCGACCGTGCGGCGTCGTAGTCGGCGTCGTCTGGGAGCAGCAGCCTGCCCGTGAGGCGCGAACGGAGTGCTTCGAGTGCGGTCGTGGCGTCGGTCATCGGTGGAGCCCCTCTCATCCCGCGCACACGTTACTCGCGGCATCCGACATCGTCACGGGTGGGCTCGACGAGGCCACGGGCGGGCCAAGGCGCGAACTCGCGCGCGGACCCATGGGCTAACCCGCGGCGAACCCACGGTCGGAGCCGCGTACGCTGTGTCAGCCAGCAGTTCCGGCACGCGGCATCCGCTCGGCTGCCCTCGAACGTGCCAGTCGAGAGGACCCCCGTGAGCCTGATCCGCCTGAACGACGTCGCCATCGAGTTCGACGGACGACCCGTGCTGAAGGAGGCGTTCCTGAAGCTCAAGCAGGGCGACCGGGTCGGCCTGATCGGCAAGAACGGCACCGGCAAGTCGAGCCTGCTCGAGGTCGTGCTCGGTCGCCGCGAACCCACGAGCGGCACGCGCGACGTCACGCTCGGCACGACCATCGGGTACTTCTCGCAGTTCTCCGAGCTCGACGGCGAGCAGAGCGTGCAGCAGATCCTGAGCGGGCACTTCGCCGACGTGCACGAGACGCAGGCCCGCATCGACGAGATCGGCCTGGCGCTCGCCGAGCCCATGTCCGACGACGAGATGACGCGGCTGCTGACCGAGCAGGGCGAGCTGTTCGAGCGCATGGACCACATCGGCGGCTGGACCTACGAGACCACCATCGACACCGTGCTCACGCGGCTCGGCTTCGACGACGAGCGTCGCGCGCTGCCGGTCGAGCGGCTGTCGGGCGGATGGCGCAACCGGGCCGCGCTCGCGCAGATCCTGGTGCAGGCGCCCGACGTGCTGCTGCTCGACGAGCCCACCAACTTCCTCGACCTCGACGGCGTCAAGTGGATCGAGAACTGGCTGCAGGGCTTCGCGGGCGCCGTGCTCGTGGTGAGCCACGACCGGCAGTTCCTCGACGGCGTGGTCGACCGCATCATCGAGATCGAGAACTACCGCCTCCAGGAGTACGAGGGCGACTACTCGGCCTACGTGCACGCCAAGCAGTCGCGGCTGAAGATGCTCGAGAAGCAGTTCGCCCATGAGGAGGAGCTGCTCGCCTACGAGCAGGCCGCCTCGGCGGCCCGGCGCGAGGCCGCCCGCAACCCGGCCAACGCGGTCGCGCGCCGCCTCGCCGACATCAAGAAGCGCCAGGCGCCGCGCCCGATCGACCAGATCATCACGGGCATCTACGACGGCCTGCGGGTCAGCAACGACCTGCTCACGGTGACGAACCTCACCAAGGGGTTCGGCGGCGCGCCGCTCTTCGAGAACGTCTCGTTCGACCTGAAGCGCGGCGACCGCGTGGCCGTGCTCGGCTCGAACGGCTCGGGCAAGTCGACGCTGCTCGACGTGCTCACGGAGGAGACCGAGGCGGATGCCGGCAGCGTGCGCTGGGCGAAGGGCGCCAGGTACGTCTCGTACAACCGGGTCTACGCCGAGCTGGATCTCACCGACACCGTCGGCCATGCCGTGAACGCCTACCCCGACTCGCTCGCCTTCACCGCGACGAAGAAGTCGGTGAACCGCTTCCTCGCGATGCTGCAGTTCTCCGAGGCCGACCTGCAGCAGAAGATCGGCACCCTCTCGGGCGGGCAGCGGGCGCGCGTCGCGATCGCGCAGTGCCTGCTCTCCGGCGCGGCCGTCATCGTGCTCGACGAGCCGACCAACCACCTCGACATCACGTCGACCCAGGTCATGGAGCGCGCGCTCACGCACTTCCCGGGCGCCGTCATCGTCGTGTCGCACGACCGCTTCTTCGTCGACAAGCTCGCCGACCGCCTGCTGGTGTTCGAGAGCGCCGGCGTCGTGCGCGAGACGCCGGCGACCGGGGCGCTGTAGCCGGTCTCCGAAATGTCGCGATGAGCGACGGATGCCGCGGCGCGCCGCCCGTGCACGACGGCGTGTTCGCGGCATCCGGTGACATTCGGGACGTCCGCCGAATCCGCCGTGGCGCTCCGTGAGAGCGCTCCACTACGGTGGGCAGCATCGACACGCCACCGCCCGCGCTCCTCGGCCGTGCCGGCGAGCGTGAGCGTCTCGCCGAGCTGGTCGGCTCGGCGCGCAACGGGCGAGGGTCGGCGCTGCTGATCCGCGGTGAGCCGGGCATCGGCAAGACGGCGCTGCTCGAGGCGGCCACGCGCGAGGTCGTCGGAGTCCGCGTCGTGCGCGCGCACGGCTTCGAGGCCGAGCAGGCGATGCCCTATGCCGCGCTGCAGCGGCTCGGCGCCCCGTTCACCGACCTCGTGGTGAGCCTTCCGCCCCGCCAGGCCGCAGCCCTGCGCATCGCCGCGGGCGTCGACGACGGCCCGCCGCCCGACCGCTACCTCGTGGGGCTCGGCATGCTGTCGCTGCTCGCGGCCGCAGCCGAGCGACAGCCGCTGGTCTGCGTGATCGACGATGCGCACCTCGTCGACGCGGAGTCGCTCGAGGTGCTCGCGTTCGTGGGTCGCCGGCTCGAGGCGGAGTCGGTCGCGCTGCTGCTGGCGTCGCGTCCCGACGGCCGGGTCGAGGTCACGGCGGCGGGCGTGGCCGTGCTCGAGCTCGGCGGCCTCGACGGACACGACGCGGTGCAGCTGCTCAATCGCTCGGCGGCCGAACCGGTCGATCCGTTCGTCGCGACGCGGTTCGCCGAGGAGACCGGTGGCAACCCGCTCGCCCTCATCGACCTGGCGACCGAGTTCACCGCGCAGCAGCTCACCGACTCGTCGCTGGGGCTCGGGCCGGTGCCGATCGGCCTTCGGCTCGAGTCCACGTACCTGCGCGCGGTCGAGGCGCTGCCGGCGGAGACCCGTCGCTGGCTCGGCATCGCGGCGGCCGAATCCACCGGTCGGGCCGAACTCATCGACGAGGCGGCCGAACGCCTCGGCTCGCCGGCGGATGCCGCGGCGCCGGCCGAGCGGGCGGGACTCGCGTCGGTGCGGGAACGCGTGCGGTTCAGGCACCCGCTCGTGCGCGCCGCGGTCTACAACGCGATGCCCGCCGCCGAGCGGCGCGAGGTGCACGCGGTGCTGCGCGAAGTCGCCGACGAGCACGGTCGCCCCGACCTCGCGGTCTGGCACGCGGCGGCGGCCGTGGCGGGTGTCGACGACGAGGTGGCCGACCGCATGGAACGGGCAGCGGATGCCGCGGGCGGCCGCGGCGGCACCGCCTCGCGCGCGCGACTGCTCACCGGGGCCGCCGACCTCACGACGCCCGGCCCCCTTCGCGACGCCAGGCTCATGGCTGCGGCCGAGGCCGCGGCATCGGCCGGTGCCGCCCAGCTCGCGCTCGAGCTCCTCGACCGCATCGACCAGGCGACCGCCGACCCGGTCACCGAGGGCCGCCTGCTCATGCTTCGTTCGATGCTCGCATTGTTCGTCGCCGACGCAGACGGGGTGCTGGGCGGCACGGCGAACCTGCTCCGTGCCGCCGAGCTCTTCCACGGTCTGGCACCCGAACTCGAGCAGCGTGCCCTCGTGCGGGCGTTCGAGGTCGAGCTGACCGCCGAATGGGCGGTCAGAGGGGCCACGTTGTCCGAACTCGGCGAACGGCTCGCGGCCGGCGCCGGGGTCGTCGATGGCCCGAGATCGATCGCGTTGCGCGGGCTCGCGGCGCACATCCTGTTGCCGTACGAGGAGGCCGTGCCGCCCATGCGCGAGGCCGTCGACATGCTGCTCGCCTCCGCCGACGACCAGCTGCTCGACCTCGGGTACTTCGGCATCGCGTTGACGATGGGGCTCTGGGACGAACAGGCCTGCGTCGACCTGCTCGAGCGCACTGCGGCCGCCGCCCGCGACGCGGGCAACCTGCGTGTGCTCGACACGACGCTGTGGCTGCTCGGCGAGATCGAGCTCGTGCGCGGCGACCCCGCGGCATCCGCCCGCTACGTCGACGAGGTGCGCGAGCTCCGTCGCGCCATCGGCTACGACGCCGAGCAGGTCGTGAACGCGGCGGTGCTGGCGTGGACCGGTGCGCCCGTCGAAGTGGTCGAGCAGGTCGCGCAGGGCACGCTGGAGAGCGGATTCGTCGGGGCGCACACGATCGCCATGACCGGGCTCAGCACGCGCGACCTCGCCGACGGGCGAGCGGATGCCGCCTACGCCCGACTCGCGCCGATGGTCGCCCGGGACTTCCTGCAGGTCACGTACCAGCAGCTGCCCGAGCTCGTCGAGGCGGGAGCGCGCAGCGGTCGTGGCGACGATCCCGCGGTGCGCGACGCGGCTGCCCGGCTCGCGCGGTACGCCGGGGTGAGCGGCACGCCGTGGATCCGAGGCGTCGCGGCCCGCGCCGCGGCGCTGCTCGCGAGCGACGACGACGCCGAGACCCTCTACCGAGCGGCGATCGGGCACCTCGCTGCGACCGGGGCTCGGGGCGAGCTCGGGCGTGGGCACCTGGTCTACGGCGAGTGGCTGCGCCGCGTGCGGCGTCGACGCGACGCCCGCGAGCAGCTGCGCCTCGCGCTCTCGATCTTCGAACGCGTCGCGGCGCCCGCGTTCGCCGCACGCGCCCGTCGCGAGCTCGAGGCCACGGGGGAGCACGTCGTCGCCCACGCGCCGGGCGAGTCGACCGCCGACGCGCTCACCCCGCAGGAGGCGACGGTCGCCCGGCTCGCGTCGGCCGGCCGCACGAATGCCGAGATCGGAGCCGAGCTGTTCATCAGCGCGAACACGGTCGACTACCACCTACGCAAGGTGTTCCGGAAGCTCGGCATCACGTCGAGGCGACAGCTCGCGGAGCGCTACCCCGCAGGCTGATCCTCACGACTACGCGCACCACGTGATTCGGTGCCGCGTGCCCGCGCGCCAGCATCGAGGCATCCGCGATTCGCACCCGCGATCGCCAGCTGGATGGAGGCGCCATGCCCTACGTCACCGCCGATGACGGCGCGCAGATCTTCTACAAGGACTGGGGGTCGGGCGGCACACCGGTGCTGCTCAGCCACGGCTGGCCCCTGAACGCCGACGCGTGGGAGGCCGCGGCGCTGTTCCTCGCCGAGCACGGCCACCGGGCGATCGCGCACGACCGTCGCGGGCACGGGCGTTCGAGCCAGACGTGGAACGGCAACGAGATGGACACCTACGCCGACGACCTCGCCTGCCTCATCGACGCGCTCGACCTCACCGACCTGACGCTCGTCGGCCACTCGACCGGCGGCGGCGAGATCGCGCACTACGTGGGCCGACACGGATCTGCGCGCGTCGCCAAGCTCGTGCTCGTCTCGGCCGTGCCGCCGCTCATGCTCGAAACCCCCGACAACCCCGGCGGCCTGCCGATCGCGGTGTTCGACGGCATTCGCGCGGGCGAGGCATCCGATCGCTCGCAGCTGTACCGCGACCTCGCCGACGGGCCGTTCTTCGGCAACAACCGCTCGGGCGACGTGTCGCAGGGCGTGCGCGACGCGTTCTGGCTGCAGAGCATGGCCTGCGGACACCGGGCCGCGTACGAGTGCATCGCCGCGTTCTCGGCCACCGACTTCCGGCCCGACCTGGCGAAGGTCGACGTGCCGACGCTCGTGATCCACGGCGACGACGATCAGATCGTGCCGTTCGAGGTCGGCGGCGCACGCTCGGCCGAGCTCATCGACGGCGCGACCCTGCTCGTCTACGAGGGGGGCGCCCACGGCCTGCCAGACACCGACCGCGACCGGCTGCACGCCGACCTGCTCGCGTTCATCGATTCGTGAACGAGCGGATGCCGCGGCGCCCGCCCGCGGCATCCGTCCCGCTCCGTCCGGCTCCGCCCACCTCACCCTCACCGCCCCGAAAGGACACCGCTCATGACCGACGACACCGCCCCCGAGGCCCCCGACACCATCGTGCTCGTGCACGGCCTCTGGATGACCCCGCGCAGCTGGCGCGGCTGGAAGGAGCGCTTCGAGGCGAAGGGCTTCACCGTGATCACCCCCGGGTACCCGGGCTTCGAGATCGAGGTCGAGGCCCTGCGCGAGAACCCCGACGTGATCGCGAACCTCACGGTCCCCGAGACCGTCGACCACCTCGCGGCCCAGATCGAGGCGCTACCGAAGCCGCCGATCATCATGGGGCACTCGTTCGGAGGCACGCTCACGCAGCTGCTGCTCGCCCGCGGCCTCGGCGCCGCGGCGGTCGTCGTCGACTCGGCGCCGACCGAGGGCGTCCGGGTCACGCCGCTGTCGCAGGCGAAGTCGCTGTTCCCCGCGCTGAAGAACCCGGCGAACCTCCACAAGGCCGTCGCGTTCACGCCCGAGGAGTTCCACTACGCGTTCGCCAACACCCTCTCGCGCGAGGACTCCGACGCAGTGTGGGAGGAGTTCGCGATCCCGGCACCCGGCAACTGGATCTGGGCGTACGGCCTGCTCGCGAACTTCACGCCCGGCCACCAGGAGACCTGGGTCGACTACGCGAAGGACCGCGCGCCGCTGCTGTTCATCGGCGGCGAGAAGGACCACATCATGCCGCCGAGCGTGAACAAGTCGAACGCGAAGCACTACGCGAAGTCGCCCGCCCTGACCGAGTACGTCGAGTTCCCGGGCCGTTCGCACTGGATCTGCGCCGAACCCGGCTGGGAGGAGGTCGCCGACCACGCCCTCGAGTGGGCGCTCGCGCATGCTCGCTCGACCGTGGCGGCCTGAGCCCGGGCAGCACCGCCGGTGGGTGCGGTGCGCAGGCGCACCGCACCCTCCCGGTCACTCCGTTGCGGAGAGCTGAACCGCCGTGCGGTCCGGGGTGCGGCTGAACAGCACGACGGGCAGCGGGTCGGGGCCGGTCGCGGAGACGACGATCGGAGGGTTGTGGCGGCAGCTCGGCTCGAGGGCGCTGAACTGCTTCGAGAGCGCGGCGCCGTAGCCGAGGTTCATGCACGCGACCTCGAGGCCGGACGCATCCCACGCCTGCTGCCGGTCCGCGGACTGCGGGAGCAGCACGACGGCGTCGGCCACACCCGCCAGGGCACCCGACCAGCCACGATCGCGAGCGAGCGTCGCCTGGTCGACGAGTGCGGGCGTCGGATCGACGAACACCTCCACGCGTATGTCGGCTTCGCCGACGCTGGAGCTCGCGCGGAGCTCGACCCGGCGATCCCCGGCGGGGCCGACGAGACCGTACCCCTCACCATCGGTGGTCACTCCGCTGCCGTTGTTGAAGGTGAATCGGTTGCCGCAGAGCGCCACAGGGACGCCGTCGTCCTCGTCGTCGAGATCTGCGACGTCGACGCGGATCTCGACACCGACCCCGCAGTCGGAGGTGCGCAGGAGCATGAACGCGCCTCGTGGCACGGCGATCGCACCCGAGTCGATCGGGTCGTTCCCGAAGTCGGGCGTCGTGCCCTCGAGCACGCGGGAGGGCTTCCCGGCCACGGCGTCGACGACGTCGACCTCCGGCTCCGGCACCTCCGGTTCGACGGGCCCCGGGGCGACCGGAACCGGGACCCAGACGAGGTCCTCGTGTTCGACGCGCTCGTCCACGACCGTGCGATACGAATCGATCATCGCGCGGATGCCCGTGACCATGAGGTCGATCGCGCATGCGTCCACCTCGCTGCGCGTCGCGCGCACCCCGAGCGCGGCTGCGCATTCGCGTCGTTCCTCGGAGTCGGCGGCGACCGGGTCGGATGCCGCGCCGCGGTAGCTCTCGGTGGTGCGGCCGCTCTCGTAGTCGAACAGGGACTCGTCCTGCTCGATCCACCAGGCCTGCGCGAAGTCGTCTTCGAGGTCGCCGTCGGGCGGGAGCGACGTGCCGTCGGGCAGGCGCAGGTCGTCGTCGAGGTCGCCGTTGCCCGTTCCGAGGAGCCCGACCGTTCGCGCAGCCCGGTCGTCGGTCAGCGCGAGGTCCACGAAGAACCAGGCGTTCCAGGCAATGGACACGGTGCTACCGTCGGCGAGGGTCACCGTCCAGCGGCGCACGCCCGACGTGTCGTCGAACGCCACCTCCGCGGTGCCCAGCGGGAACGAGCTGCGGGTCTCGACCGCACCGTCGACCCGTACGGTCACGGGAGCCGACACCGTGAACTCCGCCCCCGTCAGCGTCATCCGCTGCCCGCCGACCCGGAGCGCCACGGCGCTGTTGCCGGCGGCGACGTTCGTGCCGGTGCGCACCGGCTCGTGGCGGGTCTGCACCTCGAAGCCGCCCCTCGCGTCGCGCGCGGCGACGAACTCGCCCCGGGTCATCACGTCGAACGAGAGGCCGTCGAAGGTCGCGATGTGCGGATCGCCGTAGGTGCCGGCGGTCTCGGGCTTCCGCTTCTCGCACTGTGCGGCATCCCATTCCTCCGCATTGACCGAGTACATGCCGGGAGTCTCGATCATCGCCCGGGCGATCAGGATCTCGCGCGAGTCCAGGGGGACCGCGTCGGTTCCGGACTCGTCCGGGCACCGACAGCCCGACGCGTCGAAGCAGAACGTGACCGCGCCGCCGTCGCCTACGCTGCGCAATAGACCGTCCGCCTTGAGGGCGACCGGCGTTCCGGTCGGCGCGATCGTCGCGAGGCCGACACCGCGCGTGAAGGTGAGTCGTTCGACGCCGTGCGAGAACGCGTGGTTCGCGGGGGTCCCGTACTCGTACTCCGAGACGCCGAGCCCGATCTCGATGCTCCGGTGGTTGTCGTGCGGCCCGTCCTCGGGCTCGGAAGACGGCCAGGCGAGGTTCCACCGTGTCGGGTCCGTGATCTCCGAGACGCCCCGGTCGGCCGTGCGGGAGGATGCCGTGGCCGCACGCAACTGGAAACGCGCGTCGGTCATCCGGCCGTTCCGGAGGGCAGCTCCGGTCGCCTGCGAGTTCGTCTCGATCATGCGGCGGATGGCGGCGTACGGGTCGCCCCCGGCCTGGCGGAACGTCTCGTAGAGCGCCCACGCGCCGTAGGTGCTCGCCGAGAGCGGCTTGGACTGGTCGGCGAACCAGTCGACGTACATCCCGTTCGTGTGCGCGCGGCGGGTGCGGTACAGGTCCTGAGCCGCGAATTCGGCCGAGCCCTCGACGACCCACGACGGCGAGTACGTCCACGCCGACTTGTTCCACGAGGCCTGCACGCAGTGGAAGTACTCGTGGGCCATCACGGACAACCAGCCCGCGTCGTCGGGCTTCGCGTCCATACCGTGGCGGTAGATCGTGATCTTGCAGGTCGTGAGGCCCGCATCGACGTCCGCGCTCGCGGCGGCCAAGCCGGGTTCGCCGCCGGGCGCGCGCACGAGCGCCTCGGAGTAGAGGATCTGCGGGGTGAACTTGGCGAAGTCGTGGCGGTACGCGACCCAGTCCGCTGCCGCCTCGCCGGCGAGCCGTTCCAGACGGCTCCGTTCCGCCGCCGTCATCGGCTTGCGAAAGCGGGGCGACGGCTCGGCGCGCGCGGCCGTGACCGGGCCGGCTCCGACCGGCGCCGGTGCCGCGTCCGGGCTCGCGTCCGGGCTCGTGTCCAGGCTCGCGGGTGCCGATTCTCCGTCGACCGGATACCCGGATGCCGCGTCGAGCGCCGCCGCCTGTTCAGCGGTCAGCTCCGACCGGTGCGCGCGCATGAGGCCGAGGGCGTAGGTGAGGCCGACGCCGTCGCCCGACGGCAGGTCGGTCGCCGTCGCCCCGGGGACGTCGCCGCCGAAGGTCGCCGCGAACGCGTCGACGGCCTGCTGGCCCGTGGGACCACCTGACGCCGCCGAGGACTCGATCCCGAGCAGCAGCTCGTCCGTCCGGGTGCTCGGCGCCCACTCGCCCGCCTCCACCGGTTCCACGACGGGTGCCGCGGAAGGGTCGGGCGCGGGTGCGTCAGCAGGCGTCGACGTGCAGGAGGCGAGGCCGGAGACGAGGATCGCGGCGACCACGGCGGAGAGAACGGAGACGACCCTACGTTTCATGACCGCAGTCTTCCGGATGCCGCGGCGTGCGGGAATCGGTGCATCCACTGATCTCTGCCGCTCGCCGTCGATCGGCGGGCTCGCACAGCCGGACCACGGTCGGCCGCTCGCTTCGCCGACCCGCACGTCGGACCCGGCAGGCGGGTGGCGGCTCGTGCGGCGTGACCCGAACGGGTCCTCGACGCGAGGCACCCGGCTGGCCTAGTGTCACGGGCATGAAGCTGACGCGCATCGGCGGCCCCACCGTGCTCGTCGAGCTCGACGGATGGCGCCTGCTCGTCGACCCGACGTTCGACCCCGCCGGGCGCCACTACGCGTTCGGCTGGGGCACGGGCTCGACCAAGACGGCCGGGCCGGCCATCGAGGTCGTCGACCTCGGTGACGTCGACGTCGCGCTCGTGAGCCACGACCATCACGCCGACAATCTCGATGAGGCGGGGCGCGCGATGCTGCCCTCGGCCGGGGCGGTCGTCACGACGGCGAGCGGTGCCGGGCGACTCGGACAGGGCGACCCGGGTCGACGTGTGCCCGCCGACCGGCTCCATGGGCTCGCCGCGGGGGAGTCCGTGACCCTGACCGGCCCCCGGCCGGGCCTGCCGACCCTCGTGATCACGGCGACGCCGTGCCGGCACGGCCCACCCCTCACCCACGCGATCGTCGGCGACGTCATCGGGTTCGCCGTGCGGCGCCAGGGCGAGGAGCGGGTGGCGCTCTGGATCACGGGCGACACCGTGATGTTCGGGCCGCTTCGGCGCGTCGCCGAGGAGCTCTCGATCGACGTCATGCTCGCGAACGTCGGCGGCGTGCGCTTCGGGGTGACCGGGCCGCTGCGGTTCACGATGACCGGGCGCGACGTCGTCGATCTCGTCGCCATCGCGGCTCCGCGGGTGGCGACGTTCGCGCACTACGACGGGTGGTCGCACTTCGTCGACGGCGAGGCGGGGCTGCGCGACGCGATCGACGGGTCCGAGCCATCCGTGCACGACCGGGCCGTGTGGCTGGTCGACGGCGTCGCGGTCGAGGTCTGATCGGCGCGAGCGTCCGGAGTGCACGCGGGCCGGGCGGCCGGGTGCGCCCCGCGAAACCTGCCCGACGCACGGGGATGTGAGAATCGTCCGGTGCCTGACCTCGTGATCGCCCCCGGAGACCTCACCGACCCGCGCGTGCTGCGCCTGCTCGAGGACCACCTCGCCGACATGCACGCCACGTCGCCCGCCGAGAGCGTGCACGCGCTCGACGTCTCGGGCCTCGCCGACCCGTCGATCACGTTCTGGGCCGTCGCCGACGGCGACGACCTGCTCGGCTGCGTCGCGCTGAAGCAGCTCTCGCCCGACCACGGCGAGTTGAAATCGATGCGAACGGATGCCGCGGCGCGCGGTCGTGGCCTCGGTCGCCGCCTGCTCGAGCACGTGCTCGACGAGGCCCGCGGCCGCGGCTACGCCCGCATCAGCCTCGAGACGGGCACCGAGCCGTTCTTCGCACCCGCCCGGTCGCTGTACGAGCGGGCCGGATTCGTCGAGTGCCCCCCGTTCGGCTCGTACGCGCTCGACCCGAACAGCGTCTTCTACACGCTCGAGCTCGCGCCGCGCGGCTGACGCGTGCGCCCGTCGCGGGCTCGCGCCATGATGGGGCGATGAACGCCGACGGCCGCCACGCGGCATCCGATCGTCCTGCGGTGCACGATCGCCGCGGCGAGCTGCTCGCCGAGGTGCGGGATGCCGCGGCGACGCGCCGCCCCGCCGGGTTGCTGGAGCAGTGGGCCGATGACTCGCTCGTCGCCGTCTCGCCCGTCGACCTCCGCACGAGCGTGGCGCTCGACGCGATCGCGCTCGACGCGGCATCGGGATACGACGCCCTGCTCCTCTCGCCGGTGGCGCCGCTCGGCTCGACGTCGGTGCTCGCGCCCACCTCGCAGGACCGGGTGCTCTCGACGATCCGGCCGGTCGAGGTCGTGTCGGATCCGACGAACGTGCTCGCCCTCGAGGCGGCGCGGCGGCTCCGCGCCGTGCCGGGCGAGGAGGTGCGGCTGTGCACCGTGCACCAGACGCTCCGCATGCAGGCGGCACCCGCGGGGCGCGCCCGAACGCGGCACTTCCGGATGTTCGCGATGGCCGACGCCGGCCGCGGGCGAGCGGATGACGCCTTCGAGGTCGACGCCGTGCTGGGGCAGTTGGCGGGGTACCGGGGCCTGCTCGATACGGCCGCCCGAGCGGGGCTCGGCGCGGGAACGGCACCCAGGGCGATCGTGCGCGTCGACGGCCCGCGCGAGGTGCTCGGCGATCGGATCGCGCAGGCCGTCGTCGCGCGGTGGCCCGACGTCGAGCTCGTGCGCGAGCCGCTCGAGACCCGCTACTACGACGGGTTGCGCGTGGGCTTCGGCGTGCACGCGCCAGAGGGCGGCTTCGTCGAGCTGGTCGACCTCGGACGCTTCGACTGGGCCGCGCAGCTCACCGGCGACCGGCGCAACCGGTTCGTCGCGAGTGCGATCGGCATCCAGTTGATCCCGCTGCTGCTCGCCTGAGCGTCGGTCGGAACGAGCGGATGCCGCGGACGACCGGGACGAACCCGGTGGCCGCGGCATCCGCTCGCCCTGATGACGGGTCTGCGAGGTCGCTCAGCGGACCCCGGCGAAGAACGTCGCGATGTCGCCCGCGAGCACGTCGGGCACCTCGAGCGCGGCGAAGTGCCCGCCCTCGGCGAACCGGCTCCAGTGCACGATCGCGTCGTTGTCGCGCTCGGCGAAGACCCGGATCGTCTGGAAGTCGTCGGCGAACACGGCGACCCCGGTGCGGGCGTGGTTCACCACGGGTTCGGCCTCGACCTGCGCGTTCTCGTAGTACGCGCGGCTCATGCCGGCCGCCGCGTTCGTGAACCAGGCGATGCTGACGGCCGTGAGGATCGCGTCGAGCGGCACCTTCGAGGTGCCGTTGCCGAACGACTCGAACAGCTCGCTGTAGGCGAGCAGCCCCACGGGGGAGTCGCTGAGCGCGGCGGCGATCGTCTGCGGCCGCGACGCGTTCATGGTGTTGTAGCCGCCGACCTTCTGGAACCACTGCATGTGCTCGAGTCCTGCGTAGTCCGTCGGCTCGAGGCGCTCGAACTCGCTCGGGTCGCCCGACGGGAACGAGAAGAGCTGCAGCACGTGCAGCCCGAGGAACCCCTCGGGCTCGAGCAGGCCGAGTTCGCGGGCGACCATCGCGCCGTTGTCCGATCCGTGCACGCCGTAGCGCTCGTAGCCGAGCCGGCGCATGAGCGTGTCGTAGGCGCGGGCCACCCGGGCCAGGGTCCAGCCCGACTCGCGCACGGGGTTCGAGAAGCCGAAGCCCGGGGCATCCGGGATCACGACGCTGAAGGCGTCCTCCGCGCGCCCGCCGTGGGCTACCGGGTCGACCAGGCGGTCGATGACGTCGAGGTAGTCGGCCGACGAGCCGGGGTAGGTGTGCGCGAGCAGCAGCGGGGTGGCGTCGGGGTGCGGCGACACGACGTGGATGAAGTGGATCGGCTGCCCGTCGACCTCGGTCGTGAAGCGCGGCACGGCGTTGATGCGGGCCTCGACGGCCCGCCAGTCGAACGTCTTCCACTGCTCGACGGCGTCGGAGAGGTAGTGGTTCGGGGTACCGGTGGTCCAGTCGTCGGCGGGGGCGGCCTGAGGCAGGCGGGTGCGGGCGAGGCGCTCGCGCAGGTCGTCGATGTCGGCCTGGGGCACGTCGACGACGAAGGGGCGGATGTCGGTGGCGGACGTGGATGCGGTGGTGTCGGCTGCGCTGTTCATGTCTTCGACGGTACGGTCGATAGCGGAAAGGATCGTTCCTGATGAGCCGAACTCGTGCGAGGGCCTCGTGACCGACACCGCGGGTCGCCTGCTGGCCCTGCTCGGACTGCTGCAGTCGCGCCCCTCGTGGTCGGGTCCCGAGCTCGCCGCGCGGCTCGACGTCACGACGCGCACGATCCGCAACGACGTGGAACGCCTGCGCGCGCTCGACTACCCCGTCGAGGCGACGCGGGGGTCTGTCGGGGGGTATCGGCTCGGCGCGGGCGGGCGCCTGCCTCCGCTGCTGCTCGACGACGAGGAGGCGGTCGCGGTCGCGATCGGCCTGCGAGCGGCGACCGGCGTTGCGGGCGTCGGCGAGTCGAGCCGGCGCGCACTCGCGAAGCTCGAGCAGGTGCTGCCGCCCCGGCTGCGGCCGACCGTCGACGCCTTCGCGACCGTCGTCGACAACGCGCCGGCGAACAACGACACCGACGCTCCCGATCCCGAGGTCGATCCCGAGGTGCTGCGGGCGATCGCGACGGCGATCCGCTCGGTCGAGTGGCTGCGATTCGACTACGCCGACGAGGGCCACGGGAACGGCCGCGCCGACGACACCCGCGACGGCCGCGACGGCGACACCCGCGCCGACGTGCCGCGCCTCGTCGAGCCGTACCGCCTGCTGTCGTGGCTCCGGCGCTGGTACCTCGTCGCGCGCGACCCGGAGTCGGGGGAGTGGGACGTCTTCCGGGCCGACCGCATGCGCCCCCGCATGCCGACGCGGCGCCGCTTCGATCCGCGGCTCGTGCCCGGCGGCGACTACACCGCGTTCGCCATGCGGCAGGTCGCGGTGAGCGGATGGAACGTGCACGCCAGGCTGCGCGTCGCGGCCGCGGCATCCGCGGTGCTCGACCGCATCCATCCGGCCGTCGGCGTCGTCGAGGCCGTCTCGCCCGACGAGTCGGTGCTCATGACGGGAGCCGACAGCCTCGACACGATCGCCGCGTACATCGGCATGCTCGGCATGGACTTCACGGTCGAGTCGCCGCCCGAGCTGCGCGACCTGCTGCGCGTGTACGCCGATCGGTACCTGCGGGCGGCCGCGGCGCCCGCCGTCGCGGGGGCAGACGAACGGGCCTGACCCGCGGGTCGACCTCCGGTCGGAGCAGACCCCCCCGAGCGGATGCCGTGGGCCGGCGTTCGTGCGCCGCTCGACGCTTCAGCCGCGCGGCGGGGCGGTGCTCTGCCGCACCACGAGCTCGACGTCGACGAGCGAGTTGCCGCGACGCTCGCCGACCTCGACCTCGTGCAGGAGGGCCTCGACCGACCGGCGGCCGACCTCGCCGAAGTACTGGTGCACGGTCGTGAGCGGCGGCCAGAAGTTGCTCGACTCGGCCATGTCGTCGAAGCCGACGACGCTGACGTCGGCCGGCACCGCCCGGCCGGTCTCGTGCATGGCGCGCAGCACGCCGAGCGCCATCTGGTCGTTGGCGGCGAAGACGGCGGTCACGGCCGGGTTCGCGGCGAGCTCGAGGCCGAGTTCGTAGCCGGCCTCGGTCGACCAGTCGCCGGTGAGCACGGGGGGAGCGGATGCGCCGTGCTCGGCGAGGGTCTCGGCCCACACGTCGCGTCGTCGTGCGGCGGAGTAGGAGCGCTCGGGGCCGGCGACGTGCCAGACGGTCTCGTGGCCGAGATCGAGCAGGTGCTGCACGGCGAGGCGGGCGCCGTGTGCCTGGTCGGTGTCGACGCCGGGGAAGCGCTCGTCGCCCGACGCGTCGACGATGACCACGGGAAGCCCGTCGGGCAGCTCGACGTCGGACTCGTCGAGCAGGTGCGCCTCGACGACGAGGATGACCCCGTCGACCGCGGCGTCGGCGAGCCGGTCGAACGCGACCGACAGCTCGCCCTTGGTCGGGTGCGGCACGGGGATGAGCGTGAGCGAGTAGCCGGCGTCGCTCGCGGCCGTGGTGATCGCGTCGAGCGTGCGCATGTTGCCGAAGCTCGAGAGGGTGAACATGATGACGCCGATGCTGCGGAAGCGGCCGGTGCGCAGGGCCCTCGCGGCGCTGTTCGGCCGGTAGCCGAGCTTGGCCATCGCCGCGAGCACGCGGTCGCGCGTCGCGGCGTCGACGTTGTCGCGGCCGTTCGACACGCGCGACACCGTCTGCCCCGAGACGTTGGCCTCGCGGGCGACGTCGGCCATCGACGGTGCACGGCGGCGGCCGGGCGCGGCGCCCTGGCCTGTGGTCGTCGTCATGCGGTACTCCCTCGGTGCGCCTCTGCAGAAGACTGGCGCATGTTCACGTCAACATGCTACGGTGTCATCACGAGATGTTGACGTAAACATCTTGCCGAATGGAAAGAATCCGATGACAACGACGTCCACGCACGCGGCGCCCTCCCGCGACGCGGCAACCGCACCGGCACGACCGCCCCGGCGGCCGGGTCGCCGGGCACGCGAGCGAAGCGAATGGAAGGGCCTCGCCTTCGTCGCCCCGTTCCTCGTGGTGTTCCTGCTCGTCTTCATCGCGCCGGTCGCCTACTCGATCTACCTCAGCCTCTACCGCGAGCAGCTCGTGGGCGGCAACGCGTTCGTGGGCTTCGAGAACTACGGCGCCCTGTTCGTCGACCCGCAGTTCTGGGAGGGCCTCGGCCGCGTCACCCTCTTCCTGGTGATCCAGGTGCCGATCATGCTCGGCCTCGCGCTCGTCGCGGCGCTCGCGATCGACAGCGCCCGCCTGCACGCATCCGGCTTCTTCCGCATCGTGATCTTCCTGCCCTACGCCGTGCCCGCCGTCGTGGCCGTGCTCATGTGGGGCTTCATCTACGGCGACAACTTCGGCCTCGCGGCCAACATCAACGACTGGCTGGGCTCGACCATCATCACGCCGTTCGCCCGCGAGTGGATCCTCGTCTCGATCGGCAACATCGTGACCTGGGAGTTCGTCGGCTACAACATGCTCATCTTCTACTCGGCGTTGAAGGTCATCCCGACCGACCTCTACGAGGCCGCCGAGCTCGACGGCGCCGGCCCGATGCGCGTCATCACGGGCATCAAGCTGCCGGCACTCCGCGGCGCCATCGTGATCGCGACGATCTTCTCGATCATCGGCAGCTTCCAGCTGTTCAACGAGCCGAACATCCTGCGCACGCTCGCCCCGAACATCATCACGACCTACTTCACGCCGAACATGTACGCCTACAACCTGTCGTTCAACGGCCAGCAGTACAACGCCTCGGCCACGGTCGCGATCGTCATGGGCGTGCTGACGGCCATCATCGCCTACGTCGTGCAGCTGCGCGGCTCGCGGAAGGAAGAGCGATGAGCACGCTGACCGAAGTGATGACCACCACGGATGCCGAGGGCGGCCGTTCCGGCGGCACCAGGCGTCGCGCCTACCGCCCGAAGTACTCCTCGCCGCTGCGCCCGCGCAAGTCGGTCGCGTTCACGCTGCTCATGGGCATCTTCGTCATCTACAGCCTCGTGCCGCTGATCTGGCTCGTCATCAACGCGACGAAGACCCAGGGCGACCTGTTCTCGAGCTTCGGGCTCTGGTTCGGCGACGACTTCGTGCTGTTCCAGAACATCTGGGAGACGCTCACCTACAACGACGGCATCTTCGTACGCTGGCTCGGCAACACGCTCCTGTACGTCGTGGTCGGAGCCGGCGGCGCGACGCTGCTCGCCACGCTCGCGGGGTACGGCCTCGCGAAGTTCCGCTTCACCGGGCGCAAGGCCGTGTTCGCGGTGGTGCTCGGCGCGATCGCCGTGCCCGGCACCGCGCTCGCCGTGCCGACGTTCCTCATGTTCAGCCAGCTCGGCCTCACCAACACGCCGTGGGCGATCATCATCCCGTCGATCATCAGCCCGTTCGGCCTGTACCTGATCTGGGTCTACGCGGTCGACTCGGTGCCCACCGAGCTGCTCGAGGCCGCGCGCATGGACGGCGCGGGCGAGTTCCGCACGTTCTTCACGATCTCGATCCGCCTGCTCGCGCCCGGCATCGTGACCGTGCTGCTGTTCACCGTCGTCGCGACGTGGAACAACTACTTCCTGCCCCTCATCATGCTGAGCGACCCGACCTGGTACCCCCTCACGGTCGGCCTCAACCAGTGGAGCGCGCAGGCGTCGGGCGTGGCCGCCCAGCCCATCTACAACCTGGTGATCACGGGCTCCCTGCTCACGATCGTCCCCATCGTCGTCGCGTTCCTCGGCCTGCAGCGGTTCTGGCAGTCGGGACTCAGCGCCGGAAGCGTCAAGCAGTGACCGAGCGGCACCGCACGGCGTCAACGCACCAACCGCACACCGCACCATCCGCTCACACCGGAGCGTCCTGCCCCGGACTCACATGGCACACAACGAAGTGAAGGGAAACACCATGAGCATCGCTCGCTCCGCCGTCAGGCGGACCCTCTCGGTGGTCGCAGCCGCGGCACTGATCGGCACGCTCGCCGCCTGCTCGTCGGGCGACGGCGGCAGCAGCTCCGGCGGCTCGGGCTCGGCGGCCGACCTCGACGCCGCCCTCGAGGCCGGCGGCAAGCTCACGTACTGGAGCTGGACCCCGAGCGCCGAGGCCCAGGTCGCCGCGTTCGAGAAGGCCTACCCCAAGGTCGACGTCGAGCTCGTCAACGCGGGCACGAACACCGAGGAGTACACGAAGCTCCAGAACGCGATCAAGGCCGGCTCGGGCGCACCCGACGTCGTGCAGATCGAGTACTACGCCATTCCGCAGTTCGCCCTGTCGGACTCGCTCGTCGACCTGAAGCAGTACGGCATGGACGACCTCGAGGGCAAGTTCAGCGCTTCGACGTGGGGTGCCGTGAACGTCGGCGACCAGCTCGTCGGCCTGCCGCAGGACTCGGGCCCCATGGCCCTCTTCTACAACAAGAAGGTCTTCGACGAGTTCGGCATCGCCGTTCCCACCACGTGGGACGAGTACGTGCAGGCCGCGAAGGACCTCCACGCCGCCGACCCGACGAAGTACATCACGGCCGACACCGGCGACTCGGGCTTCACCACGAGCATGCTCTGGCAGGCCGGCGGCCGCCCGTTCTCGGCCGACGGCACCGACGTGACCATCGACCTCGCCGACGAGGGCACCCAGAAGTGGACCGGCGTCTGGAACCAGCTCATCGAGGGCGACCTGCTCTCCGACACGCCCGGCTGGAGCGACGAGTGGTACAAGGGCCTCGGCGACGGCTCGATCGCCTCGCTCGTGATCGGCGCCTGGATGCCCGGCGTGCTCGAGTCGAGCGTGCCCGACGCGGCCGGCGACTGGGCGGTCGCCCCGATGCCGACCTACGACGGCACCCCCGTCGCCGCTGAGAACGGCGGCGGCGGCCAGTCGGTCACCAAGCAGTCGAAGAACCCGGCGCTCGCCGCGGCGTTCCTCCGCTGGCTGAACAGCGACCCCGCGTCGATCGACGTGTTCCTGCAGTCGGGCGGCTTCCCGTCGACCACGGCGGAGCTCAGCGACCCCGACTTCCTCGCCTACGAGTCGGACTACTTCGGCGGCCAGAAGATCAACGAGGTGCTGACGCAGGCCTCGAAGGACGTCTCGAGCGGCTGGCAGTACCTGCCCTACCAGGTCTACGCGAACAGCATCTACGGCGACACCGTGGGCCAGGCGTACGCCAACGGCACCGACCTGAACGACGCCCTCGCGAACTGGCAGGACCAGCTCGTGTCGTACGGCAACGACCAGGGCTTCAGCGTCAACAAGTAGCACCCTCGGCGGGGTCGGCCGGCATCCGTCGGCCGGCCCCGCCGCGCACCACCAGCACCACCGCACGACCAGCACCACCAGCACCACCAGCACCACCTCCACCGTCGCCGGCCCCGCCGGTCAGATCCAGAACGGATGCCCCGTGACCGCCCAGCCTCCCCAGAGCCGCTTCGCGATCGGCGAGACCGACTTCGAACTCGACGGAGCCCCGTTCCGCGTGCTCTCGGGCGCCCTGCACTACTTCCGCGTGCACCCCGACCTGTGGGCCGACCGCATCCGCACGGCCCGCCTCATGGGCCTCAACACGATCGAGACGTACGTCGCCTGGAATCGGCACGCGCCGCACCAGGGCGAGTGGCACGCCTCCAACGGGCTCGACCTCGGGCGGTTCCTCGACCTCGTGGCCGCCGAGGGCATGCACGCGATCGTGCGCCCCGGCCCCTACATCTGCGCCGAGTGGGACAACGGCGGCCTGCCGGCCTGGCTCTTCCGCGACCGCGGGGTCGGTATCCGCCGATCCGAGCCGCGCTACCTCGAGGCCGTGAGCGAGTACCTGCGCAACGTCTACGAGATCGTCGCCCCCCGGCAGGTCGACACCGGCGGCTCGGTGATCCTCGTGCAGATCGAGAACGAGTACGGCGCCTACGGCTCCGACAAGCGCTACCTCGAGCACCTCGTCGACGTCACGCGCGAGGCCGGCATCACGGTGCCGCTCACGACGATCGACCAGCCCACCCCGCAGATGCTCGCAGACGGCAGCCTGCCGGGCCTGCACCTCACGGGCTCGTTCGGCTCGCGCACGCTCGAGCGCCTCGAGACGCTCCGCGAGTTCCAGCCGACGGGTCCGCTCGTCTGCATGGAGTTCTGGTGCGGCTGGTTCGACGACTGGGGCTCGCATCACCACACGACGGATGCCGCGGCATCCGCCCACGAACTCGACCTGCTGCTCGCCGCCGGGGGGTCGGTGAACATCTACATGTTCCACGGGGGCACGAACTTCGGGCTCACGAACGGCGCCAACGACAAGGGACGCTACGCGCCGATCACGACGAGCTACGACTACGACGCCCCGCTCGACGAGGCCGGGCACCCGACCGAGAAGTACTGGGCGTTCCGCGAGGTCATCGCGCGCTACGCCCCCGTGCCCGACGAGGTTCCGGATGCCGCGGCGCCGGCGCCCGCGCTCGAGGCACCGCTCGTCGCGGGGCCGTCGCTGCTCGCGGCCGTCGCCGGGGGAGCGCTCGGCGACGAGGCGCTGCACGCGCAGGTGCCGACCTTCGATGCGCTCGGCCACTACCGCGGCCTCGCGCTGTTCGCCACGACGCTGGCCGGCGAGGGTGCCGACGGCGACTCGACCGTCGTCCGTCCCGGCGTGCTCACGATCGGCGAGGAGGTGCGCGACCGCGCCTGGGTGCTGCTCGACGGCGTGCCCGTGGGCGTCATGTCGCGCGACGCCCATGAGCGCTCGATCGTGCTTCCCCGCACGCGCGGCGAGCTCGTGATCCTCGTCGAGGACCAGGGCCGCGTCGACTACGGATCGCGTCTCGGCGAGCACAAGGGGCTCATCGGCGGGGTCGCGCTCGACGGCGTCGAGCTCACCGGCTGGAGCGTCCGTCCCATCGACCTCGAGCGCGTGCCCGAGGTCGTTCGGGCGGTCGAGCTCGTCGGCGCGACCGCAGCCCCGGCCGCGGGCTCGTCGGTCGGTTCAGGTCTCGGTGGCGCCGCTGTGACTGGCGGCGGCGTCACCGGGTCGGGCGCGGACGCCGTCGCTCGCCCGGGCGACGGGGCCGACGGCGGGAGCCTCGTCGTCGGACCCTCGTTCGCGACCGCGGTGCTCGAACTCGACCGGCCCGCCGACCTGTTCCTCGACACGCTGCACTGGGGCAAGGGCCTCGTGTGGGTCAACGGGTTCCTGCTCGGGCGCTACTGGCGCCGCGGCCCCCAGCGCACGCTCATCGTGCCTGCGCCGGTGACGCGTGCGGGCGCGAACGAGGTCGTCGTGCTCGAGTTCGAGGGCTTCGCCGAGCCGGTCGTGCGCACGCTGGCGGGGCCCGAACTCGGGCACACCGAGATCTGACGCGTCCGCGAGCGGGCACCACGCTGGAAGCCCATTCTCGCGGCCGAATCCCGAGCGGCGTGGACTCCCTCGCGCGAACGGGACTCCGCCGCGCATACGTCGCGCGGAATGCGAACGGCGCCGCACGGGTTGACCACGTCATGACCAACGAACTCGACGACCACGCCGCCCGCATCCTCGCCGCGCCCGTCTTCGGACACCTCGCGACCGTGCGCCCCGGTGGCGGCGTGCAGGTGAACCCGATGTGGTTCGAGCACGATGCCGAGACCGGCACCATCCGCTTCACGCACACGACGAAGCGCGCGAAGTTCCGCAACCTGCAGGCCGACCCGAACATGACGCTCGAGGCGCTCGACCCCGAGAACCCGCTCCGCTACGTCGAGGTGCGCGGCCGGCTCTCGGAGGTGATCCCCGATCCCGAGGGCGCCTTCTACGTGCGGCTCGGGCAGCGCTACGGCGACCCGCACGCGCAGGCGCCGGCCGACAAGGCCGACCGCGTGATCCTCGTGATGGACATCGAGAAGGTCAACGGGCGCTGACGGCCACGGGGCGCTGAGCGCGGGCGCTGCGAGCACGGACGTCCGCCGCGCCGACCGGTGACGGATGCCACGGGCGGCCGCCCGCGGCATCCGCTCACGCGTTCTCGAGCTCGGCGATGACGACCTTCTTCTGCTGCATCATGACCTGGATCTGCTCGGGCCGCTTCGTCAGCTCGCCCATGTTCGCCGGGATGATCTGCCAGCTGATGCCGAAGCGGTCCTTGCACCAGCCGCACTGCTCCGACTCCGGCACGTGCGAGAGCGCGGCCCAGTAGTGGTCGATCTCGGCCTGGTCGGCGCACGAGACGACGAACGAGATCGCCTCGTCGAACATGAAGAGCGGGCCGCCGTCGAGGCAGGCGAAGTCGACGCCGTTGAGGGTGAACTGCCCGTTCAGCACCCTGCCCGACATGCCCTCGAAGTGCTCGTCGAGCGATTCGTCGGGGTACGGCTCGATCGAGCGGATGCGCGAGTTCGGGAACACCGTGACGTAGTACTCCATGGCCTCGCGCGCCTGGCTGTCGAACCACAGGCAGGGCTGGATCGGTGAGAGCTCGGTCATCGGTGACCCCCTGGTGCGCCGGGCACGGTCGGCCGGATCGCGTCGCCAGCCACGCTACGCCCGCGGGCCGCGGTTGTCACCGGCTGCCGTCGCGCGCTCGAACGGCGTGAGGACGGAGAGTGCTCGTGCGGCGTGACCACCCCGGGTTCGGAGCGCAGAATGGGTGGATGACCCCTGCGCGACCGACGGACGTCAGCACGATCGACTACCACACGGCCGGCGAGCCGTTCCGGATCGTCGTCGAGCCGGGAGTGCCCATCGAGGGTGCGACGGTCGCCGATCGACGCGCGTTCGCGATCAGCGATGCCGCGGTCGACGGCCTGCGCCGACTGCTCTGCTTCGAGCCGCGCGGGCACGCCGACATGTACGGCGGGTTCCTGACCCCGCCCGACGACGACGGCGCGCACCTCGGCGTGCTGTTCTGGCACAAGGACGGCTTCTCGACGGCGTGCGGGCACGGCACGATCGCGCTCGGCGTGTGGGCCGTCGAGACCGGCCTCGTCGCGGTCGACCCGAGTGGGGTCACCGACGTCGTCATCGACGTGCCGTCGGGCCGGGTGACGGCCAGGGTCGCGACCGACGAGGCCGGTGCGGTGACAGGCGTCGACTTCGTGAACGTGCCGAGCCGGCTCGTGGCCGAACGGCTGCGGGTGCAGACCAGACTTGGTGAGGTGCGCGCCGACATCGCGTACGGCGGGGCGAACTACGCGATGCTCGACGTCGCGCAGGTCGGGCTCTCGATCGAGCCGGCAGCCGTCTCGGAGCTCATCGCGCTCGGCCGCGAGGTCAAGTGGCTGCTGAACGACTCGGATGCCGCGCAGCACCCGACCGATCCGCGCCTGAGCGGCATCTACGGCACGATCCTGTTCGAGCGCCTCGGCCGCGACGCCGACGGACGCCTGCACCAGCGCAACGCGACCGTCTTCGCCGACGGCGAGCTCGACCGGTCGCCGTGCGGATCGGGCACCGCAGCCCGCATCGCGGCGCTCACGGCGCAGGGCGAGCTCGCGTTCGGCGAGACGCTGGTGCACGACTCGATCGTCGGGTCGAGGTTCCACGCACGGGCGATCGAGCGGCTCGTCGTCGACGGCGCCGAGGCGGTCGTGCCGGCGGTGACGGGCATGGCCTACCGCACGGGCGCGTCGACGTTCACGGTCGATCCGCGCGACCCGCTGGTGCCCGGATTCGTGCTGCGATGAGCCCCAAGATCGAGGTATTGGATGCCGCGGGCACGCGTTCGCGGCTCGGGTACCGCGCGGCCGTCGAGGCGCTCGAGGCCGCGCTGGGCTCCGGGTTCGATCCCGCGACCGACGCGCCCCGGAGCGCCGTGCCCCTCGGCGCGGCCGAGGCCCTGCTCATGCCGTCGGCCGTGGGCGACGCGATCGGCGTCAAGGTGCTGACGGTCGCGCCCGGCAACCCGGCGCGCGGGCTGCCGCGCATCCAGGGCGTGCACCTCGTGTTCGACCCCGGCACCATGGCGCCCGCGCTCGTGCTCGACGGTGCCGCCCTGACGGGCGTGCGCACGCCCGCGGTGTCGATGGCCGCGATCCGGCGCGAGCTGACGGCTCGGGCCGCGGCTCGTGCGACCGATCGAGCGACCGACCGTGCGACCGCTCCGACGGCCGCCGGGGCCGAGGTCGGCGAGGCGGCCGATGCCGGAGGAGCCGGGGCCGCGCTGCACGTGGTCGTCTTCGGCACGGGCCCGCAGGCCGTCGCGCACGTCGAGGCACTCCGCGAGGTCTGCCCCGACCTCCGGATCGGGTCGGTGACGCACGTCGCTCGTCGCGCACCCGCCGATCACGACGTGCTGCACGGCGCCGGGTTCGTCGCGGCGGCCGACGCGGCATCCGTCGCCCGGGTGCTCGCAGAGGCCGGGCTCGTGATCTGCGCGACGACGGCCAGGGAGCCGCTGTTCGACTCCGCGGTGCTGGCCGACGACGTGGTGGTCGTCGCGGTCGGATCGCACGAACCCGATGCTCGCGAACTCGACTCCGCGCTCATGACGCGTTCGACGGTGATCGTCGAAGACGTGGCGACAGCGCTCCGCGAGGCGGGCGACGTGGTGCTCGCCGCGGGGGAGGGCGAGTTCGACACCGCCGCGCTCGTGCCGCTCGTCGACGTCGTGACCAGCCGCCGGCGTGCGCCCGACGGCGGCGTGCGCCCGTTCGTCGTGAAGACCACGGGCATGTCGTGGGAGGACGCGGTCGTCGGGCATACGGCACTCGGGCGCTGACGCCCGCCCGCGGCATCCGGACGTCTCGTGACCGCAGCCGGGCGTACGCTCGGCGGCATGAGCGGAACGGTGAGCGAGAAGTACGACGTCAAGCGTGCGCACCGAGCGCTCTACGCGCCGTCGGCGAAGGAGTTTGCCGTCGTCGACGTGCCGCCCCTGCGCTACCTCGCGGTCGACGGGCACGGCGATCCGAACACGTCGGCGTCGTACGTGCAGGCCGTGGAGGCGCTGTTCGGCGTGGCGTACGCGGTCAAGTTCGCCAGCAAGCGGGGGCTCGGGCGGGACTTCGCGGTCGCACCGCTCGAGGGGCTGTGGCAGGCCGACGACCCGGCCGCCTTCGTCGGCCGCGACAAGTCGGCGTGGAGCTGGACGATGCTCGTGAACCAGCCCGACTGGATCGACGACGCGGCCGTCGCCGCTGCTCTCGACGCCGTGCGCGCGAAGGCAGCGAAGGCGGGCGCCGAGCCGAACCCGGCGCTCGACCTGCTGCGGCTCGAGCAGCTCGACGAGGGCGTTTCGGTGCAGGTCTTGCATATCGGCTCGTACGACGAGGAGGCGCCCACGCTCGCGCGCCTGCACGACGAGTGGATGCCGCAGCACGGCCTCGCGTTCAACGGGCCGCACCACGAGATCTACCTGAGCGATGCGCGGCGCACGGCGCCCGAGAAGCTCCGCACGGTGCTTCGCCAGCCGGTCCGGCCCGTCTGATCGCCGACAAGATGCAACCCTGAGGTTGCAGATTGCCTTGTGATGTGCAACTCTGAAGTTGCAGATCAGAGGAGTTCGGATGCCCGTCGCCAGCCGCCGCACCACCCGCGTGTTCCCCGTGTTCCCCGTGCCCGTCGTGCTCTCCGCACTCTTCGCCGGCTCGTTCGCCATGGGCTGCGCCGAGATGCTCGTCGTCGGCCTCATCGACGTGATGTCGGTCGACCTCGCAGTGACGGTGCCCGCGGCCGGGGCGCTCGTCACGGCCAACGCGCTCGGCCTCGCGATCGGCGGGCCGCTGCTCGCATTCGCGACGACGCGATTCGACCGACGACCCGTGCTGCTCGTCGCGACGGCGGTGTTCACGCTCCTCACGATGCTGGCGGTGCTCGGGGTCGGCTACGAGGCGCTCGTAGTCGCGCGCGCCGTCGCCGGAGCCGTGCAGGGACTGTTCATCGCCGCGGCCATGGTCACGGCGACCTCCGTCGTGGCGCCCGACCGGGCAGGTCGCGCCATGTCGGTCGTGATCACGGGCTTCGCCTCGGCCAGCGCGTTCGGCCTCCCGCTCGGCACGCTGCTCGGGCAAGCCGTCGGCTGGCGGGGCGCCTTCGGAGCGGTGGCGCTCGTCGGCCTGCTGGTGTTCGTCGCGTGCCTCGTGGTGCTGCCGTCGGTGCCCACCGCAGCGGGGGCGGGCGCTGTCGGCCAGGCGAGGTCGGCGTTCGCCCCGCGCGTGCTCGCCGTGCTCGCCGTCGCGGTGCTGGTCTTCACGTCGATGCAGTCGGCGATCACCTACCTCGTGCCGTTCCTCGACGAGATCGTGGCAGTCTCGGGCGCCGGAGTGAGCGTGTTCCTGCTCGCCTACGGCATCGCCACGACGATCGGCTCGATCGCGGGCGGCCGCTTCGCCGACGCGAACGCCCGGCTCACGCTCGTGGTCGGCGCCGCTGGGGTCGGCGTCGCGCTGCTGGTGATGCTCGCATTCGGGTCGAACGCCGTCGTGACCCTCTGCTGCGTGCTCGGCATCGGCCTGTTCGGCATGGCCACCGGCCCGTCGCTGCAGCACCGGGTCGTGCGCCTCGCCGGGGCCGGCGCGCCGCTCGCGTCGTCGCTGCCCGCATCCGCGGTGAACGTCGGCATCGCCGCCGGCGCGTTCGCGGGCGGGGCGGCCCTGCACTCTGGCGGCCCCGAGGCATCCGTGCTGACCGGAGTCGTCGTCGCGGTCGTCGCGGTCGCCGCAGCCGCCGCGACCGGCGCCCTCAAGCCTGCGGCGGTCGCCGCAGCAGAACCTGCCGCAACCCGCTAGCTGCAGGAGCCATCGAAAGGAAGCAGAATCATGAGCATGACCGACAACCAGGCATCCGTCGTCGACGAGGCCGACTTCACGGTGCGCCGCACCATCCGCATCGCCGCACCGGTCGAGAAGGTGTGGCGGGCCGTCACCGAGCCCGAGCAGATCTCGCGCTGGTTCGGCGTCGTCGAACTCGACGGCACGGGCCCCGGCGCGCAGGGCAGCATCACGTTCGAGGGCTACGGCCGCGTGCCGCTCGCCGTCGATGCGGTCGACGCCCCGCGCAGCATCACCTACCGGTGGGGCAACGACGACGCGCTCGGCCACCTGCGCGACGAGCTCGACGACCACGCGACCGACTTCACGTTCACGCTCGAGGCCGTCGACGGCGGCACGCTGCTCACGGTCGTCGAGCGCGGTTTCGACCGCACCTCGAACCCGCTCCGCAACCTGGCCGAGCACGCCGAGGGCTGGGTGTCCGAGCTCGACAAGCTCGTGTCCCTGCTCGAGGGCGGCGCATGAGCCCTGGCCGTGCCACCGAGACGCTGGTTCCCGTGTTCGCCGCACTCGGCGACGAGACCCGGTGGTCGATCCTGGCCGCACTCGGCGAGGGCGACGCGTCGGCGTCGGCCCTCGCCGGGCGCCTGCCCGTCACGCGCCAGGCCATCGCCAAGCACCTCGCGGTGCTGCAGGAGGTCGGTCTCGTCGAGCCCGTGCGCGTCGGCCGCGAGGTGCGGTTCCGCGTGGTCGGGGCGCAGCTCGGCGAGACCGCGCGCCGCCTCGACGCGATCGGTGCAGCCTGGGATCGTCGCCTGGCCGCGATCAAGGAGATCGCCGAAGGGCTCTGACCCCGGATGCCGGTGGCGGGCGCCCGGCCCTCGCGCGCCTGGGGCTCGGCGTGCGCAACTCCGGATACTGCGTGCGAAACGCCGCGTCGCGGCATCCGGTCCCAGCGCGTCGTGCCGCCGATCCGGAGTTGCGTACGAGAGCCGTGGCACCCGACGCTACGGTGGACGGATGGATGCCTGTGCCGCCCTCGCGGAGTCGATCGAGCGCCTCGCCGCGCGCGAGCACCCGAACCGCCGGTTCCTCAAGGAGCTCGGGCGCATCGGCGGGGTGCGCCGCGGCCCGCTCTGGATCACCGACGCCGGCTCGGGCGGCAGCAACCGCCTGCGGGGCCGCGGGTTCCGGCGCCGTGTCGACGACGACACCGGCGGGCAGGCGCGTCACTTCGCCGGCACCGTCGCGGTCACCGCCCGCGTCGGCGGGCGGTTCTCGCTCTGGCTCACGACGCACGTGCTGCGCGACGGGCCCGACACCGCCGACGGGCGCCTGAGCGCCGAGGCGATCGAGTTCGTGCGGCTGATCCGTTCGGGCGAGCTGGCGCAGGCCGATGCCGCCGACTGGGTGCGGCGCCGGCTGTGCCATGCAGGGTCGCTCGAGGCCTGAGGCCCGACGGAGCACCGGCGCGAACCGGCGCGGAACCGACTGACGGTCGCCTGCCCGCGTCCGCGCCACCTCGACATGGGGCCGCCCCCGGGGGTTCACCATGCCGACACCCTCCGTTCAGCGCCGAACGGTCGAGTGGGCTGCGACCCCTCACTTCTCGTCAGGAGCCCCTCCATGCCCCTCTCCCCATCCATCCGGCGCGCGTCCGCGATGGTCGCGGCGCTCGCCGTGACCTCCGGCGCCGCACTGCTCGCGATGCCCGGTGCGGCGCTCGCCGCGGACGGCGACTCCGGCGTCGTCGTCAACGAGATCGTCTACGACACCGCCTCGCACGGCACGGTCGACTCGATCGAGCTCTTCAACGCCTCATCCGCGGCGGTGGATGTCTCGGGCTGGGCCGTCCTGGACGACAAACGCTCCGAGCGCGGCACCATCCCGGCGGGCACGACGCTCGCGGCCGGCGCGTTCCTCGTGCTCCAGAAGGACGCCTCGCCGCTCGGGTTCCCGTTCGGGCTCGGCAAGGGCGACGAGGTCGTGCTCGTCGACGCGGCCGACGCGGTCGTCGACTCCTACGCGTACGCGGCGACCGCACCGCTCGCCGACTGGTCGCGCTGCGCCGACGGCGGCGAGTGGGCGCCCGCGACGGCCGTCACGCTCGGCGCGGCGAACGTGTGCGCCGAGCCGGAGGAGCCCGCGACGCCCGGATCCGTGCTGCTCAACGAGATCGACTCGGGCCCCGCCGACTGGATCGAGTTCATCAACCCCGGCGCCGAGTCGATCGACCTCTCCGGCTTCGAGGTGCGCGACAACAGCGACGATCACCGCTGGTTCTTCGCGGCGGGCACGTCGATCGCCGCGGGCGAGCGGCTGGTCGTCGAGGCGTCGACCATCGGGGCGGATGCCTCGGGCACGGCGCTCGAATTCCAGTCGGCCATCGGCATCGGTGGCTCCGACTCGATCCGCCTGTTCGACACGACCGGCGCCCTGCTCGACGAGTACTCGTGGAACGGCCACCCGGCCATCGACGGCGACGAGGCCGCCGCCAGCTGGGCGCGTTGCCCCGACGCGACCGGCGACTTCGCCCTGGCGCGCGTGACCCCCGGCGCCGCGAACGACTGCGTGCTGCCCTCGATCGCGATCAACGAGGTCGAGTCGAACGGCGACGCGACCGACTGGGTCGAGGTCGTGAACACGGGCACGACGCCCGTCGACCTCTCGGGCTGGACCGTCATGGACAACGACCCGGTGGGCCACGCCGCTGACGTCGTGCCCGTGGCATCCGGAACCGTGCTCGCACCGGGTGCGCGCTTCGTGTTCGACGGCGCGACGCACTTCACCTTCGGGCTCGGAGCGGCGGATGTCGCGACGGTGCGCACTGCAGCGGGAACCACGGTCGCCGAGTACGCGTGGTCGGCGCACGCCGCGGTGACGTGGGCGCGCTGCCCCGACGGCACGGGCGAGTTCGGCGACAGCACCACGTCGACCAAGGGCGCGGCGAACGCGTGCGGCACCGATCCGACCGACCCCACCGACCCGACCGATCCGACCGACCCGGTCGTCGTGGCGTGGCCGGGCTCGCCCGACGTGCAGGTGATCGATGAGGCGGCGACGTTCCTCAGCGACTCGTCGGGCCTCGACACGCAGCAGACGGCCGACGGCGTGGTGCTCTGGGCCGTCGACAACGGCACCGGCACCTTCTGGAAGCTCGACGTGACCGCCGACGGCGACGCGACCTTCGCCGACGGCTGGGCCGACGGCAAGCGCGTGCGGTTCCAGCGCGACGCGGGCAGTCCGGCGAAGGCCGGCCCCGACGCAGAGGGCATCACGGCGGCGAACGACGGCCGCATCTACATCGCCTCCGAGCGCGACAACGCGAACAAGGGCGTGAACCAGAACACGATCCTCGCGGTCGACCCTGAGACCCCTGGCCCTGACGTCGTCGCCGCGCAGGAGTGGGACCTCACGGCCTCCCTGCCGCAGGTCGCCGCGAACACCGGGCTCGAGGCCGTGGAGTGGGTCGCAGATGCCGACCTGACGGGCCTCGTCGACGCGAACACCGACGCCGCCTACGACCCGGCCGACTACCCGGGCCACGGCGACGGCCTGTTCTTCGTCGCGGTCGAGGACAACGGCGTGGTCTACGCCTACGCGCTGAACGCCGACGGCTCCTTCGCCCAGGTCGCCGCGATCGACCCCGGCCTCGGCGGGGTCATGGCGCTCGACTACGACACCGTGCTCGACCGGCTCTGGGCGGTCTGCGACAACGGCTGCGAGGGCGAGGCCGCGCGCATCGCGTTCACGGGCAGCGAGCCGACCATCGAGCACGTCGCGCGCCCGGCCGGCATGCCGAACCTCAACAACGAGGGCTTCGCGACCTCGCCCGCGTCGCTGAGCTCGGCCGACCCAGCGCCCTCGCTCGTGACGACCCGCCCGGTGTGGTGGTTCGCCGACGGCGAGCGACCGGGAGCGCTGCGCGCGGGCACCCTCCCCGGCCCGACCGTCACGGACCCGACGGATCCGACGGACCCGACGGACCCCACGGACCCGACCGACCCCACGGACCCGACCGACCCCACGGACCCCACGGACCCGACCGACCCCACGGACCCGACCGACCCGACCGATCCGACCGATCCGACGGACCCGGGCACCGCGCCCGCGCCGATCGACGAGTCCTTGCTCACCGATGCCACCCGCGGCGGCGTGACCGCGCCGGCCACCGCGGCCCCCGGCGAGAAGCTCCCCGTGAACGTGGGCGTGCAGCACGCGGGCGAGACCGTGTGGGCGTGGGTCTACTCCACTCCCACCTCGCTCGGATCCGCCTCCGTCGGCCTCGACGGCGTCGTCACGGTGACCCTGCCGGCCTCGCTCCCTGCGGGCGAGCACAAGGTCGTGATCCAGGCGGCCGACGGCACGCTCATCGGATGGGCGCCCGTGACCGTGGCGGCCGCGGCCGACGGCGGCACGACCGCCGTCGTCGGCGACCCGGTCGTCGGCGGCCTGGCCGACACGGGCGCCGAGACCGCCGGTGCCCTCTGGGCCGCCGGCGCGCTGCTCGCGCTCGGCCTCGGTGCCGGAGTCGTCGCACGTCGTCGACGCGGGGCCGCCGCCGAGTAGCCCCGGCGAGCACCAGGCACGCGGATGCCGCGGCAGCACCGGCTGCCGCGGCATCCGTCGTTCAGCTCGTCGATCGAGCGGGAGCGGGCCGATCTGCCGAACCGGCAGCGCCGCCCGGAGCATCGCGTCGAGCTCGGGCGATCGCGGAGAGCCGTCGGAACGGGATGCTCGCCGCCGCGTACAGCGCGAGCAGGAGCGTCAGGTCGAACACGGCGACCCATGCGCCCCGGGGCGTGTCGAGGGCGAGCACCGGACCCCGAACGAGCGGCCCTGCGAGCAGTGCGCCCGCGAGCGCTGAGCCGAGGGCGAGCACGCCGCACACGATGCGCGCCCAGCCGCGCCGCCCGCCGAGGGCGTATCCGCCGGCGATCGCCGCGAGGGCGACGAACGTGGCACCGCCGCCCAACCCGTTCGTGAACAGTGCCGCGACCGCGCCAGGCAGGAGCAGCGGGGCGAGGGCGAAGGCGAGCGGTGCGGCGGTGCACCAGCGGAGCATCCGTCGCTCCGCGGCCGTCGGCGTGCTCGTCCCGACGGTCGCGGCCCAGCCGTACGCTGCACCGACCAGCAGGCCGGGCAGCATCACGCCGACGAAGGTTCCCCAGCTGAACTGCGACTCGTAGCCCGCGAGCTCGGCCATCCACGCGCGCAGGGCGCCGGCCCATGCGAGCCCCGTGACCGCGCCGAGGGCGACGGCGACCCATCGCCCGCTCCGCGTCGCGGTGCGCTCGTCGCCGCCTGTTGCGGTGTGCTCGTGCATGTCGACCCCCTTGCGACCGCTGCGACCGGGGCACACGATACGCCGGGCGGGCGGCCGCGGCATCCGTGCTCTCCCTCGCCGCTCGCGTAGCGTGGGCGCATGGCCACTCCCGAGTTCGTGCTCGAGCTGCGGCGGCACATCGGCCACGCGCCGATCCCACTCGTCGGCGTCACCGCCGTCGTGCTGCGCGGCGACCAGGTGCTGCTCGGGCGGCGCAGCGACACCGGTGCGCTCACGCCGATCACGGGCATCGTCGATCCCGGTGAGGAACCGGCGGATGCCGCGCGCCGAGAGGCCCTCGAAGAAGCCGGGGTGCGCATCAGCGTGGATCGGCTCGTGTGGGTGCACCAGATGCCGCGAACGACCCACGTGAACGGCGACCAGGTCGACTACCTCGACCTCGTGTTCCGCTGCACGTGGATCTCGGGCGACCCGTACCCCGCCGACGGCGAGATGACCGAGGTGGGGTGGTACCCCTTCGACGACCTGGCCGCGGTCTCCGACCGGCACGTCGAGCGCATCCGCACGGCCGCCGCCGGTACCGCCGAGACGCGGTTCGAGGGCGGCGCAGCGCCCGCCTGAGCCGGGTCGGCGGCGCGTCATCCGCCCGTTCGACGGTGCCCGGCGTTCCGCCGGAGCGGGCGGAGACGCCGGGGTTAGCATGAGTGCCCCATTCCCCGACCGACGGGCTCGTCATGGCAGCTGCGGAACCCGGCATCGCCGAAGCCGGCGCCGGCGAAGCGAAGCGCTCCGGGCTGTCGCCGCGCCTGTCGCATCTCGGCGGGCTCGACGGGCTCCGCGCGATCGCCGTCATCGCGGTCGTCGTGTACCACGCGTTCCCGCCGGTCCTGCCCGGTGGGTTCATCGGCGTCGACGTGTTCTTCGTGATCTCGGGATTCCTCATCACATCGCTGCTCGTGCACGAGCACCGCGTGAGCGGAGGCATCCGTCGTCGCGAGTTCTGGAGGCGGCGGGCGCGACGGCTGCTGCCGGCGCTCGCCCTCGTGCTGCTCGTCTGCACGGCGGTCGCGGGGCTCATCGGCGGCGACGTGCTCGTGGGCATCGACTGGCAGTTCCTCGGCGGGGCGACCTTCAGCTTCAACTGGCTCGCGATCGGGGCCGGCACCGACTACTTCGCGGCCACCGCGCCCGAGCTCTTCCGGAACCTCTGGTCGCTCGCGATCGAGGAGCAGTTCTACCTGCTCTGGCCGTTCGCCCTCGTGGCGCTGCTCGCGATGGGCGCCCGAACTCGGGCCGCCCTGGTGGCTGCAGCCGCCGTCGCCTCCGCGGGCGCCATGGCGCTGCTCGCGGGTGCGGGCGCCGACCCGACTCGCGTCTACTTCGGCACCGACACCCATGCGTTCGGACTGCTGTGCGGGGCCGCGCTCGCGCTCTGGCTCGTGGTGCCGCGTCGACGCCGGGCCGAGCCGGGGCCGGTGGCCCGCGTCGGCCTGCCGGCGGCCGCGGCGGTGCTGCTCGCCGGCATCGTCGCCTCGGCCGTGCTCCTGAGCGAGGGCGACCCGATCACCTCCCGCGGCGGGCTCTTCGCCGTGAGCGTCATGACGACCCTGCTCATCTGGGTGCTGGCCGTGGCACCGCGCGTCGGGCGGGTGCTCGACCTCGGCCCCATGCGGTACCTCGGCCGACGGTCATACGGCATCTACCTTTGGCACTGGCCGGTGCTCGTGCTGCTCGCCGCCGTGCTGCCGCGCGCGCAGGCCGGAACGCTGCCGGCGTACGCGATCGGCGTCAACGCGGTCGCGATCACGCTGATCGCCTCGATCGCGTCGTACCGCGTGCTCGAGGTGCCGGTGCGCACGCTGGGGTTCCGCGGGGCGGCGCGGGCGTTCGGCTCGTCGTTCCGTCGTGGCCCCGCGCTCGAGCGCATCGCCGTGGTCATGACGCCCGTGATCGCCTTCGGGCTCGTGGCCGGCACGGCCTCCGCCATGGCATCGGCGCCGGAGCAGACATCGGTCGAGCGCGCGATCGACCGCGGGCAGCAGGCGCTCGATGCGACATCCGCCTCGACGCCGCCCGCACCGTCCTCGGCATCGGGAGATCCCGACTCGGTGCCGGATGCCGCACCCGACGCCGCGCTGGCGCCCGCCCCCGAGCCGGCCCCCGCGCCGGTACCCGAGCCGGCCCCGGCGCCTGCTCCCGCGCCCGAGCCTGCTCCGGCGCCCGCCCCAGCACCCATGGTGGGGGAGGTGCCGGCCGGCGACCAGATCTCGGCGATCGGCGATTCGGTCATGCTCGCCTCGGTGCCCGCACTGCAGTCCACGCTGCCCGGCATCGCGGTCGATGCCGTCGTGTCGCGACAGACCTGGGACGGAGCGGGCATCGTGCAGGCGATGGCCGCGCAGGGCAGCCTGCGCCCCTACGTCGTGATCGCGCTCGGCACCAACGGCGACTGCGCCGACTGGCGGTTCCAGGACATCGTCGATGCCGCGGGCCCGTCTCGACACGTGGTGTTCGTGAACATCTCTGGCCCGATGTCGTGGGCCTCGAACGTCAACGGACGCGTGCAGCGCATGGCCGACGCGAATCCGAACGTGACCGTAGCCGACTGGGCGGGCGCGATCGCCGGTCGCCCCGACCTGCTCGCCGCCGACGGCATCCACCCCGGCCCGACGGGCGGGCAGTTCTACGCCGACGCCGTCGCCGCGGCCCTCGCGCACGCGGGCTAGGCGCCCGGCTCGGCACGCCCCGGGCCTTCGTCGCCCGCTCGTGCGTTCACACCAGCGGCAGCGGCCGTTCGTCGACGATGGTCTTCATCACGAGCGTCGACGCGACCCGCCGGGCGCCGGGCAGGGCCGAGAGCTTCTCGTCCCACAGCCGCTGGTAGGCGGTCAGGTCGGCCACCGCGACGCGCAGCAGGTAGTCGGGATCGCCGAACAGCCGCAGCGCCTGGATCACCTCGGGGATCTCGGCGACCGCCTCGTCGAACGCCGGAACGGTCGCGCGGTTCGCCTGGTCCATGGTCACGAAGACGAGCGCGGTGAACCCGAGCCCGACGGCGTCCGGGTCGATCACCGCGCGGTAGCCGGTGATGGCCCCTGAGGTCTCCAGTGCGCGCAGCCGACGGTGCGTGGGCGAGAGGCTGAGCTGCACGCGATCGGCGAGCTCGGTGAGGCTCAGCCGGCCGTCGCGCTGGAGCTCGGCAAGGATTCGGCGATCGGTGGCATCCATGAAGAATATCCTTCCACCAAGCATCGCCCACAAGGGAGAATTCGGCAGCGGCTTCTGCTGCGACTCGCCTACCGTCGTCTCGTGGACGTACAACTGCTGCTCGCCTGCTCGATCATGATGATCCTCATGGTCGTGCTGCCCGGCCCCGACTGGGCCTACCTGATCGCCGCGGGCACGCGCGAGCGCAGCATCCTGCCGTCGCTCGTCGGCATCCTGATCGGCTACCTCGCGACAGTGGCCGCGGTGGCGCTCGGGGTCGGAGCGGTCGTCGCAGCCCTCCCGTGGTTCATCGTCGCGCTGACGTTCGCGGCCGCCGCGTACCTCATCTGGCTCGGCGTGCGCGTGCTGCGCGAGCCGCCGGCGGTCGTCGCGGGGGAGGCGGCATCCGAGGTCGAGGCGAACGCCCACGGCGAGCCCGGGGCATCCGCTCGACCGTGGCGCCGGGTGCTGCAGGGCGCGGGCGTGAGCGGACTGAACCCGAAGGGGCTGCTCGTGCTCGTGGTGCTGCTGCCGCAGTTCACGGATGCCTCGGGCGTCTGGCCCATTCCGGTGCAGCTCGTGGTGCTCGGCCTCATCTTCGTGGCCGCCTGCGCGCTCGTGTACTCGGTGGTCGGGTACGGCGCCCGCACGGTGCTGCGCATGCGGCCGTCGATGATGCGCGTGGTGTCGCGGGTCTCGGGAGCGGCGATGGTGGTGCTCGCGGTCGTGCTGGTGGTCGAGCAGGTCGGGCACCTCGCCGGCGCGACGGCGTGACGGAGTCACGGACCGACGGGGTAACTCGCCGCTCGCCGGGTCAGCCCGCGGCCGGCTCGAACACGAGGGTGCGCAGCAGCACCTCGAGCGACGCCTGCACGCGCGCGTCGGTCCAGGCCTCGGGGTCTTCGACGGCCTTCACCTCGTAGCCGCGGCAGTAGAGGTACAGGATGTCGGCGATGTGCGCCGCCTGCTCGCGGTCGGCCGGGTCGCTCGGGCCGACCTCGCCGGCCACGACGTGCTCGGCGCCCGCGAGGAACTTGCCGTAGGTGGCATCCGTCACCCCTCGCACCACCTCGTAGGCGCGACGGTTGGCGCCGCGGACGTCGGCGATGACCTCGATCCAGAGACTGCGCAGCACGTTCTCCTCGGGCGAGGAGGTGCACATCCAGCGGCAGAGCTCGGCGAGGCGCTCGACGCCGACGAGGTCGCCGAGGTGGGTCGCGCGCTCGTCGTCCCACTGGGCCCTGGCGTGGTCGAGCGCGTTCGCCATGAGGTGCGCGCGCGAGGGCACGAAGTTGGTGATGAAGGCCGTCGAGCGGTCGAGGCGCTCGGCCACGGCGCGCAGCGTCACGGCGCGGGTGCCGCGCTCGCGCGCGACGTCGACCGTGGCGCGCGCGATGTCGGCGAGGCGCTCGTCGGTGTCGACCTCGACCGGCACGGCGACTCCCTTCGTTCGTCGTTTGACAGCTTGCCACGACGGGCACTACGTTTCAAAACACTGTTTTACAACGTGGCGATCCGGCCGAGCGGATGCCGCGGCGACCCGACGGAGGAAGCGCATGACCGCGAACGGCGGCATCTCGTTCTGGCTGCAGCAGGTCGGCGTCCCGGCCGCGCGCCCCGCCCTGCCGGGCGACCTCGACGTCGACGTGGCCATCGTCGGAGCCGGATACACCGGACTCTGGACCGCCTACTACCTCAAGCGGGCGCAGCCAGACCTCCGCATCGCCGTGCTCGAGCGCCGCTTCGCCGGGTACGGCGCCTCGGGCCGCAACGGCGGCTGGCTCACCAACTCGGTCACCGGCGGCCGCGAGCAGTACGTGAAGACCCACGGCCGCGACGCCGCGATCGCCCAGCAGCGCGCGCTCAACGAGACCGTCGACGAGGTCATCGCCGTCGCGGCGGCCGAGGGCATCGACGCCGACATCCACAAGGGCGGCGAGTTCGAGGTCGCCCTCAACGCGGCACAGCTCGGCCGGCTCCGGGCATCGGCCGAGTCGGAGCGCTCGTGGCCGGCCACCGACGTCGAGGTGCTCGACGCGCGGGCCGCGGCCGAGCGCATCAACGTCGAGGGGGTGCTCGGCGGGGTCTGGTATCCGCACTGCGCGCGCATCCACCCCGCGAAACTCGCGCTCGGGCTCGCGAGTGCCGTCGAACGCCTCGGCGTGCAGATCTACGAGGGCACCACGGTCACCGAGATCGTGGCCGGGGAAGCGCGCACCGACCACGGCACCGTGCGCGCCGCCCATGTGCTGCGCGCCACCGAGGGGTTCACGCCCGACCTGCGCGGCGAGCACCGCACCTGGCTGCCCATGAACTCGTCGCTCATCGTCACCGAGCCCCTCGACGCGGCGTTCTGGGAGCACGTCGGGTGGAACGGCCGTGAGACGCTCGGCGACTTCGCCCACGTCTACATGTACGCCCAGCGCACGGCCGACGACCGCATCGCGTTCGGCGGCCGCGGCGTGCCCTACCGCTACGGATCGCGCGTCGACCAGGACGGTGCCACGCAGCCGCGCACCATCGAGAGCCTCACGGCCCTGCTCACCCGCTTCTTCCCCGCGGCGGCGGGTGCCGCGATCGACCACGCCTGGTCGGGGGTGCTCGGCGTGCCGCGCGACTGGGCCGCGACGGTCGTGCACGACTCGGCGACCGGCCTCGGTTGGGCGGGCGGCTACGTCGGCACGGGCGTCACGGCGACGAACCTCGCCGGTCGCACCCTGCGCGACCTCGTGCTCGGGCACGACACCGACCTCACCCGCCTGCCGTGGGTGAACCACCGCGCGAAGCGATGGGAGGTCGAGCCGCTGCGCTGGCTCGCCGTGCAGGCGATCTACACCGCGTACCACGCGGCCGACCGTGGCGAGCAGCGCGGGCGCGCGACCACCTCCCCGGTCGCGCACGTCGCCGACCTCGTCGCCGGGCGCTGAGCCGGCCCGATCGCCCACGCCCCTCGCACCCCATCCGCCCTGGAGGAACCCATGACCGACGACACCGTGCCAGCGAACCCCGCCGTGCCCGCGAACCCCGCCGTGCCCGCGAACCCCGGCGGGCCCGCGACCGCCGGCGGGCCCGCGACCGCCGCCGTGCCCACCGTCGCCGCGCTCGACGCCCTCGCGCGCGACCTCGGCGCCCGCACGCCCAAGCCCACCGCGCTCACCGAGGGCCAGGTCGAGGCATCCGACACCCTCTGGGCGCGCCTCGGCCTCGACGTCGGCTACTGGGAGGCCACGCCGGGCAGCTTCACCGCGACGCGCGACGGCTACACCGAGATCTGCCAGTTCCTCGCGGGCGGCGTCACGATCGAGGTCGACGGCGAGGAGCCCGTCACGCTCGGCGCGGGAGACACCCTCGTCATGCCGAGCGGATGGCGCGGCACGTGGCACGTGCACGAGACCGTGCGCAAGCTCTACATCACCGTCGACGACGCCTGATCGACCCCGTTCCACCGGGGCCAAGGTCCACGGAGGGGCGCTCGCCGAGGTCGAGGACGCGCCGTGCCGCCGCCCGGCCGGATCGGCGGCGAGCCGGTGCATAGGCTCGACCCATGAGCCGACCCATTGTGAACTGGCACGACCTGGCCGAGCAGCGCCGCAAGTTCGGGGAACGGGCCGCCGACGCCCTGCGCAACGGCATGGGCAGCTGGACGTTCGTCGGCGCCTTCATCGTGTTCATGGTCGTCTGGGCCGTGCTGAACTCGAGCGACGACCTCGCGTGGGACATCTACCCGTTCATCCTGCTGAACCTGTTCCTCAGCATGCTCGCCGGGCTGCAGGGTGCGATCCTGCTCATCGCGGCGAAGCGGCAGGACGCGCTGTCGGCGGCGCTCGCGCAGCACGACTACGAGACGAACGTCGCCGCGGCGGCCGAGATCGCCGAGCTGCGCAAGGCGAACGAGGAGCAGACCGAGATGATCCGCGAACTCGTCGCGTTCATGCGCGACCAGCAGGGCCGCCCGATCGCCGAGGCGCCGCGGCCGTCCGCCGCGCCGCACCCTTCCGACGCGCCGCAGGGGTAGTCTCACGCCCATGAGCGAGACGGATGTCGCGGCGCTGCCCGGTCTCACGACGGCCGAGGTCGCCGAGCGCGTCGCCGACGGCCGCACGAACGCGTTCGACCAGAAGTCCAGCCGCAGTGCGGCGAGCATCATCCGCGCCAACGTGTTCACGCTCTTCAACGGCATCATCGGCGCCTGCTTCCTCGTGCTCCTGCTGCTCGGCCGGTGGCAGGACGCCCTGTTCGGGTTCAGCGCGATCGCGAACACGATCATCGGCTCGGTGCAGGAGTTCCGCGCGAAGGCCGCGCTCGACAAGCTCGCGCTCCTGCACGCCCCGCGCGCCAGGGTCCGCCGCGAGGGCGACGCCACCGAGATCCAGGTCGCCGACGTCGTGCTCGACGACGTGCTCGTGCTGCGCGCCGGCGATCAGGTACCGGCGGACGCGCGCGTCGTGACATCCGCCCACCTGCAACTCGACGAGTCGATGCTCACGGGCGAGTCGGATGCGGTCGACAAGCAGCCGGGCGACGAGGTGCTGTCGGGTTCGATCGTGATCGCCGGGGAGGGCGAGGCCGTCGTGGTGAGGGTGGGCGCGGACTCGTTCGCCAACAAGCTCGCCGCCGAGGCGAAGAAGTTCTCGCTCGTCGCGAGCGAGCTCCGGTCGTCGATCGACCGGGTGCTGCGTGTCGTGAGCTGGATCGTCGGCCCGATCGCGCTGCTCGTGTTCAACGCGCAGATCATGGTCTTCGGCGGCTGGGAGCAGGCCATCGAATCGGGCGACTGGCGTCAGGCCGCCGTCAACACGATCGCGGCGCTCGTCGCGATGATCCCGCTCGGGCTCGTGCTCATGACGAGCATCGCGTTCGCCGTCGGCGCCGTGAAGCTCGCGGGCCAGCAGGTGCTCGTGCAGGAGCTCGCGGCCGTCGAGGGGCTCGCCCGCGTCGACCTCATCTGCCTCGACAAGACGGGCACGCTCACCGAGGGCACCATCGCCTTCGACGCCGAGCACCCCGTCGATGCGGGCGTCACGCCCGACGGGTGGCGTCGGGCCCTCGCCTGGGCCGGCAACGACCCCGACGCGAACGCGACCGCGCGCTGCCTCGCCGAGGCGTACCACGACGTGCCGTCGAGCCGGCCGGTCGCGCGCATCCCGTTCTCGTCGGCGCGCAAGTGGAGCGCGTTCCAGTTCGCGGCGGCGGATGCGACGGCGGATGCCGCGGGCTCGACCGCTGTGGGCAGCTGGGTGCTCGGCGGGCCCGAGATGGTGTTCCCCGACAACCGGCTCGCGGGCGATGCGCGCGAGCTCGCGGCATCCGGACTCCGAACGCTCGTGCTCGCGCATACGACGGAGCCGCTCGACGAGGCGGCCGAGTCGCTGCCCGCCGGGTTGCGTCCGGTGGCGCTGCTGACGTTCCGCGAGCGCATCCGCACCGACGCGGCTGAGACGCTCGCCTACTTCGCCGACCAGGGCGTCGCCGTGCGCATCATCTCGGGCGACAACCCCGACACGGTCGCCGCGATCGCCCGCAGCGTCGGGCTCGACGCACCCTCCGGGTTCGACGCGCGGCAGCTGCCGGAAGACCCGGCGGCGCTCGCCGACGTGCTGGCGGAGCACCTCGTGTTCGGCCGCGTGACCCCGCAGCAGAAGAAGTCCATCGTGGTGGCGCTGAAGGAGGCCGGGCGCACGGTCGCGATGACGGGCGACGGGGTCAACGACGCGCTCGCCATCAAGGAGGCCGACATGGGCATCGCGATGGAGTCGGGGGCGGCGGCGACCAAGGCGGTCGCACGCCTCGTGCTGCTCGACGGCCGGTTCTCGCACCTCCCGCGCGTCGTCGCCGAGGGGCGCCAGGTCATCGCGAACATCGAGCGCGTCTCGATGCTGTTCCTCACCAAGACGGTCTACGCCACGGGTCTCGCGGTGCTGTTCGGCCTGTTCGTGCTGCAGTTCCCGTTCCTGCCGCGGCAGCTCTCGGTCATCGACGGGCTCACGATCGGCATCCCGGCGTTCTTCCTCGCGCTGATGCCGAACGCGCGCCGGTACGTGCCGGGATTCCTGCGTCGGTCGCTGAGCTTCGCGATCCCGACCGGCGTGGTCGTCGCCATTGCGCTCTTCGCCTACAGCTGGCTGGCGACGCAGGCCGGGATCGGGCAGGACGAGCTGCGCACCGGATCGACGCTGCTGCTCACCGTGATCGGGCTCTGGATCCTCGTCGTGCTCTCACGGCCGATCGACGGCTGGAAGATCCTCATCATCGGGTCGATGATGCTCGGGCTGATCCTCGTCTACTCGGTTCCGCTCGTCACGGAGTTCCTGGTCTTCGTCGACCCGACGCTCGTCACAGCCGCACTGGTGCTCGTCGTGTCGGTCGTGAGCATCGCCCTCATCGAGGTGATCAGGTTCGTGCACCTGCGCTACGTGCGAAGAACCGCGCGGTTCGACCCGTCCACAGCACCGTGATCGCGCCGGCCACGAGCACGAGGTCCACGATCACGAACCACTGATCGGGCGAGGCGATCAGGATGACCGCGTCGAGCGCGATCGTCAGTCCGAGCAGGACGGTCACGAGCACGCGGGCGTCGCGCCGTGCACGCGTCAGCCCGGCGGCGATCGTGATCACGAACAGTCCGAGCAGCACGACGCAGGCGCCTACGACGGTGACGACGAAGCGTTCGGTCGCGCTCGTGTCGGGCAGGTAGCGGCCGAACATCACGGCGATGCCCGCGAGGATCTGCACGATGCCCGTGACGTACCCGAGCACGACCGCCACGACGAGCTCTGCGGGCGGGCGGTGCGGCGTTCCGGACGGCTCGCTCGTCGGCTCGACCTCGCGCGCGGGCTCGTCGCTCATACCGGCGACCCTAGCCGCCCGGGGCGTGGTTCGGCATCACCCCCGGGCGACGACCCGGCTCGCGACGGCTTCGGGCGCGGCGGCAGGACGACCTCCCGACGCGATCCATTCCGCGTAGGTGGTCGGCATGATGGTCGCGCCGGGCCCCGGCATCAGCTCGCGCTCCTCGAGATCGGTGCCGAAGTACCGGGCGAGCGGGTCGACCCGCACGTCGCGCAGGTCGCTGCGCTCCCGGAGGTGACGGCCCACGAGCTCCTCGAGCCTGAACTGCTCGGGCCCCGCGAACTCGGCCATGCCGCCGAGCGGCGTCGCGACGGCGGTCGCCGCCACCGCCGCGGCCACGTCGTCGGCCGCCATCGGCTGGAACAGCGCGCGCGAGAGCCGCACGACGTTCGCACGCGTGCCGGCATCCGCGATGTTGGCGATGAACTCGAAGAACTGCGTCGCGTGCACGATGGAGTACGGACGACCCGATCGCACGATCAACTGCTCCTGAGCGGCCTTCGCCGCGAAGTAGCCGCCCTCGGTGCGAGCGAGCCGATCGGTGCCGACGACCGACAGTGCGACGTGGTGGGCGACTCCGGCGGCCGCCCCGTAGGTGAGCAGGTTGAGTGTGGACCCGTAGAAGAACTCGTTCGCGGCCGCCTCGTCGAGGGAGTCGGAGTTCGAGACGTCGATGAGCGTCTCCGCACCGGCGAGGGCCTGCGCGAGCCCCTCGCCGGTGTAGGAGTTGACGCCCGTCGCGCGCGAGGCGACGACGACGTCGTGGCCGCCGCGCGTCAGTTGCCCGACGAGGCGCGTGCCGATGAGTCCGGTGCCGCCGATGACCGCGATGCGCATGACGGGCCTACTTCGCGGAAGCCGGCGCGGCCTGCGCCGCGAGCCACTCGGCGAACGTGGTCGTCGACAGCTGCGCGTCGGCGCTCTCGGGCACGAGCTCGGTGCCGGTGAGCTTCGTGCCGAAGTACGGCGCCTCCGGGTCGCCGACGACCGTGCGGGGGTCGCCCTTCGCCCCGAGGCCGACGCGGATGAACTCGTCCTGGCCCATGCGCTCCGGGCCGCCGATCTCGAGCGTGCCGTTGATCGGGTCGTGGGCGGCGACGCGGGCGACGGCGGCCGAGACATCCGCCGCCGCGATCGGCTGCATGAGCCCGGTGCTGAGCGTCACGGTGCCGTCGACGGTGGCCTCGTCGGCGATCCGGCCGGCGAACTCGAAGAACTGCGTGGCGCGCACGATCGAGTAGGGCTGGCCGGATGCCTCGATGAGGTGCTCCTGCGCGACCTTCGCGCGCAGGTACCCGCTGCTCGGAAGGAGCTCTGCGCCGACGATCGAGAGCGCGACGTGGTGCCCGACTCCCGCTTCGCGCTCGGCGGCCAGCAGCGTGTTCGTGGAGGTCGTGAAGAAGGCCAGCACGTCGTCGTCGGCGAACGACGGCGAGTTCGAGACGTCGACGACCACGTTCGCGCCGGCGAGCGCCTCGGCGACGCCCTCGCCCGTGATGGTGTTCACGCCCGAGTTCGGCGACGCGGCGACCGCCTCGTGGCCGTGCTCGCGGAGCAGCTCGACGACCTTCGAGCCGATGAGGCCGGTGCCTCCGATGACGACGATCTTCATGAGTGGTGCCTTCCGTCGTGGCGGCGGCCGATCCGCTGCCCTCATCAACTCAGACCGGGCAGCCGTCGCATCTGTGACGGCTCAGTCGATCTCGGGCCGGCGACGGTTCCAGCCGCTGAGCTTGGCCGGTGCCGTCGAGAGCCAGAGCCGTGCGATGACGGCGTCCGCGCCACCGACCACGAGCGCCCCCGTGCCGGCGTCGTCGGCCTCGATCGCGAGCACGCCGACCACCTCGCCGTCGGATCGGCGCAGGGCGAGGCCCGGTGCGCCGTTGACGTGCACCGGCAGCCACGCGGCATCCGGATGTCGCAGCACGAGGCCCTGCAGGTCGCGGGCGACGACGGCCCGGCCGCGCAGTTCGCCGCCCGTCTCGTCACCCGAGTCGACGACGAGCCGCACGTCGCGGCTCAGCACGCTCGCCAGCGCGACCTCGTTCGATTGATCGAGCGCGAGCCGCAGGCGAGCGGCCGGATCACGACGCGGCACGGGAGGCCACGGCCCCGAGCTTGTGCGGGTTCATCATCCAGAGCACCTGGTCGATGCCGTCGGGACCGACGACGAGCGTGATCACCGCGAAAGTCGTCCCGTCCTTCGACAGCAGCACCGACGGCTGGCCGTTCGTGTCGGCGTCGGCGATCGCGACGCCCTCCCAGAAGTGCGTGTGGAACGCGCGCACGAACTTCGCGACCCGCAGACGGCCGACCACCGGGAACTTCGATGCGCGCACGACGCCGCCTCCGTCGGAGTACGACACGACGTCCTCGGCGAACAGGCGCTCGAGTTCGACCAGGTCGCCGGTCTTGGCGGCGGTCAGGAACGCGGTCAGCAGCCTGCGCTGCTCGCCCGCCGTGGCCTCGCGCCGGCGTTCGCCCGCGAGGTGCTTGCGCGCCCGGCTCACGAGCTGGCGCGCGGCGGGCTCGGAGACCTGCACGATCTCGCAGATCTGGTCGTAGGGGTAGGCGAACGCCTCGCGCAGCACGTAGGCCGCGCGTTCGGTCGGGGTGAGCTTCTCGAGCATCACGAGCACGGCGAACCCGAGGGCCTCGGCCCGCTCGGCGCCGAGCGTCGGGTCTGCACTCGTGTCGACCGGCTCCGGCAGCCACGGCCCGATGTAGGTCTCGCGGCGCACGCGGGCCGACTGCAGCGCGTTGATCGCGAGCCGGGTCGTGGTCGTCGCGAGGAAGGCGGGCGGATCGTCGACGACCGAGCGATCGGTGCCCTGCCAGCGCAGCCAGGCGTCCTGCACGATGTCCTCCGCCTCGGCGGCGCTGCCGAGCATGCGGTACGCGATGCCGAACAGGCGCCCGCGCACGGCTTCGAAGGCGACGAGCGCGTCGTCGAGGTTCCCATGCATGTCGTGATCCCGTCGGTCGGTGGAGGGACCGCAGCCGTCCCCGTGCAAGCTCCGACCGGGCGGCGGCCCGGTGTGTGACGGCGCACGCGAAATCGCCGGCAGACCCTCGCATGCTATGCCCGATGCCCAGGCCGGGCGAGCGATCCATCGGGGTGCGCGGGGGCGCAGCGCGGTGCGGGCGGGGGTGAGTGGATGACGAACGGATGCCGCGGGCCGGCGTGATCGGGAGGTGCGCCGGCCAGCGGCATCCGTTCGATGGCGGCGCCTATGCGGCTGCGCGCTCGCCGGACACGTGCGCGACGGCGTCGAGGATCGCGGCGACGACCGCCTCGGGCTGCGACACGCTCACGGCGTGCGAGGCGCCGGCGATCTCGTTCGTGCCGAGCGAGGAAGCCCGCTCGGCGCCCGCACGCAGCACCGCAGCCGGGATGTTGCGGTCCTCGGTGCCGAAGACGTGCCACGAGGGGCGATCGGTCCAGCCGGGCGCGTCGGCCTGCACGGCGTCCTTCAGCGCCGCCTCGGTCACGGGGCGCTGGGTGGCGCCCATCAGCCCGGCCACCTGCACGGGCACGTCGGCGGCGAACTGGTCGCGGAACACCGAGCGGCGGATGACGAGCTCGACGCCGCCGGTCGAGATCGGGTGCACCTCGAGCGCGTCGCCGAGCGTCGATCCGGGCTCGCTCGCCGAGAGCGAGAAGGCGCTGTCGCCCGGCCGGGGCACGAACGCGGAGACGTAGACGAGGGCCGCGACCCGGTCGTTGTCGGCGGACGCCTCGCTGATGACGAGCCCGCCGTAGGAGTGGCCGACGAGCACGACGGGCCCGTCGATCGACGCGATGACGTCGCGGACGTACGCAGCGTCACCGGCGAGGCTCCGCAGCGGGTTCGCGGCCGCGACCGAGGTCACGCCCTCGGCGTACAGGCGTTCGATGACGCCGTTCCAGCTCGCGGATTCGGCGAACGCCCCGTGCACGAGCACGACGGTCGGCTTCTGATCTGACATGGCGGTGTCCCTTCTCGAATCGTCGACCGCGGAATGCGGGGCGATGTCAGCTCAGACCGGGCGGCGAGGCGGTCTGTGACCGCTCGCGCCACTTCGACGGGTCCGTCACATCCGCGCTCCCCGCCCGGTCGGAGCTCGTGACGGGTGCGCACGGCGCCCGATGCGAAGGAGCACCTCATGAGCGCGATTCCGCGGCTGCAGCCGCTCCGGCACGTCGAGACGGCCCGACTCGACGTCGCGTACTTCGAGGCCGGGCCCGCCGACGGACAGCCGGTCCTGCTGCTGCACGGTTTCCCGTACGACATCCACAGCTACGTCGACGTGGCACCGTTACTGGCCGAATCCGGCTTCCGCGTGATCGTGCCGTTCCTGCGCGGCCACGGCGAGACGAGGTTCCTCAGCACCTCCGAACCGCGCGCCGGGCAGCGGGCCGCACTGGGGTACGACGTGGTCGAGCTGATGGACGCGCTCGGCATCCCGCGGGCGATCTTGGCCGGATACGACTGGGGCGGCCGCGCGGCGTGCGTCGTCGCCGCGCTGCATCCCGAACGGGTCACCGCGCTGGTCGCCGTGAACGGCTACCTCGTGCAGGACGTGGGCGCGTCGATGCAGCCGCTCGCCCCGGAGCTCGAGGCGGGGTTCTGGTACTTCTTCTACTTCCTCACCGAGCGCGGCCGGCTGGGCCTCGCCGGGGATCCGCGCGGCATCGCCCGCGTCATCTGGCGGCGCAACTCCCCGGACTGGGCGTTCGGCGAGGCGGAGCTCGACCGTGCGGCCGAGGCCTTCGAGAACCCCGACTACGTCGACGTCGTGATCCACTCGTATCGGCATCGGCTCGGCCACGCGGACGGAGCGCCCGAGTACGCGCGGCTCGAGGCGCGGCTGGCGCAGCTTCCGTCGATCGGGGTGCCGACCATCACGCTCGACGGCCTCGCCGACGGCAACTTCCCCGCACGGGATGCGGCCGCGGCCGGCGCCCGGTTCACCGGGCCGCACGAGCATCGACGCGTGCCGCACGCCGGGCACGACCTCCCGCAGGAGGCGCCCGAGGCCTTCGCCGACGCGGTCCGCCGGGCGGCGGAACTCGGGAACGCACGGGCGATCCTCGAGCCGGATGTCACAGCCGCGGCATCCGCTCGGTCATGACTGGTTGACAGGTTCGGTCGAGTCGTGAGAGAAGAGCGGGAGTACCGGGTTTCAGGCGGCCTCTCCCCGGGTTGCGCCAAGCAGATCACGGCTGGTCCCACCCGCCACCGAACCTCGCACACGATCGAAGGAGACGGCACATGAGCGCAGACGACGGATTCACGCCGATCGAGTACCCCGACGCGGCCGGCTATCCAGACGGAACCGGGTTCCTCGACGAGGGCACCGAGGCGCTGGTCGACGAGGTGACGGCCGCCGAGGTGCGCGACGTCGACCGGCCCTCCGCCGACTCCGAGGCCGAGATCGAGGTGCATCGTCGCGACGCCGACGGCGGCGGGAGCCGGTACGCCGCGACGATCGACGGCGATGAGATCGCCAGCGTGCGCTACGCCCAGGAGGGCGACGTGATCGACGTGCTCACGACGAGCGTCGAACCCGAGTTCCGCGGGCGGGGCATCGCGGCCGACCTCATCGCCGACGCGCTCGACGACATCAGGGCCAGGGGGCTGCGCCTCGTCGTGCACTGCCCTGTCGTCGCGGCGTTCGTGCGCGCCAACGCCGAGTACGCCGACCTCCTCGAGCCGCGGCATCCGAGCGACGGATGACCCGTTCGCTGCGCATTGCGCGACCCGACGGCGCCGAGATCGCCGCCGAGGTCATCGGCGATGCGGGGCATCCGTTCGTGCTGCTCATCGCCGGAGGCGAGTCGTCGATGGACTGGTGGCGCCCCACGTTCTGCCGGCGCATCGCGGATCGCGGGTTCCGGGTCGTGCGCTACGACCAGCGCGGCATGGGCGAGACCACGCTCGGGCCGGCGGGTTCGCGGCACGACGGACTGCCGGTCGCCGTCGGCGACGTGATCGCCGTGCTCGACGCGTTCGAGGCGCGCACGGCTCGGCTCGTCGGCTTCTCGGCGGGCGGCTGGGTCGCCCAGCTCACGGCCCTCGACCACCCCGAGCGGGTCGACACGCTGACCCTGGTCTCGACCAGCCCGACCATGTTCGAGGCCGACGACGACCTGCCCGAGGCGATCCCTCGCATGCAGCGCGCCTGGGCGAGCCCGGTGCCCGACCCCGACTGGAGCGACCCCGGAGCGGTCATCGAGCACCACGTCGCGATCGACCGCGACTACGCGGGCGACGAGTTCGACGAGGAGCACGATCGCGCGATCTGGACCGACACCGTGCGCCGGTCGCCCGACATGCACCGCGACGAGGGCGGCGCCGACGTCGTCGATGAGGCCCCGCGCTGGCGCGAGCGGCTCGGGCGCCTCGACGTGCCGACCGAGATCGTGCACGGCACGGCCGACCCCGTCTTCCCGATCGGCAACGGCGAGGCGCTCGCCCGCGACATCCCGGGCGCCCGGCTCACGAGGGTTCCGGGCGGCGGGCACGAACTGCCGCCGAGCGCCTGGTCGGCCGTGGTCGACGCGGTCGCGCGCCCCATCGGGTGACCGGTCGGCGATCCGGCACGTCGTGACCCGCTGCGCGATCGGTCACGGCGCGATCCGTCACGGCGCGATCCGTCACGGAACGCCGGATTCGGGCTCCTGCTGAACCGGATGTCACACGCGAGCGCCGGCCGGTGTCTTCATGCCGACGGATCATCCGGGAACCGAACCCCGGACGTCGAACGCAGGAGGACACGATGACCACCCAGACCCGCATCCCGCCGACCGAGCTCACCGGCGTCTTCGGCACCGTCGTGAAGATCGCTGCCAAGCGCATGCTCGGGCAGGTGCCCGACTCGATGGGCGTGCTCGCGCATCACCCCGCGCTCATGCGCGCGTCGATGGGCATCGGCCGCAAGGTCGAGGCGCTGCACGAGCTCGACCGCAACCTTGCGAGCTACGCCGTGATGGCGACGGCCGCGACCATCGGCTGCAGCTGGTGCCTCGACTTCAACTACTACAAGGCGCACAATGAGGGCCTCGACGAGGTGAAGGCGCGCGAGGTGCCGAACTGGCGCGAGTCCACGGCGTTCACCCCGCTCGAGCGCGACGTCATGGAGTACGCCGAGGCGATGTGCCAGACCCCGCCCGCGGTCACCGACGAGCTGTCGGCGGCCCTGCTCGCCGAGCTCGGGCCGACGGCGCTCATCGAGCTCACGGCGAAGGTCGCGTTCATGAACATGAGCTCGCGCATGAACGTCGCGCTGGGCATCCACTCCGAGGGGTACGCCGACGCGTGCGAGCTGCCGCCGCTCGCACAGCGGTCGGGCGCCTCGGCTGCGGCGCCGGCGACGTTCGCGCAGACGGATGCCGCGGCATCCGTCGTAGGCTCGGCGTCATGACCGACGCCGACCCGTTCGTCACCCATCGCGGCCTGCTGTTCACCGTCGCCTACGAGATGCTCGGATCGGCGGCCGACGCCGAAGACGTGCTGCAGGAGTCGTGGTTGCGGTGGGACGCGACCGACCGGTCGGAGGTGCGCGACCCGCGGGCGTACCTCGTGCGCATCGTGACGCGGCAGGCGCTCAACCACCTGCGCGCGATGTCGCGGCGACGCGAGTCGTACGTGGGGGAGTGGCTGCCCGAGCCCCTGCTCACGAGCCCGGATGTCGCCGACGACATCGAGCTCGCCGAGAGCGTGTCGATCGCGATGCTCACGGTGCTCGAGACGCTCGGCCCGACCGAACGCGCCGTGTTCGTGCTCCGCGAGGTGTTCGACGTGCCGTACGACGAGATCGCGTCGGCCGTCGACAAGTCCCCGGCGGCGGTGCGCCAGATCGCGCACCGCGCGAAGGAGCACGTCGCAGCCCGTCGGCCGCGCGTGACGGTCGAGCGCGCGGAGCAGGAGGCGGTCGTCGCCCGGTTCGTCGCGGCCGTGAACTCGGGCGACCTGCAGGGCCTCATGGACGTGCTCGCTCCCGACGTGGTGTCGGTCGCCGACGGCGGCGGGTTCGTGAAGGGCGCCGCGCGCCGACCGATCGTGGGCGCCGACAAGATCGCGCGCTACCTTCTCGGCGGGCTCGCGAAGCTCGGCCTGCCGTTCGAGGCGCGACCGACGTGGGTGAACGGGCATCCGGCGATCCGCGGCGAGGTGGACGGCTCGCTCGCCGGGGCGATCTGCTTCGAGGTCGAGGGCGGGTTCATCACGCGCATCTTCTCGATCGCGAACCCGCACAAGCTCGGCCGGCTCGACGAGGAGGCGTCGTTGATGCGGTGAGCCCGCGTCGCCCTAGGCTGCGGGTATGACCACCGATCGCGACCTCGCCCGCTGGCGGCTGCGCTCGCAGCGCCTCGTCGAGCCCGCCGCCGACGCCGAGGAGGTCGTGCGCACCCTGCTCGCGGTGCAGGCCGAGAACCCGTCGCAGTCGGCGTGGGCGGTGGCGACGCGCACGGTCGCCCCGAACGCCGAAGACCTCGCGGCGGCGCTGGCCGACGGGCGCGTGCTGCGCACCCACGTGCTGCGTCCGACCTGGCACTACGTGCACGCCGACGATGCCGCGTGGCTGCTCGAACTCACCGCGCCCCGGGTGCTGCCGACAACCGACCAGCAGCTCCGCCCGATCGCCGACGACCTGCCGAGGCTCGGCGACCTCATCGTCGCGCTGCTCGCCGAGACCCCCGACCGCACGCGTGCGGAGGTGGCCGCCGCCCTCGTCGAGCGCGGCGAGCACCTGACGGGCCAGCAGCTCATGCTGCTGCTCGCCCACCTCGAGCTGCACCTGCTCGTCTGCAGCGGCGCGCCGCGCGACGGCGAGCACACGTACGCGCTCTTCGCTGACCGGGTGCCTGCGCCCCGCCGCCTCGATCGCGAGGAGGCGCTCGCCGAACTCGCGGTGCGCTACCTGTCGGCGCACGCGCCGGCCACCGATCGCGACCTCGCGTACTGGGCGACGCTCACGCTCACCGACGCGCGCCGCGGCATCGCCGCCGCCGGCGAACGTCTCGCGTCGTTCGAGCACGACGGGCGGACCTTCTGGCACGCGGCCGACGTCGCCGCGGTCGCCGCGGCATCCGCTCCTCCCGAGGCGCCGGCCGCCCACCTGCTGCAGGTGCTCGACGAGATGTACCGCGGCTACCAGGACTCCCGCTGGATGCTCGATGCCGACGGCGTCGTGTCGCGCGAACGCGAGGCCACGATCGGCATGGCCCTCGTCGACGCGCAGCTCGTGGCCGCCATGCGGCGCACGCTCACGGCGAAGGCGGCGGTGTTCGAGATCCGCCCGCACCGGCCGCTCGCCGAGGCGGAGATCGGTGCCGTGCACGACGCCGCAGCCCGGTACGCCGCCTTCCTCGGGCTCGAGCCGCGGGTCGAGTTCGCGTCGGCCGGGTAGCGCCTACCGGCTCAGCGGGCGGCCGTGCGAAGGCGCCCGGCCCCGAACGGCACCGCCGGCGCCCGGTACTCGAGGGCGGGCGGATGCCGCGGCTCCAGCACGAACTCGGCTCGACCGTAGCGCCAGGCGCGGTTGAAGAGGAACACCCCGACCTGCACCGCCTCGTCGGAGGGGACCTGCCAGGTTCCGCGCCCCCATTGCGCCGGCTGGCCGCGGCCGCCGATCACGAGCGTGGGCTTCACGCCCCAGTAGAGCGCGAACCAGGGCTTGTGCAGGGTCAGCTCGATGCGACGAGTGCGGTTCGAGGCGCCATCGGGCATCAGTCGGTGCCGGTCTGCATCGGCGAGACGTCGATGTCGATGTTGCCGAGCACGAAGTCGGGGTACGGGAACGGCCCGACCCCGTTCCATGCCGTCACATCGATCGAGAGGAACGAGACCAGTGAGATCGCGGCCCACGCGGCGGCGACGGCGACGATGAGCACCGCCGCGCGATCGAGCGTTCGCAGCGCGACTGCCTCGGAATCGGCGCGGCGCAGCACCGACGTGATCGCGAGCAGCACGATCGCGACGATCGCGACGTAGACGATGGGGGCCGGTCGCAGCGTGAGGCTCACGCACATCGGGACGGCCTCGGTCGGGTCGCCGTTCGCGTCGAGGAACCCGCCGTCGCCGGTGACGCCGCCCGGGCAGCCGCCCTTGCTCGCCGTGCCCAGCAGCCCGTAGATGAGTCCGGTCGCGGCTGCCGCGACGAGCAGTCGTCGGATGCGGCGGATGATCGGCGCGCCCGGCAGGGTCGCGAGCGACGCGGCGGGCGGGCGTTCGAGGGTCTCGGGCATTCGGGTCTCCGCTCTCGGCATCGGTTGCGTCGGGGCTCCCTGCATGCTGGCAGCCGATGCCCCGCAGGGCAAGGCGCCGCATCGGTCGGTTCGTCTCAGTCGTCGTCGAGCAGTGCGAGCAGCCGGGTCGCCGTCTTCCAACTGCGCACGGTCATCTGCCGGAACACCGGCATCGCCATCAGCTTCTGGATGCGCGTCTTCGTGGCGCGAGCCTTCACCCGCGAGAAGTAGAGCGCGCCCGGACCAGGTGCGATGCTGTCGACGCCCTCGCGCAGTTCGGGCAGTTCGCCGAGCACTTCGTCGGCGGTGAGCGGCGACTTGAGGAAGTAGACGTCGCTGCGCAGCAACTCGGATCCGTGATCGGCCGGGGCCTGCTCGATCGTGGCCGCGAACTCGTCGCGCGAGCGCACGATGCACGGGATCTCGAACCCGAAGCGCTCGCGGAGGGCGTGCTCGATGGCGGCCTCGAGCTTCGAGCCTGACGATGCAACGCGCCCCCGGCCGCCCGAGTCGTTCACGGTGAACAGCACGTTGCCGCTCGACAGGTGCGTGCGCACGTCGCCGAACCCCGCGTGCTCGAAGCAGGCGATGAGGTCGGGCATGGCGACGGGATTGCGGCCGCCGACGTTGATGCCGCGCAGGAGCGCCACGAACCTCCGACCCGTCATCGCGAGCCTGGCCGTTCGACTGCTGGGGTGAGCGTGGCCACGGGCACGCGTCAGATCGCGCGCATGCGGTTGTTGCGCTTCATGCTGCTCCGATCGTCACGACTGGTCGGGGCACGATGATACGCCGGGGCGCCCGACGCGGCCACGACGAACCGAGCCTCGAGCACGTCGAGCTCCTCGAACTCGGTGTCCCAGTCGCTGAGCAGGTCATCGGAATCTGAAACGGCCACGATTCGATTCTCGTCGCACCCACCGACATCCGAACGCTCGTCGCACCTAGCATGAACGCGTGGACTTCTCCTTCGCCTTCACACCCGACCTGATCGCCGTCTTCGTGACCCTGTTCGTGCTCGAGGTCGTGCTCGGCGTCGACAACGTGATCTTCATCTCGATCCTCGCCTCGAAACTGCCGAAGGAGCAGCAGGCCAGGGCCCGCAACCTCGGTCTCACGCTCGCGATGCTGATCCGCGTGGTGCTGGTGTTCTTCGCCGGCTGGATCATCACGCTGAAGGAGGAGATCTTCGAGCTCTGGGGCATGGGCTTCTCGGTCAAGGATATGATCCTCATCGCCGGCGGCCTCTTCCTCGTCTACAAGGCTGTGACCGAGATCCACCACAAGCTCGAAGGGGCCGAAGAGGAGCACGGCGGTGCCCCCAAGCGCATCACCTTCACCTCGGTGCTGCTGCAGATCCTCGCGCTCGACATCGTGTTCTCGCTCGACTCGGTCATCACCGCGGTCGGCATGACCGAGAACCTCGTGGTCATCGTGACGGTCGTCGTGCTCTCGTTCGGCATCATGCTGTTCGCCTCGCGCTTCATCTTCGCGTTCGTGAACGCGCACCCGACCGTGAAGATGCTGGCCCTCTCGTTCCTGCTGCTGATCGGCGTGTTCCTGATCGCCGAGGGCTTCGGCGTGCACATCGACAAGGCGCTGATCTACGCGCCCATGGCGTTCGCGATCCTCGTCGAGGCGCTGAACCTCGTCGCGGCGTCGCGCAAGGCGAAGCGCGAGCAGCGCCGTCGCCAGCCCGTGCAGCTGCGCCCGCAGTATCCGGCCGTCGACGAGACGGTGGCCGTGTCGGCCGCGCTGTCGACGGGCGATGCGAGCGGCTCGGTCGGACTGTCGAGCCGGCCCGTCGAGGGCGAATCGGATGCCGCGCAGGAACGCGCTGGGCTCGGCTGACCCGACTGCCGGTCGGCCGGCGCACCGCACCGATCGGCGCAGTCAGCCCACGCGTGCGAGGAACTCGAGCACGCGCTCGGTCAGCAGCTTCGTCGGGGCCGCGTCGTAGCTCGGCAGGCTCGAGTCGGCGAAGTAGTGCTGGTCGCCCGGGTAGAGGAACAGCTCGACGTGCTCCTCCTGCTCGACGAGTTCGCGGGCGGCGTCGACGTCGCCTTCGTCCATGAAGATGGGGTCGGCGTCGGCGCCGTGGATCTGGGCGGGCAGCCCGGCCGGCCACTCGCCGAACTCCGACGCCGGAACGCACGAGTAGAAGAACAGCGCGCCCTTCGCGCCCGCGCGGGTCTGCGCGAGCATCTGCGCGGGCAGCACGCCGAGCGAGAAGCCCGCGTAGACGAGATCGTTCGGCAGCGCCTCGGCTGCGCGCTCGCCGCGACCGAGGATCTCGCCCCATCCGGTCTCGCGCGCGTAGCCGACCCCGTCTTCGATGGTCTCGAAGGTGCGGCCCTCGAAGAGGTCGGGCGTGTGCACGGTGTGCCCGGCGGCGCGCAGCTCGTCGGCGAAGGCGGTGAGGCCCGCATTGGGCCCGAGTGCGTGATGGAACATCAGGACGTCGGCCATGGTGACTCCGTTCTCTTCGGATCGGTTCGGTTCGGTTCGGTGCGGGATGCGGCGCAGGCTCACCCCACGCGCTGCGCCAGCGCGACGATGATGCCGGCCGGCCCGCGCAGGTAGCAGAGGCGGTAGACGTTCGCGTAGTCGACGACCTCGCCGATGACCTCGCCGCCGTGCGGTCGCAGACGTTCGAGCGTGTCGTCGAGGTCGTCGACGGCGAACATCACGCGGTGCAGTCCGAGCGTGTTCGGCGGCGGCGCGGCCGGCTCCGTCGGAGACGCCGTGGGCGCGTGGTAGTAGGTCAGTTCGAGTCGACCCTGCCCCTCGGAGACGCGCATCATCGCGATCTCGCTGCGCACGCCGTCGAGGCCGACGGTCTGGTCTGCCCAGACGCCCTCGATCGGCTGCCGGTCTTCGAGCTCGAGTCCGATCGCGGCGAAGAACGCGATGGCGGCGTCGAGATCGTCGACCACGATGGCCACGTTGTCCAGGCGGAGCACGGTCATGCGCCAGAGGCTATGCCCGACGGCCGACATCCGCACGGGGGTGTCCGATCGCCGAGTGGCGTGCTAACGGCCCGGATGGGCCGAGCCTGCGACGATCCGTTCGCGGCTCAGTCCGACACGCGCGCGCTCACGACGCGCAGCGACGGGCCGTCGCCGCGCACGACGCAGCGGAGCTCGGCGTAGTCGACCCGACCCGTCGCATCGACCGACGTCACGGAGCCCGAGACGCGTCGGGCGCCGTCGGCCTCGGTCATGCGCAACGACGGGGCCACCTCGACGTCGGTGTGGCCGCGCCCGGCGAGCTTGGCCTCGATCGCCGAGGCGCACAGCGAGTCGACGGATGCCGGCGGCCGGGCGATCGCAGCGACGGCGCCGCCCATGAGGGCCGCTCCGAGGGCGACGATGAGCACGGGAACCGCGACCGGCACCCAGAAGAGGGCGCGTGCGGATCGGACTGTCGGGGGTTCGGGCGCCTCGCGGACGCCGGTTTCTGAGTTCATGTCGAGCACGGTAGGGGCGACGCGGCGCCGCGACATCCGTGCGCCGCACTGAGATCCGCACGGTGCAGCACTGAGATCGACTCGGTGCGGGCCCTGGGAGCGCGCTGGGGAGGCCGGTGCAGGCCCGCCCGGTCGGCCTCATCGAGGCGGTTGCAGGTGGCCGAGCTTCTTCGGGTTGCCGATGCCGTGGATCACCGAGATGCGGTCGTCGGCGAACTCGAGTGCGAGCACCGACACGACGCGCCCGCGGCGGCGTGCCACGATGCCCGGCTCGGCGTTCACCACCGCGGGTTCGAACGAGAGGCCGAGGCCGCCCACGCCCGCGAGCAGCTGCCTGGCGACCGTCTCGGCGCCGACGACCACGTCGGTCGGGGCGTCGGGGTAGACGCCGCCGGAGTCGAAGTGACCCTGCGCGTCGGAGGCGAGCGCGGCGACGAGGCCGTCGAGGTCGCCGTCCGACGCGGCGCGCGCGAACCGCTCGGTGAGCCGCCGCGCGACGACGGGATCGACGGCGAAGCGCGCGTCGCCCTGCGCCGCGATCCGCCTGCGCGCCCGCGACGCCGACTGCCGCGCGCTCGCCGGGCTGACGCCGAGCACCTCGGCGACCCGATCGAACCCGAGGTCGAACACGTCGTGCAGCAGGAACGCCGTGCGCTCGGCGGGCGAGAGCTGCTCGAGCACGACGAGCAGCGCCATGCGCACCGAGTCGTCGAGCGTGACGCGATCCTCGGGCAGCGTGCGGTCGTCGGTGACGACGGGCTCGGGCAGCCACGGGCCGACGTACGCGCGGCGGGAGTGCTCGTGGGCGCGCAGCCGGTCGATCGCGAGCCGCGACGCGACCGTGACGAGCCAGGCGCGCGGCTCGTCGAGCGGGGCGGCATCCGCGTCGTCGAGGCGCGCCAGCAGCCGCACGTACGTCTCCTGCGCGACGTCCTCGGCGTCGGCGACGGAGCCCAGCACGCGGTAGGCGACATCGCGCACGAGACGTCGGTGCTCGATCCAGAGGTCGGCGAATTCGCTCATGTCTAGACGACGATCCACCCGCGCCCGGTGTGACGGCAAGGGCCGAGTCCGACCGAGGCGAGCGGATGTCGGGCGCTTTGCGCTGTCACATCGGAGCAGGCTCGATCGTCCCATGGGCATGAACGAGACCTCCCCTCCTCCCGAACGCGCCGCAGCGGCAGGCGGATCCGCGCACGGCGGACCGCCCCGCCGACTCGTGGCCGCGACGGCGCCGGTGGCGAAGGCGCTCGCAGGCCGGCGCTGGATGCCGGTCTGGGGCGTCGTGCGCCATCGCGGGCGCACGAGCGGCACCGCCTACGAGACGCCGATCGCGGTCGTGCCGACGACCAGCGACACGATCGTGATGATCGGGCTTCCGTGGGGCGCGAAGACGAACTGGGCCCGGAATGTCATGGCGGCCGGCAGTGCGACGCTCAGATTCAGAGGTCGGGATGTCGCGCTCTCGCGGCCGCGGATCGTCGACGGCACCGAGGCGCAGCAGCTCTCGAAAGCCGCCTTCCGGCCCGTGCTGAAGCGGTTCCCGGCTGCGATCGTGCTCGACCGCGCGTGAGGCCTGGCCCGGAGCCGGAGCCGGAGCCGGAGCCGGGGGGCAGGAGGGGGCCCTACCCGAGCTCGCCGCGCCGGCGCTCCAGGTGCATCGTCTCGGCCGTGTTGCCGGCGAGCGCGATCGCCCGATCGTAGGCAGTGCGCGCCTCGTCGAGGCGGTCGAGCCGTCGCAGCAGCTCCGCCCGCGTGACGTGGAAGGCGTGGTAGCCGCCCAGCGCGTCGGCGAGGGAGTCGACGGCCGGCAGCGCGGCATCCGCCCCCTCGAGCTCGCCGACCGCGATGGCACGATTCAGCGCGACGACGGGCGACGGGTCGAGCGCGACGAGCTGGTCGTAGAGGGCGACGACCTGCGACCAGTCGGTGTCGCGCGCGTCGGCCGCGTCGGTGTGCACGGCGTTGATCGCGGCGAGCACCTGGTAGCGGCCCGGGGCGATGCCCGACGCCAGCCGCGAGCGCACGAGGCGGTGGCCCTCGGCGATGCGCGCGGCATCCCAAGCTCTGCGGTCCTGCTCGCCGAGCGGCACGAGTTCGCCGTCGGGGGAGACCCGTGCCGGCCTGCGCGCCTCGGTGAGCAGCATGAGCGCGAGCAGGCCGACGACCTCGCCGTCGTGGGGCAGCAGTTCGTGCACGAGGCGCGTCAGCCGGATCGCCTCGGCCGTGAGTTCCGCGCGCACGGGGTCGGTGTCGGGTCCGCTCGCGAGGTAGCCCTCGTTGAAGACGAGGTACAGCACCGCCAGCACGCCCGCGACGCGTTTGGGCAGATCGGCGGCCGTGGGCACCCGGTACGGGATGCGCGCGGCGGCGATCTTCGCCTTGGCGCGCGTGATGCGCTGCCCGACGGCGCTCTCCTGCGCGAGGAACCCCCGTGCGATCTCGGCGACGGTGAGCCCGCCGACGAGACGGAGGGTCAGCGACATCCGCGCCTCCATCGACAGCGCCGGATGGCAGCAGGTGAAGAGCAGCCGCAACCGGTCGTCGTCGACGGCACCGACCGGGTCGGGGTCGAACGGGTCGTCGAGGTCGTGCCATCCGGGCGAGCCGCCGAGCATCATCGCCTCCCGGTGCTTGTCGTTCCGGCCGCGTTCGCGGCGGATGCGGTCGATCGCCTTGCGGTTCGCGGTCGTCGTGAGCCACGCGCCCGGATTCGGCGGCACGCCGTCGGCCGGCCAGCGCTCGACCGCGATCGCGAACGCCTCGGCCGCCGACTCCTCGGCCAGGTCGAGGTCGCCGAAGCGGCGAGCGAGCGAGGCGACGACCCGCGCCCACTCGTCGCGATGCGCGCGGGTCAGGGCCGAACGCGCCTCGCTCAGGACTCCGGCTCCAGCAGCGGTCGAACCTCGAGCCGCCGGTTGCACGCCCGCGATCCGTCGGCCATGAGGTCGAGGGCGACGTCGAGGTCGGGGGCCTCGATGATCCAGAAACCGGCCATGTGCTCCTTCGACTCGATGAACGGGCCGTCGGTGAACACCGGTCGTTCTCCGCGGCCGTCGATGACGGTCGAGGTGCTGGGCGCTGCGAGTCCGCCCGCGAACACCCAGTGGCCGCCCGCCCTCAGCCGGTCGTTGAACGCGTCGATCGCGACCATCTCCTCGTCGGTGCCCGAGCCGGTCTTGTCGTCGATCACCGAGACCAGGTACTGCATCTCACACCTCCGTGATGTGCGTCGTGACGGATGCCGATTGCCGCCGTCGCGCGTTCGCGTCGACTTCGACGTCTCCCTCATGCATACTGCGGCCGACCGCCCGGGCGGAAGGTCTGCGCCACGATCCCCGACGGGAACGTGCGGCAGTCGAGCAGTTCGAGCGCGAAGTCGCGGCCCGAGTCGGGGAAGAGCCGGGTGCCCGCGCCGACGATCACCGGGCATACGATGAGCACCATCTCGTCGACGAGTTCGCGCTCGAGCAGCCAGCGGATGAGCTGCCCGCTGCCGTGCACCTGCAGTTCGCCGCCCGGCTGCGCCTTGAGTTCCCGGATCGCGGCCTCGAGCCCGCTGCCCTCGCCGTCGGCTCTGCGGCCTGGCAGCACCGTCGTGTCGGCCCACTGCGGGTCAGTGATGGTGTCGGAGGCGACGAACTTCGGACGCGTGTTGAGCGAGCGCACGAACGGGCTGTCGAAATCGGTCTGCACGCCCCAGTAGCCCGCGAACAGGTCGTAGGTGCGGCGCCCGAAGAGGAACGCGTCGGCCCGCAGGTAGCAGTCGCCGATGAAGCCGACCGACTCCTCGTCGCCGAGGGGAATCGCCCAGCCGCCTCGGTCGAACCCTGGGTCGAGCTCGGGGTTGTTCCCTCCGTTCGCCTGCATCACGCCGTCGACGGTGATCTGGGTGTTCGTGACGAGCTTCATCGCTGTTCCTCCTCCGGCAGCCCGCGGTGGGCGACCTCTCACCACTGCTACGAACGAGCCTGCCCGGATCCGACATCCCTCACCGGATTTCTTCGGAACGGTGCGACGGATGCCTCGGGCGCGCCGGGTTCGTCGCCCTAGACTGCCCGCATGCGCATCGTCGTGTCGGGCACCCACGCGAGCGGCAAGACCACCCTGATCGACGATCTCGTCGCCGCGCACCCCGAGTTCGAACGGCTGGGCGATCCCTTCGAGCTGGTCGACGACGCGCTCGACGAGCCCGACGCCTCGACCTTCTTCGAGCAGCTCGTGTCGAGCGCGCGTCGACTGATGACGGATGCCGCGGGCCGCACGATCGTCGCCGAGCGCGGCCCGCTCGACTTCCTGGCGTACCTCGGCGCGCTCGTCGAGCTGCGACGGGGTGGCCGGTCGTCGTCGCTGTTCGAGCGCGGGTTCGCGATCGCGGCGGAGGCGATGCGACGGGTCGACCTGCTCGTGGTGCTGCCGCTGCACCACCGCGATGCCGTGCCGGTCGGCGACGACGAGGACCTCGAACTGCGCGCCGCGATGGACGTCGCGCTGCTCGAGCTCGTCGACGACCCCGACCTCGTGGGCGACCACGTGCGGGTGATCGAGGTGAGCGGCGACTGGGCGGCCCGGCTCGCCGCCGTCGAGCGGGCGCTCGGAGCCTGAACGCCGGGGCGCCGCCCTCCCGACGCGGGCGGCCTGCGCCACCGCGCTACGCCGCCCCGCGCTACGCCACCGTCGCGTCGAGTCGCGCGCGAAGCTCGGCCGGCAACTCGAGGGCGACACCCTGCAGCGCGCTGTCGAGCTGGTGCAGCTTGCTGCCGCCGAGGATCGGCAGGATCGACGGCGTGCCGCCGACCAGCCACGCGAGCACGACCTGCCCGCGCGGCACGCCGAGCTCGGTCGCGACCTCGGTGAGTGCGGTGAGGCGTCGCTCACTGCCGGGGTGCTCGTACGCCGACGGGATCGCCTTGGCCGGGTTGTCGTAGGCGCCGCTCAGCAGCGGCGTGTACGCCCAGAGCTCGATCCCGTTCTCGTGCGCGAAGTCCACCTGCTCGTCGCTCAGCATGCCGAAGCGGTGGTTCTGCCCCTCGGGCTGGGCGCCGGGCCTCGGCGCGAGGTAGCTGCGGCTGAGCTGCATCGCGTCGACCGGTTGACCGCCGGTCGCGATCGCCCTGGCGCGCGCCCGCTCGACCCGCCAGGCGGGGTGGTTCGACATGCCGAGCCGCTCGGCCTTGCCCTCGCGCACGAGGTCGGCGAAGGCATCGGCCGTCTCCTCGACGGGCACGCTGCGGTCCTCCATGTGCGCCCAGAGCAGGTCGACGCGGTCGGTGCCGAGGCGCTCGAGGCTGCCCTCGACGGCGCTCCGCACGGCGGCCGCCGAGAGGCCCTCCCGCGAGGCGGGCCAGTTCGCGGCATCCGTCGGTTCCGCCCCGACCTTCGTCGAGAGGCGCACACGGTCGCGCACGCCGGGTCGTGCTGCGAGCCATCGGCCGAGCAGGAGCTCGCTCTGGCCGCCGTAGCCCGACTCGCTCGCCCAGAAGGAATAGCAGTCGGCGGTGTCGATCCACACGCCGCCGGCCTCCACGAAGCGGTCGAGCAGTGCGAACGAGGTGTCTTCGTCGATCTCGGTGCCGAACATCATGGCGCCGAGCGCGAGTGCTGGTGTGTTCATGCCTCAACGGTGCATGCTGGAGTGCACTCCAGCTCAAGCCCCAGGAGGAAAGATGTCCGATTTCACTCCGGCCGAGGTCGTCGAACGCACCGGATTCAGCCTCGACACGCTCCGCTACTACGAACGCGAGGGGCTCATCGGGCCGATCGACCGCACGGCGGGCGGCCGTCGCACGTACCGCCAGGAGCACCTCGACTGGCTCGGGCTCGTCAAGTGCCTGCGCGACACCGGCATGCCCATCGCCGACCTCAAGCGCTACACGGCGCTCGCCGACGACGAGTCGACGCTCGAGCAGCGCATCGCGTTGCTCGAGAGCCACGATCGCGAGGTGCAGGCCTCGATCGACCTGCTGCTCGCGCAGCAGCGGCACCTGCACGAGAAGATCGCCTGGTACCGCGGGCAGGCGGCCGAGGCGCAGTTCGCCCGCGAGCCCGCATCCGCCGTCGGTCGGTGATCGCTCGCGGCCCAGTGCGCGTGCGGCCCGGTGCGGGTGGGTCGGCGTTGGGGTGGGTCGGGTCGACGTGCCCCCGGTTCTCGGCCCCCGGGATGCTGCCGCGGATCGCTGCATCGGCGCGTCGGGTCGTCCATTTTCTGAATGCCAGTTCCCCCTCATCGATGAGGCGGAACTGGCATTGCGAACGGCGGGGGCCGAGCCGGAGCGGGCGGGACCCCCTGCCGGGCGAGCGTGAGCGCAGCCGACAGTTCGATCCGGCGGCTCGCAACGGTACAGGCCCTGTTCCCTCAGCCCGGCCGCGGCCACTACGCTCGCCCCGTGCATCCGAAACCGGCCGTCGTCGCCACCGCATCACTGCTGCTGCTCGCCGTCACCGGTTGCGTCGCTGACGCCGGTGCCGTGCCGACGCCCAGCCCGACCCCGTCGGTCGCGCCCACGACCCCCGCACCCGAGCCCGCCCTCCTCGAGTGCGACGACCTCGCGCCGCTGAGCCTCGTGGCGACGGCGCTGCAGGGCGCCGACGGCGCGGCCGCTCAGCCCGTGCCCGCGGTGAACGACCTCGACGCCTTCGACGGCGTGCTCCTCGAAGGCGCCGGCGGGCTGCCGTGCTCGTGGCGCGTCGGCGAGGGCATGCCCGAGTACAACTCGCCCAGCGACTGGGCGTACCTGCGCATCGACGTGCTGCCCGGAGCAGCCGACCAGTGGGTGCCGCTCTCGGCGGGCGACGGGCCCTCGACCCTCACGCGCACGGTCGCGGGCATCGAGGCGTCCGTCTCCGGCGGTGATCGCGGCTGGGCGGTCTCGGCGCCGGTCGGCGACAGCTGGGTCGTCGCGAGCATCAGCGCAGCGGGGTTGACCGGCTCGGGCAGTCGCTTCTCGGGACTCGGCGGCGACGTGATGATCGACCGGCTCGCGGATGTCGCGGGCGCGGCGTTCACGACCGTGCAGCAGGCCTCTCCGGCGCAACTCGCCCGGCCGACCGTCGAGCTTCGGCAGACGGACGCAGTGTGCGACGGCGGACTCGACCAGCAGGGCATCCTCGCCGCCGAGCAGATATCGGTCGACGCGGCCGTCGAGTACGACGTCGTGGATCCGACCGCCGCGCCGCCCGCGTACTTCAGCGACGCCGTGCGCGCCGCGGCGCGTACGTTCACGTGCGACCTCTGGGCCGAGGGGCTGCCGGTCGTCACGATCACGGCGGCACGCGGCTTCTCGCCGCTGTTCGATCGCCTGCGGGCCCCCGACGGAGATGTCGGGTTCGCACCGTTCGACCTGGCCGACGAGCCGGCGGACGCCGCGGCGGTCGTCGCCGCGGCCGCCGACGGACCCTCGACGCCGGCGTACCTCAGCATCGGCGGCACGCTCTACGAGATCCAGGGCGACGGCGCCCGGGCGGTCGCCCAGGCGATCGTCGCGCAGACGTACTGAGGTCGCGCCCGCCTGCAAGCGCGCTCGACGTTCCGCCGAGGTGAGCCCCGCGGCATCCGGTGCTCGTGCTCACGGCGAACAGGGGCCCGGTGCGCGGGTCGGCGGCGCAGAATGAACGCATGGTCGAGATCTCGGACGACGACTTCGAGCGCATGGTCGCCGACGAGTTCGATGCGCTGCCCGACGAGATGGTCAGGGGCCTCGAGAACGTCGCGATCCTCACCGCGAACCAGCCGGCGGGTGAGCGCCCGCGCCTCTACGGTCTCTACAGCGGTCGCCCGTTGAAGACGCGCGGCGTCTACGGCTACGGCGAGCTGCCCGATCGCATCACCCTCTTCAAGAACACCATGCAGGAGCACAGCGCCGACCTCGACGCCCTGCGCACCCGCGTGCGCATCACCCTCGTGCACGAGATCGGCCACTACTTCGGCCTCGACGACGCCAGGCTGCGCGAGCTCGGCTGGGCGTAGCCGGGCGCCCGCCTCGCGTTCACCTCCGGTCGTGCGTGTCGTCACCCGCAGGCCATCCGGCCCCGATTCGCTGGCTGGGAACCCACCCTCCGACGTGCTCGTGCGAGCGCGCCGTGCGGGGTGCGTTCCGACCTCGATACCCAAAGGGAGATCATGACGAACACGAAGAGACGATGGGGCCGTCGGGCCGCCGTCGGCGCGACGATCGCCGGCCTCGTCGCCGGTGCGCTCGCGATGCCGACGTCGGCCCTCGCCGCCACCGAGGTGCCGAGCGCCCCGGTGATCGACGCGAACACCACCTGGCGATACCTCGACGACGGCACCGACCCGGCCCGCGGTGACGCGAACCTGCGCGTGTGGACCGGCGCCGGCTACGACGACTCCGCCTGGAAGCAGGCCGCGGGCAGCTTCGGAGCGAAGGGCGGCAAGCTCGCCGCCGTCGGCCCCCGCACGCCGAAGACGCTGCTGAACCAGTACCTGAACGGCACCTCGGCGCCGAACGTGCCCACCTTCTTCTTCCGTTCGAGCTTCACCCTCGAGGCCGGCGTGGCCGACCAGGTCGCCGATGTCGTCGGCGACCTCGTCTACGACGACGGAGCCGTCGTCTGGATCAACGGCCAGCGCGTCGCGGGCTTCCACGCCGACCGCGTGACCGAGACGACGAACCTGCAGTACGCCGGGTCGGGCAACTCCGACCCGACCGCCGCGAACTTCAGCGCCGACGGCGACGTGCTCGTCGACGGCGTCAACACGGTCGCCGTGGCGCTGTACCAGGACCGCGAGACCTCGAGCGACATCTACCTCGACGTGCCCTCGATCCGCCTCGTGGAGGCCGTCGAACCCGGCGAACCCGGCACGGTCGTGCCGACGCCGCCGAGCCGCGTCATCCTGACCCCGACCGAGACGCCCGACGTGAGCCAGTCGTTCTCGTGGCTCGCGGGCGATGCCTCGCACACGTCGGGCCAGGTGCAGATCAAGCCAGCTGCCGGCGGCGAGGTGCGCACGATCGACGCCTACGCCGCGGGCGCCGTGAACGGCAACCCGCTGCAGCACTACTCGGCGACGGTCGACGGCCTCACCGCCGCGACGACCTACGCCTATCGCGTCGGCCTCGAGGGCGCGTGGAGCGAGTGGACCGAGTTCTCGACCGAGAACCCGGCCGACACCGACTTCCAGTTCGTGTACTACGGCGACGCGCAGATCGGCCTCGACTCCACCTGGCCGAAGGTCGTCGCCATGGCGGAGGCATCCGCCCCCGACTCGATCGGCTCGGTGCACGCCGGCGACCTGATCGACACGGCGAGCAACGAGACCCAGTGGGTCAACTGGTTCAAGGGCATGCAGACCTCGGCCGCGACGACGAACGTCATGGCGGCGCCGGGCAACCACGAGTACTCGGGCGACAAGTACCTGAAGTCGTGGAAGGCGAACTTCGAGTACCCGCACAACAACCCGACGACCGAGACCATCGGCGACCTCGCGAACCTCGCGGTCGGTGACACCGACGTCGCGAAGCAGTACGCCGCGTACTTCGCGCACTGGACACAGTTCGCCACCGAGACGGTGTACTTCACCGACTACCAGGGCGTGCGGTTCATCACGATCAACGCGACGCGCGACACCACGTTCCTCACGCCCGACAACCTGCCCGTGTGCGCCGGCGCCGAGTGCCCGTCGACGAAGGTCGCGGCGCTCTGGACCGAGTTCCAGGCGGCGTGGCTCGACCACGTGCTCACCGAGAGCCCCTCGAAGTGGAACGTCGTCACCTTCCACCAGCCGGTGTACTCGGCATCCGAAGGGCGCGACGAGCCCGTGCTGCGCCAGTACTGGGTGCCCGTGTTCCAGAAGCACGACATCGACCTCGTGATGATGGGCCACGACCACACCTACGCCCGCGGCTACAACAACGCCGACGTCACCGAGACGCCCGGCATCACCGACGGCCCGGTCTACATCGTGTCGAACTCGGGCGCGAAGCACTACGAGCTCGAGACCGACGAGAAGAACGTCTGGACGAACAACGGCGCCACCCAGGTGCTGCGCGGCGCCGGCGTCACGACCTATCAGGTCATCGACGTCACGGCCGACTCGCTGCACTACCGCTCCTACCTCGCGGAGAAGACGGCGAACGCGACGACCGACCTTCCTGTCGGCGCCGTGTACGACGAGTTCACTGTCACGAAGGACGACGACGGCGAGAAGTGGGTCACCGAGGCGGGCGTCGTGCCGCCCGTGAAGCCCGACACCACGCGCCCCGAGGTCTCGCTCGTGGCGCCGGTCGCCGCCGGTCCGTTCCGCGAGCTCGCGGTGCAGGTCGACGCGACCGACGACCGCGGCCTGGCCCGCATCGTCGCGAACATCTACCAGGACGGCAAGCTCGTCAAGAGCACGCAGACCAAGGTGACGGATGCCGCGAAGTCGGGCTCGCACACGGCGACGGTGTCGCTGCCCTCGGGCGACTACACGGTCAAGTACAACGCCCAGGACGTCGCGGGCAACATCTCGGAGACGAGCACGTTCGCCGTGACCGTCGACGCGACCAAGCCCACCGCGACGATCAAGGACGGCGTCTCGTACACGGCCAAGAGCGGTGACGCCTACAGCCTGATCAGCTTCAAGCTGTACGACGCGGGCAAGATCGACAAGGTCGTGCTGAACGGCAAGACCAAGGACCTGTCGAAGAACGCATGGTCCGACGTCAACTACGTGAAGCCCGGCGTCTTCGGTGCGGTGAAGGGTGCCAACACCCTCGTCGTGCACGACGTCGCGGGCAACACCTCGACGGTCGAGTTCACGCTCGGCTGACCTGGTCCGCCATTCGGCGCCCCGTCGCTCGACGCACCGTCGGCGAGCGACGGGGCGTCTTGGTCCCCGGATCGGTGGGTCCGCGCCGTCTGCGCGGCGCGTTCGCCACGAGCACGCCCGCCACGAGCAGCACGCCGCCGGTGACCTCCCAGACGTTCGGCACCTGGCCGAGCAGCAGGGCCGCCGACAGCATCGCGACGACCGGTGCGAGCAGCGGCCACGGCACGACCGCCGCGGATCGGTTGCGGGCGAGCAGCCCGTTGAAGATGGCGTAGCCGATGAGGGTGCAGAGCACCGCGGTGTAGAGCGTCGAGAGGATCGGGCGCCATCCGAACGCGGCGATGCCCGCGGCGACCGCGTCGGGGCCCTCGATAGCCGCCGACAGGCCGAGCGCCGGCAGCGGCACCACGAGCGATGCCCACACGGTGAGCGACAGCGCGCCGAGTCGCTTCGCGGGCGCGACCGGGCCCGCCTTGCGCGAGATGACGTTGCCGATCGCCCACGAGAGCGCGCCGAGCAGGCACAGGGCCACGGCGATCGCGGGTGCGTCGCCGCCGCGGCCGAGCGCGACGACGCCGAGCCCGACGGTGCCGACCGCGATGCCGGCGACCTGCAGACGGGTGGGGCGCTCGCGCAGTGCGAAGGCGGCGACGACGATCGTGAGCACGGCCTGCGCCTGCAGCAGCAGCGCGGCGATGCCCGGCTGCAGGCCGAGCGCCATCGATGTGTAGAGCAGGCCGAACTGGCCGAGGCTCATGAACAGGCCCACGCCGACGACGGTCTTCCAGCTCGCGAGCGGTCGCGGTACGACGATCGCGGCGAGGGCGACGACCCCGAACCGCACGGCGACGAAGAAGAGCGGCGGGATGCCCGCCATGCCCCAGTCGATCACGACGAAGTTGAAGCCCCACAGGGTTGCCACGGTGGCGGCCAGCAGCATGTCGCGTCTCGTCATGGGATCCACTCTCGCCCGCGGCATCCGGAAACACCAGCGATCATTTCTGCGCGCAATTCGGTAGCATCGCTGCATGATCGATCTCGAAGCCGTGGTCGCGCTGCGAGCGGTGGCCACCAGCGGAAGCGTCGCCGGAGCGGCCGATGCACTCGGGTTCACGCCCTCGGCCGTGTCTCAGCAGATCAAGCGCCTCGAGCGCGGCACGCGCGTGGCGCTGCTCGAGCGCGCCGGCCGTGGCGTCGTGCTGACGGATGCCGGTCGCCACCTCGTCACCTCGTCGGCGACGGTGCTCGCCGACCTCGAGCGCCTCGAGGCCGACCTGCACCTCACCGGCGGAGCGGCGACCGCCGACGTCGTGGGCGGGCCGCGCCGCCCGGTCACGGGCGAGGTGCGCATCGGCGCATTCTCCACCGCGGTGCGGGGGCTGCTCGTCGACGTGCTGCCGCGCCTGCGCGACGAGCACCCCGACCTGCGCGTGCCGCTGCGCGAGAGCGAGCCGTGGGAGACCATCGCGCTCGTCGCGTCGGGCCAGCGCGACCTCGGCATCGTGCACCGGTGGGGCGGTGTCGCGCTCGCCATGCCCGACCACCTCGTCGAGACGCCCCTCTTCACCGACGTCGCCGACGTGATCCTCCGCCGCGACCACCCGCTCGCGCTCGCCGGGGCGACCGAACTCGAGCCGCTCGATCTGGCCGACGAGGCGTGGATCGCGACCTTCGACTCCACGATCTGCCGTCAGTGGCTGCGGCGGCTCTTCGACGGCGTCTCGAACGCGCCGCGCATCGTGCACGAGTCGATGGAGTTCGAGAACCACCTCGAACTCGTGCGCGCCGGCCTCGGTGTCGCACTCGTGCCGCGCATGGGGCGCCCGCCGCTGCACCCCGACCTCGTGGCCGTGCCGACCGTGCGCCCGGCGTCGACGCGCGGCGTCTCGGCCGTGCACCGGCGCAGCCAGGCCGACTCGCCGGCGTTGCAGGCCGTGCTCGACGCGGTGCGGGCCGTCTCGGCCGGGCGCGAGGCCGAGGCCGAGCATGAGCGCGAGCACGGCTGAGCGCACGCGCCGCCGGCCGAGAGTCCCGCCCGCGGTGAGGTCGTTCGGTCAGTCGCGCACGTCGGGCGGCCACACCACGCTGAAGCGCTCGAAGACGACCTCGAGATCATCGCTCCACTCGATGCCGATGTGCGGCACTCGGCGGCGCCAGTAGTGCGCGTGGTTCTCGCGCCACGATTCGAGGGTGCGGTCGTCTTCGCCCTCGTCGTAGGCGAAGGCGGCATCGACGCTCGTCATCGGCCCGACCCGCAGTTCGGTGCTGCGGAGCACGGCACGCGGGGCACCCGTGGAGTCGCACGCCACCCATTGGCCGCCGATGCGGGGCAGCGGCTGGCCCTCGGCCTCGAACTCGGCCACCAGGGTGGCGGTCGCCCGTTTCGTGCCGTCGAGCACGAGCGCGATCAATGCCTCGGTCAACTCGGGGTGGTCGCCGAAGGTGTCGGCAGGCGGGTCCTCGGCATCGGTCGCCTGTTGCGGATTCGCGGCGCGGTACGCCTCCCACATGGCGTGGGCCGCCGCACGGTCGATGGGTGCGTTCGACATCCGATCAGTCTGGCAGGCCGACTCCGGTCCGCGCGATCAGCCGCTCACCCCCACGGCGCCTCGCACGGCGCGTTCGGGGAGCCGGCGAGCACCGGCCACAGCACCGTGGTGAGCGCCGTCGTGACCTTGGCCGCGGCATCGCCGTCGCCGCCGTCGCCGTTGCCGAGCAGTGCGAGCACCGCCCCGCTCGGCGGGTAGTACGCGACGTTCGTGCCGTACCCGGGCTCGGCGCCGGCATGGGCGACACTGAGCACGCAGTCCGTCTCGGCGTCGTACACGATGCCCGTGCCGAGGCCGTATGCCGAGCTGGTCGCTTCGGAGATGATCGCACGATCCGCGTACCGCTCGGCCTGCAACTCGGGGGTCACGCCGGCTCCGGCGCCGAGGGCGTCGCCCCAGGCGTGCAGGTCGTCGAGCGTCGACACCATGGCGCCGCCGGCCCCGCTCTCGCCGTTCGACCAGCCGACCGTGTCGACCTGGTCGCCGAGCTCGGGGCAGAACAAGGAGTAGCCGTGGGTCACCGGATCGACGACCATGCCGTCGAGCGCGTAGCGGCTGCGGTCCATGCCGAACGGCTCGGTGATGCGGTCGTGGATGAGCGTCTCGAGGTTCTCGCCCGTCACCTGCTCGAGGATGCCGCCGAGCAGGAAGTAGTTGCCGTTCGCGTACTCGAATCCCTCGCCCGGTGCGAAGTCGGCGCGCGGGGTCTGCGCGCTCACCGCGATCAGCTGATCGGGCGACGGGATCGCATGAGGTGCTGCGCAGATGCGGTCGACCTGCGCTCGACCGGCCTCCGCGACGCCGCTCGAGTGGTTCAGCAGCATCCGCACCGTGATCTTCGACGCCTCTGGGAAGTCGGGGTACCAGCGGTCGAGGGTGTCGTCGAGGCTCACGTCGAACCCGTCGCCGATGACCTGCAGCACGACGGTCGAGACGATCGTCTTGGTGATGCTGCCGATCTTCTGCTGGTTCTCGCGGCTCATCGGCGCGCCCGTCTCGGTATCGGCCACGCCCCGCGCCGACACCCACTCGTCTTCGCCCGGGATCCACAGCCCGACGACGACCCCTGGCATGCCGGATGCCGCGAACCCCTCGTCGAGCGCGGCCTCGAGCTGGGTGCGCAGGGCGTCGTCGAGGAGTGGGGCGGATGCCGCGGGCGTGCCCGTCGGCTCCTGCGACGCCGAGGCATCCGATGCCGTCGCGGCGCACCCGCCGAGTAGGAAAACCGCGACGGCGGCGATCGCGGCGACGGTCGCGAGCTTCGATGTGGGGTTCGGCATGACCAGCCTCTCGGCTCGCGCAGGACGCACTTCGGGGAGCCCGTGCCCCTTCTCGCGACCATACGCCGCGGGTGGGCGGCGCGGATGCTTGGGCATCACCCCAGTTCAGGGCGCGCGCGGGCGTCACTCGCTGAGGCAGGCGGTGCTCGAGGTCGCGGCCACCGACTCGGGCAGGGCGCCCACGACCGGCCGGAGCACCTCCGCGAAGACTTCGCCGGTGCCGCCGTCGCCGTTGCCGATGAGGGCGAGCACCGCGCCGGAGCCCTCGAAGTAGTGCACATGGGCGGCGTAGCCGGGTTCGGTGCCGCTGTGGTTGAGTTCGAGGAGGCAGCCGGACTCCGGGTCGAGGCGGACGGCCGCGCCGAGTCCGTACCACCAGCCCGGTGGCGCCTCGACCGGGGCACGGTCGTCGACCCGGGCCGCGCGCATCTCGGGGGTCAGGCCGAATCCCTCGCCGAGCGCGAGCCCCCACGTGTGCAGATCGTCGAGCGTCGAGAGCATGGCGCCGGCCGCCCACGCCTCGTGATTGGTCCAGTCGGTCGTGTCGATCGGATGCGGCCGGCCGGCGCAGAACCCCGAGTAGCCGCGGTTGAACGGCTCCGTGAGCACGGCATCGGGTGCGAAGCGGCTGCGGGCCATGCCGAGCGGTTGCAGCAGGCGCTCGTCGATGAGCGTGGCGAGGTCGGTGCCGGTGGTGCGTTCGAGGATGCGCCCGAGCAGGAACGTGTTGTAGCCCGAGTACGTCTCGCCGTCGCCCGGTGCGTACTCCTCGCGCGGCGTCGTCGCGCCGATCGCGATCACCTCGTCGGGCGTGATCGTCGAGTACGGGTCGCCGCAGATGCGGTCGAGCTGGGCGTCGCCGGGTGGCCCGATGCCGCTCGACATGTTCATGAGCATGCGCAGCGTGATCTGGTCGGCGAGCGGGAAGTCGGGGTACCAGGTGTCGATCGTGTCGTCGAGCGTGAGCCCGCCCAGGCCCTCGCCGATGATCTGCAGCGCGAGCTGCACGACGATCGTCTTGGTCACGCTCCCGATCTTGGACTGGTTCGCGCGGTCCATCGGCGCGCCCGTCTCGAGGTCGGAGACGCCGCGGGCGGCGACCCACTCCTCCTGCCCCGGGATCCACAGCCCGACCACCACCCCGGGCATTCCGGATGCCGCGAAGCCATCGTCGAGCTTCTCCTCGAGTTCGGCACGCAGGGCGGGGTCGAAGGGCGCGGTCGCCGCGCTCGCCGCCGCGCTCGTCGTCGGCTCGGTCGCGGTGCTCGGCGGCGTCTCGCCGAGGCATCCGCTCAACACGAGCGCGGAGACCGCGGCCATGGCCGCTGCCGCGACGATCGAGTGCTGCGAAGCATGCATGCCGAGCCCCCTCGTGCGACATTACGCCGGGAGTCCGGATGGCCCGCGCCCCAGTTCTGGGGGCGGCCGAGGGCATCCGCGCTGCGGTCGGCCGGGCTGCCGGGTCTGCAGGTCGGCCTGATCTCTCAGGCCGAGGCGCGGGTGTGCACCTTCGCACCCTGCGAGTTGAAGAGGCAGAGCACCTCGAGCAGGTCGGGGCCCGGGTTGGCGAAGCCGTGCGGCACGCGGGTGTCGAACTCCGCGGCCTCGCCCGCCTCGATGACGAGGTCGTCGTCGCCGAGCAGCAGGCGCATGCGGCCCGAGATGACGTAGATCCAGTCCCAGCCGGGGTGCACGAACTGGCGGATGGGGGTGTCGGGCGTCGGCGGATGCACCTGCTTGAACGCCTCCCACGGGCCCGACCCGCCCGAGAGGGGCACGGTCACGACCCCGTGCCGCAATTTCGGTCGCGGGTGGATGCGCGGATCGCCGAGCGCGGGCGCACCCACGAGGTCGTCGAGCGGCAGGCGGTAGAGCCGGGCGAGCGGCAGCAGCAGGTCGAGCTGCGCGCGCCGGGCGCCCGACTCGAGGCGCGAGAGCGTGCTCGTCGAGATGCCGCTGGCCTCGCTCACGGCTCGCAGGGTCATGCCGCGCGACTCCCGGATCGCCCGCAGTCGTTCGCCGATGCCGGCCAGTTCGTCGCGCTGTTCCATCGCCGCCTCCACGTTGCTGTTCCAGCAACAAGTATTGCCGATCGGTGCGACGCAGCGCGAGCATTGCCGCATGGAACACAGCGAACTGCAAGATGCCGACGTCGTGATCGTCGGCGGTGGACCGGCCGGCCTCAGCGCGGCCCTCTCGCTCGGGCGCGCCCGGCGGCGCGTCGTCGTCATCGACTCGCGCGAACCGCGCAACCGCTTCGCCGCGCACATGCACGGCGTGCTCGGGCACGACGGCCTGTCGCCGCTCGAGCTGCTCGAACGCGGGCGGGCGGAGGCCGCCGGGTACGGCGTGCGGTTCATCCGCGGGGAGGTGCGGGCGGCCCGCGCCGAGCGCGACGGCATCGAGGTCGAGACGGCGGAGGGTGGCATCCGCACCCGCCGCCTGCTGGTCGCGACCGGCCTGCGCGACGAGCTGCCCGACATTCCCGGAATGCGCGAGCAGTGGGGTCGCGGGGTCGTCGTCTGCCCGTACTGCGACGGCTGGGAGCACCGCGAGGACATCATCGGCATCGTGGCGACCTCGCCGCGCAGCGTCGAGCAGGCCCTGCTGCTTCGGCAGTGGTCGGATCGGGTCGTCTACTTCGAGAACGCGGTCGGCGCGGCATCCGCTGCGGATCCGGAGCGCCTCGCGAGCCGCGGCATCCGCGTCGAATCGGGCGTCGTCACCGGCCTGCTTGTCGATGTCGGCGGCGATGTCGGCGACGACGCGCGCCTGACCGGTGTCGAGGTCGACGGGCGCGTCATCGAGGTCGGCGTGATCTTCACCGGCCCGACCATGCGCCCGCGCGACGGGCTGCTCCGTTCGCTCGGGGCGGCGACGACCGTGAGCGACCTCGGCGACTGGGTCGATGTCGATGACGACGGGCGCACCTCGGTGCCCGGCGTGTGGGCGGTCGGCAACGTCGTGAACGTGCGCGCGAACGTCTCGCTCTCGCTGGGGCTCGGATCGCTCGTCGCGGGCGCCCTCAACGCCGAACTCGTCGCAGAGGATGTCGCGGCGGCCGTCGCCACGATGGTCGCCGCCTGACGGCGGCCCGGATCACTCCCAGACGAGGTTGACGACCCGCTCGATGGTGTCGTATCCGGCGCGGGCGAAGGCGTCGGCCATCGGGAAGTTGCCGACGTCGGTCGAGGCGCGGATGTGCGGTGCACCGGCGTCGGCGAGCACCCGCGTGCCCTCGGCGAGGATGCCGTCGATGTATCCGTTGCCGCGATGCTCGGGCAGCACGGCGATGTAGGCGACGATGTGGTTGTAGGCGTTGCGGGCCGGAACCACGAACCCCAGCGGGCGGCCGTCGGAATCCGTCGCAACTCGCCACCACTCTCGCGGACTGGTGTACTGCACGAACTCCTCGTCGAACTGCGCACGGGCGACCGTCTTCGCTGACGAGTCGGCGAGCTCGCTCCGGCCGTGGGCATCGAGGGTGCCGGTGAGCACGCGAGCGGTGAGGTCGAGGAACTCGTCGTCGGACGCGAACGGTCGGAAGGACAGCCGGTCGTCGGGCTGGGGGATGCCGCTCGCGGGCGTCCAGTGCAAGCGCAGGCGCTCGACGAGGAAGCTCGCTCCGGTCTGCTCGAGCAGCTGGATGCGCCGCTCGATGGCACGCCGGGAGTCCGGGTGATCCCGCCAGTCGGGCGCCAGGTACAGCGACACCTCGGGCGGGGTCTCGAGGGTGGACAGCAGTTCGGCGCGGGCCGCTTCGAGCAGCGCGGCGCCGACGTCGCGCTGCTCGCCCTCGGGCAGCGCGGGTTCGACGTCGAAGAGGTCGAGCTGGCTCGGCGTCACGGCGCCGGCCGGGCTCCACAGCGCGAGGCGGCCGAGCAGGCGACCGTCGCGCACCGCCATCCAGGTCCATTCGAGCCGTCGGCGCCCGCCGGCGAGGTCGTCGGCCATCTCGTGGTTGAGGGCGTATGGGATGCCGCAGAAGAAGTCGACCTGGTCGGGGCCGGTGAGGTGGCGGATGTCGGAGGGCAGGGTCGCATCGGCGGGAGAACTCATCGGGGCGAGGCTAGTTGCCGGGCAGTGGTCGGTCAACCCGGTCGTCGAGCGTCACCGTGAGCCGTGACATCCGCTCGACATGGGCGCATGCTGGAAGGCGTGGGAACCGTGACGATCTCGTTCGAAATGACCCTCGACGGCGTGTTCGACCAGATGGACCTGTGGTTCGATGCCGATGATCCGGGCGTGCAGCGGGCGTCGGACGCGCTCGTGTTCGGCGCCGACGCGGTGCTGCTCGGGCGGGAGAGCTACGAGTTCTTCCGGGAGTACTGGCCCGCGCAGACCGACGACCGGGGCTTCGCCGCCCACTACAACGCGTTGCCGAAATTCGTCGCCTCCACGACGCTCACCGGTCCGCTCGACTGGAACGCGACCCTCATCGAGGGCGACGTCGCCGAAGCCGTGCGCGCCCTGCGCGAGCGCTACGACTCGATCATCTCGCACGGGTACGGCCAGCTCGCGGCGGCGCTCATGGAGGCAGGACTCGTCGACGAGGTGCACGCGGGCATCCATCCGTTCGTCGTGGGCGACGGCGAGATCCGGTTGCGCTCGCCGCAGCCGGTCGGACTTCGGCTGCTCGGGGTGCAGGCGTCGGAGTCGGGTGTCATCGCCGCACGGTACGCGCCGGCCTGACACCGGGCTAGGTGGTCGAGGGCCCGGTCGCCATCGTGCACCCTGCGCCCTGAGTACCGCTCGAATATAGTCTTGTGTATATATACACACAAGTGTATTCTCGTCCCATGGAACGAGTAGCGTGCGCAACGTCGGCCGGGGATGCATCATGAACCCGGCGACGCTCGACCCCGTCGTGCTGACGGCACTGGCGGAACCGAACCGGCTGCGCATCGTCGAGCTGCTGCGCGAGCGGCCGCACGCCGTCGGGGAGATCGCCGAGCGGCTGAGCCTGCTGCAGCCGCAGACGTCGCGGCACCTGCGCATCCTCTCGGAGGCCGGCATCGTGAGCGCCGAGCGCCTGGCCCAGTCGCGGGTGTACCACCTGCTTCCGGCGCCGTTCCGCTCGCTCGAGACCTGGCTCGACAGCTTCGCCCAGCTCTGGGAGGAGCGCATGCAGCGCCTCGACGACGTGCTCGCACAGTCGCCACCAGAGGCCGACTGAACGAATCGAACGGAGACCACCATGTCGCAGACGGATGCCGCGACCACGGCACGCACCGACGCAACCGTCGTCTCGGCCGACGGCACGACCATCGCGTTCGAGCGATCGGGCAGCGGCCCGGTGCTCGTGCTCATCGCGCAGGCGCTGTCGGATCGGAGAGACCACCGCAAGCTCGCCGCCCTGCTCTCATCGAGCTTCACGGTCGTGAACTACGACCGCCGCGGACGCGGCGCGAGTTCGGGCGCGGGGGAGTGGCATCCGCTCGCCGAGGTCGAAGACGTCGAGGCGCTCATCGACGCGCACGGCGGCGCAGCCCTGTTGTTCGGCTCCTCGTCGGGCGCGGTCCTGGCGCTCGATGCGGCGGCCGAACTGCCGTCGAAGGTCGGGGGCGTCATCGCGTACGAAGCCCCGGTGATCGTCGACGACCTGCGGGCGCCGGTTCCGCGCGACCTCCCCGACCGGCTCGCGCAGCTCGTCGCCGACGGACGCCCGAGCCAGGCAGTCACCCTCTTCATGAAGGCGGCGCTCGGCGCGTCGGGCTTCATGGTTGGCACGATGCGGCTCATGGTGCCCGTATGGCGTTCGATGGTCGCGATGGCCGCCACCACCGTCTTCGACGTGCGGCTCTGCGCCGGCCTGCAAGACGGCGTGCCGCTCACGACCGAGCGATGGGCCGCGATCGAGGCGCCCGTGCGCGTGCTCGTCGGCGGCAAGGGCGACCCGTTCATGCAGTCGGGCAGTGCAGCGCTCGCGTCGCTGCTCGGTGCTGAGCGCGAGGTGATCCCGGGAGCGCACCACGCGACGCCGATGATGAAGCCGAGCGTGCTCGTGCCGTTCGTTCGGGAGTTCCTCGGTTCGGTGCGAGGCTAGCGCCCCACCCGCCGCGGGTGCCGCCGTGCGCGGCGGCGCTCACGTCGGGCGAACGTCCGGGTCCTCTCGCGTCGGGTCCGCTGTGCGCACGCCTTCGGCATCCGGGTCTGATCGGTCTGCGAATGCCTCGAAGAACAGCGCCTGGAGTTCGTCGGGCCAGTCGGCGGCCCGCCGAGTGGCGCCGTCGACGTAGGCCACGACCATGACGCAGGTCGAGAGCGTCGTGCCCGCGGCATCCGTCATCGTGCATTCGATGTGGGCGTCGCGACCGCGGAACTCGCGCACGAACGAGGTGACCGTCACCGCCTGGTCGCCGCCGACCGGCCTGATGAAGTCGATCTCGAGCCGCCGCACCCAGGTCATGAAGCCGAGCGTGCCGAGCTTCGCGAGCGTCCAGCCGACGTTCGTCGCGAGCGCCTCCATGCGGTGGTCGGTGAAGTACCGGGCGTAGTTGCCCGTGCTCAGGTGCTGGAACGGGTCGAGCTCCGAGAACGCGACCTGGTGCGTGGTCTCGTAGATGATCGGCCGCTTCGCTTCAGAAGACATGCGAGGACGATAGGTCGCGCGGGTCGTCGACGCATCAGTGAGGGCCATGGAACGGGCTCAGGGCGCAGGCCCATCGCCCTCACGTCGGTTCGCACGGCTCGCTCGACGAGCAGCGCGTCGACCGACGTCGGGCGGATGCCGCGGGCGGTGCTCCGATCGACGTACTCGGGCCGTCGTGCTCCGGCCGGCGGTCACCGTGCGGTGAGCCCCGAGAGCAGCACGTCGGCGAGTGCGTCGAGATGCTCGGTCTGCGGCGGGTTGCGGGCGAGCGCGGTGTAGAGCACGGCGCCGAGGATCGCATCGGCGGCGGCCTCGAGGTCGGCGTCGGCGCGCAGGTCGCCGCTGGCGACGCCGGCTTCGAGGAGCGAGAGGAGTTGACGGCGTCCGGGCCCGGTGAAGGCGGCGTAGAGGCGGGAGGCATCGTCGTCGCTCTCGACGGCGGCCGCCGCGAGTGCACGGATGACGGCGAGGTGCGCGGCATCCGTCAGTTGCATCGCGGCACGGTGCAGCCAGTCGCGGAGGCTCGCCGACGCATCCGTCGGCAGGTCGAACCCGGGGGAGAGGTGGCCGCTGAGCACGGCGTCGGCCACGATGCGGGCCTTGGACGGCCACCTGCGGTACACGGTCTGTCTGGCGACGCCGGCGCGCGAGGCGATCGCCTGCATGGTGAGGCGTTCGTAGCCGTCGGCGACGAGCAGGTCGCGGGTCGCCTCGAGGATCGCCCGGTCGGCGTCGGCGTTTCGGGGGCGCCCCCGCCTGCTGGTCTCCACGCCTCGATTGTAGGGATGCCGATGTTGAATTACGCTACATGGTGTCTCGATAATTGACATGGAGGTCTGAGATGCAGAAGAACGTCGTGGTCGTCATCGGAGTCGGCGGTATGGGACTGGCGATCGCACGCCGAATCGGTAGCGGGCGCAGTGTGCTCCTGGCCGACTTCAACGAGGCCACCCTCGAGGCGGCCGCGACCGTGCTGCGCGGCGAAGGCCACGACGTGATCACCCGCCGGGTGGATGTCTCCGACCGCACGTCGGTCGTCGAACTGGCGGATGCCGCCGCCGCCGCCGGAGCCGTCACGCACGTCGCCCACACCGCCGGCCTCTCCCCGGCGCAGGCACCCACCGCCGCCATCCTGAACGTGGACCTGCTGGGCGTCGCCTACGTGCTCGACGAGTTCCCGCGCGTCATCGCCCCGGGCGGCGCGGGCGTCGTCATCGCGAGCATGGCCGGCCACTTCGCCGCGCCGTCGCTTCCCGCCGAGATGCAGGGCGCGCTCGCCGCGACACCCACCGACGAGCTGTTGAGCCTGCCGTTCCTCGCCGAGGGTGCAGTGCCCGATCCGGGTGCCGCGTACAGCTACGCCAAGCGTTCGAACCACCTGCGCGTGCAGCGTGCCGCCGGCGCCTGGGGCGATGCCGGCGCCCGCATCAACTCGATCAGCCCCGGCGTGATCTCGACGCCCATGGGTCAGGAGGAGCTCGCGAGCGAGTCGGGCGAGCGCATGCGCGGCATGATCGCCATGTCGGCCGCCAAGCGACTCGGCACCCCCGACGACATCGCCGCCGCCGCGGCCTTCCTGCTCGATCCCCAGCAGTCGAGCTTCATCACCGGTACCGACCTGCTCGTCGACGGCGGCACCGTGCCCGCGGTCTTCGCGCGCGGCGGGCTCGGCTGAGCTCTGCGTTCGAACTCGTGCGGAGTCCCGTTCGCGCGGCTGAATCCGTGGGCCCGGGACTCCGCTGCGTGGACGGGACTCCTGGCCTCAGAGCCGCGAGGTCATCGGCCCTGAGGCCCACTCGATTCACCTCATGTTCTGCCGGTGTCGCGCTCGGACGCGCATGCCCGACGTTGGCATGAAATCGTGTGAGCTTGTCCGTCGGTTCGCCCAGGTACGCGGTCGCGCGCTGCCAGCATGGGCGTCGTGACCTCAGACCCGGCTGCCGGCATCATCGCGTTCACCTGGCTCGCCGTGGCCATGACCCTGGCGCCCGGGTCCGACACGGTGTTCGTGATCCGCACGAGCCTGCGTGACGGGTGGCGGCTCGGCGTCGTTGCGGCATCCGGGATCGTCCTCGGCGTGATCGTGTGGGCCGGTCTCGCGGGGCTCGGCGTCGCGCTGCTGCTCGTGCGGCTCCCCGTCGCGTACACGGTCATCGCGATCGCGGGCGGCGTGTACCTCGCCTATCTCGCGGTGCGCACGTTCATCGCGGCCGCGCAGATGTGGCGCGAGCCCGTGTCGGCCTCGAACGCCGTCGCCCTCGCCGTCGCTGAGGCCGGCGTCGAGGTCGATGCCGACGTAGACGCCGATGCTGATGTCCTGCGCGAGCACGGCGCGCCGACCAGCCTCGCGCCATGGAAGACCTTCACGACGGGTCTGCTCACGAACCTGCTGAACCCCAAGATCGGCGTCTTCTACCTCTCGATCATGCCCGGGCTCTTCATCGGCCAGACCCTCACCGTGTGGCTCGGCCTGCTGCTCGGAGGAATCCACGCCGTGCTCGGCATCATCTGGCTCAGCGTGGTCTCGATGCTCGCCGGCTGGGCTCGCGCCCACCTGTTGCGCCCTCGCCCGCGCGCGGTCCTCGAGGCGATCTGCGGGGCGCTGCTGCTCGCATTCGGCGTGTTCGTGATCGTCGAGGTGCTCGCCGATCTGCTCGGGTGAGCGGATGCCGCGGGCGAATCAGCCCAGCAGCTCGACGACCTCGCCTGCGCGCCCACGGTCGAGCAGGTCGATGACGCAGTCGGCGACCTGCTGCGGCGGGATCAGCGGGCCACTCGCTCGCTGCTGCTCCGGACTGAGGGCGGCGAACTGCCGTTCGGCTCGATCGAGTCCGATCCATCCGGGGACCACTGCCATCACCCGCACGTCAGCGCGGTCTCCGAGCGAGCTCGTGAAGCGGCGGATGCCGGCCTTGGCCGCACCGTACTCGGGGGATCCGTAGGGCTCGTCGCCCTCACCGCCGCTCGAGCCGATGTTCACGACGGCACCACTCGCGGCGGCGAGCCGATCCCAGAGTCGCTGGGTCAGCAGCATCGGAGCGAGCAGGCCGAGCGTCATGGTCGCGACCCACTCGTCGGGGTGTGAGCGAGGGTACTGGTCGCCCGCCGACCATGCTCCGGCATTGTTCACGAGGGCAGCGATCTCGAACTCCGGTGCGGTCAGCGCATTAGCCGCGTCGTGGATGCCGGCGAGCGACGACAGGTCGGCGGTGACGATCGGCACCTGCGTGCCATGGCTGCGCTCGAGGCTGTCGGCCGTCGCCAGCGCAGCCGAGCGATCGCGATCGACGAGTGCGACGGGTCGGCCGCGGGCGAGCAGCGTCTCGGCGATCACGGCGCCGAGACCCGACGCCCCACCGGTGACGACGACGTGTGCGCTCATGCGCCCATCGTCGGTCGACCCGCCGACACCGGATGCCGTTCGCACGCGTCCGCGCGTGAGCCAGGCGCCGAACGGCCTTCGACGACAGCAGCTGCTCGGCGCCGACGACCGAGACGCCCGCCCGCGGCATCCGATCGATCCTGACTAAATGCGTTATGATGTTGTCTACCGAATCATACGGTCGGAGGAGCGAACGCATGGCTGAGATCTCAACGCTGGTGCGCTCCGTCCGGCGTTCTCGCAAGTTGACGCAGCGCGAGCTCGCAGGCCGCTCCGGTGTCGCGCAGAGTCGAGTCGCGCTCGTCGAGCGGCAGCAAGAGTCCCCTGGGATCGAAACTGCGACCCGGCTGCTCGCCGGCGCCGGCCATCGTCTCTACGCCGCACCGACGACGCGTGATGACGTCGCCACGATCGCTGCCGACATCCGCACTGCCGTGCAGCGCGACGACTCGCTGCTCGCATTCCGGTACTTCATTCAGATGAACGACAACCTCGTCGCGGAGCAGGGCTTGCTCCGTGGGGTGCTGGCGGTCACCGAGCCCGAATCGACGGGGTCGAAGACGTGGGACTCGGCGATCGCCGCGCTCGTCGCGTACCGGTTGAATGCGCAGCACGTTCCGCTTCCGTCGTGGGTGAACACTCCCGCGCGTCGCCTTGAACGGGCCCGAGTGCTCAACGTCGACCCGGCCGATCCGGTGCCGACCCGCGACGACGTGCCGGAGGAGTTCCTCGAGCACGGTGTGCTGATCTGGCGCGACTCATTGGAGGGCGTGTGATCCTCTTCGACCGCAACGACCTGATCGACGGCCTCCGTGAGTTGGTCGAGGAACTGCATGCCGACGGCGCGCCCGTCGGCCTGCGGATCGTGGGTGGCGGCGCGCTCGTGCTCCGGTACTTCGACCGCCGCACGACCGTCGACATCGACGCGGTGCAGGTGCGCCCCGGCGATGAGCACCACGTCGTCGGTGCCGCCGAGCGCATCGCCGACCGTCGCGGATGACAACGTGACTGGCTGAACTTCAAGGCCGCCGGGCTCGCGCCCTGGTGGGGTCGAGCCGTAAGTTCACGCGCCCAACAGCAGTCCTCCGCCCGACCTCCGAGCTCGGCCTCTACCGCGCGATGATGTGTGCGCCCCCGAAGAGGGCATCGCGGATCCTGAACCGAGGCGGGATGATCGGCCGTGAGGTCAACTGTGGAGGTCGGGTGGATCAACTGCCGAGCCGTAACGACGATTCCGTCGCGCGTCGAATCGCCAGACTGGAGTCAGCGGAGAAACGATGCCGATATGTTGGCACGGGGTTCGCTGGATTGGTCCTGATTCTCAGCATCAACGAGCTTGAAGCGGCGGATTTCGCCCGATCGATCATGGTCACCCTCATTGTCTTCGGGGTCGCGAGTCTGGGGATCTCGGTGGTCAACGTCATCGACGAGGCAGGAAAGCTGCGCGGCCAGGTCATCAATGGAGGCCTTGCCGAGTCTGACCCGGCGGGTGCTTATGACCCCCATCCGCACTTCTGGTACGTCGCTGGCCTCGTGATACTGGCCATCAGCGCAATCGTGTTGATCGCCGCCACATGGGTTGCCGTCCTCTGACCTTTCGAAAGGGCCCGAAGCCTGGTCAATTGGCGTGGCAGAACGCCTTGCACGCGCTTGCGACGCAACTCTGTGGCGCGGCCGCCACGAGAATGCCGAGGGTGACCGAACCGAGAACTCGGCGAAGAATACGTCGCGAAACGATGGACTCCTGCAACCGTCTCGCGGACACGTTAAGGGGCGATTTCACCAGAGTCTCCCGCCTTGCTCGAGTTCTGCTCGGACTCTAGACCTGCGCACAATCGTCGGCATCCCCAATTGCGGGGGACATCAGCCCTCTCGCTGACGAATCAGCAGCTCCTTCCACCCGAACCCGCCGGGCGCGGGCAGGCTCGCGGTCGTCGAGCGGGATGGGGTGGATGAGCTTCTCGCGGAACCCGACCGTCGCGAACACGGGCAGGGTGTGCACGGTGTGGCTGAGGTGGTCGCCGCCGCCGGAGATCATGCCGGCCTTGAGGATCGTGTAGTCGAGGTCTCGCGAACATGCAGGGGGAGTGCGGTGCTTCGGGATCCGATATGCCAGTTCCGCCTCATCGTGAGGCGGAGCTGGCATATCGGATATGGAAGCCCCGCCCACGCGCCCGGGTCGACCCAGCGCACTCTCCCAACACGCGATCGATCTCAATCACGGGCTGATTAACCGTTTGACCAACGCGAAATCGTCGGGTACAGTCCTGCGTAACCGATTAACCAAGCGAGAGTGACGATGAACCAACGAGGGTTTTCCCAGCCGAACGGCGCCTGGATCGGCGACGTCATCCCGTGGCAGGAGGACGGGGTGTTCCACCTCTTCTACCTGCACGAGACGCGCCGCACTCCGAAGGAGGGCATGCCCTGGCGTCGGGTGGTCACCTCGAACCTGGTCGACTTCACGGATGTCGGCGAAGCCATCGCCTCGGGCGGGCCCGCGGCCGATGACTTCAACGTCTACACGGGCAGCATCGTCGTCGCCGACGGCGTGCACCACGCCTTCTACACCGGCCAGAACCCGCGCAACACCGGTGCCGACGGCCTGCCGCTGCAGCTCGTCATGCACGCGACCAGCACCGACGGCATGACGTCGTGGCAGCGGCATCCGGCCGACACGTTCGGCGCGACCGCCGGGTACGAGACCGCCGACTGGCGCGACCCGTTCGTCTTCTGGGACGACGAGGCGCAACTCTGGCGCATGCTCATCACGGCCCGCCACGCCGACGGCCCTGCGCGTCGTCGCGGCGTCATCGCGCAGTGCACCTCGACCGACCTCGTGAACTGGGATGCGGCCGAGCCGTTCTGGGACCCGCGCCGCTACATCGCTCACGAGTGCCCCGAGGTGTTCCGCATCGGCGACTGGTGGTACCTCGTCTCGTCCGAGTTCAGCGACGCGTTCACCACCCGGTACCGCATGGCGCGCAGCCTGCAGGGTCCGTGGATCACGCCCGAGTTCGACTCGCTCGACGGCCGAGCCTTCTACGCGGCGAAGTCGGCCGAGCGCGACGGTCGCCGCCTGTTCTTCGGCTGGATCGCCTCGCGCGACGGCGCGACCGACGACGGCGCCTGGCAGTGGGCCGGCACCATGTCGGTGCTCGAGGCCGAGCAGCGTGAAGACGGCACGCTCGCCTTCCACCCGGCAGCCGAGTTCCGCGAGCTGTTCTCCGAGGAGCGTGGGTCGCTCGCCGCGGGCACGGAGCTCTCCGCACCCGACGGGTACCGCGACATCCTGACCGCCGACGACGCACCGTCGGCGTTCCGCCTCCGGGCCCGGTTCGACATCGCCGACGGCACGACCGAGGTCGGCGTGCTGCTCCGCGCAAGCGCCGACGGCGACGAGGGGTACGTGCTCCGCCTTGAGCCCAAGCGGGGTCGCCTCGTGTTCGACCGGTGGCCGCGCCGGTCGACCGGCACCGAGCAGTGGCAGATCTCGGGCGACGTGCCGTTCGCCGTCGAACTCGAACGCGCCTGCCGCCTCGACGCCGGCGTGCACGAGCTCGACGTGATCGTCGACGGCGACCTCTGCGTCGCGACCGTCGACGACGCCACCGTGCTGAGCACACGACTCTACGACCACGTCAGCGGCCGCGTCGGCGCGTTCGTCGGCGAAGGCACGGTCACGGTCGAGGCGTTCACCGTGTTCGCACGCGAGCAGGCAGAACCCGACGAGTCCGAGACATCCGCACCCGAGACATCCGCCATCGAGACATCCGCCCTCGCAGCCTCCATCACCAGATAGCACTAACCCCGCACACCACCACCACCACACACGCACCACCCCCTGCAGTTCGATCAAAGGAGATTCAGCCCCTGTCCACTCCGACGCGCAGGCGAGGCTTCCTCGCAGCCGCCGCAACGGCCGCCGCAGCCGCACTCGTGCTCACGGGTTGCTCGGGCGGAGCCGCGGGCGGCGCCGACCCGACCGACGTGAACCCCGAGGGCGACATCGTGCCCCGCGAGATCTCGTGGCTGCTGTCGCGACCCGCCGACGGCGGCGTGATCACGGCGATGCAGCAGATCGCCGACGAGTACGCCGACGAGCACCCGGGCTTCTCGCTCAACCTCGTCACGACCCCCGACCGTCCGTCGTACATCCAGAAGTACGAGACGCTCGCGGCCGCGAACAAGCTGCCCGAGCTCTTCGACACGGATGCCACGCCCTTCGCGCAGAAGCTCGCGCAGAAGGGGCAGATGATGGATGTCGATGCGCTGCTCGACGACCTCGGCCTCTCGGACACGTACCGCGAGGCGGCGCTCAACTACCAGCGCTTCGACGACGGCTCGCTCTACATGGTGCCGTTCGAGTTCCAGCTCGAGTTCTTCTGGTACAACAAGGACCTGCTCGCCGACGCGGGTGTCGAGGTGCCCGCAACGCTCGACGACTTCCCGGCGATGTGCGAGGCGCTGCGGGCCAAGGGCATCACGCCGATCGCCCTCGACGGGCAGGACCAGTGGCCGCTCGAGCGGTACATGGCGTACTACCCGTTCCGCATGGCCGGCCCCGAGTACGTGCAGCAGCTGAAGAACGGCGACGCGTCGTTCGCCGACCCGGCGGGCAAGGCCGCGGCCGACTGGTTGTACTCGCTCGGCCAGGCCGGGTGCTTCCAGGAGGGCTTCTCGTCGACCGGCTACGCCGACGCGCAGGCGCTCTTCACCTCGGGCAAGGCCGCGGTCTACAACATCGGCACGTGGGAGCTCGGGCACCTGGCGACCGACGCGCTCGACCCCGCCGTTCGCGATGACGTCGACTACTTCACGCTGCCGACCATCGACGGCGCGGTCACGAACGACAATGAGTACGTGACGCCGTCGGGCATCGGCATGGCCGTGAACGCCAAGACGTACGACCCGCTCGTGCGCGACTTCCTGGCGTTCGCGCTCGAGCGCTACCCCGCGGTCTACGCCGCGACCGGTGCGCTGTCGCCGACCTCCGACGTCGAGACCACCATCCCCGACAACGCGACCGAGCTGTACCCGCGTGCCGTCGAGCAGGCGAACGACGTCGGCCCGAAGATCGCGATGCCGTGGGACACGCAGCTCGACCCCGCGACGAACACGCGACTCCAGCAGGAGCTCACGCTGCTGGTGCAGGGCGACATCACGCCCGACGAGTTCATCGAGACGATGGATGCCACCCTCACGGAGAACCTCGATGGCTGAGACCCTCTCCACCGGGGCAGGCGCGGTGAAGCCGCGCCCGCCCCGGCGGGCCCGCCCGATGTCGACGTCGATGCTGCCGCGTCGCTCGAAGCTGTCGGTGCTGGTCTTCCTCGTTCCACCGCTCCTCCTGTACGGCGTGGCCGTGCTGCTGCCGATCATCCAGTCGCTGGTGCTCAGCGTGTTCCGCTGGGACGGCATCACCGACATGAAGTTCGTCGGCCTCGACAACTACGTGAAGATGCTCACCCGCGACGACGTCTTCTGGACGGCGTTCGGCAACGCGCTCGGCTACCTCGCCATCTGCCTCGTGATCCAGCTCGGCGGTGCGCTCATCGTCGCAGCGCTCCTCACGGCGCTGCCCCGGGCGCGCGAACTCGTGAAGACGGTGTACCTGCTGCCGGCCATCATCTCGACGGTCGCGATCGCGTTCCTCTTCCAGCGCATCTACTCGCTCGAGCCGGTCGGCCTGCTGAACCAGCTCCTCGCCTGGGTCGGCCTCGAGAACCTCCAGAACGCCTGGCTCTCCGATGTGAACACCGTGCTCGCAGCGGTCTCGATCCCCGAGGGCTGGCGTTTCACCGGGCTCTACATGCTCATCATCTACGCGGCCCTCATCGCGGTGCCGAAGGAGCTCGAAGAGGCCGCCCGCCTCGACGGCGCCTCGTGGTTGCAGGTGTTCTGGCGCATCCGCTTCCCGTACATCCGCCCGGTGTGGATCACGACCACGATCATGGCGACGACCTTCGCCCTGCGCGGGTTCGACATCCCGTACCTGCTCACGAACGGCGGGCCCGGCCAGTCGTCGGAGCTGCTCACGACGTACATGTACAAGACGGCGTTCGTGCACACCGACTACGGCTACGCCAGCGCGATCTCGGTCTTCATCGTGGTCGAGTGCCTCATCGCCGTCGGCCTGATCTTCCTGCTCCTCCGTCGAAGGGATGACTCGTGACCGCCCCCGTGCTCACGCAGGCCGCATCGCCTGCCCCGCCTGAGCCGCCAACCCCGCGCGAATCGGGCGGGCCGGAACGGCGCCGCATCCGCTCGCTCTCACCGAAGCTTCGCGTGCAGCGCACCATCCTGACGGTGACGATCGTGCTGATCGTGATCGTGCAGGTGTACCCGCTCGCGTGGCTGTTCATCACGAGCTTCCGCACGGCGTCGGACTTCGCAGGCGGCGATCCGTTCGCGTTGCCGAGCGAGTGGACGCTCGAGAACTACGGCCGCGCGTTCGACACGGGCAACCTGTGGCTGAACATCCTGAACAGCCTCATCGTCACGCTCGGCGCGAGCGTGCTCATCGTGGTCGCGGGCATGATGGCGGCGTACGCGCTCGAGGTGCTCGGCTTCCGTTTCAGCGGCGTCGTGAAGGCGCTGTTCCTGCTCGGCATCATCGTGCCCGTGCAGATCGCACTCGTGCCCCTGTTCATCGACTACTCGCAGATCGGGCTGCTCGACACCCATATGTCGATGATCATTCCGCTCGCAGCGTTCGCGCTGCCGATGTCGATCTACCTGTTCTCGTCGTTCTACGAGTACATCCCGCGCGAGATGTACGAGGCCGCGTCGATCGACGGCGCGGGCCCGTACCGCATCTTCGGCCAGATCACGTTCCCGCTGTCGGCCAACACGATCATCACGGTCGTGCTCGTGAACAGCATCTTCATCTGGAACGACTTCATCTTCGCGAACACGTTCGTGCTCTCCGACGGGCTGAAGACGATTCCGCTGGGCCTGCAAAACTACATCGGAGCGATGGGCAACACCGACTGGACCGCGACGTTCGCCGCGGTGTGCGTGACGGTGACGCCGCTGCTCCTGGTCTTCCTCGTCTTGAACAAGGCGATGATCAACGGTCTCGAGAGCGGAGCAACCAAGGGATGAGCACCTCGGAGCACGGCCGGAACGGCTCGTCGGTCACGATGCGGGATGTCGCGAAGGCCGCGGGCGTCTCGGTGGCGACGGTCTCGCACGTCGTGAACGACAAGCCGGGGGCCCGCATCGGCGACGACGCGAGGCGTCGTGTGCAGGAGGCGGTGATCGCGCTCGGCTACCGGCCGAACGCGCTCGCGAAGACGCTCTCGCAGGGCACGTCGCGGTTCATCGGGCTCGTCGCCGACGCGATCGCCACGACCCCGTTCGCCGGCCAGATCATCCACGGCGCACAAGACGAGGCGTGGAAGCACGGCTACGTGCTGCTCGTCGCCAACACCGACGGCAATGCCGCGGCCGAGAACGACGCGATCGCGATGATGCTCGAGCACCAGGTGCACGGCATCCTCTACTCGACCTGGTACCACCGCGAGATCGAGGTGCCAGAGGCGCTGCACCAGACCGACACGGTGCTGGTCGACTGCTTCGCCGACGGCAGCGGCCTGCCCGCGGTCGTGCCCGACGAGGAGCAGGGCGGCCGCACGGCCACCGAAGAGCTGCTCGCCGCCGGCCACCGCCGCATCGCGTTCATCAACACGACCACGCCGTCGCCCGCGCAGACCGGACGCCTCGCGGGGTATCGTGCCGCGCTCGCCGCGGCGGGCGTCGAGTTCGACGAGTCGCTGGTGTTCCCGGCCGCGCCCGAGCAGGAGGGCGGGTACGCCGCGACATCCGCCGTGCTCGACTCGAAGGCGACGGCCGTGTTCTGCCACAACGACCGCGTCGCGATGGGCCTCTACGACGGGCTGCGCGAGCACGGGCTGCGCATTCCCGAGGACGTGGCGGTGATGGGCTTCGACAACCAAGACGTCATCGCCGCCCACCTGCGCCCCACGCTCTCGACCGTCGCGCTGCCGCACTACGAGCTCGGCGTGGCCGGGGTGCGGCTGCTGCTCGGTCTCGACAGCGCACCCGATTCGGGCCCGCTGCTCGTCGCGTGCCCGCCGGTGCTGCGGCACTCGATCTGACGGCTCTTTCTCGACTTTTCAACCCTGGAGACGACGTGCGAGACACGAACGGCCACGTTCCGCGACCCCGATTCCACTTCACCCCGCAGCGCAACTGGATGAACGACCCCAACGGGCTCGTCTACGACCGCGGCCTCTGGCACCTCTACTTCCAGTACAACCCCGAGGGCGCCGACTGGGGCAACATGAGCTGGGGCCACGCGACGAGCCCCGGCCTGCGGCACTGGACCGAGCACGAGGTCGCGCTGCGGTACCGCGACGGGGAGCAGGTGTTCTCGGGGTCGGTGGTGGCGACGCCCGCTGGCTCTGGCTCTGACTTGGGCGCGGCCGGCTCTGGCTCCGACTCGGCCGACGGCGGCGCCCTGCTCACCGCGTTCTACACGAGCGCCTACGACGACGACCACCAGGCGCAGTCGCGGGCGACGAGTCGCGACGGCGGCTACACGTGGCAGCCCGACCCGCAGAACCCGGTGCTCGACCGCGGCACGAGCGCGTTCCGAGACCCGAAGGTCATCAGGTTCACGGATGCCGCGGGCACCACCCGCTACGTCATGCTCACCGTCGAGGCCGACGACCGCCAGGTGCTGTTCTACTCGTCGCCCGACCTGCGCTCGTGGAAGCACGTCAGCACGTTCGGCCCGCTCGGCGAGACCGGCGTCGTCTGGGAGTGCCCCGACCTCGTGCCCCTCGCCGTGGATGGCGACCCCGACGACGTGCGCTGGGTGCTGCTGCTCAGCACGAACCCGGTCGGCGACGACCCGGACCCCGACGGCTCATCGATGCACTACGTCGTCGGCTCCTTCGACGGGGCTGTGTTCCGGTCGGATGCCGCCGAGCTCACGCGCCTCGACCACGGCCGCGACTTCTACGCCGGCGTGACCTTCGACAGCGCCCCCGGCGGCGAGGCCGTCATGCTCGGCTGGATGAGCAACTGGCGCTACGCCGCCGCCTTTCCCTCGTCGCCCTGGCGCGGCGCCATGTCACTGCCGCGGCGGATGTCGCTGCGCACCGTTGCCGGCGCGGTTCGCCTGGTGCAGCAGCCGGTGGAGTTCGTGGGGGAGTTGCTGGCGGATGCGGCGGGTTCGACTGTCTTCGCGGCGAGCCAGCCGGCCGACTTCACGCTGAGCGGCCACTCGCTGGTCGAGCTAGCGTGGGATCCCGCCGCGACGGGCGCACTTCAGCTACAACTGCGCGGCGACGCCGACGCGCTCGTCGAGCTGACGCACGACCCCTCGTCGAACGTGCTCAGCGTCACGCGCAGCGGGGCCGCGATGGAGGCCGTGCACCCCGACTTCCCCTCGACGAGTACCGTCGCGCTGCCGGGCGCTGCTGCCGCTGATGCCGTCGACGCCGCCGCCGGTCGCGTGCGCCTGCTCATGAGCCTCGACGGCCCACTGCTCGAGGTCTTCGCCAACGACGGCGAGGTCACGGTCTCGAACCTCGTCGTGCTCGGTGCGGGCTCGATCACCGCGACCCTCACCACCGAGCAGCCCGGCCCGATCTCAATGAGCGTCGTAGACTTCCCCGATCACTCGACGCTGGAGCGATCGCGCGAGATGGAAGGTGCCAACCGATGACCGCTTCTGCATCGAAGCCAGACGTCCTCGTCGTCGGCGAGGCATTGGTCGACATCGTCCACCGCGCCGGCGGCTCGATCGACGAGTCGCCGGGCGGGAGCGCCGCCAACGTCGCCTTGGCGCTCGGCCGCTTGGGCCGCAACCCGCGCCTGCTCACCTCGATCGGCGACGACCCCCACGGACGGGCCGTGCGCGAGTGGCTGGCAGCCTCGGATGTCAGGGTGCAGAACCAACCTGCCGCTCGAACCTCGACCGCATCGGCACGCCTCGACGCACAGGGCGCCGCGACCTACGAGTTCGACCTCAGCTGGCAGATCGAGTCCGTGGGCGTCGAACTAGCCGACGCCCTCCACATCGGATCCATTGCCGCGACCCTCGAACCGGGTGCCTCCGCCGTCGCCGAGCTCCTCGACCGCCACCGAGGCCGTGCGCTGATCACCTACGACCCGAACATCCGCCCCAGCCTCATCGACGACCGTGACTCGGTTCGAAGTCGCGTGCTCTCGCTCATCGAGCAAGTCGACGTCGTCAAGGCAAGCGACGAGGACATCGCCTGGCTCCACCCGGGGAAGGACATCGCCGACGTCGCGCGCCGCTGGGTGGCGTCGGGCCCGGCGCTCGTCGTTGTGACCAGGGGGTCGAGCGGATGCCTCGCCGTCAATAAGAGCGTCGAACTCACGGTGCCCGCCGTCAAGGTCGAGGTCGTCGACACTGTCGGAGCCGGCGACACCTTCATGGCCGCTCTCATCGATGGTCTGGTCAGCGAGGTCGCCGTCGGGGCAGAAACATGGGCTGCGCTCGCCGCGGGCGGGGAGCAGCGCCTGACCTCGCTGCTTCACCGAAGCGCTCGCGCCGCCGCGGTGACCGTCTCCCGGCCGGGCGCCGACCCTCCGACGAGCAAGGATATGGTCGTGGGCCTCCTGCTCGGGGCATGACTATCGCGAGAGCGTCGCGCGACCAGAGCGACTGACCTTGAACGTTCGTCCGCCCGAACCCGCTTTGCTTGGGCGAGGCGTAGCCAAGCGCGTTTCGCCAGTACTGTTGCCGAATGACCAATGTGGATCACCGAGATTCAGAGCGGATTGCGATTCGTCGTCTTGCCAGAAGCGATGACCGCCTTGGCTTCTGGCTCACGCGTCTTGCCTTGCTCGTAGTTGTCTGCGCGCTGCTGGTGCTCTTGCTCGGTGGGCCACAAAGCGAGCGCGAAGGAACCGCGGTGTTCGGATTCGTCGCAGGCTTGGCGTTGTTCGCGGTCGTGGGCCTGTCCCTTGCGCTTGCGGGGCTCCACCGGGCACGCCTCAAGCGCGCGGAGGCAGCTTCACCGGACCCGTTCGTGATGCCGCTGATCATCACGAGAGAACTGCCCGACCAAGTGCGGCAGGTGGCCCAGGCGCTCGGTGGTCGCTCGCCGGCGCTGGTCGCTCAGCGTCAGGCAGTACTTTCCGCGGACAGTGACGGCATTCGGCTCGTGTCCGGCAATTCGGCGAATCCTGACTTCGTCGTCTCGAGATTCGCCGTTCGGTCTGTCGCCACTGGAACCATCCAGGTGTCCGGTGGTTCAGCGCCTTGCATCGAGGTCGTGATCGGTACCCCGGTCGGTGCCTACACCCTCCAGTTCTTCGTCATTCGTCAGGCCCGCTTCATCGTCAAGCCTCAGCCACTGCCCGTCCTTGAGCGCATCGCATCTGAACTTCGCGTTACGCTCCGTCTCCAAACGACGTAGCAGCGAGCACCCGAATTTCTGCTCGCCCTGACCGGGAAACCGTCAGCGGCTGACCAGCAGGTCCTTCAATCCGAACCCGCCCGGCGCGGGCAGGCTCGCTCGGATCTGCTCGGCCGTGAACATACGCCGCGGTAGCAGGTCGTCGGGGACGGGGTCGGCGGGCGGCGCGGCATCCGTCACTCCCTCGGCGAGCATGCGCACCTGTGCCTTCGCGACGAGCGGCACAGTCATGCCAAAGATGTACCATCACCTGAGACCCGACCCGCGTTTGGACTAGACGGCTCGAACCAACGGCCGCCACCGGTCAAGGTCGAACTGCTCGATGTCCGTGCGGCCTTGGTCGACATATCCTGCCTCACGGCTAGCCGGTCTACGGGTTGCCGTCGTCAGCACGCAATTTCGCACTCGCACTCGCATTCGCACCCGCACCCGCACCCGGCAGGCTGAGGTGAACCGCGCCGATTCGCCTAGACCAGAGACGTGGCCCATCCTCCGGGGTCAATATACGAAGTCTGCATCGACGTGACGACCCGTCTCCGTCCCAGCGCGACTCGGAGAACCTTCAGGGTCTTCCCTCTCCGACATCTCCGCTCGCCCACCCTCGGTCGCGAGACAGCTCTCGTCGCATGCTTTCGACACGAAGCAGCAAACGCCTCTTCACTTGAACCGAGCAAAAACTCCGAACTGGGCAGGACCAGGTGCTACCTGAACTGTGCTGGAACCCACACGGTCGTAGAGATCGTCTCCGAAAAACACGGGCTCCGATTGTGGTGAGACTTTGAAAACCGCGATTTGGTGCTCTCGATATGGCGCAAGCCGGGCGTCTCTAGCGAGCTGCTGCGCAAATGCAGGTGTTAGGTCCGGATGCGAACTGATGCGCTGAAGTATCCACGCCCAGAGATCATTCATTGATGGTCGTTGAGATTGGGCAACCTCACGCTCGATACCCACGAGGTGAAATCCCCTAACTTCGTATACCTTCACCGAGTCGAGGGCCTTGACGCGATCTGCGTCCGATGCGTCGTCCGCAATTCCAACCATGAGGTAGGACGTTGAAGTCGGGCCGATGTTCGCCATCGCCGTTAGCGTCCTGACGATCTTCCCGAAGTTTCCTTCATCGAACGCACGGGTACCAGGATTGAGCGAGAAGAATCCTTGCTTGCAATCGAACGGTTGTTGCTCCACAAGAGCGTTCGAGATGATGGTTTCAAGGTGAGTCGTGCTGGCGAGTTGCGAGTAGTCGTCGCCGGCGGTCGTTTCGACAGTAAACGGTCGAAGAATGCCCTTGAACGCGTTTACCGTTTGTCTCTTTGGGCCGGCGCCCCAGTCGCCGCCGCTGGTGGTCGACGCTGCATTGGAAATGCCACGGAGGCCGTCGATGGCGGCCTCTGCGTCAGCAATCTTGCGGGGAGGTGCCTCAACGAACATGAGCTCCCACAAGGCTAGAAAGAGCGCGTGGAAGTATCTCCCACCTCGTCCAGAAGCCGCGATGCCGATGATTCGCGAGAATGTTTGAGGGTCGCTTTCAACAACCGTACGGATGATGTCGTAAACAGCAAGGAAGTTGCGCTCGACATTCTCTGCCCCAAGTGCGTCGATTCGGGCGGAGATCATCACTGATTCCTCAGTTTCACCCTCAGCGGGATCAGGCGTGAAGCTATAGAAACTATCGCGTGTCTCACCATTCGAAGTTCGCATCGGCTCGATCAAGCAGTCGATCAAGATGTCAAGAATCGTCTGTTCATCGAGCGATTCGCGGACATCGTCTCGGCGCAAGATGTTCTCTTTGACCCAAAAGATGTCATTTACAGGTATTCCATACTCAAGGTTCTTGCTACTGATACTCAGGAGCGGCATCTTGCGAAGCGGCACCGTGTCCCCTGGGGATGTGTCGCGACGAATCGTGGATGCAATGCGGCGAACCATTGTGGCCAACGGAGAGAGAGTACCCGCTTGCCTCAGCTCCTGCTTTGACAGCCTCCGCCCGCCGGAGTTGATCCGCCGGAACACCTCATCGATCGACCCCTGGTCAGAGGCGCGAAAGACTGAGAGTGCGATCGAGTAGTTCGCAAACGCGACTGAGGAGGCGCGACTCATAACCGGCGTCTTTTGCTTGAGCACGCCAGCGTCCAACTTGTCTTTGGTGTCCGCAAGGGTTTCTAGATTGAAGTAATCGCCGTTGTATGAAAACTCCTGCTCGATAAAGGCGAAGATGGCGTTCAGACGTTGCATCCCATCGATTACCTCGAGGGGGCTATCTGGCTCAGAAGAGATCTCCGCAACGAGGAAGAGCGGGATCGGCAATGCCAGGAGAACCGAATCAACGAGGCGTGCTTTTTCCTCAACTGACCACACGAGCTTCCGCTGATATCTCCGGTTTACGCGGAAACGGTCGGCGCCATACAGTGTGTAAGCCTGCTGGATCGACTCACTTCTTACGGTTAGTTCAACGGGCATAGCTGTCGCCAACGTGGATCCTCTCTAGAGCGTCAGCATGGACTGTATCGGATGGTTGGCAGTGCCAGCAGGGTCCACCGGCGAGCGCGCGGCAGCGAATAGAACGCACACTTACGCGTGGGCTCGCCACTGCCCGGTGCCTCCTTCTCGATCTTCGTGTTCGCAGTCATAGACATCGGCACCGCGAGATGGCTTGATCAACATGACACCTGGTGCGACCCGGACAATGTCGCTCTAGCCCTTGGGCGATGCGGGGGCAGGTCGCGCCTGTCTCCTCAACTCAGAACACCTCTCGCTTTCGAGGAGCGGTTGAGCCCGCGGGAATACAAACGCCGCCGCCGCGTTGAACTTGAGCGTACGCCACTCAAGTTCCAGGAGGATTGGTGCCCGAAGACTTCAACCCCGAAGCCGGTGCGAGCTCGTTCGACGAGTTTCTGAGCCGGTACCTCGCGGGTGAGCAGGCTCGCCAGGCTCGGTCGATCGACCTCAGCCGGTTCCTGACCGCCCGCACGCAGGGCATCCTGCAGCGCGCCGGAAAGTTCGCGCTCGAGCGCGGGCAGACCGAGCTCGACGCCCTGCACATCCTGCGCGTCATCGTCGAGGACGACAGCGTGCAGCAGGCCATCCGCCGCATCGGCGCGAGCCCCGAGCGCATCATCACCGCGACCGAGGCGCGCCTGCCTGCCGCGGGCGAGACCGCTGACATCAACGCGGCCACGATCACGCCGAGCGCCTCCCGCGCGCTGTTCCACAGCTACCAGGTTGCGCGCTCGAGCGGCGCGACCTACATCGACCCCGAGCATCTCTTCTTCGCTCTGGTCCTGGGCCAGGATGCCCCCGCCGGCCAGGTTCTCGCGCGCGCGGGCGTCACGGCCGAGGCCCTCACGCAGCAGATCCGCGAGACGGTCGAGGCGGGGTTCGACGGAGACGGCGACACCGATGCTGACGGCAACCAGGCGAACAACGCCGGCGCCGCGGCATCCGCGACCCCGATGCTCGACAAGTTCGGCATGGACCTCACCGAGCGTGCCGAGAACGGCGAGCTCGACCCCGTGATCGGGCGCGTCGACGAGATCGAGCAGACGATCGAGATCCTGAGCCGTCGCACGAAGAACAATCCCGTGCTCATCGGCGAGGCCGGCGTCGGCAAGACGGCGATCGTCGAGGGCCTGGCCCGCGCGATCGTCGAGGAGTCGGTGCCCGAGGCGTTGCTGGGCAAGCGCGTCATCGCGCTCGACCTGCCCGGCATGCTCGCCGGCACCCGCTACCGCGGCGACTTCGAGGAGCGCCTCACCAAGACCATGGAGGAGATCGCCGCCAACAAGGGCGAGCTCATCGTCTTCATCGACGAGATCCACACGGTCGTCGGCGCGGGCGGCTCGGGCGACGGCGGAACCGACGCCGGCAACATCCTGAAGCCGCGACTCGCGCGCGGCGAGCTGCACCTCGTGGGCGCCACCACGCTCAAGGAGTACCGCACCATCGAGAAGGACCCGGCGCTCGAGCGTCGCTTCCAGCCCGTTCGTGTTGGAGAACCAAGCATCGAAGACGCCGTGCTGATCCTGCAGGGCCTCAAGCCCGCCTACGAGGAGCACCACGGCGTCGAGTACACGGATGCCGCGATCCGCGCGTCGGTCGAGCTCAGCGCCCGCTACCTCAGCGACCGCGTGCTGCCCGACAAGGCCATCGACCTCATCGACCAGGCCGGCGCGCGACTGCGCCTGAAGCTCGGCATGAAGACGGATGTCTCCGCGCTCATCGCGCGACTCGGCGAGCTCGAGGCCGACAAGAACGCCGCCGTCACGGCCGAGCACTACGAGGAGGCCTCGCGCATCCGCGACGAGATCGCCAAGGTGCAGGACAAGCTCGACGAGGTCGCGGCGAGCGGTCGCGGCATGACGTCGGGCGACGGCGCGGCCGAGCGCAGCACCGTCATCGACGAGGCCGAGATCGCCGCCGTGATCTCGCGGGCCACCGGCATTCCGGTGAACCGCCTCACCGAGACCGAGCGCGAGCGCCTCGGCGACCTCGAGGGCGAGCTGCACGCGCGCGTCATCGGCCAGGACGACGCGGTCACCGCGGTCGCGAAGGCCGTGCGCCGCAGCCGCACCGGTATGGGCGACGCACGTCGCCCGGTGGGTTCGTTCCTGTTCCTCGGACCGACGGGTGTCGGCAAGACCGAGCTGGCGAAGGCGCTCGCGTCGAGCCTGTTCGACGACGAGACATCCGTGATCCGCTTCGACATGAGCGAGTTCGGCGAGCGGCACACGGTGTCGCGCCTCGTCGGCGCCCCTCCCGGATACGTCGGCTACGACGAGGCCGGGCAGCTCACCGAGCGCGTGCGGCGCAACCCGTACTCGATCGTGCTGTTCGACGAGATCGAGAAGGCGCACCCCGACGTGTTCAACCTGCTGCTCCAGGTGCTCGACGACGGACGCCTCACCGACGGCCAGGGCCGCACGGTCGACTTCCGCAACACGGTGATCGTGATGACCTCGAACCTCGGTTCGGAGTTCCTCGCGTCGCGCTCGGGTGCGCTCGGGTTCGTCGCGTCGACGGATGCCGCGGCCAACGGCTTCTCGTCGATGAACGACGTGCGCCAGCGCGTCATGGGCAAGGTGCGCGAGGCCATGCGCCCCGAGTTCCTGAACCGCATCGACGAGATCGTGCTGTTCCAGAAGCTCGACCAGCCGCAGCTCGCGCAGATCGTGCGCCTCATGCTCGGTGCGACCTCGGCTCGCCTCGCGGCGCGCGAGATCGACTTCGAGGTGACGGATGCCGCGGTGGCGCTCCTCGCGGAGCGCGGCTACGAGCCCGAGTACGGTGCCCGCCCGCTCCGCCGCGTGATCCAGCGCGAGATCGACGACCGCATCAGCGACCTGCTGGTGAGTGGTGCGCTCGGCGACGGCGAGGGCGTGCGAGCGGATGCCGCAGACGGCGAGTTCGTCGTCACGGCCGTGCCCCGCGCGACGGTGGAGGTGCCGCAGGCGGCGTAATTGCCACTGCAGGGACGCCGTTCGCAACGGAACGCCCGGACTCCTTCACGGAGGCCGGGCGTTCTCGCATCTTGGGCGGATTTCACCCGCGGTCTGCCCATGCCCAGAAGCGCACACCTTCAGCGTGAGTATTGCTCATATCTGGGATCTGCTGTCAGGATGCCGAATGGCGCCGTTCGGCGTGCGAACCATGCGATTGGGAGGTGCTGATTGGACACCGAAGCAGCGACGCGTCTGGTCGCGGATCAACTCTCGACAGAGGTCTACGAGCTCGTTCCGCCTGGTGACTACTTCATCGGGCCGGAGATGATCGATTCGATCGCCAATGCCCTCGTCGCCGCATTCGTATCCGGGCTTGCGGCAGGCCTCAAGAACGACCTGGCCGAATGGGGCAAGTCGGCGGGAAAGGACCTCTCCACTCGCATCCGTCGAATCTTCGACCGGAAGCAGCCGGCTGCATCCTCGGGGGAGGCCGGCGAGCCGGTGCCTCCCGCGGTGGACCTGCCCCGAGCCGACGTCGTCGACACCGTGCAGCGCGAGTTCGTGAACATCCTGAACGAGCGAGGACTGAACCGGGACGATGCCGAACGACTCGCCAGAGTCGTGCGGGAATCGTTGGCGCGATGAAGCTCTCGGAACGTGCTGACGCGGTCTGCCAGGCGCTGCTGGCAGGATCGGCGATCGGGCTCGAAGAGAACATCGCCCTCTCGATCCACCGAGAACGTTGGTTGACCGAGCACGGCGGAACGCTCGTCGAGCGGTGGCACGCGGTCGATCGCCCTGGCTGGCCGAGGCGATACCTCTTCGAGAGCCACAGGATGGGCCGTTCGACGTGGGATGCGCCCGACGAGGAAGTCGTGGCGGTCTTCACGATCGCAGACGACGACTTTCCGGTCCGTACCGCGCTGCTCTCCCTCCGCGAGGAGCTCGCGGAGACGCCGTTCCTTGACCGAGATGTGCAACGGGCGCTCATGGGCATCGATGACGCAGTGCAGGTGGATCGTCGGTCCTGGGAGTGGGAGACGCTCGACTCGCTCTCGGCTGCGGTCATGCCCGCCGCGTGGGGAGTCGAGTGGCCGAGCTCAGGGGCGGCTCCCCTCGAAGAACTCGGCGAGTGGCTCGAGCATCAACGGAGTGCGGTCGCGCTGGATGGACAGTTCTTCGGGGGCGTCGGCGCGGTCTTCGAGATGCTCAGGCGCCTTGGGCCCGGTGCGAATCGCGGCAGCGTCGCCGAGCCGCTGCGAGACGGGGGATCGGGCAGCGCGCTCCGGCTCCTGCGGCAGGTCCTACGCCGATGCATCGAGGAGGGCGAGATCGAGGTCGTCGCGAGGGTTGCCCTCGAATGCTGCGAGTCTCCTCGCGAGCGACTGGTGGCCGCTCCAGACGTCTCGGCGCACGCCGCCGTCGTGTACGAGGTCGTCCCGCAGCTCATCGCGGGCGCCTCCCTTGCGAGTTGGTTCGCTGACCCGCAGAGTCCCCTCAGCGAGCAGGACCGAACAATGTTCGCGAACCGCGCTCGCCGCGCGGAAGAGGAGACGGCGCGCCTCGGCGAGACGAGGCACAACGCGATCCGGGACCTCCTCGGCGGTGGCGCCGCACGGCGGCAGCACGTCAAGGAACTCGCGAGAGTGGAGCTTGCGGATCGCGAACGCGCGCTCGACGACCTCATCGAGCGACGCTTCTTCTACCCTCGCAGCGCTCGAGCTGGACTCCTCGAAGAAGCCGCATGGGCTTGATGGGTAGCGGCCGCCCGTGCGACATTCACGTCGCCTTCGGCGGCGACGGTTTGCTCCTCGCGGTGAGCGCCGAACTATCGGGTCATGTCGTCATGGGTCAAGACCTCCTTCGTTCAGGCGGATCCGTCTTCGCACCCTCCTTTCGTGGCACTTGTCGCTTAAGCGCACGCACGGAAGAGTCCGCTTGACCGGTACAGGTCCTGCGGACGGCAGGTGGAAGGCGGTCCGATGGGTAGATCGGGGTCGACGCCCCACATGCGCAGGGCGGTGCTCTGGACCGCGGGCGCGGTCGCGTCCGCCATCATCGGAGTGCTGATCGGGTGGAAGCTTGAGCCGTTGCTTCCTGCTGATGCCACCTGCGATAACCCTGTCGGGCTCAGCCCGGTCGAGTCGCGGGTCGAGATCGGGTTGGACCTCGGCGAGTATCCGGCCGATCCGGTCACCGGTACCGATTTCGTCGCCGCGAATCTCGTCGACGGCGACCCGACCACGGCCTGGGTGGAAGCGCGGGATGACCGCGGTGAAGGCGGGGAGCTTCGGTTCACCTTCGACGCCGACGATGATGGCGCGTTCGACGACACCATCACCCCGACGCTCGTGTGCGTGCGCAACGGCTTCGTGAAACGACCCGACCTCTTCAGGGCGAATGCCAGGTTGTCGACGGTCGACGTGACGACTGGCGGGCAGACGCACCGCACCACCCTGCCGGTCAAGGGCGCCGATCGGATGCTGCTGATGGATCCGCTCGGCCTGTCTCGGACCCCGACCGCGGCCGTCACCCTCGTGATCGTCGCGACGAATGCCGGAGAGACCGCGTCCGACGCGAACGACCTGGCCATCAGCGACGTCGTCTTCTACACGTCGGGCGGATGAACCGGGGCGCCGTCCTCGGCGTACGGCGGGTGTCGAGAAGGCGCATGAACGGCGACCACGGGGCCGCGTCGAGGGTGCCGCCGCGTTCCGGGCCTTCCCTGAGGCGCCGACCACGCGGCAGGGGGAGACTGCGCGGATGAGCGGAGCCCTGTCCGACGCCGACGACACCGGGACGAACGAACCGGTCGAGTACGAGCGCCCGCAGTTCGACCTGCGGACCCGGGCGATCGAGACCGTCGTGCTCGTGGCATCCGTCGTCGTACTGCGCGCGCTCGGCGTGGTGCTGCTCGTCGCTTCGTCGCAGATCGAGGGCTCGATCGACATCCTGATCCCGTTCGTCGTCATGTTGTTCGACCTGAACCTGCTGGTGTGGATCGCGCTCACCGCAGCCGTGCAGTTCGGGCTGCGGTCGATGGGCCGCGGTGGGCGGTGGACGCTCATCGTGGTCGCCGCGCCGGTCGCGGTGATGCTCGCGCACGCCGTGCGCGGTATCGCGAGCCTCGCGAGCTCCGGCCTCGCCGGGGTGCTGGGCGACCCCGTCTCCTGGACCGACGCCGGGATCCTCACGCTCATCGTCGTGCTCGGTATCGCCTTCACCGGGGCGCTCCTCGGCCGCGAACGGCGCACGTCGGCACGGATCTCCGGCTGGCTGATCGCGGTGAGCTGGCTGCTCGTGATGCTGCTCCTCTGGGAGGCCCTCGCTGCCGGCCTCTCCACGTGGGGTTCGAGCCGATCGCTGATCCCGGAGCAGGAGAATCTGTACGTCGTGACCGCTGTATTGACGTTCGGCACCGTGGTCGCCGGATTCGTGTTCGCCGCGGTCAGCCGTCGGCCTGCGCTCATCATCATCGCGTGCGCCGTCGGACTCCTCGGCCTTGTCATCGCCATCGCGATGCCGGTTCCGGCGGATCGGTTCGACCCGAAACCGCCGCCCGCGACCGTCGACCCCGGCGGGGGCGGTGGCTGCCTCGGAGACAACTGCCTCGGCGGGTAGCGTCGCAGCGGACCTCGCCCGAGACCACGGCGTACCTTGGTGCCGGGAGGGCGCATGAGCGGCATGGCGGACGAGCGCGCGGCGCGCGGCGGCGTGCGGGTCGACCGGGTGAGCGAGCGCATCCACTTCGTGCACACCGAGCACGTGAACTGGGTGATCTACATCGGCCCCGACGGCGTCGCGCTCGTCGACTCGGGCTACGCCGGCCAGCAGGCGCTGCTCGAGGCATCCCTCGCCGAAGTCGGGGTCGGGCCGGGCGACGTCGACGCGGTGCTCATCACGCATGGCCACGCCGACCACCTCGGCGGGGCCGCGTGGCTCGCCGAGCACTACGGCACGACCGTGCACGCCCACCCGCGCGAGCTCGCGAACGTGCGCCGCGAGGTGCTCGAGCAGGCCGGCACCGTTCAGGTGCTGCGCAACGCGTGGCGGCCGGGTGTTGCGCCGTGGGCCATGGCGATCCTTCCGCTGCTCGACGGGCGAGCAGACCTCGGGGTGCCGAGCGCGACGGCACCGCCGGCGCGGGGCGAGCATCTCGATGTTCCGGGGCGGCCCCGCATGCGACTCGTCGACGGGCACACGAGCGGGCACGCCGTGTTCGAGTTCGAGGGCGAGGGCGTGCTCGTCGTCGGCGATGCGCTGGTCACCGGGCACCGCACCTCGCCGTTGCGCGGGCCTCAGGTGCTGCCGTCGATGTTCCATCGCGATGCCTCGCGGGTGCGGGCATCGCTCGACGCCATCGCCTCGTCCGACGCGCACGTGGTGCTGCCCGGGCACGGCGAGGCCTGGTTCGGGCCGGCGCGCGCCGCCGTCGATGCGGCAATCGAGGCTGGCTCGGCCTGGTGAACGGGCCGCCCGGAGGCGAGCGCCCGACAGTTCGAGCGGATGCGTGGCACTGCGCCAACCCGCACGACGAGCTCGCGGCCGGCGCTGCTCGTCCTGGCTCGGGCACGAGTCATTTGCCGGCGCGTTTCGCCCGTCGAGCCGCCAGTTCGGCTTTCGTGACGTTGACGGTGGCAAGGCTCACATCGAGGTTCGATTTGATGAGGTCCACGATCTGGCGCAGCAACTGCCGGGTGTCGACGTGCAGTGGCACCACGACGACCCTCTTGGCGTTGAGGCTCGCTGCGAGGAACTCCCGAACGTTGGCGTGCGTCACGGATTCGATGTCGAAGGGCTTGCCGGAGGCCGCCGACTTCGCCTTCGCGAGCATCGCCCGTGTCGCATCGAACACGGCCATGGCCGGCGGATGCGACGAGGAGGCGTTGACGAGATCGGTGAGCGCACCCTGAGTCCAGTCGTGGCCCAACTGCGTGCCACGGGCGGGCTCGCCCAGCTTGGTGCTCGGATTCGCAGCGCCCCCGGCGGGCTCGCTGCGGAACTTCATCTCGAAGTGGTAGACGGTCATCGTGCCGTCCGCATGCATCACCACCCCGATCCGATCGATCCCGTTGCCGGCGATGTTGTGCTCACCCGAGATCACGAAGTTCATCTTCGGCACCTGGCCGCCGAGTCCGTCCTTCCAGAGCCGCTCGTCGACGTACCGCTCGAACTCGTCGCCGATCTCCTTGTTGCTGAACTTCGGATCGCCCACCCGTTGGACCGGGATCTGCTGCACGGAGGCGTCGGGCAGGGGCGGCGTCAACGTCACCTTCTCGAGCGTGAACGCGGCCTCGGGGAACTGAGCGATGATCTCCTCGAACTGCTCGAGACTGCCCGCCATCGCCACCATCGCGGCGGCCGACCCGGGGAGTGCGCCGACCGCCGCACCCGTGGCCGCGCCGGTGGCGGCGCTCACGATGGCCGCCCGCATGCCCTGATCGAATCCGTCGGCCCAGGTCTTGTCCTGCGACAACGTCTCCACGGCACTCGAGATCCCCGAGGTGGCGGCATTCTCGGTCATCTTCGCGCCCGTGGTGGCGGCGAACTGCGTGAACGACTTGGGCCCGGCGGATCGGGCCGAGGCTTCGGCCATCTCGTGCACCGAGGCCGGAAGCAGGTTCTTGCCGAGTGCCGGTCCGACGACGTTCAATGCCCCGTCGACGGCGCCGGTGACGAACGCGGCTGCGCCGTCGGCGCCGACCACGTCGAAGCGGTCACCCAGCACGAGCTTTCGCGACACCACCTTGGCCATCGCGCTGGCGACGGCCGCGCGGGCGATCGCCGCCAGGACCAACTCGGGCGCCGCTGCGCCCCCGCTGCCGACCGTCAGGAGGAGCCCCACGGCGATGTCGACGGCGGTGCTGACGGCTGCTTCCAACTGGTCCCGGTACTGCACGAACATCGTCAGGGCCGTCGCCGTGCGACTCGCCAACCGGTCGATCTCGGCCTGCTCCTCGGCGGTCGGTTGCTTGCCTCCCGCGGTCGCGCGCTCCTTGGCTGCCTGCAGTTCGCGGTTCTCGTCTTCCAGCGCGGCACCTGCGGCGGTCACGGACCCCACGCCGGTGGCCGTCTCGCGCTTCACCGCCGCGTCGAGCCATACCGCCCGCTCCTGGGGGGTCAGGCTGCTGGGCTCGAGTTGCAGCAAGATCTTGTTCTTCGTCGCTGTTGAGAGGTTCGCGAGGTTCGCACCGAACGAGGCGTCGGTGGCCAGTTGCCGGCGGTCGTTCGCCGTCGTGAACGAGGCGAGCAGGAACAGGATGTACTCGTCGTGACCGGGGTTGGTCATCACGAATTGCAGACGGGATCGGAGGTCGGTGAAGACGTAACTGCGCAGCCAGCCCTTCTGCGGGGCTGTGAGCATCGGATCCATGTACTGATGGAGCGGCCCGGTGTCCGCATCATGTGCGGCCTTGAAGGCGAGGTAGTCGACGCCCGAGGAATTGCGCAGCACATCGAAGATCGCATCGCCGTTGGTGCCGCCCAGACCTCGCAGTTTGACGACGACCGGATCGCCGAGGATTCCACCGTTCGCGCCGACGCCGACGAGCGCGTCGAACCGGCTGCGCTCCTCCTTGCTCATGCCGCCGAACGTGGCGTCCATGTTCCGCAGTCGCGGGTCCTTGTTCTCGACGGCTTTCTTGAAGGCCGCGAGCTGGGCCGCGTCTGCGTGCGCGACCGCATCGAAGATGAAGTCGGCGTCGGCGGTGGTGTAGCCGTCGGTCGCGATCTCGAGCGTTCGGATCAAGCGTTGGTCGTTGGGCTCCTGCAGCAGCATCAGCGCCCGCTTCTTCGTGTGCAGCGAGGTCTCGCGAGTGAGGTAGTCGACGAGCGGCTCCTTGTACGACGCGGCGAACTCCGACGACAAGGTCTTCGGATCCTGGCTCTGCAGCGCAGTGAACAGCAGGGCCTGATCGTTGAAGCCCGCAACGGTCGCGATCTTGACGTCGTCGGCTGGTCGGGTCTTGCCGTACGCCAGCACGGCCGCGGTGCGGAACCGGGTCGCGAAGGTCGCGCTCAGCATCTCCGCCATGAGCGCGCCGCCGATGCGGCTGCTCTCCCCGTTCGGCAGCACGTAGTCGGTGGGGTAGCCCTTCGGCCCGTACGTGGTTCGGAAATCCTCCTCGGCTTTGGCGCACTGACCGCCGATCGATGCGACCACGCGAACCACCGTCGTCTCGTCGGTCAGCGCGCCATGGATGGCGATGTAGATCTTGTCGGCGTCGCGCAATGTGCCGTGCTGCAGGTATGCCTGAGCTCGGATGGTGTCGTTGCCGCCCAACCGTTCGAGGTCTGCCACGAGTGATCTCGTGAACTTCTCGTCGTACGCCCGCCGGAGCTTGCCCTGGTCGGATGGGTCCTTCTGCAGCAGGATCGTGTGCAGGACGCGCTCCGTGTTGACGGCATTGGCGACCAGCCAGCCGTACAGGTCGGATGCCGCCTGATCGAGTCGGCCCGGCGCTGCGTCGCCGTCGCGTTGGATCACGGCCGTGACGGCGCTGTTTCCCGCCGTGCGCTGCAACCAGGCGAGCCGCGACGCCGGCGCGTTCGGTGTCGCGGCAGCGCGCTGCGTCTGCGGAGTCGGCGGTCGCGCCGGTCGCCGGGCGCGACTGGTCTCCATGCTTCGAGTCTGACGATGACGACATGTGGCGACAACGGGCAGCGTCCTCCCGAGCGGGCTGTCAAGGCTGCCCGAACGCGCAGGAGCCGGTTGCGGCGCGAGGTCGGCTCATGCGGAGCGCATGCTCGCACCGGATGCGGGCGGCGCCGTCTCGACATCCGGGGCTGCCGACCCGGTCGTGCACGGTCGCGGGATCTCAAGGTGGATCCGGATGTCTCGCGTCATGATCCGAGGCATCCTGCATCTCTAGGGGTGAGCGGCGACATGCCTCAGCCCATGACCGAGAACAGGATCCGCGCCATGACGACCCACCTGGAGTACGTGACCGGGGCGCTCGGCGAGCGCACCGCGCTTCCGTGCGCCTGCGGACGGGTCTTCGATCACCAGCGGCTGGGGTCGGCCGGGCTCGCCGCGGCATCCGCTCGCTCGTGCGCCCCGCGGATCACGAAGGCGACGACGGCGAGGGCGAGGAAGCCGGCCGTCAGGTAGACCACGTTCGCGAGGTAGACGAGGTCTGCGGGTGTGCCGACCCCGGTCGCGAAGACCGAGAAGTCCCACAGGCCGTGCAGCACCATGGCCCAGATGAGCGAGCCCGTCGTACGGCGCAGGATGTAGAAGATGGTGCCGCCGAGGAACGCCGAGAGCACCTGGATCACCGTGCCGCCGTCGGGCGCGCCGAGCGCGATGTTGATGAGGTGCCCGAGCCCGAACAGCGCCGAGCTGATGAACCACACCCAGCCCTCGTGCAGGCTGCTGCGCAGCGCCACCACGAGCAGGCCGCGGTTGACGAGCTCCTCGGTGAAGCCGACGAGCAGCAGGGCGACGGATGCCGCGAGGAACGCCCCGCTGTAGCTCGCCCAGTCGGTGCCCGCGAGGTTCATCACGACCGCGGTCGCCGCGAGGATCGGCACGAAGATCGGCCACCTGTGCCGGCTGCGCTCGCGTTCGAAGAGTGCCGGGCGCCACCACCCCAGCAGGCTCGTCGTGATCGCGAGCAGCACCGTCGCGATGATGAGCGACAGCCCGCCGCCGAAGAAGAGGTTGCCCGCGCTGTCGCCCCACTCGTCGTAGGGGATGCCGGTCGACACCTGGATCGTGAAGACCAGGGCGAGGTAGCCCACCCAGATGGCGAGGCCGATCCAGATGCGAGGGCGAACCCGCAGTGCGGAGGGGGCGGTCGTGGTCATGAGGTCCTTTCGAAGAACGGCCGGGCTCGAGGTCGACGCTAGCGGTCGGGCGAGCGGATGTCGCGAGCCGATGTCGAGTCCGTGGAGTCGCGAGCGGGCGAACGGAGGTCGACGACCTCTCGTGCGGGACGTGAGGTTCCTGTGATGGAGCACGCGGAGTACCCGCAGAGGCTGGCGCCAAGCGCGTAGGCTCCGCATCATGACCGACGTTCGAAACCTCGCCGACTCGCTCGCCAAGATCCCGGGACCTTGGCAGCCGCACCGGCTCGCGACGGTCAACGACCAGGTCGACATGAAGATCGCGAAGCTGCACGGCGAGTTCGTGTGGCACATGCACCCCGAGACCGACGAGCTATTCCTCGTGATCGACGGCGAGGTCGTCATCCAGTTGCGCGACCGCGACGTCGTGCTGGGCGCTGGCGACCTGTTCGTGGTGCCGCAGGGCGTCGAGCACTGCCCGCGGGCCGAGCACGAGGCATCCGTCATCATGATCGAGCGCACCGGCACCGTGAACACGGGCGACGCCGGCGGCGAGCTCACGGCCGACCTGCGCGAGCTCGACTGAGCGCGGAGCTCGACTGAGGGTCGATCTCAGGGTTCGTCCCGATGTGTCGCGTCATGATCCGCGACATGCTGCATCTCTATGGGTGAGAGCGGATGTCTCCGCTCACGACCGAGAGAGGATGCGAGACCGTGGCGACCCACCTTGAGTACGTGGCCGGACCGCTCGGCGACCGGCTCGCCCTGCCGTGCGCCTGCGCCCGAGGCGTCGACCACGCCCGCCCGGGGTCGTCGGCACTCGTTGAGGCCGCCGGTGCCGCGGCTGTCGTGGCCGGTGCGTCAGACGCGTCTCGTGCGTCTCGTGCGTCTCGTGCATCACGGGCCTCTCGTCGCAGCGTGCCGCACTCGGTCGTGCACCGACTCGGCTCGGGCGCGCGCCGCCTCGAGGCGATGCGCGGCCGGCACGCGGCCTGACCTCCGTCGACGTCGATCAGACGCGGCGCTGCGGGCCCGAGTGCGTGGCCTAGCGTTGGGCGGGTGACCAGCAGCGGCCTCAGCCATGTGACCTTCATCGTGCGCGACCTCGATCGCATGGAGCGGATCCTCACCGAGGTGCTCGGCGCCGTGCGCGTGTACGACAGCGGCGACCGCACGTTCTCGCTCTCGGCGGAGCGGTTCTTCCTCGTCGGCGACGGCGCGACGTCGACCTGGATCGCGATCATGCAGGGCGACGGCGGGCTGCCGCGCAGCTACAACCACGTCGCGTTCCAGGTCGAGCGCGGCGACCTGCCAGCGCTTCGAGCGAAGGTCGCCGAACTCGGCCTCGACATCCGGCCGCCGCGTTCGCGCGTCGACGGCGAGGGCGACTCCATCTACTTCCACGACGACGACGGCCACCTGTTCGAGCTGCACGCCGGGTCGCTGCGCGAGCGGCTCGCGGTGTACCAGCCGACGCTTGCGGATTGACTTACCAGCCGAACGAGCCCGGGCCGCCTTTGAACGGGCCGACGACGTTCGAGGTGATCCAGCCGCCGTAGAACCCGCCGGGCTGAGGCACGACGAGCTCGCCGTCGACCGTGCACTCGTCGACGAGGCCCGCGTAGACGGCGATGCGCCCGGAGAGCGCCTCGAAGCCGGGCGACGGCGACGGGTACTCCCAGGCGGCGTGCACCGCCCGATGCGGCCCGGCGACGAGGTTGTAGTACCGCGCCGAGCCCTTGAACTCGCAGAACGACGACCCCGCGCCCGGCACGACCGTGCCCGGCACGAAATCGTCGATCGGCAGGTAGTACACGGGCGGATGACTCGTCTCGAGCACGCGCAGCACGTCGCCCGTGTCGACGATCGGCGCCCCGCCGAGCGTGATCACCACTCGCGAGTCGACTGCCTCGACGCGCGGCGGCCGCGGGTAGTCCCAGACGGACTCCTGGCCGGGAGCGGTCGGCAGCGGGGTCGGGTGCGTCATGCGCGCCACGTTACGCCGATCGCCCGGCACGGACACCGGGTTGACGGAGCCGCCCTGTTCCGCAACGCGCCTTCGGTAGTCTGCCTGCATCGAAGGGGGTCGAATGCCGAAGGAAGCCGTCGCCGTTCCGCTGATCGACATCGCGGCGATCCTGCTCGCCGGAGTCGTGCCCGAGCCGATCCTGAAGATCGCCGAGATCGTCGCCAAGCGCGTGGTGGACGCGCACGAGCCGCAGATCGCGCGCAGGGTCATCCGGGAATCCAAGCGCGAACTCGTGCAATGGATCGCCGGCGAGGGCATCCCGAACGACGCGCTCGACACCGGTGCCCAGATGGCCGTCGACGCGCTCGCCGAGTGGGGGCCGCTCACCGCCGAACGGGTCGTGCGATTCGAGTCCGACCCTGCGGCGATCGCCGCCGACATCCTGAGCCTGACGGAGCGCGCCCTGCCGTCCGAGGGTGAGCGGGCGGTCTGCCGGCAGATCGTCGAGCGCGTAATCGCCGCGGTGCTCGCCGACGCCGACGCCCGAGCCGAACTGGGCTTCGACCTGCAGGTGGCCACCGCCGTCGCGATCGAGACGCTGGGCGAGAAGATCGACCGGCTGCTCGACGCCGGCGCCCCGAACGAGCGGGAACTCGACCGGCTGCGCACCAGGTCGCGGGTGGGTCTCGACCGCATGGCGAACGCGCAGTTCGGTCGCCATGAGCTCGTCGGCTGGGACGCCTCGGAGCGGCCGGCCGACGTGCTCGCCGATTCGGACTGGTCCGAGCGTGTCGACCGCGCCCTCCGCGAGGTCATCGACGGTGCGAACGGGGTGTTCGACCTCGACGCGCTGCGCCGCATCCGTTCGCACGCCGGACTCCCGTTCGAGAGTCTCCGCGCCAGGCTCGTCGACGCGCGGCTCGGCGACCTGCTCTCCCGTGCAAGCTCGGCGCGGCGGGCGGATGCCGACGCCGTCGGCCCCGACGTGCTGACCTGGCTGCACTGGCTCCTCGAGCAGTGCGCGACGCCCAGGTACCGCATCGTGCTGCCGGTCGTCGGCGGGTGGGGAACCGGCAAGACGACGGTGTCGCGACGTGCTGCTGGCGAACTGTTCGCCCGCGGCCGCTTCGTGATCGTGGTCGCGCCCGTGGCCGGCGCGCGGTTCGAGGACGAGCTCGCACGCGCCGCGTCGGCGGCACTCGGCCGGCCGATCGTCTCGGCCGCCCAGCTCGCGACGGAACTCGGGGAACTGGATCGCCGCGCCGTGGTCGTGGTGGACGATGCCCATGAGTGGCTCGAGGTCGGGTTCGCAGCGGGCTTGCAGTACGCGATCAGTTCGTCGACCGTCGGCGACCGCGTGCGTTGGGTCGTCGCGACGAGTGTCGAGCACTTCGACGCCGTGCACGATCGCCGCAACCCCAGGTTCTGGGAGGAGTACGGCACCGAGGCGCGACCCGACACGTGGCTCGATCTCGATCGCAGCAACGTGACGCAGCAGCTCGGTCGGGACATCCTCGTGACCGCGGCACCCGTCGACGACCGGGCGTCGATCCGTGCCTTCTTCACCCTGCCTCAGGAGCAGCGCGACGGCGGATGGGAACTGCTCTGCCAACCGTTGCCCGCGTGGATCCAGGTCGAGCTGAGCCGGCGAGGGGGCTCCGCCTTCGGTCTGAGCGAAGCGGAGTTCGCCGACGAGTACTGGGACCTCGTGACCGAACGCCTCGGACCGACGACCTGGATGGCCCGTTGCGCGGCCCGGGTGCTGACGCTCCTCGACGAGGCGTTCGCGACGAGCCTCGGTGCGCCGATCCTCGCGGAGGACCTCGAGCGTCGATTCGTCGGCGTACCCGAGACCGAGGAGCGCGTCGGCGTGTTCGGTCGCATCATCGGCGCACTCACCGCGGCCCGCATCCTGCGCCGCGACGGCGCCCGACTGCAGCCCGGAGGGGACGCGCTCTGGGCCTCCCGCCTGCTGGCCGCCGGCTGGGACGGCGATGTCTCGTCGTCGGAGCGCGTCGTCGATGCGATGGCAGCGTGGCGTAGCGACGGCGACCGGAGCGTGGCGAGACTTCGGCAGGCCGTGCTGCGCGAGTGGCTCGTGCGGCTCGACTCCGATGAGGTGGTGACGTGGGATCGCGGCGACGTCATCGATGCGCTCTGGGACCGCAAGGGCGCGAACCCCGTGCTCTGGGGCGCCGCACCTCGGCTCTCCACCGAGACGCAGCGACGTCTCGTGATCCGGGCGAAACGGTCGGTCGCGGCGATCGCCGAGGGGCACGACGTCTACATGTTCCTCCGATGGATGCTCGTCGCCCCCGACGGCGTCTGGGACCCGGTCGTCGCGGTGAAGCTCGCGTGCGCTGTCGCAGGGCAGGTCGCGGCATCCGGACTCTCGCAGTACCTCGTCTCGGTGGTCGACAGATATGCGCGAGAACTGGATCTCTCCGATCTCGAGTCGGTCACCCGTCTGCTCGTGCAGTTCGACGGCGCAGCAGGCGAGACCGGGTTCACCGGTGAGTTCGTCGACGTGTTCATGCGGGCTGCGTATCTCGTGCCCGCGGAGATGCTCGCCGTCTCGGCGCTGCGGCTGCTCGAGCGCGGGGCGGGTGGCGAGTCGCGCCGGAGCACGGGTGCGGCCCCGCAGGGCGAGCCGGGCGGGTCGTCGTTCGCCCGGCTCGTCGTCGACACCATCGCCGCCTCTGTGATGATGGACGACGTCGTCGACGGGTACGAGACGCTGGTCGAGGCGCGCTGGTTCGGCTCGCGCGGCGACTTCGGGCCGTCGCAGCGCACCACCCGGAACGCAGCGCATCGCGCGCTCGGGCACGCCTACACCAGCATGCGTCACTCGGAGCAGGTCGTCGAGATCGTCGACCGGCTGGTCGAGGCACCCGAGCGGATGCGGCTCGAATCGGCGCTCTTCATCGTGCGGCACACCCGCACGACCGGCGGGCTCGCGCGGGTGAAGGTCGATCAGGTCTTCCATCCGGCGCTGCGGGTGATCAGCCGTCGGCGCGGCGAGCTCTCGCCGACCATCGTCGACCGTTGGATGCTGCCGATCCTGGAGGTGAACGGCCTCGAGTGACGCCAGCGCGCGGCGGGCCCGCGCGTTGCGGTCAGCGCAAGCGGCGGTCAGCGCGCGCGGCGGGCGAGCAGCGTCGCGTCCTCGATGTCGACGGTCACGCCGTCGCGCACGGCCCGGCGCGGGCGCTGCTCGGCGACGAGCACCTCGAAGTCGGCGGGCAGGGCCGGCAACAGGTCTTCGGCGAGGAACATCGCGTCACGATGGCTCGCCGACAGGTGCGTGAACACGGGCGACGGCGCGTGCCCGACGACGAGCAGGTGCCCGCCGGGGGCGACGGCCTGCGCGAGCCGGCGGGTGACGTCGACCATGCCCGCCTCGGGCGGGTGCAGGAAGTGCGTCGTCACGAGGTCGAACTCGCGCCCGCCGGCATCGAGGGCGCGCGCGTCGACCTGCCACCAGTCGGTGCGGTCGGCGACTCCTGCCGAGGCGGCGTGCCGGGCGGCACTGGCGAGGCCGTTCGCGGAGAAGTCCGCGCCGGTCACGTGCCACCCCTGCTGGGCCAGCCAGATCACGTCGCCGCCCTCGCCGCAGCCCACGTCGAGCGCGGTGCCGGGGGAGAGGGCGGATGCCTCGGCCACGAGCTGCGGGTTCGGCCGCCCGCTCCACACCTGCTCCTCGCCCGAGTAGCGCTCGTCCCAGGCGTCGGGCTCGAACATCTCGGCGTGCCCCGACGGTTGGGCAGGTGCGTGCGCGGCCCCGTCTGCAGAGGTTCCGGATGCCGCGTGCTCGTGAGCGCTCATGGGTGGTGCGTCCTCTCGTCGACACGAGCGTACGGAACGGGGTGCCGCGAACGCACGCCGCGTTGCCGGAACGGCAAGCCCGCGGCATCCGATCGCGCGATCGTCGATGCCGCGGACGTCGGCGCCGCCACGGGCGCTGCTGCTACGAGACGGCGACGGTCGCCGCGAGCGCCTCGGCCGCGGCACGGTCGGGCTGCGCACCCACGCCGCCCGCCCCGCGGGTCGACGCGGTGCCGCACGCGACTGCGAGGGCCAGGGCGTCGGCGATGCCGGCATCCGCGAGCCGTGCGGCGAGGAAGCCCGCCGCGAGCGTGTCGCCCGCGCCGACGGTGTCGACGAGGTCGCCCTCGATCGTCGGCGTGGCGGCGCGCGTGCGGAGGGTCTCGCCGTCGGCGCGGCGTGCGGCGACCGCACCCTCGGCGCCGAGCTTGCAGACGACGATCGCGCCCTCGGGCATGACATCGAGCAGCGCCTCGACCGCCGCGGCGAGGTCGTCGACGCGCGTGATGCCGCAGATCTCCTGCTCGTTGCCGAAGAAGACGTCGACCGAGGCGAGCACGTCGAGCACGCCGCGGTCCCACTGCTCGGTCGGGTCGAAATTGCCGTCGAGCGAGGTCGTCAGCCCGGCAGCCCGGGCGCGGGCGAAGAGGTCGGCGGCATCCGCCCAGAGGTCCTCCTGCAGGAAGTAGCTGCCCACGTGCAGGTGGCCGAAGCGGTCGAGCACGACATCCGGAGCCTCGGATGCCGCGACGCGGCCGATCGAGCCCATCGAGGTGAGGATCGCGCGATCGCCGCTGGGCCTCGTCAGGTGGGTGGACGCCCCGGTCGGCAGCGAGGCGTCGATGCGCACGAGGTCGGTGCCCACGCCGCGGCGGGAGAGCTCGGCGTCGAGGAAGCTGCCGAACGTGTCGTCGCCGCGCACGCTGAGCAGGCTCGTCGGCACGCCGAGGGCGGCCGCGCCGCACGCGGTGATCGCCGACGAGCTGCCCATCGTGAGCGTGGTCGACGGCACGAGCTGCTCGTGCTGCTCGAAGCGCAGGTCGCCCTCGAGCTCGATGATGAGGTCGACGCAGAGCTCGCCGATGACGAGCAGCTCCCGCGAGGCGGGCAGCGCGCCAGACGTGGGGGTCAGCGAGGGGGACGAGGCGTGAGCCATTCGGTCCAGACTCCTTCGAGTTCGATGGCGTTGCGGTGAGCCCAGTCTCGTACAGCCTGCTCGGCCGCGGCACAGGCGGCGTCGACCGCCACGGGGCCGCGGTCGCCGCCGTGGAGCGAGACGATCGGCCAGGCGCCGGCCGGCGCGGCATCCGGGGCCGATCCCTCCGGCGCCCGTCGTTCCGGCGACGCCCCGCTGGCGACGACGGCGGATGCCGCGACCCACGTCGCGAGCACGTCGCCGTCGCCGAGGGCGAGCGCCTGCGCCACGGCATCCGCCACCGCGCTCAGCAGGCGGTACTGCGCGGGGTGCGTCGGGGCCGTGACGGTGACGAGCGGCATCAGCTGGTGGCCAGCACCGACCGGTTCAGGAACGGCGGGGTGTCGGGGTTGCGGCCGGCCTCGAGTGCGAGCGCGAGCGCCAGGCGGTGCACGAGCACGAGGTTCGCCTGCGGGTCGAGGTCGTTCGAGTAGACGGCGGCGCCGGTCGCGCGCACGTCGGCGACGACCGACTCGGGCACGTCGTCGAGGAACCAGACGAGCGAGTGCTCGCCGGCGCACGAGATCGGGCCGTGCTGGTATTCCCAGACCGGGTACGACTCGGTCCAGAACCCGGCGGACTCGCGCACCTTGAGGGCGGCCTCGTAGGCGATGCCGACGCCCCAGCGGTGGCCGAGGAACACGACGTGCTGCAGCGTGGCCGCGTCGGCGGGGAGGTCGAGCTCGAGGGCGGCGCGGCCGTCGGCGACGAGCGTCTCGGGGGCGGCGCCGATCGACGAGCGCAGCACGGTGAGGCCGGTCGTCGCGAAGCGGGTCTGCACGATCGACTGCTCGTCGGCGAAGCCGAGGTGCACGGTGCGGTCGGCGCAGAGGCGGCCGAGCGGGGTGTCGGTGTCGCCGAGGAGCGCGGTGATGCGGTGCGTGTCGCGGTAGCGCTCGACGACCTCGACGACGTCGGCCGTCGTGCCTGAGCGCGAGATGACGACGATGTGCTCGTCGTCGTCGACCCAGGTCATCTCGCTGGGGATCGCGGCGCGCGTGCGACCGAGGTCCGCGTCGTTGCGGAGGTACGCGTACGCGTCGCCCACGTAGTAGGAGGTGCCGCATCCGACGACGAGCACCTTCTCGCCGGCTGCGGGCAACAGTGCGAGCTGCTCGGCGGGGAGGTCGAGGGCCTGCGCCCAGATGTCGGGCTGGCTGGTCAGCTCGGCCCGGGTGATCGCACCCGGTCCGTCAATGCGGTCATTCATGGGAGTTCCTTGACGTCGGCACCGCCGGAGGGGCGATGGTCGGCACCGCCGGAGCGGTGATCTACGCAGATTCAATCAGAAATGAGCAGATTATGGAAGTTCTTGACGAATTGGGATGGATGTTGCAAACTACCTGAATCCAAGTGGCGCAGCGCAGCACCGCGACTCGCCGTTCCGATCACAAGAGGAGATCGCAGCGTGAAACTCAGCAGGAAGATGCTCGCCGCCGTCGGCATCGCGATGGCCAGCACGGTGGCACTCGCAGGGTGCGCCGGATTCGGCGGTGGTGGAAGCGATGAGGGCGACTCGGCTTCGGGCGACCTCACCTTCACCACGTGGGCGAGCGAGTCCGAAGAGGCCGCGTTCAAGGACCTCATCGGCCAGTTCGAGGCCGAGCACGAGGGTGCGAAGGTCAAGCTCAACGTCGTGCCGTACGACCAGATGTTCTCGAACATCGACGCCCAGCTCTCGTCGGGTGACGCGCCCGACGTGTTCCGCGTCGACTACGGCAACCTCGGCGTCTACTCGAGCCAGGACCAGCTGCTCGACCTGAGCTCGTCGTTCTCCGACGACGAGGTCTCGGAGTTCACGCCCGCGATGTGGGAGGCCGTCTCGTACGACGGCAAGCCCTACGGCGTGCCGCACCAGACGGATGTCTCGGCGCTGCTCGTGAACACCGACATGCTCACCGCCGCGGGCATCGACGTCTCGACGCTGCCCACCTCGCAGGACGACGCGTGGACGTGGGACCAGTTCGCCGACTTCGCCGCCGACCTCCGCACGAAGCTGCCCGCCGACAAGTACCCCTTCGTCTACAACTGGCAGCTGGGCGGCGCACCGCGCTGGCTGAGCTGGCTGTTCCAGGCCGACGGCGCGTTCCTCGGCGAAGACGGCAAGACCCCCGAGATCGACTCGGCCGCAGGCGAGAAGGCGCTCGACTTCACCAAGTCGTTCTTCACCGAGAACTGGGTGCCGCCGACCTCGTCGACCAAGTCGCCGACATACGCCGACTCGCTCTTCACCGAGGGCACCACGGCCATGGCGTTCCTCGGCTCGTTCCTCGTGCCCGACGTCGACAGCCTCGCGAAGTTCGAGTGGACCGCGATCCCCATGCCGAAGGACGAGCGCGGCGCGACCGACCTCGGCGGCAACGCCCTCGTCGCGACGAAGGCCACGAAGAACCCCGAGCTCGCAGCGGAGTTCCTCAAGTTCATGGTCTCGGCCGATGCGATGAGCGAGTTCTGCGCCGCGACCAACGAGCTGCCGACGCGCACCGACCTCGGCGGCGACGCGATCGACTTCGCCGTGCGTCCCGACGTGATGCCCGCGTTCGTCGACCAGGCTGCGACGATCGAACCGAGCGACGTCAAGCAGCTCACCTCGCCGGCCATGGCCGCGATCAACACCGCCCTGCAGGACCAGCTCGAGGCGGCCTTCATCGGCGGCCAGTCGACGAAGGACACGCTGTCCAACCTCAACGACGCCATCAAGGAAGCTGCAGAGTAATGACCACCACCACCGCCCGCGGCCGGGAGGGCGCCAAGGCGCCCGCCCGCCCGCGGGCGGCGCGCCGCGCCGCCCGCATCAAGGAATCCCTCGTCGGCTGGGGGTTCCTCACCCCGAACCTGCTGCTCATGGCGGTGTTCCTGTTCCTCCCGATCGTCTGGGCGGTGCAGCTGTCGTTCCAGGAGACCAAGGGCTTCGGCACCCCCGAGTGGGTCGGGCTCGACAACTACGTGAAGCTCGTCACCGACCCGGTGTTCTGGCAGAGCTTCGGCAACACCATCGTCTTCACCATCCTCACCGTGCCGGTCGTCATGATCGGCGGCCTGGGCCTCGCGGTGCTGCTCAACTCGGTGCTGCCCGCGCGAGGCGTGTTCCGCACGGCGATCGTGCTGCCCATGGTCATCTCGGGCGTCGCCTCCGCGATGGTCGCCGTCATCCTCTTCTACGAGTCGAACGGCCTCATCAACAAGGTGCTGACGGCGGTCGGCCTGAGCCCCGTCGCCTGGCAGTCGCAGGGCGTGCCCGCGATGATCTCGGTCGTCGTGGTGGCCATCTGGCTGCGCATCGGCTTCAACATGATCATCTACCTGGCCGGCCTGCAGGGCATCTCGCCCGAGGTCTACGAGGCCGCCCGCATCGACGGCGCCTCGCGCTGGCAGCAGTTCCGGTCGATCACGGTGCCCCTCGTCGGGCCGTCGTCGTTCTTCCTGCTCATCATGAACGTCATCGCGTCGTTCCAGGTCTTCGACCTCATCTTCGTGATGACCGGCGGCGGACCGGGCAACTCGACCTCGGTGCTCGTGACCTACGCCTACCGCAACGGCTTCCAGATCCGCGAGCAGGGCTACGGCGCCGCGATCGGCATCGTGATCCTCATCATCACCCTCATCTTCACCTTCATCCAGTGGAAGACGAGCCGCACCCGTGACCTGGTCGAGTAGGAGCACGCCATGACCCAGACCACAGCACTGCTCGAGATCTCCGAGGCGGAGCTCCTCGGCGACCGCAAGGCGGCGAGGCTCCAGCGCCGACGCGAGCGGAAGGGCAGCACCATCGGCGCCCGCCGCGGCATCGTGTGGCGCACCGCCATCGCCACGCTCGTGTCGATCATCGTGCTCTTCCCGCTCTACTGGATGGTCGTCGTGGCGTTCTCGCCGCGCGGCGAGGTGTTCGAGCCGGGCCTCCGCTTCTGGCCCAGCACCTGGACGCTCGAGAACTTCGCCAAGGTCTTCGACCAGTACCCGGTCGCGACCTGGTTCGGCAACTCGCTCGTGATCGGCGTCTTCGTGACCGCGTTCACGGTCGTCGTCAACCTGCTCGCGGGGTACGCGTTCGCGCGGCTCAAGTTCCGCGGCAGCAACGTCGTGTTCCTGCTCGCGCTCGCGACCATGATGATCCCGGTGCAGGCCATCATGGTCGCCCAGTTCAAGCTCGTCTCGGGCCTCGGCATCTACGGCACCTACTGGGGCGTGATCCTGCCGGGCGCGGCAGCCGCGTTCGGCATCTTCCTGGCACGGCAGTTCTTCATCGGCATCCCCGACGAGATCATCGAGGCCGCGAAGATCGACGGCGCCGGCCACCTGCGCATCTTCATCCAGGTCGTGCTGCCGCTCTGCAAGCCGCTCATCGCGGTGCTCACGCTGCTCACGCTCATGGGCAGCTGGAACGACTTCGCCTGGCCGCTCATCGCCCTGAAGGACAACGACCTCTTCACCCTGCCGATCGGCCTGCTCTACCTCAAGGGCCAGACCAGTCCCGACTACAACTCGATCATGGCGCTCGCGTTGATCTCGGTGCTGCCGATGGTGCTCCTGTTCCTCTTCTTCCAGCGCTACTTCGTCCAGGGCTTCGCTCGGGCGGGAATCAAATGACCCTCACCTATCTCTGCACCCTGCCCCTGCCCGACGCCTGGTTCGCCGAGCTGTCCGAGCGGCTGCCCGATGTCGACGTGCATCGCCTCGCCGCAGGCGAGACGCCCGACTCCGACCTGCTCGCACGCGTGGACCTGCTGCACACGAGCGAGTGGTTCCCCGAGGCATCCGCTGCTCCGTCCCTGAAGTGCGTGCAGCTCGACACCTCGGGCGTCGACCACGTGCGCCGCACGAGCCTGTGGCAGACCGGCGTGCCGATCGCCACGCTCGGCGGCATCGCCCCCGTGCCCATGGCCGAGTACGCGATGATGGCGACGCTCGAACTCGCGCACCGGATGCCGCTCATCGAACGCCATCGCGCAGAGCGCAGCTGGCCGACGAACGCCGACCGGCTCTCGTCGCTGACGCCTCGGCAACTGCCCGGCGCGACGGTCGGCATCATCGGCTACGGCCGCATCGGGCGCGAGATCTCGCGGCTGGCGACGGCGTTCGGCATGCACGTGCTCGGCCTCAGCCGCACGGGCGTGCCCGCGGCCGCCGACGCGAAGTTCGACACCGGGCGCCAGGCGCCGGGCGAGGACCGCGCCGAGATCCTCCCGATGGAGGCGCTGCCCGAGGTCATGCGCCGTAGCGACATCCTGATCGTCGTCGTGCCGCTCACCGAGCTCACCCGCGACATGATCGGCGCCGAGCAGCTGGACCTGCTGCCCGAGGGCGCGCTCGTCGTGAACATCGCGCGCGGCGGCATCGTCGACGAGCAGGCCCTGCTCGAACGGCTGCGCGACGGCCGCATCGGCGGCGTCGCCCTCGACGTCTTCGACGAGGAGCCGCTCGGCCCCGAGTCGGTCTGGTGGTCGGAACCCGGCGCGCTCATCACGCCGCACGTTGCCGGACTGGCCCCGCAGTATCATGCACAGACGCTCGACCTCGTGGTCGAGAACCTGACCCGACTGGCAGAGGGCCGGTCGATCGTGAATGAGGTTGATCGTGTCTCCGGTTACTGAACCCCTGCTCGGCCCGAAGCGCCAGCGCGAGCTGCTCAACTACATTCGCACCTACGGTGCGGGCTCGGTCACCGAGATGGCGCGCCTGCTCGGCGTCAGCACCTCGACCGTGCGCCGAGACCTCAACGACCTCCAGGACCGCGGGCTCATCGAGCGCGTGCACGGCGGAGCGGCTCAGGTCGAAGACGACGTCGAGCCGCTGCGGCCCATCCGCGAGGTCGCGTTCGCGGAGGAGAAGCAGCGCATCGGCCGCGCCGCGGCCGCGCACATCAGCCCGAACTCGACCGTGCTCATCACGGGCGGCACGACGACCGAGGCGATGCTGCCGTTCCTCGGCGGCATCCGCGGGCTCACGGTGCTGACGAACAGCCTCACGGTCGTGAACCGCCTCTCGCAGTACTCCGACATCGACATCATCGTGCTCGGCGGCCTGCTCCGCCGGCAGGAGATGAGCCTGCTCGGCCACCTCACGATCGCGGGCCTCGACGAGTTCGGCATCGACCAGGCCTTCACAGGCGCGTTCGGCGTCGACCCCGAGATGGGCCTCACCGGCACGAACCTCTCCGAGACGCAGACCGACCGCTCGCTCGCCTCCTCGGCGATGCGGCTGACGGTGCTCGCCGATCACTCGAAGCTCGCGCAGCGCGGGCCGGCGCGGCTCGTGCCGACGTCGGGCATCTCGCGCCTGATCGTCGACGACGGGGCGGATGCCGCGGTGCTGCAGCGCCTGCGCGACGCGGGGGTGACCGTCGAGACATGCTGACCGACACCGCTCGCCTGTTGGCGGGGGTGGGCGGGAGCCTGCCCGCCGTCGCCGCCTTCAACGTCATCACCCTCGAGTACGCCGAGGGCATCGTCGCCGGTGCCGAGCGCGCCGGACTGCCCGTGCTGCTCTCGATCAGCCACAACGCCGTGCGGTTCCACGGGGGTCTCGCACCCATCGCGGCCGCCTGCACGGCGCTCGCCGAACGCGCCTCGGTCGGCGTCGGCCTGCACCTCGACCATTGCGAGGATGCCGCGCTCGTGCTCGAGTCGGCCGACCTCGGCTTCGGCTCGGCCATGTTCGACGCGTCGCCCCTGCCGTACGAGCTGAACGTGTCCGAGACGGCCCGCGTGGCCGAACTCGGTCGGGAGCGCGGCCTCTGGATCGAGGCCGAGCTCGGCGAGATCGGCGGCAAGGACGGCGCCCACGCGCCCGGCGTGCGCACCGACCCCGCCGAGGCCGCCGCATTCGCACGTGCGACGGGCGTCGACGGGCTCGCCGTCGCCGTCGGCACCTCGCACGCGATGACCACGCGCACCGCCGTGCCCGACACCGAGCTGATCGCCCGCATCGCCGCGGCCGTGCCTGTGCCGCTCGTGCTGCACGGCTCGTCTGGCGTCGCCGACGACGCGATCCGCGCGACGGTCGCGGCCGGCATCCGCAAGATCAACGTCGGCACGCAGCTGTCGGCCGCGTACACCGACGCCCTGACCGCCCGTCTCGGCGGCGGGCCAGACCCGCGCGCCGCGCTGAAGCAGGCGCGCGAGGCGATCGCCGTCACCGTCGAGCACCTGCTGCAGGTCATCTCGACGCCCGCATCCGCCTCAGCGCCCGTCTCCGAAGCCGCGCGCTGAGCGCCGCACCACGAAAGGAACCACCCATGTCCGCAACCGTGTCCGGACCGAGCTCGCACGAGGGCGAGCCGAGCGCCGCGGCCCTCCTCGAAGCCGGCGACATCGTCGGCCTCATGCGCGCCTGCCACGACCGCCGCCTCGAGCGCGAGGGCATCCCCATGGTGCTCGGGTTCATCGACGAGCGCCGCGAGATCCCCGCATCGACGGATGCCGCGCAGCTCGCCGAGGGCAACGCCTTCGCCGACGTCTTCGACCGCTACACCGAGGCCCTCGTGCCCTTCGCGCGCGATGAGGACGAGGGCGCCGTCATCACCGCGATGCAGGTCGTCGCGTACACGCACTTCGCGCCCGGAGCGGCGCCCATCTCCGAGGAGGCCTCCGCATGACCCAGCCGTCGTTCACCGCCCAGCGCGAGCAGCTGCGACGCGGTCACTTCATCCGCGTCGTGAACTACCACTCGACGCCGAACGGGGCCCGCGACGAGCTCGCCCGTGAGCTCGCGGGGTTCGCCCGCGACTACGCGACCGTGACGCTCGACGACCTCGACCGCCTGTTCGAGACGGGCACCTGGCACAAGGACAAGCCCGGGCTGATCCCCGTGTTCTACGAGGGCTACCGCAACTCGGCCACGGTCGCCGCGCCGCTCTGCGACGAGCTCGGCCTCACGGGCTGGTTCCCGATCGCGACGTCGTTCGTCGACGCCGACGTCGAGCACCAGGAGGCGTTCGCCAGGGCGCACTGGATCTCGCTCGTCGAGGAGGACACCAAGGGCGGCCGCATCGCGATGAACTGGGACGAGGTCGCCGACCTGTCGAAGCGCCACGTCGTCTTCCCGCACACCGCGCACCACGAGGGCTTCGACACCGTGCTCTCCGACGCCGACATCCAGCGCGAGGTCGTCGACTCCAAGCGCGCCCTCGAGGCCGTCACCGGCCAGGAGGCGCCGGCGTTCGTGTGGCTGCACGGCTCGTCGTACGGGCAGAACCCGCGTCACGACGCCGCGGTGAAGGACGCCGGCTACCGGTACCAGTTCGCCAACACCATGATCCACCGCGTGAACTGAGCCGTTCCACGCGGGAACGAGCCTCGGGGCCGCCGTCGCCTGGCGGCGGCCCCGAGCACCATCAGGCGCTGAGCGGCACGCCCAGGTGGCGGATGCGTCCGGCGCCGTCGCGCCAGGTGAGCTCGGTCGTGCCGCCGTCGCGCGTCGAGGTCGCGCTTCGGGCGGTTCCGGGTGCGATGCCGTCGGTCGCCGCGCCGGCAGCCTCGATCGCGGCGCGGGCGGATGCCTCGTCGGGCAGACCGGCCCCGGTCGCCGTCGGCGCCCATGAGCGTTCGGGATAGCCCGCGGCCGTGGAGACGAGGTGGTGCGCGACGCCGTCGGCGCCCTCGACGGTGAGGCGCAGCACGCCGGCCGCATGGGCGGCCGCGAACCGCACGACACCCGTCGCGGCATCCGTCGCCCTCCGTTGGAAGCCGGGGCCGGGCGACCAGTACCAGCTCTGCAGCACGCCGTCGTCGTCGAGCGCGAGCACCTCGAGGTGGTCGGGGCCGAGCGTCGACTGGAGGATCTGCGCGTCGAGGTACCGGCAGCCGTCGGCGAAGTGCAGCCCGGCGCTCCATGTGCCCGGCGGCACGTCGGGCGTCTCGAGCGGGTCGGTCTCGAGGTCGGCGTTGAACCAGAACACCCAGAGCCCGTCGTCGGCGTCGCACGCGAGCAGTTCGAGGTTTCCGCGGGCGCCGTAGACGCCCTGCGCGAGGCTGACCGGTCCTGCCGTCGGTCGGTCGTCGCCGATGATCGCAGCTGAATCTGAATGCATCTGCTTATTCTTGCTCATTTCTGATTACTTGTGACAGTATGTTTCCTGATTCACCCCGAAGGAGAGCCATGAGAATCGCACGCACCGTCGTCGACGGACACGCCCGCATCGTCGTGAAGGACGGTTCGACCGTTCGCCTGGCGCCGATCGAGCACGCCGACGACGCGCTCGCCGCGATCGAGTCCGCACGCTCGGGCGCCATCGAGGCCTGGGCCGAGATCGACGAGGCCGACCTGCAGCTCGCCGCCCCCGTCGCCGGCGCGGGCAAGATCATCGCCGTCGGCCTCAACTACGTCGACCACACCGCCGAGACCGGGATCGCCCAGCCCGAGCGCCCGCTCACGTTCGCCAAGTACACGACCTCGATCACCGGGCCGACCGACGACGTCGTCGTGCCCGACCACGTGACGCAGGGCGTCGACTTCGAGGCCGAGCTCACGCTGCTCATCGGCCGCCGCTGCGGCGGCGACACGCCCGCGACGCTCGACGACGTCGCCGCCTACACGGTCGCCAACGACGTCTCGGCCCGCGACGTGCAGTTCGGCGACGTGCAGTGGACCCGCGGCAAGTCGTTCGACACGTTCACCCCGCTCGGCCCGTGGCTCGTCACGCCCGACGAGTTCGGCGACCCGCGCGGCCACCGCATCTACGCCGACGTCGACGGCGAACTGCTGCAGGAGGACGACACCGCCGAGATGATCTTCGACGTGCCGACCCTGCTCGCCTTCATCAGCGACGGCGTCACGCTCGAGCCCGGCGACCTCATCCTCACCGGCACGCCCGCCGGCGCCGGCGGCTTCCGCACGCCGCCGCGCTACCTCCAGCACGACCAGGTCGTGACCGTCGGGGTCGAGGGCATCGGCGAACTCCGCAACCGCTTCGTCTACCGCTCGCGCCTCGCCGCGTAGCACGCTGGAACCAACGCAAAGGAGCACCATGGCCCACGATCGCGTCCTCGTCCTCATCGGCGCCGGATCCGCCGTGTTCACCCGCGGCCTGCTGGCCGACCTCATCGGCGCCGACGACCTCGGCGGCTGGGAGATCCGGCTCGTCGACGTCGACCCCGTCGCGCTCGACGTCGCGGCCGACCTCGCCGAGCAGATGGTCGCCGCGCGCGGCGTCGGCGAGCAGATCCGGGTCGTGCGCTCGACCGATCGACGGGCCGTGCTGCCCGGCGCCGACTTCATCGTCACGTGCGTCGGCGTCGGCGGCCGGCCCGCGTGGCAGCTCGACCACGAGATCGTGCAGAAGCACGGCATCTTCCAGCCCGTCGGCGACTCGATCATGCCCGGCGGCATCTCGCGCCTGCTGCGCACGACCCCCGTGCTCGTCGAGATCGCGCACGACATCGCCGAGCTCGCGCCCGACGCGTTCTTCTTCAACTACTCCAACCCGATGACCGCGAACGTGCAGGCCATCCACCAGCAGACCGGGCTCGACGTCGTCGGCCTCTGCCACGGCATGCACCACATCCAGCGCGAGCTCGCGCAGCTCATCGACGCGCCGTTCGAGCGCACCTCGACGCTCTACGCGGGCATCAACCACCTCACGTTCATCTACGACTTCCGCCTCGACGGGCAGGACGCCTGGCCCGTGGTGCGCGAGCGCGTGCGACGCGAGCTCGCCGAGGCCCCCGACACCGCCGACATCGGCAACATCTTCTACGACACCCCCACCGCGTGGCACAACCCGTTCGCGTGGGAGCTGTTCGAGCGCTACGGCGCGTTCGCCGCGGCCGGCGACCGGCACGTCGTGGAGTTCTTCCCGGAGCGGTTCGCGAACGGCGACTACTACGGCAAGAAGCTCGGCGTCGACGCGTTCAGCCTGCCCGAGATCCTCGAGTGGGGCGAGAACCGCTACCAGGGCATGAAGCGCCAGGCCCTCGGCGAGGAGCCGCTCGACCAGACGATCTTCGATCGCTCGGGCGGCGAGCAGGAGCAGCTCATCGCGATCATCCGCTCGATCACGTTCGACTCGCGCGAGATGTTCAGCTGCAACGTCGTGAACAACGGCATGGTGCCAGGCCTGCCGGACTGGTCGGCCGTCGAGATCCCCGGCGTGGCGACCGCCCGCGGCATCCGCCCCGTCTCGGTTCCCGACCTCGGCAAGCCGCTCACCGCGATCCTCGCCCGCCGGCTCACGTCGGTCGACCTCGCCGTCGAGGCGGCGCTCACGGGCGACCGCGGGCTCGTCGTCGAGGCCATGATCGCCGACGGTGCGATCTTCGACGCGGATGCCGCGGCATCCCTCGCCGACGACCTGATCGCCGCCCAGGCGAAGCACCTGCCGAGGTTCGCATGAGCGCGCGCAACCTCGGCAAGGAGGAGCGCGAGGCGAGCGAGCGCGAGGCGAGCGAGCGCCACGCGGCTGCCGCCGGGGGAGCGACGGATGTCGCCGACGACACCGCCTTCGCGGGCCGCACGGGCGTGCCGACGCACGAGTGGGGCGAGGGTCTGCGCAGCCAGCAGTGGTTCGGCGCAGAGGGCAAGACCGGCTTCATGCACCGCTCGTGGCTGCGCAGCGAAGGCCTGCCCGACGACTCGTTCCGTGGGCGGCCGGTCATCGGCATCGCGAACTCGTGGAGCGAGCTGACGAGCTGCAACATCCACCTGCGGGCGCTCGCCGAGCACGTCAAGCGCGGCATCTGGCAGGCGGGCGGCGTGCCGTTCGAGTTCCCCACGACCTCGGCGGGCGAGCCGATCGTGCGCCCGACGGCGATGCTGCTGCGAAACCTCATGGCGATGGATCTCGAGGAGACGCTGCGCTCGAATCCGCTCGACGGCGTCGTGCTCCTCGCCGGCTGCGACAAGACCACTCCGGCGTACCTGATGGGCGCGGCATCCGTCGACCTGCCCTCCTTGCTGATCACCGGCGGCCCGATGCTGAACGGCAAGCACCGGGGCACCGACATCGGCTCGGGCACCTCGGTGTGGAAGTTCACCGAGGCCTACCGCGCCGGGCTCATGGACGACACCGCGATCACCGAGGCCGAGGGCTGCATGGCCCGCAGCCAGGGGCACTGCCAGACCATGGGCACCGCCTCGACCATGGCGTGCGTGTCGGAACTCATGGGCATGCAGCTGCCGGGCACCGCCTCGCTGCCGGCCAACGACTCCCGGCGCGCGACCGCGGCACACCTCGCCGGCCGTCGCATCGTGCAGATGGTCGAAGAAGACCTGCGGCCCTCGAAGATCCTCACGCGCGAGGCGTTCGAGAACGGCGTGCGCGCGAACGCGGCGCTCGGCGGCTCGACGAACGCCGTGATCCACCTGCTCGCGCTCGCGCGCCGCGTCGGCGTTGAGCTGACGCTCGACGACTTCGACACGCTCGTGCGCGACATCCCGGTGCTCGCCGACCTGATGCCGAGCGGCCGGTTCCTCATGGAGGACTTCGAGTACGCGGGCGGCACCGCGGGCTTCGCCGAGACGCTCGGCGACCTGCTGCACCGCGACGCGCTCACCGTCACCGGCGGCACGCTCGGCGAGAACTACGCCGGCGCCGAGGTCTACAATCGCGAGGTCATCCGCCCGCTCGAGAACCCGGTCAAGCCCGTGGGCTCGGGCATCGCGGTGCTCCGCGGCAACCTCGCGCCGCGCGGCGCGGTGATCAAGCAGTCGGCCGCCGATCCGAAGCTCATGCAGCACACCGGCCGTGCCCTGGTCTGGGACTCGCTGCAGGACTACCTGCGCGACGCCGACGACCCCGACCTCGACGTCGTGCCCGACGACATCCTCGTCGTGCGCAACGTGGGTCCGAAGGGCTACCCGGGCATGCCCGAAGTCGGCAACCTGGCGCTGCCGCGCAAGATCCTCGAGGCGGGCGTGACCGACATGGTGCGCATCTCCGACGCGCGCATGAGCGGCACGTCGTACGGCACCGTCGTGCTGCACGTGGTGCCAGAGGCCGCGGCCGGCGGCCCGCTCGCGTTCGTGCGCACGGGGGACACGATCACGGTCGACGTCGCGAACCGCTCGCTGCACATGCACGTCTCCGACGAGGAGCTCGAGGCCCGTCGCGCCGGGTGGACGCCCCGCACGGTGGCCGGCAGCGAGCGCGGCTGGACCCGCCTCTACATCGAGCACGTCACGCAGGCCGATGAGGGGCTCGACCTCGACTTCCTGCAGGGCCGCTCGGGGGCTGCCGTCGGCCCGCAGGCCTTCTAGGATGTCGCGCGTGCAGACGGTTCTGGTGGTGGGCGCCGGGGGAATCCTCGCGCCCGCCGCGGCCGCGCTCGTCGCCGGCGGCGCCGACGTGACCGGCATCGGCCGCAGCCGCACCATGCCCGAGGGCGTGCACGCGCTGTACGTCGACGCGACGGATGCCGCGGCCCTGCGCACTGCGCTCGCCGACCGTCGCTTCGACGAGGCGCTCGTCTACGGCCGAACGGTGACGGATGCCTCGTTGCAGGTGCTGCGCGAGACCGTGGCCGGCCGGGTGGCGTTCGTGCGCACGAGCGCCGGCGCCGATCCTGCCCACGGCGACCTCGACGTGCCCGACGACATGCTCCAGCTCGGCTGGCACGAGGAGCCCGACGGGTCGACGCGCTGGCACACGCCCGCCGAGGTCTCGGAGCTCGCGCTCGCCGTGCTCGGCGACGGCCGCCCGCGCATCCTCGGCACCGTGCGCCCCTGGAGCGCACGCCCGTGATCGTCGCGCTCGCCCTCTCGCCGAGTCTCGACGTGACGTACGAGGTCGATTCGCTCGCCGTCGGCGACATCACCAGGCCGACGGCCGTCACGCGCGTCGCGGGCGGCAAGGCGCTGAACGTCGCACGGTCCGCGGGCGCTCTCGGCGCCGACGTGCTCGCCGTCGCGGCGCTCGGCGGACCCACCGGCGACTGGGTCGGCGCCCTGCTCGCGGCCGAGGGCCTCGCGGTCGAACGCATCGAGCTCGCCGCGACGACCCGCACGTGCCTCGCGATCGTCGAGTCGCGGGCCTCGGCGACGAGCACCGACGTGTACGAGCAGGCGACGCCCTTCGGGCCGGCCGAGTGGTCGGCGTACGCGTCGGTCGTGCGGGCCGTCGGCGCCGCCCGGCCCGGCGCGTGGCTCGCGCTCTCGGGGTCGATCCCGCCCGGTGTGCCGCTCGACGAGCTCGCCGAGCTGCTCGGTGAGCTCCGCGCGGGCAGCGCTCATGTCGCCGTCGACGGGTCCGGCGAGGGGCTGCGGGCGACGGCCGCTCAGGCCGACCTGGTGAAGGTCAACCGGCGCGAGGCGGGAGAGTTGCTGGGCCGTGGCTTCGACGATGCACCCTCCGCTAGTCGGGCGCTGCACGCCCTGCACGGTGCCACGGCGATCGTGACCGACGGGGTGCGCGGTGCGTGGGCGTCGTCGGCCGAGTTCGACGGACCGGCTCCGGCACCGCGCTCGGTCGGGCGGTTCCCGGCCGGGAGCGGCGACAGCTTCCTCGGCGGGCTGCTCGCGGCGCTCGACCGCGGCGACGGGCTCGAACTCGCCGTCGCGCTCGCGGCCGATGCCGCCGAGCGCAACGCGAGGGTGCCCGGGCAGGCGCGGCTCGGGTAGGCCGGATTCTCGCCGGCGCTCGAGAAAATTGACACCTCATCGGCGTCATCGACCCGACCTCGGTCATGGACGTGCACCAGGTCGGCCTCATCGGAACCCAGAAGCGCGTGCAGGGCGTCTACATGGGCTCGACGACGGCGAAGCGCGACATCCCGATGTACGCGAAGCTCTACCTCGAGGGCCGCTTCGAGCTCGACGCGCTGCTCTCGAAGGAGATCTCGCTCGACGAGGTCAACGAGGGCTACGAGGCGCTCAAGGACTCGAGCATCACGCGCGTGGTCATCGCGAGCCTCTGACCGGCGGCGGGCCCGAGCGCCCGTGTCGGCTGAACGCGGAACGCCCGGCCTCCTCGCGGAGGCCGGGCGTTCGTGCTGCTCGAAGCGCGTCGCTACGGACAGGTCGTGCCCGGGTACCCGATCTCGAGGTCGCGCGTCACCTTCTCGCCGTCGATCTCCGCCGTCAGCTGCACGCCGACGACTCCGGAGCCTACGGTCGCGAGCCGGGTGGTGAGGGCTCGTGACGAGCTCTGGTCCACCGGGATCGTGCCGAAGGCCGCCTTGCCGAAGTCGCTCGTGAGCTGCGCCTCGACCCGCACGTCGTCGTCATTGCGAACCGAGACGGTCAGCACGGCCTTCCGCGCGACGCACCGCCACGCCGTCGAGACCGAGGCTTCGATCGTCGCTGCGGCCGCGACGGTGGTCGGTTCGCCCAGGGTGCGCGGGGCGATCACGATGCGGTCGACGTTGGGCGCCCAGGCCGTGGTGTTGCCGAAGCGCAGCGGCTGGTCGGCCGTCGCGAGCGTCACCGGGATGGTGCGCTGCCAGAAGCTGTTCCACGAGTACGTGTACCGGAAGTACGCGTCGCCCACGTGCTCGCCGCCCTCGCTCACGTCGATCCGGCGGTCGACCACCTGCGGGTTGTACGCATGGTCGCCAGAGGTCTCGGCGTTCGAGTAGTGCACGGTGAGGTCGTAGTCGCCTGCGGCATCGAAGCCCGCGGCGCGGTCGATCTCGATGGCGCCGGCGCCGTTGCCCACGTTGCCCGCGAAGGCGCGGCCCGAGGCGTTGGTGCCCGTGCTGTCGGCCAACGTCGTGGCCGAGGCCCCGCCCACGAGCCGCGCGTCCTCGGCCTCGATCGACACCGCTGCGCCATCGGCGTCGCGGGCGCGGACGGTGGTGAGGTTCGACACCGATGCCCCGTTCGGAGAGCGGAGCTCGATCTCGTTGATGCCCTCCACGAGGTGCACGCGGGTGGTCGAACGCCACGCGCCGGCCCCGTCGACCGCGATCGCCGGCGTGGACTCGCCGTTGACGTCGATCGTGAGGTCCGCGGCATCCGTCGACGACCAGTCGACGACGACGTCGTAGTACCCGGTCTCGAAGGCGCTCGCGTAGAGGTCGGCGCGGCCGTCGCCGGTGAGGTGCGCGGCACCGGGGTGCTCGCCCTCCCAGCCGAGGTGCGCCCCGTCGACCAGGCGGAAGCCCGATGCGGGGTACGACGTCGGCTCGCCCTCGCCGACGGAGGTCAGCGAGACCTTGTCGAGCGTGATGTCGGAGTTCGGCAGGCGGTCGGTCCCGTCGGCGCTCGCGCGGATCGAGAGCGTGTGGGAGCCGGCGGTGAGGTCGACCAGCAGTTCCGCGCTGCCGCGGTACTGCCACCGGCTCGTCGCGTTCAGCGCCAGGTCGGCCGTGTACTGGATGGTGCCGGCCGCGGCCCCGTCGACGAACAGCGCGTGACGACCGGGAACGCCGGGGGCACCCCCGATGACCTGCAGGCGGTAGGTGCCGTCGTGCGGCACCTCGAGCGTCCAGTCGGCCTTCGAGTTCGCCCGGTTGAACGATCCGACGTCGCGTCCGCCCGACGCCAGGAACTTCCAGCCGCCACCGGCCTTCGGGTCCTGCACGTAGGCCTGAGCCGCAGTGAGCTGCATCGACTCGGCCTCGATCGCGGCCGTCCAGGGCTGCGCTGCCTGAGCTGCCGCGACATCCCGCTCCTGCGCCGGCGTGATGACGATCTGGTAGCCGGCGTACCGGTCGTAGGTGGGCACGACGAGGTCGAGCGAGCCCGAGTCGAGGGCCGCACCGTCGACCGCGGCAACCACCCGCGGGGTGTCGGCCAGGCCCTCGGCGCCGGTCAGCGCGGTCTCGCGCACCTCGATGTCGACCGCATCGCCGAACACGGCGGGGTCGAGGCCGGTGAGGTCGAGCGCGACGTCGCGGTCGGTGCCGCCCCACAGCACGGTCGCCCGCCGGTTCTCGTCGTCGATCGCCCCGATGCCCTGCAGCGTGTCGACGCCGTTGGGGGTCGGTGGAGTCACACGCACGGTGTCGCTGCCGTTCAGGTCGCCGTACCACTTGAACATCCACCAGCCGGCGTTCGCGCCGTTCGGGCGCGCGCTGTTGTCGGAGAAGTTGCCCGCGTAGTTCCAGTAGGCCGTCTGCGCGTCGACCTTCGTGTCCTCGAACATCGTGAACCACTGGATGAGCTGACCGGGCACGCCCATGTCGCGCAGCATGCCGTACTCGGTGATGTTCACGTGGATCGGGTCGATGCCGAGCGACTGCTCGAGCGCCCGGTAGTCGGCGAAGTTCTGCCGGTAGTGGGCGAGGTTGTCGATGCCGAGCTCGTGCCAGATGAAGATATCGGGCAGCGAGCCGTTCGCCTTCGCGAACTCGAGGATGTCGCGGCTGCGCTCCGGCTGCCAGCGGGTGTCGCCCGGACCGCCGATGCGGGCGTGGCCGAGCCCGTGGCGCGCCCAGACCTCCTGCACCTGGTCGTAGGTGGCCTGCCAGTCGTCGAGGAACTGGGTCTTCTGCGTCGACCAGTTCGGGTACCAGTTGCCGCCGTCGGGCTCGTTGAACGTGATGAACACGTAGTCGTCGGGCCTGGCCGAGTCGGTGGCCACCGCCTCGGCGACGAACTCGACGACCTCCAGGTAGTCCCACACCCCGTTGGGCGTGTTCGTGTACGTGCCGTCGGCCTGGTCGTACGTGCGGTCGTCGCCCGGGCGACGACCGCCGTTGTACGACCAGTCGGGGTAGTAATCCTGCACGTAGATGTACATGTCCTCGCCGTGCTTGTCGAAGAAACCGTCCTCGACCTTGATCGCATCGCCCGACGGGTGCTGCGTGCCGTACGGCGCCTTCTGCGACGAGTTGGTGATGGCTGCGCCGTTGATGAGCGCCTGCGTCGGGGCGCCCTCGTCGCCGAATCCGTACAGCGTGCCGGTCGCACCGCCGCGGAACTCGCCGGTGCGGTCGGCGAAGTCGACGGACAGCGTGTCCGTCTCATCGGCGAATGCGGGTTGGGCCACCAGCCCCGTCACCGCCAGTGCCGCGACCGCGCATGCGGCCATGGTCGATCTCAATCTCATCGTCGTCGATTCCCCTCTTCATCGAGTGTCTGCGCGCGGACGGGGCCTCGCTCGTGGCGCCGATCACCGCACGGGGCCCGACGCTACCGAGTCTTGATAGCGATTTCAAGCAAAACTTGATAGCGGTTTCAGATTCGTCTATGGTCGCTCTTGAAACCGCTATCAAGCGACCGTCGAGGTCGCACAGTCCGCGAAGACGAGGAGTGTCGTGACCGTTCAGGTGAGCTGGGGGAGCAGCGCGTTCGCGCTCCGCTTCGCATGGGACGACGCCTCGCCCGTGAGCGTCGTCGAGCTCTCGGGCCACGGTCGCAGCCACCCCGTCTACGCCGTGCCGCTCGTCGAGATCCTCACCGCGGCGCAGGGCCGGCTCCCGGCATCCGACCGTCTCGCGCACACCGAGCTCGGCTCGCAGCTGCGCCACGTCTCGCACGAGGTCGGCGACGACCGTCTCGTCATCACGCAGGCGGGCGCGGGCGTCGAGGCCACGATCGAGCTGCGGATGCTCGCGGGGGCGCCGGGCGCGATCCGCTCGACCGTGACCGTCACGGCCGTCGGCTCCGAACCGGTCGTGCTGCGTTCGGTCGCCTCCTGGTCGTCGGGCTTCACCGCGGCCGACGGCACGAGCCTCGAGAAGCTCGACGGTTGGCAGCGCATCTCGGGCACGAGCGATTGGCTGGGCGAGGGCCGCTGGACCCGCGAGGCGCTGCGCGGCCCCGACTTCCCGCACCTCGCGGAGGGACTGACCGGCCACGACCCGCGCGGCGCATGGGCGGTCACGTCGGACGGCACCTGGTCGACCGGCCGCGACCTGCCCGTGGGGGGCGTCGAGTCCGACGAGGCCGGCCTCGCGCTGCTCTGGCAGATCGAGCACAACGGCGCCTGGCGCTGGGAGATCGGCGAGGACACCGACGGCGGCTACTTCAGCCTCTCGGGCCCGACCGACACGGACTCCGCGTGGACCAGGGTGCTCGCTCCCGGCGAGACGTTCACCACGGTGCCCGTCTCGATCGCCGTCGGCGCCGACCTCGAGCAGGCCGTCGCGGCGCTCACCGACCACCGTCGCGCCGCCCGACGCCCGCACCCAGACAACACGGCGATGCCGGTCGTGTTCAACGACTACATGAACACGCTCGACGGCGACCCCACCACCGACAAGCTGCTGCCGCTCATCGCCGCCGCCGCCGAGGTCGGCGCCGAGATCTTCTGCATCGACGCCGGATGGTACGACGACAGCGGGCACTGGTGGGACACCGTCGGCGAGTGGAAGCCGTCGACCACGCGGTTCCCCGGCGGACTCGGCGAGGTCATCGACGCGGTCCGAGCGGCCGGCATGACCCCCGGACTGTGGCTGGAGCCCGAGGTCATCGGCGTGCGCAGCCCGATCGCCGACGAGCTGCCGCGCGAGGCCTTCCTGCTGCGTCACGGACAGCGCGTCGTCGAGCACCACCGCTACCACCTCGACCTGCGCCATCCGGCGGCGGTGGCGCACCTCGACGAGGTCGTCGACCGGCTCGTGCGCGACTTCGGCGTGGGCTTCTTCAAGTTCGACTACAACATCAACCCGGGCCCGGGCACCGACCACGATGCCGACAGCGTGGGCGACGGGCTGCTCGCCCACAACCGGGCGCACCTCGCGTGGCTGGACCGCGTGCTCGACCGGCATCCCGGACTCGTGATCGAGAACTGCTCGTCGGGCGCGATGCGCATGGACTTCGCGGTGCTCTCGCGGCTCGCGATGCAGTCGACCTCCGACCAGCAGGACTTCACGAAGTTCCCGCCGATCGCCGCGGCGGCACCCATGTCGCTGCTGCCGGAGCAGGCCGCGAGCTGGGCCTACCCGCAGCCCGAGATGAGCGAGGAGGAGGTCGCGTTCTGCCTCGTCACCGGGCTGCTCGGCCGCTTCTACGTGTCGGGATACCTCAACCGCATGGACGCGCGTCGCCGGCATCTCGTGGCGGAGGCCGTCGCCGTCGCGAAGGGGCTCCGCACCGAACTGCTCGCCGGCCATCCGCACTGGCCCACCGGGCTCCCCGGCTGGAACGACGCCTGGGTGAGCCTCGGCCTGCGCGGCGACGACGGCGACCTGGTCTCGATCTGGCGCCGAGACGGCTCGGGTTCGGCAGAGCTCGCGTTCCCGCACCTCGCCGGCGCGGACGTGACCGTCGCGGCCGTCTTCCCGACCGACCTTCCCGCATGGCAGACCGAATGGGATGCCGCCACGGGAACCCTGACCGTGCACGCGAACGACGACGAGCTCGCCGCGCGCACCATCCGCCTCACCGCCGATTCCGAGAGTCGGACCGAGAGGACTGCATCACAGCCGGGCACCGGACCCACCGGGCGCATCGGATAATCACACAGTAAGGAGCGATTCAATGAAGAACAGGTTCCGCGGCGCTGCGGTCATCGCCGCCGTCGCCGCACTCACCCTCGCCGGATGTTCCGACCCCGGCTCCGGCGGCGGCGACTCCGCCCCCGCCGCGTGGCCGGCCCAGGACGCCGACCTCTCGGGCACGACCCTCACCATCTGGGCCGCCCAGAACTCCAACACCGTGCCCGACAGCGTCGTCGCAGGATTCGAGGAGCTCACGGGAGCGACCGTCGACGTGGTCACGATCCCCGACCCGTACGAGCAGAGCGTGCAGACCAAGGTCGCCACCGGCGACAAGCCCGATCTCGCCTTCTGGCAGCCGACCGCCTCGATGCTCACGGCGCTCAACGCGTCGACCAACCTGCAGCCGCTCGACGACGCGCCGTGGCTCGACTCGTACAAGCCCGAGCTGCGCGACATCACCGGCATCCTCGACGACACCCGGTACGCGGCGCTCATCACGACCCCCGCCGTTGAGGGCGTGTACTACAACAAGGAGGTGTTCGCCGCGAACGGCATCGCCGACGTGCCGGCGAACTGGGACGAGTTCGTGCAGACCGGCCGCGACCTCAAGGCGAAGGGCGTCACGCCGTTCTTCGACTTCGGCGGCGGCACGCCGTGGGCGACCCAGTGGTGGGTGCAGGTGCAGCTCGCCGACGCCGCGAAGGACGGTCTCTGGGACCGCGTGAACGCGAACGAGGAGACGTTCACCGACCCGACCATCCAGGGCGCGATCGACACGTACAACGACCTGATCGACGAGGGCCTCTTCAACGAGAACCTCAAGACGGCGACCTTCGAGGACCAGGGCCCCGCCCTCCTCGCGGGCGACGCGGCCATGGCCGTGCAGGTGAACTCGTTCTTCGGCCAGCTGCAGTCGCTGTCCGACACGGCCGAGCTCGACGAGAAGATCGGGTTCTTCCCGATCTCGCCGAGCGGCAACGTCGGCACCTTCATCCCCGACCAGTCGAACGCGCTCGTCGCCTTCAAGACCGGTGACGAGAAGCGCGAGGCGGGCGCCCGTCAGCTGCTGTCGTACTGGCTCGGCGACGGCTACGCCGACTTCGTCGAGGCGCAGTCGACCGTGTCGCTCCAGACCGACGTCGACTCGTCGGCCGAGGTGCCCGAGGCGCTCCTCGCCGTCAGCGACTCGCTCGCCGACTCGGTCGGGTCGATGCAGGCGCTCGCGATCGCGAACCCCGACCTGTACCTGAACCTCGGCGACATGATCCAGGGCACCATGACTCCGGCCGAAGTGGGAGAGGCGACGCAGAAGCAGTTCGCCGAACTCGCCAAGGCGATCGGCGCCACGGGCTTCTGATCCGCAGCCCGGGGGCCGGCTGTCGCGCCGGCCCCCGGGCAGCCCACCACCACCCTCGAAAGGCAGCACCCATGACCACCACTCTGGGACTCTCGAAGGGCGCGGCCCGCGCCCGGGGCATCCGAGAGTTCGCGGCGAGCCCTCGCGCCAAGCAGGACCACCCGCTCTGGTTCCTCATCCCGGCACTGGTCGTGCTGGTGGTGTTCTTCGTCGTCCCGACCGTCTTCAACTTCATCTACGCGTTCACCGACTGGTCGAGCTTCAAGTCGGAGATCAACTTCGTCGGCTGGGACAACTTCACCTCGCTGTTCTCGAGCGGCCAGCTGCTCGGCGCCCTGTGGGTGACCCTCGTCTACGCCGTGCTCGTCGCCGTGTTCCAGAACGTGTTCGGGCTCGCGCTCGCGCTGCTGCTCGAGCGCGACACCCCGCTGAACCGCGCGCTGCGCGTCGCGTTCTTCATCCCGGTGATCATGTCGGCCCTCGCCGTCGGCTACATCTTCCAGGCCATGCTGAAGCCCGACGGCGCGGTCAACTCGATCATCGGGTCGGTCATCGGCCAGCCGGTCGACATCGCGTGGCTCGGCAGCACCACCTGGACCATCGTGGTCGTCGCCCTCGTGCACGCCTGGAAGTGGATGGGCCTCTCGATGCTCATCTACCTCGCCGGCCTCAAGACCATCGACGGCGACATCCTCGAGGCCGCGCGCCTCGACGGCGCCGGCTGGTGGACGACGTTCCGCTCCATCCGGTTCCCGCTGCTGGCGCCCGCGGTGACGTTCAACGTCGCGACCGCGCTGCTCGGGTCGATGAACGGCTTCGACATCGTGCAGGCCACGACCGCCGGCGGGCCGGGCGGCACGACCGAGCTGCTCAACATCTTCATCTTCCGAACGTTCGGGCAGGGGCTCTTCGCCCAGGCCACCACGATGAGCCTCGTGCTGTTCCTGCTGGTCGCGATCCTCGCGTTCCCGGTGATCCGCACGCTCCGCAAGCGAGAGGACGTCCTCTGATGACCCTCACCACCGACTCCACGCGCGCCATCGTCACGCGCGACGCGAACCGACGCGGCAGCCGTCCGGCACCCGTCCACGAGCCGAGCGGTCGCGGCGCGCGCCGCGGCATCCGTCGCCTGATCCAGCCGGTCGCCGCGGTCGTGACCGCGGTGCTGCTGCTCGGCATCCCGTTCTGGCTCGTCATCGTGACCGCCTCGAAGAACCAGGCCGAGGCGCTGAACCCGAACCTGAGCCTGCCCACCGAGTGGCGGCTGTTCGAGAACTTCGCGACGGTGTTCACCGACGGCAAGATGCTGCCGGCGTTCTTCGGCAGCCTCCTCGTGATGGTGCCGTCGGTGCTCGGCGTGCTCATCATGGGCGCTATGGCGGCCTGGGTGCTCGCGCGTCGCTCGAGCCGAGCCCTCGCGATCGTCTACGCGCTCGCGATCAGCGGCATCGTGCTGCCGCCCGCCGTCGTCACGATCGTGCTCCTGCTGCGTCAGCTCGGGCTCGCCGGCACGCCCATCGGCATGATCTGCGTGTACATGGGCATGTACCTGTCGACCGTGATCTTCTTCGTCACCGGATTCGTGCGCACCATCCCGCCCGAGCTCGAGGAGGCCGCCCGCGTCGACGGCGCCTCGCCGGTGCGCGTGTTCGTCACGATCATCCTGCCGCTGCTCATGCCCGTGCTGGCGACCGCGACGATCCTGATCTGCCTGTACATCTGGAACGACGTGTTCTACGCGCTGTTCGTCGTGGGCGGCCGACTCGACACCTTGCCGTTGAACCTCTACCAGGTGGCGAGTTCGGGGCTCTATCTTCAGAACTGGCACCTGATCTTCGCCTACATCATCCTGATGAGCCTGCCGCTGCTGATCACCTTCATGCTCGCGCAGCGCAAGATCATCTCCGGCATCACCAGCGGTGCCGTGAAGTGACGCCGGTGCCTCGAACGAACGGGTCGCGCATGAACACCAAGAACGCCACCATCGCGGATGTCGCGGCGCTGGCCGGTGTCTCGGTGCCGACGGTCTCGCGCGTGCTCACGGGGGCGGCGCGCGTCAGCCCGGCGAAGGTCGAGCGCGTCGAGGCGGCGATCGCGGAGCTCAACTTCCGCCCGAGCGCGGCGGCACGCACGCTCGCGTCGCGCCGCTCGCAGGTCATCGCGGTCATCGCGGGCGACACGTCGCGCTACGGCTACGCCGAGACGATCCGCGGCGTCGAGGTCGCCGCGCGTGCCGCCGGGTACACCGTCATGATCACGGTCGTCGAGACGGCCGACGACGAAGAGGTCGACCGGGCGATCTCCGCCACCATGACGCAGTCCATCGCGGGCGTCGTCGTGCTGAAGTTCGACCCGCCCGGCGTCGCCGCGCTGAAGCGCCTGCCGAGCGACATCCCGGTCGTGGCCCTCTCGGGCGTGCGCGACGTCGGCGTGCCGCAGGCGGTGCTCGACGAGGCGCGCGCCGCCGAGGAGCTCACGGCGTTCCTGCTCGGCCTGGGCCACCGCACCGTGCACCACGTGCGCGTGCCGCCGTCGCGCCGCGAGGACGGCCGCACCACCGGGTGGCGTCGCGCGCTGCGCAAGGCCGGCGCCCCCGTTCCCGAGACCCACGACGCCGGGTGGGAGCCCCGCTCCGGCATCGAGATCGGGCGCCGGCTGGCCGCCGATCCGTCGGTCACCGCCGTCTTCTGCGGCAACGACGAGATCGCGATGGGCGTCATGCGCGGGCTCGTCGACGCGGGCCTCCGGGTGCCTGAGGACGTCTCGGTGGCCGGGTTCGACAACCACCCGCTCGCCGAACTCTGGTCGCCGCCGCTGACGACGGCGGAGCAGGACTTCAACGGCCTCGGCCGTCGCGGGTTCCAACTGCTGCTGCACGTCATCGACGACACGAGCGACCGGCTCTACTCGTCGGAGCGCCCGCAGCTCATCCTTCGGGAGAGCACGGCAGCACCGGGCCCCGAGCGGCTGCAGCAGGGCGCGGAGAGCAACGCCTCCTAGCCGACGGTGTCGGCGTGCCGGTGCACGACGCGCCAGCCGCCCTGCTCGCGCCGGTAGACCTGGGTCGCGCGGAGCGTGAACGTGCGCGGCTGCCCGTTGACCGACGTCGAGATGCGCTCGTAGCCCACGGTGTACGCCATGTCGCCCTGCACGTCGAAGGCGATCAGGTCGAACGCGTAGTCGGTGCAGTTCGAGAAGCTCGCCGCGAGCTCCTCGAACGCCTCGACCAGTTCGGCCCGGTCGGCGGCGTTGCGCCAGGCGCCGAGCACGCTCACGGGCTCGTGCTCGGACCAGGCCGCGCGACGCGGCCCGTCGTCTCCGTCGTACATGGCGCGCTCGGCTCGCACGAACTCGCTCTGCACCCACACCAGGAACTGCTCACGGTCGCTCATGAGTTCAGGATCCTCTCGTCGGGGGCGGTGCACAATCACCGCGCGCGGCGGCGCGCCGGCCCGTGGTGCGACGGCCTGCGGTGCGCCTACCCGCTGCGAACCGGCGAGGAGGCCGGCGCCGCGACCGCGAGCAGCTCGAGCACCTCGGACTCCCGGAGCTCGTCGTGCACCGCACGCGCGAGCTCGAGGGCCTCCAGCAGCAGGGTGCGACGCGCTGGCGCGGCGGGGGATCGCTCGGCCTGGAGCAGCAGCATCCGGATGCGGCAGCGGGCGTCGCCGAACCGCCGGAACTCGTGCACGAGCTCGTCGGGTTCGAGCGCGGCATCCGCTCGTCCGATGAGCTGCTGCACCATCGCGGCGTGGGCGAGCTCGTGCTCGTTGTGGGAGGCGCGGGCGTAGTCGACGCACTCGGCGGCGAGCTCTGCGGCGCGGTCGAGGTCGATGCCCGCCTCGGCGGCGGTGAGGGCGATCATGTAGCGGGCGTTGTTGACGTGCATGGCGTCGCCCGCGCGACCGTAGTCGTGCATGGCGGCGGCGAAGTCGGCCATGGCGCGCTCGGGCGAGGTGCGGCGCAGGGCGACGCCTCGCATCTGGCGGGTCGCCGCGAGCTCCCAGTGGTCGCCGAGCTGCTCGGCGAGCGCCTCGGCCTCGGCGAGGCGTTCGAGCGCGACCTGCTCGTGCTCGAGGTACGCCTCGGCCATGCCCGCGAGGTGCAGCGCCGCGAGCCGGTCGCGGTCGTCGACGGCGACGGCCAGCGCCCGCTCGGCGAGCTCGGCGACGGCGTCGAGGTCGAGGAACGTGAGCGCGATGCCGAGGGAGAGCAGCTGCTGCGGCGTGGCATCGGCGATCACGTCGGGGTCGCGCGCGACCGCCGCGAGGGTGCGCACGCTGTCGACGTCGGAGCCGTACTGGTCGATGCCCACGCCGAGCGACGATGCCAACGGCAGGGCGCTCGGATGCCGCGTCGCCCGCGCCCAGCGCACGGCGGCGTTCACCTCGGGGCAGAGGATCTCCGACGCGTGCATCGCCTCGAGGCTGTCGTCGAGGCGCGCGCGACGCGCGAACGGCACGACGATCGCCTCGAGGAACATCGCGTGGCGTTCGAGCACGTCGTGCGTGAGGTCGTCGTCGGTACGCGCCCGCACGAAGTCGCGCAGCACCTCGAGCAGTCGGAAGCGCCGCGGCGTGCCGCCGGTCGACACGATGAGCGACTGGTCGAGCAGGCGCATGACCGTGCCGCCCGCGCCGGGGTGGGTGACCGCGAGCGCCAGGTCCATGTCGAACGTGCGGGGCAGGGCGGCGAGGCGCCGGAGCACGAGCTGCTCGTCGGCGTCGAGCAGGTCCCAGCTCCACTCGAACGCGGTCTCGAGAGTGCGGTGCCGCCCGCCGGGGGCGGCGCGGTCGAGGGTCGCGAAGTCGTGCTCGAGGCGTTCGGCCAGTTCGGCGAGCGAGAGGTGCCTGGCCACGGATGCCGCGAGCTCGAGCGCGAGCGGCAGGCCGTCGAGCCGTGCGCAGATCCGTGCCGCCTGCGCGCGCTCCTCCGCGGTCGGCGGCGACGAGACGGCTCCGGGCCCGAGGCGTTCGAGGAACACGGCGACGGCGGGGGAGTCGGCGCCGTCGGCGGGCAGCGGGGCGAGGGCCACGACCGCCTCCGCCGGGTCGCCGATCGGCGTGCGGGAGGTGGTGAGCACGCGCAGCGCCGGCGCGTGCGCGGTCGCACGCGCGACGACCTCGCCGACCGCGGCGCCGACCCGGTCGACGTTGTCGAGCACGAGCAGGTAGGGGCGGCTGCCGAGCGAGGTCGCGACGGCCTCGAGGGCGTCGACCCCCGGGGCGGACTCCAGGTCGAGCGCCCGTGAGATGCGCGCGACGACGTCGACGGGCTCGGCGTGCTCGAGCTCGACGACGACGGGAGCGCCCGACGAGGCGCGGGCGAACTCGAGCGCGAGGCGCGTCTTGCCCACCCCGCCGGGGCCGGTCACGGTCGCCCAGTGCCGGGTGTCGACCGCCTCGGCGAGACGCCCGAGATCGGCTTCGCGCCCGACGAAGGTGTTGTCGGGCACGCGTACGGATGCCGCGCGCAGGCCGACCGACGCGGTCACGAGCTCGGCGCGCGTCTCGGCGTCGAGCTTGCGGCGCAGGCTCGCGACGTGGCTCTCGACGGTGCGCACCGAGATGAACATCTCGGAGGCGATCTCGGGATTGTTCAATCGCCGCTCGATGGCGGCGAGCACGGCGCGTTCGCGTGGTGTCAGTCGCGGGTTCGACACGGCGTCATTCTAGGACCGCGGCGGGCGGGCGGCACCAGTGCGATCCCTCGCACCCGTGCCGCCCGCCCGCCGGGCTCCGACGCATGCGTCAGATCGCCGGCCGAGGTCCGCCCGGGCCCGGCGGCCGCGTGGCGAGCCGGTGCACGAGACCCGCGAGCCGCGCGCGGACGCCCGTGCCGGCGGCGGGGTGCGCCGCGGCATCCGCTGCGCCGACCCGACGGGCCTCGGCGTGCTGCGCCTCGGCTGCGCGCTCGAGCGCGATGCGGCGGTGCTCGAGCGCGCGGTCCAGACCGGCCTCGTCGGCCAGGCGGATCTCGTGGACCCAGAAGTGTTCGCTGAGGTTCACGGGGGACTCCTCTTCTGTCGGGTGTTGCGTCGGCGCGTTGCGCCGGTGGTTGCGGTGCGGTGCGGTGCCGGTGCCCGGGTGGTCCGGTCAGCTCCTGTTGGCGGTGACGAGCAGGTACTCCCAGCGCATGGCGCCGGAACCGTCGGCCCGCAACTGCTCGTCGCCGTGGGCGGCGAGCGCGTCGTCGAGGGCGCGCACGGCCTCGGCGTCGTCGGCGATGCGGCGGTACACCGCGATCGTCGGCCCGTAGTGCGACTTGAAGTAGTCGCGGAACTCGGCGCCGCTCTCGAGCCGGCCGATCTCGACCGTCTGCCGCACCGCGACCACGTCGGTCGCGCCGTCGCCGAGCAGCGAGCGCACGTGCGCCTCGTCGCCCCAGCGAGGTGCGGGGGTCGCGCCCTCGGGCAGCGGCGGCGCGTACGGCTTCATGACCCCGAACATGCGGCCGATGAAGCCCTCGGGCGTCCAGCTCAGCAGGCCGATGCGGCCGCCGGGGCGCACGACGCGCAGCAGCTCCGCCGCCGCGGCCTCGTGGTGGGGCGCGAACATGATGCCGACGGTCGAGACCGCGGCGTCGAACGACGCATCCTCGAACGGCAGGTCCTCGGCGTCGGCCTCGCGCCACTCGATCCCGACGCCGGCTTCGGCGGCCTTGCGGCGCCCGACGGCGAAGAGCTCGGGGGCGAGGTCGCTCGCGACGACCTCTGCGCCGGCCTCGGCGGCCGGGATCGACGCGTTGCCGCTTCCGGCCGCGATGTCGAGCACGCGGTCGCCCGGGCGCACCCCGGTCGCCGCGACGACGCGCGGGCCGAGCTCCCAGATCAGGTCCGACGCGAGCGTCGGGTAGTCGCCAGACGCCCACATGCTGCGGTGCTTGGCCTTGAGTTCGCGATCCGCCTCGGTTGCGGTGATCGCCGTGGTGTCCGTCATGCGGTGCTCCTCGATCGGTGTCGTCCGGGCGTTGCGCCCGGTCGGTGATGACTGATGGAGCGAGTGTCGTGCGGGCGCGACGGCGCCGCATCCGTGCCGCACACGGAGATCTGCACGCAGGACTACGGATGCCGGGCGTCGCCGATCGAGGCGCTCGCCGGGCGGAACCCCGGCAGGCCGCGCCTGGCGATGAGCCACTCGGCGACGACGAGGTTCGGCAGCCAGCAGAGGAACGGCACCGCGGCGTACGCGTTCGCGAACACGGTGTCGAAGTCGACGTCGCCGCCCAGGAACGGCAGCTGCAGCACGATGAGCAGCGGGATCCAGATGCGCAGGGTGACCGCGGCGTAGGTGAGGGCGAAGTTGCGCATCATCCATGCGCGGTGGCTCGCGACATTCCCCCGCCTGATCGATCGGTAGGCGAGCGAGCCGGTCAGGAGCCACACCACGCCGAGGCCGCCGAAGCCGAAGAGGCCCACGAGGCCGGCGTCGTTCACGGGCGCGATCACGAGCGCGGCGAGCCCGCCGATGCCAACAGCGGCGAGGTAGGTGCGCCCGGTCCAGCGATGCACGCGCGGATGCCTCGTGCGCAGGCCGCGCCAGAACTGCAGCGGCCCGATGACGAGCGCGAGGCCGCCCGCGACGATGTGCGCGTAGAACGCGACCTGGATCGGCCACGGCTGCTCGGCGTAGTTCGCCGCGAGCCCGCCCGACGGCTGCTCGGCGAGCGAGCGCAGCGAGGCCGTGAGGTAGGGCACCACCGCGAACGCCGCGATACCGAGCGACGAGAGCAGCACCCACACCCAGGCGATGCGCGTGCCGGGCCGAGGGCCGGCGGCGGGGGTGGTGGTGCCGCTCGAGTCGGCGGGGACGGCGGCGTCGGTGGGGACGGCGGTGTCGGTGGGGTCGGATGCCGCGGGCGGCTGCCATGCGCCGGTGCTCGTGGTGGTCATGGTCGCACGGTACGAGCGACGGGCCGGTGCGGACATCGGGTCAACCCCCGCATCGGGGCGCGGGTCGGCCGCGCCGCGCGGGCCGGCGCAGCGGTCAGCCGAGCGAGCCCGGCCCGCGCACCGGCACGACGTCGTCGAGCTCGTGCCGCGCGCCGTCGGCGTCGACGAACGCCAGCTGCAGGGGAGCGCCGGTCGTGCGCGAGGTGTAGACAGCGGCCGGGCCGAACCCGGTGGGGCGGAACTCGTCGCCCCAGTCGACCATCGCCGCGAGCACGGGCAGGAGCGCGCGACCTGAATCGGTGAGCACGTACTCCTCGCGTTCGCGTTCGCCCTCGTCGCGGTAGGGGCGGCGTTCGAGCACGCCCGCCTCGACGAGCCGGCCGAGGCGGTCGGTGAGGATGTCGGGTGCGATGCCGAGCCGCTCGCGGAACTCCGCGAACCTCGTGCGGCCCCACATGGCCTCGCGCACGATGAGCAGCGACCACTTCTGGCCGAGCACGTCGAGGGTGCGGGCGATCGAGCAGCGCTGCAACGAGGGGGCGACGGCGGACATGGCACGAGTCTACCAGCCTGAGTAGGAGATTCGGAGTCAGCATGCTAGCTTGGGGTTTCCAATCCAGAGGAGGCCGGCATGAGCCTGGGCAGACGAGCGAGTTTCTTCACCGCGGCATCCGTCGCCGGCCTCGCCCTGTGGGCCAGCGGGGCGCCGACCGTGGTCTACCCCCTGTACGCCGCCGAGTGGACGGTGCCGCCGACCGTGACGACGGCGATCTTCGCCGTCTACCCGATCGTGCTCGTGCCGGTGCTCATCGTGTTCGGCAACCTCTCCGACGTCATCGGCCGACGTGCCGTGATCCTCATGGGCCTCGCCGCGGTCGGCGCCGGCGCGATCGCGTTCGCCGTCGCGCCCGATCTGACCTGGATCTTCGTGGGCCGGGTGCTCATGGGCGTCGGGGTCGGGCTCTCGCTCAGCCCGGCCACCGCGGCCATGGTCGAGTTCGGCGGCCTCGACGGCGCGACCCGCGCGAGCACGGCCACGACCGCGTCGACCGCGACCGGGCTCGCACTCTCGACGATCCTCGGCGGATTCCTGGTGCAGTACGCACCCGACCCGCTGCACCTGAGCTTCTGGGTGCTCGCGGCCGTCACCGTCGTCGTCGCCGCGTTCGTCGCCGCCCTGCCGCGACACACCCGCGACGAGGCATCCGGCCCATGGCGACCGCGGCTGCCCCGGATGCCCCGCGCAGAGCGCCGCCCGTTCATCGCCGGCACGCTCGGCATCTCGGCCGCCTACGCGATGGGGGCGATCTTCCTGGCGCTCGGCGCGCAGATCGCCCGCGACCTCGTGCGCACGACCGACGCGTTCGTCGACGGCGCGATCATCGCCCTGTCGGCCGCGAGCATCGGCGTCGTCGCGATCCTCGCCAGACGGATGCCGCCGCGCCTCGCCGTGACGATCGGGCCCGGGCTCGCGGTCGCGGGGCTCGGCCTGCTCGTGTTCGCGGGGGCCGCCCACTCGCTGCCCGCGTTCATCGCCGCCTCGCTCGTGGCTGGCGGCGGGTACAGCCTCATGTTCTCGGGCGGCCTCGGGCTCATCACGAGCACCGCCCCGGCGCACGAGCGGGCCGCCGTGATCTCGGCCGCCTACGTCGTCGGGTACCTGGTGCAGGCGCTCGCCGCGTTCGGCCTCGGCGCGCTCGCCACGGCCTCCGGCCTGCAGTTCGCCCTCGAGGCCGGGGTGCCGCTCATCCTCGCGATCGGCGTCGGCGCCCTCGTCGTCGCCAACCTCGGGCGCCGGCCCGCGGCATCCGTCGCCCCTTCGACTCCGCTCGCCGCTCCGGAGGGAACCCCGTCATGACGCTCATCGACGGCGGCAACGCGCCGAGGGCCGCGCACCCGGCGCAACTCGAGTTGTCGCCGCACTGCGAGCGTGCCGGAGCCGACCGCTGAGCCCGCATCTCAGGGCTCACCGCGCGAGGTTCAGGGCGGGCACTGACCCGTCGCCGCCGGCGCGGGTCCATGGTCGGGGCAGGCGGTATGGATCATGCGACACGCTCGGAAGTCACGGCGGGCGCGGATGCCGAAGGCGGCAGTCGCGTCGATCGTCGCGGTCGCCCCGGTGCTGCTGCTCGCCGGATGCTCGTCGGCCGGCGCTGGCGCCTCGGCTGGCATGGGCGGGTGGGCCTCGTCGGTCGGCACCCGGTGGGAGCGATTCGTCGACGGCAACCTCGCACCGCTGACCGACGCCGGCATCGCGATCGCGGCCTGGTGGATCGGGCTGGCGGTCGCCGCCCGCATCGTGACCCTGTTGCCGCCCGTGCGGAACCTCCGCCTCACGCGCGCGACCGGCCGCAACCTGCGGCTCGTCGGGTGGATGCTCGTCGCCGCGACTCCGATCGCGACCGTGCTCGTGACCGTGTTCGCACGCGACGCGCTGCTGATGTGGGTCATCGTGGGAGGGCTGCTCGCCACGCTGGCCATCGGCGTGCTCGCGCCAGGGCTCGCGACCCGGTCGAAGATCGACGCGCACGTCATCGGGCGCGACGGCTCGATGAACGGCGCCTGGTCGATCGACGCGCTCCTGCAGGTGCGCGACCTCAACACCGACGACCCGCGTCGACGCGTCGAGCGGCAGAACACCCCGGACTTCGGCGAGTTCATCACCATCGCCGACCGCAGCGGCAACGGGCTCGCCTCGATCGTGGCCTGGCTCGTGCAGGTGCTCTTCAACTCGTCGCCGTGGCTGCTGCAGGTCACGATGGTCGACGATGACTCCGCCATCACCACCCTGCGGCGCAACGGCCTCTCGCTCGGCGAGGTGCACCTGCGGCTCGACCCCGACGCGACCGCGCATCGGCCCGACGAGGCATCCGACCACCATCGGAAGCTGCTCGCGATGGCCGCGGCGTTCACGGCCGTGACGATGGCCGAGCGCTACCCCGACGTGCGCGGGTTCTACGGGGCGAGGAACTGGCGATCGCTCGGATGCCTCGGCGTGGCGCAGATGGCCGACGACCCGACCGAACGCGACGTCTACCTCGATCGCGCCGTCGAACTCGAGCCGCGCAGCCTGCTGGTCGAGTACAACCGGGTGCTGCCCGCCATCGACCGCGCCCACGACCGGGCCTCGCTCGAGGCGTTCATGGACCGACTCGAACCGGTCGTCAACCAGGCCGCGTGGGTGTGCGACACCGCGGTCGTGTTCGACGCCGACCCGCGCGACTGGCACGAGTACGAGCACGGCCGCCGCGCGAGCGAGGTGCTCGGGGCCCGGTGCGGCGAGCCGCACCTCATGCTGCTGCGCACGCTCATGCTGTACTCGTTCGCGGCCCGCAACTGGGCGGCCCTCGTAGACCTCGACGAGGCGACGGATGCCGCGGTCGAGGCCCGTCGTGCCCGCATCCGCCGTGCCGTCGAGCAGCTGGTGACGACCCTCGACCGCGAGACCGCCGACCAGTGCGCGCTCTCGCGGTGGCAGGCGCTGAGCCTTGGAGTCCGCACCTCGCTGCGGCACGACCGCGACGGGGCCCGACGCGTCTGGGAGCGGCGCGAACGCGATCGGCGCGACCCGGCGGGCACGCTGCTGCGCATGCGGGCGAGGGCGGCGCTCTGCTACGTGATCTTCCACGAGGGCGAGGCGCACGGCGACCTCGTCTCGGCCGCCGACCCGTCGGCGGAGCGCGTTCGACCGGATGCCACGACCCCGCGCCTGCGGCGCCCGCCGCGCCGGTCGGGCCCGACACGCGACCCGGTCGTCATCGTCGGCCCGTGGCTCGAGGAGACCAAGGCATCGGGCGAGATCGAGATCCGGTACTCGTACGCGTGCTACCTCGCCCGGCGATCGCGCACCGCCGAACCCGGGCAGGTCCGCGGGCGGGTCGTGTCGGAGGCGATCCAGCGCGTCGAGGCGGCGCAGCTCGTCGACCTCTACCGGGAGATGGCCGAGTGGGATCCCGAGCTGAAGCTGCTCGGCGCCGAGCAGCGCATGCGCGACCTCGTGCTGCGGCCGATCGGCTCGGCCTGGGACATCGAGCGCTTCTCCGGGGCGCGCGGGGCGCTCGCCGGACAGGGCGTGCTCGAGCCGGATGCGCTGGCCGCTGCGACGGGCCTCGACACCGTCGCCCAGGCGACCGGGCTGCGCGGCGACGAGTTCGGCATGCTGGTCGATGCGTCGACGCTCTTGCGCGTCATCGAGACGACCGAGGCCGGGGCGCTCGAGCATGCGCAGCGCCTGCGCGCCGCGCGGTCGCTCATCGACGACCCGGCGTTCTCGGTGCGGTGCCTGCTGGTGCGGCACGAGCAGGATCCGGCCGGGGTCGTCGCGAGGGTGGCCGCCGCGGTGTTCTGGGTGCCCACGCCGGCCGAGCGGCAGCAGGTCGAGGCCTTCGTCGCCTCGGTGGTCGAGCAGCTCGCCGCCGACCGCGCCGTGCCGACGGCACCGACGGCGCCGACGGCACCGACCGCACCGACCGCCGCCGAGGTCCTGCCGTTGCGGCGCTCGAAGTCGAGGGCAGACGCCCGGCGGAGCGCGCCGGTCACCTGATCCTGCCGGTCGGGGCGAATTCCGCAGGTCGACCACGTGCCGGACGCGGCATCGGGTGAAGACTGGCGTCATGGAACCGACTCCCGTGAACCCCGCCGAGCAGCACCGCGATGACGAGGCGCCCGGTGCGGCCGACGCCGTCGAGCCGGGCGCCTCGGTGCAGCGCGTGCGGCAACTGCGGCTCGTCGTGCACGCCGCGGACTTCGAGCGGGCGCTCGCGTTCTACCGCGACGCGCTCGGCATGGCCGAGCAGGAGGCGTACGACGGCGACGGCGGGGCGATGGTCCGGATCCTCGACGCGGGCCGGGCGACGCTCGAGCTGTCGAACCCAGCGCAGGTCGCGTTCATCGATCGCGTCGAGGCCGAGGGCCGGCCCAGCGACCGCCTGCGGGTCGCGCTCGAGGTCGACGACGGTCGGGCGGTGACGGCCGAGCTCGTCGCGGCCGGGGCCGAGCTCGAGGCCGAGTCGCGCGAGACGCCGTGGCGGTCGGTCAACTCGCGCCTGCGCGGGCCGGCGGGCCTGCAGCTCACCCTGTTCCAGGAACTCGACGCGGCGGAGCCGGCGCCGGTGCCCACCGGCCTCGACCCGACGGACGCTGACGACACCTCGCACGCGCGGAACGCTCCCGGCGCCGTCATCGTGGTCACCGGGCCGTCGGGCTCGGGTAAGTCGACCGTCGGAGCCCTGATCGCCGAGCGGTCCGGACGGCCCGCCGTGCATCTCGAGACCGACGGGTTCTACTCGGCGATCCGGTCGGGGGCGGTCGCTCCCCACCTGCCGGCGGCGCAGCGGCAGAACGAGGTCGTCATCGCGACGATCGCGGCCTCGGCGGCGAGCTGGGCCGCCGGCGGCTACGACGTCGTGGTCGACGGCGTCGTCGGGCCCTGGTTCCTCGCGCCGATCGTCGACGCGGCCCGCGGGGTCGGAGCGCCGCTGCACTACGTGGTGCTGCGCCCGTCGGCCGACGTCGCCGTCGAACGGGCGACGGCGCGCTCGGCCGACGCCCTGCGCGACGAGGCCGTCGTCCGCGACCTGCACGGCCAGTTCGCCGACCTCGGAGCACTCGAACCGCACGCCCTCGACACGACGCATCTCGACGTCGAGCGCACCGTCGAGGCGGTGCGGGCCGTGGTCGACGGCGGCGCGATGCGGCTCGCCTGACGCCGCGCCGGGGCTCGGGCGGAACGCCGAGCCGCCCTGCGGGTCGCCTAACGCCGCGCCGGGCCGCCGCGGGCCTCGGTCGCCCAGATCGCGAGCTCGACGCGATTGCGCACCCCGATCTTCGCCATGATGCTCGCGATGTGCGTCTTCACGGTGCTGAGCGAGATGTGCAGCTCACGGCCGATCTCGGTGTTGCCGAGCCCGCGTGCGACCGCCGCCGCGACCTCCTGCTCGCGGTCGGTGAGCGGCGTCGACGGGGTCGCCCGCGGGTCGGGCTCGGTGCCCGCGAACGCCTCGATGAGGCGCACGGTGACGTTCGGGTCGATCAGGGCGTCGCCCCTCGCCGCCGCGTGCACGGCCTCGCGCAGCAGCACCGGTCCGGCGTTCTTCAGCAGGAACCCGCGCGCACCGGCTCGCAGCGCCGCGTAGACGTACTCGTCGAGGTCGAACGTCGTGATGACGACGACGGGCATCGGGTCGGCCACACCCGGCCCGGCGAGCTCGCGCGTGGCGGCCAGGCCGTCGGCCACCGGCATCCGGATGTCGAAGAGGCACACGTCGGGCCGCAGCGCGCGGGCCATCGAGACCGCCTCGCGGCCGTCGGCCGCCTCGCCGACGACCTCGATGTCGGGCTGGGCGTCGAGGATCATGCGCAGGCCCGTGCGCACGAGCTCCTGGTCGTCGGCGATGAGCACCCGCACCGTCATGACGTTCCCCCTGGTCGTCCGTTCGCCGCCCACGCCGTGCGGGGCACATGGGCCGAGACCCGCCATCCGCCCTGCTTCGCCCCGGCCTCGTCGCCGCCCGAACCGTCGCCGTCGCCGACCGGTCCGACCTCGCACGTGCCGCCGAGCAGCGTCGCGCGCTCGATCATGCCCGTGATGCCGTACCCGGCACGGGCGGAGTGGGCGGATGCCGCGGGCGCGCCGTCGTCGCGCACCTCGAGGTGCACGCCGAGGTCGTCGACCCGGGCGAGCACGTCGACGCGGGTGGCGCCCGTCGCGTGCCGACGGGCGTTCGTGACGGCCTCCTGCGCGAGCCGGAACACGGCCCCGCCGATCGCGGGCGGGAGCCCGTCGAGGTCGTCGTCGACCACGACCGCCACCTCGAGCGCGCCCGGCGCTCCCGGAACCGGCGTCGCGAGCCCCCGCAGGTCCGCCGCGGCGGGTGCCGGCGCCAGCTCGCCCGGCTCGCCGTCGCGTCGCAGCACGCGAACCATCGCGCGCATCTCGTCGAGGGTTCGCGAGGCCTCCGACTCGATGGTGCGCAGCACGGCGGCCGCGGCATCCGGCTGCGCGTCGGCGACGGCGAGCCCCGCCTGCGCCTGGATCGCGATCGCCGACACGTGGTGGGCGACCGTGTCGTGCAGGTCGCGGGCGAGGGTCTCGCGTTCGAGCAGGCGCATGCGGTCGAGCTCCCGTGCCCTGGCGCCCGCGCGCCAGCGGAAGGCCAGCCCGAGCGAGGTGACCGTGACCACCACGGCGAGGCCGCCGATCGCGTCGGCGAGGGTCTGCGGGCCGGTCGCGAGCGACATGGCCCACCCGGCGAGCACGAGCGCGCCGCCGCCGAGCATCGAGCGGCCCGAACCCCAGCGCATGACCGCGTAGAGCGGCAGCAGGACGTACGCGGTCGTGTAGAGTTGCGGGTCGCCGCCGGTGACGAGCCCGAATGCGGTTCCTGTGCCGAAGGCGACCGCGAGCATCGTGAACGGGCGCGTGCGTCGCCAGAGCAGGGTCGGCAGGAGCAGCACCAGCACCGCGGCCCACGCCCAACGCCACGGCACCTCGGGCCGCAGTGCGGCCTCGACGAGCACGAGCGGAACCAGCACGCCGACGAGCACCCAGTCGCGCCAGACCCGGCGAGGCGGCGGCGGAACCGCGGCCGGCGCGTTCCACAGCGACCGCAACGGGCTCGTCATGCCCTCATGATAGGTGCGCGGCATCCGTCATCTAGGAGGTCCTGGCGGTGGCGGTCGCGGTCGTGCCCGGCCTCGGGCCGAACATGCCGCTGCGGTCGCGCCGCCGGATGACGACCTCGGCGACCGCGAGGTTGATCGCCCAGCCGAGCGCCATGAGCGCGGTGTACGCGAACTCGTCGGGCTCGCCCACGAGCAGCGCCCACGGCAGCACCGTGAGCACCTGCGTGCCCGCGCCGAGGCCGATCGCGTAGGCGCGGGTCATCCAGGCGCTGTGGGTGCGCACGTCGCCCCGCCTGATCGAGAGGAAAGCGAACACGATCGCGGCCGCCATCGCGGTGGCCAGCACGATGCGGATGAGCATGAGCGCGAGGCCGCTGTTCGACGGCAGGTCGTAGGCGACCGCCATCCAGAGTCCGGATGCCGCGGACACGAGCCCGGCCGGGGCGACCACGCGTCCGGCGAGCCGGTGCCAGCGACGTCGCCGGAGCGAGGGCGCGAACTGCAGCGCGCCGACCAGCAGGAACACCGTCGAACCGATGATGTGCGCGATCACCGGCACGGGGGAGTCGAAGAAGCGCGCGTTCTCGGCGGTGACCTGCGCACCCGATCCGAGCTGCGCGAGGCGGCTCGTGCCCGCGGCCATCGGCACGAGCGTGAGCGCGATGAGGCCGGCGGGTGCGAGCCACTCGGGGCGGCGGCTGCGACGACTCGGCGCGGCGGTCGGCTGCGGAGTTCGGAGGGAAGCGTCCATGCTCCGATGCTCGCGAGCGGATGCCGCGGCCGCATCGGACGGCAGGCTCGCGCGCCTCGGCCGATCGGCCGATGCCCGATGACGCCGTTCAGCCCTCGATCGCGACGAGCGGCAGGAACACCTCGTCGACGATGGACACGAGGTCCTCGTCGGCCAGCGGCCGCAGCGTCATGAACAACTGCATGCGGAACAGGTCGAACGGCACGGCCTCGATGCGGGGCGTCAGCCGATCGGCGTCGAGTTCGCGACGGTCGACGGCGCGCCGGTACACCGTGGCGAGCGCGCTCGGCGCGCCGCCGAGGAACTGGTCGCGCAGGAGCCCCGGCGTGAGGCCCGCGGCATCGTAGAACCCGCCGACCTGCGCGCTCAGCATGCCGAGGAACCGTTCCGGCCTGCGGTTCGCCTCGCGCAGCAACTCGAGCAGGTCCTCGCGCAGGCTGCCCGTGTCGGGCGCGACGAGTCGGTCGGTGGCGCCCCGCCATGCCAGCGTGGCCGCGAGCATAGCCTCGCGGGTCGGCCACCGGCGGTACAGCACCGGCTTGCTGGTCTGCGCGCGCTTCGCGATCGCGTCGTAGGTGAAGTTCGGGTACCCCGTCAGGAGTTGCTCCCACGCCGCCCCGAGGATCGCCGCCTCGAGTTCGTCGCCGCGTCGACGGGTCGCGGCCGTCGGCGCCGCATTCGTTTCAAGATCCACTTGCGTATCTTATCAGTTCACCGTATTTTAGATACTGCTGCGTATCTAATGCGGTGAACGACGTTGGGAGAACCACATGCAACCCGTGCAACTCGTCCTGCTCCTCGGCATGGTCGTCTACGCGATCTTCAAGCAGACCCGCGTGAGCGTCGCCGGCGGCTCGGCGCGATTCCGCCTCGCCTTCATCTACGCCGGTGTCGGCGTCGCGAGCCTCGTCGCGAGCGGGTGGGCGCCGCCAGTGGGTGCCGGGTGGTGGTTCCTGCTCGGCGGCATCTCGCTGAGCGCGGTCGTCGGCGTGCTGCGCGGCCGCCTCACCGAGGTCTGGGTCGCCGATGACGGCCGGGTGATGCGAAGAGGAACGTGGGTCACCGTGTCGCTCTTCGTCGGCGTCATCCTCGTGAAGGTCGCGCTCGGCGTGGTCGCCGGCTTCGCCGGCATCGCCGACGGGTCGAGCTTCGCGGAGGTGCTCGTGATCGTGGCGATCATGATCGCCGTGCAGGCCGAGATCGTGCATCGGCGCGCGCTCGGGCTCGCTGCTGGCCCGGTGCCCGCGCCCGTCACCGCGGAGGCGGCGCCCCTGTCCCGGCACTCCGGTCGGCCGCGGGTGCCCGACGCCCGAGGCTGACGACCAGTCCGGCCACGAGCAGCACGAGCGCCGGCACGAGCAGGGCCCCGACCGGGCTCCCGGTCGCGGGCAGGGTGGTCGTGCCGCTCGACCCGGTCGTGGCCGAGGGGGTGCCTCCGCCTCCCGGCGCGGTCGGAGGTGCCGTCGGGGGCCCGGTTGGCGGCGGCTCGGTCGGCGGAGGCTCGGTCGGCGGGGCGGGGGCGACGTCGACGAGGAGGCTCGAACGGGCGACGGTGCCGTTCGCGTCGAGCACCGTGTACGGCACGACGGGCGTCGGGCCGGAGAAGCCGGAGGCCGGCGTGAAGGTCACCGCACCGCTCGCGGGGTCGACGACGAATCGGCCGACGTCGTCGAGGTCGAGTGTTCGCCCGTCGGCCGAGAGGGCGTCGGGCGCGGCGCCCAGCGGCAACTCGAGTCGCACCGACCCCGGCACGAGCGGGGCGGGTGCGCCGCCGTCGGCCCCGTTGCCGCTCACGTCGTTCGCGAGCACGTCGATGGTCGCGGCCTCGCCGTACCGCACCGCCGCGTTGTCGACGCCCGCGACCGGCGTCACGGGCGAGACCGAGACCACGAGCACGCCCGCCGCCGTCGTGCCGTTCGCGTCGGCGACGTCGTACGGCACCGGGGTCGCCTCGCCGACGAACCCGCGTTCCGGCGCGAACGCGATCGAGCCGGTCGCCGGGTCCACCGTGTAGGCGCCCTCGCCCGGCACGACGAGCGACCGCCCGTCCACGCCCAGCAGGGTTCCGGCAGGCGCCTCATCCGGCAGGCGCAGCACCACGCTCGTCGGTGCCAGCGGCACGGCGTCGACCCCGGGCAGGTCGTTGGCGAGCACGTCGACCGTGATCGGGGTCGCTTGCGGGGTCGTCGCGGCATCCGGGAACGGCGCGGGCTCGACCGGGGTGACCGAGATCGAGATGACGGATGCCGCTGCCGTGCCGTTCTCGTCGACGACCGTGTACGGCACCGGCGTCGCGTCGCCGGTGAACGAGGGCAGGGGCGTGAATCGGATGCCGCCCGACGGTTCGGGCCGGTACACGCCCTCGCCGGCAATGGTGAGCACGCCGTCGGGCGAGAGCGACGACCCGTCGGGAGCGTCGGCGGGCACCTGCAGGGTCAGCGATGACGGCACGAGTGCGATCGCAGCGGTGCCGGGTTCGTCGTTCGCGAGTGGATCGACGACGATCGGGGTTCCCTGCGGCACGGTCTCGGCGTCCTCGACCGCCAGCGGCGTGACCGGCAGCACGGTGACCACGATCGTCGCCGAGGCGGTGAGCCCGGCGGAGTCCTGCACCGTGTACGGAGCGGGCGTCGCGACGCCGACGAATGTCGGCTCGGGAGTGAACGAGGCCTCGCCCGACGTGGGGTCGACCGTGTACGTCCCCTCGCCGCCGATGACCATGGTGCGGCCGTCGGCGGACACGCTCGAGCCCGCCGGAGGACTGTCGGGCAGCACGTACCGGATCGTGTCGGGCAGCAGCGACTCCGTCGCGCTCGAGGCCGCGTCGTTGGCGAGGATCGGTCCGGCGACCGGCACGCCCTGCAGGGTCGACGTCTGGTCGAGCGTGCCCACGGGCTGGGCCGTGGCGCTCACCGTCACGAGGATCTCGGCCGTCGCCATGGTGCCGTTCACGTCGGAGACCGTGTAGGGCACGGGCGTCGCAGCGCCGGCGAACGCGGCCTCCGGCGTGAAGGTCACCCAGGAGTCGTCGCCGATCGCGTACGTGCCCTCGCCTGCGATCACGAGCGTCCGACCGTCGTCGCTCAGCGTCGAGCCCGCGGGAGCGCCGACGGGCAGGACGAAGGCGAACGACTCCGGAACGAGCGGCACCGACGGGTCGCCCGGCACGTCGTTGTCGAGCACGGGGTTGCGCACCGGAGTGCCCATCGGGGTCGCGAAGGGATCGTCGCCCGCGGCCGGGACGACCGGCGCCGCGCGCGCCGACGCCGTCGCGGTCGCACGTCCGCCGCGGCTGTCGTCGACCGAATAGGGCACCGTGGTCGCATCGCCCGTGAACCCGGGCTCGGGGGCGAACGTCGCGACGCCGTCGGCGTCGACCGCCCAGACTCCCTCGCCGGGAACGGTCAGCTGCTTCGCGTCCGCCGAGAGCACCGTGCCCGCCGGCGCGTCCTGGGGGAGCTCGAATCGCACGCTCTCCGGAAGGAGCGGGAACTCGTCGGATCCGGCCGCGTCGTTCTCGAGCAGGGGCAGGTCGACGGGCGCCCCTTGCAGCGTCGCCGCCTCGTCGTCCGCCGCGACCGGCGGCGGCGGCGTGACGAAGGGGAAGTCGACGCCAGACGCGTCCGAGTCGACGAGCGAGAAGCTCCGGTCGGGAACGGGCGCGATGCCGGCGGGAGGCACGACGACCGCGCGGTACGGTCCGCTCGCGATCAGCGAGGGCACGACCCAGCTCCCGGACGCCCCGGACACGGCCGTCGCGATCACGGCGCCGGCATCGTCGAGCACGGTCACCGTCGCGCCGGCGAGCGGTGCGCCGTCGAGCGTCACCGTGCCGCCGGCGGCGAAGGTCTTCGCCACGAACCAGGTCTGGTAGATCGGGAAGCCGCTGCGCCACCGGAACGACATCGTGAGCGTCGCCAGCGGAACGGACGGCGCGAACCATGCGGTCGCCCCGTCGGTGTCGGCGGCCCCGGCGTTGCCCAGCAGGAGTCCGGTCGTGCCGTCGTCCGCCCACGCCGGTCGGTCGTTCAGGTTCGCGGCGTCGCACGACGGGCCGCCGCTGCGGTGGCACGAGTTGTACGACTCCTGGTAGCCGAGACCCTCGACGGGCACGGCGGCGCCGTCGGTCCCGGTCGCCGAGAGGGTGACCTGGTCGGCGTCGATGTCGCCGAGCACGAACGCCCAGCCCGATGTCGGCGTTGGCGACGCGAACGTGTAGGTCGTCACCGACGGGGAGGCTGCGTTGTTCGCGGCCGGTCGCTGGTTGAGGTAGGTGCGGTCGCGACTCGAACCGAAGACGGCTCCGACGGGGGTGCTGGCCGCCTGCCAGGTCGAGGCGCCGCTCACCACCGTCGCGGAGCTGGAGGTCGAGGTGAAGGTCGTCGACGGGAAGGTGCCCGGCATCGCGACCGCGCCCGTGAAGGGCGCCGCAGGCGAGACCGAGAACCCGCCCCAGGTGTCGACCTCGGCGGCGCTCGCCGCGGTCGCGCCTCCGAGCGCGAATGTCCCGACCCCGAGCACGGCAATGGCGACCGCGGCGAGCCACCGCGCGACGGACGGGTGTTTCCGTTGCGATCTCTGCATGGCGAGGAATCCTCAAGGAGCGTCGACATTATGCGTTCGCCGAGTATGCCGCAAGACCCCGTGCCGTGGGGCCGGAGTCGGGCTCAGTCCGGTCGGTCGCCGTGCAGTCCGACGACGAGCCGCGTGATGTCGCGCACGAGGTCGAGCGGCAGGGGCTTCGAGTACGGCAGGTTCACGGTGTCCTTCGCTGCGCGCCACGGCGCGATGCGCTCCTCGAGCTCGCCCTCGGTGTGCGGCACGGGGTAGAGGCCGATGTGCTTCTTCCATCCGGCGAAGTGCAGCCAGTACCGGCCGTGGATCGCGACCGCCGGGATGTCGTAGCGCAGCTTCTCCTCGGCGTCGGGCAGCACCTCGTGGATCGCTGCGCGCACCGCGGCGAGGCGCTCGGCCGGCTCGCCCTCGAACGTGGCGACGTACTCGTCGACGGTGGTGGGCTTGTCGCTCATCTCGGCTCCTTCGTCATGGTGGTTCTCGATCGGTCAGCGCACGTCCCTGACCCGCAGCCCGCCGCGCCAGCCGGTGCCGGCGGGAACGTGGTCGGCGGCGATGCGGCCGGTGCGCGCGAACTCGGCCCACGCCGCACGCAGCGGTGCCCCGGCCGACGTGAGCGAGGCCGCGCCGTCGGGGGCGACGAGCGCTGCACGGGACCATGCGCGCTCGTTCGGGAACAGCAGGGGCAGTTCGATCGCGTGCGCGGCGCCGAACGGGCCGCCCTCGGGTCGTGCGTCGAACACGCCGACCTGCACGGATGCGCCGCTCGAGGCGAGCAGTTCGGCGAACCGGCGGCCCTCGGTCGCGTAGACCCTGCGCGTCGTCGCGCCGACGAGCGCGCGCCGGGCGAGCCCGCCGACCAGCGGCACCCGGAAGAGCCGTTCGAGCTTCGGCACGGTGCCGAGGAAGAACATCGTCTCCTCGGTCGTCCAGGTGACGAGCACGTCCATGCCCGGCGCGCGTCGTCGCCAGACCTCGGGGATCTCGGCCTCGGCGGGCAGCGGCGCCTCGCCGGCCTCGGGGCCGAAGCTCATGCCCGAGCGCAGGCCGTAGCCCGAGCCCGCCTGCTTCGCCGCGAGCTGCAGGTCGCCGATCTCGTCGGTCGTGGCCTCGGCCGGGATCACGCCGATCGCCTCGCGCATCTTCGCCTGCATCTCGTCGCGATCGGTGCGGATGCCGAAGGGCGCGCTCTGCAGCACGACCCGCGTCATGAGCCCGTCGGCGCCGTCGGCGGCGAGCACGTGGGCGAGCGCGTCGGCCCCGGAGGACTGCCCGAACACGGTCACCTGCTCGGGGTCGCCGCCGAACCCCGCGACGTGCTCGCGCACCCAGCGCAGCGCCGTCATGACGTCGAGCAGGCCGAGGTTCGCGGGTCGGGCGGAATCGTCGCCCAGCCGGTCGCCCGCGAACCCGAGCAGGCCGAGGCGGAAGGTCGCCGCGACCACGAGCACGCCGTGCTCGCGCACGAGCGCCGAGGCGTCGAACCCGGGCAGGTCGCCCGCGTTCGACACGTGGGCCCCGCCGTGGATCCACACGAGCACCGGCACCGGGCCCGGGGCATCGACCGGGCGGGTGACCGTGACCCGCAGGCAGTCCTCGTCGAAGACGGCTCCCTCGAGCGGGTCGCCGAGCACCGCGGCGCTCGGGCTCGGCGGCTGCGGGCAGGCGATGGTCGTGAACTGCAGGTCGTCGGATGACGCGGGGTCGGGCTCGACGGGGTGCGGCACGCCGAACCGATCGGCCGTCGCATAGCGGATGTTGCGGATGCGCTGCACGCCGTCGTCCTCGACGCCGACGAAGGCCCCCCACGGCGTCTCGACGGCGGTGAGGTCGGGCAGCCGGTCGGCGGCATCGTCGCGGCGCTGCGCGGAGAGGTCGGTCATCGCACGATTCTGCCGCAGGAGGGCGTGCGTCGCCATGGCCGGGTGCGGCGCATCAGACCGCATCGCGGCCGCCACCGCCCGCCGACGCGCGGGGCGCGCCGCGCCGGGCCGCGACCCCGGCGAGCACGAGGGCGGCACCGAGCAGGCCGAACACGGCCAGCGGCAGCAGCGCGAGCCAGCCGCCCGCGGCATCGGCGGTGAGCGTCGCGAGCAGCAGGCTGCGCGCCGCAGCGGTGGGTGCGGCATCCGCGAGGCCCGTGATCGCACTCGGCGCCGTCGAGGTGAGCCCGGCGACCAGGGCGACGAGTCCGATCGCGAGCGCCGCGAAGCGCCCGACGCCGCCGAACGCCGCCGCGAGCCCCTGGTTCACGACGCCGAAGACCGCGCCGACGGCGAGGCCCGCGGCCGCGAACGCGACCCACTCCGCGGGTCCGAGGGGCACTGCGGCCAGCACCACGGCCGCGACGACGAGGCCCTGGGCGGCTCCGAGGGCGATCGTCGGGGCGAGGCCGCGCCACGCGATGCCGCTCGACGAAGCGCCCGTCAGCAGTCGGCTCGGGGGAACCGGTGCGCGCGCGAACGCCAGCACCATCGCGCCGAACCAGATCGCGACGACCGCGAACAGCGGTGCCGAGCCCACGCCGCGGGTCGGAGCGTCGTGGTCGGCGAGCACGGGCAGCGAGACGACCGACGACAGTGTCGCGATGTCGCTCGCGCTGTAGGTCGGGATCTGCTCGGTCGCGCTCGCGAGGCCCTCGGCCAGTTGTGCGGCCCCCGTGTCGAGCTGGCCGGCACCGGTCGCGAGCGACCGCGCCCCCTCGCTCAGCGAGGCGGCGCCCGCGTCGGCCTGGGCGGCACCGGCGGCCACCTGGTCGGCGCCCGCGGCCGTCTGGTCGAGGCCGTCGACGAGCGACGAGAGGCCGTCTGCGAGCTCGGCGGAGCCCGTCGCGACCTGGTCGGCGCCCGAGGCGAGCTGTCCGACGAGGGCGTCGGCGTCCTGCGCGCGGGTGAGCGCGTCCTGCGCCTGCGAGCAGAGGCGCCCCGGGGGGATGCGGCAGATCTCGGCGACGACCGCGGCGAGCCTGGCGGTCGCGTCGCTCACGGCGGACGAGGCCTGCGACGTGGCATCCGCGACCCCGGCGGCGCCCGCCGCGATCGCCGCCGAATCGCCGGGCAGCGACTGCGAGGCCGCGTCGAGCTCGCCGAGCCCCGCATCGAGCGCCGACGCTCCGGCGTCGAGCGACCCTAGCCCGGTCGCGAGTTGCGACGCCCCGCTCGCGAGCTGCTCGGCGCCCGAGCTCAGCGAGGCCGCGCCGTCGGCGACCTGGTCGGCGCCGTCGGCGGCACTGCCGATCTGCTCGCCGATCTCGTTGAACCCCGCGTAGACGTTGCCGAGGTACTGCGACGTGAGCTGCCGGTTGAGCGAGGCGACCGCGGTCTGCGTCACGACCTCGGTGAGCGCGGGGTCGAGGTACGCGGATGCCGGGGTGGTCGCGATCTCGACGACCGCCTGCCTGGCCTCGGCGGCCGGCCCGCCCATCGAGGTGGCCGCGGCCGAGAACGAGGCCGGGATCGTGACGACCGCCGCGTAGCGGCCGGAGCGCAGGCCTGCCGCCGCGTCGTCGTCGTTCGTGAGCACCCACGTGAAGTTCGCGTCCGACCCGTCGACCGGCGCGGTCGCGGCGTCGGTCGCCGGGGTCGCGGGGTCGGTGCTGCCGGTCGGGCCGGGCGTCGCGGTCGAGGGCGCGCTCGGGCTCGTGTTGGTGCCCGGGGTCGGGCTCGGGCTCGGGCTCGGACTCGGACTCGGAATCGCACTCGGGCTGCTCGCGGTCGTGCCGCCTGCGAGCAGTCCGGCCGCGAACTGCCGCCCGAGCGGAACGGTCGACCCGTTCACGGTGACGGGCACGTCGTCGTTCACGATCGCCGCCGTCACCCGGTCGAGCGAGGTCGTCGGCTCGGTGAGCGCCCAGGTCAGCACGCCGCCGATGAGGAGCGGGGCCACGAGAACGCCGACCACGCCGAGCCGCGAGAGCCGCTCGGCTCCCGCCGTCGCCGAGAACCGCCCGGCCATCAGCCGGCCCCCTCGGATCGCGCGGCGGCGACGGTCACGACCGCGCCGCTCGACCCGGTCACGGATGCCGCGTGCACGGCGCACGCGACGGGAAGCACGTCGCTCGCGCCACCGGGTTCGCCCGCCGAGACGACGACCGAGAGCGGGCGCTCGCCGTGACGACGCGCGTGCCCGTGCGCCTCGGCGAGCAGGGCGGCGAGACGCCGCCGCACCTCGGGATCGCCCACCTCGTCGAGCCCGTCCACGAGCACGAGGTCCCCGGTGTTCCAGAGCGCGGTGCGCACGATCCGCTCGGCGTCGAGCGAACCGGTGAGTCCGGCGAACGCGGTGCGCGAGCGCACGCCGGAGGCGCGTGAAGGCAGCACGAGGCCGCAGACCTTGAGCAGTCCGGCGGCGATGGGGCGCCTGGCGCCGAGCGCCAGCAGCAGCTCGCGGCGGTCGTGGGCATCGCCGCCGTACACGACGAGCGCGTCACCCGCCTCGAGACGTGCCGTGAAGCCGCGCGGTCGGCCCGCGGCATCCGTCGCCCCGGAGTGCTCGGGCGGAACGCCGCCCGCGGCCCCGAGGGCCCGACCCGCCGACTCCTCGTCGCCGATCTCGACCTCCTCGACCTCGTCGCCCGAGTCGTCGTCGCGCCCGGCGACGCGCACCCCCTCGGCGGCGAGCACGTACCGGTCGCCCGGCTCGGGCCAGTCGGCCAGCGCGAACTCCTCGGTGAGGCCCTCGCCCTCGATGTCGAACCCGGGCAGCGCGCGGTCGAGCCAGGCGGGCATCCACCAGGCGCGGTGCCCGAACAGCACGAGCACGGCCGGGATCAGCGTCATGCGCACGAGGAACGCGTCGATCGTGACGCCCACGGCCAGCCCGAACGCGATCGGCTGGATCGAGGCGTCGCCGCCCGGCACGAACGCGACGAAGACCGAGAACATGATGATCGCGGCCGCCGTGACCACCCGCGCCGAGGCGACGAAGCCGCGGTGCACGGCGCCGGTGGCGTCGCGTGCGGCGGCGTTCTGGTGCACGTAGTCCTCGCGCATGCGGCTCACGAGGAACACCTCGTAGTCCATCGCGAGCCCGAACAGCACGCCCATGAGGATGATCGGCATGAAGCTGATCACCTGGCCGACGTCGGCGACGCCGAGCAGGGCGGCGCCGACTCCCTCGACGAACACGAGGCTCGTGAGGCCGAACGCGGCCCCGATCGAGAGCACGTACCCGAGCGCGGCGGTCACGGGCACGACGATCGAGCGGAACACCATCGCGAGCAGCACGAGCGAGAGCCCGACCACGAGCAGGCCGAACGGCGCGAGCGCCCCCGCGAGACGGTCCGAGATGTCGATGCCCGCCGCGGTGTAGCCCGTCACCGAGAGGTCGACGCCGAACTCCGCCTCGAGGTCGTCGTGCATGGCGCGCAGCGTCGACACGAGCTCCTTCGTCTGCTCGGAGTCGGGCGAGCCCTCCGGGATCACCTGCACGATGCCCGTGTCGCCCGTCTCGTTCGGCGTGGTGAGCGGAACGGATGCCACGCCGGGCACCGCCGCGAGGGTCGCGCCGAGGTCGTCCATGAGGCCGACCGGGTCGGTCGACTCGATGATGAGGCCGGTGACGATGAGCGGGCCGTTGAACCCCGGGCCGAAATGCTCGGCGATGAGGTCGTAGGTGACGCGTCCGGGTTCGCCCTCGTCGAGCGAACCGGCGTCGGGCAGGGCCAGTCGGAGGTTCGCCGCAGGCACCGTCGCGAGCGCGAGCAGGCCCACCACGAGCACGACGGTCACGATCGGCCACCTCGTCACGCCGCGCACCCAGCCGCCGAAGAACCCGTGAGGGGCGGATGCCGCGGCCGCGGCGTCGTGCGGCGGTTCGCCCTGGTCGGCCGCAGCGTCCGATACGTCCGCCGCGCGGCCGTCATCGGCGGGCGGCGGCCCAGCGGCGGCGGCGGTGTCCGCCGAGGCGGTGTCTGCGGCCGTCCCATCGTCGTCGGTGCTCGCGGGGATCGGCCCGCCACCGGCATCCGTCCTCTCAGCAGCATCGGGATCGGGAGCGGCACCGCGGCGGTACCGCTTCGCCACCACATGCCATCCCGCGAACCCGAGCAGCGCGGGCGTGAGCGTCAGCGAGACCGCGACCGCCGTCGCCACCGCGAGCGCAGCGGCGACGCCCATCGTCGTGAGGAAGGGGATGCCCGCGACCGCCAGGCCGAGCAGCGCGATGATCACGGTCATGGCGGCGAAGACCACGGCGGATCCCGAGGTCGCGACCGCACGGGCGGCGGACTCCTCGACGTCCAGGCCCTCCTGCACCTGGTCGCGATGCCGCGACACGATGAACAGCCCGTAGTCGATGCCGACGGCGAGCCCGAGCATGAGCGCGAGCAGCGGCGTGGTCGAGGTGATCGTGAGGAACCCCGTGCCGGTCAGCACGACGGCGAGCGAGACCCCGACGCCGAGCAGCGCCGTGACGAGCGGGATGCCCGCAGCCGTGAACGAGGCGAAGGCGACGAGCAGCACGAGGTAGGCGACGATGATGCCGAGCAGCTCGGTGATGCTGATGCCCGTCGACGTCTGGGCGAACAACTGCCCGCCGACGGCCGCCTGCGAGCCGTCCGGCAGCGCCTGCTCGAGGTCGGCACCCGCAGCCTGCAGGGCATCGGCCGTCTCGGGAGCGACCGACGTCGTCGACACCGAGAGCTGGATCGGCACGAGCGCGGCCGAGCCGTCGGGCGCGAGGTTCGCCGATCCGGGGGTGTCGTAGGGGTTGCTCGCGCCCGCGACCTGGGGGATGGCCTCGATCTCGGCGACGGTCGCCTCGACGGCCTGCTCGAACGCCGCGTCCGTCACGTCGCCGCCGTCGGGCGCGACCGCGATGAGCTGCGCCGTGGCCCCGCTCACCTGGGGGAAGGTGCGGGCGAGCGCGTCGAGCGCGTCCTGCGACTCCGTGCCGGGAATGCTGTACGTGTTGTCGGTGCCCTGGCCGATCAGCGCGGCACCGGTGAAGCAGACCGCGAGCACGCCCAGCCAGAGCACGAGCATGCGCACCCGTGCCCGGAAGGCCCATCGACCCAGTGCGTACAACGCGGAGGACATCTGCCGGTCGCTCTCGTCCGCCGTGCGCGGGTCGGCCCGCGTGCGGCGATCGTGCTCAGGCTAGGGGTGTCGCGACCCGGCGGGCAACCACCGGTTCAGGGGGTTTCGACGGCGCGGTTCAGGCGACGTCGACGGCGCCGGCGGCGTCCGCCGGTTCGGCGACCGCGTCGACCGGGCGGTCGGCGGGCATCGAGTACTCGGTGTCGACGAGGATCGGCAGGTGGTCGCTCGCGCCGCGCGGCAGGGTCTCGACCTTGCGGATGTCGAACCCGGCGGAGGTCGCCAGGTCGAAGTGCCCGCGGAAGAACTTGTACCGCGTATAGGTGCGACTATCGCTCAAGGTGAGGTCGTAGCCGGCCTCTCGCACCTTCTCGGCCAGGTTGTCCTTGAAGATCGGGTAGTTGTAGTCGCCGACCATGAGCGTGGGCAGGTGCGGGCCCATGAGCTGCAGCTCGCCGAGCGCGGCCTTGATCTGGTGGCGGCGCAGCGAGTTCAGCGCCGTGAGCGGCGCCGCGTGGAACGACGCGACGATCGCCTCGCGCTCGTGCTCGACGTCGTATACGCGCGCGCCGAGCAGGCGCTCGTGCGCGGGGCGCAGCACGCGGTCGTGCATGGACTTCTTCAGCGCGACGGTGCGGAGGTCGCGCACCTCCATGCGGTCGGGCCGGTAGTACACGGCGAGCCCGAGCCTGCTGCCGACGGTCGAGTGGGCGAGGCGCAGCCGCCCCTCCTGCTCGGCGAGGTCGAGCGTGTCGGCCTCCTGGAGGCAGACGAGGTCGGGCGAGTAGCGCTCATCGAGCGCCGCGAGTTCGGAGATCGCGCGGTGCTTGCGGAGGTTGTAGCTGATCACCAGCATTCGATCAGGATATGCCGCCAGCCCATGAACGGGGTGGGGTTGCGCTGCGAGTTCCCCGCACGTTACCGCCGGAGTCTCAGGCGACGGATGCCGCGGCCGCCGACTGGGTGCGCGACTACCAGGAGAAGCACGGTCACGCCGGGGCTGCGGGCGGGGCCGTAGCGTGCGGGCAGGAGCAGACGGAGGGAGACCGCCATGGATCTCGGACTCGACGACCGGATCGCGGTCGTGACCGGGGCGGGGAGGGGCATCGGGCTCGCGACGACGCGCGCCCTGGCCGATGAGGGGGCGATCGTCGTCGCGGGATCGCGGTCGATCACGCCCGAGCTGCGCGAACTCGCCGTCGGCGGCCGGGTGCACCCCGTCGAGGTCGACCTCTCGACCGCGCACGGACCCGAGGAACTCGTCGCGAGGGCCGACGACCTCGGCGGTCTCGACGTCCTCGTGAACAACGTCGGAGCGGTGCACCTCCGCACCGACGGATTCCTCGCCGTCACCGACGACGAGTGGCGGGCGACGCTCGAGCTCGACTTCCTCGCGGCGGTGCGGGCGATCCGTGCCGCCGTGCCGCGCATGCAACGGCGAGGCGCCGGAACCGTCGTCACGATCGCCTCGGTGAACGCCTACCTGCCCGATCCGGGCGTCATCGACTACTCGGCGGCGAAGGCCGCGCTGTGGAACGTCTCGAAGTCGCTGTCGAAGGAGTTCGGCCCGAGCGGCATCCGCTTCAACACCGTGAGCCCCGGCCCCGTCGCCACCGACCTCTGGCTCGGCGAGCACGGGGTCGCCGAGACGATCGCGCGTGCGACGGGCACCGACGTCGACACCGCGCGCGAGAACGCCGTCGCGGCGCAGGGCGGGTTCTCGACCGGCCGCTTCACCCCGCCGTCGGAGGTCGCCGACCTCGTGCTGATCCTCGCCGGCGCCCGCGCCGGCAACGTCACCGGGGCCGACTTCATGATCGACGGCGGCCTCGTCAAGACCCTCTGACCTTCGCGCACCATCCACTTCGAGCAGAAACGAGCAGATCATGTCGCATGCACCCGTCGTGCTGATCCACGGCCTGTGGATCCACTCCAGCGCCTGGGCGCCCTGGATCGAGTACCTCGCCGTGCGCGGGTACGAGGCCACGGCCCCCGGCTGGCCCGGCGACCTCGACGACGTCGCCTCGACGCGCGCCGACCCGTCGGGGCTGAACGACGTCGGCATCAGCGAGATCTGCCGGCACTACGCCGACCTCATCGACCAGATGCCCGAGAAGCCGATCGTCATCGGGCACTCGTTCGGCGGCCTCATCGCGCAGGAGCTGCTGGCGCACGGCTACGCGGTCGCGGCCGTCGCCATCGACCCCGCCCCGATCAGGGGCGTCACCAAGCTGCCGTTCTCGCAGCTGCGCTCGGGCCTGCCGGTGCTCGGCAACCCCGCGAACCGCCACCGCACGGTCGCCCTGACCGCAAAGGAGTTCGCCTACAGCTTCGGCAACATGCTCTCGCGCGAGGACTCGGATGCGCTCTTCGAGCAGTGGACCATCCCCGGGCCGGGCAGGCCCCTGTTCGAGGACGCGACGGCGAACTTCACCAAGGACTCGCCCGCCGCGGTCGACACGCACCTCGCCGACCGCGGACCCCTGCTGCTCACGAGCGGCTCGGAGGACCACACCGTGCCGCTGTTGGTCACGACGGCGGTCGCGAAGCTCTACGCCGATTCGCCGTCGGTCACCGACCTGCACGTCTTCGAGGGCCGCGGTCACTCGCTCACGATCGACGCCGGCTGGCGCGACATCGCCGACGTCTGCGTCGACTGGCTGGAGGCCAAGGGCTTCTGACCGGATGCCGCGGCGACCGCGACTCCCGCGCGGAGCCGTTCGACCGCGGCCTCCGACGGGCTGCCCGGCTCCGGGTGGTAGATCAGGATGACCGGATCGTCGCTGCCCGCGAAGCAGAGCCGTTCGAACCTCAGCTCGAACGCGCCGACCTGCGGGTGCTGGAGCCGGTTGACCCCGGTCGAGGCCGGCTTCACCTCGATGCGCGCCCAGAGCGCACCGAATTCGGCGCTCGCCCTGGTCATCTCGTCGACCAGGGCGGGGAGCGCCGGATCGGCGGGCGGAGTCGCGGCCTGCGCCCGCAGGTAGGCGACCATGCGCTCGCGCATCTCGTCGCGGTTGAGGTAGAGCGCGGCGAGCGCCGGGTCGAGGAACGCGTCGCGCACCAGGTTCACCCCTGGAGTGAAGCTCGGCGACACGGCGCGGGCGAGCGGGTTCGAGGCGATCACCGTCAGCATCCGATCGTGCGCGAACGCCGGAGTCGACGAGAGCGCCTCGACGAATCCCGTCAGATCGGCGGTCGCGGTCGACGGCCTGACCGTGCGGTCGGGCGCGAGGCCCACGAGCAGGCGCAGGAAGTCCTCCGTCGAGCGGTCGAAGCGCAGGGCCCTCGCGATCGCCGCCACGACCTGGGCCGACGGATGCCGCTCGCGACCCTGCTCGAGGCGCAGGTAGTACTCGGAGCTGATGCCGGCGAGCACCGCGACCTCCTCGCGCCGGAGGCCCGGCACGCGCCTGGCCCGGTCGCCCTGCGGCAGGCCGACGTCCTGCGGGCGCAGCGACTCGCGCCGCGCACGCAGCAGCTCGCCGATCTGGTTGTCGCCCATCATGGCCACACAGTAGTGCTCCGCCCGCGCGAGGGGGAGGGGCGCCCGCGGCTCCGCCGTGCGGAATCATCCGCGACCGCCCTCCACCTGTCCGAGCGGTGGCAGGATGGCACTCATGCGTGGCGACGACGAGCGGTTCGAACCGGGGTCGCCCGATGCACGCGCCGAACTCCTCGCCCTGTGCGAGCGCGGCATCACGTGGTACTCCGACTCCCCGAGGTTCCGGCTGGAGCCCGCGCCCACGCGGCCTGCGGCGGTGCTCGTGCTGTTCGGGGCGCTCGACGACGTGCCGGCCGTGTCGGGTCGTCCGCCCGTCGCCCGCGACCTCGACGTGCTGCTGCTCCGCCGGGCCGCGACGCTCGGCAGCCACCCCGGGCAGATCGCGTTCCCGGGCGGGCGGCTCGAGGCCTCCGACGACGGGCCGATCGCCGCGGCGCTTCGCGAGGCCGCCGAGGAGACGGGCGTCGACCCCGACGGCGTCGAGCCGCTCGGCACGCTCGCCCCGATGCCGCTGCCCGTGAGCAACCACCTCGTGACGCCGGTGCCCGCGTGGTGGACCAGGCCGTCGCAGGTCGCCGCCGTCGACCACGACGAGTCGGTCGAGGTGTTCCGGGTGCCGGTCGCCGACCTGCTCGACCCCGCCAATCGCGGCACGACGGCGTTGACCTTCGAGGACCGCACGTTCCGGGGCCCGGCGTTCACCGTCGGCGGCCGCGTCGTCTGGGGGTTCACGGCGCTCGTGCTCGCGGGCATGTTCGACGAGCTCGGCTGGTCGGTGCCGTGGGATCAGGACCGCCTCGTGCAGCCCGACGACCTTCGGCGCTGAACCCGATCGGAGGGGCTCGTCAGTGCGGGGCGTCGGCGCGGTTCCAGAGGGCGAGCTTCTCGGGGTTGCGCATGATGCGCACGCCCACGATGCGCTCGCCCTCGACGTCGAGCACGGTGACCGAGTCGACGACCCCGCCCTCGGTCGCGGTCAGCACGAGTCCGTCGGCGGTCTCGTGCACGTCGGTGCGCATCGACTCGCCGCGGCGGCCGATGATGCCGAGCAGGAACCGCGCGACGCGGTCTGCGCCCACGACGGGCCTGCGGGCCGCGTTCACGAGTCCGCCGCCGTCGGAGATCGCCACGACCGACGGGTCGAGCACGCGCAGCAGGCGATCGAACTCGCCCGACGCGGCGGCCTCGAGGAACGCCCGAGTCGTCGCGGCGTGCTGCTCGCGCGTCGCCGCGCCGGCGCGGCGCTCGCGGATGTGCCGGCGGGCCGACGACGCGAGCTGACGGCACGCGTCGGGCGTGCGCCCGACGATCTCGGCGATCTCGGCGAACGACATCGCGAACACGTCGTGCAGCACGAACGCGACGCGCTCGGCCGGCGTGAGCGACTCGAGCACCACGAGCATCGCGGTGCTCACCGATTCGTCGAGCGCTACCCGGTCGAGCGGGTCGGCCGTCGCGGATGCCGCCGACAGGCCGATCGCACCGAGCCCGCTCGACGGCAGCGGTTCGGGCAGCCACTCGCCGACGTAGTGCTCGCGACGGGCCCGCGCCGACCCGAGCAGGTCGAGGCAGATGCGGCTCGCGGTGCGCATGAGCCACCCGCCCACGTTCTGCACGTCATCGCGCTGCTGCCGCGACATCCGGAACCACCTGGCGTACGTCTCCTGCACCGCGTCCTCGGCGTCGGCGACGGTGCCGAGCATGCGGTACGCGAGGCCCATGAGTGCCGGGCGCTCGGCGTCGAGGGTGGCGGCATCGGGGTCGACGCTGAAGCCCTGGCGAGGTTCCGACATGGCTCAACCCTGCCACGGGCCTTGCGTCCGGCGGTGCTGCGTCGTCGATGCAGTGAGCGCCCATCGCGCACCGAACAGGAGGACACATGAGAATCGCCGTCGCCGGAGGAACCGGAACCGTCGGAACCCACGTCGTCGAGGCCGTGCGCGAGCGCGGGCACGAGGTCGTCGTGCTCACGCGCTCGAACGGGGTCGACCTCGTCGCGGGCACGGGCGTCGCAGCCGCGCTCGAGGGCGTCGACGCCGTGATCGACGCCGCGAACGCGAACGCGAGATCGGCCTCCGCGGCCGAGGAGTTCTTCACGACGACCACGCGCACGCTGCTCTCCGCCGAGCGCGCGGCCGGCGTCGGGCACCACGTCACGCTCTCGATCGTCGGCATCGACCGGGCGCCCTACGGCTACTACGCGGGCAAGGTCGCGCAGGAGCGCGCGGCCGAGCAGGGCGACGTGCCGTTCACCATCATGCGCGCGTCGCAGTTCCACGAGTTCGCGGCGCAGATGCTCGGCATGCTCTCGTTCGCGGGGCTGCATCTCGCGCCTCGCCTCGCCTCGCAGCCGGTCGCCGCCCGTGAGGTCGGGCAGCGACTGGTCGAGCTCGCCGAGCGGGGGCCGGCCGGGCGCAGCCCCGACTTCGCGGGACCCAGGCGCGAGGATGTCGCCGACATGGTGCGCCGCCTCGCGAAGGCCAGGGGCCTGCGCGGCCCGGTGCTCGCGGTCGCGCTGCCCGGCAAGCAGTTCTCGGCCATGCGCCGCGGCGACACGCTGCCCGGCCCCGACGCGGTGCTCGGCACGCAGACCTTCGACGCGTGGGTGGCCGAGCAGCGCCGGGCCCGCGGCGCCGCTACGGCGTGATCTCGTCGACGAACGCGAGCGCGTCGGCCGCGATCGCCGACCAGCGTTCGGCGCCGGCCTCGTAGGGCACGGCCGCCCACTCGCGCATCGGACGGCCGCGCATGACCATGTTGTCGAGCCCGAGCTCGTCGATGCGGGCCTCGGGGAGCTTCACCACGAGGCGGCCGTCGGTCGAGACGAACGCGAACAGCTTGCCGCGCACCGAGTAGCCCTCTGATCCGAACATGCGGCCGACCGCGACATCCGCCCGCTCCCTCGCGTCGCCGGTCACCGCCTGCAGGCGTTCGAGCCCTCGTTCGCGATCGTGCATGCGCCGAAGCTACGGCGTCGCGGCCGGGTCGGCAAGGGGCGGCTCGGGGTCGCCGGGGCCGGCGGCGGCGCCCGCCCCGGCGTCGCCCGTCGCGCCTGCGCCCGAACCCGCGCCGCCGACTCCGCGGTCGTTCGCGTCGTGCCAGCGCACCATCCACCGGTCGGGCTCGGCGAGCGGCTCGAACCCGAACCGCTCGTACAGGCCGTGCGCGTCGGCGGTGGCGAGCATCGAGCGGCGCAGGCCGAGCGGCTCGAGGTCGGCGATCACGCCCTCGATCAGCGCGACGCCGATGCCGAGTCCGCGCACCGACGGGTCGACGTACACGTCGCACAGCCACGCGAAGGTCGCAGCATCCGTCACGATGCGGGCGTAGGCGACCTGCGCGCCGGTCGTCGCGTCGTAGACACCGTAGTTGCGCGACCCCGCGATCGCGGCCTCCTGCTTCTCGCGCGTGCGGCCGAGCGCCCAGTAGGCGTCGGTCGACAGCCAGCGGTGTACGAGCGCGCGGTCGAGGTCGGCGGGGTCAGCGGAGAAGCGGTGTCCGGCGTGCATCCCACCATCTTCGGGCACGCGGCACGGCCCGAGGGAGGGATGGCGGGCTCATCGGCAGGTCGTGACCGGTGCTTGGCAGGAACCGCACCGATGCGCGTGCGGGCCTACTTCGACATGTCGAAGCCCGTGACCGCCTCGCCGTCGGGCTCGTAGACGAGCAGCATCGCCCCGCTCGGGAACACCCGGGGCGGCTGCGCGAGCGTGAACGCGCCGGGAACCCCGATGCCGTCGAAGAGACGCTTGCCGGCCCCGAGCGCGACGGGGTACAGGTACAGGTTGAGGCGATCGACGAGCCCCGCCGCGAGCAGCGAGCGGGCCAGATCGCCGCTGCCGATCACGTGGATGTCGTCGAACCGGTCCTTCAGCGGCCGCACCTGCTCGACGTCGGAGAGCGCCGTGGTGCCGGCCCACTCCGGGTCGGCGAGCGTGCGCGACACCACGAACTTCGGCAGCGCGTTGAACGTCACGGCGATCGGCTCGTCGCCCCGGTGCGGCCAGAAGCCGGCGAAGATGTCGTAGGTCTTGCGCCCCAGCAGCAGCGCGTCCATGCGCTCGATGCCCTCGCCGATCGCGGCGCCGTTCTCCTCGTCGAGATAGTGCCCCTGCCAGCCGCCGAGGTCGAACCCGCCCTCCTCGTCTTCGTCGGGGCCGCCGGGGCCCTGATAGACCCCGTCGAGCGTGATGAAGAGGTCGACCGAGACGATTCCCATGGTGTGCTCCCTCGCGTTCCGTGGCAGCCGAACGCCCGATCGGGGCCCGGCGCGACCATCATAGGAAGCCCATCGGAGATCCACAGGGGGTTGCGGGATGCCGCGGCCACACTGGTCGCACGCAGGCCACCGCCCGAAGGAGCAGGACATGACCAACGACCCCCGCTGGATCGACGCCGACGGCAACGAGATCGACGAGGACCACCGCGGGCTCGTCTACGACATCCGCACGCTCGTCGACCGCAGGCGCGCTCTCGGCATCTTCGGCGGCGTCGGGCTGACCGCGCTGCTCGCGGCCTGCGCGGCCGACGAGCCGAAGGCCACGGCCACCGCGTCGCCGAGCGGTACGGCGTCGGCAACGCCGACCCCCACGCCGACCCCCACTCCCTCGGCGACCGCCGCGGCATCCGGCCCGATCGACGAGGTGCCGGACGAGACCGGAGGCCCGTACCCCGCCGACGGCTCGAACGGCGTCAACGTGCTCGACGACTCGGGCATCGTGCGCAGCGACATCCGGTCGTCGTTCGGATCGTCGACCACGGTCGCCCAAGGCGTGCCGCTCACGATCGCGCTCACGGTGCGGGATGCCGCGACGGGAAGCGCGCTCGCCGGCGCCGGCGTCTACCTGTGGCACTGCGACCGCGACGGGGCGTACTCGCTCTACTCGAACGGGCTCGAGAACGAGAACTACCTGCGCGGCGTGCAGGAGACCGATGCGAACGGTACGGTGACCTTCACCTCGATCTACCCGGCCTGCTACAGCGGCCGCTGGCCGCACATCCACTTCGAGGTCTACTCCGACGTCGCGACGGCGGTCGCGAGCGGGCCCATCGTGAAGACCTCGCAGATCGCGCTGCCGGAGGAGACCAACGCGGTCGTGTACGCGACCCCCGGCTACGAACAGAGCGTGCGCAATGTCTCGCAGGTGAGCCTGTCGAGCGACAACGTGTTCAGCGACGACGGCGGCATCCACCAGATCGCGAACATGTCGGGTTCGGCGTCGGCCGGCTACACGGCGGCGCTCACGATCGGGGTCTGAACGCCGACGGCGAGCGGATGCCGGTGGCCGCCGCCCGTGCGCTCAGCGCGCGCGGAACCGACGCACGGCCTCGGTCGCGACCTCGTGGTCGATCACGTCGGGCTCGCCCGACACCGTGATGGTTCCCACGAGCTCGCCGTCGACCCGGATCGGCAGCGAACCGCCGTGCGCCCGGGAGATGTCGTGGTCGACGTCGTCGCGCTCGTCGAACGGGGTGCCGGCCTCCTCGTGGCGGCGCCGCACCAGCAGCGACGGCTCGCCGAACCGCTCGACGACGGCGGCCTTGCCCGCGAGCCACTCGTCGTTGCCGCGCCCCGTGTCGCGCAGCTTCGCCTGGAAGACGACGTCGCCGCGCAGCACGATGCGCACCGCGAGGTTGAGGCGCCTGGTGCGGATCACCTCGATGGCCGTGACCCCGAGATCGACCGCGTCGTCGTTCACGAACGACGGCAGGTCGAGCTGCGGCTGGGACTCGAGGTCGGCGACGGTGAAGACGGGAAGCTCGGACATGTCGACTCCTCACGAACGGTCCGCCCCAGAGTAGTGCGACCGGCGACGGCGGGCGAGTCCCGCGTCCGCGGGGCGTCATCGACGGTGTCGGAGGCCGATGCGAGACTGGTCGGGTGCTGCTCGCCGAGCTCGTCACCACCTCCACCGCCGTCGCCGCGACCCGCTCGCGCCTGGCGAAGATCGAGGCGCTCGCCGACCTGCTCGGGCGGCTCGCGCCCGATGAGATCGTGCCCGCCGTCGGGCTGCTCGTGGGCCGGCCCCGACAGGGTCGGCTCGGGGTCGGATGGCGGGGCGTGGCCTCGGCCACGGCGTCCGTCGAGCCCGCGGCCCTGGCGGGTCTGACCGTCGCCGACCTCGACCTGGCGTTCGAGCGGCTCGCCGCGGCATCCGGAACCGGGTCGAGCGCAGACCGAGCCCGCGAGCTGCTCGACCTGCTCTCGCGCGCGACCGCCGACGAGCAGGAGTTCATCGCGCGCGCCCTGCTCGGGGAGATGCGCACGGGCGCGCTCGAGGGCGTGCTGACCGACGCCGTCGCCGCAGCCGCCGACCGGCCGGCCGCGAGCGTGCGCCGGGCCGCGATGCTGCAGGGCGACCTCGGGGCCACGGCGCTGCTCGCGCTCACGGGCACGGCCGCCGAGCTCGACGACGTCGGGCTCGTGGTCGGGCGACCGGTGCAGCCCATGCTCGCGGCGACCGCACCGAGCGCGGCGGCGGCGATCGAGACCACCGGCGAGGCCTCGGTCGAGGTCAAGCTCGACGGCGCGCGCATCCAGGTGCACCGGGTCGGCGACGACGTACGCGTGTTCACCCGCAACCTCGCCGACATCACGCACCGGCTGCCCGAGGTCGTCGAGATCGTGCGAGCACTGCCCGTGCACGACGTGATCCTCGACGGCGAGACGCTCGCACTCGACGAAGACGGCGGGCCGCGCCCGTTCCAAGAGACGATGTCGCGCTTCGGCGCCGATGCCGAGCGGGCGACGCTGCTGCACCCGTGGTTCTTCGACGTGCTGCACGTCGACGGGCGCGACCTCATCGACGAGCCGTTGTCGACCCGCATCGCCGAGCTCGGTCGCATCGCCCCGGCGCACCGCATCCCCGGCGAGATCACGGCCGACCCCGAGGTCGCCGAGCGCGTCTCCCGCGAGGCGCTCGCCGCGGGCCACGAGGGCGTCGTGGTCAAGGCGGTCGACGCGCCCTACGCGGCCGGGCGACGCGGCGCGAGCTGGATCAAGGTCAAGCCCGTGCACACCTACGACCTCGTCGTGCTCGCGTGCGAGTGGGGGTCGGGGCGCCGCACCGGGCTGCTGTCGAACCTGCATCTCGGGGCGCTCGACGCGGCGGGCGAGTTCGGCGAGCCCGGGTCGTTCGTGATGGTCGGCAAGACGTTCAAGGGGCTCACCGACGAGCTGCTCCGCTGGCAGACCGAGCGGTTCCCCGAGATCGAGACGAGGCGCACGGCCAACACGGTGTTCGTCGAACCCGTGACGGTCGTCGAGATCGCGATCGACGGCGTGCAGCGCTCGAGCCGGTACCCCGGCGGCATCGCACTGCGCTTCGCGCGGGTCAAGCGCTACCGCGACGACAAGCCGGCCGCCGAGGCCGACACGATCCAGACCCTGCGCGGGCTCCTCCGAGGCTGACGCCCCCGGCATGGCGGATGCCGCGACGCGGGCGTAGCCTGTGCGCGAGCCGCGGCATCCGCTCGTCTCGTCGGTGCGATCGAGACCGGTGCCCCGAGCAGACACAGGGGGAGACCATGGCGAACCTCGTCGTGCACTTCGAGATCCACGCGTCGGAGCCGCAGCGGCTCATCGACTTCTACTCCGAGCTGCTGGGCTGGCGCTTCACGCAGTACGGCGACATCCCGTACTGGTCGATCGACACCGGCGAGGGCGCGATCGGCAACGTCGCGGGCCAGCCGGGGCACGGCATCAACGGCGGGCTCACGCAGCGCATGGGTCCGCAGCCGGCCGTCGGCGCGCCCGTCACCGGCGCGAACGTGGTCGTCGGCGTCGACGACATCGACGCGCTCTTCGCGAAGGGCCTCGAGCTCGGGGCGACTGAGGCGCTGCCGCTCGACGACATGCAGGGCATCGGGCGTGTCGGCTACCTGCTCGATCCCGACCACAACGTGTTCGGCATGATCTCGCGGATCCTCTCCGACGGCACCAACACGATGGATCAGGCCGCGGGCTGATCCCGCACGCCGGGCGAGTCCGGCAACGTCACGGTCCGGCAACGACCGGGCGGCACGCGCGCGTGCGCAGGGTCCGTTCAGCCGCACGCTCGTAGGCTGTTCCGGTGCTCGCCCTCATTCGCCACGGACAGACCGACTGGAACGCCGCCGGACGACTGCAGGGCCGAACCGACATCCCGCTCAACGACGTCGGCCGGGCGCAGGCCCGGGCCGCCGCCGCCGACTTCGCGGGCGGGTACTGGGAGGCCGTCGTGAGCTCCTCGCTCGGGCGGGCGCGCGAGACCGCCCAGATCCTCGCCGATGCGCTCGACCTGCCGTTCACCGGCGCCTACGACGAGCTCGTCGAGCAGGAGTACGGCGAGGCCGAGGGCATCACGTCGCGCGAGCTGGCGATCCGCTGGCCCGACCGGGTGATCCCCGGCAAGGAGGACGACCGCGACGTCGCCGAGCGCGGCGTGCGCGGGCTGCACCGCATCGCCGCCGACCACGACGGTCGGCCCGTGCTGGCCGTGGCCCACGGCGCGTTCATCCGGCAGACGCTCGCGGCCATCTCCGGGCACGACCCGCGCCACTACCCGCGGTTCGACAACCTGTCGTCGTCGGTCGTGCAGTACGCGAACGCCGCCTGGCACGTGCGCTCGATCGGCGACGTGCCCTACCTCGAGGCGGCCGTGGCCATCGAGCGCCGGGCGGCCGAGGCCGCGCCGGCCGCGTAGTCGACACGCGTCGGTCGGCGATCCTCGGCGACTCGCGCGCCCCGTGACGGCCGTGTTTCGGTTCGGAGACGGATCGCGCGCCGACGGCGACGGCGCCCCGGTGCCGACGTAGACTCCGAAAATGGAGGCTCCCGGCAGCACGACCCTGGTCGTGGTCGGCGACGAGGCGTCGCAGGCCATCCGCTCGCTCGAGCGCCTCGCGAACGTGCAGGCGGCGAGCCTCTCGGAGGCGAGCGACGACGAGGTGGCCCGCTGGCAGGCGTCGTCGTCGGCGCCGTACGTCGTGCACGACCACGATCCGCTCGGGCACGTCGCGGCCGCCTGGGTGGAGTTCTTCGACGACCAGTCCACGTTCGGCGTGCTGGAGCTCGAGATCGAACGGGCGATGGATGCCGCGGGCAGGCGTGCGATCAGCGTGCCCGACTACTACGTGGTGCTGCACCCCGAGGTGCTGCCCGTGACGTGGAAGCACTGGTGGCTCGGCGTGCTCGCGAGCGAGTCGCCGACGCGGGTCATCCCGTGGCCGTCGGCCGATGCGTCGCTCGCGTCGCTGCTGCGCCGCCTGCCGACGGGGCGGGCCTGGCCCGAGGTCGCGTCGTGGTTGCCCCGCGTGCCGATGTCGGTGCCCGACCGGGTCGGGCTGCACGTCGGCGACGAGCCCACCGGCGAGGCGTGAGCGCACGACGCACGACGCACGACGCACGACGCGCGGGCGCTCGGCCGTCCGGACGCGCCGATGCCCGCCCCGGCTCGGCCGGTGCGGGCATCATGCGGTTCGGAGCAGTGGTGCGGATGCGGCATCCGATCAGACGGTCGCGGCGTTGGTGTCGTGCGCCTCGGCCCAGGCGAGCGCGTCTTCGGCGACCTCTTCCCAGCCGTCCTGGCTGACGATGCGGTGCGTGCGGCCCGGGTACTCCTTGTAGTCGACGACCGAGGGGCTGCCCGAGTCGCGGTACTTCTTGAGGATCGCCTTGCCGATGGCCGGCGGCACGACGTGGTCGATCTCGCCGGTGATGATGAGCAGGGGAGCGCGGTCGGTCTTGCCGTACTCGACGTGCGACGCGCCGCCCTTCTCGTTGAACGCGGCCGCGACGCCCTCGAAGAACACCCGGTTGTACGAGTTCACCGCGTACTGCTCCCAGAGCTCGTCGGATGCCTCGCGGCTGAGGTCGTTGCCGAAGGTGAAGTGGAAGTGCGCCTTCGAGATGGGCTTGGCGCCGTTCTTGCCGAACGGGTTCGAGAGGATCGGGAACCCGGTGCGGAGGGTCGACGGCGGGAGGGTCGTGATGCCGGCCGTCTGGCCGGGGGTGACGGCGACGTAGGCCGAGCCGAGGTCGCGGTCGGCGAGCATCTGGATGAGCACGCCGCCGAAGGAGTGGCCCATGATGATGGGCTTCACGGGCAGTTCGCGGATGATGCGCTCGTAGTGGTCGGCGATCTGCTTCAGGCCGATGCCCTTGAGGGCTTCTGGGTTGGAGCGGATGTCGGCGACGTCGCGGTCGTCGATGCCGGGCCAGCCCGGGCGGATGACGCGGTGGCCGCGGGCTTCGAAGTACTCGGCCCAGGTGTCCCAGCTCTTGGGGGTCATCCAGAGGCCGTGGACGAGGACGATGGGGGTCTTGTCGGTGGTGGTCATGATTCCTGCTCCTTGTCGGTCCGGTCCGTTCGGTCCGGGATTCGTTCCTGTTCGGTGACCGTTCGGTAAGTAGAACGATCGGTCTGCTTTCTGGTATTCCCGAATGTAGACCCCTCCGCGAGGGAATGTCAAGAAAAAGTAGACAGAACGTTCTATAATTAACCTCATGGCAACACGAACCACCCCGGCGGGGGCCTCCCTGGCCCGCGAGAAACTGCTCCAGACGGCATCCGACCTCTTCTACCGGGAGGGCATCCACGCCGTCGGCGTCGACCGCATCATCGGCGAGGCGGGCGTCACGCGCGCCACGTTCTACCGGCACTTCCCGAGCAAGGAGGACCTCGTCGAGGCCTACCTCGGTGTGGAGGACGCGACCATCCGCGGCGCGTTCGAACGAGCCGGCGCCGAGACCGACGACCCCGAGCGGCTGCTCGAGCTCGTCATCGACGGGCTCGCCGACGACGTCGCGCGCCTGCACACACGCGGCTGCCCGTTCATCAACGCCGCCGCCGAGTACCCCGAGGCCGACAGCGGCGTGCGCGTCACGGTCGACGAGCACCGCACCTGGTTCCGCGAGACGCTCGAGGCGCTGCTCACCGGCGCAGGCGCGGCCGACCCCGCCGTCGCCGCCGGCCAGCTCGTGCTCCTCCGCGACGCGGCCATGGTCGGCGGGTACCTCGACGGCTGGGAGCGCGTGCGCCCCGCGTTCATCGGCGCCGCTCGGCGAGCGGCCGGCCTCGACGGCTGACGCCCGCCGCGGCATCCGATCGCCCGAGTCCCGCTCTGTGGCGACCTGTTGCAGCCGACTTCGCGACGCTCAGGTCGCGGCGCTATCGTCGTTGCAGCCACCCAACCGTTCCGGAAGGACCTCCCCGCGCGATGACCGAGACCGCCTCGAAGTCGTCCTCCCGTCTCGTCGAGTGGATGCGGCCGCGCCGTCGCCTGATCGGGTGGACGGCGCTTCTCTCGGTCGTCGCCGTGGTGCTCGTGGTCGTGCTCGCGCGCTGGCTGCGCGGCACCCCGGGCGGCGAGGCGTTCATCGCCGACTACCCGGGCATCGTGCCGCCGCCCGAGGGCACGCCCGTCGGCATCCCGGCCTGGCTCGGCTGGCAGCACTTCCTGAACTCGTTCTTCCTGCTGCTCATCGTGCGCACGGGCTTCCAGTTGCGGTCGAAGCAGCGCCCGCCCGGCTTCTTCACGCGCGACAACACCCGCTGGCCGCGCACGAAGCGCGCGCCGCGCCGCCTCGGCATCTTCCTCTGGTTCCACCTCTGGCTCGACGCGTTCTGGATCCTCAACGGCGCCGTCTACGTCGTGGTGCTCTTCGCGACCGGCCAGTGGTTGCGCATCGTGCCCACCGACTGGGCCGTCGTGCCGAACGCGCTCTCGGCCGCGCTGCAGTACGCGTCGCTCGACTGGCCGACCGAGAACTCGTGGGTCGTCTACAACTCGCTCCAGCAGCTCGCGTACTTCGCGATCGTGTTCATCGCCTCGCCGCTCGCGCTGCTCACCGGCCTCCGCCTCTCGTCGGTGTGGCCGCCCGAAGGCGCACTCGTGCGGGCGTTCCCCGAGAAGCTCGCCCGCGCCGTGCACTATCCGGTCATGCTGTTCTTCCTCGGCTTCGTGTTCGTGCACGTGGTGCTCGTGTTCACCACCGGCGCGCTCGTGAAGCTCAACCAGATGTACCTCGCGCGCGACGCCGACGACTGGCTCGGCTTCATCGTGTTCGCCCTCTCGGTCGTGGTCATGGCGGTCGCCTGGGTGCTGGCCAAGCCGCCGCTGCTGAAGCGCATCGCGGCCAAGGGCGGCACGGTCCGCGGCTGACGCGCCGTCGTGCCCGCGGTATCGTGCCGCAGGTGGAGCTGCTCTCGAACGACGACCTCGACGACCTCGAACGCGAGTTCATCGGTCGGCTGCGGGGGCGCGTGCTCGAGATCGGCGCGGGTGAGGGCGAGAACTTCGGCGCGCTGCATCCGGATGTCGTGTGGCGGGGCCTCGAGCCCGACGCCGGCCGTCGACGCGAACTGGCCACGCGGGCGCGCGAGTGGCGGCACGACCCGACGCCGCTCGACGCGACGGCCGAGCACATCCCGTTGCCCGATGCGTCGCTCGACGCGGTCGTCGGCACCTACGTGCTCTGCTCGGTGACAGATGTCGCGGCCGTGGCCGCCGAGGTGCGGCGCGTGCTCGTGCCCGGCGGGCGGGTCGTGTTCGTCGACCACGTCGCGGCTCCGCGCGGCACCGCGAAGCGAGTGGTGCAGAACCTGGCGACCCCGATCGCGACGTGGCTCGACCACGGCTGCCACTGGAACCGCGATCCCGAGCCGCTCCTGGAAGCGGCCGGCTTCACGGGCGTCGACGTGCGGCGCATGCGGGTGCGCTCGAGGCCCTTCGGCCCGGTGCCCGTGCTGCTCTACGAGGGCGTCGCGCCGGGCTGAGCGAGGTCTCGTGCCGCGTCGTCGTCGAGCACGGCCCGCGCGAGCATCGTCGCGCCCGCGACCGCGGCCGGCATCGTGAAGACCGCACCGAGCGGCACCATGAAGCAGAGCTGGGTGGCCACGCCGAAGCCCAGCAGCCGTGCCCGGTGAGCGCGCAGGAGCGCGCGGCGCGCGTCGGCCGGGATGCCGCGTGACTCGAACGCGCGCCCGGTGAGCTCCCACGCGAGCAGCCGGCCCGAGAGCACGACGCCGAGCACGGGTGCGAGCACCCCGCCGACGATCGGCACGAGCCCGCTGAGTCCGACGCCGATCGACACCAGCACGCCGAGGCCGATGAACGCGACCGCGTCGCGCGCCGACCGCCAGAACCCCAGGCCCTCGCCCGTGGGCTCGCCGCCGAGATCCTGCTCGACCGCGAACCAGATGCGCTCGTAGAAGGGGTCGCCGACGAGCAGCGCGAGCCCCGTGAACGTCACGGCGGCGAGCACGATCGCGCCGCCGAGCAGCAGTGCGCCGATCGCCGTGCGCGTGATCGTGGCCCACGGCTCGACCCAGCCCGCGGCGAACGGCGTCATCCAGACCGTGATCGACGGCAGGCTCACGCCGAGCGCCACCAGCGCGACGATGACCACGACCCAGACGATCGCGGCGGGCACGAGCCCGAGCAGCATCGCACCGGGCTGCCTGCGCCAGAACCCGAAGCCGCGCAGCAGCATGCGCGCACCCGAGAGGAACCGCTGGATCATCGGGGTTCAGCCTAGGCTGGCCGGGTGGCGAACTCCCTCGACGTGCGGCTCCCCGACGGCAGATCGCTGCGCGCGTACGACACCGGTGCACCCTCCGAGGCCGGCGCGTCGGATGCGGCGGGCGTGCTCATGTGGCACCACGGCTCGCCCCAGACGGGCGCGCCGCTCGACCCGGTCGTGGCCGCGGCGGCGGCGCGCGGCATCCGCGTCATCTCGTATGCGCGCCCGTCGTACGGCGGATCGTCGCCGCATCCGAGTCGCGACGTGGCGTCGGCGGGCGACGACGCCGTTGCGGTGGCCGATGCGCTCGGCGTCGACCGGTTCTTCGCGATGGGCGCGTCGGGCGGCGGGCCCCATGCGCTCGCGGGCGCGGCGCGGCATCCGGATCGCGTGATCGCCGTCGTCTCGCTCGCCGGACTGGCGCCGTTCACCGACCGGTTCGACTGGTTCGGCGGCATGCGGGCGCCCGGCGGGTTGCGATCCGCGCGCGAGGGCCGCGCCGCGCGGGCCCGGTTCGCCGAGACCGACGAGTTCGACCCCGAGCAGTTCCTGCCCGCCGACTTCGCCGCGCTCGATGCCGGCTGGGCCGACCTCGGGGCGGATGTCGCGCGGTCGGCCGAGTGGGGCGACGACGGGCTCATCGACGACGACGTGGCGTTCGCGTCACCGTGGGGGTTCGACCTCGCCGAGGTGACCGTGCCGGTGCTGGTCGTGCAGGGCGAGGGCGACCGCGTCGTGCCGCGCACGCACGCGTCGTGGCTCGTCGCGCACCTGCCCGATGCGACGGCCTGGTTCCGGCTCGACGACGGGCACGTCTCGGTGCTCGATGTCGTGCCCGACGCGATGGACTGGCTGCTCGCGCGCTGACCGCGGAGCCCGCTCGCCGAGGGCAGGCGGCTCGCCGCGTTCGCGGTGCCTCCCGCCGCTCGGGCAGTGGAGGGTGTTGGATACCTGCATGAGCGACCAGGGCACCCGAATCACGTCGAGCCGTCCGAGCCGCATCGGCGGGCCGGAGGCGTGGCTCGTCTGGGTGCTCGCGACGACGTTCGTCGTCTGGCTCTTCGCGATCCAGACCGGGTATGCGGTCGTCTCGCCCGAGATCCAGCAGGATGCGGGCCTCACGCTCGCCCAGGTCGGCCTCGCGGCCTCGATCTACACGTGGGTGTTCGCGCTCGTGCAGTTCTTCTCCGGGTCGCTGCTCGACCGCTTCGGCAGCCGCCCGCTGCTGGCGATCGCGGTCGCACTCGTCGCGGTCGGGGCGTTCCTCTACGCTGGCACCACGGACTTCGCGACGCTCGCCGCCGCGCAGGCGGTGCTCGCGGTCGGCGCCTCGTTCGGCTTCGTCGGCGCCGGGTACATCGGCGGCAAGTGGTTCGTCGCGGCGCGGTACGGGCTCATGTTCGGGCTGGTGCAGGCCGCGGCGAGCCTCGGCTCCGCGATCGGGCAGCCGGTCATCCTCCTGCTGCTCGGCGCGCTGAGCTGGCAGCAGCTGCTGCTCGCGTTCGGCGTGTTCGGCGTGCTGCTCGTGATCCTCTTCGTCGTGATCGTGCGCGATCCGGTCGTCGCCGATGCCGCGCCCTCGACTGCGCCCCGCGGCAACGTGATCGCCGTCATCCTGCGCGACCTCGGGCACTGCTTCGCGACCCGCGACGTCGTGCTCTCCGCCCTGTTCGGCGGCGCCGCATTCGGCACGATGCTCGCGGTCGGCACGCTGTGGGGCCCGCGCATCATGGAGGCCAGGGGCGCGCCGACCGACTTCGCCACCGTGCTCACGGCGCTCGCGTGGCTCGGGCTCGCCGTCGGTGCCCCGCTCGTCAACATCGTGTCCGATCGATGGCGCAGCCGGAAGGTGCCGGCCGTCGTGTGGCTGCTCCTCCAGGCCGCCGCCATCGCGCTGGTGATCTACCTGCCGACCGAGGGGCAGGGCGTCGCCGTCGTGCTCATGTTCGCGGTCGGCCTCTTCTCGGGCGTGCAGATGCTCGGCTTCACGGTCGCGGGCGAGTCGGTCGACGGAGCCTACATCGGCAGTGCCTCGGCGATCGTGAACGGCGTGTGCTTCCTCATCGGCGGCCTGCTCACCTCGATCCCGTCGTCGCTGATGCCGGCCGACCCCGCGCTCGCCGACTACCAGGCCGCGCTCTGGCTGATGCCGGCGGTGCTCGTCGTCGGCGCCGTCGCCGCCGCCCTGCTCCGGGATCGAGTCGGGGACCGGAGTGTCGTGGACCCGGCGTAGTCGACGCCGATAGGGTCGAGCCGAAGTCGGGATACATGAGGGGATGTCATGCCGTACTACCTACCGAGCTCCACGTCAGGTGACCACGCGATCCGCGGGCACGTCGTCACGGTGACGGGGGATCCGTTCCTCGAGTCCGATGTGCTGGTCGAGCACACCGACGGACTCATCATCGTCGAGGGCGGGGTGATCACGTCGGTGGGGCCGTACGACCAGACGAAGCACCTGCTCGCCGACGGCGCGCACGTCGACCACCACCCCGACGGCATCATCACCGCCGGGTTCATCGACACCCACATCCACTACGTGCAGACGGGGATCATCGCGGCCTTCGGGGCCCAGCTGATCGACTGGCTGAACACGTACACCTTCGTCGCGGAGCAGAAGTTCGTCGACCAGGCGTACGCCGATGCCGTGGCGAAGGTGTTCTTCGACCAGCTGCTCTCGAACGGCACGACGACCGCGCTGACGTTCGCGGCGGTCTACCCGCAGTCGGTCGACGCCTTCTTCGAGGAGGCGACGCGGCGCAACATGCGCATGGTCGGCGGCAAGGTCATGATGGACCGCAACGCCCCCGAGCACCTGCTCGACACCGCGCAGTCGAGTTACGACGACTCGAAGGCGCTGATCGAACGCTGGCACGGGAAGGGGCGCAACCACTACGCGGTCACGCCGCGGTTCGCGCCGACCTCGACGCCCGAGCAGCTCGCCGCGGCCGCCACGCTGCTCCGCGAGCACCCCACGACGCTGATGCACACGCACGTGAGCGAGAACCTCGGCGAGATCGCCTGGGTCAAGTCGCTGTTCCCCGAGGCGAACGGGTACCTCGACGTGTACGACCGGGCCGGGCTGCTGCGGCCGGGCGCGGTGCTCGCGCACGGCGTGCACCTGACGGCCCACGAGCGGCTGCGGGTGCACGAGACGGGGTCGGCGATCTCGCACTGCCCGACCTCGAACCTGTTCCTCGGCAGCGGCCTGTTCCACGTGCACCAGGCGAAGAACCACACGCACCCGGTGAAGGTCGGGCTCGGCACCGACATCGGCGCGGGCACGAGCTTCTCGCTGCTGGCGACGATGAACGAGGCGTACAAGGTCGCCCAGCTCACCCAGTACCCGCTCGACTCGATCAAGATGCTCTACCTCGCGACGCTCGGCAGCGCCGAGGCCCTCGGGCTCGACGACCGCATCGGCTCCATCGAGGTGGGCAAGGAGGCCGACCTCGTCGTGCTCGACACCAAGGCGACACCGCTGCTCGAGTTCCGCAGCGCCCAGGTCGAGAGCCTCGAGGAGCAGCTCTTCGTGCTCGCGACCATGGGCGACGACCGCGCGATCGCGACGACCTACATCGCCGGGGATGTCGCGTACTCGCGCGACGGCCACTAGGAACCACTGACCCGTACCGTCCGAGCTTCACCAAGGGGAACTGGAGCACCGATGTCAGACACCACCACCAGCGCCGACGGAACGCCGGGCGCCGCGACCGCCGTTCCGGCGCAGTCCGCCGGATCATCGACGGGCCACGCCGCGTACTACCACGGGTCGCACCAGTGGTTCCACGGCGACCATCGACGCATCGGCGGTCCGGAGGCCTGGCTCATCTGGGTGCTCGCGACCACCTTCGTCGTGTGGCTGTTCGCGATCCAGACCGGATACGCGGTCGTCTCTCCCGACATCCAGAACGACGCGAGCCTCACGATCGGGCAGATCGGCCTCGCGGCATCCATCTACACCTGGGTGTTCGCCCTCGTGCAGTTCTTCTCGGGTGCGCTGCTCGACCGGTTCGGCCCCCGACCGCTGATGGCGATCGCCGTCGCGTTCGTCACCGTCGGCGCGTTCCTCTACGCGGGCACCACGAACTTCGGTACGCTCGCCACCGCGCAGGCGGTGCTCGCGATCGGCTCGTCGTTCGGCTTCGTCGGCGCCGGATACCTCGGCGGCAACTGGTTCGGCGCCGCGAAGTACGGCCTCATGTTCGGCCTCGTGCAGACGTTCGCGAGCCTCGGCTCGGCCATCGGGCAGCCGCTCATCCTCGCCACGCTCGACAACCTCACCTGGCAGGAGCTGCTCGTCGCGTTCGGCGTGTTCGGCGTGATCCTCACGGTGCTGTTCTTCGCGTTCGTGCGCAACCCAGCACCGGCACCCGGCGTGGTCGTCGAGAAGCCGAAGGGCAACGTCTTCGCCAACATCCTGCGCGATCTCGGCAAGGCGTTCTCGAACGTGCGCGTCGTGCTCGCGTCGATCCTCGCGGGTGCGTCGTTCGGTGCGATGCTCGCCGTCGGCACGCTGTGGGGCCCGCGCATCATGGAGGCCCGCGGCGCCGAGACCGACTTCGCGACCGTGCTCACCGCGCTCGCCTGGCTCGGCCTCGCCGTCGGTGCCCCGCTGGCGAACATCGTGTCGAACCGCTGGGGCAGTCGCAAGTGGCCGGCCTTCTACGCGCTGGTGCTGCAGGCGCTCGCGATCGCCCTCGTGATCTACCTGCCCGAGGAGGGCAAGGGCGCGGCGCTCACGCTCATGTTCGCGATCGGCTTCTTCGCCGGCGGCCACATGCTCGGCTTCACGATCGCGGGCGAGGTCGTGCCCGGCCGACTCGTGGGCAGTGCGTCGGCCATCGTCAACGGCATCTGCTTCATCGTCGGCGGTCTGCTGCAGTCGATCCCGAGCCAGCTGCTGCCCGACGACGCCGACCTCGCCGACTTCCAGACGGCGCTGTGGCTGATCCCGGTGGTGGTCGTGATCGGTGCGATCGCGTCGCTGTTCATCTCCGAGAAGAAGCCGGCCACGGCAGCCTGAGCGCGACCGCCAGAGCTGCGGATCCCTGAGCACCGAACCCCCTGAGCCCCGATCGGGCTCAGGGGGTTCGTCGCGATTCAGCCGAGCGAGTCGAGGGCCTGCACGAGGTCGCGGTGCAGGTCGTCGACGTGCTCGAGGCCGACCGAGAGGCGCACGAGGCCGTCGGGGATGGTTGGCTGCTCGAGCTGCCAGCGGCGGCGGCGCTCGAAGGTCGACTCCACGCCGCCGAGGCTCGTCGCGTGCACCCAGAGCGCGGTGCGCTGCACGAGCGCGTCTGCGGGCTCCTTGCCCCCGCGCACGACGATGGAGATGATCGCCCCGAACCCCGGGTAGCGCACCTCGTCGAGGGCGGGGTGGCCGTGCAGGCGCGAGGCGAGCTCGGCCGCGGTCGCCTGCGCGCGTTCGAGCCGCACCGGCAGGGTGCGCAGGCCACGCAGCGCGAGGTAGGTCTCGAACGGTCCGGGGATCGCGCCGAACAGGGTGCGGTACGCGGTCACGCGCTCTGCGAGCTCGTCGGTCGCGGCGACGACCGCACCCATGAGCACGTCGCTGTGGCCCGAGATGTACTTGGTCGCCGAGTGCACGACGAGGTCGGCGCCCGATTCGAGCGGGCGCTGCAGCAGCGGCGTCGCGAACGTGTTGTCGACGGCCACGAGGGCGCCGTGCTCGTGCGCCGCGGTCACGATCGCCGGGATGTCGGCGAGCTCGAGCGCTGGGTTCGTGGGGGACTCGATCCACACGAGGTCGGCACCCGCGACGGCGGCCGCGACAGCGGCGGTGTCGCTGATGTCGACGTACGCGACGGCCAGTCGTCCCTGCGCCGCGAGCTGGTCGAGCTGGGCGACCGTGCCGGTGTACGAGTGCCGGGGCGCGACGACCCGCCCTCCGGTGGGCACCAGGTCGACGACCGCGGTGATCGCCGCCATGCCCGACGCGAACGCGACGGCCCGGCCCCCCTCGAGCCCGCCGAGCGCCTCCTCGAAGGCGGTCCACGACGGGTTGCCGTAGCGGGCGTACTCGAGGTCGCCGCCGGCGACGTAGGTCGAGGTGAGGTGCACCGGCACGTTCATCGGCGCATCGGGCGTGTGCGCGGGACGACCGGCGATGATGAGGCGCGTCTCGGGGTGGAGCGCGGGCGTCGCGGTCGTCGGTTCGTGCACGGGGGCCTCCGGAAGAGCATGGGGTGGGATGCCGCGGCTGGGACACGCGGCCTCCGTCAGCGTAACCCGGGTGCGACGCGCATCCCGAAGCGATGACGCGACGCGACGATGTGAGCGCGTGCGACGCGGCATCCGTTCCCGCGCGATGCGCAAGGGGGATGACAGCGGCCGCGCTCCCGCCTAGCGTCGGAACATGGGCTCAGACATCCGCACCTCCACGGTTCCCCGCAGCATCGCCAGATGGCTCCTCGCCCTCGGGCTCGTCTTCGCGGGGGTGAGCCACCTGACGTTCGCCCGCAAGGAGTTCCGCGCGCAGGTCCCGACGTGGGTGCCGATGGACGCCGACGGCGTCGTCGTGGCCTCGGGAGTGGTGGAGGTCGCGCTCGGCAAGGCGCTCGTCGTGCTGCCGAAGGAGCGCCGTCGCATCGGATGGATCGTGGCGGCGTTCTTCGTGGCCGTCTTCCCGGGCAACGTGGCGCAGTGGCGCGAGCGGCGCGACGCGTTCGGCCTCACGACGGATCGGTCACGGCTCGCGAGGCTGTTCTTCCAGCCGCTCCTCGTGGTGCTCGCGATCTGGTCGACGAGGCCGCCGAAGCACTGACGGATGCCGCGGCGGGCCGCTCGCGGCCGGCCGCGCGTACCGCCTACCGCGGTGCGCGGACGAGCGAGATGATCGCGGCGATCAGTCCGACGCCGCCGACGAGGGCGATGACCCCGAACACGGACCAGATCACGGATTCGATCGACATGGAGCTTCCCTTCGAGGTCGTGCCTTCCATTCTGGCGTGCGCGGCACCGCCGGTAAAGCCGGACGAGGCGAGGTCCGGGGTCGGAAAGCGTGGATAGGTGAGGCTCGCCTAAAAAGAAAATCGGCTGTGATCTGGGGTAAGTCGGCACGTTTGCATGGCGGTGGCGCGAGGGGCGGGCGTACCATCGCGGTACCCAGCGACCAGCGACCCAGCGACCATGCGGAGGCCACCATGAGCATGACCCTCGACGAACTGCCCGCCGTCTCCGAGTGTTCGGTCAGCGGCTGTTCCTACAACGACCACTCGCACTGCCACGCGGCGGCGGTCACGATCGGCGGTGCCGTCGGCGACGCCGAATGCGCCACGTTCATCCCGCTCGGCACACGAGGTGGACTCGACAAGGTCGTGACCCACGTCGGCGCCTGCCAGCGCGCCGAGTGCGTGCACAACAGCTCGCTCGAGTGCACAGCGGCCTCCGTGCGCATCGGCGCCGGCTCGTCCGACGACGCCGACTGCCTCACCTACGAGGTCGCCTGACCCGATTCGTCATCCGTGTGCGCGGAGGTACGCCAGCTGCGCGCGCACGGATGCCTCGGCCGCGGGCCTGACCGCGGCGGGAGTCTCGGCGTAGACGGTGTCGACGACCCGCGAGACGGTCGACGGATCAGCGGGGTCCGCCCCGAGCGAGGCGAGCACGGCTCGCACCTGGTCGAGGCGCTCGGCGCGGTGGGCGATGTACTCGTCGCAGATGTCGCCGAGGTCGCGCAGCACCGGTCCGTGGCCGGGCAGCACGGCGACGTGGCCGCCCGAGCCGCGGCCGACCGCGCGCAGGCGCTGCAGCGACTCGAGGTAGGGGCCGAGCGCGCCGTCGGGATCGGCGATGATCGTCGTGCCGCGGCCGAGGATGGTGTCGCCCGTGAGCATCGAGCCGTGCGGCGCGTCGCCCGCGAGCAGGAAGCACGCCGAGTCGGCGGTGTGGCCGGGCGTCGCCAGCACGTCGATCTCGAGCCCGGCGGCCGTGATGCGCTCGCCGTCGACGAGCGGCGCGGCGTCGATGCAGAACGCGGGGTCGATCGCGCGCACCGGAGCTCCGGTCAGCTGGGCGAACCGCACGAGTCCGTCGCGGTGGTCGCCGTGGTGGTGGGTGAGCAGCACGAGCTCGATCGGACCGAACGCGGCGAGCCGTTCGAGGTGCCCCTCGTCGAGCGGCCCCGGGTCGACGACCACGGCGCCCCGAGCGCCCGGTGCGCGCAGCACGTAGGAGTTCGTGCCGTCGAGCGTCATCGGGCCGGGATTCGGGGCGAGCAGGCTCGTGGCCAGTCGCGAGACGGACGACGGGCGGATGCTGCGGCGGGCGTGGTGGGGCAGCGGGTCGGCCATGCCCCGAAGTGTACGCGCGAGCGCACTCCGCCCGCCCGCCCGCGGTCGAGGCGGACGGTGCGGAGCGGCCGACGGTGCGGATTCCGGCGGACGGCCATAGGGTGGAGGGCATGTCCGGCGAGCTCGACGCACTGATGGACGACGGGGTCATGGGGTACGCGGCCACGGTCGTGCTGCTGCGCGACGGCGAGCGCGGCGTGGAGGTGCTGCTCGCCGAACGACCGCATCGGGGTAGGTTCCCCGGCGCGTGGGTGTTCCCGGGCGGCGCGGTCGAGCCAGAAGACGTCGGCGACGGCTCGCCCGACGACGAGGCCGCCGCCCGCAACGCGGCCGTGCGCGAGACGCACGAGGAGGTCGGGCTCGTGCTCCGACGGCACGACCTCGTGCCGTTCGCGCACTGGACGCCTCCGCCAGGTTCCCCGTCGCCGCGACGCACCTGGTTCTTCGCCGCGCGCGTGCCCGAGGGCGACCTCGTGCTCGCTCCCGACGAGGTCGTGCAGGCCGAGTGGCTGCGCCCGGTCGACGTGCTCGAACGGCATGCGCTCGGCGCAATGACCCTGTGGCCGCCGACCTGGGTGACCGTGCACGGGCTGACCGACGCGGCATCCGTCGACGAGGCGCTCGCCGAACTCGGGAGCGGTGAGATCACGCCGTACATCTCCCGGTACAGCGACGACCGCACGGCCGTGCTGTGGCAGGAGGACGAGGCGTTCGACACCGATGCCGAGCGCCCCGACGCGCACGCGGTGCCCGACGAGGGGCCCGACGCGCACGGCACCAGGCACCGCCTCATCATGGATCGCCTGCCGTGGATCTACACGAACACCCTCGGTGCCGGGTTCTGAGCGCGTGACCGACGTCACGGTCGTCGGCAGCGGACCGAACGGGCTCGTCGCCGCCGTCGTGATGGCACGCGCCGGGCTCTCGGTGCGCGTGCTCGAGGCGGCGTCGACCCTGGGCGGCGGCGTGCGCACGGCCGAGCTCACGCTGCCGGGGTTCCGGCACGACGTCGGGTCCGCAGTGCACCCGGCAGCCCTCGCGTCGCCCGTGTTCCGCCGGCTCGGGCTGCTCGACCGCGTCGACTGGATCGTGCCGGAGGCCTCGTACGCGCATCCCCTCGACGGCGGGCGCGCGGGCATCGCGTGGCGCGACCTCGAGCGCACGGTCGACGGCCTCGGCGCCGACGGCCAGGCGTGGCGGCGCCTCGTCGCACCCCTGCTCGTGCGAGAGCGCGGGGTCGTCGCGTTCACCGGATCGCAGCTGCTGCGGGTGCCGCGCGATCCGCTCGCGACGCTGCGCTTCGGGCTGCGCGCGCTCGAGCAGGGCGTGCCCGGGCTCTGGAACAATCGGTTCTCGGGCGAGACGGCCGAGGCGCTGTTCACGGGGGTCGTCGCGCACGCCGCCGGTCGCATGCCGTCGCTCGCCTCTGCGGGCGCCGGGCTGCTGCTCGCGATGCACGGCCACGGGGTCGGCTGGGGGTTCCCGCGCGGCGGTTCGCAGGCCATCGCCGATGCGCTCGTCGCCGAGCTGCGCGAGCGCGGTGCCGAGATCGTGACTGATGCCGCGGTCGAGCGCCTCGACGAGGTGCGCGATTCGCGCGCGGTGCTGCTCGACACGACTCCGGAGCTGCTGCTGCGCGAAGACCTGCCCGCTGGATACGCGCGGGCGCTGCGGCGGTACCGCTACGGCTCGGGCGTGGCCAAGGTGGACTTCGCGCTGTCGGGCCCGGTGCCGTGGGCGAACCCCGAGGTCGCGGCGAGCGCGACCGTGCACCTGGGCGGCTCGCGCGCCGAGATCGCGGCGGCCGAGAACGCCGTGCACCGCGGGCTGCAGCCCGGCGTCGATGGTGCGCCGCGGCATCCGTACGTGCTCGTGACGCAGCCGAGCCTGTTCGACCCGTCGCGGGCACCGGCCGGTCGGCACGTGCTGTGGGCGTACACGCACGTGCCCGCCGGGTCGACGTTCGACGCGACCGAGATCGTCACCGCCGAGATCGAGCGGTTCGCGCCGGGGTTCCGCGACCTCGTGCTCGCGTCGGCGACGAGCAGCGCCGCCGACATGGCCGGGCGCAACGCCAACCTCGTCGGCGGCGACATCTCTGCCGGGGCGCTCACGCTCGCGCAGCTCGTGAAGCGGCCCGTCATGTCGCCGACGCCCTGGCGCACGCCGATGCCGGGGGTCTACCTCTGCTCGGCCGCCACGCCGCCGGGGCCCGCAGTGCACGGCATGAACGGCTGGTGGGCGGCCAGGCTGGCGCTGCGCGATCGCTTCGGCGTGCGCTGACCGGCGTGCGCTGACCGGCGTGCGCCGACCCGCCGGTGCGGGAATCCGCCCGGGGCGTAGCGTGAGGGTGTGGAGCCGTTCGCCTGGTTCGACGCCCGCGACTACGAGGTCGCGCGCGAGGTGCTGCAGCGCGGGGTCGCCGTGCTCGCGCTCATCGCGTTCGTCTCGACGCTGAACCAGTTCCGGCCGCTGCTCGGCGAGCACGGCCTGCTGCCGGTGCCTCGCCTGCTCGCGGCCACGCAGGGACGCGGGCGCGGTCCGAGCGTGTTCCGCTGGGGCTACAGCGATCGGCGGCTCGTGGTCGTCGCGGTCGCGGGCGTGGTGCTCGCGGCATCCGTCGTCGTCGGCCTGCCGCAGCTCGGGCCGCCGTGGGTGCCGATGCTCGTGCTGCTCGCGACGTGGGCGCTGTACCTGTCGATCGTGAACGTGGGGCAGACGTTCTTCGGCTTCGGCTGGGAGATGCTGCTCTGCGAGGCGCTGTTCACCGTCGCGTTCCTCGGGTCGTCGCAGGTGCCGCCGCCGATCACGATCGTCGTCGCCGTGTGGTGGCTCGTGTTCCGGCTCGAGTTCGGGGCCGGCATGATCAAGATCCGCGGCGGTCGCGAGTGGCGCGACCTCACGGCGCTCATGTACCACCACGAGACGCAGCCGATGCCAGGGCCGCTCAGCCGGCAGGCGCACCTGCTGCCGGCATGGTTCCACCGCGGCGAGGTGCTGGGCAACCACGTCGCCCAGCTCGTCGTGCCGTTCCTGCTCTTCGTGCCGACGCTGCCGGTGCCGGCGCTCGGCCAGGTGCCGGTGGGTGCGATCGCCGCCGCGGTCGTGATCCTCACCCAGCTCTGGCTCATCGTGACGGGCAACTTCGCGTGGCTCAACTGGATCACCGTGGTGCTCGCGGCGTCGGCGATCCCGGATCGGGTGTGGCACGCCGTCGTGCCCGCGATCCCGCTCGACCTCGCCTCGGGGGCGACGGATGCCGCGGCGAGCCCCCTCTGGTGGATCGTCGTCGTGCTCGCGGCATCCGCCCTGCTGCTGGTGCTGAGCTGGTGGCCGCTGCGCAACCTCGTCTCGCGGCGGCAGCTCATGAACGCGAGCTTCAACCGGTGGATGCTGGTGAACGCCTACGGCGCGTTCGGCACGGTCACGAAGCGCCGCATCGAGTTCGTGGTCGAGGGCGCGGTCGACGGGTCCGACGGCGACGGAGCCGCTGTCGAGTGGCGCGAGTACGGCTTCAAGGGCAAGCCCGGCGACGTGCGGGCGATCCCGCGGCAGTGGGCGCCGTACCACCTGCGACTCGACTGGCTGATGTGGTTCCTGCCGCTCGGCCGCATGCACGAGCCGTGGTTCGCCGTCTTCCTGCTGCGCCTGCTCGAGGCGGATGCCGCGACCCTGCGCCTGCTCGCGCACGATCCGTTCGGCGGCCGCCCGCCCGCCCTGGTGCGCGTGCTGGCCTACCGCTACCGCTTCGCCACCCGGGCGGAGTTCCGCGAGCTGCGCGTGCGGTGGATCCGTACGCTCGAGGGCGAGGTCGTGCCGCCCACCGGCCTGCGTTGAGCCGGGTCGGCCGGGCGGGTTCTGCCGGGCGCAACTGTGCTTGGCTCTGCCGGGCGGCCCAGCGTGCCGGGCAGGACGCGCCGGGCCGGGCCTTACTGGGCCGGGCGCTCCTCGACCGCCGTCGCCTCGGCAGGGCGGTGCTCGATGTCGTCGACGTGCGCCCTGGGCATCGCGAGACCACCCGCGATCGTGGCGACCGCCGCGATCAGCACCGCGATGAAGACCGCGGTCGACGCGCCGTGGATCGCGACGGGGGAGTGCTCCCCGAGCCCGGATCGGGCGATGACGCCGTTGGCCACCGCGCCGAACACGGCGACGCCGACGGCGCTGCCCATCGAGCGGAGGAACATGTTGGCGCCGGTCACGACCCCGCGCTCGGTCCACGGCACCGACGACTGCGCGGCGATGAGGGTGGGCGAGGCGACGAGGCCCAGGCCGAGGCCGACGATGAAGCACGCGATCGCGGTGGTCCAGACGTTCGGGGTGAGCGAGGCCGCCACGAGCGCCGCGGAGCCGAGCACCGCGACCGCGAGCCCGATGAGGGCGGTGGCCCGGAATCCGATGCGCAGGAACAGGCGACCCGCGTTCGACGCCGCGATCGGCCAGCCGAGCGTGAGTGCCGCGACGGCGAGCCCCGACACGAGCGGCGATGCCCCGGCCGTGGACTCGAGGAAGGTCGGCACGTACGAGGTGAGCCCGATGAGCACGGCACCGACGCCGAGCGAGATGAGCGACGTGGTCACGATGAGCCGGCGCGAGAAGACCCAGAGCGGCAGCACCGGTTCGGCGGCCCGTCGCTCGATCAGCACGAACACGACGAGCAGCAGCGCGCCGGCGGCGAAGGCGCCGATCGACTGCCACGACAGCCACGCCCACGCCTGACCGCCCTCGAGCACCGCGAGGATGAGGAGAGTCGACGCCACGGTCAGCACGCTCGCGCCCGCGAAGTCGATGCGGTGCTTCTCGCGCCCGACCGACTCGTGGTACGAGCGGATCAGCATCCACCCGGCGAGCAGGCACAGAGGGATGTTGACGAAGAAGATCCAGCGCCACGACGCGAACTCGGCGAACAGGCCGCCGAGGGTGGGACCGACGACCGACGACGCTGCCCAGACGCTCGCGATGTAGCCCTGCACCTTCGCGCGCTCGCGGACGGTGTAGATGTCGCCCGTGATCGTGATCGACACCGGCAGCACGGCACCGGCGCCGAGCCCCTGCACCGCGCGGAAGACGATGAGCGAGGTCATGTCCCAGGCGAACCCGCAGAGGATCGAGCCGACGAGGAAGAGCCCGATGCCGACGAGCATGATCGGCTTGCGGCCGAGGGTGTCGGCGAGCTTCGAGTAGACGGGCACCGACACCGCCTGCGCGAGCAGGTAGATCGAGAACAGCCACGGGAACTGCGCGAATCCGCCGAGGTCGGCGACGATCGACGGCACCGCCGTCGCGAGGATCGTCGAGTCGATCGCGATGAGGCCGGTGGCCAGCATCACGGCGATGAGCACCGGGCCCCGCTCGGATCGGAATCCGACCGCACTCGTCTCGGCCATGCTCCTCCTCGCCGCGAGCGCACGGTGCCGCCCACTCCAATGACAATCGTCGTCGCGGGGGATTCATTCCCGAACCGGATGCCGCGGCCCGCACCGCGGCTCGCACCGCGGCTCGCACCGCGGGCCGGCCGCGCGTCGACCGCGATCAGGCGGCCGCATTCTACCAAGAACATCGCTAACCGGGTAAGCAAACCGGATTCCGGCGCGGCACCCTGTTCCGGGGGCCCGTCACCGCGTAGCGTCGCATCCATGTGGAGACGAGCACGGCCACGCCAGGCCCCGACAGCGGCGCAGATCACGACGGATGCCACGGCGAACGCGCCCGAGGTGAAGATCAGGTCGTTCCGCATCGGCTTCATCGGTGCGCTCGGCGTACTGCTCGCGCTCGTGCTCGGCGGCATCGTCGCCCAGCTCGGCACGGTCATCCTCTACGTCGCCCTCGCGCTGTTCCTCGCGCTCGGCCTCGACCCCGTGGTCAGCTGGCTCCAGCGCCGCATGCCGCGGTGGGCGGCCATCCTCATCGTGTTCGCCGTGGTCATCGGCATCTTCGTGGGCCTGATCGCCGCGATCGTGCCGATCGTGGTGTCGCAGACCAAGTTCATCGTCGAGAACTGGGACGACATCGTCCAGAACGTGCTGAATAGCGACTTCGTCGCCTGGCTCAACCAGCTCGGCGGGGGAGACCACGCGATCGACGACGCGATCGCGTCGGCAGGCGACTGGCTCGCCGACCCGGCGAACCTCGGCACGCTCGGCGGCGGGATCCTCGCGGTCGGCGCCGGCATCGCCGGCGGATTCACGGGCGCCACGATCGTGCTGATCCTGACGCTGTACTTCCTCGCCTCACTCGACTCGATGAAGCGGTACTCGGTCAAGTTCGTGCCCGCCAGTTCGCGCGGCAAGTACCGCGAGGTCACCGAGGAGATCACGGGATCGGTCGGCCGGTACGTGATCGGGCAGTTCTCGCTCGGCGCGGTCAACGGCGTGCTGAGCCTCATCTTCCTGACGATCATCGGGGCACCGGCGCCCATCCTGCTGGCGTTCATCGCGTTCCTGCTCTCGCTCGTGCCGCTCGTCGGAACGCTGACGGGGGCCGTGATCATCTCGCTCGTGTGCCTCGCGGCCTCTCCGCTCACGGCGCTCGTGGCCGCGATCTACTACCTGGTCTACATGCAGGTCGAGGCGTACGTGCTGAGCCCTCGCATCATGAACCGCGCGGTCGCGGTGCCCGGCGCACTCGTCGTCATCGCCGCCGTCGCGGGCGGCACCCTCGGCGGCGTGCTCGGCGCCCTCGTCGCGATCCCGGTCGCGGCCTCGCTCATCATCATCGTGGAGAAGGTGGTCTTCCCGAGGCAGGACACCCACTGACGGCGAGCGTCGTCGCACGCCGGATGCCGCGCCCTGCCGCATGCACGGCGGGACGCGGCATCCGCTCGCCGATCAGGCGAACAGGGTGTTGACGGCGCCGCCGTCGATGGGCAGACCGGAGGCCTTGATCAGGTCGGTGATCTCCCACTTGCCGTCGACGGTCGAGATCTTCTCGAAGAGCGGCGCACCGCCCACCGTCTCCTTCGCCGGGGTCCAGTGCGGGTCGCGGTTCAGGTACGAGAACGCGTCGCCCCGCAGGAGGCCGGAGAACACCGCCGCCACGATCGTCGAACCGACCGCGCCGAGGTGCTCGCCGTCGGCCTGCTCGGACGCCTCCTTGAGGATGTAGACCCAGAGCGACTCCTCCATCGGGTCGAGGCCCTCGATCGGGCGGATGTGCAGGGCGTGCGCGACCTCGGTGGCCGGGGGCAGCTCCATGCGCCAGCCGCGGCGGATGTTGAGCTCGGCGAGCGGGTTCGGGGTCGGTCCGCCGGGAATGGTGAACACCGACTTGCTGAGGTGGGTGTCGATCTTGTGCGCCATCTGCGGGAACGGGCCGCCCGACGACGGGAAGTCGAAGAACCAGTCCCACTGCAGCGAGTGCCGATCGGGCAGCGGCGACCCGCCGCGCAGGTCGGGCGGGCCGGGCACGGGCACGCTCGGTTGGGTCACGCCGGGCGTGGAGAAGATCGGCTTGCCGAACTGCGTGCCGACACCGCCCTGCAACGGGAAGTTGATCTGGTACTCGGCGCGGATCATCGAGTGGCCGAACCGGTACGCCGCCGTCGAGAACTCGACCGGCATGAACGGGTTCTCGCTCCAGTCGTAGACGTCCTTCAATCCGTAGGTCACCGTGTAGAACGGCCCGTCGCCGTCGCCCGCATCCTCGTCGAACGAGATCGCCTCGGCGAACACCGACGGCGCGACGATGCGGGACACGAAGTCGTTCCAGACGACGTACTGGTAGAACCACACCGTGATGCGCTGGGCCTCCACGAAGAGGTCGTGGCCCGACTGCACGGCGGGGTCCGCGGCATCCGCGAGCTTCTGCAACGTGCTGTTGTGGGCCAGCACGAACGCGAGCTGGAGCTGCGAGACGATGCGGTTCTCGTCGTTGCGCGGATCGCCGATGAGGGCGATGCCCTCGTCGTTGCGCTGCACGTCATGCTCCTTCGGGGACTCGCCCCGGCCGACCTTGAGGAAGCCCGCGTAGCCGTCGTGCAGCACGCGGGTGTGGTCGTACAGGTAGGGCTGGTCGTCGGGCCCGCGGCCGTAGAGGCTGTCGAGGTCGAACCGCGGCGACCGGAAGTTCTGCAGGCCGTCGGGGTCGTTGTGCTTCGTGAGGCTCGACTGCGGGTCGAACGTGATGTCGTGGTCGATGAACTGGCCGAGGTAGGTGTAGCCGACGGGAGTCAGGCTGTCGGCCGGCTCGTCGTCGGTGAACATCTCGTCGATCGCGAACGTGCGGATCGCCTGGGTCTTCTCGGCGTCGGTGGCGCCCGGCGGCGACCAGGTGGTGAACCCGCGACCGAACAGGCGGCCGAACCGGCCGTCATGACTGCGGGAATGCGGGACATTGAGCGGCACGATCGAGTGCGCGTTGGCGTGTTGCATGGCTCTCGCCCTCCAGAGTGGGCCCGCGCGCTGCGACGGCGCGCGTCGCCATCACGGCATCTACGGGGTGAACACGGCGAGCGTACGACTGAGGTGAGGAATGCTCATCAGTGCTCGCACTGACGATGGATGCCGCGGCGCGGCGGGGTCGGCCTGCGCGGGTTCGGAACACGACGGCTCGCGCCGCGGGGGCAGCCCGTGCGGGTTCGCCCGGTCAGAACCAGATGCTGAGGTGCGGCGTGCGGGGCGCCGCGAAGAGCCGGTCGGCCAGGGCGAGCGAGCCCGGCGAGAGCTCGCCGATGCGTCCGGCGCGGGCCAGCACCGAGGGCCGGACGCCGCCCAGGTACACCGAGCCGAGTTCGCGCACGTCGAGCCGCAGCCCGTGCGCGGCATGCGCGCGCGAACGGCGACCCGAACGCGAGGCGGTGCCCGCGGCATCCGGAACCTCGCCGGCGCCGCGCGCCTCGTCGACGCGCCGCACCTCGGCGCGCCCGTCGCCCGCGACGTCGAGCACGAAGGCGCCGGCCGCGTGCCCGAGCGCGTCGGTCACCTCGAGCGTCAGCGTGCCCGACGCGCCGTACTCGCGCGCCGACAGTGCGACGGCCGGGTCGAGCACCCGGAGCCAGAGGTGGTCGACGACGTCGTGCATCGAGGCCGCGCGCGGGTCTTCGAGCAGCCACGGCAGCGGCTCGTCGACGCTGCGCAGGCGCACCCGGACCTCGGTCACGAAGTCCTGCTCGACGAGGAACCGCCAGAGGGCGCGCTCGGCGTCATCGGATGCGGCGACGAGCAGGTCGCACTCGATGACGCCCGGCAGGTTGGGCTCGCGGGGGATCGAGTACGCCACGAACCCCTGCGGCTGCCCCGATGCGTCGTCGTAGCGTGCGACCCGGATCGCGCGCGACGAGGCGCTCGACGGATCGACGAGCCCGAGGTGCCGCTCGAGGAACCCGGGCCAGCGGTCGATCTCGCCCGGCGTGCGGGCGACCGCGCGTCGGGCGATCGCCGGCGCCTTCGCGATGAGGTCGGCCGGCTCGACGAACTGCACCCTCCCAGGCGAGTCGGGGCCGATCCACCGCGCGCGGCGGCGGTCGACGACCAGGGTGGCCGCCGACGTCGCGGGGCCGAACCCGTAGCGCCCGTAGATCGTGGCCTCGGTCAAGGTCAGCATCGCGAGGGCGGCGCCGGCCTCGCGGGCGTACCGCAGCTGCGCCTCGAGGAGCGCGCGGGCGATGCCCCGCCGCCGGTGCGTGGGGGAGACGGTGACGCCGCTCACGGCCCAGGCGTCGACGCTGCGGCCGCCCGGCACGCTGAGGCCGGACGGCCAGCCGTCGACCGTCGCGACGGGCACCGCCGCGTCGTGCGCGGTCGGGTCGTACACGCCGCGCACGTTGCGCTGCCTCGCCACCTGCAGCGACCGGCGGAGCTCGGCCTGCTCGGGGCGCCCGTGATGGAATCCGCGCGTCTCGGCCTGCACCCAGGCCTCCAGCGCAGCCTCGTCGCCGTGATCGACCGGACGGTACTCGAGCCCCTGGCCTCGCAGGGCGTCGATCGCGGACTGATCTGCCGGGAGGCTGCGGGGATCGAACACCGTCCCAGCGTACCCACCCTTCGGCGCCGGCGAGCCGCCCGGATCCGAACGCCTCAGGCGGCCGCGCGGACGCGCAGGTGCGGCGCGACCGAGGCCTCGAACGCCCGCGCCGTGCTTGCCACGACGTCGGGCCACGCGGCATCCCAGATCTCCGCGTTGAAGATCTCGACCTCGATGTCGCGGTCGTATCCAGTCGCCTCGACGGCGGCCGTGAGCGAGGCGAAGTCGATCACGCCGTCGCCCGGCTGGTGGCGAGAGAGCAGCACGTCGGCCGCGAGCGGCGTCGCCCAGTCGCATACCTGGTACGTCGCGATGCGCCCCGACGCGCCGGCGCGCGCGATCTGCGCGAACACGTCGGGATCCCACCAGACGTGGAAGGTGTCGATCGTGACGCCGACGACCGCAGGGTCGAACGGCTCCGCGAGGTCGAGCGCCTGCCCGAGCGTCGACACGACCGCGCGGTCCGACGCGTACATCGGGTGCAGCGGCTCGATCGCGAGCGTGACACCCGCGGATGCGGCGTGCGGGGCCAGCTCGGCGAGGGCCTCGGCGACCCGGGTGCGGGCGCCCGCGAGATCGCGCGACCCCTCGGGCAGGCCGCCGGCGACGAGCACGAACACGGGCGTCGACCCCGCCGCGCCGGCCGCGGCGAGCGCCGCCGTCTCGTCGATGCCGCGCCGGTTGTCGTCGAGGGAGGCCCGCCGCGCCGGCCCTTCGGGCATCGTGAAGAAGCCGCCGCGGCAGTACGTCGACAGGCGCAGCCCTGAGTCGGCGAAGCGGCGGGCCGCCTCGCCGAGCCCGACGGCCTGCACGGGCTCGCGCCAGAGCCCGATCGACTCGTAGCCGCCCTCCACCGTGACTCGCAGCGCCTCGTCGAGCGAGGCGTGCTTGATCGTCGCCTGGTTCATCGACAGGCGCGGGTTCGCGGTCATGCGAGCACCCCCTCGGCGAGACGCGCCGACGCGGCATCCGTCGCGCGTGCGGGTTCGACGCCGTTCAGCGTGAGCAGCGACTGCCAGCGGGCCGCCGCGAGTTCGGGCCGCTCGAGCGCGCCCGAGGCGTTGGCCAGCTCGACGATGCGCGAGAGGTGCGGCAGGCTGCGCGCCGCGTGCAGGCCGCCCACCATCTGGAAGGCGGACTGGTGGCCGTTCAGCCAGGAGAGGAACGCGACGCCCGTTTTGTAGTAGTAGGTCGGCGACGCGAACACCTGCTGCGACAGCGGCTCGGTAGGCGCGAGGATCGTGCGGTACGCGTCGACGTCGCCGCGATCGAGCGCCTGGATCGCGGCCGAGGCGTTCGGCGCGAGCGCGGCGAACGCGCCGAGGAGTGCGTCGGAGTGCCCGACCTCGTCGCCCTCGATGAGCCCCACGTAGTGGAAGTCGTCGCCCGTGAACATGCGTGCCGAACCCGGCAGGCGCCGGCGCACCGCGATCTCGGCGTCGGCGTCGAGCAGGCTCATCTTCACGCCCCGGATGCGGTCGGCGTGCTCGTCGATGATCGCGAGCAGCGTGTCGGACGCGGCATCCGTCTGCTCCGACCCGAAGTAGCCCGCGAGCGTCGGGTCGAACGCGGTGCCGAGCCAGTGCAGCACGACCGGCGTGCCCGCCGCCGACAGCACCTCCCGGTACACGCGACGGTAGTCGTCGGGGCCCTGCGCGACGCGCGCCAGATGACGGCTCGCCATGAGCACGACGCCCGCGCCCGCGTCTTCGGTGAAGTGCAGCTGCGCCTTGTACGCGTCGACGACCTCGTCGAGCGAGAGCTGCTCGGCCTCGACGTGGTCGGTGTTCACGCCGACGACCAGCCCGCCGCCGACCGAGGCCGCCTCGGCGGCACTGCGCGAGATCAGCTCGCGCGTCGCGGCGGCGTCGAGGCCCATGTTGCGCTGGGCGGTGTCCATGGCATCGGCGACGCCGAGGCCCCACGACCACACGTGATGGCGGAACGCGAGCGTCGCGTCCCAGTCGATCTCGGCGGGCTGCCCCGGGGTGTTGTCGGCGTGCGCCTTCGGCACGACGTGCGCGGCCGCGTACGCGACGCGTGCGGTGAGCGGATGCCTCGGCTTGGCGAATGCCGGAGCTTCGGCCAGCGCGGCGGTGCGGAGCCCGCCGTCGGCGTCGAGCAGGGTGAGTGCGGTCATGGTCAGCGCACGCCCGCGAACTCGGCGTCGACCGCCTCGGCGTCGAGCGGCTCCGCGTCATGGACTGCATCCGAAGCCGGCTCGGCCGCGACATCCGCCGCACTGCCGGTGCCGGACCCGATCGTGACGACCGGGAGCTCGACGCGGCGGCCCTCGCGGCTGGACCGCAGGCCAAGCTCGGCGAGCAGCACGCCGCGCGCACCGGCGAGGAAGTCGAACTCGTTGGGCGCGTCTTCGACCACGTGGCGGATGAACTCCTCCCACTGCGTCTTGAAGCCGTTCTCGAACTCGCGGTTGCCGGGGCTCTCGATCCAGTCGCCCGCGTAGTCGTGCGCGTCGGCCAGGTCGGGGTTCCAGACCGGCTTCGGGGTCGCATTGCGCGGCTGGATCTTGCAGCCGAAGAGGCCGACGACCGCCGAGCCGTGCGTGCCGTCGACCTGGAACTCGACGAGCTCGTCGCGGTTCACGCGCGTGGTCCAGCTGGAGTTGAGCTGGGCGACCACGCCGCCCTCGAGCTCGAAGATCGCGTACGCCGCGTCGTCGGCCGTGGCCGGGTAGCGCTCGCCGCGCTCGTCGACGCGCTCGGGGATCTCGGTGACGGCCTTCGCGTAGACGGACTCGACCCGGCCGAACAGGTTCTCGAGCACGTAGTTCCAGTGCGGGAACATGTCGACGATGATGCCGCCGCCGTCTTCGGAGCGGTAGTTCCAACTCGGGCGCTGGGCGGGCTGCCAGTCGCCCTCGAACACCCAATAGCCGAACTCGCCGTGCACGCTCAGGATGCGGCCGAAGAAGCCGGAGTCGATGAGGCGGCGCAGCTTCTGCAGGCCGGGGAGGTAGAGCTTGTCGTGCACAACGCCGTTCTTGATGCCGGCCTCGTCGGCGAGGCGGGCGAGCTCGAGCGCCTCGTCGAACGACTCCGCGGTGGGCTTCTCGGTGTAGATCGCCTTGCCGGCGGCGATGGCCTTCCTGATCGCGACGGCGCGGGCCTTGGTTACGAGGAAGTCGGCGTAGATCTGCCACCGGTCGTCGGCGAGCGCCTCGTCGAGGTTCGTCGTCCAGTGCTCGATGCCGTGCTTGGCCGCGAGGTCGGCGAGCTTCTTCTCGCTGCGGCCGACGAGGATCGGCTCGACCTGCACGCGGGTCTCGCCGTCGGCGAGGAGCACGCCGCCCTGCTCGCGGATCGCGAGGATCGAGCGCACGAGGTGCTGGCGGTAGCCCATGCGGCCAGAGACCCCGTTCATGATGATGCCGATGGTCTTGGTCTGGGCCTGGGCCTGGGCCTGGGTGGATGCGATGTCTGGCACTGGTGTGTCCTCTTCATGCCGGCGAGGCGTGCGTCGCCCGGCAGTGGTCGGCAAGCTCCGGAAAGCTTGGAAAGCGTTTACCCGGCAGTGAACCACACGAAGCGACGGCGCGCAAGGCCGACCGGGTGCATTCGGAGGAGGAAACGAGAAAACCCTTTCCCGAGGTTCTGAGAAAAGGTTTGCCTGCGTGCATCGGGCGTGCTAGAAAAGGAACCCAAGAGCCGGGGAAACGTTTTCTCGGCAGCGGCCACCTCGCCGCGCATCACCGGCGATGAACAGGAGCGTCAACGTGGACAGCACCAGGAAGCCCCGACACGGAGGAGCGTTCGCGCACCGCCGTCGCGGCGGCACGAGAGGCGTCCGATGAGCGCCCTCGGCGAGCTGCGGCAGATCGGGAAGACGCGCGGCGAGGCCGCATCGGCCGTCGAGAAGGCCGCGGCCCGCCGCGACAACAAGGCCGCCTACCTGTTCCTGGCCCCGTGGTTCGTCGGACTCTTCGTGGTCACGCTCGGACCCATGGCGATGTCGCTGTACCTCTCGTTCACGAAGTACAACCTCCTGCAGGCTCCGACGTTCACCGGCATCGAGAACTTCACGCGCATGTTCGAGGACGAGCGGCTGCACAACGCGCTCGGCGTCACCCTCGTCTACGTGCTCGTCTCGGTGCCGCTGCAGCTGGCGGCCGCGCTCGGGCTCGCGGTCCTGCTCGACCGGGGCCTGCGCGGCCTCTCGTTCTACCGCTCGATCTTCTACCTGCCGTCGCTGCTCGGCTCGAGCGTCGCGATCGCGGTGCTGTGGAAGCAGGTCTTCGGATCCGAGGGCCTCGTGAACGTCGTGCTCGGGTGGTTCGGCGTCGAAGGGCAGAGCTGGATCGCCAACCCCCAGACCTCGCTGTCGACGCTCATCACCCTGAACGTCTGGACCTTCGGCGCCCCGATGGTGATCTTCCTCGCGGGCCTGCGCCAGATCCCGACCATGTACTACGAGGCCGCCGAGGTCGACGGAGCCACCCGCTGGCAGCGGTTCAGCCGCATCACGCTGCCGCTGCTCACGCCGATCATCTTCTTCAACCTCGTGCTCCAGCTGATCCACGCCTTCCAGTCGTTCACGCAGGCGTTCATCATCTCGGGCGGCACAGGCGGTCCTGCCGACTCGACGCTGTTCTACACGCTCTACCTCTACAACCGCGGCTTCGCGAACTTCGACATGGGCTACGCCTCCGCACTCGCCTGGGTGCTGCTGCTCATCATCGGCGCGTTCACCGCGATCAACTTCTGGGCCTCGAAGTATTGGGTGTTCTACGATGACTGAAATCCTGACGACCGCCGTTCCAGCGGTGTCCGGCAAGGGCCGCACCGCAGACGAGATCGCGCAGCTCCGCAAGAGCCGGGCCGGCGGGCGCTCAGCGCTCCGCAGCGTGGTCAAGCACGCGCTCCTGATCATCACCGGCGCCATCATGCTCTACCCGGTGATCTGGCTCGTCGTCAGCTCGCTGCGGCCGAGCGACGAGATCTTCCGCAACCCCGGTCTCGTGCTCGACAGCCTCGAGACGTCGAACTACACGGTCGGGTGGAACACGCTCTCGGAGCCGTTCGGGGTGTTCCTGCTGAACTCGGCGCTCGTCGTGCTCGGCTGCATCGTCGGCAACCTCGTGTCGTGCTCGATGGCCGCCTACGCCTTCGCCAGGCTGCGGTTCAGCGGCAAGCGGTTCTGGTTCGTGGTCATGCTCACGACGATCATGCTGCCGATCCACGTGATCATCGTTCCTCAGTACATCCTGTTCAGCCAGCTCGGCTGGGTGAACACGTTCCTGCCGATCATCCTCCCGAAGGTGCTCGCCACCGACGCGTTCTTCATCTTCCTGATGGTGCAGTTCATCCGCGGCATCCCGACCGAGCTCGACGAGGCCGCCAGGCTCGACGGCTGCGGCCACCCCAGGATCTTCCTCCAGATCATCCTGCCGCTCATGGTGCCCGCGCTCGCGACCACCGCGATCTTCACCTTCATCTGGACGTGGAACGACTTCTTCAGCCAGCTGATCTACCTGACCAAGCCCGACATGTACACCGTCCCGCTCGCCCTGCGCGCCTTCATGGACGCGCAGTCGGCGACCTCGTGGGGACCGATGTTCGCCATGAGCGTCGTCTCCCTGCTGCCGATCTTCCTCGTCTTCCTCTTCGGCCAGCGATTCCTCATCAAGGGCATCGCGACCACCGGAGGGAAGTGAGCCGGGCCAGTCCCCGACCCGGCTCGCCGCGCACCGCCCCGACCGCACCATCCCTCTGCACGACCCTTTCGCACCATCCTCTGCGCGGCCACGGACGGCCACGCACGGCCCCGCGCGACCCCGGCGCGACCCGCACGACCCATCGCACCATCCATTCGAAAGGACACACCCATGAGAGGCCAGAAGCGCCTGCGCACCACGCTCGGCGTGATCGCAGCCGGCACCGTCGCCGCCTTCGTCTTCAGCGGCTGCGCGAGCGGCTCCACCGCCGACGGAGGGCCCGAGCTCTCCGACGAGCCCGTGACCCTGCGGTTCACCTGGTGGGGCAACGATGCCCGCACCGCCGCGACCGAGGAGCTCATCTCCGTCTTCGAGGACGAGCACCCCAACATCACCATCGAGCCCCAGTACACCGACTGGGCCGGCTACTGGGACAAGCTCGCCACCGAGACCGCAGCGAACGACACCCCCGACATCATCCAGATGGACGAGAAGTACATCGCCACGTACGGCGCGCGCGGAGCGCTGCTCGACCTCGGCGAGGTCGGCGACCAGATCGACACGGCCGACTTCCCCGAGGCAGCCCTCGCCACCGGAACGCTCGACGGCGCGATGTACGGCATCCCGGCAGGCCTGAACAGCTACGCCTTCATGGTGAACCCGACGCTGCTCGACGCGGCGGGCATCGAGGTGCCCGACGACGAGACCTGGACGTGGGACGACCTGGCCGAGCTCGGTGCAGAGGTCTCGGCGACCGGCGCCGGAGCCAGCTGGGGCGTCGCCCCCTGGGGCTTCGAGGACGGCGGCCTGAACAACTGGGCCCGCCAGCACGGCGACGCGCTCTACACCGAGGACGGCGACGTGGGCCTCGACCCCGACACGATGGCCGGATGGTACGAGCAACTGCTCGCCATGGTCGACTCGGGCACGACCCCGCCCGCCTCGAACATCATCGAGAAGCAGGCCGGCGGTCTGGCGGAGTCGTTCACCGCGACGAACACCGCCGGGTTCGGCCCGTGGTGGAGCAACCAGCTGACGGCGCTCACCGACGCGAGCGGGTCGCCGATGCAGGCGCTGCGCGTGCCGACCGTCGACGGCGAGGCCGACGGCTCCGCGTACTACAAGCCGTCGATGTTCTGGTCGGTCTCGGCCCGCACCGAGCACCCCGCCGAAGCGGCGCTCTTCCTCGACTTCCTCGCCAACAGCGAGGACGCCGCCGACATCCTGCTCACCGAGCGCGGCGTGCCGGCAAACGAGAAGATCCGCGCGTACATCGAGCCGAAGCTCTCCGAGACGGATGCCGCGGTCGTGGCCTACGTCGACGGGCTCGCCGATGTCGTCGGCGAGGCCCCGCGCATGACCCCGCCCGGCGGCGCAGCGGTCGAGGACCTGCTCAAGCAGTACACCGAGCAGGTGCTGTTCAAGCAGCTCACGCCCGAGCAGGCGGCGGAGGGCTTCATCTCCGACCTGCAGGCGGCCATCGACGCCGCGTGACCGGGCCGGGCGCCGTCCGCGCGCCCGACGGACGGGTCGGGGCGATGCCCCGGCCCGTCCGTTCCGACGTTCCAGACCCCAGGAGGACCAGCATGACCCGGAGCGCAGCAGAGGGCCGTGCGGCGACCCTGCTCGTCGGCACCCGAGGATTCGGGGCCGTGCACCTCGCCCGCCTCGCCGAGCGGACCGAGCAGGCCGAGCTCGTCGCCGTCGCGGACCCGGCCGGCGCCCCGGCCGAGGGGTTCGGCGCCGACGCCCCGGCCTTCGCCTCGCTCGACGAGGCGCTCGCCGCAGGCATCCGGCCCGAGGTCGTCATCGTCGCGACCCCCACCCCGACGCACGCTTCGCTCGCGATCCGGGCGCTCGAGATCGGCGCAGACGTCTACCTGGAGAAGCCGCCGGTGGCCTCGATGGCCGACTTCGACCGGCTGCTCGAGGCGGAGCGGCGCAGCGGCCGCTCGGTGCAGGTGGGGTTCCAGAGCCTCGGCTCGGCCGCGCTCGACGCGATCGCCGCCGAGGGCGACGTGCGCTCCGTCGCCGCGTACGGAACCTGGCTCCGCAGCCGCGGGTACTGGAACAGGTCGGCCTGGGCCGGTCGCCGCACGATCGACGGGCGCCCGGTGGTCGACGGCGTCGTCACGAACCCGCTCGCCCACGCCGTCGCGACGGCACTGCACATCGCGGGCGCCCGGAGCGCCGACGACGTCGCCGACGTGGAGCTCGAGCTCCACCGGGCCGCCGACATCGAGGCCGACGACACGAGCAGCGTGCGCGTGACGCTGGCCTCCGGCATCCGCATCGGCATCGCCCTCACGCTCTGCTCGCCCGAGCAGCGCCCGCCGATCGTGCAGGTGCGCACGACCGGGCGCGACCTCGACTTCTCGTACACGCTCGACGAGCTGCGCGAGTCCGGCGCGTCGCCCGACGGCGAGACCGACGACGTGCGACGGTTCGGCCGCACCGACCTGTTCGACGACCTGCTCGAGCACCGCCGCACCGGCGCACCGCTGCGCTCGCCGCTGGTGCAGGCGGGGGCGTTCATGCGCGTGCTCGAGGCCGTGCGGCTCGCGCCCGACCCCGCCCCGATCCCGGCTGTCGCGATCCAGTGGCGGGGCGAGGGCGACGAGGCCCACCCCGTCGTCGCCGACGTCGACCGGTGGGTGCGCCGAGCCGCCGAGCAGGCGGCCCTCTTCAGCGAACTGCACGTGCCGTGGGCGAAGCCCGCGGCCGAGACATCCGCCGTGCCGATCGGGGCGCCCGACGACCTCGACCGGACGCACGCCTTCGCGCTTCGCGACCCCGGCGTCAGCGTGGTCGCGACCTCGTCGCCGCGGCCGTTCCTGCACCCGATCCGCACGCCCGGGGGCGTCGTGGTGAGCGACGCCCACCCGATCGACCACGACTGGCACCTCGGGCTGTCGTTCACCGTGCAGCACGCAGCGGGCGTGAACTTCTGGGGCGGCCGCACGTGGGTGCGCGACCAGGGCTACCGCTGGCTCGCCGACCACGGCCGCATCGAGACCGTCGATCTCGTCGTGCGCCCTGATGGCTACGACGCGAGCAGCGCGTGGCTCGATCCCCACGGACGCGTCCTGCTCGAGCAGCGCACCGCCCTGCGGCTCGACAGCGCGGGCGAGGGAGGCGCGAACGAGGGAGGCGCGAACGAGGCCGGTTCGGGCGACGGCCGCGCGGGCGGCGTGCGCGCATTCGAGCTCGCCGTCGAGCTGCGCACGGCCGGGCCCGAGCCCATCACCCTCGGCAGCCCGGGCAGCGGCGGTCGGGCCGATGCCGGTTACGGCGGGCTCGCCTGGCGCCTGCCGTTCGGCGAAGACATCGACGTCAGGACTCCGGATGCCTCGGGCGAGGCCGACTGCCACGGTCGCCCGGCCCGGTGGCTGGCGTACACCGCGCGCTTCGACGGCGGTGTCGCGACCGTCGCGCTCGCGGGAGCGGACGCCGCGACCGCGGCGGACCCGTGGTTCGTGCGCGTCGAGTCGTATCCGGGCATCGGGTCGGCGATCGCCTGGGACCGCGAGACGATCGTCGGGCCCGAACCGCTCGTGCGACGCTGGCGCGGGCTGGTCGCCGACGGCGATCCGGGCGACGCCGTGATCGAGCGCCTGCTCGCGCCCGCCGTGCGGGGCGCCGCGTGAACGCCGCCGCGGAGTTCGAGGCCAAGCAGCAGCGGCTGCGCGAACTGCTCGACGTGCGGGGGGCGAGCGCCCTGGTGCTCGAGAGCCAGGCGTCGCTCGCCTGGCTGCTCGGCGGTGCGCGCGTGCACGTGTCGCTCGCGGCGCCGCCCATCGTGCACGCCGTCGTCGACCGCGACGGCGTCACCGTGCACACCACGGCCAACGAGCGCGACCGGCTCGCCGAGGAGGAGCTCCCCGAGGGGGTCGAGCTCGTCGCCTCGGCCTGGCACGCGGGGGCCGCACCGCGCTCGGGGCCCGACGTGCTCGCCGAGCGCACGGTCGACACCGAGCTCGCCGGGCTGCGCCGCAGGCTGCTGCCCGTCGAACGCGAACGCTACCGTGTGCTCTGCCGCGAGGCGGCCGTCGTCGTCGGCGGCGCGCTCCGCGGAGCCCGGCCCGACGATCGCGAGCGCTCGCTCGCGGCGCGCGTGGCGGCCGGCCTCGTCGAACTCGGCGCCGAGCCGCTCGTCGTGCTCGTGGCCGGCGCCGAACGCCTCGGCCACCGGCATCCGCTGCCCGGTGACGGGCCGCTGGGCAGGCGCGCGATGGTCGTCGTGTGCGCGAGGCGCCGGGGGCTCATCGCGAACCTCACCCGCTGGGTCAGGTTCGACCCGTCCGTCGGCACTGCCGGCTTCGGGCCCGCTCAGGAGACCGAGAACCTGCGACGCGAGCACGACGCCGAGCGGCGCATCCTCGAGGTCGAGGCCGCGGCGTTCGCAGCGCTCGAACCGGGCCGGCCGTTCACCGAGGTGTTCGACACGCTCGTGCGCGCCTACGGCGAGCACGGCTTCGACCGCGACGAGTGGCGCCGCCACCATCAGGGCGGCCCGGCCGGATACGCCGGGCGCGAGCCGCGCCTGGTTCCCGGCGTTCCCGGCATCGTCGAGGCCGGCCAGGCGTTCACGCTGAACCCGTCGGCGCCCGGCGTGAAGGTCGAGGACACCGTGTTCGTCACGGGCGACCGCGCGCGCCCGGTCGAGCCGATCTCGGTCGATCCCGACTGGCCGACGGTCGTCGTGTCGGGCGTCGCGCGCCCGCTCGTGCTCGAACGCTGACCGCCGCCGGTCCGACGCCGTCTCCGCCGACGCCGCGGCCGTGCGATCAGACCACCGCGACGCCGTCGACGCGACGGGGCACGCCCGCGAGCGCGGCGTCGCGCAGCACGGGCGGAAGGAGGCGTTCCGGCGCGTCCTGGTAGGCAACCGGTCGCAGGAACCTGCGGATCGCGGTCGCGCCGACCGAGGTGTGCGCCGAGGTCGACGCGGGCCACGGTCCGCCGTGGTGCTGCGACCAGGTCACCGCGACGCCGGTCGGCCAGCCGTCGAAGAGCACCCGTCCGGCGACCGAGGCGAGCACCGGCACGAGCGTCGAGACGTCGTCGTCGGGCTCGGCGTGCAGGGTCGCCGTGAGGCTGCCGCCGACGGCGCGGAGCGCGGCCAGGAGGTCGTCGTCGCCGCGGTACCGGGCGAGCAGGGTCATCGGCCCGAAGCACTCCTCGAGCAGTGCCGAGGGGCGCTTCGCGATCTCGCTCGCGTCGGTCGCCAGCACCACGGGCGTCGGCGCGCCGTCGGACGGACGGCCCGAGGCGACGACCTCGACGGCCGGATCATCGGCGAGGCGTGCCAGGCCGAGCGGGAAGGCGGCCTGGATGCGGTCGGTGAGCAGCGGGCCGGCCGAGGCGCCCGCGACGGACTCGGCGACGAGCGCCTCGAACCCTGCGCCGGCCGGGACGAACACGACGCCGGGCTTGGTGCAGAACTGCCCGGATCCGAGCGTGAACGACGCGGCGAGGCCCGCGGCGAGTCCCGCACCGCGCGCGGCGACCGCGGCGCGCGTGACCACGACCGGGTTCACGCTGCCGAGCTCGCCGTGGAACGGGATCGGGTCTGGCCGCCCCGACGCAAGGTCGAAGAGCGCGCGGCCGCCCGAGAGCGAGCCGGTGAACCCGGCCGCCCGGATCGCCGGATGCGCGACGAGGCGCTCGCCGGCCCCGCGGCCGTGCACGAGCGCGAACGTGCCGTCGGGGGCGCCCGCTGTCTTGAGTGCGGCGGAGACGACCGCGGCGGTCGCGTCGGACAGGAGCGGATGCCCCGAGTGCGCCTTGACCACGACGGGGCACCCGGCCGCGAGCGCCGAAGCGGTGTCGCCGCCGGCGACCGAGAACGCGAACGGGAAGTTCGACGCCGAGTAGACCGCGACTGGGCCGACCGCGACGAGCATGCGCCGCAGCTCGGGGCGCGGGGGAACGGCCGCAGGATCGGCGTGGTCGATCACGATCTCGCGCCAGCCGCCGTCGCGCACGACCTCCGCGAACAGCCGGAGCTGCCCGGTCGTGCGGGCGACCTCGCCGGTGAGTCGGGCCGTGCCGAGCCGGGTCTCCGCATCGGCGATCGGCACGAGGTCGTCGCGGGCGGCGTCGAGCGCGTCGGCCACGGCGTCGAGCCAGGCCGCGCGCTCGGCGTCGGGGCGAGCCGCGATCAACTCGGCCGCGGTCGCCGCGCGGCGCGCGACGGCGTCGAGGTGCTCCGGCGTCGTCGGTCGGGCGGCACCGGGCGTGACGGGGGCGTCGAGGGCGCCGCGGGCGCCGGGGTCGCCGGGCGCGTCGGGCGTGCGGGCAGGCGTCGTGAGTCCGGTCAACGTGGTCCTCCGCGGAATCGGAGCCCGAGTCCGACGTGGTCGGTCGAGCGCAGCGTGCCCCGGTCGATCTCGACCGGGGAGGGGTCTTCGAGCGCGCCGAGGGTGCCGAACGCGGCATCCTCGACGTCTTCGACCAGGTGGTCGCCGGGCAGCGCGAGGGCGACCTGCCCAGAGAGCTCCGGCAGCAGGTGGGGGTGCAGGGCGAGACCACGGTCGGCCGCATCGGCCGCGATGTCGAGCAGGGGGGTGATGCCGCCGACCCGCACGACGTTCGGCTGCACGACGCCCACCCCGGCGCGGGCGGCGTCGTCGAAGCGGAACCGGGTGTGCAGGTTCTCGCCGACGGCGATGGGGGTGCCGATGCGGCGGGCGAGCTCGGCGTGCGACGCGAGGTCGTCGGCGACGAGCGGCTCTTCGATCCACGCGGGGTCGAAGGCGTCGAGCGCCCGCATCGCCTCCACCGCCCGGTCGAGCGTCCACCGCTGGTTCGCGTCGATCATCAGTCGTCGGTCGTCGCCGAGCAGGCGCCGCACCTGGCGCACCCGTTCGACGTCGTCGGCGAGGCGGGGCCGCCCGACCTTGATCTTCACGGCGTCGAACCCCGCCGCGATCCACCGCTCGACCTGTGCGAGCAGCTCGTCGGTCGAGTAGTGCAGGTTCACGCCGCTGCCGTACGCGGCGAGGCGATCGTGGCGCCGACCGAGCAGGTCGGTGATCGAACGCTGCGAACGCCGGGCCGCGGCATCCCACAGGGCCAGGTCGAGACCGGCGAGGGCGATCGTGGTGAGCCCGCCGCCGCCCGCCTCGTGGAGGTGCCGCCAGAGCTGCGGCCAGAGCGCGGCGGGGTCGGCATCGCGCCCGATCGCCGCGTCGTGGATGTCGTACTGCAGGAGCGCGAGCACGGCCCGGCCGCCGATCGTCGGGGTCCAGGAGAAGCCGTGCCCGACCACGCCGTCGGACAGCTCGACCCGCGTCGCGACGACCGAGACCGAGGTGACGTCGACGCCCCATGGGCGGCTCAGCGGGATCGCGATCAGTCGGGCGTCGAACGAGCGGATCGTGGGGCTCACAGCAGCGCCCGGCCGGCCTCGAGGATGTCTGCGAGCCGTCGCTCCTGCTCGGGGGTCGGGTCGACGAGCGGAGCGCGCACGCTCCCGACCGGCACGCCGGCGAGGCGCAGGCCCGCCTTCACGAGCGACACCCCGAAGCCGGGCGTCTCGTCGCGCAGGGCGACGAGCGGGCGGTAGAACCCGTCGACCAGGTGCAGCCGGCGCTCCTCGTCGCCGTCGACGTAGGCACGGTAGTAGGCGTTCGCGACGTCGGGCGCCATGGCGAACGCGGCCGACGAGTAGAGCGGCACGCCGATGCCCCGGTAGGCGCCCTGGCTGAGCTCGGCGGTGAGCAGTCCGTTGAAGAACGCGAAGTCGCCGCGGCCGGTGGCGTGCACGGCCCGCACGATGTCCTGCGCGAGCCCGATGTCGCCGACGCCGTCCTTGAAGCCGACGACGCGCGGATCGGCGGCGAGCCTCGCGACGGTCGCGGGCGCGTACTGCGCGTTCGCCCGGTGGTAGAGCACGACCGGCAGCCCGGATGCCTCGCAGATCGCCTCGACGTAGGCGGCGAGCCCGGCCTGGGTGCCGCCGACGAGGTAGGGCGGCAGCACGAGCAGGCCGTCGGCCCCCGCGTCGCGCGCGGCGCGTGCCGTGCCGAGCGCGTGGCCCAACGGGCCGCCGGTGCCGGCGATCACGGGCACGCGCCCGCCGGTCGCCTCGACGGCGGTCGCGACGACACCTGCGGCCTCGTCGAGCGAGAGGGCGTGGTACTCGCCGGTGCCGCAGGCGGGGAACACGCCGCCCGCGCCGGCCTCGACGCCCGCGGCGACGTGCTCGGCGGCGAGGCCCGGGTCGACCGCGCCCGAGCGATCGAAGGGCGTGACGGGGAAGAACAGGATGCCGGTGAACTGCATGGTCTCGTCTCAGGTGGTGGCGGGAGCGGGGACGGGTGCTGAGGCGCCGGGGGCGGCGCGGCCCGGTGCGGAGCGGCCTGGTGCGGAAGGGCCGGCTGCGCCACGCGCCCCGGACGATTCCGGTGCGAGCGCGGTGCGCCACGAGTGCTCCGGGCGCCACCCGAGCAGCCGTGCGGCCTTGGCGTTCGAGAAGGCGGGGCGGGTGCCCGTGAGCTCGCGTGCGGCCGCGGCCGTGAGCGGCAGGTGCCGGGGCAGCAGTTCGCTGAGCGGCGCCGTCGCGAGTGCGTCGTCGGCGCCCACGAGGTAGGTCTCGCCGCTCGGCGTCTCGCCCGCGGCGTCGAGCGCGCGCACCGCGAACGCGCCCGCGTCGCGGGCGTCGACGTAGTTGAACAGGCTGGGCGCCGCGAGCGCGGGGTCGGCGAGGCGCTCTCGCACGGTGTGCCCCTGCTGCGTCGGGGCGCCGAGCCATTCCTCGGGCGCGATGACGTAGCAGGGGCGGAACGCGGAGGCGTGCACGTCGGGGGCGGCGAGCGCGAACATGCGCATGGTCGCCTCGGCCACGGCCTTCGAGAGGGCGTACGCGTTCCACGGCGCGACGGGGGAGTCCTCGTCGAGCGGGAGCCGCTCGGGGCGCCAGCCGCTCGGCAGGCCGTACCCGGCCACGGTGGGGCTCGACGCGACGAGCACGCGAGTCGCGCCTCCCGCGACGGCCGCGCCGATGACCGAGTGCGCGAGCGCGGTGTTGGTGGTGAGGATGGTGTGCTCCGGCGCGCTGAACGGCACGGCGATCGCCGCGAGGTGCACGACCTCGTCGGGGCGCACGAGCCCCACGATGCGCGCGGCCGCCGCGGGGTCGGAGAGATCGGCGACGAGGTGCTCCACGCCGTCGGGGCCGAGATCGGGACGGATGTCGGGACCGGTGCCGTGGCGGGCACCTGGCCCCGCGGTGACCGAGGGGTCTCCGGTCGCCGGCGGCATCCGATCGACCGAGACGACCCGGCGACCCGATGCCGCGAGGGCCGCGACCACGCTGCGCCCGAGGCGTCCGGCGCCGCCGGTCACGAGCACCGAGGTCATCGGATGCCGCCGAGCACGACGCCGAGCGCGAGGTCGGCGATGTCGACGGGCCGGCCGCTCTCGAGCGAGCGGTTCGTCGCGATGCCCACCGCGACGGCGCGCACGCCGTCGTGCCAGTCGGCCGGCCGACCCAGCGGGTCGTCGCCCGCCCCGCGGAACACGTCGGAGAGCAGCAGCGCATCGCCCCCGCCGTGCGCGCCGGCGCCGTGCGGGATCGGCACTTCGCGTGCGGTCTCCCAGTGCCGCTGCACCACGAGCCGTTCGCTGCGAGGCCGCACGTGGTCTCCGCCCGAGGCGTCGGCAACTGCGCTCGGATCGAGCACGATGCGGCCGTCGTCGCCGATGATCGCGGCGCCCCGCTCGACGACGTCGAGCTCGGCCCGGCCTTCGGTGCCGTTCACGGCGACCCGGTAGCCCTCCCACGGAGCGTGCGCGTTGAGGGCGTACGAGAGCGTCGCCCCACCCGAGTAGTCGGCGATGACGGCGAGGTTGTCCTCGATGGAGATGCCGGGGTCGAACACGTCGCGGTCGCGCAGGTAGCCGTCGTGCCGCTCGGCATCGAGGTAGAGCGCGCGCAGTCGGGGGTCGTCGCGGAGGTCGAGCGAGAAGGGGTCGCGCTCGCCGTCGTGGGTTCCGCGCTCCGGCCGCGGCCCGACGCCGCGGGCGCGGGCGTTCTCGTCGCCGTAGAAGCGGAGGCCGCCCGAGGCGAAGACGCGGCGCGGGGCGTCGTCGAGCCACCAGGAGACGAGGTCGAAGTGGTGGCTCGACTTGTGCACCGCGAGGCCGCCCGAGACGGACTTGTCGCGGTGCCAGCGCCGGAAGTAGTCGGCGCCGTGCACGGTGTCGAGCACCCACTCGAAGGCGATCGACGTGACCCGGCCGATCTCGCCGTCGGCGATGAGGCGCTTGAGCTCGCTGTTGCGGGGCGAGTAGCGGTAGTTGAACGTCACGATGACCCGTCGGCCGGTGCGCTCGACCGCCTCGGCGATGGCCTGCACGCCCTCGGCGTCGGTCGTGAGCGGCTTCTCGACGACGACGTCGGCTCCCGCCTCGAGCGCGCGCACGATCAGCGCGGCATGGGTGGCGTCGGGGCTGGTCACGATCACGCGGTCGATGCGGTGGTCGGCGATCACGCGTTCGAGCGCCTCGGGCGGTGCGGTCACGAGCGGTTCGGTGCGGTGCCCGGCCGCTTCGTCCCCGAGGTCGGCCGCTTCGGGGCCTGCGTCGTCGCGGGCGACCGCGTCGGCGCGGCTCGCGTGATGGGCGAGCCGCGCGGGGTTGGGGTCGAGCAGTGCCACGAGCTCGGCGACGTCGGCGTGGGGGCCGAGGATCGCGTCGAGGTACATCTCGACGCGGTGGCCCGTTCCGACCGCGGCGTAGCGGAGTTTCGTCATCGGAATCCTTCAGGTAGAGCTGGGAGAAATCGTTTTCCCGTCGGTGGCCCCCACTCTATGGGGAAACGTTTTCTCGCGCTAGGATGAATTCCGACGCCGGAGTCCGAGCCGACATCCGGGCGCACCGTGCGAACAGAGGAGGGGCCGGTGGGCGACGAGAACGCATCAGCGCGCGAGACGCGGGGAGACCGCCGCGGGGGCATCCTCGAGGTGGCGAAGCTCGCGGGGGTCTCGGCCTCGACGGTGTCGCGCGTGGTCAACGGGCGCACGAGCGTCGACCCCGCGCTCGCCGAGCGCGTGCGCGCCGCCGCCGCCGAACTCGGCTACCGTGCGAGCCCGGTCGCCCGCAGCCTCGTGCTCGGGCGCACGCAGACCGTCGCCGTGGTCGTGCCCGATCTCTCCAACCCGGCGTTCCAGGGCATGCTCCACGGCATCACGCGCGCCGCCGCCCGCGACGGCTACCGCGTGCTCGTCGCCGACAGCGCCGAAGACGTCGACGACGAGGCATCCATCGCCCGCGAGACCCGCATGCGCTGCGACGCCATCATCCTGTGCTCGCCGCGCACGCCGCTCGAGACGCTCGCCGAGCTCGCACCCACCCTCGAGCCCGTCGTGCTCGTCAACCGCCGCCTCCCCGGATCGGGCGTGCCGAGCGTCGCCGTCGACTACGCCGACGGCGTCGAGCGGCTCGCCGCACACCTGGCGGGGCTCGGGCACCGGCGCATCGCCTACCTCGCGGGCGTGCGCGCGAGTGCCTCCGATGCCGTGCGCCGCGAAGGACTCGCCCGGTTCGCCGCCGCGCACGCCGACGTCGAGATCATCACGATCGAGACCGGAGTGGGCCTCGCCGACGGCGGACGCGTCGCCGACGAGGTGCTCGACAGCGGCGTCACCGGTGTGCTCGCGTTCAACGACCTCGTCGCGGTCGGCCTCATGCGCTCGCTCGTCGAGCGTGGGGTGCCGGTGCCCGGCGAGGTGTCGATCACCGGGTTCGACGACATCCCGTTCGCCGCCTACACGACCCCGGCGCTCACCACCGCCGAGGTGCCCGTCGACGAGCTCGGCGACCTGGCGTGGCAGCGGCTGGCCGCCGTGCTCGGCGGCACGGCGCCCGACGCCGACGAGGTGCTGGCGCCCGAGCTGCGCCTGCGCGACAGCACCGGTCCGCGCCGCGCGGAGCCGCCGCGCGGCCGCTAGGGTCGCCGGGCCCGACGTCGGCCCGCGCCTCGGCGGCCGGGCCGCTCAGTCGGCGAGCCGCGGCGTGCTCTCGCGGATCACGACCTCGACCGCGGCATCCGCACCATAGGATGCGTCGGTCGACGCGTCGTCGCGGAGCGCGAGCCGCAGCGCCTCGGCACCGATGCGCTCGAGCGGCACCCGCACGCTGGTGAGCCGGGGGGTCACGTCGCGCACGGTCGGGATGTCGTCGAAGCCCGCGATCGCGAGGTCGCGACCGGGCTCGAGGCCGGCGTCGCGCATCGCCGACATGGCGCCCATGGCCATGACGTCGTTCTGCGCGAACACCAGCTGCACGTCGCCCGTTCCGCGCTCGAGCAGCTCGCGCATGCCCTCGTAGCCGCCGTCGCGCGTGAACGCGCAGCGCACCAGGTGCTCGTCGGCGATGCGGCACCCGGCGGCGGCGAGACCCTCGTCGATTCCCGCGAGCCGGTCGTGCACGGTGCGCAGGTCGGCCGGGCCCGCGAGGGCGGCGAACCAGCGATAGCCGAGCCCGTGCACCTCGGTCGCGAGGGCGCGGGCGCCAGTGCGGTTCGCGAGCGGCAGCGTGCGGAACGGCAGGTCGCTCGGGCTGATGAACACCACGCGGCCGCCGGTGCCCTCGTAGGCGCCGAGCTCCGCCTCGAGCGCGGCCGAGTTCGGGTCGTCGAGGGTGCGCGAGCCCGACAGGATGATGACGCGCGGACGCTGCCCGCGCATCGCGCGCACGAGCTCGAGCTCGCGGGCGGGGTCGCGGTCGGTCTCGGCCATCGTGACGATGAGCCGCTCGGCCGTGGCGACGCCGATCACGCCCGCGGCGATCGACGAGAAGTACGGGTCGGCGATGTCGGCCACCAGCAGCGCGACCGCGGTCGAGGTGCCCCGGGCGACCGCCTGCGCCGAGAGGTTGGGCGTGTAGCCGAGCTTCGCGGCCGCGGCGAGCACCCGCGCGCGGTACTCGTCGTTGACCGTGCGCGTGCTGCCGTTCAGCGAGCGCGACGCGGTGGCGAGCGAGACGCCGGCCTCGCGCGCGACGTCGTGCAGCGTCACGGGCGCGACGCGCCGCGACGTGGGCTCGGCGTCGGGCATGGATCCTCCTGGTCGCTCCTGGTCGCGGTCGGCCGGCACGGCGGGGCCGGGGTCGTCGGCGGCTCGGGCGCTCACTCTACCGCCCGGAGCCGCCCGGAGCCCGGAGGTCGTGCCCCGGGCGACGCCCGCGTTCTGGGGGTGCGCCGATCGATTGACGCCCGCGCGGCCGCGTCGATACGTTCGCTGGATGCGAGGATGTGGGCGGTCGACGACAGGGTGCGAGCCGGCGGTGCGAGCATGATCACGGTCGAGTCCCTGCGAGCCGTGCCGATCTTCGCGGCGCTGCCCGACGAGGCGCTCGACTACCTGGCCGGCGCGGTCGAGGACATCCAGCTCGTGCCGGGGGAGTACTTCGCCCACGAGGGCGACGAGCGCGCCCTGTTCGTCGTGATCGAGGGCGGCGCCGAGATCACGAAGGTCGTGAACGGCGACGAACGCGTCATCGGCACGCGCAAGCCGGGCCAGTTCTTCGGCGAGGTGCCCATGACGCTCAGCACGCCGTTCCCGGCGAGCGGGCGCGCGAGCGCGCCGTCGCGCATCGCCAGGGTCGACGTCACCGCGTTCTACACGCTCGCGGCGATGGCCCCGTCGGTGCCCGCGCGCGTGGCGGCGCTGGCGAGGCGCTACCTCGACTCGCTGCAGGTGATCGCCGCCGAGGTGCCCGAGACCGACATCCGCCTCCTCGGTCCGCGCAACGACGTGCGCACGCACCGCATCGAGCGCTTCCTCACGCGCAACCAGGTCGCGTTCGATCGCGTCGCGACCGAGGGCGAGCTCTCGCTCCCCGTGCTCGAGACCGCGGATGGTGCGCACCTGGTCGATCCCGACCTGCGCGACGTGGCGCTCGCCGCCGGCCTCGACGTCGAGCCGTCGCGGGTGTCGTACGACGTGGTGATCCTGGGCGCAGGCCCCGCCGGGCTCACGGCGGCGGTGAACGGTGCGGCAGAGGGACTGCGCACGGTGGTGATCGAGGCGCTCGCCCCCGGCGGCCAGGCCGGCACGTCGACGCGCATCGAGAACTACACCGGATTCCCGTACGGCATCTCGGGCGACGACCTCGCGAGCCGTGCGCTGAAGCAGGCGAAGCGCCTCGGCGCCGAGATCGTCGTGACGCGCACGGTCGAGGCGATCCACCCGTCCGACGAGGGCGGCCACCTGATCGTGCTCGACGGCGGCGACTCGCTGCGTGCCGAGGTCGTGATCGTCGCGACCGGCGTGGAGTGGCGGGTGCTGCCGGTGCCGGGCGTCGAGCGATACCTCGGCAACGGGGTCTACTACGGCGCCGCCCGCAGCGACGCGGCGGTCGCGAGGGGCGCCGACGTGTGCATCATCGGCGCGGGCAACTCGGCCGGTCAGGCGGCGCTCTTCTTCTCGCGCCATGCGCGTTCGGTGACGATGCTCGTGCGCGGCGCCTCGCTCGAGGCGAGCATGTCGCGCTACCTCATCGACCAGATCGAGTCGCACGACGGCATAGAGGTGCGCACGCGGAGCGAGGTCGTCGGGTTGCACGGCGCTGACGGGCTCGAGTCGATCGAGGTGCTCGATCGATCCGCCGGCGAGTCGGTCGAGCGCGACTGCTCGGTGGTCTTCGTCATGATCGGCGCCGATGCGGTGACGGCGTGGCTGCCGCCCGAGGTCGCCCGCGACGAGCGCGGGTTCCTGCTCACCGGGGCGGATGCCGAGGCATCCGGTGCCTGGCGCCCCGATCGTCGCCCGTTCGCCCTCGAGACGAGCGAGCCCGGTGTCTTCGCGGTGGGCGACGTGCGTTCGGGGTCGGTCAAGCGCGTGGCGGCCGGGGTGGGCGAGGGCGGCATGGCGGTCGCGTTCGTGCATCGGTACCTCGCGCTCGAGCGCGGGGGCGTGCGAGGCTGATCCGGTTCCCGGGTACGGTGGGAACACGCTTTCCCGCCATCGACGGAGGATCACGTGCACTACGGCGCCGACTACAACCCCGAGCAGTGGCCCGAAGAGGTCTGGCCCGACGACGTCGCGCGCATGCGCGAGGCGGGCGTCACGATGGTGAGCCTCGGCATCTTCTCGTGGGCGCGCATCCAGCCGCGCGAGGGCGAGTTCGACTTCGCGTGGCTCGACCGCGTGCTCGACCTGCTGCACGAGGGCGGCATCGCCGTCGACCTCGCCACGGCGACCGCCTCGCCGCCGCCGTGGGCGAGCGCCGCGTATCCCGAGCTCCTCCCGCGCGACGAGAACGGAGCCGTGTACTGGCCGGGCAGCCGGCAGCAGTTCGCCCCATCGTCGCCCGTGTACCGACGCCTCGCCGGCGAGCTCGTGAGCGCCGTCGCCGAACGGTACGCGCAGCATCCGGCCGTCGTCATGTGGCACGTCAACAACGAGTACGGCTGCCACGTGCACGCGGACTACTCGGATGCCGCACGCGACGCGTTCCGCCGGTGGCTCGCCGACCGCTACGGCGATGTCGACGCGCTCAACCGGGCGTGGGGCACCGACTTCTGGTCGCAGCGCTACGGCTCGTTCGACGAGGTGTTCCCGCCGCGCAAGGCGCCCTACAGTCGCAACCCCGGGCAGATGCTCGACTTCCGCCGGTTCACGAGCGACATGCTGCTCGAGTGCTACCTCATGGAGCGCGACCTCATCCGCGCGGCAGGGGCCGCCCAGCCCATCACCACGAACTTCATGGGCGCGTTCAAGCCCGCCGATTACGAGCGCTGGGCGCCCCACCTCGACGTGATCAGCGACGACTGCTACCCCGACCCGAACGACCCAGAGGCGTTCCGGGCGGCCGCGTTCCAGCGCGACCTCGTGCGGTCGTTCAAGCCCGAGACGCCGTGGCTGCTCATGGAGCAGGCGACGAACGCGCTCAACTGGCGCGCCTCGAACGCGCCGAAGGCCCCGGGGCAGATGGCCGCGCTGAGTGCTCAGGCGATCGGTCGCGGCGCCGACGGCATCCTGTTCTTCCAGTGGCGGCAGTCGCGCGCGGGCGCCGAGAAGTTCCACTCGGCGATGCTGCCGCACGCGGGCACCGACACGCGCACCTGGCGCGAGGTCACGGCGCTCGGCGCGTCGCTCGCCGCGCTCCCCGAGCTGCCCGCGCCCGCGCGCGGCGACGCACGGGTCGCGATCGTGTTCGACTGGGAGAACTGGTGGGCGGTCGAAGCGTCCGACCACCCGATGAACGGCATCGACTACGTCGCGGTCGTGCAGCGCTGGTATCGCGCGCTGCACCGCCGGCACGTGCAGGTCGACCTGGTGCCGGCCGCCAGGGTCGACGACCGCTACGACCTCGTGCTCGCACCGTTGCTCGGCCTCGTGCGCGAGGCGGATGCCGCGGCGCTGACCGCCTTCGTCGAGGGCGGCGGCCACCTGCTCGCCGGTCCGTACGTCGACGTGGTCGACGAGCACGACCGATTCCGCGACGGCGGGTTCCTGACGCAGCTCGGGGGCGTGTTCGGGGTGCGGCTGGAGGACTTCGGCGCGCTCGTCGCCCCCGACGCGCCCGACCACGCCCCCGGCGAGCGGTTCGCGCCGTTCGGCGGGCCGCTGGGCGGCGCCGGGTCGGGCGAGCCGTCGTCGGTCGCCGAGTCGACCGGCACGCTCCTCGCCGAGGAGATCCACGTGACGGATGCCGCGGTCGAGGCCTCGTTCGTCGGCGGTCGCCTCACCGGGCGGCCCGCCCTCACCCGGCGCGCGCACGGAGACGGCAGCGCCAGGTACCTCGCGACCGTGCCCGACGAGCGCGGAGCGCAGGCCGTCGTCGACCACCTGCTCTCGATCGCGGGCGTCGCGCCGGTCGTCGCCGACCTGCCCGAGCACGTCGAGGTCGCGCGGCGGGGCGAGGTCGTGACGGCGATCAACCACGGCGACGTCGCCGAGCGCGTGCCGCTCGCCGGGGTCGATCTCGTGAGCGGGGCGACGGTCGACGGCGTCGAGCTCGCGCCCCAGGAGCGGGCGATCGTGCGCGAGCGGGCCGCCTCGTGAGCGGCGACGGCACAGGCGTCGGCGGGGGCGGCGCGAGCGTCGGCCCGGGCGGCAGGCTCCGGGTCGTCTTCGCACCCGACTCGTTCAAGGGCACGGTCGCCGCCGCCGATGCGGCCGACGCGCTCGCCCGCGGGTGGCGCGCCGTGCGGCCGGGCGACGAGGTCGTGCTGCGGCCCATGGCCGACGGCGGCGAGGGCACGCTCGACGCGTTCGCCGCCGCGGTGGCCGGTGCGCGGCGCATGCCGGTCCAGGTGGCCGGCCCCGACTCACGCCCGGCGGCCTCGAGCTGGGTGCTCCTGCCAGACGGCACGGGCGTGGTCGAGCTGGCCGCGACCTCGGGCATCACGATGCTCGATCCGCTGCTGCCGCTCGACGCGCACACGGTCGGGTTCGGCCAGGCGATCGCAGCCGCGCTCGACCACGGCGTCGACCGCCTGCTGCTCGGGCTGGGCGGCAGCGCAACGAGCGACGGCGGAGGCGGTGCGCTCGAGGTGCTCGGCGCCCGGTTCGCGGATGCCGCCGGCGAGCCGATCCCGCGCGGCAACCGCGGGCTCGGGGTCGTCGCCTCGGCCGACCTGTCGGGGCTGCGCCCGCTGCCGAGGGGCGGCGCCGTCGTGCTCGGTGACGTCACGAACCCGCTGCTCGGGCCGTCGGGCGCCGCGGCCGTGTTCGGCCCGCAGAAGGGGGCGGATGCCGCGACGGTCGACGTGCTCGAAGCGAACCTCGCCCGGCTGGCCGGGCTGCTCCCGGCCGTCGACCCCGAGACGCCCGGCACGGGCGCCGCCGGCGGCACGGGCTTCGCGATGCTCGCCTGGGGCGCGGAGCTCGGCGGCGGCGCCGAGCTCATCGCGCGGATCGTCGGCCTGCCCGAAGCGGTGCGCGGCGCCTCGCTCGTGATCACAGGCGAGGGTCGCTACGACGGGCAGTCCGAGGCGGGCAAGGCGCCCACCGAAGTCGCCGGCATCGCCGAGCGCGCCGGGGTGCCGGTCGCGCTCGTCGCAGGGGCGATCACGGCCGACGCCACGCGGTTCGCGGCATCCGCGTCGCTCAGCGAGCTCGCGGGCGATGGTGCGGCGGCGATGGCCGACGGCCCGCGGTGGCTCGCGGAGGCGGGTGCGGTGCTCGCGCGCACGCTCGGCGCGACGCTCGGCTGACGCGGAAGCTGTGGGCGACACGCCGCCGAGGCCCGCGGAGACGCCGGCGAGTCGCCGCCGCAGTCCGGAGAACGGCCGCCCGCGGCATCCCATCAAATTGACTTGTTCTAGTTGAAACTAGAATAATGAATGGGTGATCATCCGCATCGATCCCGCTTCGAGCACGCCGCTGTTCGAGCAACTGGCTCGCGCCGTGCGCGGCGAGATCCTCGCCGGTCGCGTCGCCGCGGGCGAGCGCCTGCCCGCGGCACGCGACCTCGCCGACTCGCTCGACGTCAACGCGCACACGGTGCTGCACGCCTACCAGACGCTCCGCGACGAGGGGCTCATCGAGCTGCGCCGCGGGCGAGGCGCCGTCGTGCGCGACGCGGCGCCCGAGCTCGAGGCCACCAGACGCCTCGCCGCCGAACTCGTCACCGCCGCGCGCGAGCGCGGCATCGCCCCAGACGCCGTCCTGGCGCTCGTCCGAGAGGAACTCGCCCGATGAACGACCCCGTTGCCGCGACCTCCGTCGACGCCCGCGAGCGCGACCGGCACGACCGGCGCGTGCTCCTCGCCGTCGTCGTGTGGGTGCCGCTCGCGATCGTGCTCGTGTCGACGGTCATCCAACTGATCTGGATCCCGCGCATGCCCGACGAGGTCGCCGTGCACTGGAACGCGGCGGGCGAGCCCGACCGGTGGACCACGCCGGGTCGGGCGGTGCTCGCCTACGCCGTGATCTCGCTCTCGCTGATCCTCGCGCTCGCGATCGCGTCGTTCGCCGGTGCGCGCGCGCTGCGCCCCCACGCGGGCAGCCCGACCCGCCTGCTCAGCCGGGTGCGCCCGACGGCCTCGTTCGCGCCCGCGACGATCGTGATGGTCTCGCTCGTCATGGTCGGGCTCGGTGCGCTCCAGCTCGACGGCGCGCAGCCGCCGCAGTGGGCTGCTCCGGTCGTGATCGGGGTCGGCCTGCTGGTCGGCGCGCTCGTCTGGTGGATCACCTGGCGCGCGCTTCCCGCGCCCGATCGCACGGCCGCCGACACGCCGTCGGCCACCCCGGCGCTCGATCTCGCGCCCGGCGAACGCGCCGTGTGGACCGCGACCGCATCGGCGCCATGGCCCGTCATCGCGCTCATCGGCTTCGCGCTCGTCGCGGTCATCGTGCCGTTCGTGCTGTCGCCATCGTCGTGGTGGCTGTGGGCGCTCGTATTCGTGCTGGTGCTCGTGCTGGCGTCGACCGCGTGGATCCGCGTCACGGTCGACCGTCGCGGCCTCACCGTGCGCTCGCTCGTCGGCATCCGTCTCACGCGCGTGCCGCTCGAGGCCGTCGTCGCCGCCGCCGACGTCGAGGTGCTGCCCGCCGAGTTCGGCGGATGGGGCTTCCGGTTCGACGTGCACGGCCGGCGCGGCATCATCATCCGCTCGGGTCAGGGCATCGAGGTCGAGCGGGCGGATGCCCCGCCCCTCGTCGTGACAGTCGCCGACGCCCGCACGGGCGCCGCGCTGCTGAACGCGCTCGTGCAGGCCGGCCGCTGAGGCCCGGCGCACCGCGCGCCCGCCGAGCGCCGAGCGAGAGCGGGCCCGTGCGAAGAACGCACGGGCCCGCTCGGTTCGACCTGAAGAGGGGAGGCCTCAGGTCCGCAGGATCGATCCGCCCGCCCGCTTGCGGGAGATCGCGTCGACCGTGGCCGCGAGGATCAGCACGCCGCCGGTCACGGCGTAGTTGACGCCGGCCGGGAGGTTCAGCAGGCCCAGGCCGTTCGTGATCACGGCGATCACGAGCGCACCGATCGCCGCGTGGATCAGCCGGCCGCGGCCGCCGAACAGGCTGACGCCGCCGACGACGGCCGCCGCCACACCGCTCAGCACGATCTCACGGCCCGCCGCGGCATCCACCGACCCGACCTTGCTGATGCTGAACAGGCCCGCGACGACCGCGAGCGACGAGCACACGATGAACGCGCACCAGCGGATCATCGCGACCTTGACGCCCGAACGGCGAGCGGCCTCGGCGTTGCCGCCGACCGCGTAGATGTAGCGGCCGAACTTCGTGCGGTCGAGCACGAACGTGCCGAGCCAGAGGATCGCGAGCGTGATGGGGACGACGATCGGCACGCCCTCGATCGCCTTGAAGCCCGTGCCGCGGTTCTGGTTCAGGATCGCGACGACGATGCCGCCGAGCACGAGGATCGTGAGGAGCTTGGCCCAGACGAGCGCGATCGTGCGGTTCGGCACGCCGGCCCGCGTGCGGCGCGACCGGTCGAGGAACGACGTGCCGGCCGAGATCGCGAGCATCACGGCGAGCATCACCCAGCCGCCCCACGGCGGGAGCGTGCCGTTCTGGATCGCGAGGATCTCGGGCGTCTCGACGCGGTACAGGCCGCCCGCGCCGATGATGATGAGCTCGAGGCCCTGGAACCCGAGGAAGAGGCCCAACGTCACGACGAACGACGGGATGCCGACCTTCGCCACGAAGAAACCGATGAACGTGCCGATCGCGACACCCGTCAGGAAGGCGATCGCGAGCGCGAGCACCCAGTTGAGGTTCACGACCTGCACGAGCACCACGAAGATGACCATGGTGAGGCCCGCGGTGACGCCGGCCGACAGGTCGATCTCGCCGAGCAGCAGCACGAACACGAGCGCCATGCCGAGCATGACGAGCGTCGCGGCCTGCGTGAGCAGGTTGGCGAAGTTGCGCTCGGTGAAGAAGTACGGGCTCAGCACGGTGAACAGGATGCTGAGCACGACGAAGCCGCCGACCGCGGGCAGCGCGCCCATCTCGCCGCTGCGCACCCGCTGGAAGTAGGCGCGCACCTGGTCCATCAGGCCGCCCTCCTGCCCGCTGCCGATGAGCTGCTCGGTGCTGAGCGCCGAGAGGGCCGTGGTGGAGTCGGTGGGCGGCGTCGACGTCGGAGTCGTGGTGCCCTGCTCGCCGCTCATGCGCGCTCTCCTTCGTAGGTCTTGGCGCCGGTGATGTAGCCGATGACGTCTTCGTTCGTGGTCTCGGTCGTCTTGACCGAGGCGACCATCTGCCCGAGGTAGAGCACGCTGATGTAGTCGGCGACCTCGAAGACGTCGACGAGGTTGTGGCTGATGATGATCACCGAGACGCCCTGCTCGGCGAGGCGCTTCACGAGTGCGAGCACCTGGGCGGTCTGCGCGACGCCGAGGGCCGCGGTCGGTTCGTCGAGGATGACGACCTTGGCCTTCTTCAGCACGGAGCGCGCGATGGCGACGGTCTGGCGCTGGCCGCCCGAGAGCGACGAGACCTTCTGGCGCACCGACTTGACCGTGCGCACCGAGAGCTGGCGCAGGGTCTCGGCGGCCTCGCGTTCCATGATGCCCTCGTCGAACGTGCCCGCCGAGAGCTCCTCGCGGCCGAGGAACATGTTCTGCACGATGTCGAGGTTGTCGCAGAGCGCGAGGTCCTGGTAGACGACCTCGATGCCGAGGTGCGCGGCGTCGCGCGGCGTGTGCAGGTTCACGGGCTCGCCGTTGAAGAGCACCTCGCCGGCGTCGTAGGGCTGCACGCCGGCGAGTCCCTTGATGAGCGTCGACTTTCCGGCGCCGTTGTCGCCGACGAGGGCGGTGATCTTCCCGGGGTACGCCGTGAGGTTCACGCCCTTCAGCACATCGACTGGGCCGAAGCTCTTCACAACCCCCTTCAGTTCGATGATCGGCTGGTCCATGCCGGGTCCTTTCTGTGGGGAACTGCGCTGTTCCGCGGGGCGGTCCGTGAGGTGAGTGCTCGGTGCTCGACGCGCGCGTGCGCTGGCGGGTGTCGTGGTGCGGATGCCGCGGGGCGGCGTGGTGCGGATGCCGCGGGGCGGCGTCGTGCGGGAGCGGGAGGCCCCGGGGCGATGGTCGCCCCGGAGCCTCCCGTCTTCCGGTGTGGGATCGGTCGGACTAGCCCACGCCGTGCTCGGTGCAGGCGGCGGCCACGTCGGCCGTGCAGATCTCGGCGGCGTCGGCGTTGCCGTCGTCGACCACGGTCTGCACGTCGTCGGGTCCGACGAGGATCGGCGTGACGGCGATGTAGGGGGTGCCGTCGTCGAGCTTCTTGTCGACCGAGGGGGTCTCGCCGTTCAGGAGCTGGATGGCGAGCTCGGAGGCGGCGTCGGCCTCGAGTGCGAACGGCTTGTAGACCGTGGCGGTCTGCTTGCCGAGGAGCACGTTCTGGAGACCGGCGACCGAGGCGTCCTGACCCGAGACGGGAACGGTGAGGCCGTTCTTGTCGAGGATCGTGATGACGCCCGCGGCGTTCGTGTCGTTGGCGACCCAGACGGCGTCGACCTTGCCGCCGAGGGCGGTCAGGGCCTGCTCGAAGTTGGTCGCCGACTTGTCGCCGTCCCAGACCCCCGGGGGCTCCTGGGCGGGCTTGATGCCGGCGGGCTCCATGACGCTCACGGCGCCGTCGTGGAACATCTTGGCGTTGCCGTCGGCGGGGTCGCCGCCCATGTAGACCACGACCGCGGTCTTCGGGTCCTTGCCGGCCGCCTCGAGGCCGTCGAGGATCGACTGGCCCTCGAGCGCTCCGACCTGCTCGTTGTCGAACGAGACGTAGTAGTCGGCGCCCTCGATCGGGCGGTCGTAGGCGATGACGGGGATGCCCTGCTCCTTCGCCTTGGCTGCGACGGCGACTGCGGCGCCGTTGTAGTCGACGAGGAGCATCACGCCGCAGCCCTTGCTGAGCTGCTGGTCGGCGATGGTGGCGTACTTGCTGGTGTCGCCCTGGGCGTTCTGGATGTCGGCCTCGAATCCGGCGTCGGTGATCGCGGTCTCGAGCGCGGGGCGGTCGCCGTTCTCCCAACGGGGCGAGGATGCCGCATCGGGCAGGATGACGCAGGCGCGGGTCGCGGTCGCGTCGTCGCCCCCGCTGTCGCCGCCGCTGCTGGAACACCCTGCGAGCAACAGCATCGATGCTCCGGCGAGGGCTGTGATCGAGATCAATGAAGCCTTCTTCATCGTTCTCCCCTTCTGACTGGTGAGTGTGCAGGACAATCACTACCGCCGGGTCTGCACTGACCTCGGCAGAAGGAAACTTACGACCCTGTAAGCCGCGCCGAACCGCCTCGCTGATAACGATCGAGTAACGCGAATCGTCGATGTGACACGTCACATGAGCCCCGTGATTCCGGGGCTCGAACCGTCATCGGCGCAGACAGCGGCATGCGACTGTCACACGCCGCCGAAACACCTCGCCGCGGCCTCGAAACGGGGCCGCGGCGAGGCTCGGACGAACTTCGGACTCGAATCGATTCAGCGACCGGAGACGCGCGCGTACTGCTCCCGGATCTCGGATCGGTGGTCGACCGCGGGGCTCGCGACGACCGCGATCGCCCACTCCGGTCGGGCGCCCGTGAGCGCCCATGCGGCCTGTCGGGCGGCCCCGTCGGCGACGTACTCGCCCGGTGCGGGCACGACGACCGGTGCGTCGAAGACCTGCGAGGCGATCGCGCGCACCGCGGCGTTCTGGGCCGCGCCGCCGATGAGCAGCACCCGGTCGACGCTCACGCCGAGGCCCGAGACGGCGCGGAGCCCGTCGGCGAGCGCGCAGAGCATGCCCTCGATCGCGGCGCGCGCGAGGTTCGGCCGCGTCATGCTCGCGAGCGTCAGCCCGTCGAGGTGGGCGGTCGCGTTCGGCAGGTTCGGCGTGCGCTCGCCCTCGAAGTACGGCACGAGCACGGCGCCGGATGCCGCGGGCTCGGCCTCCAGCGCCAGGCGCCCGAGCCCGTCGTGGTCGACGTCGAGCACGCGCGCGAACGCGTCGAGCACGCGCGCGGCGTTCAGCGTGGCCACGAGCGGCAGGAAGCGGCCCGTCGCGTCGGCGAACCCGGCGACCGTGCCGGAGGGGTCGGCGACGGCGGCGTCGGTCACCGCGAACACCGTGCCGCTGGTGCCGATCGAGACGACCACGTCGCCGGATGCCGCGTCGAGCCCGAGTGCGGCGGCGGCGTTGTCGCCCGCCCCGGCGCCGACGAGGATGCCGTCGGGCGTGCGCCCCGCCGCCTCGGCCGGGCCGAGCACGCGCGGCAGGATCGCGTCGTGGCCGAGCGCCCGCACGAACAGGTCGCGGTCGTAGCCGTCGGCGCCCCAGTACGCCGTGCCGCTCGCGTCGGAGCGGTCGGTCGCGAGCTCGTCGAGCCGCGGGCCGAGCGGCGACTCGCCCACGGGGCCGTAGCCGCGCAGGCGCCACGTCAGCCAGTCGTGGGGGAGGGCGACCGCCGCGACGCGCGCCGCGGCATCCGGTTCGGCGTCGCGCAGCCAGCGGAGCTTCGTCGCGGTGAACGAGGCCACCGGCACGACGCCGGTGCGGCGCGCGTACTCGTCGGCGCCGACCTCGGCGATGAGGTCGAGTGCGGCCTGAGCCGAGCGCGTGTCGTTCCAGAGCAGCGCGGAGCGGATGACGCGTCCCTCGGCGTCGAGCACGACCATGCCGTGCTGCTGGCCGCCGATCGAGATCGCCTCGACGCCCTCGAGCCCGCCGGCGTCGCCGATGGCCGAGAGGAGCGCCCCCCACCACGCGGCGGGGTCGACCTCGGTGCCCTCGGGGTGCGGTGCGCGCCCGGAGCGCACGAGGGCGCCGGTCGCGGCATCCCGGATCACGATCTTGCATGACTGGGTCGAGGAGTCGACCCCTGCGACGAGCGGCAATGCCCGCCCCTTTCTCGGTGGTGTGACGGTGGGTGGAACCGGAGAACCCCTGCGCCGCGTCGTCGAACGCGGCGCAGGGGCGGTCTGCGGGGAGGTGCGCCTACCGCCTCGCGCCCAGCAGGTGCTCGGTGGCGAGCTGCTGCAGGCGCACGAAGCCGCCGCCCTTGCCGCCGAGGTAGGCGTCGGCGTCGAAGTCCTCGTAGGCCGAGCGGTCGGCGAGGAAGTCGTCGTAGGTCTCGCCCTCGTTCAGGGTCGGCGTCGCGAGCTCGTAAACCTTCGCAGCCTCGAGCGCCTCCTGCACCTCGGGGTCGGCGCGGAAGGCCGCGGCGCGCTCCTTGAGCAGCAGGTAGGTGCGCATGTTGGCCGCCGCCGACTCCCACACGCCCTTCTCGTCTTCGGTGCGGCTCGGCTTGTAGTCGAAGTGGCGCGGGCCCTCGTAGGCGGGAACGCCGCCGGGGCCGCCGTTCTCGAGCAGGTCGACGAGCGCGAAGGCGTTGTGCAGGTCGCCGTGGCCGAACACGAGGTCCTGGTCGTACTTGATGCCGCGCTGGCCGTTGAGGTCGATGTGGAAGAGCTTGCCGTGGTACAGCGCCTGCGCGATGCCGGCGGCGAAGTTCAGCCCGGCCATCTGCTCGTGGCCGACCTCGGGGTTGAGGCCGACGAGCTCGGGGCGCTCGAGCGAGTCGATGAACGCGATCGCGTGGCCGAGGGTCGGCAGCAGGATGTCGCCGCGCGGCTCGTTGGGCTTCGGCTCGATCGCGAAGCGGATGTCGTAGCCCTTGTCGGTCACGTAGTCGCCGAGGAGGTTCACAGCCTCGCGGTAGCGCTCGAGCGCCTGGCGGATGTCCTTGGCGGAGTCGTACTCGGCGCCCTCGCGGCCGCCCCACATGACGAAGGTCTTCGCGCCGAGCTCGGCGCCGAGGTCGAGCTGGCGGAACACCTTGCGCAGCGCGTAGCGGCGCACGTCGCGGTCGTTGGCCGTGAAGCCGCCGTCCTTGAAGACCGGCGCGCTGAACAGGTTGGTCGTGACCATCGGCACGATGAGGCCGGTGTCGGCGAGGGCGCCCTTGAGGCGGTCGATCTGGGTCTGACGCTCGGCGTCGGTCGAGCCGAAGGCGAACAGGTCGTCGTCGTGGAACGTCAGGCCGTACGCGCCGAGCTCGGCGAGCTTCTCGACCGCGTGCACCACGTCGAGGGGCTTGCGGGTGGGGCCGCCGAACGGGTCGGTGCCGTTGTAGCCGACGGTCCAGAGGCCGAAGGAGAACTTGTCGTCGCGGGTGGGCGCGCTGGCCATGTGGTGATCCGCCTTTCAGCGTCTTCGATGATTTGTTGGCACGTACAACATAAAACGCGATCCGGCTCGGACGCAAGTCTTTCGCGACCGCAAGTTTCGACCGTAGGATTCGAAACATGAAGCTGGATGCCGCCGCCGACGCCGCCGTCGACCGCCGCGTGACCCTCGCCGCGATCAGCGAAGACCTGGGTGTGAGCCTGTCGACGATCTCGAAGGTGCTGAACGGGCGGGCCGACGTGTCGGCCGCGACCAGGGAGCGCGTCGAGCACGAGCTGCAGGAACGCGGGTACGTGCGTCGCGGGGGCGGCCGCTCCGAGACCCGCGCCGACCTCCTGGAGCTCGTCTTCCACGAGCTCGACGAGATCTGGTCGATGGAGCTGATCGGCGGCGTCGAGCAGGTCGCCAAGGAGCAGGGGCTGAGCGTCGTGCTCACCGTCTCCGGCGACCGGCACGCGCCGGACCCCGACTGGGTCGAAGGCGTGATCCGTCGCCGACCGGTGGGCGTCGTGCTCGTGTTCAGCGAGCTCGCTCCCGAGCACCGCGAGCGGCTCCGCGCCCGGGCGATCCCGTTCGTCATCGTCGACCCCGCGGGCGATCCGACGCCCGAGGTGCCGAGCGTCGGGTCGGCGAACTGGTCGGGAGGTCTCGCCGCCACGCGCCATCTCATCGAGCTCGGGCATCGCCGCATCGCGACGATCACCGGGCCCGACGACATGATGTGCTCGCTCGCGCGCGTCGACGGGTACCGCTCGGCGATGAACTCGGCCGGCCTGCCGATCGACCCCGCCTGGATCCGGTTCGGCGACTTCCACGTCACCGGCGGGCGCAACCACGCGCGCGACCTGCTGGCCCTGCCGGCCGGTGAGCGGCCCACCGCGATCTTCGCGGGCAGCGACCTGCAGGCCCTCGGCGTCATGGACGCCGCGCGGGCCGCGGGGCTGGCGATCCCCGGCGACCTGTCGATCGTCGGCTACGACGACGTGCCGATCAGCCGCTGGGTGACCCCGCCGCTCACGACGGTGCACCAGCCGCTGCGTCGCATGGGCGAGGAGGCAGCGCGCCTCGCCATCCGCCTGGCCGCCGAGGCCGACGCCGACCCGACCGGCACCGCCGGATCGCCGACGGGCACCACCCCGCGCATGGACCTCGCGACGAGCCTCGTCGTGCGCGAGAGCACGGCGCCGCCGGACCCGGCCTGACGCCGAGCGCGGCCGCCGCAGCCCGCCCGGCACCGCCGAGCGGCGGCGCACGACGGGACCCGCCCGCCCCATGGGCGCGGACGGGTCCGGGTCGTGGCGGCGCAGGGTCGTGGCGGCCCGGCCGGGTCGGCCGCGCCCTGTCGGTCACGCGAGGGCGGATGCCTCCACCGCGACGCGGGTCACCGACACCTCCGGGTGGAGGCGCCGGGTGTGGTCGACCCGGCGCACGGCGCCGACCAGACGCACCGAGTGCGCGTGCGGCAGGTCGGCGCTCGAGGTCCCGAGGCCAAGCACGAGCTCGCCCGACTCGACGATGCGAACGCCGTCGCGACCGGGGAACGAGGCCAGGTCGGCGGCCACGGTGAAGCGCACGTCCGCCGCCTCGCCCGGCGCGAGGTCGATCCGGGCGTAGCCGATCAGCCGCTGCACGGGTCGCACGACGCTCGCGACCGGGTCGTGCAGGTACAGCTGCACGAGCTCGGTTCCGCCGCGCTCGCCGACGTTGCGCACGCGCACGCCGACCGACACCTCGCCGTCGGTCGCGATCTCGGATGCCTCGCCTGCGAACCGCGTCCACTCGAACCGCGTGTACGTGAGGCCGTGGCCGAACGGGTAGCGCGCGGTCGGGTCGATGCTCGAGACGCCGCCCTTCCGGGCGAGCGGAGCTGCCAGGTAGGTCGACGGATGCACGCCCGCGGATGCCGGCACCGAGACGGGCAGGCGCCCCGACGGCGACACCCGGCCGCTCAGCACGCCGGCGATCGCGCGCGTGCCCTCCTCGCCCGCGAAGAACGCCTCGACGATCCCGGCGGCGCGCTCCGGCGCGGTGCCGAGCGTGTACGGGCGCCCGGCGAGGAGCGCGACGATCGTCGGCGTGCCGCGGTCGAGCACGGCCTCGAGCAGGGAGGCTTGAGCGCCGGGGAGGGCGAGCGACTCGGCGTCGCAGCCCTCGCCGCTCGTGCCGCGACCGAAGAGCCCCGCGCGGTCGCCCAGGGCGAGCACGACCAGGTCGGCTGCGGACGCCGCCGCGGCGGCCGCCTCGAGTCCGGACGTCTCGCCGCCGTCGATCGACGTGCCCTCGACGACGGAGAGCTCCGCATCGGGGAACTCGGCGCGGAGCGACTCGACGAGGGTCGGCAGGGTGATGCCGTCGCCCGAGCCGGGATGGTGCACGCCGACATGCGTCGGGAACGCGTAGCAGCCGAGCACCGCGAACCGATCGTCGGCCGTCGGGCCGATGACCGCGATCCGCTCGGGTGCGGTGCGGCCGACGCCGGAGAGCGGCAGGGTGCCGTCGTTGTGCAGCAGCACGATCGCGCGCTCCGCGATCTCGGCCGCGAGCGCCCGGTTCTCGGGCGGATCGAGGTCGACGGTGCCGCGCACGGCGTCGAGGTCGTCGTCGAGGCCGCGGAGGGCCTCCGGCGCGGCATCCCAGTCGGCATCGAGGAGCCCGAGCTCGAGCTTCTGCCCGAGCACGCGCCGGAGCGCCCGGTCGAGCACGCCCTCGTCGAGGCGGCCGTCGGCGACCGCCTCGAGCAGCGGCGCGCCGAAGGCGTGCACGGTCGGCAGCTCGACGTCGATGCCCGCCCGGAGCGCCTCGGCCGCGGCATCGCCGAGCGAACCCGCGACCCCGTGCAGGGTCTGCAGGAACGCGACCGAGAAGTAGTCGGCGACGACGGTGCCCTCGAAACCCCAGACGCCCCGGAGCAGGTCGGTGAGGATGGTGGCGTCCGCCGCGGTGGGCATGCCGTCGAGGTCGGTGTACGCGTTCATGACGCTGCGGGGGCGACCCTCGCGGATCACCATCTCGAACGGCGGGAGCAGCACGTCGTCGAGCTCGCGGCGACCGACCGAGACGGGCGCGAGGTTGCGTCCGGCCTTCGAGGCCGAGTAGCCGACGAAGTGCTTGAGGGTCGCGACGACGCCGGCCGATTCGAGGCCGCGCACGTACGCCGCGCCGACGGTGCCGATGAGGTACGGGTCCTCGCCGATCGTCTCCTCGACCCGGCCCCAGCGCGCGTCGCGCACGACGTCGAGCACGGGTGCGAGCCCCTGGTGCACGCCGACCCTGCGCAGGTCGTCGCCGATCCGACGGCTCATGCGCTCGATCAGGTCGGGATCGAACGTCGCGCCCCACGAGAGCGGCACCGGGTAGGCGGTCGCGCCCCACGCCGCGAAGCCCGCGAGGCACTCCTCGTGCGCGAGCGCGGGGATGCCGAGGCGGCTCTCCGCGACGATGCGGCGCTGGGACCTCGCCAGCGAGAGTGCGCCGACGCCCGGGTCGACCGGCGCGGTGCCGAACGGGCGCGTGAGCTGCCCGAGTCCCTTGGGGAACAGCCCGGTGAGGTCGACGTCGCCGATCATCTCGTGCTGGTTCGGCGCGACATCCGTTCCGTCGGCCGAGGCGCCGACCCAGACGCCGTAGAGCTGGGCGACCTTCTCCTCGAGCGAGAGCTCGTCGATCAGCGCCTCGACGCGCTCGTCGGCCGGCCGGGAGACATCCCGCCAGGGGGCGTCGCGGTGCCGCGAGGCATCCGTCGTGTTCGGGGTCGTGGTCACGTGGGTCATCCCTTCACCGCTCCCTGCAGCCCGCCGACGATGCGCTTCTCCGCGGCGAGGAAGAACACGAGGGCGGGGATCATGGCGAGCGAGGTGTATGCGAGCACCGCACCGGTGTTCTGCGAGTACTGGGTCGAGAACTGGGTCACGCCGAGCGGCAGCGGCCAGAGGTCCTGCGGCAGCGTGCCGGTCGAGATCACGAGGAGCGGCAGCAGGTAGCCGTTCCAGCTGCCGACGAACGCGAGCACGCCGACGGTGACCAGGCCGGGCTTCGACAGCGGCAGCAGGATGCGCCAGAAGAAGCCGAGCCGGCTGGTGCCGTCGATCGAGGCCGCCTCCTCGAGCTCGTCGGGGATGGCCCGGAGGAACGGCACGAGGATGATGATCGTCGTCGGCAGCGCGAACGCGATCGACGGGATGATGACCCCGAGGTACGTGCCGTGGAGGCCGAGCGTGCGCAGCAGCAGGGTGAGCGGCAGCGCGGCCACCGTCAGCGGGAACATCAGCCCGGCCGTGAACAGCGTGTAGAGGCCCTGGCGGCCGCGGAAGTCGTACCTGGCGATGACGAACGCGGCCATGATGCCGAGGATCACGACGCCCGCGGTCGTCGCGAACGCGAGGATCATGCTCGCGAGCACGTTGCCCCAGAACCGGGTCGAGCCGAGCACGGTGAGGTAGTTCTCGAGCACCCACGGGTTCGGCATGCCCGCGGGGTTCGCGTTCAGGTCGCCCGTCGTGCGGAAGCCGCCGATGATGACGTACAGCACCGGGCCGATCGCGATCGCCGAGATGACGAGCGCGATCAGGTAGACGAACGGCTGGCCCCAGTCGATGCGCCGCCCGGCGGCACGCCGGCGGGGGAGCTTGTCGAGGTCGGGCACGACGAGGTCGGTCGTGGCGGTCATGTTCAGCGAACCCCCGTGGTGACGGCGCCGGAGAGGTCGCGGCGCAGGGCGAAGCGCTGGTACAGGAGCGCGACGACGAGCGAGATCAGGAAGAGGATGACGGCGATGGCGCTGCCGTACCCGGGCTGGCCGGCGAACTGGCCCTGCTGGACCATGTAGGTCGCCATGGTCTCGGTGGCCATCTGGCGCACGGTCGGCGCGACGGTGACCCACACCATGTCGAAGAGCTGGAGGGCGCCGATCATCGACAGGAACGCCCAGATGCGGATGGTCGGACCGAGCAGCGGGATCGTGATGTGGCGCTGGATCTGCCACCAGGTCGCGCCGTCGATGGACGCCGCCTCGGCGAGTTCCTCGGGCACGCCCTGCAGGCCCGCGAGCATCAGGATGATCGCGAAGCCGACGTACTTCCAGGTGAGGATCGCGAACAGGGTCCAGAGGGCGATGTTCGGGTCGGCGAGCCAGTTCTGCTGCCACGCCCCGAGGCCGACGGCCTCCAGGAGCGCGTTCACGCCGCCGTTGGGCTGGAGCAGGAGCTTCCAGCTGAGACCGGCGATGACCTCGGCGAGCACGTACGGCACGAAGATGAGGAGGCGGAACACGCCGCGCCCGCGCATGCGGCGGTTGAGCAGCAGCGCGATGCCGATGGCGATGGGGCCCTGGATGAGCAGCGACAGCGCGAGGATCGTGAAGTTGTTGCCGATCGCGCGCAGGAACTCGGGCGTGGTCAGTGCGCGGACGTAGTTGTCGAAGCCGACGAACCGCTCGGGGTCGGCGAGGTTCTCCCACTTGAAGGCGGCGGGCAGGTTGTAGAAGCTGTAGACCGCCGCGAGCACGACCGGGACGATGACGAATCCGACGAAGACGACGAGTGCGGGTCCGGCGAGGATCGCGATCTCGATGCGCTTGCGGGTCGCGCCCGTGCGGCGGCGGCGGGGCACGGTCGGTCCGGGCCGATCGGGGGCGGGGGCCGAGCCCGCGGAAACCGCGGGCCCGGCCGACGTGACTGCAGAGGTCACAGGGTGGCCGCCGCGTCCTGCATCTTCTTCACGATGTCCTCGGGGGTGCCGGAGCCCGCGAACAGGTTGACGATGCCCTCGTTCATGGCGTTGCCGACGGTCGTGCCGAAGGCGGTGTCGAACCAGAGCTGCACGAACGAGGCGCCCTGCAGGCCCTCGGCGACGAGCTTCAGGTTCGGGTCCTCGAGCGAGTCCATCGCGGCCGGGACGGTCGGGATGCCCGCGCCCGAGGCGGCGAACTTCTTCTGGACGTCGTCGCTCATGATGTACTCGAGCAGCTCGGCGCACTCCGGCGGGGCCTCCGCGGAGCAACCGAAGCCGTCGCCGCCGCCGAGGGCGGCGGTCGGGTCGCCTGCGGCGTCGGGGATGCCGGGGAACGGGAACCAGTTGAGGAACTCCGGCACCTGCGCGTCGGGCGTGAGGCCGCCGATCACGCCGGCGTCCCAGTGGCCCATGAGCTCCATCGCGGCCTGCCCGTTCGCGACGAGGCCGGCCGAGCTGCCCGCACCCTGCTGGGCTGGCGTGCCGAGGAAGCCCTCCTGGAACGGTTCGGTCTTGATGAACGCCTCGAGCTGCTCACCGGCTTCGACCCAGCAGTCGTCGCTGAAGTCGAACTCGGTCTCGGCGGTCTGGAGGGTCTCGGGGGAGCAGGTGTGCAGGGCGAACTGGTACCACCAGTGCGCCGCCGGCCACTTGTCGCCCGCGCCCACGGCGATCGGTGCGGCGCCGGTCGAGCGGAGCTTCTCGACCGCCGCGGTCAGGTCGTCGAGCGTGGCGGGCGCCTCGCCGATGCCGGCCTGCTCGAACAGGTCGCTGTTGTACCAGAAGCCCTCGATGCCGAAGGTGAACGGGATGCCGTAGGTCTCGCCGTCGACCTGCCACGGGTTGACGGTCGCGCCGACCGCCGTGATGGTGTCTCCGAGCACGTCGTCGAGCGGCATGAGGTAGCCGTTCTCGACCTGGTCGCGGAGTTCGCCGCCCGGCCAGACCTGGAACAGGTCGGGGGCGTCGCCCGATGCGAGCGCGTTCGGGATCAGCGTGCGCTGGAGCTCTTCGTTCTGGTAGCCGGTCTGCTCGACCTTGACGCCGGGGTGGGAGGCTTCGAAGTCCGCGGCGACCTCTTCCCAGACGGCGGGGAGCGGGCCGGAGGTGGCGTTGTGCCACCAGGTGAGGGTGACGTCGCCGCCTTCGTCGGAGCCGCCACCGGCGGCGCAACCGGTGAGGGAGGCGACCGCGATGCCGGTCGCCGCGGCGAGCGCGGCGAGGCGGCGGGTGCTGCGTCTGTTCATCATTGAACCTCTCGAAAGTTTCGACACTTTTGTCGAAAGTGATCTGGACGCCTCGAATATACGGGCACATCCATTTGCGGTCAAGCGCAACATATTCGGACGGCGCCCCTAGACTCGGTGTCGTGTCAGATCGTGCGGGAACGTTCGACGGCGTGCACCGCCGCAACCTCGCGAAGCTCCTCGGCCTCGTGCACCTCGAGGGGCCGATGTCGCGCGCCCGGCTCACGGCCGAGACCGGGCTCAACCGCTCGACCGTCGCCTCGCTCGCGACCGAGCTCGTCGATCTCGGGCTCGTCGAGGAGCGCGCGCCCGACCCGACCAATCGCGTCGGGCGGCCGTCGCCCGTCGTCGCCGTGCACCCCGACGTGCAGGTCGTCGCCGTCAACCCCGAGGTCGACGCCGTGACCGTCGCCGCCGTGAGCCTCGACGCCCGCATCGTGGTGCGCGAGCGCATCGACGTCGACCACCTCGTCAGCCCCGACGAGACCGCCGCGCTCGTGGCCGACGTGATCACCCGCTGGCGGAGCGACGAGCTGGCCAGGGCGAAGCTCGTCGGCGTGGGCCTCGCCGTCCCCGGCCAGGTGCGCCACACCGACGGCCTCGTGCGCTGGGCCCCGCACCTCGAATGGACGGATGCCCCGCTGCGCGCGCTCGTCGAGACCGCCACCGGTCTGCCGACCCAGGTCGCCAACGACGCGACCCTCGGCGCCAGGGCCGAGCACCTCTTCGGCGCCGGACGCGGCGTCGACGACCTCGTCTACGTCAACGGCGGCGCGAGCGGCATCGGCGGCGGCCTCGTCGTCGAGGGGCGGCTCGTCGGCGGGGCGCACGGCTACGCGGGCGAGTTCGGCCAGAACCGTCCGGGCATCGCGCGAGCCGACGACCGGCGCGCCCCCGACGGCGTGCTCGAAGACGAGGTCAGCCGCGCACGGCTGCTCGAGGCGGTCGGCCGTGCGAGCGCCGACGAGCCGACGCTCGCCGGCCTGCTCGCGGCATCCGACGACCCCGCGGTCGCCGCGGAGCTCGCGAGGCAGCAGCGCATCCTCGCGACGGCGCTCGCCAACGCCGTGAACGTGCTGAACCCGTCGCTCATCGTGCTCGGCGGGTTCCTCGCGACGCTCGCAGAGTGGGACCCGGAGGCCCTCGACGCGGCCGTCGCCGCGCACGCGCTGCCCGTGGCATCCGAGGGGCTCGACATCCGGGTCGCCGAGCTCGGCGAGAACCGACTGCTGATCGGCGCTGCCGAGCTCGCCTTCGCCGCACTGCTCGACGACCCGCTCGTCGGCGCGATCGGCAGCCCGATCGCTGGGTGACCTCGATCGCCGGGTGACCTCGATCGCCGGGTGACCCCGATCGCCGGCTGACTCGGCTCCGTCAGCCCCGCTGCGGGGCGAACGACCTGCGGAAGATCGCCCACGCGCGCTCGGCCATCGGCCGGCGGTCGCGGGTGTCGGCCCTCGCGAGCAGGTCGGTGAGCATCGTGATCGAGAGCAGCACGTCGTCGTCGGTCACGTGGTCGCCCAGGCGGCCGGCCGCGCGTTCCCTCGCCGTCACCGTGGCGACGACCGCGGCGAGGCGCGTGGTCAGGCGGGCCACGCGCTCCTCGTGCTGGTGCTGCCAGATGAGGTCGATGAGCGCGGTCGTGACGGCCGCGAGGTCGATGATGTCGTCGATGAGCGCGTCGAGCGTCGTGCCGGGGTCGGCGACGGATGCCTCGAGCACCTCGAAGTTCTCGTCGAACACCGCCAGCGCGAGCGCCGTCTTGTCGGGGAAGTGCCGGTAGAGGCTGCCCTGGCCGACCCCCGCCTTCTTGGCGATCGCGCTGAACGGCGTCTGCAGCCCCGACTCGGCGAAGATGCCGCGCGCGGCGGCGATGATCGCCCGCCGGTTCTCGGGGCCGGCGCCCGGGCCGCGGTTCGCCTTCGGCGCGGGGGTGTCGCCGCCGTCTTCGCCGTTCGCCGGCGGTGCTTCGCTCTTCCGGGATTCGGACACGGGTGTTAGCGTACAACCGACTACCGGACAAGGGTGTCCGGTTGAAGGAGGATGCAATGACCGGATCCTGGGACCGCGAGGTCGACGTGCTCGTCGCGGGCACCGGCGCCGCGGGCATGACCGCCGCGATCACCGCCGCCGACCGCGGCCGGTCGGTGCTCGTCGTCGAGAGCACCGACCGCTGGGGCGGCACGACCATGCGCAGCGGCGGCGGGCTGTGGATGCCGAACAACCCCGTCATGAAGCGACGGGGCATCGCCGACTCGCGCGAGGAGGCGCTGACCTACCTCGAGGCCGCGATCGGGCCGGTCGACTCGATCGGCCCGGCGAGCTCGCAGGCCAGGCGCGAGGCCTTCGTCGACACCATCCCCGAGCTCGTCAACCGGCTCGAGCAGCTCGGCGTGCGCTGGGCCGTCGCGAAGGACTACCCCGACTACTACCCCGACCGGCCGGGAGGCAAGATCGGCCGCGGCATCGAGTCCAAGCCGTTCGACGCGAAGAAGCTCGGCGACTGGCGCAAGACCTCGCGCACGGGCGACTCCATCCCGGCGCCGATGCAGACCGACGACGTCTGGCTGCTCATGCGCGCCTGGTCGTCGTGGTCGGGGTTCTTCCGGGGCGCCGGGTTCGTGTTCCGCACCCTCGGCGGTCTGGTCACGGGCAAGCACCTGTACGGCTTCGGCGGCGGCCTCATGCTGCAGCTGGGGTGCATCGCCAAGCAGCAGGGCACCGAGATCCTGCTGAACGCGCCGCTCACCGAACTCGTGAAGGACGAGTCCGGCCGGGTCGTCGGGGCCGTCGTCGCCGCACCGGGCGGTGCGCTGCGCATCCGTGCTCGGCGCGGCGTCATCCTCGGCGCAGGCGGGTTCGCGGCCAACACCGAGTGGCGGCAGCGATACCACGGCATCCCCGGGTACACCTCGGCCGCCGAGGGCGATCTCGGCACGGCGATCGAGGCCGGTGTCGAGGCGGGCGCCGACGTCGCCCTCCTGGACGACGCCTGGTGGGGCGCCTCGGTGCCGGTGCCGGGCAAGCAGGCCATGTTCGTGCTCAACGAGCGCTCCGACCCGTTCAGCCTCGTCGTCGACCAGTCGGGTGCCCGATACCTCAACGAGTCCGAGAGCTACATCGACTTCGGGCACCACCTGCTCGAGCGCAACGAGGTCTCGCCGGCGAACCCGTCATGGCTCGTCGTCGAGAAGCGGCATCGTCAGCGATACATGTTCGGCGCCCTGCTCGGCGACGGCAAGCTGCTGTTCCGCGAGGGGGTGGCGGTCAAGGCCGACACGCTCGAGGAGCTCGGCGAGAAGATGGGCGTCGACCGGGCCACGTTCGCCGCGACGATCGCGCGCTTCAACGGCCTGGCCCGCGGCGGGGTCGACCTCGACTTCGGGCGGGGCCGCACCGCGTACGACCGCTACTACAGCGACCCGCGCGTGAAGCCGAACCCGAACCTCGCTGCGCTCGAGAAGGGTCCGTTCACCGCCGTCCAGCTCGTGCCGGGCGACCTCGGAACGAAGGGCGGGCTGCTGACCGACGAGCACGCGCGGGTGCTCGATGCCTCGGGAGCGGTCATCGAGGGCCTCTACGCGGCCGGCAACACGACGGCCTCTGTGATGGGCCGCACGTACCCCGGACCCGGCTCGACGATCGGGCCCGCCGCGGTGTTCGGCTACCTGGCCGCGGTGCACGCGGCGACGGCGGCCGAGGCTCCGGTGTCCGAGGCTCCGGCGGCCGAGGGTCCGGCGTCCGAGGCCCCGGCGTCTGAGACGGCCACGGCGTCCGCTGAATCCGAGCCGGTCGAGGTGCCCGCGGTCTAGCCCGCACCAGCAGAGCGGATGCCGCGGCGGCGCGCCGCGGCATCCGCTCTCCCCATGCGCGCTCGCCGGCCGGACGATAAACCGAACGCGGCTCGCACTTGCGGAGGGGGAGGGGGCATCGGGTAAACTCGACTTTCAGTCGAATCGATTCGAGCCCATCGCGGGGCCGAGTCGCACCACGGCGGCGCTCCCATGGGGCGCCGTTTCCCGTCTCCCGGCGTCCGAGGGCGTGCGCCGCCGCACTCGAGCACGCCTGGACACCGCCATGTCATCAACCGCATCCATCCCCATCATCCGCCCCGACGACACCCGCTCCACCGCGGTGGTGCAGTCGCACCCGGGCGACCTCCTGAGCCGCCGCCAGCGGCTCGTCTACGTGCTCGTGCTCGGCGCGCTCACGGCGCTCGGCCCGTTCACCGTCGACCTCTACCTGCCCGCGTTCCCCGTGCTGCAGAACGAGCTCGGCGTCTCGGCCGCGGCCGTGCAGCTCACGCTCACGGGCACCATGATCGGCTTCGGCTTCGGGCAGCTCATCGTCGGCCCGTGGAGTGACAAGGTCGGTCGCCGCCTGCCGCTGATCCTCGCCACGATGCTGCACATCGCGGCATCCGTCGGCGCGGCCTTCGCGCCCGACATCGTGTGGATGAGCGTGTTCCGCCTGCTCCAGGGCTTCGGCGCGGCGGCCGGCGGCGTCGTCGCCATGGCCATGGTGCGCGACCTCTTCGGCGGCAAACCGCTCGTGCGCATGCTCTCGCGCCTCGCGCTCGTGAACGGCCTCGCGCCCGTGCTCGCCCCGGTCATCGGGTCGCAGCTGCTCGGCATCATGGACTGGCGCGGCATCTTCGTCGTGCTCGGCGTGTACGGCCTCGTGGTGGTGCTCGCCGTGGCGTTCCTCATCGTCGAGACCCTGCCCGAGTCGCGCCGGCATGTCGCGGGGCACTCGACGCTCGGCGACCGCTACAAGGCGCTGTTCCGCGACCGCGTCTACCTCGGCGCCGCGATCATCGGCGGCATGACCTTCACCGGGCTGTTCGGGTACCTCTCGACGTCGTCGTTCCTGTTCCAGGAGGTCTACGCGTTCACCGCGCAGCAGTACGGCATCCTGTTCGCCGTCAACTCGGTCGGCGTCATCATCGGCGTGCAGACGAGCTCGCGACTCATGCGCGGGCCGGTCGCCCCGCAGTGGATCCTCGCGATCACCACGATCGTGCACCTCGCCATGGCCGCCGCGATCATGGTGCTCGACTCGTCGGGCGCCGGGTTCTGGGGCACCGCGATCCCGCTCTGGATCTACATCCTCGCCTGCGGGTTCTCGTTCCCCGCCGTGCAGGTGCTCGCGCTCGCGCACCACGGCGCCGAGGCCGGCACCGCGGCGTCGCTGCTCGGCGCGCTGAACTTCGGCCTCGCCGGGCTCATCTCGCCGCTCATCGGCCTCATGGGCGTGGGCAGCGCCGTGCCGATGGCGATCGTGCAGATCGCCGCGGCCGTCGTGGCGATCGCCGCGCTCTGGCTGCTCGTGCGGCCGCGCACGGTGCCGCCGCTCAGCGACTGACGCGTCGCACCGCGGGGTCGCCGAGCGCTCGGCGCTGCCCACGGCGTCAGATCCGAGGTGCGCAACTCCGGATGTCGCGGGGTGGCCAGGCGTGTCACGATCGCCGTCGCGGCGTGTCCCGCGTCCGCTCCGGAGTTGCGCACGCGCGTCGTCGGCGGCTTCGCGGATCGAGGGCAGCGGATCGACGTCCGGCGACGGCGCGCCGCCTCTGCGGGTGACGGATGCCGCGTGCCGCACGCCGCGGCATCCGTCGCCTCGCTAGCGTGGGCACATGACCGACCGCGACCCCGTCGAGCAGCATGCCGCCCGAACGGTCCAGGTGCGCCGGGTGGGCCGGCGCGCACCGCTCATCGCAGGCATCTCGGCGGTCGTGATCGGCGCGCTGCTCGGCCTCGTGATCGCGGTGCGCGCGGGCGGACTGCCGCTCGGCGTCGACGAGGAGTGGTCGCTCGAGCTCGCCGAGGCGCACTCCGCGTGGGCCGACGCGTTCGCGCTCTTCATGAACATGCTGGGCGGCGGCATCGTGGGCGTCGTGGTCGTGCCCGTGGGTATCACGGTCGTGCTCCTCGTGCTGCGCCGGCCGTGGGCGGCGCTGTACTTCGCGCTCGCGAGTGCCGCGAGCGCGCTCGTCGTGCAGCTCCTGAAGACCCTCTACGGGCGGCCGCGCCCCGAAGACATGATGGTGGCGAGCGACTTCGGCTCATTCCCGTCGGGGCATGTGGCGAACGCGGCGACGATCGCGGTCGCGCTCGGGGTCATCGTGCCGCGGGTCTGGGTGTGGGTCGCCGGCACCGTCTACACGGTGCTCATGGCGATCAGCCGAACCTACCTGGGCGTGCACTGGCTGACCGACACGATCGGCGGCGCGCTCGTCGGCGCCGGGGTCGCGCTCGTGCTGTGGGCGGCGTTCGCGGTGCCGATGGAGCGCGAGCGACTCGCCCGCATCGCCCGGATCTCGGAGCGGAACGCCGCATTCGCGCAGGCGCATGTCACCCCGCCGAGCGGCGGCGGGAGCGCGCGCTGAGCACTCGTGATCTCCGCGGCGAACCGGACTACAACGTTGTAGAGTACGGGCAGGATCTCAGGAGGCGACATGGCGGTGACCTTGCACGACGTGGCTCGCGTGGCCGGCGTGTCGATCAAGACGGTGTCGAACGTGATCAACGCGTATCCGCACATCCGCCCCGCGACCAGGGAGCGCGTCGAGGCCGCGATCGCCGAACTCGGCTACGTACCGAACCTCACGGCCCGCAGCCTCAAGTCCGGCCGAACGGGTGCGATCGCCCTCGCCGTGCCCGAGCTGAGCCTCAGTTACTTCGCCGAGCTCGCGGCGGCCGTCATCGAGGCGGCCGAGGCCGCCGGGTTGGTGGTGCTCGTCGAGCAGACGGGCGGTGATCGCGATCGCGAGCTCGAGCTGCTGCGCAGCCCTCGGCTCAAGATGACCGACGGCCTCATCTTCAGCGCGCTCGGCATGAGCGAGGCGGATGTCTCGAGCCTCGACGTCGACTACCCGCTGGTGCTGCTCGGCGAGCGCATCTTCGGCGGCCCGACCGACCACGTGACGATGCGCAACGTCGAGGCGGCCCGCGCCGCGACGGAGTACCTCATCGCCTCCGGACGGCGCCGCATCGCGGTGGTCGGCGCGCACGAGGGCGAGATCGTCGGATCGGCCGCGCTCCGCATGCAGGGGCACCTCGAGGCGCTCGAGGCGCACGGCATCCCCTTCGACGACTCGCTCATCGGGTACACCACGCTCTGGCACCGCTCGAACGGCGCCAGGTCGATGACCGAACTGCTCGCCCGCGGCGCCGAGTTCGACGCCGTCTTCGGGTTGAACGACACTCTCGCGCTCGGCGCGATGCGCGTGCTGCAGGCCTCCGGTCGGCGTGTTCCCGAAGATGTCGCGGTCATGGGCTTCGACGACCTCGACGAGGCCGGGTACTCGATCCCGTCGCTCACGACCGTCGATCCGGGGCAGAAATGGATCGCGAAGACCGCCGTCGCGACCCTCGTCGAGCGCATCGCGTCGGGCGCCGAGGTCGGCCCTCCCCGTCTGCTGCTCGCCGACTTCCGCATCGCGGAGCGCGAGTCCGCGGTCGTGCGCGTTCCGGCCTGACTCCGCCGCGTCTTGGCCTGACGCCGCTGCATCGCGGTTCGACGGCGCCGTCCGGCAGCCTGACGGTCGTCGCCTCGCGCTGGGACGGCGTCGCCTCGGCGGTCGGATCGGGCGATCGAGCTGGCGTGCCTGCGTGACCAACCGTGCGCCGGGCGTGAGCGACTCAGCCTGATTCCCGGCATTCGCTCGCCACGCAGCCCCTACCGCTGTGTATGCAACTCAGGATCCTCGGGGAGCGGTTCGGCGTGTCGGGCGGTTCCGCTCGGCGTGTCGCGGTGATCGTCCTGAGTTGGGCGCGCAGGCGAACGCGAACGCGGGCGCGAACGCGAACGCGAACGCGGGCGCGAACGCGAAGGCGAACGCGAAGGCGAACGCGGACGGGGCCCGGGCGTGTGCACAACCCCGGATTCGTCGCGCGAGGTGCGGCGTGCCGGGCGGTTCCGCTCGGCGTGTCGCGGTGATCGTCCTGCGTTGGGCGCGAACGCGAACGCGGACGCGAATGCGGACGCGGACGGGGGCTGGCGTGTGCATAACTCCGGATTCGTCGGGCGTGTCGGGCGGTTCCGCGCGGAGTGTCGCCGCGCTCGTCCTGAGTTGCCCACGCGTTTGGGGCGATCGTGGCGCCGGTCGTCGCCAGCCGCCCGCACCGCGGCGGTGCCGCGCCCTCGCCCCCACCCGGCGCCGAGGCCTCGCCGCGACCCCTGCGCCGCGCCCGCCCGCCCGACGCCTGCCGGGCACCCGACACGCGGGCGCACCCACGTGAGTGGTCGCGATGTGCTGGAACCGGCATGTCGCATCCAGCAGAACGTGACCTGTCGGCGCACGTCCGCGGCCTGTCGGCCTACGTCGGCAGCTGTCGGCCCACGTCCGCGGCGTGTCGGCAGCTGGCGCCGCGCCCTCGCCCCGACCCTGCGCCCTCGCCTCGACCCAGCGCCGAGGCCACCGTCCCGAATGCACTTGACAGCGTGCGGCGGCTTGGGCATCATGTCTCTACAACGTTTACTTTACAACGTTGTACAACCGGGAAGAAGCACACCGAACCCCGGGCGCACCTGACAGAGTCGTCCACCGCACACAGAAAGAGCCCCGCACGATGAAGAGCAAGCTCCTCGCCCTCGGCGGCACGGTCGCCGTCGCGGCCGCAGCCCTCACCGGCTGCAGCGCAGGCGAAACCTCCACCGCAACCGAATGCACCAACAAGATCGTGAACGCCGACGCCACCCAGGTGAGCGTGTGGGCCTGGTACCCCGCGTTCGAAGACGTGGTCGACCTGTTCAACGAGAACCACGACGACGTCCAGATCTGCTGGACCAACGCCGGCCAGGGCAACGACGAGTACACCAAGTTCTCTACCGCCCTCGAGGCCGGCTCGGGCGCGCCCGACGTCATCATGCTCGAGTCCGAGGTGCTCTCGAGCTTCTCGATCCGCGACGGCCTCGTCGACCTCACCGAGTACGGCGCGAACGACGTCAAGGGCGACTACACCGAGGGCGCGTGGAAGGACGTGTCGAGCGGCGACGCCGTCTACGGCATCCCGGTCGACGGCGGCCCCATGGGCATGCTCTACCGCAAGGACATCCTCGACCAGTACGGCATCAAGGCCCCCACCACGTGGGACGAGTTCGCCGCCGCAGCGCAGACCCTGAAGGACGCCGGCGCCCCCGGCGTGCTCGCCGACTTCCCGACCAACGGCCGCGCCTACAACCAGGCGCTGTTCGCGCAGGCCGGTTCGGTGCCGTTCGACTACGACAACGCGAACCCGACCGAGATCGGCATCGACGTCAACGACGAGGGTTCCAAGAAGGTGCTCGCCTACTGGAACGACCTCGTGTCGAAGGGGCTCGTCGCCACCGACGACGCGTTCACGGCCGACTACAACACGAAGCTCGTCGACGGCAGCTACGCCATCTACGTCGCCGCGGCCTGGGGCCCCGGCTACCTGAGCGGCCTCTCGGATGCCGACAGCGACGCCGTGTGGCAGGCCGCACCGGTTCCCCAGTGGGACGCCGCGAACCCCGTGCAGATCAACTGGGGCGGCTCGACGTTCGCCGTGACGAGCCAGGCGAAGGACAAGGAGGCGGCCGCGGTCGTCGCCAAGGAGGTCTTCGGCACCGAGGAGGCGTGGAAGATCGGCATCGAGCAGGCCGCCCTGTTCCCGCTCTGGAAGCCCATCCTCGAGTCCGACTACTTCCGCGACCTCGAGTACCCGTTCTTCGGCGGCCAGCAGATCAACAAGGACGTCTTCCTCGACGCCGCGGCCGGCTACACCGGCTTCACGTTCAGCCCGTTCCAGAACTACGCGTACGACCAGCTCACCGAGCAGCTCTACGCGATGACCCAGGGCGAGAAGGACTCCGACGCCGCGCTCGACGACCTGCAGGCCTCGCTCGAGACCTACGCGGGCGAGCAGGGCTTCACGCTGAAGTAGCAGGCGGGCGGATGCCTCGTGGCCGGCCCCGAGGCATCCGCCCCCCATCTGCACCACCGAGCATCGACCACCGACCGCCTCGACGAGGAGAGCGAGCATGACCACCCAGACCACCGCCGCGCCGCCCGTGGCGACGCGCCGCAGTCGCGAGTCGCGGAAGCCCCGCGGATCACGCCTCGAGCAGCGCCGCCAACGCTGGGGCTGGCTCTTCGTCTCGCCCTTCCTCGCGGTGTTCGCACTGTTTCTCGTGTTCCCGCTGTTCTACGCGTTCGGCATGAGCCTGTTCACGTCGACGCTCGCGACAGGCACGAAGTTCACGGGCATCGGCAACTACGTCAAGGCGTTCACCGACCCGCTGTTCATGGAGGGCCTGCTGCGCGTCGCCGCGTTCGCGATCGTGATGATCCCGGCGCAGCTGCTCGTGGCCCTCGCCGCGGCCCTCGTGCTCGACTCGCTGACGTCGTGGCTCTCGAAGCTCTCGCGCCTGCTGATCTTCGTGCCGTACGCCATCCCGGTGGTCATCGGCGCGCTCATGTGGAGCTTCCTCTACAGCCCGAAGTTCGGGCCGAGCGCGACGATCTTCACCGCCATCGGGCTGCCGACGCCCGACTTCCTCGCGGCGGGCACGATCTTCGGCAGCCTCGTGAACATCGTCACCTGGCAGTGGTCGGGCTACTACATGGTCGTCATCTACGCGGCGCTGCGCTCGATCGACCCGTCGATCTACGAGGCGGCCCGCATCGACGGCGCCAACGGCTGGCAGACGGCGATGCGCATCAAGCTCCCGATGATCTCGTCGTCGATGGTCATGGTGATCACGTTCGCGCTGATCGGCACGCTGCAGTTCTTCACCGAGCCGGTGGTGCTGCGCAACATCGCGCAGGGCGCCATCGACGCGGCCTACACGCCGAACATGTACGCCTACTCGCTGGCGTTCTCGTACAGCCAGTTCAACTACGCCTCGGCGATCGCGTTCTCGCTCGGCGCGCTCGTGTTCGCCGGCTCCTACCTCTTCCTCTTCCTCACCCGCAAGCAGAGCGGACTCAAGTGATGGCCATCTTCACCACCGACTCGCCGCGCGGCGAAGGCAACGACGCCCTGACGACCGTCACCGGCGTTCCCGACCACGCGTACCACGGGCCTCGCGGGGCCCGCGGCGCCGACGGCCGCCGCAAGGGCGGGCGCCGCATCGGCTCGCACGTGTTCCTGATCATCCTCGCGATCTACTTCATCGTGCCGATCTGGTGGCTCTTCGTCGCCGCGACGAAGGACACGGCCGGCCTGTTCAGCAGCCCCGCGTTCTGGTTCGACGACACGTTCGCGCTCTTCTCGAACATCGGCGAGCTGTTCACCCACCAGGGCGGCATCTACTGGCGCTGGCTCGGCAACTCGTTCCTGTACGCGTTCGCGGGCGGCATCGGCGCCACGGTCCTCGCGATCCTCGCGGGCTACGGCTTCGCCAAGTACCGGTTCCGCGGGCGCAACGGCGTCTTCGGCGTCATCCTCGGCTCGGTCATGGTGCCGCTCACGGCCCTCGTCATCCCGACGTTCATGCTGCTCAGCCAGTACGGCATCATCAACACGCCGTGGGCCGTGATCCTGCCGAGCCTGCTCAGCCCGTTCGGCGTGTACCTCATGCGCATCTACACGCAGGACGCGGTGCCCGACGAGATGCTCGAGGCGGCCCGTATCGACGGCGCCGGCGAGATCCGCACGTTCTTCCAGGTGGCCCTCCCGCTGCTGAAGCCCGCGATCGTCACGGTGCTGCTGCTCTCGGTCGTCGGCACGTGGAACAACTTCTTCCTGCCGCTCGCGGTGCTCACCGACCCGCAGCTGCTGCCCGTCACCGTCGGCCTCAACCGCTGGACCGCGCTCTCGAACGCGGGCGCCGGCGGCGAGCAGGTCTGGAACCTCATCACCTCGGGCTCGTTCATCTCGGTGATCCCGCTGGTGCTGTCGTTCCTGTTCCTGCAGCGCTACTGGCAGGGCGGCCTCGCCATCGGCTCCATCAAGTGACGGATGCCGCGGCATCCGCTCGCCCTCAGCACCACCCGCAGACCGACCTGACCCTCGACCTCGACCGACCATCGACTTCGACCACGAAATGAGCACCATGACCACCGCACGCCTCACCGTCGACCCGCACTTCGCCGTGGGACGCATCGATCGCCGCGTCTTCGGCGGCTTCGTCGAGCACCTCGGCCGCCACGTCTACGACGGCATCTACGAGCCCGGCCACGAGCAGGCGGATGCCGAGGGCTTCCGTACCGACGTCATCGACCTCGTGAAGGAGCTCGGCGTCTCGACGATCCGCTACCCCGGCGGCAACTTCGTGTCGGGCTTCCGCTGGGAGGACTCGGTCGGCCCGCGCGAGGAGCGCCCGCGCCGTCTCGACCTCGCCTGGCACTCGACCGAGACGAACGAGGTCGGCCTGCACGAGTTCCAGGGCTGGCTCGACAAGGTCGGCAGCGACCTCATGCTCGCCGTCAACCTCGGCACGCGCGGCACGCTCGAGGCGCTCGACCTGCTCGAGTACACGAACATCGCCGGCGGAACCGCGCTCTCGCAGCGCCGCATCGAGAACGGCCGCACCGACGCGTTCGGCGTGAAGATGTGGTGCCTCGGCAACGAGATGGACGGCCCGTGGCAGCTCGGCCACCGCTCGGCCGACGACTACGGCAAGATCGCCTCGCAGACGGCCAAGGCGATGCGCCAGCTCGACCCGTCGGTCGAGCTCGTGGTCTGCGGCTCGTCGAGCGCGCACATGCCGACGTTCGGCGAGTGGGAGCGCGTCGTGCTCACGCACGCCTACGACGACGTCGACTACATCTCGTGCCACGCGTACTACGAGGAGCGCGACGGCGACCTCGACTCGTTCCTCGCGTCGGCGGTCGACATGGACCACTTCATCGAATCGGTCGTCGCGACGGCCGACCACGTGAAGGCCGTCAACGGCAGCTCCAAGACGATCGACATCTCGTTCGACGAGTGGAACGTCTGGTACATCGAGCGCTTCCACGGCGTCGACAAGATCGAGGGCATCGACAACTGGCCGGTCGCCCCGCGCCTGCTCGAGGACGTGTACTCGGTCGCCGACGCGGTCGTGTTCGGCAACCTCATGATCTCGTTGCTGAAGCACGCCGACCGCGTGACGAGCGCGTCGCTCGCGCAGCTCGTCAACGTGATCGCGCCGATCATGACCGAGCCCGGCGGCATCTCGTGGCGCCAGACCACGTTCTTCCCGTTCTCGATCACGTCGCGACTCGCGCAGGGCGAGGCCCTCGAGCTGAAGCTCGACGCGCCGACGTACGCGACCAAGGCCTACGGCGAGGTGCCGCTCGTCGACGCCGTCGCCACGCACGACGCCGAGACCGGCCGGTCGGCGGTGTTCCTCGTGAACCGCTCGCAGACCGAGGCGATCACCGTGACGATCGACGTCTCGGGCCTCGGCGAGGTCTCGGTGCTCGAGTCGCACACCCTCACCGACGACGACGTGTACGCGAAGAACACGCTCGAGCAGCCCGAGCGCGTCGCGCCGCGCGCGAACGAGTCGATCTCGATCGACGGCGGCGAGCTCACCGTCACGCTGCCGCCCGTGTCGTGGTCGGCCGTCGCGCTCGGCTGAGCGTTCGCGTCGCGGCGGCGCTCGCGGCGGTGGGCCTCCTCGGAACGCTCACCGCCTGCGGCGCCGGCGGCGGCGTGCGCGCGGCATCCGGTGACCTCTCGGCGCACGATCCCGCGCTCGCCCGCGACGACGCCGGCACCTGGTGGGTGTACTCGACCGGCAACGGCACGGTGGCCGACGGCAACGTGCAGATCCGGTCCTCCGTCGACGGCGAGCACTGGGTGTACGAGGGCGAGGTGTGGAGCGACAAGCCCGAGTGGCTGACCGAGGCCGTGAAGGGCGTCGACAACCTCTGGGCGCCCGAGCTCGTGCGGCACGACGGCACGTGGTACCTGTACTACTCGGCATCGAGGTTCGGCAAGAACAGCTCGGTCATCGCGCTCGCGACGAACTCGACGCTGGACCCCGACGATCCCGCGTTCGAGTGGGTCGATCAGGGCCCGGTGATCGCGTCGACCACGTCCGACGACTTCAACGCGATCGACCCGGGCGTGATCACGGACGACGACGGCACCCCGTGGATGGCGTTCGGCTCGTTCTGGAGCGGCATCCGCATGGTCGAGCTCGAGTGGCCGAGCGGGCTGCGCACGGGCGGCACGGCCGCCGACGACACCACGGGCGACGCCGAGCCGCTCCGGCTCGCCGACCGCGGCGCGCCTCCCAACGCGATCGAGGCGCCGTACCTCGTCGAGCACGACGGCGCGTACTTCCTCTTCGTCTCGCGCGACGCCTGCTGCCAGGGCGCGAAGAGCACCTACAACATGGCCGTCGGCCGGGCGGATGCCCCGACGGGACCGTTCGTCGATCGCGACGGAGTGCCGCTGCTCGACGGCGGCGGAACGCCCCTGCTCGCGACCGACGGCTCGCGGGTCGGGCCGGGCGGGCAGTCGGTGTGGGGCGACTCGATCGCCTTCCACTACTACGACGCCGACGCCGGGGGAGCGTTCCGCCTCGCGATCGCCGAGCTCGAGTGGGACGACGAGGGCTGGCCGGTCGTACGGTGGTGACGAGCCGCAGCGCCGAGCCGTGGCATCCGCGGACCAGGACGACAGGAGCACGATGACGGAACGCAACTGGGCCGGGAACCTCGAGTACGGGGCCGAGCACCTCGTGCACCCGACCTCGCACGACGAGCTGCGGCAGGCGCTCGCCGGTGACGGACCGCTGCGCGTGCTCGGCACCCGGCACACGTTCAACGACCTGGCCGACACGACCGGCACGCTCGTCGCGACCGACGCGCTGCCCGTCGACCTCGACACGTCGAGCGCTCCCGGCGCGGTGCGCATCGCCGGGGCACCGCGGTACGGCGACCTCGCGCCGGTGCTGCAGCGGAGCGGGCTCGCCCTCGCGAACCTCGCGTCGCTGCCGCACATCTCGGTGGCCGGGGCGATCGCGACCGGCACGCACGGGTCGGGCGACGCGATCGGCTCGCTCGCGAGCGCGGTGCGGGCGATCGGGTTCGTCACGCCGGCGGGCGAGCCCATCACGCTGCGACGCGGCGACGCGGACTTCTCGGGCGCCGTCGTGTCGCTCGGCTCGCTCGGCGTCGTGACCGCGGTCGAGCTCGACGTCGAGCCCGCCTACGACGTCGCCCAGCATGTGTTCGAGGGGCCGTCGTGGGACGCGATCCTCGACGACCTCGACGCCGTCACCTCGGTCGGCACGAGCGTCAGCGTGTTCACCAGGTGGCTCGATGCCGATCGGGCCGATCAGCTGTGGGTCAAGACCCGGCAGCCCGAGACGTCGGATGCCGCGGCCCGCCGCGATGCCGTCGTGGCGCGTCTCGGCGCGCGGGCCGCCACCGAGGCACGGCACCCGATCATCGGGCTCGCCGCCGACGCCTGCACGCCCCAGCTCGGCGTGCCCGGACCGTGGTTCGAGCGCCTGCCGCACTTCCGCCTGGAGTTCACGCCTTCGGCCGGCGCCGAGCTGCAGTCGGAGTACCTCGTGCCGCGCGCTGACGCGGTCACCGCGCTGGAGGCGGTCCGCAGGTTGGCGCCGCGCATCGCGCCGCTGCTCCAGGTCTGCGAGGTGCGCACCGTTCGCGCGGACGACCTCTGGCTGAGCCCGGCGTTCGAAGCCGACGTGGTCGGCATCCACTTCACGTGGAAGCTCGACGAGCCCGCGGTGACCGCGCTGCTGCCCGACATCGAGGCCGCACTGCCGGTGACGGCACGCCCGCACTGGGGCAAGCTGTTCACGCTCCCGGCGGCGGAGCTCCGCGCCAGGTACCCGAGGTTCGACGACTTCGCGGCGCTCAGGGCGCGGTACGACCCGGCGGGCCGGCTGCGCAACGCCTACCTGGAGCGCATCGGTCTCTAGCGCACCGGCCGCTAGCGCATCGGCCTCTCGGGCAATCGGGCTCTCGGCCGCTCGGCCGTTGGGCCTCTCGGTCTCTGCCGCAGGGACCTCGGTGCGCGCTCAGCCGCCGGCGAACGGCGGCAGGATGTCGACCTCGGCCGACAGCGGCGAGCCCGGGTCGCGCTCGACGCGCCCTCCGACGAGGAAGGAGCCGGACCTGAGCACGCGCTCCATGGGAGCGCCGTAGCGGTCGAGCAGCACCTCGCGCAGATCGCCGACGGTGGCCTGGTCGGCGAGCTCGAGCACCTCGGACTCGCGGCGCGCGGCATCGGCGGCGGCGGCGAAGTAGCGCACGGTCACGGGCATCACGCCCCCGATAGTACCCGGCGCGGCGTGCGAGGATGGCCTCATGCCCTCCCGTCCGGAGCCCATCGTCGAGCCGGGCCCGCCCCTGTCGGCCGAGCGCGTGTCGCGCTTCAGCCGTCAGCTCATGCTGCCCGGATTCGGCGAGCTCGCGCAGCGACGGCTCGCGGCGGCCCGAGTGCTCGTCGTCGGAGCCGGGGGCCTCGGCAGTGCGCTGGTGCCCTACCTCGCGGGCAGCGGCGTCGGCACGATCGGCCTCGCCGACTTCGACGAGGTCGAGCTCTCGAACCTGCACCGGCAGGTCGCGCACGGCGTGGCCGACGTCGGGCGGGCGAAGGTCGATTCGCTCGCCGAGACGGTCGCGGCGAGCGACCCCGAGATCCGCGTCGTGCGTCATCGCGAGCGGCTCACGTCGGCGAACGCGCTCGACGTGCTCGGCGGCTACGACCTCGTGGTCGACGGCAGCGACAACTTCCCGACCCGCTACCTCGTGAACGACGCCGCCCAGCTGGTCGGCATCCCGCTGGTGTGGGGGTCGATCCTGCGCTACCACGGGCAGGCGGGCGTCTCGTGGGGCGCGCACGGCCCGACCTACCGCGACCTGTTCCCGGTTCCGCCGTCGCCCGACGAGGTGCTCTCGTGCGCGCAGGGCGGCGTGCTGCCGAGCGTGTGCGCCTGGGTGGGGGCCCTCATGTCGACCGAGGTCGTGAAGCTCGTCACCGGCATCGGCGAGCCGCTGCTCGGTCGCGTCACGACCATCGACGCGCTCACCGGGCGCTCGCGCGAGCTCGCGTACCGGGCCGTCGCCGACGCCCCCGCGATCACCTCGCTCGTCGACTACGAGCTGTTCTGCGGGCTCGCACCCGAAGCCGGGTCGGATGCCGCATCCGCCGGCGGTGCGACGGCCCCCGCGCCGCGCGGGGTGACGGCCGCCGACGTGCTCGGCCTCGTGCGCGGCGGCGTCGCGGTGCGCCTGCTCGACGTGCGGGAGCCGGCCGAGGCGGAGCTCCGACGCATCCGGGGCAGCGAGCTCGTGCCCCTCGGCGACCTCGCCGGGGGAGCGGAGCCCGCGCCGGGCGAGGGCACGCTCGTCGTCTACTGCGAGCAGGACCTGCGCTCGCGACGCGCCGCCCGGCTGCTCGCCGAGCGCGGGCACGACGACGTCGTGTTCCTCGTGGGCGGCATCGACCGGTTCGCCGGCGTCGCCGCTGAGCTCATCGAACGCTGAAGGGCGGCGGCCACGCGGCCGACGTCGCGCAGCCCGCCCGAACCACCCGCTTCCGCCCGACGACCAGAGGACCTCATGCGACACACGCCCCGCTACCTCATGACCGATCCCGACGAGGTCAAGCGACTCATCCGCGCGAACGCCTGGGCGACCTTCGTCTCGCCCGCGACCACGGGCCTCGTGGCATCCCACTACCCGGCGATCCTCGACGAGGACGCCGAGGGCATCGTGATCGTGAGTCACTTCGGCCGGCCCGACGAGGTCGCCCACGAGCTCGGGCGGCATGAGATCCTCGTGATCGTGCAGGGGCCGCACGACTACGTCTCGCCGAGCTGGTACGCGCCGGGCGAGGTCATCCCCACCTGGAACCACGTCACGGCGCACCTGTACGGCACGCCCGAGTTCCTGAGCGACGACGAGAACTACGAGATGCTCGCGAAGCTCACCGACCACTTCGAGCGCCACCGCCCGGGCGGCCGCAGCCTCGCCGACGACGAGGCCGGCACCCGGCGGGTCGCGAAGGGCACGGTCGGGCTCCGCATACGGGTCGACCGCTTCGACGCGCGTGCGAAGCTCAGCCAGAACAAGGCGCCGGATGTCGCGGCGAACGTCATCGCGCACCTCGACGAACGCAATCCGGGCCTCGCCGACGAGATGCGGCGCGTGCACCCCGGCGGGCCGACCGCCTGACGCACCCGGAGCAGCGCCGGCTCAGCCGTCTGATGCGCCAGGAGCCGCACGGGCTCAGCCGCCGATGTAGCTCATCTCGATGCGCGGGCGTGCGGCGCGCAGCTCGGGCGTGAGCGTCGCGCGCACCTCGGAGTACCGATCGTCGCGCGCGCCCCAGATGGAGCCCATCGCGTCGGCGAGCCCGGCGTCGTCGATGCCGCCGCGGAGCAGCGCCCTGAGGTCGTGCCCCTCCGAGGCGAACAGGCAGGTGAACAGCTTGCCCTCGGTCGAGATGCGGGCGCGGTTGCAGCTGCCGCAGAACGCGTTGGTCACGCTCGAGATCACGCCGATCTCGCCGCCGCCGTCGACGTAGCGCCAGCGGGTCGCGGTCTCGCCCGGGGCGGTCGCCCCGACCGGTTCGAGCGGGGAGTCCGCGGAGATGCGCTCGACGATCTCGGACGAGGGGACGACCTCGCCGAGTTCCCACCCGTTCGACGTGCCGACATCCATGTACTCGATGAAGCGCAGCGTGAACGGGGTGTCGCGGAAGTGCCGTGCCATGGGCAGGATCTCGTGGTCGTTCAGGCCTCGCTTGACGACCATGTTCACCTTGACGGGGCCGAGTCCGGCCTCGTGCGCGGCCTGCATGCCGTCGAGCACGCGTGCGACGGGGAACCGTACGTCGTTCATGGCCTGGAACAGCCCGTCGTCGAGGGAGTCGAGCGACACGGTGACGCGGGTCAGGCCCGCGGCCTTCAGCGAGGCGGCCTTCATCGCGAGCGCGGAGCCGTTCGTCGTGAGGGCGATCTCGAGCGGACGCCCGTCGGGGGTGCGGAGTTCGGCGAGCTGCGCGACGAGGCCCTCGAGGCCGCGCCGCAGCAGCGGCTCGCCGCCCGTGAGCCGCAGCTTCTCGACGCCGTGGGCCGCGGCGACCCGTGCGATGCGGGTGATCTCCTCGAAGCTCAGCAGCTCGTCGCGGTCGAGGAAGGCGTAGTCGCGCCCGAACACTTCCTTCGGCATGCAGTAGACGCAGCGGAAGTTGCAGCGGTCGGTGACGGAGATGCGCAGGTCGCGCATGGGGCGTTCGAGGAGGTCGATCGCGCGACCGGTCGACGCGAGTCGTCGCACCATGTCCACCTCCCTCTCCGTGGCGTCAACGGTAACACCGGCGGCGTGGATCCCGATGCAGAAGTTTTCGCTGACCGGAAAGTCAATTCCAAAAAGATGTAGGAATCCGTCCCATTCGCTGTTATGGTCGAACGCGCAGCCCCAGCCGAGCCCCACGAAGGCCCGAATGCCGACACCCCACCCCTGACGAAGAACCCGCCGGATCGATGCGGATCCACCCGGTTTCCGGGCCCCATCCGATGGCGAGACAGCAAGGAAGCTCGACTCATCATGGACACGTTCGCCAGCACGGCACCCACGGCACTCCTCACCGACGCGACCTCCGCCGCGGCATCCGATCCGACGCAGGTCGCAGCGTCGTATCTCGCCCGCGCGGTCGACCTCGCGACGCGGAACGTCCGCAACCAGGGCGGCCCGTTCGGAGCCATCGTCGTCACCGCCGACGGCACCGTCTACGAGGGCGTCAACCGCGTGACGGCGAACCTCGACCCGACGGCGCACGCGGAGGTCTCGGCCATCCGCAACGCCTGCCAGGGCCAGAACACGTTCGACCTCACGGGCGCGACGCTCTACACGAGCTGCGAACCGTGCCCCATGTGCCTCGCCTCGGCCCTGTGGGCCCGCATCGGCCGCGTGTACTTCGCGGCCGACCGCGACGACGCGGCCGACGCGGGATTCGATGACGCCGTCTTCTACCGCTACTTCGAGGGAGGAAGTGAAGACACCGCGATCATGCCCGTCGCCAACATCGACCTCGGCGCAGACGATCGAGTGGCCCCCTTCACCGAGTGGAACAGCACCATCTCTCGTATCGACTACTGAGCAGGAGATCCACCCGTGTCACAGTCCACCACCGTCCGCAACGACGCGGACCGCACGCCCGAACCCGAGGCGCCATCCACGATCAAGGGCGGCATCGACCGCTTCTTCGAGATCACGGGGCGCGGCTCGACCTACGGGCGCGAGATCCGCGGCGGCATCGTCACCTTCGTGACGATGGCGTACATCGTCATCCTCAACCCGTTGATCATCGGCGGGATCAACGCCTCCGACGTCGAGGGCCACTTCCTCGACCCCGCGCAGGTCGGCGCGGCGACCGGCCTCACCGCCGGCGTCATGACGATCCTGTTCGGCGTCGTCGCCCGCCTGCCGTTCGCGATCGCCGCCGGCCTCGGCATCAACTCCTTCCTCGCCGTCTCGGTCGTCGGCAACGTGACCTGGCAGGAGGCGATGGGCCTCGTCGTCATCAACGGCATCATCATCGTCGTCCTCGGGGCCACCGGCGCCCGCACCGCGATCTTCCGTGCGGTGCCGAAGGCGCTGAAGGCCTCGATCACGGTCGGCATCGGCCTGTTCATCGCCTTCATCGGCTTCGTCGACAGCGGGTTCGTCACGCGCACGCCGGGCGGTCCGCCCGTGCAGCTCGGCGACGCCGGCTCCATCACCTCGATCCCGACGGCGATCTTCCTCCTCGGCGTCGTGCTCATCGGCATCCTCGTGGCGCGCAAGGTGCCGGGCGGCATCCTGATCGGCATCGTGGCGACGACGATCGTCGCGATCATCGCGCAGTCGCTGCTGAAGCTCGGCCCGAGCTTCGAAGACCCCAACGGATGGCACATGACCATCCCCGAACTGCCGAGCCAGATCTTCACGGTGCCCGACTTCGGTCTCGTCGGCCAGTTCGACCTGTTCGGCGCATTCGAGCGCATCGGCGTGCTGTCGGCGACGATGCTCGTGTTCACGCTCGTGTTCACGAACTTCTTCGACGCGATGGGCACCATGACGGGTCTCGCGAAGAACGTCGGCGTCGCGAAGAAGGACGGCACGTTCCCGCGCCTGCGCTCGGCGTTCATCGTCGAGGGCACCGGTGCCATCGTCGGCGGCATGACCTCGACCTCGTCGAACACGGTCTTCGTCGACAGCGCATCGGGCATCGGAGAGGGCGCCCGCACGGGCCTCGCGTCGGTCGTGACGGGCCTGCTGTTCCTGCTGTCGACCTTCCTGACGCCGCTGACCCTGGTCGTGCCGATCGAGGTGGGCTCCGCCGCCCTCGTCGTCGTCGGCGCGATGATGATGGCCCAGGTCGTCGAGATCGACTTCCGCAAGTTCTCGGTCGCGCTGCCCGCCTTCCTCACGATCGTCACCATGCCGCTGACGTACTCGATCGCGAACGGCATCGGGGTCGGCTTCATCTCGTGGGCGCTCATCAACGCCGCATCCGGCCGGGGGCGCAAGGTGCACTGGCTGCTGTGGCTGGTCGCCGCGGGCTTCGCGCTCTACTTCGTGCGCGGGCCGATCGAGGCGGTGATCGCCGCGGCCGGCTGAGGCCTCGGCTCCGAGACGTCGGAGCCGAACCGCGCGGTCCCGACGACGTGGCCGTGACGACGCCCCGCACCGCTCCCCGGAGCCGGTGCGGGGCGTCCGCATGCCCGCTCTTGCGCTCGCGATCAGCCGCGGCCGATGAACGGCATGCCCGCGGCCGTCACCGTGAGGTGCGGAACGCTCACCCCGAGCGGGAGGGCCGCGAGGTGCGCGACGAGATCGGCCAGCGGGCCGGCATCCATGGTCGGTTCGACGCGCACGCTGCCGTCGGCCTGCAGGGCCCCGGCGCCGTTCAGGCCGTCGAGCAGGCCCGTGCGCACGTTGCCGATGTCCAGCTGCGTGCAGGTGATCGCGTATGCGCGGCCGTCGAGCTCGATCGACCTCGACAGTCCGGTGATCGCGTGCTTCGTCGTCGTGTAGGCGACCGATCGCGGTCTGGGGGACTGCGCCGAGATCGAGGCGTTGTTGACGATGCGGCCGCCCTGGGGTCGCTGGTCGCGCATCTGCCGGAACGCGGCGCCCGCGCAGAGCACCGATCCGGTCACGTTCACCGCGAGCGTTTCCTGCCACTCGTCGGGCCCGAGTTCGCCGACATCCGCCGTCGGGCCGAACGTGCCGGCGTTGTTCACGAGCAGGTCGAGGCGACCGAACCTCGCCGCGTGCGCCGCGAACAGCTGCTCGACGCTCGACGGGTCGGTCACGTCGGCCTCGACGACGAGCGCGTTCGGGCGGATGCCGCGGGCCGCCGTCCCGGCCGCCGCGAGCAGCGTCTCCCGGTGCCGACTGGCGAGCGTCACGCCCCAGCCGTCGTCGAGCAGGCGGATCGCGACGGCGCGCCCGATGCCCGTGCCGGCCCCGGTGACGATGGCCGAACCGGGGGTCATCGGGCGGATTCGTGCGCGAGTACGGCGGCAGGCGCGGCGGCGGACTCATCGGCGGGATCGCCGGAATGCGCGTCGGCGGACTCGGCGGCGGACCCGGGCTCGGGCGCGCCCGCGCTCCGCGCCTCCTCGACGAGCTGCAGCAGCCGCGCCGCGACGCTCACGGCGATGACCGCAGGCGCCTTGCCCGCGACCTCGGGAATGCCGATGGGCGTGGTGACGCGCGCGAGCGCCGCGTCGTCGTGGCCGGCCTCGCCGAGCTTCTTGCGGAAGCGCGTCCACTTCGACGCCGACCCGATGAGCCCGATCGAGCCGAGCCCGTCGGTGCGGAGCGCCATGTCGACGATCGCGAGGTCCTCGACGTGGTCGTGCGTCATGACGAGCACGTGCGCCCCGGGCTCGAGCTGCGCGAGCGCGGCCTCGGGCACGGGCGCGTGGTGCACGTGCACGGTCGCGACGGCGTCGTCGAGCGGGGCGAGCCTGGCCGGGTCGAGCATCTCGGCGCGGGAGTCGACGAGGTGCAGGTCGAGCTCCTGGCGCGAGAGGATGCGGGCCAGTTCGAGTCCGACGTGCCCGATGCCGAACACCGCGACCGACGGCACGACCCCCACGGGTTCGAGCAGCATGGTGACCTCTCCTCCGCAGCACTGCACGCCGTACTCCGTGACGGCCTTGTCGCTCAGCGTCAGGGTGAGCAGCTGCGGTTCGCCGTCGCCGGCCGCGAGCATCTCCCTGGCCCGGCCGACGGCCGTCGCCTCGAGGTTGCCGCCTCCGACCGTGCCGAACAGCTCGGCCGGGGCGACCACTATCTTCGCGCCGCCGTTGCGGGGCGCGTGGCCGCGCACCATGGCCAGCGTGACGACCACGGCGGGCGTGCGCTCGTCGCGCAGGCGGCGCAGGGCGTCGAGCCAGTCCAAGGTGCGCGCCGCCATCAGGCGTCGACCGTCTCGCGGTCGTGCGACGCGTCGCCCGCGGCATCCGTCACCTCGGCCGGGGCCGGCACGGCGGAACCGTCGAGGTCGGATGCCGCGGCGCGCGCCGCCTCGATCGCCCAGAAGACCGCCTCGGGCGTGGCGGGCGAACCGAGCACGACGCCGTGCCCGGCGGGGCCGAACGCGCCGACCGCCTCGCGGATCGCCTCGCGCGCACTGAACGCGAGCATGAACGGCGGCTCGCCGACGGCCTTCGAGCCGTAGACCGCGCCCTCCTCGTGCGCGCGCTCGAACAGGCGCACGTGGAACTGCTCGGGCATCTCCGAGAAGCTCGGCAGCTTATAGGTGCTCGCCGACTGGGTCTGCAGCCTGCCGCGGTGCGGTCCGTCGCCCGTGTCCCAGCGCAGCTCCTCGAGGGTGAGCCAGCCCATGCCCTGCACGAACGCGCCCTCGATCTGGCCGATGTCGATCATGGGCGAGAGCGAGTCGCCGACGTCGTGCACGATGTCGACCCGCCGCACCCGGTAGGCGCCCGTGAACCCGTCGACCTCGACCTCGGTGGCGGCGCAGCCGTACGCGAAGTACTTGAACGGCGAGCCCTGCATGATCTCGGGGTTCCAGTGCAGGCCCTCGGTGCGGTAGTAGCCGGCGGCCCAGAGCTGCACGCGCTGGAGGTAGGCCGCGTTCACGACGTCGGCGAAGGCGAGGCTGCCCGGCTTGCCGAGTCCGGAGACCCGACCGCCCTCGAAGCGCACGTCGCGCTCGTCGACGTCGAGCAGGCGGCCGGCGACCTTGGCGATGCGCTCGCGGATCTGCTCGCACGCGTTCTTCACCGCGCCGCCGTTGAGGTCGGCGCCCGACGAGGCCGCGGTCGCGGAGGTGTTCGGCACCTTGTCGGTGCGCGTCGGCGCGAGGCGCACCTGGTGCAGCTCGAGCCCGAGCGCGGTCGCCGCGACCTGCAGCATCTTGGTGTGCAGGCCCTGCCCCATCTCGGTGCCGCCGTGGTTGATGAGCACCGACCCGTCCTTGTAGACGTGCACGAGGGCGCCGGCCTGGTTGAACGCGGCGAAGTTGAACGAGATGCCGAACTTCACCGGCGTGATCGCGAGCGCGCGCTTGACGTCGGGGCTCGTCGCGTTGAACGCCTCGATCTCGGCCGTGCGCTCGGCGAAGTCGCTGTCGGCGAGCAGCTCGCCCCAGATCGCCTCGATGCGCCCGGCGTCCTTCACGAGCTGGCCGTACGGGGTGGTCTGGCCCTGCCGGTAGAAGTTGCGGCGGCGCAGCTCCGCGGGCGCGATGCCGAGGGCGGGGGCCACGCGGCCGAGGATGTCCTCGATGAGGAACACGCCCTGCGGGCCTCCGAAGCCGCGGAACGCGGTCTGCGACGTCTTGTTGGTCTTCGCGATGCGGCCGTCGGCGTGCACGTTCGGGATCCAGTACGCGTTGTCGAGGTGGCAGAGCGCGCGGCCGAGCACGGGCTCCGACAGGTCGATGCTCCAGCCGCCGTCGGCGGTGAGCGTGGCCTCGAGGGCCTGCAGCATGCCGTCGGCGGTGAGGCCGACCTTCCACTCGATCAGGAACGGATGCCGCTTGCCGGTCATCGTGATGTCCTGCGTGCGGTTCAGGCGCAGCCGCACGGGCCGACCGGTGAGCTTCGCGCCGAGCGCGGCGATGGCCGCGAACCCGTGCGGCTGCATCTCCTTGCCGCCGAACGCGCCGCCCATGCGCAGCGACTGTACGGTGACCTCGTTGCTCGGGATGCCGAGCACGTGCGCGACGATCTCCTGCGTCTCCGACGGGTGCTGCGTCGAGCACTGCACGAAGTACTGGCCCTCGGAGTCGCGGATCGCGAACGACGCGTGCGTCTCGAGGTAGAAGTGCTCCTGTCCGCCGAACTCGGTGACGCCCTCGAAGACGCGGTCGGATGCCGCCATGGCCGACGCCGCGTCGCCGCGCACGACCGTGCGCGCGATGCCCTGGAACGACTCGGCCGCGATCGCGTCCTGCACGGTGATGCACGACGGCAGGGGCTCGTAGTCGACGCGCACGGCCTCGGCGCCGAGGCGTGCGGCCTCCTGCGTCTCGCCGAGCACCCAGACGAGCGCGTGGCCGTAGAACATGGCCTCGCTCGGGAAGAGCGGCTCGTCGTGCTTGATGCCGGCGTCGTTGATGCCGGGCACGTCGGCGGCGGTGAGCACGCGCACCACGCCGGGCACGTCGTAGGCCGGGGCGACGTCGACGGTGACCTTCGCGTGGGCGTTCGTGGACTGCACGGGCCACGCGGTCAGCGTGCCCACGGTCTGCGCGGCGAGGTCGTCGGTGTACATCGCGGCACCCGTGACGTGCAGCTTCGCGCTTTCATGCGCGGCGTTCAGTCCGACCACGGGGTTGGCCGGGCGTTCGGCGAGGGCGCTCATGCCGAGGCCTCCTTCGATTCGACGACGGTCGTGCTGTAGAGCTTCAGCAGCGAGGTGCCGAGCATCAGCGAGCGGTAGTCGGAGCTCGCGCGGTGGTCGGACATCGGGGTGCCCTCGGTGCGGAGCACGGCCGAGGCCGCGCGCACCGTGGCGACGTTCCACGGGCGGCCGATGAGGGCGTCCTCGGTCGCCCGGGCGCGCAGCGGCGTCGCGGCGACGCCGCCGAGGCCGATGCGGGCGGCGGTGACGATGCCGCCGTCGATGTCGAGCGCGAAGGCCACGGCCACGCTGGAGATGTCGTCGAACCGGCGCTTGGCGATCTTGTGGAACGCGGTCACCCGGCCGAGCGGCAACGGGATGCGGATGGTCTTGATGAGTTCGTTCGCGGCACGCACGGTCTGGCGGTAGCCGGTGAAGTACTCGGCGAGCTCGATCTCGCGCTCGCCGTCGACCGAGGCGAGCACGACGCGGGCGCCGAGCGCGAGCAGCGCGGGCGGGGTGTCGCCGATGGGGGAGCCGGTGCCGAGGTTTCCGCCGATGGTGCCCCGGTTGCGGATGAGCCGAGAGGCGAACTGGGGGAAGAGTTGCGCGAGCAGCGGCACGCGCCCGTCGAGACGGCGTTCGATCTCGGACAGCGGCAGTGCCGCGCCGATCTCGACGACGTCGTCGCCGACCGTGAGCGTGCGGAGCTCGTCGAGCTGCTCGATCGCGATGACGAGGGGGACGCGGCGGCCGCGGAGGTTCACCTCGACGCCGAAGTCCGTCGAGCCGGCCACGAGGACGGCCGTCGGGTCCTGGTCGAGCAGGCGGAGCGCCTCGTCGAGCGTCGACGGGCGCACGAAGCGCCGGCCGTCGACGACGACGTCGGTGGGGACGGGCTCGGGTGCGGGGCGCCGACGGCGGGCTGCGAGCTCGTCGCCCTCCTCGGGGAAGCCGAGCGTGTACGCGGCGTCGCGGATGGGGCGGTATCCGGTGCAGCGGCAGAGATTGCCGCTCAGGGCGTGCAGGTCGAACCCGTTGGGCCCGTGCTCGACATCGTGCTCGTCGCCATGGGCCCCGGCGTCGCCGGCCGGGCAATCGGCGTCATGGCCGGATGTCTCGGACGCGGCATCCGCGCCGGGGGCACGGTCCTCGCGGTAGTACTCGCCGGCCATGCTGCAGGCGAAGCCCGGCGTGCAGTAGCCGCACTGGGAGCCGCCGGCCTCGGCGAGCTTGGCCTGCACCGGGTGGAGCGAGTCGGGGGTGCCGAGTCCCTCGGCCGTGACGACCTCCTGCCCGTTCAGGGCGGCGACGGGCACGAGGCAGGCGTTGACCGGGGTCCACGTGGTGCCGCCATCGGCCGACGGCGTCGCGAGCAGCATCGCGCAGGCACCGCATTCGCCTTCGGCGCAGCCCTCCTTGCTGCCCGGAAGGCCGGTCTCGCGCAGCCAGTCGAGCGCGGTGGTGTGGGTGGGGATTCCGTTCAGTGACCGGGCGAGCCCGTTGACGGTGACGACGATGTCGTGCATCGGATCTCCTTGCATTCGGCGTCGACGTCGACGCCTGCGGCACCGGGGCCCCGATGGCCCCACCTCGCGCCGCGCCTGCCTCGGGCAGTCATCCCATGATACTGCGCCGGAGCAGGAAGTTCTTGTGCAACGGAATCAAGATTCCATCACGTGGATGTTTCGCTCCCGCGTCAGTCGTCCAGCGGGCTGCGACGTGCGGTGCAGCAGGCGCGCGAGCCACCCGGACGCGCGCTTCGTGCGCGGCGGTATGTGGATGTCGGGGTCGATCGACTGGAAGTCGGTCAGTGCCGCGGGCAACACTGCGCGCCCGGGTTCCGGCGAGTGGTGGGACATCGTGCGCTCCTCTGCATCAGCATTGATTCCGAAGTGCGAAATCTTCATTCCGAATTACGGAAAGAGTAAGCCGAGGCGTGGAGGAACGTCAAGGGTCTGTCGACGGATGCGGCGACGGCGCCACGAGGGTGCGAGCAATCGCCCGCCGGCGCGGTGCGACGGCGCGGTGCGTCGGTGCGGAGCGAAGCGTGATGATGCGGCCTGACGGCCGAGGACAGCCCGGGAGCGGCCGGGATCAGTTCGGGACCGACCGGGATCAGGCTGTGACGGCCGTCGCGATGTCGAGCACGGCCTCGCGCAGCACGGGGATCGCGCGCTCGGCGAACGCCTCGTCGACGCGGGAGACCGGGCCCGAGACCGACACGGCCGTCGGCACCGGCGTGCCGGGCACCGCCATCGCGTAGCAGCGCACGCCGATCTCCTGCTCGTTGTCGTCGATCGTGTAGCCGCGCTCGCGGCTGATGCGGAGTTCTTCGAGCAGGCGGTCGAGCGAGTCGATCGAGAACTCGGTGGACTTCGGCAGGCCGGTGCGGGCGATGATGTCGCGCACGGTCTCGTCGTCGAAGGTCGCGAGGATGGCCTTGCCGACGCTCGTCGAGTGCAGCGGCGACCTGCGGCCGACCTCGGTGAACATGCGCATGGCATGCGGAGATGGCGCCTGCGAGACGTAGATGACCTGGTCGCCGTCGATGGTCGCGAGGTTGGCCGTCTCGCCGAGGCGCTCGACGAGCGCCTTCAGCTGCGGCTTGGCGAGGTGCCCGAACTGCCGGTTGGCGACCTCTCCGAGCCGCACCAGCCGCGGGCCGAGCGCGTAGCGGCGGTTCGCGAGCTGGCGTGCGTAGCCGAGCGAGACCAGGGTGCGGAGCAGGCGGTGGATCGTCGGCAGCGGCAGGTCGGCCATGGTCGACAGTTCGCTGAGGGTGACGTCGCCGCCGGCGTCGGCGATGAGCTCGAGGAGGTCGAAGACTCGGGCGACGGACTTGACGCCATCGGTCGGGCTGTCCGCCATCCGGGCTGCTCCATTTCGATCGTGCAGTGATGGCAGGCGATATCCGCATCGCGGAAACCTGCCGGGGTTCAGCCAAGATATCGCACCGCGACGTGCCGCGCGGTGAACTTGTCGCCGAGGTCTTGCATTTCCGAATTGCAGATAATAATGTCCGTCATACGAAATTGTTTGCACGACGTGCGATCGACCGAGGGTGGTTCGGCCATCCGGAACAGGACTTTCGATGGCGAATCCGAGCCCCGGCTATTCCATCCAACTGCGGGTCGAGGCACCCGCGGGCGTGACCGCGACGAGCGAACTCGTGGTCGCGGTCGCCGACGCGGGAGCGGTCGTCACGGCCGTCGACGTGAGCGAGTCGACGGGCGACCGCGTGCTCGTCGATCTCACGTGCTACGCCGCGAGCGCCGACCACGCCACCCAGGTCGCCGACGCGCTCGCCGCCCGCGAGGGCGTCATCGTGCACGACGTCGCCGACCGCACCTTCCGGCTGCATGCCGGGGGCAAGCTCGAGATCGTGCCCAAGGCTCCGCTGCGCAACCGCGACGACCTCTCACGGGCGTACACCCCGGGCGTCGCCCGCGTGTGCCTCGCGATCGCCGACGAACCGGCCGACGCGCGGCGCCTGACGGTCAAGGGCAACACGATCGCCGTCGTGACCGACGGCTCCGCCGTGCTCGGACTCGGCAACATCGGCGCGCTCGCCTCGATCCCCGTCATGGAGGGCAAGGCCGCGCTGTTCAAGCAGTTCGCCGACGTCGACGCCTGGCCGGTCGTGCTCGACACGCAGGACACCGAGGAGATCATCTCCATCGTCAAGGCCCTCGCGCCCGTCTACGGCGGCATCAACCTCGAGGACATCGCCGCGCCGCGCTGCTTCGAGATCGAACGACGCCTTCGCGAGGAGCTCGACATCCCCGTGTTCCACGACGACCAGCACGGCACCGCGATCGTGACCCTCGCCGCGCTCGTCAACGCGCTGCGACTGGTCGGCAAGCGCCTCTCCGACGTGCGCATCGTGGTCTCCGGCGTCGGCGCGGCCGGCTCCGCCATCATCCAACTGCTCGTCGCCGAGGGCGCGCGCGACATCGTCGCGTGCAGCCGCACCGGTGCGATCCACCGGGGCGAGTCCTACGACGACCCCCACCGCACGTGGATCGCCGAGCACACCAACGCGCAGGGGGTACGGGGCACGCTCTCCGAGGTGCTCGTCGGCGCCGACGTCTTCATCGGCGTGAGCGCGCCGAACCTGCTCGTCGAGGCCGACATCGAGGCCATGGCCGACCGGGCGATCGTGTTCGCCATGGCCAACCCCGACCCCGAGGTCGACCCCGTCGTGGCCGCACGCCACGCCGCCGTCGTCGCGACCGGCCGCAGCGACTTCCCGAACCAGATCAACAACGTGCTCGCGTTCCCGGGCTTCTTCCGCGGGCTGCTCGATTCGGGCGCCGTCGACATCTCCTCCGAGATGCTCGTGGCCGCCGCGGAGGCCATCGCCTCCTGCGTGCGCGAGGATCAGCTCAACGCGAGCTACATCATCCCGAGCGTGTTCGACCCCGACGTCGCCCGCGTCGTCGCCGAATCGGTCGCCTCGGCCGCTGCGGCGGCGCAGCGCCCCGCCCTCGTCGCATCCCAGGAGGAATCCGCAGCATGACCACTCCCACCGCACCCACGGCCGCAGCGCCGGCAGCCGTCGAGATCACCCGGGCGACGGGCGTCGAGGGCGGCGACGAGATCCTCTCGCCCGAGGCGCTCGCCTTCGTCGGGGAGCTGCACCGGCGGTTCGCGGGCCGCCGCGACGAGCTCCTCGCCGCGCGTCGCACCGCACGCGATCGCATCGCGGCCGGCGGCACGCTCGACTTCCTCCCCGAGACGCGCGACGTGCGCGAGGGAGAGTGGCACGTGGCATCCGCGCCCGAGGCACTCCTCGACCGCCGCGTCGAGATCACCGGTCCGGCGGCACCGCCGAAGATGGCGATCAACGCGCTGAACTCGGGCGCACGGGTCTGGCTCGCCGACCTCGAGGACGCCACGAGCCCAACCTGGGACAACGTGGTCGGGGGCGTGAAGAACCTCCGCGACGCCGCGCTCGGCACGCTCGCCTACACCTCGCCCGCGGGCAAGCCGTACGCGCTCCGCACCGACCTGCGCCGCCCGACGGTCGTCACGCGTCCGCGCGGCTGGCACCTGCCGGAGCGCCATGTGCTCGTCGACGGCGAGCCGGCGGTCGGCGCGCTCGTCGACTTCGGCCTGCACTTCTTCCACACGGCCGAACTGCTGCTCGCGAACGGGCACGGTCCGTACTACTACCTGCCGAAGCTCGAGAGCCACCTCGAGGCGAGGCTCTGGAACGACGTGTTCGTCTTCGCGCAGGAGTACGTGGGCATCGAGCGCGGCACCATCCGGGCGACCGTGCTCATCGAGACCATCCCGGCCGCGTTCGAGATGGACGAGATCCTCTACGAACTGCGCGAGCACGCGTCGGGCCTGAACGCCGGGCGCTGGGACTACCTCTTCAGCCTCATCAAGGTGTTCCGCGACGCCGGGTCGGCGTTCGTGCTGCCCGATCGCGCCTCGGTTGCGATGACCGCGCCGTTCATGCGCGCCTACACCGAGCTGCTCGTGAAGACCTGCCACCGCCGCGGTGCGGTCGCGATGGGCGGCATGGCCGCGGTCGTGCCGAACCGCAACGACCTCGAGGTCACCGCCGCCGCGTTCGAGAAGGTGCGTGCGGACAAGACCCGCGAGGCGGGCGACGGGTTCGACGGGTCGTGGGTCGCCCACCCCGACCTCGTGCCCGTCTGCCGCGAGGTCTTCGACGCCGCGCTCGGCGACCGTCCGAACCAGCTCGAGCGCCAGCGGCCCGAGGTCGAGGTGTCGGCGGCGCAGCTGCTCGACGTCGCCTCGGCCGCCGGCGAGGTGACCGAGGGGGGCCTGCGCGACAACCTCTTCGTCGCCGTCGCGTACACGGCCGTCTGGCTGTCGGGCAACGGCGCGGTCGCGATCCGCAACCTGATGGAGGATGCCGCGACGGCCGAGATCTCCCGCTCGCAGGTGTGGCAGCAGCTCCGCAACGAGGTCGTGTTCGCCGACACGGGCCGGCAGATCACCCCCGAGCTCGTGCGCACGGTGCTGGCCGAGGAGGTCGAACACCTGCGCGGCGGGGTCGCGCCCGACGTGTTCGCCCGGTACTACGATCCGGCCGCGGCGCTCATCGCCGACATCTGCCTGTCGAGCGAGTACGTCGACTTCCTCACCCTGCCCGCCTACGGGCTCCTGGACTGACCATGGGCGCCGTACTCACCCCGGCCGATGTCGCGGCCGCCGACGCCAGGCTCGCCGAGACCGACGCGCTGCTCGAGCGCGCGTACCCCGGCGACGGCGGGTCGCGTCAGCCCGTGCACACCGTGTACGTGCCCGCCGACCGGTTCGAACCGGGGCTCGCGACGCAGTGGGGGCGTTCGGCGCTCGACGCGGTCGAGGCGGCCGGCGGACTCGACGCGCTGGCCGCGCGGGTCGGCATCGAGCGCGACGTCGCCGACGACGTCGTGCCGAAGGTCGCCGAGAAGCTCGAGCGCGAACCCATCGAGGACCTGCGCCTCGACTTCGAGGACGGCTACGGCGATCGTGGCGACGCGGCCGAGGACGCGGATGCGTCGGCCGCCGCGTCGCGGGTCGCCGAGGCCGTGCGCGACGGCGTCGCCCCGCCGTTCATCGGCATTCGCTTCAAGTGCTTCGAGGCGGCGACGCGCGCCCGCGCGATCCGCACCCTCGACCTGTTCGTCGGCGGCCTCGTCGACGCGGGCGGCCTCCCCGACGGCCTCGTGCTGACCCTGCCGAAGGTCTCGACGGCGGCGCAGGTCGAGGCGATGGCCGAGCTCGCCGAGAAGCTCGAGCGCGCGCACGGGCTCGCCGACGGTCGCCTCCGTTTCGAGGTGCAGGTCGAGACACCGCAGCTCGTGCTCGGCGCCGACGGCACCTCGCCGGTCGCGACGCTGCCGCTCGCGGCGCCGGGCCGCATCTCGGCGCTGCACTACGGCACCTACGACTACAGCGCCTCGCTCGGCATCGCCGCGGGCTACCAGTCGATGGAGCACCCGGCGGCCGACCTCGCGAAGGGCATCATGCAGCTCGCGGTCGCGGGCACCGGCATCCGCCTGTCCGACGGGTCGACGAACATCCTGCCGATCGGCGAGGGGGCGGATGCCGCGTGGGCGCTGCACGCGCGCCTCGTGCGCCGTTCGCTCGAGCGCGGGTTCTACCAAGGGTGGGACCTGCACCCGAACCAGTTGCCCACGCGGTACCTCGCGACGTTCGCGTTCTTCCGCGAGGCCTACCCGGCGGCATCCGTCAGGTTGCGCGCCTACCTCGACCGCACGCCGGGCGCCGTGCTCGACGAGCCGGCCACCGCACGCGCGCTCGCGGGCGTCGTGCTGCGGGGCGTCGAGTGCGGCGCGATCGGCCTCGACGAGGTCGCGACCGGCATCGGCATCGATCGCGGCGCGCTCGTCGGGCTGGCGCACCCCAGGACGGGCGTCGCGCACGCCCCGTCGAGCTGAACGACCCCGTCATCCGACCGGGGCGGTCCCGGCCGACCGGTCACGAACAGGAAGCACCATGAGCTATTACACCCCGAGGGGCGGACTCCCGCCCCAGACCGACCTGCTGACCGACCGCGCGGTCGTGAAGCAGGCGTACACCTTCATCCCGAAGGGCGTGCTGCGCGACATCGTCACGAGCAACCTCCCCGGGTTCGAGGGCACCCGCGCGTGGATCATCGCCCGCCCCGTCGCGGGCGGCGCCACGACCTTCTCGCAGCTCATCGTCGAGATCTCGCCGGGGGGCGGCGCCGCGAGGCCCGAGGTCGAGGCGGGCGTCGAGGGCGTCGTGTTCGTCACGACCGGGTCGCTCGTGCTGACGCTCGAGGGGGAGCGGCACGTGCTCGAGGCGGGCGGCTACGCGTTCCTCGCGCCGGGCGCCGAGTGGTCGCTCGCGAACGAGGGCGACGAGGTCACGGGCTTCCACTGGATCCGCAAGGCGTACGAGCCGGTCGACGGCATCGCGCCGCCTGCGTCGTTCGTCACGCGCGACCAGGACGTCGAGCCCGTGCCGATGCCCGACACCGACGGCGCATGGGCGACGACGCGGTTCACCGACTCGAGCGACCTCGCGCACGACATGCAGGTCAACATCGTCACGTTCCAGCCCGGCGGGTCGATCCCGTTCGCCGAGACGCACGTCATGGAGCACGGGCTGTTCGTGCTGCAGGGCAAGGCGGTCTACCGGCTGAACGACGACTGGGTCGAGTGCGAGGCGGGCGACTACATGCTGCTGCGAGCCTTCTGCCCGCAGGCCTGCTACGCGGGCGGCCCTGAGCCGTTCCGCTACCTGCTGTACAAGGACATGAACCGGCAGATCCGCCTGACGTAGGCCGAGGATGCCGCTCGCGGAGGCGCCCGGAACCCCTGTGGTTCCGGGCGCCTCCGGCGTTTCCGGATGTCGTGGGACGAATTGGCCGAGGTGGTTGACGCGTTCGGCATCATCGCCTACGCTTTCACACAGCGGTAGAGAATTTCCATATTGTGAAACTCAGGCGAATGCCTGAATCTCGCACCCACCGCATCGATCCACCAAGCACCGTCGCTCGGGCCACCGGGCGCAACCCCGAAAGGCCCCGAGATGACCTACACGGTGAACTGCTCGATCCTCCTCACCGAGCTCCCGCTGCTCGAGCGCCCCGCGGCCGCGGCCGCGGCGGGCTTCGGCGCCGTCGAGTTCTGGTGGCCCTTCGCCGAGGCCGTGCCCGCTGACCGCGACGTCGACGCGTTCATCGCCGCGATCCGCGACGCCGGCGTGCAGCTCACCGGACTCAACTTCTTCGCCGGGGACATGCCGGGCGGCGACCGCGGCCTCGTCTCCTGGCCCGCCCGCGCCGCCGAGTTCCGCGACAACATCGACGTCGTCGCCGGCATCGGCCGCGAGCTCGGCACGCGCGGCTTCAACGCCCTCTACGGCAACCGCGTCGACGACGCGACGCCCGAGGCGCAGGACGCACTGGCGATCGAGAACCTGGCTGCAGCAGCGGCGGGCGTCGCGGCCATCGGCGGCACGGTGCTCGTCGAGCCCGTGAGCGGCGCACCCCGCTACCCGCTGCTCACCGCCGCCGACGCGCTGCGCGTGATCGACGGCGTGCGCGCCGCGTCGGGCGCCGACAACGTCAAGCTCCTCGCCGACTTCTACCACCTGGCCGTGAACGGCGATGACGCCGCCGCCGTCATCGAGGCGCACGCCGCCTCGTTCGGGCACATCCAGATCGCCGACGACCCCGGCCGCGGCGCCCCGGGCACCGGCACCCTGCCCCTCACCGCCTGGATCGAGCGCAGCCGCGAACTCGGCTACGACGGGCCGATCGGCCTCGAGTACAAGGCCCCCCTCTACGACGCGTTCTCCTGGCTCGCCGACGCCGCAGCACCGGCCGCCCGCTGATCGAGCGCGACCTCCGCACGACCCACGACCCCCGCACCGCACCGCAAAGGACCTCGACATGACGAACATCGCAGTCATCGGACTCGGCATCATGGGCCTGCCCATGGCACTCAACCTCGTGAAGGCCGGGCACTCGGTCGCCGGCTACAACCGCTCGCCCGAGCGGGCCGAGCAGCTCGCCGCGGCGGGCGGGCGCGCGGCGACCAGCGTCGCCGACGCGCTGGCCGGGGCCGAGGTCGTCATCACCATGGTCCCCGACTCGCCCGACGTCGCGGCCCTCGCCGCGGGCGAGCACGGCATCATCGCGAACGCCGCCCCCGGCACGATCTGGATCGACGCGTCGTCGATCCGCCCCGACGTCGCCAAGCAGGTCGCCGACGACGCCCGCGCCGCGGGCCTGCGCCCCCTCGACGCCCCCGTCTCGGGCGGCGAGCAGGGTGCCGTCGACGGCGTGCTCTCGATCATGGTCGGCGGCGAGCAGGCCGACTTCGACGCGGCGCTGCCCGTGCTGCAGGGCGTCGGCAAGACCATCGTGCACGTCGGCCCCTCCGGCGCCGGCCAGACGGTGAAGGCCGCCAACCAGCTCATCGTGGCCGTGAACATCCAGGCCCTCGCCGAGGCCATCCTCTTCCTCGAGGCGTACGGCGTCGACACCGACGCGGCCCTGGCCGTGCTCGGCGGCGGCCTCGCCGGCTCGAAGGTGCTCGACCAGAAGGGGCGCAAGATGCTCGACCGCGACTTCGCGCCCGGATTCCGACTGGCCCTCCACAACAAGGACCTCGGCATCGTCACCGGAGCCGCCCGCGAGGCCGGCATCGTCGTCCCGCTCGGCGCGCACGTCGCCCAGCTCGTCGGCTCGACCGTCGCGAAGGGCGACGGCGGCCTCGACCACTCCGGACTCTTCAAGCTCACCCTCGCCGCCGCAGGCCGCGAGTAATCCCGTTAGGACCACTCCCATGACTCGTATGCGTACCGTCGACGCGGCCGTGCTGATCCTCGAGAAGGAGGGCGCCACCGAGGCGTTCGGCCTTCCCGGCGCCGCGATCAACCCCTTCTACTCCGCGATGCGCGCCCACGGCGGCATCCGGCACACCCTCGCCCGTCACGTCGAGGGCGCCTCGCACATGGCCGACGGCTACTCGCGGTCGGCCGACGGCAACATCGGCATCTGCATCGGCACGTCGGGCCCCGCGGGCACCGACATGATCACCGGGCTCTACGCGGCGATGGCCGACTCGATCCCGATCCTCTGCATCACCGGCCAGGCCCCCGTCGCGAAGCTCCACAAGGAGGACTTCCAGGCCGTCGACATCGAGTCGATCGCGAAGCCCCTCACGAAGATGGCGATGACCGTGCTCGAGCCCGCACAGGTTCCCGGCGCGTTCCAGCAGGCGTTCCAGCTCATGCGCTCCGGCCGCCCCGGCCCGGTGCTGCTCGACCTGCCGATCGACGTGCAGCTCGCCGAGATCGAGTTCGACATCGAGACCTACGAGCCGCTGCCCGTCGTGAAGCCCGCGGCGACCCGCGCGCAGGCCGCGAAGGCGCTCGACCTGCTCACCGCGTCGGAGCGCCCGCTCATCGTCGCGGGCGGCGGCGTCATCAACGCCGGCGCCTCCGACCTGCTGGTCGAACTCGCCGAACTGCTCGGCGTGCCCGTCGTGCCCACGCTCATGGGCTGGGGCGCGATCGCCGACGACCACCGCCTCTCGGCGGGCATGGTCGGCCTGCAGACCTCGCACCGCTACGGCAACGAGACGTTCCTGGCGTCGGACTTCGTGATCGGCATCGGCAACCGCTGGGCGAACCGCCACACCGGCGGACTCGACACCTACACGCGCGGTCGCACGTTCGTGCACATCGACATCGAGCCCACGCAGATCGGCCGCGTGTTCGCCCCCGACTACGGCATCGTCTCCGACGCCGGTTCGGCCCTGCACGCGCTCATCGCGGTCGCCCGCGAGCGCGCCACGGCCGGCCGCCTGCCCGACTACACGGCCTGGGCCGACGAGGTGCGGGAGCGCAAGGCGCGCCTGCAGCGCAAGACCCACTTCGACAACGTGCCGATCAAGCCGCAGCGCGTCTACGAGGAGATGAACCTCGCGTTCGGCGCCGACACGACGTACGTCACCACGATCGGGCTCTCGCAGATCGCGGGCGCGCAGATGCTGCACGTGTTCGGCCCCCGCAAGTGGATCAACGCGGGCCAGGCCGGCCCGCTCGGCTGGACCGGACCCGCGGCGCTCGGCGTCGTGCGCGGCAAGCCCGGCGAGAAGGTCGTCGCGCTCTCGGGAGACTACGACTTCCAGTTCATGATCGAGGAGCTCGCGGTCGGCGCGCAGTTCAACCTGCCGTACATCCACGTGGTCGTGAACAACAGCTACCTGGGCCTCATCCGCCAGTCGCAGCGCGGGTTCGAGATGGACTACCACGTGTCGCTCGCGTTCGACAACATCAATACGCCGGCCGACGAGCAGAGCGTCGCCCACGGCTACGGGGTCGACCACGTGAAGGTCGCCGAGGGGCTCGGCTGCAAGGCCGTGCGCGTCGAGCGGCCCGACGACCTCGCCGCGGCGTTCGCCGAGGCCGAGTCGCTGCTCGCCGAGCACCGCGTGCCCGTGGTGGTCGAGGTCATCCTCGAGCGCGTCACGAACATCTCGATGGGCGTCGAGATCGACGGCGTCAACGAGTTCGAGGAGCTCGCCGAGACGTCCGCCGACGCGCCGACCGCCATCCTCTCGCTGCAGCAGGCCTGACCGTGCGCATCGTCGTCTCATCCGACAAGTTCAAAGGGTCGCTGACCGCTCCCGAGGTGGCGCAGCGCGTGGCCTCGGGCCTGCGGGCGGTCGACCCCTCGGTCGAGGTGGTGTCGGTGCCCGTCGCCGACGGCGGCGAAGGCACGTTCGACGCGGCGATCGCGGCGGGCTTCGAGCCCCGCAGCGTCGTCGTGCTCGGTCCGACCGGAGCCGCCGTCGAGGCGGAGTTCGCCGTGCGCGGGCGCGTCGCGGTCATCGAGTCGGCGCGTGCGTCGGGGCTCGACCTGCTGCCGGGCGGCGTCCCCGACCCGCTCGGTGCCACGAGCCACGGCACCGGCGAGCTGGTGCGTGCGGCCCTCGACGCCGGATGCCGCGAGCTCGTGCTCGGCATCGGCGGCAGCGCCTCGACCGACGGCGGCTCGGGGCTGCTCGTCGCGCTCGGCGCGCGCCTGCTCGACGCCGCGGGTGCCCCGCTGGCGCTCGGCGGCGGAGCCCTGCGCGACCTCGCCTCGGTCGACCTGAGCGGACTCGACCCGCGCCTGGCCGAGACGCTCGTCGTGCTCGCGAGCGACGTCGACAACCCGTTGCTGGGGCCGAACGGCGCCGCCGCGGTCTTCGGCCCGCAGAAGGGCGCGACTCCGGCCGATGTCGCGACCCTCGACGCGGCGCTCGCGCACTTCGTTGAGGTGCTCCGGGCGACGGATGACGCGGCCGCACGCTCGGCCGGCGCGGTCGCCGCCCGTGAGGGCGCAGGCGCCGCGGGCGGTCTCGGCTTCGCGGCGATCGCGCTGCTCGGCGCGACCCGGCGCTCGGGCATCGACGTCGTGATCGAGCTCACCGGGCTCGTCGACGTGCTGCACGGAGCGGATGCCGTCATCACCGGCGAGGGAAGCCTCGACGAGCAGAGCCTCGGCGGCAAGACCCCGGTCGGCGTCGCGCGCGCCGCTGCGGCGGCCGGCGTGCCCGCCTACGCCGTGTGCGGGCGCACGACCCTCGACGCCGAGGCGCTGCGCGCCGCCGGCTTCGCCCGGGTGCGCGCGATCACCGAGTTCGAGCCCGACCTGGCGCGGGCGATCGAGCACGCGCCCGAACTGCTCGAACGGCTCGGCGCGGAGCTCGGCGCGCAGATCCTCGGCGACCTGGCGCCCTCCGGCCGCACCGATGCGGATGCCGGCCGCGAAGCGGACGCCGGCACCGAAGCGGACGCCGGCACCGACGCGGACGCCGGCCGCACGGACGCGGACGCCGGCCGCGACGCGGACGCCGGCACCGACACGGACGCCGGCAGCGACGCAGACGGCCGCCCCGCGGCATCCGCTCGGTTCGACCTCGTGCTGAGCGGCGAGCGCGTGCTCGTCGACGGCGCGTTCTCGGCGCTCGAGGTCGGCGTGCGCGACGGGCGCATCGCCCGCATCGCGCCGCTCGGCACGGGCCTCGACGGCGCGCGCACGGTCGAGATCGCGGCCGACGAGGTGCTCCTGCCCGGACTCGTCGACACGCACGTGCACGTCAACGAGCCCGGCCGCACCGAGTGGGAGGGGTTCGCGTCGGCGACCCGCGCCGCGGCGGCCGGCGGGGTCACGACCATCGTCGACATGCCGCTGAACAGCGTGCCGCCGACCGTCTCGCTCGAGGCGCTCGAGACGAAGCGGGCTGCGGCCGACGGCCGGGTCTTCGTCGACGTCGGCTTCTGGGGCGGCGTCGTGCCCGGCAACCTCGACGACCTCGAGCCGCTCGTCGAGGCGGGCGTCTTCGGGTTCAAGTGCTTCCTGCTGCACTCCGGCGTCGACGAGTTCCCCCCGGTGACCGCGCAGGAGATGGAGGCCGCGATGCGCGTCATCGCGCGCGGCGACTCCATGCTCATCGTGCACGCCGAGGATGCGCACGTCATCGACGAGGCGCCGCACCCGCACAGCGTCGAGTACGCGGACTTCCTCGCCTCTCGGCCCCGTGCCGCCGAGGATGCCGCGATCGCCGACGTCATCGCGTCGGCGACGGCCACCGGAGCCCGCGCCCACATCCTGCACCTCAGTTCGGCCGACTCGCTCGGCCGCATCGAGGCCGCGAAGCGGCAGGGCGTCGACCTCAGCGTCGAGACCTGCCCGCACTACCTCACCCTCTCCGCCGAGGAGATCCCCCGGGGCGCCACCGCGTTCAAGTGCTGCCCGCCGATCCGCGAGGCGGCGAACCGCGACGCGCTCTGGCAGGGGCTCGACTCCGGCGGCATCGACTTCGTCGTCACCGACCACTCGCCGGCGACACCCGAGCTGAAGTTGGCGGGCGACGGAGACTTCGTCGAAGCGTGGGGCGGCATCGCCTCCCTGCAGCTGGGGCTCCCGGTCGTGTGGACCGAGGCCCGTCGCCGCGGCATCCCGCTCGCCCGCGTGGTCGAGTGGATGTCCGCGGCGCCGGCGAAGCGCGTCGGCCTCGCGTCGAAGGGGCGCATCGCGGTGGGCGGCGACGCCGACTTCGCCGTGTTCGCCCCCGAGGCGCGGTTCACGGTCGACGCGACCGCGCTCGAGCACCGGCACCCCGTCACGCCCTACGACGGGCGGGAGCTCAGCGGCGTCGTCCGCGCCGCCTACCTCGCCGGTTCGCCGATCGACCGCGACGTCCCGCAGGGGCGCCTGCTCGCCAAGCCAGCACCCGACCCGGCTCCCGGCCGGATCCGAACCCACGAACGGAGCACCATGATCACCTCGTCCGACGAGCTCGAGGCCGGTCTTCCGGCCCCCGACTTCGCCATTCCCGATGCCACCGGCGCCGTGCGCACGCTCGCGGAGTTCCGCGGCGGCCCGGTGATCGTCTACTTCTACCCGGCGGCGTTCACCCCGGGCTGCACGACCGAGGCCTGCGACTTCCGCGACAACCTGGCCTCGCTCACCGCCGACGGCTACACGGTGATCGGCATCTCGCCGGATCCCGTCGAGCGGCTGGCCGAGTTCGCCGCGGCCGAGCAGCTCCCGTTCCCGCTGCTGTCCGACGTCGACGCCGCCGTGGCGCGGGCGTGGGGCGCCTGGGGGCAGAAGACGGTCGGCGACCGCACGTTCGACGGGCTGATCCGCTCGACGTTCGTGATCGACGCCGCCGGCGAGGTCGCCTGGCTCGAGTACGACGTGGCACCGACCGGCCACGTCGCATGGCTGCGCGAGACGCTCGCCGCGGCATCCGTCGAGGCGAGCGCGTGAGCACCGCCGTGGTCACCGGCGTCGACGCCTTCAACGCCCTCGAACGCGACGAGGCGATCGCACTGCTGCGCCCGTGCGTCGACATCGACCGGTGGTGCGAGGAGCTCGCCGACGCCCGTCCGTTCGCATCGGCCGAGCTGCTGCTGGCCGCCGCCGAGGTCGCGGCGGAGCCGTTCGGGGAGGCCGAGATCGCGCAGGCCCTCTCGCATCACCCGCGCATCGGCGACCGGGCGACCGGAGCCCACGCGGAGGCCCGCCTCTCGCGTGCCGAGCAGGCCGGCGTCGATCCGTCCGATGCGGCCGTGACCGCCGCGCTCCGGGCCGGGAACGTCGCTTACGAACAGCGGTTCGGGCGGGTCTTCCTCATCCGGGCGGCGGGGCGAAGCGCCGAGGAGATCCTCGCCGCGCTCGACGACCGCCTGGGCAACACCGACGAGCAGGAGATCGGGATCGTGGCCGACCAGCTGCGGCAGATCGCCCTGCTCCGACTGAAGGGGATCGTCGCACCATGAACGTCTCGCAGATCACCACGCACGTGCTCGACTCCACGGTCGGCAGGCCGGCCGCCGGGGTCGTCGTCGAACTCTCGGCACGAGACGGCGACGGCTGGCGGCTCGTTGGAACCGGCACCACCGACCTCGACGGCCGCGCGAAGCAGCTCGGCCCCGAGGAGGTGCCGGTGGGGGAGTACCGCCTGCGCTTCGACACCGGCTCGTGGTTCGCCGCGCGCGGCACCGAGACGTTCTACCCCGAGGTCCAGCTCGTCTTCCTCGTCGCCGAGGAGGGGCGGCACTACCACGTGCCGTTGCTGCTGAGCCCGTTCGCCTATTCAACCTACCGAGGAAGTTAGAGAGAGCCGCATGACCGACATCCTGACCAGGAGCGACGACACCGTGAACCTCGAGAATGTGACCGGCTCGGCCGGCATCGTGCTCGGCGCGAACCAGTACGGCAAGGCCGAGGTGCGCGTCGTGAAAGTGACCCGCGACACCGCGCGGCACGAGATCGAAGACCTCAACGTCACCTCGCAGCTGCGCGGCGACTTCGCCGGTGCGCACCTCGACGGCGACAACGCGCACGTCGTCGCGACCGACACGCAGAAGAACACCATCTTCGCCTTCGCCCGCGACGGGGTCGGCTCGCCCGAGCAGTTCCTGCTGCGGCTGGCCGACCACTTCACGGGCAGCTTCGAGTGGGTGACGGGCGGCCGCTGGCTCGCCGAGAGCTACGCCTGGGAGCGCATCGTCGCGCACGGCGAGGGCCACGACCACTCCTTCGTGCGCAAGGGCCAGGAGGTGCGCACGGCCGCCGTCGTCGCCGACGGCGACGAGCGTCACGTGTTCGCCGGCCTCAAGGACCTCACGGTGCTGAAGACCACGGGCTCGGGCTTCGAGGGGTACCCGCGCGACCGGTACACGACGCTTCCCGAGACGACCGATCGCATCCTCGCGACGAGCGTCTCGACGCGCTGGCGGTACGTGCCGGGCGTCGAGGTCGACTACAACGCGGTCTACGAGAGCGTGAAGGCGATCCTCCTCGAGGCGTTCACCGAGAACTACTCGGCGGCGCTGCAGACGACCCTGTTCGAGATGGGGCAGGCGGCGCTCGTCGCGCACCCCGAGCTCGCCGAGATCCGGTTCTCGATGCCGAACAAGCACCACTTCGTGGTCGACCTCGAGCCGTTCGGGCTCGACAACCCGAACGAGGTCTTCTACGCGTCCGACCGCTCGTACGGCCTCATCGAGGCCAGTGTCGAGCGCGAGGGCGTCGAGAGCCCGGCAGCAGTGTGGGCGAGCCTCGGCTCCTTCTGCTGACCCCGTAGACCGTCGTGGCGGCCGGCTCGGCTCGGGGCTGTGCGCCGGCCGCCACGACACCCCTTCGTCGAGGCATCCGTCCGGGAGTGGAAGACCGGGCGGCCTCGACGGACTCCGGATGCCGCGTGCCGGCGTCCGGGCGCGGCATCCGGCCCGCTCATCACGGTCGGCCCGACCACGTGCGCCCTTGCCACGGGTCGTAATCCGCCTCGAGCTCGCCCTGCTCGGGTCGTTCGCCCTCGGGCACGTGCTGCAGGTTCACGCGGATGCGGTACCAGAGCGAGCTCGACCCGCGCATGCCGTCGACGAGCACGTCGGCCGGGTGCAGCCGTTCGACGACCTCGGGGTGCTTCGCCTTCCATCGTTCGAGGGCGTCGAGCGCCTCGGGCTTCGTCTTCGTGCGCGCGACCTCGATGAGCGGCATCGACGAGGCGCGCCCGCCGGTGCCGCGGCTGCCGGCACCGTCGCTGCGCGGCGGCTTCTCCGCAGGCCCGAGCTCCTCGGCCAGTCGCAGCAGGCCGTCGAGGCTGCCGACGGCGCCCGGCTCGTCGATCCCGGATGCCGCGTCGCCGCGTTCCGCGTAGCGTTCGAGCACGGTCGGCACCGTGAACCGCTCGGGGTGCGAGCCGCGCACCTCCGCCCAGTCGAGCGGGGTCGACACTCGCGCGTCGGGCAGCGGACGCACCGAGTACGCTGACGCGACCGTGCGGTCCTTCGCGTTCTGGTTGAAGTCGACGAACACGCTCTCGCCGCGCTCCTCCTTCCACCAGCGCGCCGACGCCATGCCGGGCGCCCGGTTCTCGACCTCGCGCGCGAGCGTCTCGGCCGCGAGGCGCACCTCGCGGAAGTCCCAGCGCGGCTCGATGCGCACGTTGATGTGCAGTCCGCGCGATCCGGAGGTCTTGGGCCAGCCGACGAGCCCGTGGTCCTCGAGCACCTCGCGCGCGACGAACGCGACGTCGACGATCTGCGACCACTCGACGCCGGGCATCGGGTCGAGGTCGACGCGCAGCTCGTCGGGGTGGTCGAGGTCCTCGGCCCGCACGGGGTGCGGGTTGAGGTCGAGGCATCCGAGGTTCACGACCCAGGCGAGCGCGGCCGGATTGCGGATCACGGCCTGTTCGGCCGAGGTGCCGCGCGCGTAGTGCAGCGTCGCCGTGTCGACGAAGTCCGGGTGGTTCTCGGGCACGCGCTTCTGGAAGAACGCCTCCGCGCCGATGCCCTTCACGAACCGCTTCAGCACCATCGGGCGCCCGCCCGCGCCGCGGAGCGCGCCGTCGGAGACCGCGAGGTAGTAGCGCACGAGGTCGAGCTTGGTGATGCCCGGTTCGGGGAACACGACCTTGTCGGGGCTCGAGATGCGCACCTCGTGCCCGTCGACCTCGATGGTGGCGGCCTCGCCCTTCGAAGGACTCACGCCCTCAACACTATGGCGGCGCCCCCACGTGCGGAAGGGCACGCGCGAGGCCCTGGCGGTCAGCGGAGGGCGGATGCCGCGGCGCGGGCGTAGCGGCGAGGGGTCTCGCCGATGACCGCGCGGAACTCCCGCGAGAAGTGCGCCTGGTCGGCGAAGCCGAGTTCGGCCGCGAGCGCGGCGAGCGGGGGAGCGTCGGATGCGGCGAGCCGGTGCGCGGCCTCCTGCATGCGGTAGCGGCCGATGAGCCACTTGGGGGTGAGGCCGAGCGCTCGTGCACGAGGCGCTCGAGCGTGCGCAGGCCGAGCCCCGCGCTCGCCGCGAGCGCGTCGGCGCGCACGATCGAGCGGTCGTGCTCGGCGAGGTCGACGATGCGCTGCAGCAGCACGGCGTCGCCGTCGAGCTCGAGGCGCTGCGCCCGCAGCCAGCGCTCGAAGGCGGCGACGGCGCCGGCGTCGTCGCCGGCCGCCGCCGCAGCGCGCACCGGGCCGGCCAGTAGTGCGGCGTCGCGCACGCGCAGGTGCTCGACCGCGACCGACGCCCCGACCAGCGTGTGCATCGGCCGCGGCATGAGCAGGTGCGCGACCCCGGGTTGCAGGAGCGCCCCGACCGCCCAGCCGGTGCCGGTGAGCCGCTGCACGCCGCGCCCGCGCTCGGGGCCGAAGAGCGCGACGTCGTGCGGCTCGACCACCAGGTTCGCCGACGGGTACTCCAGCACGCCCTGCTCCACCACGGCGCCGGCGGGCAGGTGCCATCGAGGGATCCAGAAGTGGCGCACGATGCCGGCGAGGTCGGCCGATGCGGGCAGGCGGGCCATGCGGACCGGGGCCTCGGCCGCCTCGGCCTGCGCCGATGCGACGTCGGCCAGCGGCGCGATGCCCGGCTCGCCCTCGGCCACGGCGAGCACGCCCTTGACCGCGCCGCCCGCGCGCGTGCGCCAGTACTCGTCGCCGTTCGGCCGGCCTCGCTGCATGGCCCCAGTATGGCGACCACGACCGACGTCGCGTTTGTGCAAGACGCCCGCCCGCGGCATCCGTAGCTTGGCGGATGTCGCGACAGCCGTCGCGACGCGCCCAGAGGAGGAGCACCATGGCCGACTTCGACATGACCCTGTACATCGCGGCGGAGCCGCAGCGCGTGTGGGACGCGATCACCGGAGAGGAGGGGAGCCGCGCCGTCATGTGGGGTTCGGCGCTGCGCGGCGAGCTCGCGCCGGGCAGCCGGTACGAGTACGTCGGCCCCGGGCAGGACGGCGACGAGACCGTGCACGTCTACGGCGACGTGCTCGCGGCCGAACCCGGCGCGCTGCTGCAGCTCACCGAGCACCCCGGCCCGACGTACCGCGAGAACCACGCCGAGCTCACGAGCCGCATGACCTGGCGCCTCGAGTCCGCGGGTGACGACCTCACGAAGCTCACGTTCACCAACGACCAGTGGAGCGACGCGCACCCCGCCGAGGCCGAGACCGCTGAGACGTGGCCGCTCGTGCTCTCGAGCTTCAAGTCGTGGATCGAGACGGGGCGGGCCCTGCCGTTCCCGTCCTGACCGGTCGGCCCGGCGGCGCGGGTGGCTCCGCGGCGGGCGGCTCCCGGTGCAGTATGTTTTGGCCGACCGTCCGATCCAGCGACGGCCGAGCGAACACGGGGGCCACCATGCGGAGAATCCTCGACTTCCGGATCGTGCGTTGGGAGTTCAAGGTGCTCTACGTCGCGGTGGCGTGGATCGTCGGCTTCGTGATCGTCAGCGCGCTCGCCTCGATCGGAGTACCGATACCGGTCGTGACCCTCGTCAACGTGCTCACCTTCGCCCTGCCGTTCGCCCTCGCGGTGCGGATCTTCCGAGGGCAGGGCGAACCGGTCGAGCCGGCTCGAGCCTGGTGGCGCATAACGGCGTGGCCGACGCTGAGCCGGAGGCTCGGGGTGCTGTTCGTCGTCGTGGCCGCGTTCGGGGGGTTCAGCGTCGCCGTCGCGCTGTCGGGTACCGCGTTGCCGGGCCTCGGCCGTACGCCGGGAGTCGGACCGACGGTCGGCGGCACCGTCGAGTCCGCGCTGCTCGCATTGCTGTACCTGAACTCGGCCGTGCGCCTGAAGCGCGCCGGCATCACGAAGCCCGATCAGCTGCCGAAGTCCGTCCGGCTGAAGTAGCGCGGCGCGCGATCCTCGGCCTCCTGCGCGTCGCAGTCGCGGCCTGTCGCCCCGGCGAGGTGCGTGACTAGCATGGCCGCATGGGGGACGACGCGGTCGAGCAGGCACGACGGGCGGCAACCGAGGCTGCCGAGGCGGCGGCGGCGCTGCAGGCGCAGGCGCAGGCTGCGATCGCGAAGGCCGAGGAGGCCGCGGCGCTCGCGAAGGCGGCGGCCGAGGCGCAGCAGCAGGCGACGGATGCCGCGGCGAACGCCGAGGCCGACGCCGCGGCGCCGGCGCCGGTCGACGAGAACGGCGGGGCCGAGGCCCCCGCGCAGGACGCGCCCGCGGCCGATTCGCCCCCCGCGGCGGCGCCGACTGCATCCGCCGACGCGCCGCCCCCAGGCCCGCTCGACGCCGCCCAGGTCGACGCGATCCGCTCGGGCTACGAGTTCGAGGGCGCCGCACTCGAGATGGGCGCGCTCGTGAACGGCGAGCCCATGCCCGACGTGCAGGTGCGCATCCCGCTCGCGATGACGAACCGGCACGGGCTGGTCGCGGGCGCCACGGGCACGGGCAAGACGCGCACGCTCCAGGGCCTCGCCGAGCAGCTCGCCGCCAACGGCGTCGCGGTGTTCGCCGCCGACATCAAGGGCGACCTCTCGGGCATCGCCACGCCGGGCGAGGGCAACGAGAAGCTCCTGAAGCGCACGGCCGGCATCGGGCAGGCGTGGGAGGCGGCATCCTTCCCGGTGGAGTTCTTCTCGCTCGGCGGCATCGGCAAGGGCGTGCCGATCCGCGCGACCGTCGCGGGCTTCGGGCCGCTGCTGCTGAGCAAGGTGCTCGGACTCAACGACACGCAGGAGTCGAGCCTCGGCCTCGTGTTCCACTACGCCGAGAACCAGGGACTCGCCCTGCTCGACCTCGAGGACCTGCGCGCGGTGCTGCAGTACCTCACCAGCGACGAGGGCAAGGGCGAGCTCGACGGTCTCGGCGGGCTCTCGAAGGCGACCGTCGGCGTGATCCTGCGCGAGCTCGTCGCGTTCGCCGAGTCGGGCGCCGACGTGTTCTTCGGCGAGCCCGAGATCGACACCGCGGAGTTCCTGCGCGTGGCATCCGACGGGCGCGGCATCGTGAGCCTGCTCGAGGTGCCGGGCGTCGCCGACAAGCCGGCGCTCTACTCGACGTTCCTCATGTGGCTGCTCGCCGACCTCTTCAACGACCTGCCCGAGGTGGGCGACCTCGACAAGCCCAAGCTCGTGTTCTTCTTCGACGAGGCGCACCTGCTCTTCGCCGACGCCTCGAAGGACTTCCTGGCCCAGGTCGTGCAGACGGTGCGGCTCATCCGCTCGAAGGGCGTCGGCATCTTCTTCGTGACGCAGACCCCGAAGGACGTGCCCGCCGACGTGCTCGCCCAGCTCGGTTCGCGCGTGCAGCACCAGCTGCGGGCATTCACCCCCGACGACGCCAAGGCGCTGCGGGCGACCGTGTCCACGTACCCGAAGTCGGGCTACGCGCTCGAGGAGGTGCTCACGACACTCGGCACCGGCGAGGCGATCGTGACCGTCATGAACGAGAAGGGCGCACCGTCGCCCGTCGCGTGGACCCGCCTGCGCGCACCGCAGGCGCTCATGTCGCCGACGCCGGATGCCGCGATCGACACCGCCGTCGCGGCCTCGCCGCTGCAGGCGAAGTACGGCACGGCGGTCGACCGGGAGTCGGCGCACGAGATCCTCACCGCCAAGATGAACGCGGCGGCGGCCGCGGCGCAGGCTGCGGAGGACGCGGCGGCAAAGGCGAAGGCCGATGCCGAGCTGGCGAAGCAGCAGGCCGCCGTCGAGAAGCAGCGGGCGAAGGAGGAGAAGGCCGCGCAGGCCGAGTACGACCGCATGATGAAGCGAACGTCGGGTACCTCGCGCTCCACGTCGTCGCGCAGCACGAGCACGCGCAAGGACGCCTCGGTGCTCGAGCAGGTGCTCGGCTCCAAGGCCACGCGCGACGTGCTCACGAGCGTCGTGCAGGGCATCTTCGGCACGCGGCGCCGCCGATGAGTCCACGTCGGTCGGATGCCGTAGGCTCGCCGTTCGTGCACGAAGAAACACCAGCCGCATCCGGGGCCGCCGTGCCGCGGCATCCGTTCATCCGCTCCTACCGGCCGTCGGATCGCGACGACGTCGCACGCATCTGCACGCTCACGGCCGCGGGCGGCGGCGACGCGACCGGCGTCTACTCCGACGACATCCTCATGCCCGAGGTCTTCGCGCTTCCCTACGTGACGTACGAGCCCGACCTCGCGTTCGTCGTCGACGACGGCGAAGGGCGGGCCGTCGGGTACATCATCGGCGTCGCCGACACCGCGGCGTTCGTCGACTGGTGGAACCGCGAGTGGACGCCCGGCTTCGTCGAGCGCCACCCCGAGCCCGGTCCGCCCACCGGCCGCGACCCGAAGTTCACCGAGCAGCAACTGCTCGACGCCGGCCGCAAGCCCGAGCGCATGCTCATCGCCGGGCTCGACGCCTACCCCGCGCACCTGCACATCGACCTGCTGCCCGAGCTGCAGGGCCAGGGGTTCGGACGCCGGCTCATCGACACGCTGCGCGACGCGCTCGCCGAGCGGGGGGTCGCGGGCCTGCACCTCAGCATGGACCCCGGCAACGTCTCGGCTCGGGCGTTCTACGACCGGCTCGGCTTCGTCGAGCTGCCCGCGAGCACGCCGAACTCGCCGCTGCTCGGCATTTCGACCTCGCGCTGAACGCCGAGTCCGGGCGCAGGGCGGCTTCGGCGCGATCGAGGCCGAGCAACCGCGTCCGAGCGACTGAGGCCGAGCGTCCGCGATCGAGCGACCGCGATCAGCGGGTGAGCGAGCGCCGCTCGAACCAGTAGAGCAGGTTCGGGTCGGTCTCGCGCAGCTCGGCGAGCGTCACCGGCTCGCTCCGCACGACCTCGTCGACGTCGAGGATCTCGGCGACCCGGTCCATGGTCGAGGTGTTCCAGAAGCGCCCGCGCATGCGGAACACGCCGCGCCCGGCGCGGTTGACGACGAACAGTTCCTGCGTGGTGTCGAGGCTGCTGCCGCGGTAGAGCTGCACGCGCAGCACCGTCGCGATGTCGCTCGCCGGCACCGTGTAGGTGCCTCCGAAGAAGCCGCGTTCGACGATGCCGTAGCGGCTGACCGAGGCCTGCGTGCGCTGGTACGAGATCCAGCCGAGCACGAGCAGCGCCGCGAGCACGGCGCCGGCCCAGGCGACCACCGACCAGGCGCCGGTCGGATCGAGCACCCAGAGCTGCACCGCCAGGATGGGCAGCACGAGCGCCGCGATCGAGAAGCCGATGTTGCGGCCGAGGGTGCGACGCGGCCTCAGGGTGTGCACCCTGAGGCCGTCGCCCCTTACTGCCCCGGCCACGATGGAGGAGCCCCCTGCGTCCCCACTCCGTGTGTCCATCTTCGCCGCTGACATCTCTGAAATCATGCGGGAGCGCCCCCGCCCCGCGCTATTCCGCATTAATGAGGACACGGATGCCGCAGGCGACCGCCGTCGGCACCGGATCCGCGGAATTCCGGGCCTCACGGGCCGGAACACCCGATGTTCGGCCGGCTGGGAAACGCATGGGAATTCGACGGTGCCCAGGGATGACGAAAGCGCCCACCCTTCGGGCGAGCGCTTTCGTCATCTGCGGAGAATGGGGGACCCCGTCGTTCGGGCTCCGCCCTTCCTCCTCCTCGAATCACGGCATCCATGATGTGAAAGAGCGCCGCACCCTTCGGGCGCGGCGCTCTTTCACATGGCGGAGAATGGGGGATTCGAACCCCCGAGGGCTTTCACCCAACACGCTTTCCAAGCGTGCGCCATAGGCCACTAGGCGAATTCTCCAGTGACCCCTCACGCACCCGCCAGAGCCCGGTTACCCTTGCTGCGTTTCCGCCCTGGGGGAGTTGGCCTGGATGGCGCCACGTGAGGAGCCTCCGACAGTCTACCCGAGCCGCGCGCCCGAAATGCACACGGCCGGTCAGCGGGCCGCGCTCGACCGTGCGGCGAGCTCGGGATGCCGCACCGCGAGGTACGCGTCGAACGCCTCTCGGCTCGTCTTGCCCGGCGTGTAGCCGAGCACCGACTTGAGCCTCGCGTTGTCGAGCACCGGGCGGTGCTGCAGGAACCCCACGCGGTTCGCGTCGTGCACGGTCAGGCGCAGTGCGTGGCCGACGCGCAGGGCGCCGGCGAGCAGGCCGGGCGAGAGTTCGAGGGTGCGCGTGCCGAACGCTTCGGCGATCTCGGTCACGGTGACCCGGCCGTCGCCGGCCACGTTGAACGCGCCGGTCACCGAGCCGGTGGCGCCCTGCACGATGGCGCCCACCACGTCGTCGACCCAGATGAACACGAACGGGCTCTCGGAGCCGCGGATCTTGAGGATGCGCCGCCCCTCCCACAGTGCGGTGATCTGGTTCGACACCGTGGGTCCGAGGATCGTGCCGATGCGCAGCACGACCTGTCCGAGCTCGGGGTTCGACTCTCGGTACGACGCGAGCATCTCCTCGACGATGCGCTTGTGGCGCGAGTAGCTGAACTCCTCGTTGCCGCGGATCGGGTCGGACTCGGTCAGCCACTCGGGGCTGTCGGCGTGGTAGCCGTACGCGGCGCCCGACGACGACACGACGATGCGCGTCACGCCGTGGGCGACAGCCGCATCGAGCACGTTGCGCGTGCCGTCGACGTCGACGCGCCGCTCGACCTCCTCGCTCAGGCCGCCGGGGTTCACGATCGCGGCCAGGTGCACGATCGTGTCGATGCCGTGGCGGGCGACGACGGCCGACACCGTGGCAGCGTCCGTCACGTCGCACGTCTCGACGACGACGCCTTCGGGGGCGGATGCCGCGGGCGGCCGCACGTCGCCCGAGACGACCAGTTCGACGTCGGGGTGCGCGGCGAGCGCGCGCACGGCGTTGGAGCCGAGGAACCCGCTGCCCCCGGTCACGAGCACGCGGCTCATGCCGAGGCCGCCGGGCCGGGGTTCGACACGGTCGCCGCACCGGACGCCGAGTCGGCGCGCGACGCCGCGAACGCGGCATCCGCCCGCTTGGTGACCTTCGCCCAGACCGTCGCGAGCGCGAGGCCCGCGATGATGTCCCAGATGCCCCACCAGCCGGCGACGATCGCCATGCCGCCGATGCCCCCGAAGAACGTGAAGACGAGGCCGAGCCCGAGGCCGGCGTTGCGGATGCCGACCTCGAACGTGATGGCCTTGCGCTCACGGCTGGGCAGGCCGCCGATGCGCGCGCTCGCGTAGCCGAGGCCGAGCGCGATCGCGTCGTGCAGGAACACGGCGACGAGCACCACGCCGATGTAGGCCATGAAGATCGCCCAGTTGCCGATGAGCGCGATCGCGATGAAGCCGACGAGCGCGGCGAGGCTGATCCACCGGGCGTAGGGCTGCACGCGCTTCGCGAACGTCGGCCACTTGGCCCGGATCGCGAGGCCTGCGAAGAACGGCACGCCGATGATGAGGAAGATCTCGAGCAGCATCTGCCAGCCGTTCAGGCTCACGGTGCGCACGAGCTCGGAGGCCGTCGGGTGCAGGCTGCCCCAGAACACGACGCTGATCGGCAGGATGAAGATATAGAGCACGTTCGCGACGGCCGTCATCGACACCGAGAGCGCGACGTTGCCGCGTGAGCGGTACGTGAGCACCTGCGAGATGTTGCCGGGCGGGCAGCACGCCACGAGGATCATGCCGAGCGCGATCGACGCCTGCACGTTCAGCAGCAGCGTGAGCCCGAACGTGACGGCCGGCAGCAGCACGATCTGCGCGATCATCGCGATGATCATGGCCTTCGGCGCCTTGAGCACGGCCTTGAAGTCGGACGGCGCCGTGTCGAGCGCGATGCCGAACATGATGAAGCCGAGCACGATGTTCAGGGCGATCATCGAGCCGGGCGTGAAGTTCAGGACGACGTCGTCGATGTTCATGCGCGGGCCTCCTGGGCTGCGGGCCGGCCGGTCGCCAACGAGGGGGCGGATGCCGCGGGCAGCGTGCCGAGCAGCTTCTTCACGGTGCCGCGGTAGGCGTCCTTGTTGACGTAGTACGACATGCGCTCGAGCCCGAGGTACCGGTAGCCGCCGCTCAGGTCGGGCCACGCGGCATCCGCCCTCGCTCGGAACCCGGCGGCGGTGTCGGGGGCGTTGCGCTCGGCCGCGAGATAGGCGGCCACGAGGTCGGCCTGCTCGGCGCGGCCCTGCCATCCGATGCCCGAGGCCTCGATCATGCCGAGCACGAACAGCCCGTTGAACGACGGCGGGAAGATGTTGAGGAAGAGCTTCGGCGAGGCCTGCGTCCAGTTCAGGTGCGTGCGGTCGACGAACGGGTAGTCGAGGTGGTAGCCCGTGGCGAGCATGATGAGGTCGTACTCGGCCGACGCGGTCGTCGCTCCCGCTCGGGCGACGAAGTGTACGGCGTCGCCGTCGAACCGGTCGATGTCGCCGACGACGCGGAGGTCGCCCTGGCCGAGGTGGTTCAGGATCAGCGTGTTCACGATGGGGTGCGACTCGTAGATCTTGTAGTCGGGCTCGGGGAAGCCGAATCGCACGGGGTCGCCGGTGAACGCCTTGAGCACGCGCGTATCGACGAACTGCTTGATCGGGGCCGGCAGCGGCTTGCCCTGGTTCAGGGTGTCCGACGGCTTGCCGAAGAGGTACCGCGGCACGAAGTAGTACCCGCGCCTGACCGACAGGTCGACGGATGCCGCGTGGTGCACGGCGTCGACGGCGATGTCGCATCCGGAGTTGCCCGCGCCGATGATGAGCACGCGCTTGCCGTCGAACACCTTGGGCGACTTGTAGGCGCTCGTGTGCACGATCTCGCCCGAGAACTCGCCGCGGAAGGCCGGAACGTTCGGCTCGGCCAGCGTGCCGTTCGCGAGCACGACCGAGGAGTACTCGCCCGTGGTCTCGCCGTCGGGGCCGGTCGCGGTGACGCGCCAGCCGGTCGCGCCCGGCGTCTGGCCGTCGGCGACCGGGAGCGGCTCGACCGAGGTGACGCGCGTCTCGAAGCGGAAGTGCCGGCGCAGGTCGAAGGCGTCGGCGTAGGCGCGGAAGTACTCGAGCAGTTCGCGGTGGCTCGGGTAGTCGGCCGCCGAGGCCATCGGGAACTCGGCGAACTCGGTCGTCGTGCGACTCGAGATGAGGTGCGCCGACTCGTACATGGTCGAGCGCGGGTTGTCGATGTTCCAGAGGCCGCCGACGTCGGCGCCGGCCTCGAATCCGTCGAAGGGGATGCCGGCGCGGCTGAGCGCGCGGGCGCCGGCGAGGCCGGAGGGGCCCGCTCCGATGAGGGCGATGGGGTTCACTGGTGGTCCTGTGCTGGGTTCGGGCCGCTGGGGAGACGGCCCGGCTGATGGGCCGACCCAGCATAAGCGAAGACCGCTCGGTTCTCTGCACGCGCTCTCACGCCCGTGCATCGCTCGTTCGCGGCCGGCTCGCGGGAGACTCCCAGACCGTGCCCGGATGCCGCCCAATAGGCTTGGAGGGTGGCGCACGGGATCTACATCTGCTCGGCCGAAGGCAACACCGGCAAGTCGACGGTCGCACTCGGGGTGCTCGACACCCTGACCAGGCGCGCGACGCGGGTCGGGGTGTTCCGGCCCATCGCGCGGTCGACCGACGAGCGCGACTACGTGCTCGACCTGCTGCTCGCGCACGACGCGGTCGTGCCCCTCGCGTACGACGAGGCGATCGGCGTCGACTACGATGCCGTGCACGCCGACCCCGAGGGCGCGCTCGCCGAGATCGTGCGCCGCTACAAGGCCATCGAGCACCGCTGCGACGCGGTCGTGATCCTCGGCTCCGATTTCACGGATGTCGGCAGCCCCACCGAGCTGGCCTACAACGCGCGCATCGCGGCGAACCTCGCGGCCCCCGTGCTGCTGGTGCTCGGCGGGCGCGTGGGCGGCGGGCGGGAACGCTCCGAACACCTCGGCCAGGCCGACGCCCGCACCCCCGACGACCTCGCCCAGCTCGCCGACATCGCGCTCGAGGAGCTCGCGCGCGAGCACTCCACGCTCCTCGGCGTGGTGGTCAACCGCGCCGACGCCGGGCGGCTCGACGACATCGTCGCCGCGCTGCGACCGGTCGTCGGCCGGGTGCCGGCAACCGAGGCGGCCGGGCACGACGCCCGCGGCGAGGCATCCGTCGCCGTGTGGGCCATTCCCGAAGACCAGGTGCTCGTGGCGCCGTCGATGCGATCGATCCTGGCCGCCGTCGAGGGCGAGCTCGCGACCGGCGACCCCGACCTGCTCGACCGCGAGGCGCTCGGCGTCGTGATCGCCGCGATGTCCATGGAGAACGTGCTGACGCGGCTCATCGAGGGCTCGGTCGTCATCATCCCGGCCGACCGCAGCGAGGTGCTCCTCGGCGTGCTCACGGCGCACGCGTCGGCGAACTTCCCGTCGATCTCGGGCATCGTGCTCGTCGGCGGGTTCCCGCTCTCGGAGCAGGTCGAGCGGCTCGTCGAGGGCCTGCGGGCCGGGCTGCCGATCATCCGCACTGCGCTCGGCAGCTACGACACCGCCGTCGCGATCACGCAGACCCGCGGGCGGCTCGCGGCCGAGTCGCAGCGCAAGCGCGACACGGCGCTCTCGCTCTTCGAGAAGCACGTCGACGGCCAGGCGCTGCTCGACCTGCTCGACGTCGCCGCCCCCGAGGTCGTGACGCCCCTCATGTTCGAGTACGGCCTGCTCGAGCGGGCCCGCAGCGCCCGCAAGCACATCGTGCTGCCCGAGGGCTACGACGACCGCGTGCTGCGCGCCGCGGCGACGCTGCTCACCCGCGACGTCGCCGACCTCACCATCCTCGGCGAGGAGATCGAGATCCGCTCGCGCGCGATCGGCCTCGGCCTCGACATCTCGAAGGCGCAGGTGCTCTCGAACCACGACTTCGTGCACGTCGCGCGCTTCGCCGAGGAGTACCGGCGCCGTCGCGCCCACAAGGGCGTCACGCTCGAGCAGGCCCGCGACACCGTGCAGGACGTCTCGTACTTCGGCACCATGATGGTCGAGCTCGGGCTCGCCGACGGCATGGTCTCGGGCGCGGTGCACACGACCGCGCACACGATCCGCCCGGCGTTCGAGATCGTGAAGACGAAGCCGGGCGTCGAGGTCGTCTCGAGCGTGTTCCTCATGGCGCTCGCCGACCGCGTGCTCGTCTACGGCGACTGCGCCGTGGTGCCCGACCCGACGGCCGAGCAGCTGGCCGACATCGCCATCTCGTCGGCGCTCACGGCCGCGCAGTTCGGCATCGAGCCCCGCGTGGCGATGCTCTCGTACTCGACCGGCGAGTCAGGCTCGGGCGCCGACGTCGACAAGGTGCGTCGGGCGACGGAGATCGTGCGCGAGCGCGCCCCCGAACTCGCGGTCGAGGGGCCGATCCAGTACGACGCGGCGGCCGACGCCGCGGTCGCGCGCACCAAGCTCCCCGAGTCGGATGTCGCCGGTCGGGCGACCGTGTTCATCTTCCCCGACCTCAACACCGGCAACAACACGTACAAGGCCGTGCAGCGGTCGGCCGGGGCCGTGGCCATCGGGCCGGTGCTGCAGGGCCTCAACAAACCCGTGAACGATCTCTCGAGGGGGGCGCTCGTGCAGGACATCGTGAACACCGTGGCGATCACGGCGATCCAGGCGGCCGACGCGTCATGAGCATCGTCCTCGTCGTCAACTCGGGCTCGTCTTCGCTGAAGTACCAACTGCTCGACGTCGAGGCGGGGCATCCACTCGCGAGCGGCCTCATCGAGCGCATCGGCACCGCCGACGGGCACGTCAAGCACACGGCCACCGCCGCAGGCGGAGCCGGCGATCCCACCGTGTGGGACGCCGCGGTCGACGCGCCCGACCACGACGCCGCCTTCGCCGTCATGCTCGAGGCGTTCGCCTCGTACGGTCCGTCGCTCGACGAGCACGCGCCGGTCGCGGTCGGCCATCGCGTCGTGCAGGGCGGGGCGAGGTTCTTCGAGCCGACCGTGATCACCGAGCTCGTGAAGATCAACATCGACGAGCTCTCGGTGCTCGCGCCGCTGCACAACCCGGCCAACCTCGCGGGCATCCGCGCCGCGCAGAAGGCGTTCCCCGACGTCTCGCACGTGGCCGTGTTCGACACCGCGTTCCACCAGACCATGCCGCCCGCGGCCTACACGTACGCCATCGACCGCGCGCTCGCTGAGAAGCACCGCGTGCGCCGGTACGGGTTCCACGGCACGTCGCACCGGTTCGTGTCGCGCGCGGCGGCCGCGTACCTGGGCCGGCCGGTCGAAGATCTCAAGCTCATCGTGCTGCACCTCGGCAACGGGGCCTCGGCCTGCGCGGTCGACGGCGGCCGCTCGGTCGACACGAGCATGGGCATGACGCCGCTCGAGGGCCTCGTCATGGGCACGCGCTCGGGCGACATCGACCCCGCCGTCATCCTGCACCTGCAACGGAGGGGCTCGCTCGACGCCGATGCGACCGACCGGCTGCTCAACTCGCGGAGCGGCATCCTGGGCCTGAGCGGGCACGCCGACATGCGCGACCTCGAGGCGGCCAGGGCGGCGGGCGACGAGGCATCCGTCATCGCATTCGACGTGTACGCCCACCGCCTGCGGTCGTACATCGGCGCGTACGCCGCGCAGCTCGGGCGGGTCGACGCGATCGTCTTCACGGCCGGCGTCGGCGAGAACTCGGCGACGGTGCGCGCGGCGGCGCTCGAGGGGCTCGACTGGTTCGGCGTCGAGATCGACGAGGACCGCAACACCTCGGCCGAGCGCGGCGCGCGGCGCATCTCGACCGACGCCTCGCGCACGGCGGTGCTCGTCGTGCCGACGAATGAAGAGCTCGAGATCGCGCGCCAGACCCTCGAGGTCGTGCAGGGCTAGCGCGCGCTCGCTGTTCTCCGCGGGCTGCGGATGCGGGGACTCATATGTCGTGCCGGTCGCGCGCGGATGCGGGCACCGGAGTCGCTCTGCCCGGGTCCCGGTGTCGCGCCCGAATCCCGTTCGCTCGGGATTCGCGCGCGGTACCGGGATTCCGGCGGGAATCTTTGCACGAACCCTTTTGCAAGAACCCTTGTGCAAGAAGTCTTGCAGAGTTAGCATCGGGGAATGGACACGAACGAACCGGGCAGCATCGGCCTGCGCGACGCCGGCTCGATGCGAGCGCTCGCCCACCCGCTGCGTCTGCGCATCCTGGGCATCCTGCGCATGGAGGGGCCGCATTCGGTCGGCATGCTCGTCGACGCGACGGGCGCGGCATCCGGATCGATCAGCTACCACCTCGGCACGCTCGCCAAGCACGGGTTCGTCGTGCCCGCACCCGAACGCGAACGCGACGGACGCGAGCGCTGGTGGAAGTCGGCGCACGACATGACCACGCTGCGCGCCGAGGACTACCTCGGCGACCCAGAACGGCGGGAGGCCGCCGAGGCGATGCGGCGCACCGTGCTCGAGTCGTACCACCGCGAGCTGCTCGACGCGCTCGACGCCGAGCTCTCGCTCGAGCCCGAATGGGTCGCGGCCTCCGACTCGAGCGACGGCGGCGCACAGCTCACGCTCGACGAGATGCGCGAGCTCGCGGCCGAACTCGAGGCCGTGCGCGACAAGTGGTGGGCGCTCGGCCGCGAGCCTCGCGACGGCGCGCGCCCGGTGCGGTGGATCACGCACGTCTTCCCGCGGAGCGAGTCGTGACCCCCGAATTCGACGCCGGCGGCGACGGCGCGGCGTCCGCGTCGGTCGCCGGCACCATGGCCGGCGGGCTCGAGTCCGGCGCATCCGAGGCACGTGCGCCCGCTGCCGGGGAGCCCGACAGCGGGGCACCCGACACCGGATCATCGGATGCCGCACGCCGCCGCCTGCCGATCGTCGCGTTGTTCGGCGCGCAGTTCTTCTCGCTGACCGGCAACGCCATCGCGCTCATCGCGATCCCGATCATCGCGCTGCAGCAGACCGGGTCCGCGCTCGCCGCCGGCGTCGCGGGCGTCTTCGCGACCGTTCCGCTCGTGATCGGCGGCGCCCTCGGCGGCGTGCTCGTCGACCGGTTCGGGTACCGCATCTCGAGCATCGTCGCCGACGTCGCGAGCGGCGTCACGGTCGTCGCCATCCCGGTGCTCGCGGCGACCACGGGGCTGCACTTCGGCGTGCTGCTCGCGCTCGTGTTCCTCGGGGGCCTGCTCGATCCGCCGGGCGACACCGCGAAGACCGTGCTCGTGCCCGACCTCGCGGCGCTCGCGCGGATGCCGCTGACGCGGGCGGCGGGGGTGCAGTCGACCGTGCAGCGCACCGCGACCATGATCGGCGCGGGCATCGCCGGAGCAGCCGTGGCCCTCGTCGGGCCCATGCCGGCGCTCGTGTTCGATGCCGCCGGGTTCCTGGTCTCGGCCGTGCTCGTGCTCGCCTTCGTGCCGAGGGCCGCTGCCACGTCGGCCGACGCGCTCGCCGAGAACGAGCACGCCAAGGGCGGCTTCGCGGCCGGCATCCGGTTCATGGCGGGCTCTCCGCTGCTGCTCGCCGTCGTGCTGCTCGTGACGCTGACCAACGCGATCGACGCCGCGGGCATGACCGTGCTGAAGCCGGTCTACGCGACCGAGGTGCTGGGCGAGCCCGCACTGCTCGGGGCGATGATCGCGTGCTTCGCGACGGGTGCGCTCACCGGATCGGCCGTCTTCGGCTGGATCGGCCACCGAGTCTCGGGACGCGTCGTGTTCGCGGTCTGCTTCCTGCTGGCGGGGCCTCCGCCGTACTTCGCGATGGCGGCCGGGGTGCCGCTGCCCGTGCTGCTCTGCGTGCTCCTCGGCTCCGGCCTCGCCGCGGGCATGCTGAACCCGATGATCGCGACTGCGATGTACGGCGAGGTGCCCGACGGCATGCGCGCCCGTGTCTTCGGCGCGATGACCGCGGGGGTGGCCGCGTCGATGCCGCTCGGGGCGCTCCTCGGCGGCCTCTCGGTCGAGCACGCCGGACTCGTGCCGACCCTCGTCGGCGCGGGCTGCATCTACCTCGTGCTGGCGGCGAGTCCGCTGTTCGTGCGGGCGTTCGGCGGCCTGTCCGTGCGCGCGACGCGCGCGCCCGACGACGCCGAAGGGTCACGATCGGCGGCTTCAGCTGCTCCCGAAGCCGCAGATCCCGACCGGTCGGCGTGACTCTGCGGCGCGGCGCCGTGGGGGCCGTGCGCGTGCCTTGCGGGCGGGCAGGGCGGTGCGCACGGCGGGCCGCGGCGGATCAGCAGGGCGGATGCCGCGGCATCCGTTCCGTCGTCGTCGCGGGTGGCGCTGGGCCGGGCGTACGCGATCAGCGCACGTGGCGGGCGCAGTCGATGCAGAGCTCGGCCGTGGGGCGCGCGTCGAGCCGGGCGACCGTGATGCGCTTGCCGCAGTTCGTGCAGAACCCGTAGCCGCCGTCGGCGATGCGGCCGAGCGCGCGGTCGATGTCGGCGATCTCGGCGCGCACGTCGGCGAGCACCGCGGTGCGCTGCGACCACTCCTGCGTCATCGTCGGCCCCTCGGGGTCGTGCTCGTCGTCGGCGGTGGCGTCGGAACGCGCGATGCGCACCGCCGTCATCGCGTCGTCGAACTCCGCCAGGCGCTCCTCGGCGTCTGCGCGTTCGGCCCGCAGGCGCGCCTCGAACCTCGTGAGCTGCGCCGGTGTCATCGTCGTCGCCGTCATCGCGCCCCCTTCCGGTGGTCACCGCATGTTACGCCTGCAACGTCCGGAACGCGTGTCGGACGCGGCAACTACGATTGAGCCGTGGTCACCGCCCTGTATCGCCGCTACCGGCCTGAGACGTTCGCCGAGATGATCGGACAGTCGCAGGTGACCGATCCGCTCATGACGGCGCTCCGCACCGATCGCGTCAACCACGCGTACCTCTTCAGCGGCCCGCGCGGCTGCGGCAAGACCACGTCGGCGCGCATCCTCGCCCGCTGCCTGAACTGCGCCGAGGGCCCCACCGACGTGCCCTGCGGCACGTGCCCGAGCTGCGTCGAGCTCGCGCGCGGCGGCGGCGGCTCGCTCGACGTCGTCGAGATCGACGCCGCGAGCCACAACGGCGTCGACGACGCGCGCGACCTGCGCGAGCGCGCGGTCTTCGCGCCGGCCCGCGACCGCTACAAGATCTTCATCCTCGACGAGGCGCACATGGTCACCCCGCAGGGGTTCAACGCGCTGCTCAAGCTCGTCGAAGAACCGCCCGAGCACGTGAAGTTCATCTTCGCGACGACCGAACCCGACAAGGTGCTCGGCACCATCCGCTCGCGGACGCACCACTACCCCTTCCGGCTCGTGCCGCCGGGGCCGATGCTCGAGTACGTGCAGCAGCTCTGCACCGAAGAGGGCGTCGAGGTGGCGCCCGGCGTGCTGCCGCTGGTCGTCCGCGCCGGCGGAGGGTCGCCGCGAGACACGCTGTCGTTGCTCGACCAGCTCATCGCGGGGTCCGAGGGCACGAGCATCGACTACGAGCGGGCCGTCGCGCTCCTCGGCTACACCCACGGCGCCCTGCTCGACGAGGTCGTCGACGCCATCGGCCAGGGCGACGCCGCCGGTGCCTTCGCGGCCGCCGACCGGGTCGTGCAGACCGGTCAAGACCCGCGTCGATTCGTCGAAGACCTGCTCGAGCGCCTCCGCGACCTGATCGTCGTCGCAGCCTCGACGCCCGAGGCCGCAGCCGCCGTGCTGCGCGGGGTCCCGGCCGACGAGCTCGCCCGCATGAGCACGCAGGCCTCGGCGTTCGGCGCGGCCGAGCTGTCCCGGGTGGCCGACCTCGTCAACCAGACCCTCACCGAGATGAGCGGGGCGACCTCGCCGCGCCTGCACCTCGAGCTCATGCTCGCGCGCGTGCTCGTGCCCGCCATCGACGACAGCCAGCGCGGGGCGATCGCGCGCGTCGAGCGGCTCGAGCGTCGCGTGGGCGTGTCCGATGCCTCGGCCGGGTCGTCGCCCGGCGGAGCCCCCGCGGCTCCCGCTCCCGGCCGGACGCCCGTCGCCGCGGCTGCCGCAGCGTCGCCCGGTACCGCCGACCCCGATCCTGCCGCGGCCTCCGCGCGAGCGAAGGCTGCTCCGGCGTCGCCGCCGATCGCAGCGTCGTCAGCGCCCGCCGAACCTTCTAGCGGCGCCGCGTCGACCGGTGCCGCGTCGCCCGGTGCCGCGTCGCCCGCTCCCGAGCCGGTGCGGCCCGCGGCTGCTGCCGCCGAAGCCGGCGGCGAGCCGGCCCCGAAGGCGAAGCCCGTCGGGCCGGTCACGCTGCAGCAGATGCGCGACGCCTGGCCCGAGGTGCTCGCCGCGCTCCAGCGCGTCAAGCGCACCGCGTGGATGGCGGCCCTGACGGCCCAGGTCATCGACTACCGCTCCGACGACGACGTGCTCGTGCTCGGGTTCCCGAGTCAGAACGACGTGAATGACCTGAAGGGGTCGGCCGGCGCGCAGAGCCCCGCCGAACTGCTGCGGGCGGCGATCACCGAGGTGCTCGGCATCCAGGTCAAGTTCATTCCGCGGGTCATCGGCGCGCAGGGCGCGGGCTCTGCAGGTGCCGCGCCGCAGGGCGGCGGTGCGCCGGGTCCGGCGTCGCCGCCGTCGCCCGAGAGCGGGGCTCCCGCAGGCGCTCCGACCGGACCGTCTTCGGCAGCCGGCGCTCCCGCCGCCGGATCCTCGGCCCAAGCACCCGGTGCGAAGGCGGAGGCGCGCGGCGGGGCGGCGAGCGCGAACGGTGGCCGTTCGGGGTCGAGCACGCCGTCAGGCCCGGGCACGCCGTCCGGCCCGAACGCGGCGTCGGGCACGCGTGCGGCCTCAGGCGCGGGTGCCTCCTCGAGTTCGACCGGGTCGCTCGGCTGGGCGACCGTCGCGATCCCGCGCGACGATCCGGCAGAGGCCGATGCGTCGACGGCGGGCACGTCGACGGCGACCGCCGTGCTCGCCGATCCGCGGCCCGCCGAGCCGATCGCCGACTCGGCACCCGCGGCGGCGTCAGTCTCGGCGCAGCCCGACGCTCCGGTGCGCGGCGGTGCCGACCAGGAGCCGCGTGCAGGCGGCGCGTCGACCGTTCCCGACGATGCCGATGCCCCGCCGCTCGACGAGGAGCCGCCGTTCGATCCCGACTTCGATCGCGGCGCACCGGCCGACGACGGCGGCTCGGGGCGGTCCCCGGGCGCACGATCCCAGCGCGCCGCAGCGGCGGCACCGTCGGCTTCGACTGCAGCGCCGTCGGGAGCGCCGTCGGCCTCGGCTACCCCGCCCGCAGCCGGCGCGCCGGAGCGTCGGAGCCCGAACGCCGGCCGCGGTCCGGCGAACGGCGGCGGCATCCAGCGCTACGGCGAGGCCGTCGTGCGCGAGGTGCTCGGCGCCACGTTCCTCGAGGAGGTCGAGGCGCCCGCGCGCCCCGGCTTCGGAGAGCGGGGGTAGCGCGTGTACGAGGGCATCGTCCAAGAACTCATCGACGAACTCGGTCGCCTGCCGGGCATCGGGCCGAAGTCGGCGCAGCGCATCGCGTTCCACATCGTGCAGACCGAGCAGTTCGACGTGAGCCGGCTCGCCGAGATCCTCACCGAGGTGCGCACCAAGGTGCGTTTCTGCGAGATCTGCGGCAACGTCTCCGAGCAGCAGACCTGTGCGATCTGCCGCGACCCGCGCCGTGATCCGACGCTCATCTGCGTCGTCGAAGAGGCCAAGGACGTCGTCGCGATCGAGCGCACGCGTGAGTTCCGCGGCCTGTACCACGTGCTGGGCGGCGCGATCAGCCCGATCGACGGCATCGGCCCCGACGAGCTGCGCATCCGCCAGCTCATGCAGCGCCTTGCCGACGGCACGGTCGTCGAGGTCATCATCGCGACCGATCCCAACCTCGAGGGCGAGGCGACGGCGACCTACCTCAGCCGCCTGCTCACCACGCTCGGCATCAAGATCACGCGGCTGGCCTCGGGCCTCCCCGTCGGCGGCGACCTCGAGTACGCCGACGAGGTCACCCTCGGGCGTGCGTTCGAGGGGCGGCGCGTCGTCGGCTGACCTCGACACCCGTCGGCGGTCTCGAGTACGCCGACGAGGTCACCTCGGCGGGCGTTCGAGGGGCGGGCGGCGCGTCGTGGGCCGACCTCGCCAACCCCGCCACCCGTCCGCCCGCCCGGCCCTACCCGGCTCGGCCTCGGCCGCTCGGTCATTCGGTGAATCCGGCCGCGTGGCGCGCCCGACGTCGTCCCCGGGGGCGATGTCGCGCGAACGGTCGTCATGCGCCCCGGGTGAGCGCGATTCGCGCGACATCACGGTTCCGGGGCGGCGCCGGGTCGATCCGGCGCCCCGACAGCCGGGCAGCTCGCCGCCGCGCTCGGGGACTCGCGATGTCGCGCGAACGGTCGTCATGCGCCTCGGGTGAGCGCGATTCGCGCGACATGACGGTGGAGGAGCCGAGCGGCCGACCTGCAGGGCGCCGGCCCGCAGAGCGGGTGGCCGATCGCGCGAACGTGCGTGCCGAGGCATCCGTTCGTTCCGCCGAGTCTTGACGCGCGGCCCGCCGCAGACTGGACTGGAGGCATGGCGGCGAGTCGAGGTGCCGAGTGGGTCGCGAGCTACGTCGCGGCCTGGGAGTCGAACGACCCCGCGGCGATCGGCGCGCTCTTCACCGACGACGCCGTCTACCTCACGAGCCCCGACTCCAAGCCGCGCGTCGGGCGCGACGAGATCGTCGCCGGCTGGCTCGAGGACTTCGACGAACCCGGCACGTGGGCCTTCGACTGGAAGGTGCTGCACGAGCACGACGGGTTCGTGGTCGTGCAGGGGCGCACGGTGTACCCGGCCCGGAAGAACGACTACCTGAACCTCTGGATCATCCGGCTCGCCCCCGACGGACGAGCGAGCGAGTACACCGAGTGGTACATGGCCAGGGGGCACCGCGACTGAGCCGCGGACGACGGCCGCACCCCGCCGAGGCGCGACCAACCTGCGACCGAGCAACCTGCGACCGAGGCCCGACCGAGCCGCGACCGAGCAACCTGCGACCGAGGCCCGACCGAGGCGCGACCGAGCTCCGAGCGGCCGCCCGCGGCATCCGTCAGCGCAGCACCTCGATGAGCACGATCCACGAGTAGAGGATCGCCGCGGCGATCGCGAGGATCGTCGCGACCGCGAACAGCCAGAGGCCCGTCGCGGCGGCGCCGAGCACGAGCGCGACGGCGCCGACGGCGTACGCCAAGAGCGGGACGACGCCCACGATCGACTTCGCGACCTGCTGGGTCGCCGTGCCGTGGTGCTCGCTCGAGTCGTGGCGGATCGCCCGGATCGAGTGCACCTGGAAGCCGCCGACGAGCAGCGTGAGCACGAGCACGATCACCCCGTAGGCAACGGGAGTCAGGCCGGGGGCGAGCGCGAACCCGGTGACCGCGATCGCGAGCACGAGCGTCGCGATCGCGACGGCCGCACGCGCGGGGAGGGTGGCCGACTGGAGGATCGTGCCGATGTTCACCGACATCGCGACGATGAGCAGGCCGGCCAGCGCGGCGGTCGCTCCGACCATCGCGACGTTGAACTCCGACCACTGGTCGAGCGCCTCGCCCATGCCCGAACGCTAGCACCGTCACATTGCCGGAGGGGCATGCGCCCCGCACGTATGATGGGGATTCCGGCGCCCCGCGGTGCACAACCCGGCGCTCTCCCAACCCCCTTGGAGTCCACGTGAGCTTGATCGTGCAGAAGTTCGGCGGGTCCTCCGTCGCCGACGCGGAGAGCATCAAGCGGGTCGCCAAGCGCATCGTCGAGACCCGCAAGGCGGGCAACGACGTCGTCGTCGCGGTCTCCGCGATGGGCGACACGACCGACGAACTCATGGACCTCGCGAACGAGGTCACGCCGATCCAGGCCCCGCGCGAGCTCGACATGCTGCTCTCGGCAGGCGAGCGCATCTCCATGGCACTGCTCGCCATGGCCATCAAGAGCATGGGGCACGACGCACGCAGCTTCACCGGCAGCCAGGCCGGCATGATCACCGACGCCACGCACGGCGCAGCCCGAATCGTCGACGTCACGCCCGTGCGCCTGCGCGAAGCGCTCGACGAGGGCTCGATCGTCATCGTCGCCGGCTTCCAGGGGTTCAGCCGCGAGTCGCGCGACATCACCACGCTCGGCCGCGGCGGCAGCGACACGACCGCGGTCGCGCTCGCGGCGGCGCTCGACGCCGACGTCTGCGAGATCTACACCGACGTCGACGGCGTGTTCACCTCCGACCCCCGCATGGTCAAGAAGGCGCACAAGCTCGACCGGATCACGAGCGAGGAGATGCTCGAGCTCGCATCATCCGGCGCCAAGGTCCTGCACATCCGTGCCGTGGAGTACGCGCGCCGTCACGGCGTCACGCTGCACGTGCGTTCGTCGTTCAACAACAACGAGGGGACCATCGTCTACGACCCCTCGCGTCTTCCCGAAGGAGCTGCTGTGGAAGAGTCCGTCATCGCCGGAGTCGCGGTCGACCTGTCCGACGCCAAGATCACGGTCGTCGGCGTGCCCGACAAGCCGGGCGTCGCCGCCAAGATCTTCAAGATCGTCGCGAACACCAATGCGAACGTCGACGTCATCGTGCAGAACGTGTCTGCGGCCACCACCGGCCGCACCGACATCTCGTTCACGCTGCCCAAGACCGACGGCGAGAAGGCGCTCACCGCGCTCGCCGCCGCGAAGGACTCGATCGGCTTCGAGTCGCTGCAGTACGACGACCAGATCGGCAAGCTCTCGCTCGTGGGCAACGCCATGCGCAACGCGTCGGGCGTCTCGGCGAAGCTCTTCGAGGCGCTGTTCGAGGCCGGCATCAACATCGAGATGATCTCGACGAGCGAGATCCGCATCACGGTCGTCACGCGCGCCGACAGCGTCGCCGACGCGGCACGCGCGGTGCACACGGCCTTCGACCTCGACTCCGACGTCGACGCCGTGGTGCACGGCGGCACCGGCCGCTGAATCGCCCGCCCGCGGCATCCGTCGACTGCCGCATTTCGGGGCGAAGCTGCCAGAACGGGACGAATGCCCGCATTCGGAACTGAACCGGTCGCGGAGTCCTGCACACTGGAATGACGATCGTCCGGGTCGCGGTGATGCCGCGCACCCGCAGAGATAGGGAAATCACGCATGGCACAGGGAGTGAACATCGGCGTCGTCGGCGCCACCGGTCAGGTCGGCGCGGTCGTGCGCCGGCTGCTCGAGGAGCGCGACTTCCCGGTCGCCTCGATCCGCTACTTCGCCTCGGCGCGGTCGGCCGGCTCGACGCTGCCGTGGAAGGGCGAGGAGATCGTCATCGAAGACGCCTCGACGGCAGACCCGACGGGCCTCGACATCGCGATCTTCTCCGCCGGGGCCACGCTCTCGAAGGCGCAGGCTCCCCGCTTCGCCGCGGCCGGCGTCACGGTGGTCGACAACTCGAGCGGTTGGCGCATGGACCCCGAGGTGCCGCTGGTCGTGAGCGAGGTCAACCCGCACGCGATCGACGAGGCGGTCAAGGGCATCATCGCGAATCCGAACTGCACCACCATGGCGGCCATGCCCGTGCTCAAGGTGCTGCACGACGAGGCCGGCCTCGAGCGTCTCATGGTGTCGACGTACCAGGCCGTGTCGGGCGCGGGGCTCGCCGGCGGCGAGGAACTGCTCGCCCAGGCGAAGGCCGCGGTCGCGCAGGACGCGATCGACCTCGTGCACGACGGCCGTGCCGTCGAGTTCCCCGAGGCCGAGAAGTTCCCGCGCACGATCGCGTTCGACGTGATCCCGCTCGCGGGCTCGATCGTCGACGACGGCGATCTCGAGACCGACGAGGAGAAGAAGCTCCGCAACGAGAGCCGCAAGATCCTCGAGCTGCCGGGCCTGCGCGTCGCCGGCACCTGCGTGCGCGTGCCGGTGTTCACGGGCCACTCGCTCTCGATCCACGCGGAGTTCGCCAACCCCATCACGCCCGACCGCGCCACCGAGCTGCTCTCGGCCGCGCCCGGCGTCGCACTCAGCGACGTTCCCACCCCGCTGCAGGCCGCGGGAACCGACCCCAGCTACGTCGGCCGCATCCGCCAGGACCAGTCGGCCGACGACGGCAAGGGCCTCGTGCTCTTCATCTCGAACGACAACCTGCGCAAGGGCGCCGCGCTGAACGCCGTGCAGATCGCGGAGCTCGTCGCGGCGAAGCTGCCCGCGCGGGTCTGACCCAGGCGGCGCGACGCACGTCCATCCGAACGCCCGTCGGTTCCGAAGCACTCGCATGAGCGGGCTTCGGGGCAGGCGGGCGTTCGGCGTCGCGCGGCGCTTCGCCCGGGCGTGGGCGTGGGCGTGGGCGTGGGCGCGGGCAGTCGCGGCCGTCGTCGGCGCCGTCGGGCTCGGCGTGCTGCTCACGGCATGCGTCGGCGCACCGGCATCCGAAGCCCCGGATGCCTCGCTGCCGGCCGATGCCCCGGTCGTCGCGTTCTACGGCGACTCGTACACGCGCGGCACCGGGGCGAGCTCGCCCGAGCGGCGGTGGTCGAGCATCATCGCCGCCGATCGGGGTTGGCGGGAGTTCAACCCGTCGGTCGACGGCCTCGGCTTCGTCAACAACCGCGGGCTCGGAGCCGCGCCCTCCGACCTCGTCGAGGCGATCGTCGCGCACGACCCGGCGCCCGACCTCGTGATCGTGACCATGGGCCTGAACGACAACTTCTCGATGCCCGACCGGGCGGCCGACATCCGCGCGGCCATCGACGCGGATCTCTCGAGGCTCGCCGCAGAGCTGCCCGATGCCCGCCTGATCGTGGTCGAGCCGTTCTGGTACACCGATGAGCGTCCGGAGTCGGTCGAGCAGATCATCGGCTGGGTGCACGAGGGCGCCGACCGCGTCGGGGCGGACTGGATCGCGGGCGCCTCGCGCTGGATCGAGGGGCACCCCGAGTGGATGGCGGGCGACGGCCTGCACCCGAACGACGAGGGGTACGCCGAGATGGCCCGGCGCATGGACGCGGAGTTGCGCGACCTCGGCCTCTGAGGCCCGGTGCTGATCGGGTGTGGAGCGGCGATGGCCGCTCGCGCAGTCTCGACGACCGGGTGCGGACCGGCCGGACGCCATCCGCGGACGTTCCGATCCCGCGAGTAGGCTCGCTGCATGCGGGCATCGGGGGAGCCTCAGCGGGGGAGCGCCACCCTCGACCGTTCCGTGATCCTCTCGCAACTGCTGTTCGGTGCGGCGTTGGTCGTGGTGGTCTTCACCCTCCAGGCGTTCGCGCCGGGTTCCATCGCGCAGCCCCTCGTGCTGGCGGGCATCGTCCTGGCGTTCGTGGTCACCGGGGTCACCGTCGTCACGCCCTGGCATCGGCTTCCGCGCGAGTTCGTGATGATCGTGCCGATCCTCGACATCCTCGCGATCGGCTTCATGCGCATCGGCGACCCTGCTGCGGGCGTCGGCCTGCTCTGGATCTTCCCGACCATCTGGCTCTCCAGCTACTTCGGGGTCCGCGGGGCGATCATCGCGGTCGGATCGGCCTCAGCGCTCGTGTGGACGTCGGAGCTCCTCGCGGGGCGGCCGCTCGCGATCGCCGGCGTGCCGAGCATCGTGCTGCTGCCGATCGCGCTCCTCTTCGTCGCGACGAGCGCGGTGCTGTCGAACCGCCGTACCGCGGCGCAGCGCGTGCTGCTGCGTTCGCAGGCGACCCAGCTCGAGCGGGCGCTCAGGCGAGCGAGCCGGCAGGAGGCCCTCCTGGCCGAGGTGCTGAACGCCGTCGACTTCGGCGTCGTGCGCCTCGACCGCGATGGACGAGGCGCGATCATGAACGCGTCCTACGCGAGGCTCTACGGGGTGGAGATCGGCCGCCCCGACGACGCGCGTCACGGCACGGCGTTCGCAGAAGACCGTTCGACCGCGCTCGAGGAACGCGAACTCCCGTTCAACCGCGCGGCGGCAGGTGAGGAGTTCGACGACGTCATCACGTGGATCCCCACGGAACGGCACGAGCTGGCGGCCGTGGCCGCGACGGCACGCCGCCTGTTCGACGTCGACAACGAGCCCGACGGCAGCGTGCTCGTCGTGCGCGACGTGACGGCCGAACTCCGTGCCATCCGCGCGCGGGACGATCTCGTCGCCTCGGTCTCGCACGAGCTGCGCACTCCGATGACCTCGGTGCTCGGCTACATCGAGCTGTCGCTCGACGACCCCGGACTGCCCGCCTCGGTGCGCCGCAACCTCGACATCATGGAGCGCAACGGCGAGCGGATGCTCGAGCTCATCGCGAGCATCCTCCAGAGCGCCCGACAGGCCGATGCGCCCCCGCTCCTGCAATTCGAGGACGCCGATCTCGGGGCGATCGTGCGCGACTCGGTCGAGTCGCTCCGCCCTCGATCGGACGAGCGGAGCATCACCGTCGCCATCACCACCGCCGACCGCGTCATCACGCGCGCCGACCCGTTCCGCATCCGGCAGGTCGTCGACAACCTGCTCTCGAACGCCATCAAGTACAACGACGAGGGCGGCGAGGTGTCGATCGGCGTCACCGCAGACGAGGGCACCGCCTGGATCGTCGTGCGGGACTCGGGCATCGGCATCGCGGAAGCGGAGTTGCCGAAGATCTTCGATCGGTTCTTCCGTTCCGAGTCCGTGCGCAAGGGCAGCGTGCACGGCAGCGGCCTCGGCCTCGGCATCGCACGGGACTTCGTCGAGCGGCACGGCGGCCGGCTGACCATCGAGAGCGAGATCGGCGTCGGCACGACCGTCATCGTCACGTTGCCCGTCTCGAGTCAGGGGGATCCGTGATCATCGATCCGTACACCATGCAGCTCGCGGTCTTCACCGTCACCATCGTGGCCGGCGTGATGTTCATCCTCGACACGGTGCTTCGCCGGTCGGATGCCGCAGGGCGGCTGTGGGCCGTCGTGTTCATGTCTGGCATCCTCGCGTCGTTCGCGTACGCGATCTGGTTCGTGAATCCCGAGGCGTGGTGGGCCGTCGCGGTCGGCAACGCCGCAGTCGTGCTGAGTCCGGCCCTGCTGTGGTGCGGTGCGCGGGCGTACAACGGGCGACCGACGCTCGCATGGGTCGCGCTCGTCGCGGGAACCGCGGCCGCCGTCGCGGTGCTCGCCGAGGGCCCCGACGGAGGCGATTGGGCCGGAGCGCTCACGATGTTCGTGCTCATCGCGGTCTTCGCCGGGCTCGGCACGTGGGAGACGCTGCGCGCCCCGATGCGGGCGCATTGGTCGGCTCGCGGGCTGACCGTGATCTTCGTGATCGTCACGGTGTTCTACGCCACGAGGGCGGTGATCTTCACGATGTTCGGTGCCGACGACCCGTGGTTCCGCAGTGCGTTCGGCACGCAGGCCGCAGGATTCGTGCTCATCTCGCTCGTCATCGTCGCCGCCGTGAGCCTGGTCGTGCTGCAGGGCGAACGCGGCTCGCCCGCCTCCGGGCGAGCCGGAGGCCACGCGCCGGCGTACGGGATCGATTCGGTGCTGAACGGCGACTCGTTCCGCGAGATCGTCGGCGACTGGTTGGAGCGCGCGAACTACCACGACGAGCAGCTCGTGTTCATGCGGATCGAGGTCGACGAACTGGACGCGCTGAACACGGCGTTCGGTCGGTCGGTCGGCAACCAACTGCTGGCGGAGTTCGCCGAGGTGGTTCGGCGCCATGGCTCGCCGCACTCCGACATCGGGCACGACGGGCCGGGAACGCTCGTGCTGGTGGCGCCGTACGCCCGCATCGGCCTGGCCGCCGACGACGCCGAGGCCGTGCAGGACGGTCTTCGGGACCATCGCATCGAGGCTGCCCAGGGGTTGCGGCTGTCGGCGAGCATCGGCATCGCGGGCACCGATCGCTTCGGCTACGACTTCGAACGACTGATGGCGGCTGCGCGGGATGCCGCGCACTCCGCTCGGGCGAAGGGCGGCGGCGAGGTCGTGGTCGCGGACTGATCCGCGTCAGCCGGGCGGCGCGATCGCGATCGACAGCGTGTCGACGGCGGTCTGCTTCGCGTAGTCGGTCGAGGTGGGCGTGGACTGCAGCAGGAGCTCGAACTTCATCGTCAGTTCGAGACTCGTGGCCGCACCGTCGACGGGCGGAACGATGAACGTCTGGCTGTAGCTGTAGGGGTCGAGCACGAGATAGCCGGGTGCGACGCTCGCCTGGTCGACGATGGGGTCGGGCGCGGGCAGGGCTTCGCCGTCGCCACCGCCGACGACCGGCGTGGCCGTGACCTTCGCGAGGTAGATCTTCTGACCGTCGGCCGGCGTGACGGTTCCGTGCACCGAGAAGCTCAACGGCTTGTTGGCTGCGGCCGTCCACAGGTCCATGGAGAGCGTCGACCAGTAGTCGATCGTCAGGGTGATCGCGCCGACCTCGATGGTGCGGGTCAGGGCGCCCGCTGCGAGGTCGTTCTGCACGGGAGCGGCAGTGCTCGTCGCCGACGGCGTCGGCGACGGCGACGGCGACGCGGTCCCGCCCGTCAGCCACGGCGGTGCCGAGCAGCCGGCGAGCCCGAACGCCGCCGCTGCGATCACGCCGACCGCCGCGAGGCGGGTGACGGACTGGTGAATGGGATGCTCGCGCACGCGATGCCTTCCGGTCCGGCGACGTCTGGCCCCCCAAACGCCGGAATCTTGAGCAGATCTTGAGCCGACGCTATCGCATCCCAGCGCGGAACCCGAGGTCGCCCCGCCAGACTCGGAACGAGGTGCGGGGACGCTGCACCAGATCGAGAAGGAGTTCCATGATGACCGGTGTCGTCGCCAGCCCCACCACCCCCGGGGCCGTCCAGCGAGACGGCTCGGGCATCGCGGAGTCGTACGTCCGGCCGCTTCCCGCTCCCGAACTCGAAGCGTACGTCGACGACTTCGCCGCGCTGGTGGACACGCTCCCGTCCGCGCGATCGACGATCGGCTGCATCGTCCCCGCCTACAACGAGGAGGCGTCGATCGGCGCCGTCCTCGAGTCGCTCCTCGCCCAGACGCGACTGCCCGACGTGGTGCACGTCGTCGTGAACAACACGACCGACCGAACCGTCGAGGTCGCGGCCGCCTACGCCGGGGCGCACACGCGCGTCGACGAGGACGGCGTCGAGCAGCTCACCGAGATCTTCGTGCACGACATCGGCAAGAACCCCGACAAGAAGGTCGGCGCCCTGAACTACGGCTACACCCTCGTCGAGGGCCTCGACTTCCTGCTCGGCGTCGACGGCGACACGGTGGCCGACGACCGCGCCGTCGAGTTCCTCGAGGCCGAGATCGCCTCCGACAGCCGCATCGGCGGCATCTCGGCGATCTACTCGATCGACGACCGCGAGATGACGGGCGTCGTCGCGCCGTTCCTCATCGCCGGCCAGCGCGCGCAGTTCGCCGCGTTCAACATGCAGAACATGCTGCGGGGCCGCAACATGGCGGTGCTCGGCGGCCAGTACTCGATCTTCGCCACGCACGCGCTGCGCGACGCCATGAAGGCGAACCACCAGACCACCCCGTGGGTCAAGGACAGCGAGGTCGAGGACTCGCTCCTCTCGCTCCAGATCAAGAGCGCCGGGTACCTCACCAAGATCAGCGCCCGCGCTCGCGCCGACGTCGGCGGCATGACGACGCTCCGGGCGCTCGACGCCCAGCAGGTGAAATGGAACTACGGCGCCATCGAGCTCATGTGGCCCGGTCAGCGCGGCGACACGAAGGGTCAGCCGTTCCACCCGAACCTGCGCCTGCGCTGGTGGGAGAACGCGTCGATGGCGATCAACGCGCTGAGCCGCATCCTCTTCCTCGTGCTGCTCGCGGGGTCGCTCTCGATCGGCGCGTTCGTGTTCAGCCCCGTGTGGCTGATCCCGCCCGTCGTCGCGATCCTGCTGAACCTCCGCATCGCGCTGTCGATGGAGAACCGTTCGGTGCGCGACATCCTGTTCGCCGCCCTGCTGGTGCCGGCCGAGGTCTACATGTGGGTGCGCATCGGGCACTTCGCCCGTGCCTGGACGAAGTTCGCCAGCAAGAAGCAGGTCGACAACTGGGCCGCCCAGGCCAAGGCCGAGCGCGGCTCGGGGCACGCGTACCTCGCACCGCTGCTCATCGCGCTCGCCGCGGTGATCGCCATGGTCGCGATCTGGACCCAGCTCAGCCCCGTCGTGCAGTCGTCGATCCTCTGGGTCGGCTGGCCGGTGCTCGGCATCATCACGGTGCTGCAGACGCTCAGCATGTTCGGCAAGCTGGTGCGCCGCCACCACGGCTACAAGGTCTGATGACGGATGCCGCGGGCGTGACGCGCGCGGCGGAACGACGGATGCCCCGCCTCGGACGCCGAGGCGGGGCATCCGTCGTCGCGTTCAGGCGCCGTCGTCGGCGGTGAGCCGGTATCCCACTCCGCGGACCGTCTCGATCCAGCGCGGCTGGCTCGCGTTCTCGCCGAGCTTGCGCCGCAGGTTGGCGAGGTGCACCTCGACCGCACGCTTGTCGGCGTCGCTCACGTAGTACGACGTGACGTAGCTCTCGCCGCGGAGCGCGAGGGCCAGGTCGGCCTTGCTGCGCACCCGGCGACGCGACGAGATGATGAGGCTGAGCAGGTCGAACTCGCTGCGAGTGAGGTCGACCTCCTCGCCGTCGACCACGACCAGGCGCATGTCGGGCTCGAGCCGCAGGCCCCGGTGCTCGATCCACCCCTCGTCGCCCGCGGCGGTCGCCGGCACGACGATCGGGCTGACGGGCGGCGACGGGTCGGGGGTCGCCGTCGGCGCGACCGACTCGGCCGGCGGCGAGCTCGCGGTCGCGGCGGTCTGTCCGTCCGGTGGTGCGGCTCCATCCGGGGCCGTCGCGGGTCGCTCGCCGTCGTCGCCCCCCGAGGTCGCGAGTCGTGGACGGCGCAGCATGGCATCGACGCGTGCGCGGAGCTCGCGCGGACGGAACGGCTTCGCGATGTAGTCGTCGGCCCCGGACTCCAGGCCCATGAGGGTGTCGATCTCGTCGGTGCGGGCCGTGAGCATGATCAGGTAGGTGTCGCTGAACGCCCGGATGCGCTTGGCCGCCTCGAAGCCGTCGATGCCGGGCATGCTGACGTCGAGGGTCGTGAGCGTGGGCCGGTACCGGCGCACCTTCTCGACCCCCTCGAGTCCGTTTCCGGCGCTGTGCGTCTCGAACCCGCCCTGCTCGAGCACCTCCTCGAGGAGGCGCCGGATGTCCGCATCATCCTCGATGATCACCGCGACGCGGTCATGTGCCGTCATGTGTTCCCCCCGGTTCCTCGTGATCCTCAGCGCCCATCGGCGTTCGCCACCAGCTCGACCGCCTGTTCCGGCCACCAGGTGCCCGCGGTCGGCCCGCCGTTGCAGGTCCCGTCGCTCTCGCCCGGCGGCTTCACCCAGAGCACCGCGTCGACGACCTGGTCGTCGAGTGCGTGCGGCCCCTCGCCGAGCGCGAGACCCGGCGCGTTGCACCACTCGCCGTCCGGCGGCGGCCCCGCGCCGTTCCGCGAGGTGTCGATGATCGCGTGCGCGCCGCCCCCGAGCGCATCGGAGATCCGTGCGGCGTACGCGGCCTCGTCGTCGGTCGCCTGCGCGTTGGACACGTTGGTGGCGAAGCCGCGAGCCCCGTCGACCCCTGCGGCCGTGAGCAGTTCGGCCATGCGCTCGTCGGGCAGCCAGGCGGAATGGCCTCCGTCGAGGTAGACCTCGGCCCCAGTGTCGGAGAAGCGCGCCAGGGCGGTGCGCACGAGCGCGGTGCGCGCCTCGGGGTCGGGGCACTCGTCGGCGAGCGCGAGGGAGTCGGGCTCGAGCACGACGATGCTCGTGCGATCGCCCAGCCCAGCCGCGATCTCGTCGACCCAGTCGAGGTACGCCGCGCGCGGCAGCCCGCCCGACGAGAACCCGCCGCAGTCGCGGTCGGTGATGCCGTAGACGACGAGGACGGGGAGAGCGTCCGCCCCCTGCGCCCGGGCCATGAGGTCGGCGACCGCAGCGGTCGCGGTTCCGGGCAGGACCTGCTCGGGTGTCAACCAGATCGCCGCGGGGGACTGCGCGATCAGCGCGGCCGCTTCGCGCTCCTCGTCGGTGCCGGATGTCGCGGCCGCACGGGCGGCGCTCGAATCGGGGTCGACGAAGAGGGTGCGATCCCGGAAGGGATTGCCCGCTGGCTGCTGCGACACGATGACGAGGGTCGTCGCGAAGGCGGCGACGCCGAGCAGCAGCACTGCCGCGGCAGCGATGAGGGCGATGGGCAGCGCTCGGCCCGATCGACGCGGTGCCTGCGGCCCGGCGGCCCACGCGACGGCGGCACCGGGAGCGCCTCCGTTGACGGGAGGCGGGCCGGTCTGGTCGGCCGAGGCCGCCTCGAGCGACGCCGTCCCGGTCGGTTCCGCCTCGGCGGGTTCAGTCTCGGCGGGCGACACGTCGGGGCCGCGGAGCACGTAGCGTGCGTCGTCGCGGTCGTGGCGCATGGCGGACTCGTCGCCGCGCGCGGCTTCGTTCGGCACGTCGCCCCCTCCCCAGCGGCCGGTGTCGGGCCAGTCTACGAGGGAAGGGGCGGCGTGCGCCCGAACGCGGGGTCAGTCCTGCGGGATCGCCGCGACGACGTCGATCTCGACGAGGATGTTCGCGAGGCGCGAGCCGACCGTGGTGCGCACCGGGTAGGGCTCGGTGAAGAACTCGGCGTAGGCGACGTTGTACTCGGCGAAGTCGGCGAGGTCCTCGAGGTGGGCGGTGACCTTCACGACGTCGTCGAACGTGAGGCCGTACTCGGCGAGCACGGCGCCGATGTTGCGCAGCACCTGACGGGTCTGCTCGGCGGCGCCGCCCTCGACGACGAGGCCGGTGGCCGGGTCCTGCGGGCCGAAGCCCGCGGTGTACAAGAACCCGTTCGCAACCACGCCGTGGCTGTAGGGGCCGGCCGGCTTGGGGGCGTTCGAGAGAGTGACGGCGGTCTTGGGCATTGGGTCCTCCAGGGTGTTCCAGTTTCGGTGAGGTGGTCGGTGGATGGTGTTGGTGGATGGTGGGCGGGTGCCGCGGCGCGCCCGGGGGCATCCGCGGTGTCAGGCGATCTCGGCCGCGATGGCGTCAGCCGCCTCGCGCAGGGCGGGCAGGTGGCGCTTCAGCTGGTCGAGGTCGGCGACCATGCGCACGGCGGTCACCGAGATGGCGCCGACGACGCCGAGGGGGCTCTCGATGGGCACCGCGAGGCAGTTCACGTAGGGTTCGAATTCGCGGTCGTCGGTGGCCCAACCGCGGGCGCGCACGCGCACGAGCTCGTCGTCGAGGCGCTCGCGCGTCGTGATGGTGAGGTCGGTGTAGCGCTCCCAGGTGACGCCGTCGAGCACGGCGTCGCGGCGGGGCACGTCGAGGTTCGCGAGGATCGCCTTGCCGACGGCCGAGCAGTACGGGATCACGGCCTTGCCGATGCGCGAGTACATGCGCACGCCCGACTCGTCCTCGGCCTTGTCGACGTAGACGATCGACCGCTCCATGAGCGCCGCGAGGTGCACGGTGTTGCCGGTGCGGCGCTGCAGCCTGCGCACGTGCTCGGCGCCGACGTCGCGCAGGTCGAGCGACTCGAGCGCCTCCCGCGAGAGGGCGGCGAGGCGCGTGCCGAGCGTGTAGCGGCCGTTGCCGCGTCGACGCACCCAGCCGACCTCCTCGAGCGCCTGCAGCTCGCGGAACATGGTCGAACGGTGCAGGCCGAACGCCTCGGCGAGCTCGACGACCGTGCGCGGGTCGGCCGCGATCGCGTCGATGATGCGCGCGGCGCGCGTGACGGACTGGGACATGTCAGCCCTCGCTCTCTGCTGCGGCGCTCCGGTGCGCACGGCCGCTCCGGTGCGCAGGGCCGCTCCGGTGCGCAGAGCCGCTCCGGTGTGCGGGGCCGCTCCGGATGCGGCCCTCGTCGGACCGACGGATGCCGCGGCCCGGCGTCGCCCCGGTGAGTCGCCCGCCGGCGAGCACGGGAACGCCGGCGACGAACACGTCGTCGATGCCCTCGGCCAGGGCGAGCGGCTCGTCGTAGGTGGCCCGGTCGGCGACCCGGTCGGGATCCACGAGCACCAGGTCGGCCATGGCCCCCGGGCGCACGCGGCCGCGGTCGCCGAGCCCGAAGCGGTCGACCGCCCGCGTCGAGACGAGCGCCGCGGCATCCGACCATCCGATCGCCCGCTGCGCGACGACGAGCGAGCGCAGGTACCTCGCGAACGAGCCGCGCGCCCTGGGGTGCGGGTGCGCCCCGACGAAGATGCCGTCGGAGCCTCCCATGGCGCGCGGGTGCCCGAGGATCGACGCGAGGTCGGCGTCGGTGCGTGCGTAGCGCACGGCCATGACCACGTTGACCTCGAGCCGCGAGGCCGCGAGCACGTCGAGCGTGAACTCGGCCGGGGTCGTGCCCGCCCGAGCGGCCGCCGCGCCGATCGTCAGGCCGTGCGCCCACGCGAACGCGGGCGCAGCGACGTGCGCGAGCGTGAGCTGCTCGGGCCAGTCGGGGCCGAGGCTCGGGTAGTCGACGATCGTCGGGAACCAGTCGTCGAGCAGGCGCGCCCGCTCGACCGGGTCGGCGATGGCGGCGACGACCTCGGCGGTCGGCCGCACCGTGAGCGAAGCCGGGAGCACGGGCATCGCGAGGATCGAGCAGCCGCGCGTGTACGGGTACGCGTCGAACGTGGCGTCGACGCCGGATGCCGCGAGTTCCGCCATGAGCCCGTGCACGAGGTGCGGCTCGGCGTGGAAGTGCGACACGTGCGCGGCGACACCGGAGTGCCTGGCGATCGCCCGGATCTCGTCGATGCCCGCCTGCGAGCCGGACTCGTAGCCCCCGCGCATGTGCGACACGTAGACGGCGCCCGCCGCTGCGACGGGTACGGCGAGGCGAGCAAGTTCGTCGGTCGTGGCGAATGCGCCCGGCACGTAGTCGAGCCCGGTCGACAGTCCCACGGCGCCGTCGGCGAGACCTGCCGAGACCAGGGAGAGCATCTCGTCGAGCTCGGCGGGGGTCGCGGCGTCGGTGGACCGGCCGCACACCTCGCGGCGCACGGTGCCGGCCGGCACGAGCAGGGCCTGGTTCAGGGCCGTCGCACCGTCGTACGAGGCGAGGAGCGATCCGATGCCGCCGCCGTCGAACCCCGGATGCCGACCGTTGACGGCCGCGAAGTACTCGCTCGCGTATGCGCCGTCGCCCGGTGCGTACGAGACGCCGTCCTGGCCGCCGATGACGGTCGTGACGCCCTGACGCAGGAGCGCGAGCTGCACGTCGGGGTCGAAGAGCAGGCCGTCGGCGTGGGCGTGGGCGTCGACGAAACCGGGCAGCAGCAGGCGCCCGCGGCCGTCGACGACGTGGTCGGACGGCGCGGCGGTCGCGCTGCCTGCGGCCGCGACGCGCGCGATGCGCCCGTGCTCGACGACGATGTCGACCGGCGCGGCGAGCTCGGCTCCGGGCCCGGCATCGCCGTCGACGGCGACGACGTCGCGCACGATGAGCACCGTCGCGGGTTCCCGCTCGGGGGCGGGCATCAGAAGAACGTCCGCACGAGGTCGACGACCACGTCGCTGCCCGCGCGCTCGACGACGGGCAGCCAGCGCCGCTTGTCGAACGCGGTGCACGGGTGCGAGAGCCCGAGCGCGACGACGTCGCCGATCGCGACGGGAAGGTGCGCGCCCTCGTCGTCGGCGCGCAGGTACGCGTGCTGGTCGTTGAGGGCGGTGACGGATGCCGCGGGCAGCGCGCGTGCGCCGTCGCCGCCGGACTCCGCACCATCCGACAGGTGCGCGGCGCCCAGCGCCGCGGCCCGGAGGGTCGGCGCGACGCCGAGCGGCACGGGCAGGCCCTCGTCGTACGGGAGGTCGCGCTTGCCGCCGTCGAGCAGCGCGAGGCCGGGCTCGGGGTGCGAGACGACGCGGGCGTAGCCGCGCATGGCCGGCTCGAGCAGGTCGTCGAGCGGCGAGATGCCGCGGTAGAACCCGTGGTCGTGCAGCAGGGAGGCGCCCGACCGCAGGATCCACCTGGTGCGACGGCCCGCCGCGGCATCCGCCTCGATCGCGGGGGCGAAGGCCTCGGCGACGAGGTCGAGGTAGGCGCTGCCGCCCGCGCTCACGATGACGTCGGAGGCGCTCGCGTCGAGCGTCAGGAGGCCCTGGTCGACCAGCACGTCGCGGAGTGCGACGAGGTCGGCGAGGTAGCCGCGCACGGCCGCCAGCGCGGCGGGCGAACGGTCGTGCCCGAGGCTGCCCTCGTAGCCGGTGACGCCCGCGAGGCGCAGCACGGGGGAGTCGGCGACGCGGCGCGCGAGCCCGACGGCCGCGTCGATCGAGCGGGCGCCCGTGCGGCCGCCGGGCGCGCCGAGCTCGACGAGCACGTCGATGCGGCGGGGGAGCGCGGCATCCGTGCCTTCGAATGCCTCGGCGAGGCCGCGCTCCATGGCCTCGACCGTGTCGACCGAGTCGACCCAGCAGCGGAACGAGAAGTCGGGGTCGGCCAGCTCGCCGGCGATGAACGCGAGCGCGGGCGGGGCGACGAGGGCGTTGGCGAGCATGATGCTCGACACGTCGAAGGCCCGGGCGGTGCGCACCTGCCCGGGGGTCGCGAGCGTGAGCCCCGTCGCGCCCCGATCGAGCTGCAGGTGCCAGAGCGCGGGCGACATCGTGGTCTTGCCGTGCGGCATGAGCTCCATGCCGTGCGACTCGGCCCACGTCTGGATCGTCGCGGCGTTGGCCCGCATGGCCTCGGCGTCGAGCACCGTGAGCGGGGTCCAGAACTCGCCGAGCCGCGGTCGGGTCGCGAGGAACTCGCGCACCGTCAGGCCCGCGGCCCGAGCGGGCAGGCCCGTGTCGGCCGGGCCGAGCACCTCGTCGCCGAGATCGTCGATCCGTCGTGGCATCCGCTGCTCCTCATCGTCGGTGGATTCGGCGGCTGTTGCATATGCTGCAACCGGCTTGCACCGAATCTGCACACCAGTCAGCATAAGGGCATGAGCCCGAGCCCCGAAGTCCTGACCGTCGGCGAGACGATGGTGCTCGTCACGCCCTCGATCGCCGAGCCCCTCGAATCGGCACGGGGCTTCCACCTCGACCCGGGCGGCGCCGAGTCGAACGTCGCGGCCCACCTCGCCGCGCTCGGCACGCCGGTCGCCTGGGCGAGCGCCGTCGGCGACGATGCGCTCGGCCGCCGACTGGTCGGCCAGATCGCCGCACTCGGCGTCGACACGACGCTCGTCGAGCGCGACGGCACGGCGCAGACGGGCCTCTACGTCAAGGACCCCGGCAACGGCGTGCGCTACTACCGGGCGGGGTCGGCGGCGTCGCGACTCGGACCGGCCTTCGCCGACCGGCTGCCGATCGCCGACGCGCGCCTCGTGCACGTCTCCGGCATCACGCCGGCCCTCTCGCGCGACTGCGATGCCCTCATCGATGCGATCTTCGACGTTGCCGCCGCGGCAGGGGTTCCGGTGAGCTTCGACGTGAACCACCGGCCGTCGCTCTGGTCGTCGACGGATGCCGCGGCGCGCCGCCTGCTCGCGCTCGCCGCCCGCGCCGACATCGTGTTCGTGGGGCTCGACGAGGCGCAGACGCTCTGGGGCACGGCCACGCCCGAGGCCGTCCGCGCGCTGTTGCCCGCGGTCCGGGAGCTCGTCGTGAAGGACGGCGCGGTCGGAGCGACCTCGTTCGAGCGTGCGGCGGGCGAGGGCGGAGCGGGCCCTTCCGACGCGGTCGTGCACGTGCCGGCCCTCGTCGTCGACGCCGTCGAACTCGTGGGGGCGGGCGACGCATTCGCCGCCGGACACCTGCACGCGATGCTCGCCGGTCGACCCGCGGCCGAACGCCTCCGCGCCGGGCACGAGCGCGCCGTGCTGACCATCGCCGACACCGCCGACTTCCCGAGGACCGACATGACCCGGATTCCCGCCACGCCCGCATCCGTCGCCGAGGCCGTGTTCGTCGCCGAGGCCGCACCCGGCCCGGGCGCCGCTCCCGCGGGTGCCGGCCGCGCGGACGCCGCCGTCGTCGACGGCCTCGTCTCGAACGCCGTCTTCGACGAGATCTTCGCCGGCCGACCGCTCATGGCGCTGTTCCGCGGCTTGGGGGTCGATCGCAGCCTCGAGCTCGCGCGCACGGCGTGGGACCTCGGCATCGACCTGGTCGAGCTCCCGATCCAGTCGGAGGCGGATGTCGCGGCGCTCGGCGCGGTGGCCGAGGCCGGACGTGCCGAGGGGCGCCTCGTCGGCGCGGGCACCGTGCTGACGACGCGACACGTGGAGCTCGCCGCGGCGGCCGGCGCCGCGTTCACCGTGAGCCCCGGATTCGACGCCGACGTCGTGCGAGCCTCGACCGCCGCGGGGCTCCCGTCACTGCCGGGCGTCGCGACGGCGACCGAGGTGCAGGCCGCGCTCGCGCTCGGGCTCACCTGGATGAAGGCGTTCCCGGCGTCACTGCTCGGAGTGCCGTGGTTCCGGGCGATGGCGGGCCCCTTCCCGCAGGCGCGATTCGTCGGCACCGGAGGCATCGACGCGTCGAACGCCCGTGCCTTCCTCGATGCGGGCGTGCGGACCGTCGCGGTCGGCTCGGCGCTCGAGGACCCGGCGCAGTTGCCGGCGCTCGCCGCGCTGGTCGACTGAGCCGCGTTCGGCGGGCCGTGGGCCCGCTGAGCCGCGCTGCCGCGCCGCCGCCGCCGATCGCCGATCCGCCAGCCCCGGAATTCCCCGCTGAAGGGGAGTTCCGGGGCTCCTTCGCGTCTGCCGGGCGGTGCCGACGAGGCGGCTCGAACGGTGCCTGCGCTGGTCTCGAACGGGTCGTGCGAATGCCGACCCCGCGGCATCCGATCTAAAACTACAAAGAGTCTTTCCAGTTAAGTTCTTTTCTGTTAGGTTTCCTTCCAGTCACGCCGAACGGTTCCTGCAACACAGCGGCGTCACGCATCACCCCTGCACCTTCACCGCAACGAAGCACCGAAAGGAACGACGCACCGATGATTCGAACCAAGCGCTCCGCAGCCCTCGCCCTGGCGGCCGGCGCGGCAGCCGTCGCACTCGCCCTCACGGGGTGCGCCCCGTCGTCCGACGACGGAGGCTCCTCCGACACCCAGGCCGCCCTGCGCGTCTGGGCCGGCAGCCAGACGCCCATCACGGCGAACTTCAACCCGTTCGCGCCGACCGTGCTGCACGCGGCGCTCGGGCCCGTCTACGAGACGCTCTTCTTCTACAACAAGACCGCCGACGAAGCCCCCACCCCGCTCATCGGCGACTCGTTCGAGTTCAACGAAGACGGCACCGTGCTCACCGTCAAGCTGAAGGACGGCGTGAAGTGGAGCGACGGCGAGCCGTTCACCGCCGACGACGTCGTCTTCACCTTCGACTACGAGGCCAACGGCTACGCCGACAAGGGCCTCGTCAGTGCCGAGGCCACCGACGACACCACCGTCGTGCTCACCTTCGACAGCCCCCAGTTCACGCGCGAGTTCGCGATCCTCGGCTCGACCTGGATCCTGCCCGAGCACATCTGGAGCGAGGTCGACGACTTCGCCACGTTCACCGACGAGAACCCCGTGGGCACCGGCCCGTACGTCGTCGACTCGGTCACCGAGGCGTCGTACACGATCGTCGCGAACGAGAACTACCGCGAAGAGGGCAAGCCCGCCGTCAAGAAGGTGCAGTACATCGGCCTCGATGCGAACCAGTCCGCCCAAGACCTGCTGAGCGCCGGCGAGCTCGACTGGACCGGCATGTTCATCCCGAACCCCGACGACGTGACCTCGAACGGCATCATCTCGACGATCAACACGCCGCAGGACCCGACCGTCCTCTACACCTGCGCGAACGCCGACCTCGGCTGCGTCGGCGAGCAGACGGATGTCGCGGTGCGCCAGGCGCTGAACGTCGCGATCGACCGCTCCACGATCAAGGAGAAGGCGTTCGTCGGCCTCACGGGCGACATCTCGCCGACCTTCGCACTGCTCCCTCGTGACGAGAAGTGGCTCGCCGACCCGGCGAACGCGGTCAGCCCGCAGTCGCCCGACGTCGCCGAGGCAGGCAAGATCCTCGAGGCCGCCGGCTACACCAAGGGCGCCGACGGGTTCTACGGCAAGGGCGGCACGCCCATCGAGCTCGACCTCATCTCGGTCGACGGCTGGACCGACTACAACGACGCCGCGAAGCTCATCGCCGAAGAGGCGGCCGAGGCCGGCATCAAGGTCAACGCCTCGACCGTGCAGTGGCAGGAGTTCTCCGACGCCCGCCAGACCGGCCAGTTCGAGCTGATCATGGGCGGCGTCGTCGGCACCTCCGTCGCCGACCCGTACCAGATCTACAACGACTGGTTCTCGGGCGCCTCGACGGTCAAGGTCGGCGAGCAGCTCGCACCGGGCACGTGGAACTTCAGCCGATACTCCAACCCGGTCGTCGACCAGGCCGTCGCCGCGGCTGCGGCCACGAACGACGAGGCCGCGAAGAAGGACGCGTACGCCACGATCCAGACCGAGATCGTGCGTGACCTGCCCTACATCCCGCTCGTCATCAACGCCACGCAGACCTTCACCAACTCGAAGGACTACACCGGCTGGCCGACCGAGGACGACCTGTACGCCTTCCCGCCCGCCTGGGGCGCTTCGGCTGCCGGCGTCATCCTCGCGAACCTGACGCCCGCGAAGTAACCCGAGTCGGAACCCAGGATCGAGTTCGAAGCAGAGCACACCAGATGAAGTTCTACGCACGACGGATCACGATCTACCTCGTGACCCTGTGGGCGACGATCTCGCTCAACTTCCTCCTGCCGCGGCTGATGCCCGGCGACCCCGCCGAGATCCTCATCGCGAAGATGCAGCGTGCCGGCGAGGTCTCCGAGACCACCATCCGCAACATCAGGCTCATCCTGGGTTCCGGCGACGACGTTCCCCTCTGGGAGCAGTACCTCGGCTACTGGGGTCGGTTGCTTCAGGGAGATCTCGGCATCTCCGTCACGAAGTACCCGACCCCGGTCACCGAGCTCATCGCCAACGCGCTGCCGTGGACGCTCGTGCTCGTCGGCCTCTCGACGATCATCGCGTTCGTGCTCGGCATCGGCGTCGGCGCGTGGGTCGGCTGGCGTCGTGGCACGTGGGTCGACCACCTCGTGCCGGGCACGACGGTGCTGCAGTCCATCCCGTACTTCTGGCTGGCGCTCATCCTCGTGGCGGTGTTCGCCGTCAACCTGCGCTGGTTCCCGATCTTCGGCGGCTACGACGTGTTCGCCTTCCCCGAGGGCCCCGAACCGACCTGGGCGTTCCTCAGCGACGCGATCTACCACGGCATCCTGCCCGCGATCACGATCGTGCTGAGCTCGGTCGGCGGATGGCTCTTCGGCATGCGCAACATGATGGTCGCGACCCTCAGCGAGGACTACATCGTCACCGCAGAGGCGAAGGGGCTCCGCCCCCGGCGCATCCTCCAGGCGTACGCCTCGCGCAACGCCGCGATCCCCTCGATCGCGGGCTTCTCGATCACGCTCGGATTCGTGGTCGCCGGCTCCATCGTCATGGAGCAGGTGTTCACCTACCCGGGCGTCGGCAAGCTCATGTTCCAGGCCGTGCAGAACAACGACTACGCGCTCATGCAGGGCGTGTTCCTCGTGATCACCATCACGGTGCTGGCCGCCAACTTCCTCATGGACCTCGTCTACGGATTCATCGACCCGAGAGCGCGTCACAATGTCTGAACCACGCACGGTGGTCGACGAGGCACTCGTCGACCGGACCCCCGACGACCAGGTCGTCGCCCCCATCGGCATCATCAGCTCGGTTCCCGACACCGGGCGTGCCGAGGCCGAAGCCCGCAAGCGCGGCATCAGCAGTCGGATGCCGAAGCTCACCCTCAAGCTCGCCGCGGGCCTCGTGCTCGTGCTCGGCATCGTCGCGTTCGCGATCATCGCGCCGTTCTTCACGCAGAGCCCCACCTACAGCGGCAACCCGTCGCTCGAGCCCCCGAGCTCCGAGCACTGGCTCGGCACCACGAAGCTCGGATACGACGTGTTCGCCCAGCTCGCGGCGGGCGCCCGCGGGTCGCTCCTCATCGGCATCGTCGCCGGCACGATCGCGCTGGTGCTCTCGGTGCTGTTCGGCGTGCTGGCCGGCTACCTCGGCAACTGGTCCGACGAGATCCTCTCGCTCGTCACGAACATCATGCTCGTGATTCCGGGCCTGCCGCTCGTCATGGTCATCGCGACCTACGTGCCCGGGCGCAGCTGGCTGCTGGTCGCGTTCGTGCTCGGCATCACGGCGTGGGCCGGGCCCGCGGTCGTGCTGCGTGCGCAGTCGCGGTCGCTGCGAGCGCGCGAGTACGTCGCCGCCGCCCGGGTGGCCGGCGAGCGCACGCACCGCGTGATCCTCGTCGAGATCCTGCCGAACCTGCTGCCGCTGCTCACCGCGCAGTTCCTGTTCGCGATCATCTTCGCCATCCTCGGCGAGGCGGGCCTGTCGTACCTCGGCCTCGGCCCGACGGGGTCGATCACCTGGGGCACCATGCTGAACGACGCGCAGACCGGGCAGGCGATCGGCATGGGCGCGTGGTGGTGGTTCGTGCCGCCGGGCCTGCTGATCGCGCTGCTCGGCGCCGGGCTCTCGCTCATCAACTTCAGCATCGACGAGGTCATCAACCCCAAGCTCCGCATCGCACCGGAGTACTCCCGCCGCGTCCGCAAGGCCGCGCGCGAAGGCCGCGGCGTCGCCGCAGAGGGGAGCGTCGCATGAGCGCCGCCGATTCCGTCGCCTCGGGTGCCGCGATCGTCAGTCGGGTCGCCGACGATCCGGTACACGCCGATGCCGTGCTCACCGCGACGAACGTGTCGATCGAGTACCTCGTCGACCCGCCCGTCGAAGCCGTGAAGCACGTGTCGCTCACGCTGCACCGCGGCGAGATCCTCGGGCTCGCGGGGGAGTCGGGCTGCGGCAAGTCCACGCTCGCCTACGGCCTGAACCGGCTGCTGAAGCCGCCGGCCATGATGAGCAGCGGCGAGGTCGTCTTCCACGACCGCGACGGCCGCGACATCGACGTCGTGAGCCTGAACGGCGAGCAGCTGCGCGCGTTCCGCTGGGACAAGGTGTCGATGGTGTTCCAGGGCGCGATGAACTCGCTGAACCCCGTGCTCAGCATCAAGGCGCAGCTCGACGACGTGTTCCGCACGCATCGCCCGAAGATGCGCAAGGCCGAGCGCCTCGAGCGCAGCCGGGAGCTGCTCGAGCTCGTGGGCGTCGATCCCGACCGGCTCACGAGCTTCCCGCACGAGCTGTCGGGCGGCATGCGCCAGCGCATGATGATCGCGATGGCGCTCGCCCTCGACCCCCAGGTCATGATCATGGACGAGCCCACGACGGCGCTCGACGTCGTGGTGCAGCGCGGAATCATCCGCGAGATCATGCGCCTGCGCGAGCGCCTCGGGTTCGCGGTGATCTTCATCACGCACGACCTGCCGCTGCTCATCGAGATCAGCGACCGCATCGCGGTCATGCTGCGCGGCGAGATCGTCGAGCTCGGCACCGCCGACGAGATCTATCGCGACGCGCAGCACGAGTACACGCAGCGACTGCTCGAGAGCTTCCCGAGCCTGCGCGGCGACCGCGGCGACTTCATCCGCACCGGTGCGATGCCCGTCGCGTCGGCCCTCACGACGAGCACGGAGGCACTGTGAACGAGCCGAACGCGCAGCACGAGCCGAACGCGCAGCACGCACCGGACGCGTCGGCGCTCGGGGCCACGACGCCCGTCGCGAGCCTCGAGGCGCGCAACCTCGTCAAGGACTTCCGCCTCCGCAGCGGGCTCAAGGTGTCGACCCTGCACGCCGTGAAGGACGTGTCGTTCACGCTCGAGGCGGGCAAGACGATCGCCCTCGTCGGCGAGAGCGGCAGCGGCAAGTCGACGATCGCCCGCATGATCGCGAAGCTCGAGTCGCCGACCGGCGGTCAGGTCCTGCTCGACGGCGCGCCGAGCGGAACGCACGGGCGGGCGCTCGCCGCCTACCGGGGCGACGTGCAGATGGTCTTCCAGGACCCGTTCGCCTCGCTCAACCCGTTCCACTCGATCGAGCACCACCTCGAGCGCCCGATCCGCATCCACCACCCCGAGCTCGACCGGGCCGAAGTGCGCGACCGCGTGCTCGCGCTCCTCGAGCGCGTGCGGCTCACGCCCGCGACGCAGTTCGCCGAGCGTCGCCCGCACGAACTCTCGGGCGGCCAGCGGCAGCGCGTCGCGATCGCCAGGGCGCTCGCACCCGGCGCGCGGTTCATCGTCGCCGACGAGCCCGTCTCGATGCTCGACGTGTCGATCCGCCTCGGCGTGCTGAACCTGCTCGCCGCGCTCCAGCGCGAGGAGCGCCTCGGCGTGCTGTACATCACGCACGACCTCGCCACCGCGAGGCATTTCTCCGACGAGATCCTCGTGATGTACCGTGGCGAGATCGTCGAGCGGGGGTCGGCCGACGCCGTGATCCTCGATCCCCAGCACGACTACACGAAGCGGCTGCTCGAGGCCGCGGCCGATCCCGAGCGGCTCGGAGCGCTCCGCGACGAGGTGCGGAGCGGCGGCTGACATGCTGCATCCGACCGAAGACATCGAGCGGGCGACGAGTGCGTCGCAGAGAGGGGGGAACGTGAGCGGCATCGACCCGGGCACGCCGACGTGGCTGCGCACGCACAACGACCGCACCGCGTTCCGCCTGCTGCTCGAGCACGGTCCGCTCACGCGGGCCCAGCTCGGCACGCTCTCGGGCATGTCGAAGCCCACGGCCGCGCAGATGCTCGCGCGGCTCGAGCGCGTCGACCTGATCCAGCCGGTGGGCGAGGTCTCCGCCGGTCGCGGCCCGAACGCGATCAGCTACGGCGTGCGGCGCGATCGCATCACGGGCGTCGCGGTGAGCATGCTCGCCGACGGCATCCACGCGGTCGTGGTCGACGCGACCGACGACGAGCATCCCATCGCCGAGCTCACCCTCGCCGATGGCGGGCGCACGCCCGAGGACGACGTGCGCCGAGCGATCGACGCGGCCTGCGCGGCCGCCTCGGTCGATCCGGGCACCGTGAGCATCGTCGCCGTCGGCGTGCAGGCGGCGGTCGACGTCGTCGGCGACACGCTCTCGCTCACCGACACCCTGCCGGGCTGGCCCGAGACGGGCGCTCGGGCGCGCATCGAGCGGGCCCTCGGCCTCACCGTCGTGCTCGAGAACGACGTCAACCTCGCCGCGATGGCCGAGCGTGCGGTCGGCGCCGCGATCGACGCCCAGACCGTCGTGCACTTCTGGATCGGCCAGGGCCTCGGCGTCGCGCTCGACTTCGGCGGCGTGGTGCACCGCGGCGCGTCGGGCGGCGCGGGCGAGATCGGCTACCTCGAGGCGCCCCGCAGCGCGAACGACCTCGAACCGGGGGTCGACGACCTGACCGGGCTCGTCGGTGGACGCCCGGTCGCACGGCTGCTCGGCGCCGCGCCCGGCCAGCGCTTCGTCGACGTGCTGCCCCGCCTGGCGGCAGACGGGGCGGCGCTCGAAGCCGTCGCCGACCGGGTCGTCATCGCGGTCGCGCCGATGCTCGCGATCGTGGATCCCGACCTGCTGGTTCTCGGCGGGCCGACCGGTGCGGCCGGCGGCGACGCGCTCGCCGCGCGGGTGACCGCGCGACTCGACCGCACCACCCATCCGCGCCTCTCGGTGCGGCCCAGCACCACGGGCGACCAGCCCGTGCTGCTCGGCGCGCGACGACTGCTCGTCGAGCGCATCCGCGACCTGCTCGAGGCGGACATCACCCCGGCGACCTGACCCGCTGCCACGCCACGGCGGGCGGATGCGGCATCCGGTCGCCCCTCGCTCCGTCGGAGCGCCATGCGTCGACCCCGGATGCCACCGCCCACCCGGCCGCCGCTCCGCCGACCCCTCCGGCGCCCACCGGCGCTCGGCCGCAGACCACCCAACGCAGACCACCCAACGCAGACCACCCACCATCCACCGCAGACCACTCGATCCCCGAGGAGGGACCATGAAGCTCACGATCGTCGGGGGCGGCTCGACCTACACCCCCGAGCTCATCGACGGCTTCGCGCGCCTGCGCGACGTGCTGCCGATCGACGAGGTCGTGCTCGTCGATCCCGACGAGCACCGCCTGGCGCTCGTCGCGGGCATGTCGCGGCGGATGCTCGCGCATGCGGGGCACCCCGGCCGGGTCGTCGGCACGACCGACCTCGTCGCCGGCGTGGCCGACGCCGACGCCGTGCTGGTGCAGCTGCGCGTCGGCGGGCAGCACGCGCGGCACGCCGACGAGACCTGGCCGCACGAGGTCGCCTGCATCGGGCAGGAGACGACCGGGCCCGGCGGGCTCGCGAAGGCGCTGCGCACCGTGCCCGTGGTGCTGCGCATCGCCGACGTGGTGCTCGAGCACGCGAAGCCCGACGCGTGGATCGTCGATTTCACCAACCCCGTCGGCATCGTCACGCGAGCCCTGCTCGAGGCCGGGCACCGCGCCGTCGGGCTGTGCAACGTCGCGATCGGCTTCCAGCGGCGCTTCGCCGGGCTGTTCGGCGTCGAGCACGACCGGGTGAGCCTCGGGCACGTGGGCCTCAACCACCTCACCTGGGAGCGCAGCGTGCTGGTCGACGGGCGCGACGAGCTGCCAGGGCTGCTGCGCGACCGCCTCGGCGAGCTCGCGGGCGACGTGCACCTGGCTCCCGAGCTCATCGCGGGGCTCGGCGTGCTGCCCTCGTACTACCTGCGCTACTTCTACGCGCACGACGAGGTGCTGCGCGAGCAGCGCGAGTCGCCGACGCGGGCGGCCGCGGTGCAGGAGATCGAGCGCGAGCTGCTCGAGCTGTACGCCGACGAGGCGCAGCGCGAGAAGCCCGCCGCCCTCGAGGGTCGCGGTGGCGCGTTCTACTCGGAGTCCGCGATCGAGCTGCTGGCGGCCATGCGCGACGGCGCCTCGCGGGCACGCGTCGTCAACCTGCGGAACGACGGCGTGCTCCCCTTCCTTCCCGACGACCACGTGATCGAGGTGCCGGCGGTGTATCGCGACGGTCGGTTCCGCGCCGAGCCGGTCGCGCCGCTGCCCGACGACCTCCGCGGCCTGATCGCCGCCGTCGCGGGGTACGAGCGGCTCGCGCTCGACGCCGCGCTGCACGGCGGCCGCGACCGGGTGCTGCGGGCCATGCGCGCGCATCCGCTCGTGCTGCAGCACGATCGCGCTGAGCGGCTGACCGACCTGCTGCTCGCCGAGAACGCACGATTCCTGGAGTGGGCATGAGCGCCGGCATCAGGGCGACGGATGCCGCGGGCGGGCGCCGATCCGCCGCGGGCGCCGAGCCGGTCGTCGTGGGGGTCGACGGCGGCGGGTCGAAGACCGACGCCGTCGCCCTGACGCTCGACGGCCGCGTCGTCGCGCATCGCCGAGGCCCGGGATCGAGCCCGCAGCTCGAGGGGCTCGCGGCATCCGTCGCCGTGGTCGACGAGCTGGTGAACGCGGTCTCCGCCGGACGGCCCGTGGTGCAGGTCGACCTGTACCTGTCGGGCCTCGACCTGCCGGTGGAGATCGCGCGATATCGCGAGGCGATCGACTGGCTGCCATGGGCCTCGCCGTCGACCGTGATCGACAACGACCTGTTCGCGCTGCTCCGCGCCGGCACCGACGCGCCCGACGCGCTCGCCGTGGTGTGCGGCACGGGCGTGAACGCGATCGGGGTGCGCGCCGACGGCGCCTCGGCCAGGTTCCCGTCGCTCGGGGCGATCTCGGGCGACTGGGGCGGCGGGTACGGGCTGGGGGAGCAGGCGCTCTGGTTCGCGGCGCGCGCTGCCGACGGTCGCGGCGAGCCGACGACGCTGTCCGACGGCATCGTCGAGTGCTTCGGAGCGGGGTCGCTGGCCGACCTGATCGAGGACCTGCACTTCGGTCGGCGCGCGCCGGCGGAGCTGTCGCAGCTGGCGCCGGTGGTGTTCGAGGCGGCCCGCCGCGGCGATGCGGTGGCGGGCGCGCTCGTCGACCGTCAGGCCGACGAGATCCTCGCGTTCGTGCGGGCCTGCCTCACCAGACTCGACCTGCTCGATCGCACGGTGCCCGTCGTCCTCGGGGGCGGCGTCGTGCGTTCGGGCGATCCCCGGCTGCTCGGGCGCATCGCGGCGGGGCTTGCCGCGATGGCGCCCGGTGCGGTGCTCGAGTTCTTCGCGAGCGCGCCGATCGTGGGGGCGGCGCTGCTCGCGCTCGAGTCCGGAGGTGCGGGTGCCGTCGCACTCGCCCGCGCGCGCGGCGAGGTCGCCGCCGCCGTGGGCGAGTCGGCGGTGCCGGCGGCGACGGGCGGGTGAGCCGGTCGAACGGTCGCAGATGGTCGTCACGACGCGTTCGGAACGACCATTCGCGACCGTTCGGTGGCGCCGGGTCCTGCGGGTCGCGCGGGGCGCTGGCCGGCGCGGTTCAGTCCGCCTGCGGCAGGCGGCGCACCGCGGCGTCCTGGTGCGCGAGGCGTCGCAGGGCCAGCAGCACGGGTTCGTACAGCGCGGTGCCGAGCACGGTGTACTCGACCGCGGCGTGCGGCTCGGTCGGCAGCCGCGAGAGGTCGAACGCGGCGATGTCGGTCGCCGCCCGACCGTAGGCCACGAGTCGTTCGCCGTCGATCGCGAGCCCGGCGTCTTCCGCCGCGGCGAGCGCGCCCTCGAGTTGGGCGACCGCGGCGAACGCGGGGTCGTAGACCTGCCCGAGCGCCTCGAGGGCCGCGCGGGCGCGTGGGTACGGGTCCGCTGCCTCGACGGGGTTCGCGCCGGCCGGGGGCAGGGTACCGACCGCCCGGCCCAGGGTCGAGTAGAGGTCGCCTCCCGGTTCGTCGACGAGCTCGAGCACGGTGCGCGCCTGCTGCACGCTCAGGCCGACGGGGCCCGTGAGGGCGCGCACGAGCCGGAGTCGGCGCACGTGCCCCTCGTCGTAGACGGCCTGCGTCGCACCGGTCGCGGTGCCGGCGTGCAGCAGCCCCTCGCGGAGGTAGTACTTGACGGTCGCCACGGGGAGGCCTGCCTCGGCGGCGAGGGCGGACATGCGCATCGGGGCTCCTTGCTCGTGCCTGCTCGAGGATCGCATCGGACGACCCCTTGCATTGGATAGTACCGCTCTCTAATATTGGAGAGTACAACTATCCAATCATGGAATCCGAAGGACTCCCGCATGGACCACGCGATCGACCTCATCCTCATCGGCACCCTGCTGCTCGCACTCGTCACGGTCGAGAGCGGCGGCTACTTCCTCACCCGCGTCGTGCGCGGGCTCGCGCCTGCCAATCGCCTGCAGCAGAGCTTCTACCGCGCCGGGCACGCGCACGCGGCCGTGCTGCTCGTGCTCTCGGTCGCCGTGCTCGGCGTGCTCGAGTCCGCAGCCCTCGACGGCGCGTGGATGTGGGTCGCGAGGCTCGGTGCGCCCATCGCCGCGATCCTCATGCCCGCCGGCTTCTTCCTCTCGGTGCTCGGCGCCGACCCGCAGAAGCCGGGCCGTGCGATCTCCCTGCTCTGGATCGGCGCGCTCTCGCTCACGATCGGCCTCGTCACGGCGGGCGTCGGGCTCATCGGCGGCGGCATCGCAGCACTCTGAACGACGGATGCCGCGGGCGGCCCGCCGAACGCACCGCGCCCGCCCGCGGCATCCGCTCGCTCCGATCTCGCCCGATCAGCGGCCGAATCGGCACTGTCTCGACGTCGAAGGGACGTGGTCGGAGGGGTGCTCGGCGGCGCCTACACTGGAATCCGTGAATTCAGCGGAATCCGTCGACGTCGTCCTGATCGGCGGGGGCATCATGAGCGCGACGCTCGGCTCCCTCATCTCCCGGCTTCAGCCCGACTGGTCGATCCGCGTCTACGAGCGCCTCGGCGAGGTGGCCCAGGAGTCCTCGAACGCGTGGAACAACGCGGGCACCGGCCACGCCGCGCTCTGCGAGCTGAACTACATGCCCGAGAACGCCGACGGCACCGTGAGCGCCGCCAAGGCCATCTCGATCAACGAGCAGTTCCAGATCAGCCGCCAGTACTGGGCGCACCTCGTGTCGATCGGCGCGCTGCCCGAGCCGCACAACTTCATCAACACCGCCCCGCACATGACGTTCGTCCGCGGCGCGGCCAACATCGAGTACCTGAAGAAGCGCGTCGCCGCCCTCAAGGACCAGCCGCTCTTCCCCGACATGGAGTACACCGAGGACCTCGAGCGCATCGCCGAGTGGACCCCGCTCCTCGCCAAGAAGCGCAACCCCAAGCAGAAGGTCGCCGCGACCCGCATCGTCTCCGGCACCGACGTCGACTTCGGCGCGCTCACCAAGTACCTCCTCACCGACATCGCCGACCGCGGTGCCGAGATCCACACGAACCACCAGGTCACGCGCCTGAAGCGCCAGAACGACGGAACCTGGCGCCTCCGCGTCAAGCACCTCGTCGGCGGCACGCCCAAGACCGTGAACGCGAAGTTCGTGTTCGTCGGTGCGGGCGGCGGCGCGCTCGCGCTGCTCCAGCACTCGGGCATCCCCGAGATCAAGGGCTTCGGCGGGTTCCCGATCTCGGGCCAGTTCCTGCGCACCACGAACCCCAAGCTGGTCGCCCAGCACCAGGCGAAGGTCTACGGCAAGGCCGCCGTCGGCGCACCGCCCATGTCGGTGCCGCACCTCGACACGCGCGTCGTCGACGGCGAGACCGCGCTGCTCTTCGGGCCGTACGCGGGCTTCACGCCGAAGTTCCTCAAGACGAGCACCTGGTTCGACCTGCCGTTCTCGATCCGACTGCACAACCTCGGGCCGATGATCCAGGTCGGCCTGAAGAACTTCGACCTCGTGAAGTACCTCGTCGGCGAGCTCATGGCGAACCGCGAGAAGAAGATGCAGGCGCTGCGCGAGTTCATGCCCACGGCGAAGACCGACGACTGGGAGCTCATCACGGCCGGCCAGCGCGTGCAGGTCATGAAGAAGGACCCGAAGCAGGGCGGCATCCTGCAGTTCGGCACCGAGGTCATCACCGGCGCCGACGGCACGATCGCGGGCCTGCTGGGCGCCTCGCCCGGCGCGTCGACGGCCGCACCGATCATGCTCGACGTGATCGCGCGCTGCTTCCCCGACCGCATGGCCGAGTGGGAGCCGAAGCTCCGCGAGATGATCCCGAGCTACGGCACCGAGCTGTCGGCCGACACCGCCGAGGCCGAGGCCTCCCTCGCCGAGACCGCGAAGACGCTGCAGCTCAGCGCCTGAACGGACGCGTGCATTCGGGGTCGACGTCTGCTATCGTCGACCCCGCTATGAAGTGAGTACTCCCACCGTCCCGCGCCTGAGGCGCCGTAGACACCGGGTGTACCCATTCCACCGTTCGCGACGGTGACGGCTGCTCCCATCTCGGCAATGCCCGGCGGGAACCTTCTTCCGCTCCCGGGTCGCCGGCGCTACCACGCGCACGCGACGGGCCCGCGCGGTGCACCGTTCGACCGACCGCAGGCACGCGGCATCCGTCGACGGCTCGGGAGCACTCGTGAAAGGGCGTCCGCATGCCGGTACGCATCATCGAATCCTTCTACCTGCGCGCCGACGGCCTGTCGGCGCAGTACCCCGATCGCCGTGTGTTCAGCGATCTCGAATTCTCCGTCTCGCCCGGCGAACGGCTCGGCCTCATCGGCGAGAACGGTGCGGGCAAGTCCACACTGCTGCGACTGCTCGCCTCCGATCAGGCGACGGATGCCGCGGGCGGGCGCCGGGCGTCGGCCGCCGGCCCTGCGCCGGTCACCGCCGACGGGGTCGTCACCCGGCCGCGGCGCACGGGCCTGCTGCTGCAGGAACCGGCGTTCGAGTCGGGCGACCTCGTGGGCGACCTGCTGGAGCGCGCGCTCGTCGAGGTGCGCGCGGTGGAGCGCGAGCTCGACCTGGCCGCCGAGGCGATGGCCGAGGCGACCCGCACCGACGACGAGGTGCTCGCCGCGGCATCCGCCGATCGGTACGCGGCCGCGCTGGACGCGGCCGAGCAGGCCGACGTCTGGGGTGCCACGGCCCGCCGCGACGAGCTGCTCGACGGTCTCGGCGTCGCCGGCATCGGGCTCGAACGACGCCTCGACGAGGTGTCGGGCGGGCAGCGGAGCCGGTTCGCGCTCGCCGCGCTGCTGCTCGGCGGGCCCGACGCGCTGCTGCTCGACGAGCCGACCAACCACCTCGACGACACTGCGGCGGACTTCCTCGAGGCGAAGCTGCGCGCCTGGCGGGGGCCCGTGCTGTTCGCGAGCCACGATCGGGAGTTCCTCGATCGCGTCGCGACGGGTCTCGTCGACCTCGACCCCGGTCGGCGCGGCGCGCTCGCGGCCGTCGACCAGGAGCCGACCGCCCAGCGCTCCGGCGCTCCGGTCTACGCGACCTCGGAGCGCGCGAGCCAGGACGACCTGCTCGCGGCATCCGGCGGCACCGTCTTCGGCGGTGGGTTCACCGAGTACCTCGCGGTGAAGGCCGACGAACGACGCCGGTGGGAGCGCCAGCACGACTCGGAGCAGCACGAGCTCGAGGCGCTCACCGCGATGCTCGCGGGCGACGGCGGTGCCCGTCGGGTCGCGCACGGGCGTGCGCCGACCGACAACGACAAGTTCCTCAAGCACTTCAAGCGCGAGAGCGTCGAGACCGCGGTGGCGCGTCGCGTGCGCAATGCCGAGGTGCGCCTCGAGGAGCTCGAGCGCGACCAGGTGCCGAAGCCGCCTGCACCGCTCGCGTTCGCCGGCATCCCGCAGGGCTCGCACGCGCTCGACGACGAGGACGGCCCGCTCGTCGCGGTGTCGGACGCCGTCGTCGGCGACCGGCTCGCCGTGTCGTCGTTGCGCGTGCGATCGGATGCGCGTCTGCTCGTGACCGGCGCGAACGGCGCGGGCAAGTCGACGCTCCTGCACGTGCTCGCGGGAACCCTGCGGGTCGACGGCGGCGCCGTGCGCCGGCGTCGAGGGCTCCGCGTGCAGGTGCTCGAGCAGGACGTGCGGTTCGCGGAGCCCGCGGCCCCCGCACGTGAGGTCTACGAACGGGTGCTCGGCGAGCGGCGCGCCGAGCAGGTGCCGCTCTCGAGCCTCGGCCTGGTCGCCGCGCGCGACGAGTCGAGGCCAGTGGGTGCGCTCTCGGTCGGACAGCAGCGCAGGCTGGCGCTCGCGCTCGTGTTCGCGCGGCCGCCGCACCTGTTCCTGCTCGACGAGCCGACCAACCACCTCTCGCTGGCACTCGCGACCGACCTCGAGGAGGCGCTCGGCACCTATCCGGGCGGGGTCGTCGTGGCCAGCCACGATCGGTGGCTCCGACGCCGGTGGTCGGGGGAGCGGCTCGAGCTGACGGGCGGGCGGGTGGCCCGCACGGCGGTTCCGGCCTGAGCGGCGGTTCCGATCCGAACAGCGGCGCGCTGCGGCATCCGACCCCTGGATGTCACAGCGCGCCGCTTGCAACTCATTCGAACATGTGTTCGAATGTCTGGGTGAGATGGAGTGGCCAGGAGCTGGGCGTCGACCAGGCGGGAACGCTGCCGGGCCTCGCACGGCTGAACAACCTGGTCCGCGCGGTGCAGACGCCCGACTTCGCGGGCATGACCTTCCACGAGGTGCTCGCGAAGTCTGCGCTGAACCATGTGCCCGGCCCGTCGTCGATGCCCTTCAGCTGGACCGTGAACCCCTACCGGGGCTGCAGCCATGCCTGTGTGTACTGCCTAGACCCGCAGACGGTGATCACGATGAGCGACGGCCGCGAGAAGAAACTCGCGCAGCTCCAAGTCGGCGATGAGGTGCTCGGCACCCGCACCGAGGGGCGGTACCGCCGATACACCCCCGCGAAGGTGCTCGCGAAGTGGTCGACGCGCAAGCCGGCGTACCGTATCACCCTTGCCGACGGCACCTCGATCATCGCGAGCGGTGACCACCGCTTCCTGACCGACCGCGGATGGAAGCACGTCACCGGGTCCATGAGCGGGCCCGGTCAGCGGCCCTACCTGACGACCGCGAACTCCCTCATGGGGTTCGGGAGGTCGGGCCGCCGCCCCGACATCTCCACGTCGTCCGATCGGTATGCCATGGGATACCTCACGGGCATGATCCGCGGCGACGGGCTGCTGTTCGCGCGCACTTACCGGAGACCGAGCGGCACGCCGAACAACGTCCACCAGTTTCGCCTCGCCCTCGCCGACGTCGAGGGCCTCGAACGTTCGCGCGCCTTTCTCGAACGCTTCGGCGTGAAGACGAAGCCGTTCGAGTTCGCGCCCGCGACGGAGAGACGTCGGGCGATGTCGGCGATCCGTACCGCGCGTCGCGCCGATCACGAAACGATCTCGCGCCTGATCGAGTGGCCATCGGACCCGTGCGACGAGTGGGCTGCAGGGTTCCTCGGCGGCATCTTCGACGCTGAGGGGTCGTGCAGTCGTGGCGTTCTGAGGATCTCCAACAAGGACGAGAGCATCCTGGGTGAGATCGAGCAATCGATGGCGCGGTTCGGGCTCCCGTTCGTCCGCGAGAAGGCGAATGCAATCGGTGTTGCGAACATCCGCCTCAGGGGCGGCTTGCCGGCCCGAAACGCGTTCTTCGCCATCTCGCAGCCGGCCATCACGCGAAGGCTCGCGCTGGTCGGCACTGCGATCAAGAGCAGCGCCGACCTGCGGGTCGTGAGAGTCGAGGCGCTCGGCGAAGAGCGCGACCTGCTCGACATCACGACGTCGACGGGGGACTTCATCGCGAACGGCGTGGTGAGCCACAATTGCTTCGCCCGCCCCACGCACACCTACCTCGACCTCGATGCCGGCGACGACTTCGACCGGCAGATCATCGTGAAGGTGAACGTGGCCGAGGTGCTCGCGGGCGAGCTCGCGAAGCGGTCGTGGCGGCACGAGCCGGTCGCGCTCGGCACGAACACCGACCCGTACCAGCGTGCCGAGGGTCGATACCGGCTCATGCCCGGCATCATCGACGCGCTCGCCTCGAGCGGCACGCCGTTCAGCATCCTCACGAAGGGGTCGTTGCTGCGTCGCGACCTGCCGCTGATCGTCGACGCCGCCGGGCAGGTGCCGGTCGACCTCGCCATGTCGATCGCGGTCTACGACGACGAGCTGCAGCAGTCGATCGAGCCGGGCACTCCGAGCACCAAGGCCCGGCTCGCGACCGTGACGGCCGTGCGCGAGGCCGGCCTCGACTGCACGGTGTTCCTGATGCCGATCCTGCCGTACCTCACCGACACCCGGGCCCACCTCGACGAGGCGCTGCGCCAGGTGAAGGCGGCCGGCGCCACGAGCGTCGTGTACTCGGCGCTGCACCTGCGCGGGGGGGTCAAGCCGTGGTTCATGCAGTGGCTCGAGCGCGAGCATCCGGAGCTCGTGCCGAAGTACCGGTCGATGTACTACGGCCAGAACGCGTACGCGCCGAAGGAGTACCGCAAGTGGCTGGCCGCCCGCGTCGCCCCGTTGCTGCGCGCCCACGGACTCGCGCGCGGGCAGGAGGACCCGGCGACCGGCGGGGTGCGCTCGGCTGCGACCGCGCAGACGACCGCCCGATTCGCCGCCCGCCGAGCGGCCGAGCGCACCGAGTTCGCGGCGGCGCCCGACGTGCTGTTCTGAATTCGCGCCCGCCCGCGAATTGCACGATCTCGGGCCGATGCTGGGATAATCCGGAGAGTCCAGTGTGAACACCCGATGCACTCGGCACGAGCACGGAGGTCCGCATGACGCTTGGGCTGCCAGGCGACGTCTCGCGTGATTCCGTCGGTCGGGCGATCGTGCACGCGGGTCATGTGGCCGCCTGGGTGTACCTGGGCGTGGGAGCCCTCGTCGCGCTCACCCTGGCATTCGGCGGCCAGGCCAGCGGGTGGATCGCGGCTGGGCTGAGCCTCGTCATGATCGGGCTGCTGTCGATCGTCGCCCTGCACCGCACGCTCGCGTCGACCCTCGTCTACCTCGTCGTCGGAGGTGCGGCGACTGCGTGGATGACCGCGATCGCCATGCGCTCGGGCTACGACCTCGGCACCACCGACAACGCGGTCGTCGCGATCCCCTGCATCGCGCTGGTGCTGGTCGGCGGCTCGGGCTCGGGGTCGGTCATGGCGTGCACCTGGGTCGCCGTCGCGTACGCAGTGGGCCAGTCCGCCGCATTCGTCGGTGCGTCGGCCAGCGGCTCGACCTTCCACATCAGCGTCGCCGCGACCGCGGTCGCCGTGTTCGTGATGCTCGTGCGCACGGTCGACGGGCTGACCCGGCGGTCGGGCCTGCGTCGCCAGGCGGCCCTCGTGCGCGCGAATGCGGCCGTGCGCGAGGCGACCGTGCGGCGCGACCACGAGCTCGAGGCCATCACGCGCCTGCACGACACCGCGATGGGACACCTGCTCGCCGTCGCCTCGAGCGGCTCGGGTCCGGTCGACGAACGGCTGCGCGCCGAGATCCGCAGCGACCTCACGCTGCTCGTCGGCAGGGACTGGGTCGCGCAGCACGGCGAGGAGCAGCGCACCGACGACCCCATCGCGGCCGACGGCATGGCCGTGCTCGACCAGGCGTTCACGATGGCGGCCGACGACGGCCTCGACGTGCAGATGTCGGGCGATCTCGCGGTGCTCGCCATGCTGGGCCCGCAGCGTGCGGCCGAGCTCGACGGGGCCGTCGCCGAGTGCCTGCACAACGTCGCGCGCCACGCCGGGGTCGACGAGGTCGAGATCGTGCTCGGCTCGGGCGGCGGCGAGGTGACCGTCGCGGTCATGGACGTCGGGGCGGGGTTCGACGCCGAACGCGTGCCGGCCGGGCGCCGCGGTCTCCGCGAGGTCGTCGCCCGGCTCGAGCGCGAGGGCGGCTCGGCTCGGGTCTGGTCGGCGATCGGGCTCGGCACAACCGTCGTGCTCGCGATGCCGACGGGGGGCGCATGAGCACCGCGCGCCTCGCTCCGAAGGACATCGACCCGATCGTCGGCCTGACGAGTTCGTCGATCCTGCAGCACTTCGCCGGCGCCGTCGCCACGCTGATCGCGATCATCATGACGATCGTGCACTGGGAGGAGGTGGTCTCGCCGTTCGCGGCGATCCTGGCGGTGCTGCTCGTGAACGTGGCGGCCGTCGCCGCGACCGTCGCAGCCCGGCCGTCGAGGGCTCCCTTCACGCCGGAGCGGCTCTGGGTCGTCGTCGTCGTCGCGCTGGGCGCCGCCGTCGCCGAGTACCTCAGCACCGTCGGCAACGACCGCTACGTCTACGACGACTTCGGGCCGCTCGTGGTCGGCGTGCTCATGATCTCGCTCGCCCCGTACTGCAGTTGGATCACCCTGCTGACCGCCGGAGCCCTCTCGACCGCGGTGCTCGCGGTGCTCGTGGGCGGAGCGGGCGGGCCAGACTGGCACGGGTTGCCCGTCATGGTGATGGTGCTGTTCTACGTGGCGCCGACGGCGGTGGCCAGTGCCGCGGCCGCGGGGTACTCGTGGGCGATCGTGCAGATCACGCTCGCGTGGCAGCGTAAGGCCAATCAGGTGCTGCTGCAGCGCGACGCCGAACTGCGCGCGGGTCTCGCCAGGTCCGACGAGCACGGGCGGGTCGCGGTGCTCCGTCGCGAGGTGCTGCCGTTCCTCGCCACCATCCTCGTGACCGAGCGCATCTCGGTGGCGGATGCCGCGAGGGCCCGCCAACTCGCAGAGGCGCTCCGCTCGACGCTCCGCGACGAGGAGACGTCGACCTGGCTCGCCGACGTCGCCGCGGATCTCGAGCGCAGGCGCGGAATCCCGGTCGAGGTCGTCGAGAACGACACCGCCGTCGCGGCACTGCGCGACGACCAGCGGGCCGCGCTCACGGCACTGATGTCGTGGCTGGCGAGCGAGCACCGTGCGGCGTCGATCCGAGTGCGGGTGCATCGCGAGCAGGCCGACCTCACGCAGGAGCGCACGCTGCTCATCTCGCTCGAGGCCCCGTTCGGCGCCGAGCCGCCGAATCGTCGTGCGATCGAACGCCTCGCGTCGGTCGCCCGTGCTGTCGGGTTGTCGGCGGTCGTCGCCGTCGCAGGGGAGAATGTCACGGTGGAGATTCGTCATGTCAACGGTTGAGATCGGGCGCACGAGAGGCGGCGAGCGCTGATGGCGAAGCTGTACTTCCGCTACGGGGCGATGAACTCGGGCAAGTCGACCGCGCTGCTGCAGGCGGCGTTCAACTACGAGGAGCGCGGGCACACCGTGCTGCTCGCGAAGCCGTCGATCGACACCAAGGGCGACCGCGACATCGTGTCGAGGCTCGGGGTCGTGCGCGAAGTCGACTTCGTCATCGAGCCGACCGCCGCGGTGGGCGCGCTCTTCGAGCAGCGGCGAGCGGTCTCGGCCGCCGAGACCGGCCGCGACGTGAGCTGCCTGCTCGTCGACGAGGCCCAGTTCCTCACGTCGGAGCAGGTCGACGACCTGCTCCGCATCGCGCTCATCGAGGGCATCCCGGTGCTGGCGTACGGCATCCGCACCGACTTCCAGACCGTCGCGTTCCCCGGCAGCCGGCGTCTGCTCGAGGTCGCGCACAGCCTCGAGGAGCTGAAGACGATCTGCCGGTGCGGGCGCAAGGCCATCTTCAACGGCCGCACGATCGACGGCCGGTTCGTGTTCGACGGCGATCAGGTCGCGATCGACGGCGAGACCGTGACCTACGAGTCGCTCTGCGGCGTCTGCTACCTCGAGGAGTCGGGCGGCGTGCTCAACGGCCGCCACTGACGGCGCCCGCCGCCCGAATCGGCGGCTCGCGGCATCCGTCGCCCCTCGAGCAGCTAGGTGAGGATCGCGACCACGAGCATGCCGTTGAACACCATGTGCGCGATGATCGGGCCCGCGAGTCGGCGGGTCGAGGCCGCGAGCGCACCGGCCGCGAGCCCGAACACGAACGCGCCGGCGAAGGTCACCGCGGCGGCGGTCGGCGACAGCGCCGCGCCCTGGGCGAGGTGCGCGAGGCCGAACACGAGCGCGCTCACGACGACGGCGACGGATGCCGCGACGACCGCCCGACCGCCGGTGCGCCGTTCGACGGCTCGCAGCACGAGCCCGCGGTAGAAGGTCTCCTCGATGATGGGGCCGATCAGCACCGGGGCCAGCACGATGCCGAACCAGAACGCGAAGCCGGTCGGCAGCGCGAGCACCCCGCCGTCGAGCGAGGTGCGTCCGGTCCAGCCGAGCTCGAGCACGGTCACGAGCCCGCGCGCGACGAGCCCGAGGCCGATGCCCCAGAGCAGGTCGATCGGGCGGAACCGCAGGCCGAAGTCGGCCGCGAACGAGCGACGGCCGCGCGCGACATCCGCGATGCAGAGCACGATGACGAGCGGCACCCAGACGGCGAGGTAGGCGCCCAGCACCTGCAGCCACTCGTCGAGCACGACGGTGCGGGTGACCCACGCCCAGCCGAGCGAGCAGGCCGCCGCGAGCAGGATTCCGACCGCGGCATCCGTCACTCCCCAGCGCACGGAGGCGCCCCCGCCGCCGCCGGACGTCGGTGTGTCGGTTGTTGACACGCCCCCACTCCGCGGGGCATGTTGAGAGGGTGCCACGGGGCCAAGCGTAACCGTGTCGCGTTTCAGCACGCTGTGGGGACGGGGACTGAACACGTGGAATTGCGCGACTACATCCGCATCTTGCGGCAGAGCTGGGTGCTGATCGCGTTGCTCACGCTCCTCGGCGTCGCCGCCGGCGCCGTCTTCTCGATCGTGCAGACGCCCCTGTACAGCTCGTCGGCGAAGGTGTTCGTGTCGACCTCGAACGGCGGCACGATCGGCGAGCTGACCCAGGGCAACACGTTCACCCAGCAGCGCGTGAAGACGTACGCCGACCTCACCACGACGCCGATCGTGCTGCTGCCGGCGATCGCCTCGCTGCAGCTCGACATGACGAGCGAGGAGCTGGCGCGCGAGGTGACGGCGGTCACCCTGCCCGACACGACCCTCATCGAGATCACGGTCACCGACGTCGACCCCGCGCTCGCCGCCGAGGTGGCGACCGCCGTATCCGAGAGCCTGACGAACGTCGTCGAGGCGATCGAGACGACGGGCGGTTCGGGCGATCCAGCCGGTGCGGAGACCGACGGCTCGACGGAGGAGGGCGCCGAGGCCGCGACGGGCTCGCCCGTTCGGCTGACGCTCGTGCAGCACGCGTCGGTTCCGCAGAAGCCGGTGAGTCCGAACGTGCTGCTGAACATCGTGCTCGGCGGTCTCATCGGCCTGGCGCTCGGCGTCGGCGCGGCCGTGCTGCGCGAGACGCTCGACACCCGCATCCGCAACGAGCGCGACCTCGAGCAGGTCACTGACACCCCCGTGATCGGCGGCATCGTCTTCGACCCGAAGGCCAAGGACCGCCCGCTCATCGTGCACGCCGATCCGCACTCGCCGCGCGCCGAGTCGTTCCGCGCGCTGCGCACGAACCTGCAGTTCCTCGACGCCGGTCGCCCCGAGCGCTCGTTCGTCGTGACGAGCTCGATCGAGTCGGAGGGCAAGTCGACGACGGCCGCCAACCTCGCCATCGCCCTCGCTGACGCCGGTGCCAGGGTGCTGCTCGTCGACGCGGACCTGCGACGCCCGAAGGTCGCGTCGTACCTCGGCATCGAGGGCGCGGTCGGTCTCACCGACCTGCTCATCGGGCGCGCCGAGCTGCAGGACGTGATCCAGCCGTGGGGCCGGAGCCAGCTGTACGTGCTCCCGGCCGGGCGCGTGCCCCCGAACCCGAGCGAGCTGCTCGGGTCGATGGCCATGGTCGACATCATCTCCGAGCTCAACCGCGCGTTCGACGTCGTGCTCTTCGACGCCCCGCCGCTGCTTCCGGTGACGGATGCCGCGGTGCTGACGCGCGCCGCCGGGGGCGCGATCCTCGTGGTCGCCGTGGGCCGTGCGCACAAGGGCCAGGTCAGGGGCGCCTTCGCGGTGCTCGACAACGTCGACGCGAACGTGTCGGGCATCGTGCTGACCATGCTGCCGACCAAGGGACCCGACGCGTACGGGTACGGCCGCTACGGGTACGGCTACGGGTACGGCTACGGATACGGGTACGCCCCGGCCGAGGAGCCGAGGCGTGAGCCGAAGCAGGAGCCGAAGCAGCAGCCGGTGGCGGGCGCGTGAACGTGCTCGTCGTGTGCACCGGCAACATCTGCAGGTCGCCCGTGGCCGAGCAGGTGCTGACCGCGCGATTGCACGCCGTCGGCCTCGACGGCGTGCAGGTGTCGAGTGCCGGGACGGGGGCGCTCGTCGGCTCCCCGATGACGCCCGAAGCGGCCGCGCTCTCGGTGCGGTACGGCGCCGACCCGTCGGGACACCTCGCCCGTCAGCTGACGGCGTCGCTCGTGCAGGACGCGGATCTCGTGCTCACGGCCACCAGGCAGCACCGCGCGCGGGTCGCCGAGCTCGTGCCGCGCGCCGCTCGCCGCGCGTTCACGTTGCGGGAGTTCTCGAGGGTGCTCGCGCACCTTGCGGAGGAGGGCGAGCTCGACGCCGTGCTCGACCCCGACACGCTCGACCCCGGCGCGCGCGAACCCGCCCGGCTCGATCCCGCCCGGCTCGATCCCGACATGCTGCACGCGGCCGTCGACGAGCGCCTGCGCCGGGTGACCGAAGCCGCCGCACGATCCCGTGGCATCGCACCGCCGCCGCCAGACCCGAACGACGACGACATCCTCGACCCGTACCGCGCGCCCCAGGCGGCCTACGACGAGGCCGGACACGTGATCGACGACGCCGTCGACGCCATCGTGTCCGCGCTCGCCCCGACATCGGTTCCCGGCGGTCGCGGTGGCCCGTAACGCATCTCGGCTCGGCCATCGCGTCTCCGCCCCGTGGGCGGTGGCGGCGATCGTGGTGTTCGTGGTCGTCGACGCGGTGCTCGTGTGGTGGGCGATCGCGTCGATCCGCCCCGAGAGCGCGACGCCGCAGGGCGAGGTGATGCCGACGATCCCGCCGCCCCCGACGACGACCGCAGCGCCGGATGCCGCGACCGCGCCGTCATCGCAGGCTCCGACAGAACAGCCCACGCCGGCTGCCGTGCGACCGGCCGTGCTGATCTCCGCGCTCGACTCGACGACGGCCTACCGAGGCACGACGGGCACCTGCCCTGGCGGGGCGGCCACCATCGAGGTGACCGTCGACGGCGGGGCGACCTGGAGCGCCGGCTTCACCGAGGGGCTGACCGACCTGCAGTCCGTCGAGGCGGTCGACGCCGATCTCGTCACCATGGTGGCGCGCGACCCGGCCTGCGCGATCGGGCGGTACCACAGCTACGTGCAGGGCATCGACTGGGAGGCGACCGGCGAGCTCGAGCCGACCTGGTACCTCGACGGCGACCAGGCCGTCGCCCCGAGCGGGCCGTCGACGGCCTGCGGCGGGCCGGTCGCCGGGCTCGCGGCCTCGTCGGCGGAGTCGGCCGCCGTGCTCTGCGATTCCGGGGCGGTGCTCGTCACGTCGGATTCCGGTGCTACGTGGGGCGAGGCGGCCACGGCGCCCGGCGCGGTCGCGCTCGCCGCAGGGCCGGCCGGATACCTCGTGGCGGTCACGGGCGACGGATGCCGCGGCATCCGCATCGCCGTGATCGACACGGTCGCAGGCGGCTCGCCGTCGACGCCCGGTGCCTGCCTCGACACAGACGCCCGGCCGGGCGACATCGCGATCGACGCCGCCCCCGACGGCACCGTCTGGGCGTGGGCCGGGGGAGTGCTGGCGCGATCGGCCGACGGGGGTGCGACATGGTGATGCGCCGGTTCTACGCCGCGGCCACGATGACCACCTCCGCCTGGTCGTCGCAGCTCGCGCGTCGTGTGCGCATCACCGACCTGCTCGTGCTGCTGTGGGTCGTGTTCGGCACGCAGATCGCGTGGGTCGGGCTCGACTACACGACACCGGGGTTCAGCGGTTCGCGCAGCGACGTCAGCGTCAGCTACACCGTGGTCTCGCTCGTGATCGTCGCCGCGTGGATGATCGCGCTCGAGCTCTACGACACGCGCTCGCCGAGGGTGCTGGGCGTCGGTTCGCAGGAGTACCGCGCCGTCGCGGACTCGGCCCTGCGACTCTTCGGGCTCGTGGCGATCTTCGCGTTCCTCCTGAAGATCGACATCGGTCGCGGGTACGTGCTCATCTCGTTCCCGCTGGGCGTGGTCGTGCTCATCTTCTCGCGGTGGATGTGGCGGCAATGGCTCGGAGTGCAACGTCGCAGCGGGGAGTACTCCTCGCGGGTGCTGCTCGTCGGCTCGATGGACTCCGTCATGGTGATCGCGCGCGAGCTCGAGCGCATGCCGGAGGCCGGCTACCGCATCGCCGGCGCATGCGTTCCGGGCCGGGGCGACGATCACCTGGCCGGCACCGGGATCCCGGTGGAGTACGGAGTCGACCACGCGCTCGCCGTCATGCGGGACTTCGGCGCCGACACCGTCGTGATCACCAGCGCCGACGAGCTCGGCCCGGATCGCGTTCGCGAACTGAGCTGGGGGCTCATCCCGGGGGCCGAGCATCTCGTCGTCGCGCCGAGCCTCATCGACATCGGCGGCCCGAGGATCCGCACCCGCCCGGTCGCCGGCCTGCCGCTCATGCACGTGGAGACGCCGAAGTTCGAAGGCCGCAAGCTCGTCGCCAAGCGCGTGTTCGACCTCGTGGTGGCGTTCGCGCTCGTCGCCGTGCTGTCGCCCCTGCTGGTCGTGCTCGCGATCTGCGTGAAGGCGACCTCTCCCGGGCCGGTGTTCTACCGGCAGGAGCGGGTCGGGCTGAAGGGAACGCCGTTCACCATGCTGAAGTTCCGGTCGATGAGCGACGGTGCCGATGCGCAGCTCGCCGGCCTGCTCGCCCAGCACGGCACCGACACGCAGCCGCTCTTCAAAGTGCGAGACGACCCGCGGGTCACGCGCATCGGGCGGGTGCTTCGCAAGTACTCGCTCGACGAACTGCCGCAGCTGTTCAACGTGCTGCACGGCACGATGAGCCTCGTCGGACCGAGGCCGCAGCGGCGTGCCGAGGTCGAGCTCTACGACCGCACGGCAGGCCGGCGACTGTTCGTGCAACCCGGGATGACCGGGCTCTGGCAGGTGAGCGGCCGCTCGACCCTCTCATGGGAGGAGAGCGTGCGACTCGACCTGTACTACGTCGAGAACTGGTCGATCACCGGAGACCTCGCCATCCTGCTCCGCACGTTCAGGGCGGTCGTCGCACCGGGGCGGGGCGCGCTGTGACCGCGGCGCGGGGGGAGCCCGTGCGTCCGGCGACCGACCTCGACATCGTCATCGTCACCTACGGGCGCAGCGACCTCGTTCGGGCCTGCCTCGACTCGTTCGAAGCCGCCCGACCGTCGGTCGCCACCCGTGTGCACGTCGTCGACAACGACTCGCCCGACGACACGCCCGATATGGTCGAGCGCGAGTATCCCGACGTGCTCCTGACCCGGCGAGCGGGCAACGACGGATTCGCCGTGGCGAACAACGCGGTGCTCCGCACCTCCGAGGCCGCGTACGTGCTGTTGCTGAACCCCGACACGAGGCTCGAGCCCGGCACCGTCGACCACCTCCTCGAGGTGCTCGAACGGGAGCCAGACATCGGCATGATCGGATGCCGCCTCCTCACCGCCGATGGGTCGCTCGACCATGCCGCGAAGCGAAGCATCCCCTCGGTCGCGACCGCCGCCAAGTACTTCGTGCTGAGGGCCGTCGGACGTACAGGATCCGACTACGTCCGGCCCGATGTGCGAGACGACGGGGTGGCCGATGTCGATGCGGTCAACGGCGCATTCATGCTCGTGCGCGGCACGGCGCTCGCCGAGGTCGGCCTGCTCGACGAGCGGTACTGGATGTACGCCGAGGACCTCGACTGGTGCGTGCGGTTCCGCAAGGCCGGGTGGCGGGTCGTCTACGACGGACGGGTCGTCGCCCACCACCTCAAGGGCGGCAGCTCCGACGGCCCGAGGCGCACCGCACTGAACTACCAGTTCCACCGGAGCATGGCGCTCTTCTACCTGCGGCACCTCCGTTCGAACACGACGGTCCTGGACGTGCTCGTGGTGGCCGCGATCTGGGCCAGGTTCGGGGTCTCGACGGTGCTGAACGGCGTGAACCGCGGCGTGCGGGGCCTTCTGAGAGCCGGGGATGCGCATGGCTGATGCCGTCAGCGTCATCATCCCGACGTACAACCGCAGGCACGTCGTCGGGCGGGCCATCGAGAGCGTGCTGGCGCAGACGGTACCCGTGGGCGAGGTGATCGTCGTCGACGACGGCTCGACGGACGGCACCGCGGCGTACCTCGAGTCCCTCGCTGCAGCGGACTCCCGTATCCGGCTCGCTGCCGCGGGGCACGGTGGGGCGGCCGCTGCGCGCAACCTCGGCATCGGCCTCGCCACCGGCGGGCTCATCGCCTTCCAGGACAGCGACGACGAGTGGGAGCCCGACTTCCTCGAACGCCTGCTCCCGCACGTCGCCGGCCGTACCGATGTCGTCGCGTTCGTCTCGCACCGGGTGTTCTTCCGCGACGGATCGAGCGAGGTCGTGCCGGCCGCTCGTATCGAACGACCCGAGCGGGAACTCCTCCTCCGGAGCATCGCGTCGACGCAGACGATGCTGCTGCCCGCCCAGCTCGCCCGCGACAGCGGATTCGACATCGGGCTGCGGCGGTTCCAGGACTGGGACCTCTGCCTGACGCTGCTCGAGCGTGGGGTCACGTTCGTGCACGAGCCATCCGTCTCGGCGAAGCTGTACCGTCTCGACGACAGCATCTCGGAGGGGAGCACGTCGATCCGGTCGGCCAGCCTGCGACGCATCCTCCATCGGCACCGGTCGCTGTTCCTCCGTCACCCCGCGGCACTCGGCCGCCTCATCGCACGCGCCTACCTCCGACCCGGCGTGGGGTCGAAGGGCGCGGTCGGGACCGATCCGACGGGCTCCCGGGTCGAGCGGGGAGCGACCACGTGAGCACCGCGCAGGCGAGAAGCGTCCACACCTCGGGCGGGGGCCGGACATCCGGCGGCGCTCGGATGCCGGTGAGCGAGGCTGCGCCGGAGACCGCACTCTCGCGACGGGCAGCGGCCGGCGTGACGGTCTCCGTGGCGATCGCCGTCATCGGCGCTCTGCTGAGCTACAAGATCGACGGCAGGTTCGCACTCTCGAACGTCGCGCAGATCGGCGCCCTCGTCGTGCTGCTGGCCTCTGTACCTCGGCTCCTGCGCGGACGGGACATCCTCTTCGTGCTGCTGGGCCTCGCGGGGGTCCTCCTCGCCGCCATCCTGGTCTCGAACGTCTACACCTACCGGATCGCCCCCGAGTTCACGGCCTACTACCTGCTCGTCGTCGTCTGGCTGATCGGCATCTACCGCACCAGCCGTGCGGCCGGCGGCACTGAGGCGGTCGCACGCGGGTTCCGCTGGGCGATCCCGATCGTGCTCGCATACCTGATGGTGCAGCTCGCCGTCGACCTGTCGGGCGGCACGGACCGTCGACGGCTCGGTTTCGACGACAAGTCGCATGCGTCGGTCTACGCGTGCTTCCTCGCATTCGCCTCGCTCCGCTTCCTCCGCGGACGTTCACGACTGCTGATCTCGCTCGCCTTCTTCGTGGTGGCGTTCCTGACCATCTCGCGCCTGCCCTTCGTGTTCGCGCCGGTCTACCTGATCGCCTTCGTCGTCGAGTACCGCAAGGTCAGGGCGGAAGCGAAGACCCCGCTCGAGGTGTATTTCGCGCACCTCACGCTCGCGGGCACCATCCTGACGCCGCTGATCCTCGCTGCGCAGGCCGCTGGATTCTTCCGTTCGTTCGACCGGGTGTTCGGCTCCGGCGACTTCACGAACGCCTCGACGACCGCGCATCTCCTGCTGCTGAAGTACGCCGCGGAGCTCAAGATCGAGAATCTCGGCAACTTCTTCTTCGGCGTCACTCCCGGCGGGTTCGCCGGCGTGCTGTATCGGAGCCGGATCGACGTCAGCCAGTTCGCGAGCATCGATCCGCCGGGCTACGAGAAGCTGATGGAAGGCACGGCCCCGATGCATTCGAGCCTCGGATCCATCCTGCTCGAATTCCCGATCTGGGTGTCGCTCTCGTACCTGGCCATGGTCGTGTGGGCGGTCATCCGGCTCCGCCGGAATCGCGAGTGGGTCATGCTGTCCTTCCTGGTCGGGTTCTTCGCCGCGACGCTGTTCTACAGCAGCCAGACCGAGCTGTACTTCTGCGTCGCGTGGACGGCCGTCATCGCGCTGGCCGCAAGCCCTCGCCCTCCCGATCCGGTCGACGCTCCGAACATTCGGATGGCCGGAGCGGGTTCGAGCAAGGGTGCGCGCCGGTGAGCGCGAACGCCGTCGCGGAGACAACCGGGCATGTCGCCGAGACTCCGACGACCGCTGTCCATGTGTGGCTGAGCGGTCAGGCCGACAACGTCGGGGACTCCGTGCTCCGTCGCGTCTACGCGAACGAGCTCCGTTCAGCCGGGCGACTCGTCGTCTGGGCCGGCGATCCGCGTTCGGGGTATGCGGCCGGCCTCCGCCTCCACCCCGACGAGGCGTCTCCCGGATTCCTCTCCTGGTGGCTGAGCGTTGCTCGAGCGGCAGTCGGGCGCGGTGGGATCTTCGCCTTCAACGCGGGCGAGTTCGTGCCCACCCGGCGCTACTTCGCCGGTGTCGTGTCATTGCTCCCGCTGCTCGCCGTGCATCGGATGCGCGGCGGGCGGATCGTGTGGGTCGGCGCGGGGGTCCGACGGACCCTGCCGGGGTTCACGTGGCCGTTCGCCCTGCTTGCGCAGTGGAGCGACCTCCTGCTCTGGCGGGACGCCAGATCGGTCGAATTGATGGGTCGAGGCGGGACGATGCCCGACTGGGCGTTCGGATCCGGGCAACCGGCGGTCGTGCAGGCCGATGATGGAGCTCGATCTCTCCCCGGCACTACTGGAGCACCTGGCCGGGATCTTCTCGCCGTCTCCCTCCGCGGGGATCGGCCCGCCCCGAGCGAGCGATGGGTCGAGGCCGTGCGCGGCCTCGCACACCGCCTCGGGCTGACACCGATCGTCGTGGTGCAGGTGAAGCGGGACGCCACGGCAGCGCACGACCTCGCCGGGCGGCTCGACGCCGAGGCCGCCGAATGGGCGACCGACGACCATTGGGCCCAGGAACTGCGCGTTCGAGACGTGTACCGGCGTTCGCGCGTCGTGCTGTCCGACCGCCTCCACGCGCTCGTCATGGGTGCGACCGAGGGAGCCGTGCCGCTCGGATGGTGCGAGTCGAGCAACGAGAAGATCGCGCGTCACTTCGACCAGATCGGCGCGTCATGGGTCGGGGCCGACGCGCGCGACCCGACGGAACGGCTGGGCGAGCTCGACCGCGATCGACTCGACGACCTCGGCGTGGCCACCGTCGCGATCGTCGACGATGCGCGCGGTCAGTTGGCCGACGTCGGCCGTCGGCTCGCCGAGATCGGGGCGGTTCGTCGATGATCCGAGTCCTCCACAGTCTGGCCGCACCCGATGGCACGACCCGATACGTCGACCACATGATCGGGAGTGCGACGACGGACGTCGAAGTCCTGACGTTCTCGTGGCGGCGGGCACTGCTCGGCCGATACGACGTCCTCCACGTCCATTGGCCCGAATACCTGGTGCGGCATCGCACGCGGGCGGGGTCCGCTGGCAAGGCGATGGCGCTCCGGCTCCTGCTGGCACGGTTGCGGATCACGCGGACTCCGATCGTGCGAACCGTGCACAACGTGGCACCGCACGAGTCGGGCGCCGCCGGCGAGGAGCGACTGCTCGAGAAGCTCGATGACCGAACGACCGTGTGGATCCGGCTGAACGAGACCACGGACGTCCCGGAGGGGAAGGAGTGGGTCGACATCCCGCACGGCCACTACCGGTCGGTGTTCGGCGCAACCGACCGGGCTCCGGTCCCCGGACGGATGCTCCAGTTCGGTCTCCTGCGCCCGTACAAGGGCGTCGAGGCGCTCATCGCCGCCTTCTGTCGAACCGACGACGCGGCAGCCAGCCTGCGGATCGTCGGGAAGCCGTACTCGGCGGAGTACGGCGAGCACATCGTGTCGCTGTGCGCGAACGATCCGCGCATCACCACCGAGCTCGACTTCGTGCCGGATTCCGCGCTGGCAGATGAGGTCCGCGATGCCGAACTGGTCGTGCTGCCGTACACCGAGATGCACAACTCGGGCGTGATCCTCGTGTCCCTGTCCCTCGACAGACCGGTGCTCGCCCCGCGGACGCGTGTCAACGAGGCGCTCGCCGCCGAGGTCGGCCCGGGGTGGATCCACTTCTTCGACGACGCGCTCGGCCCCGAAGTGCTCGTTGAGACGCTGCACGCGGTCCGCACAGGATCCGGGGCCCCGGTGCCCGATCTGTCGGCTCGTGACTGGGAGGTCGTGGGACTCCGACATCGTGACGCCTATCGGCGGGCGCTCCAGAGGGCGAGGTGACGGTGGCCCAACCGCTTGCCTCGATGGCGGCCCGCGGGGCCGTCGTCACGCTGACCGGCCAGATCATCCGCATGGTCGTGCAGTTGCTCGGCATCGCCGTACTGGCGCGCCTGCTCGTCCCAGCGGATTTCGGCGTCGTCGTCATGGTCGCAGCCGTGATCGGCATCGGTGAACTGGTGCGCGACTTCGGGTTGTCGAACGCCGCGATCCAGACCCCGCACCTGACCCGGAGACAGCGCGACGCGCTGTTCTGGATCAACTCGGGCATCGGAGTGCTCCTGGCGCTCGTCGTCGTGATCGGTGCTCCGCTGATCGCGGCCCTCTACGACGATGACCGGCTGACGTCGGTGACGCGGATGCTCGCCCTCGTCTTCGTCTTGAACGGGGTGGCGACCCAGCATCGCGCCGGTCTTGCTCGCGCCATGAGGTTCAGAGCCCTGGCGGTGGTCGATGCGGTCACGCCCGTGCTCGGACTCTGCGTCGCCGTCATCACGGCCTCCCTGGGTTGGGCCTACTGGGCACTGGTGGCGCAGCAGATCACGATCGCGGCGGCGGGTGCCGTCGCCGTGATCGTCATCGGGAGGTGGCTCCCGGGCCTGCCTCGGCGTACGAGCGGCCTGGCGCCCCTGCTCGGCTACGGCCTGAATCTGCTGGGGGCGCAGGTGATCTCGTACGTGGGTCGGAACGCGGACTCCGTGGTGATCGGCATCCGATTCGGGGCCGGCCCGCTCGGCCTCTACGACCGTGCGTTCCAACTGGTGATGGCACCGCTCAACCAGATCCAGGCCCCTGCCTCGAAAGTGGCGGTGCCGGTGCTGTCGCGACTGCAGGGCGACCCGGAGAGGTTCCGGGCGTTCCTGCTGCTCGGCCAGTCGATCATGGTGCACACCCTCATGCCGCTGTTCTTCCTCGCCGCTGCCGTGGCTGCCCCGTTGGTGCCCATCGTGCTCGGGAACGGGTGGTCGGGCAGCATTCCGGTCGTGCAGGTGCTCGCCGTCGCGGCGATCGCCCGCATCGCCGGCTATGCGACCTTCTGGGTCGGGCTGTCGAGGGGGTACACGCGCGTTTCGCTCTACGTCGCGCTCATCACGACGCCGCTCCTGATCGTCGCGGTCCTGGTCGGGTCGGCCGGCGGTATCGTCGGCGTCGCGATCGGGTTCGCAGCGGTGAACCTCGTCATGTGGCCGGTCGGCATCCTCCTCTACAGCCGGCTCGCGGAGGCACCGGGCGCCGCCCTGTTCGTGAACGGCATCGTCCCGTTCCTCGGGTACGGACTCCCGGCTGTGGTCGCCTACGTGATCACCGGGATGGTCGCGCCACCGCTCGGCGACTGGGGGACGCTGGGTGTGGGTGTTGCCGCCTACCTCGCGGGGGTCGCCATCGTCCTGGCGTGCTGGCCTCGGTTGCGGCGCGAGGCGGTCGCCGTCCTGCGGAGCAGGCGACACCTCAAGCGGTACGTCGAGCGTCCGTGAGCGGCAGGTTCAGCTCGGCGAGGGCGATCGCCTCGGGGACCCGCACCTCCAGGACGGCCCGTGCCGCACCGTCGGACAGCAGATCGTCGAGTCCTGCTCGCAGGCGCGGCGCGAGTTCGGCGCCGGGGCCGAGCCAGCTGTCGAGGCCGAGCAGCGCGTAGAGCCCGGCGACCTTGCCCTGGTACGAGAGGGCGAGCACCGGCGTATGGGCGACCGCGCAGAGGATCGCGAAGTGCATCCGACCGGTCACTCCGGCGTCGGCCAGGGCCGCGATGCGGACGATGTCCGCGGGCGCGAGCAGTGCGGTCTGACGGAACAGGTGCGGGGAGGCGTCCAGGTGCTCGAGGATCCGCGTCTCGTAGGTCAGGTCGTTCGACGCCCCGGACGTGTCGTGCGGGATGAGGGCGAACGACACGCCGGCGCCGAGTCCGTCGGCGAGCACGCTCGCGTACGCCGAGAGCTGGTCGGGGTACCACCGCTCGAGGAACGGATTCGCGTTCACCAGGACGATCGGGCGGCCCAGCCGACGCTGGTCGGCGATCCACTCCTCGAGCGATGAGCCGCCCTCGCGCGGGGTCGTGAGGAACGCGAGGTCGGCGACGTCGGTGACCTGCAGTGCGCCGTCCGCGCGGATCCGCTCGCCCGAGGAGCGGTCGCGCATCAGGAACTCGACGTGCGGGGCCGTGCGGCGCATCTCGCGCAGAGCCTGCGGGGTCGGATGGTCGTTCCAGCTGAACCCGAGGACCCGTGTCGGGGCTCCGACCGCGGCAGCCTGGCGGGCGGTCCGGAACCGGCGGACGGATGACGGGTTGTTGTAGACCCCGTCCATGGTGTCGGCCCCGATGAATGAGACACCCGACGCCGATCGAGCGAGGCGCAGGAACGCGAGCAACTGCGGCACACGCTGGAACACCGTCCCGTACAGGAGGTTCGGGAGGAACACGTATTCGACGTCGCCGTCGACCAGTTGCAGCAGGTCGGATCTCCGCCTCCCGACGACCGTCACCGGAACACCTGCCTGCGCCACGAAGGCGAGATACATCGCCTCGTCGCCGACGCTGCCGCCGCCCGGCCCGGTCACGAGGACATGTCGCGGACGCTGCCCTCGTGCTCCGGGCCTCGCCCGAACGAAGAGGAGCACCAACCATTCGATGACGCCCTCGACCGGCAGCATCGCGTTCCGCACCCAGTTCCGCACGGTGCCACGCTACGGGGTGCGGTCGACGGTGCCCAGCATCGCCCTGCGACCAGCGCGTCTTCGGGCGTGGATTCGCCGCCCGATCTGCTCGATCGCGTTACGCTCGTGATCGTGACGCCGTCTTCGGGGGGTTCGGAGTCGTCGAGTCGTGACCACGAGGGTGGGGCATCCGACCGACGCCATGAGTCGAGCCGATCGGGCGGGTCGGGCTCCGCCGACGGTCACCATCGTTCGCACGGCTCCGGCTCAGGGGCGGGGCGATCCCACGGCTCCGGCTCGGGCAGCTCCGGCCGTTCGCACACCTCCGGCTCCAATCGGTCGGGCAGCTCGAGCACGCGCTCCGGATCGAGCTCCGGCCGATCCCACCACCACAGCTCCAGCAAGCGGAGAAAGCAACAGCGGCGCAAGCGCATCATCGTGTGGTCGATCGTGGGTGTCGGCGCGCTGCTGCTGTTCGCCGTCGCCTGGATCGGCATCCGCGGGCTCCTCGCGGTCGGCGAGCTGCAGGCGGCGGTGCCGCTGGCGAAGACGGCGCAGACGCAGTTCGTCGCGGGTGACGCCGAGGCGGCGCAGCGGTCTGCCGACGAACTCGCCGGGCACGCGGCATCCGCTGCGTCGCTGACTGGCGACCCGATCTGGCGTGGCGCCGAGGTGCTGCCGGGCATCGGGCCGAACCTCGAGGTGATGCGGGTGCTCGCGGCATCCGCCGACCGCATCGCGAGCGACGCGGTGGTGCCGCTCGCGACGACGGCGGGCTCGCTCGGCGTCGGCACGTTCGCGCCGGTCGGCGGCGCGATCGACCTGCAGCCGGTGATCGACCTGCAGCAGCCCGTGCACGCCGCCCGGATCGCCTTCGACAGCTCGGCTGCCGCGCTGGCCGCGCCGGGCGTCGCGCAGGCCGCGGTGATCGGGCCGCTGGCCGATGCACGCGACGAGCTGACCGCGTTGGTCGACGAGGCCGGCGGCACGGTCGTCGGCTTCGACAACGCGGTGCAGCTGCTGCCGGCGATGCTCGGCGCCGACGGCCCGCGCGACACGCTGCTGCTCTTCCAGAACAACGCCGAGCTGCGCTCGTTGGGCGGCACGCCCGGCGCGCTCGCGATCGTGCACGCCGACGGCGGGGCCGTCTCGATGACGCAGCAGGCTGCGGCCCTCGACTTCGCGAAGTTCCCCGATCCGGTGGTCGAGCTGCCGATCGAGACGCGGGCGCTCTGGGGCCCGAACACGGCGAGCTACATGCAGGACGTCACCTTCACCCCGCAGTTCCCGCTCGCCGCGACGATCGCGCGCGAGATGTGGCGGCAGAAGTTCGGCACCGAGGTGCAGTCGGTGGTCGCCGTCGACCCGGTGGCACTGGGCTACCTGCTGCGCGCCACCGGGCCGATCACGATCAGCACCGGCGACCAGCTCACGAGCGAGAACGCCGTGCAGTTCCTCTTGACCGACGTCTACGCGCGATACCCGGTGTCGCAGCAGGACGGGATCTTCGCCGAGGTCGCGGCGGGCGTCTTCTCGGCGCTCACGTCGGGCAAGGTCGACGCCCAGCAGCTCGTCGAGGCCCTCGCGCAGGCGGGCTCGGAACGCCGCATCCTGGTCTGGAACGCGGATGTCGACGAGCAGGCCGTGCTCGCCGGCACGACGATCGCGGGCGGCCTGCCCGAGAGCACGGCGACCGAGCAGGCGTTCGGGGTGTACCTGAACGACATGACGGGCTCGAAGATGGACACCCATCTCGACGTGCAGGTCGGCGCGGGCGTCATCACGTGTCGCAACGACGGCCTGCCGAACTACGACATCGTCGTGAAGCTCACGAACACGGCACCGGCGGATGCCGCGACGAGCCTTCCGTCGTACGTCACCGGCGGCGGCTCGTTCGGCACGCCGCCCGGCTCGATCACGACCTCGGTGCACGTCTACAGTGCGCATGGCACGTACAACCTCGGCGTGCTGCTGAACGACGAGCCGGTCGGGTACCACCCGACCTCCGATACCGGCTACACGCTCAGCAAAGTCGTCTCGCAGCTCGCGCCCGGCGAGAGTGCCGAATATCGCTTCGGATTCCTCGGCGGAACGGCGGGGGAGAAGGTTACTCGCATCGAATCGACGCCACTCGTTTACGCGCCGGAAACATTAGGGGTCGCGCTCTCCTGTGAATCTCCCCTAAGGTGAGCAGGTGTCGTCTTTCGGAAGGGCGGCACCTCTGGGGGGTTCCGAAATCGGGGTTCTCCGGTGCTGATGAAGCATACGGGGGTAGCGCAATCATGTTCCGAAAGATCCTTGCAGGCGTCGCCGTGCTGGCGGCCGCACTCATCGCGGCACCCGCGGCGGCACAAGCAGCCGAGGGTGCCGGCTACACCGGCCAGGGCACGAACGTGACCCTGACGGTCGGTGAGGTCGGCACGATGACCTTCAGCGGACTGCCGCCGAACACGCCGTCGACGGCGACCGCTCCAGATGCGGTCACCTTGGCCGTGCTGAAGGCGGCGACCGCATCGAGGGCGACGGATGCCTCGGGCACGGTGTCGTTCCAGGTCTCGGCCAACGCACCGGGCACCTACACGATCACCGACACCGCCGGGGAATGGGTCGCCACGGGCACCCTGACCGTCGTCCCGGCGGACTCCGCGAGCACGGGCGGCATCGCCACCACGGGGTACGACACCCCGGTGCTCTGGATCTGGATCGCCGGTGGAGCCCTGCTGCTCGGTGCCGCACTCGTCGTCGTCATGACGACGGTCCGTCGAGCACGGCAACAGGACTGACGCCTTCACGACCCAGCGCGACCACTCGGAAGGCGCTTGCGCCACGGGAGCCCGGATCGATGATCCGGGCTTCCGTCGTGTCCTCTCGCAGACCTGGGTCGGATGACCCCAACATGGGCACATGAGCAGGGCGGACGTCGCGGCGGCGCGGGTGGTCGGGGTCGACGCGGCCAGGGGCTTCGCGCTCATCGGCATGTTCGTCGCGCACGTGGCGCCCGCGGTCGACGACGCGTCGGTCATGGCCCTCATCGGCATCGCCGACGAACGCCCGCGGCTGCTGTTCGCCCTGACCGCGGGCATCGGGCTCGGCTTCATCTCCGGAGGCGTCCGGCCCGTCGCAGCCCCGGAGGAGCGCGGCATCCTGCGTCGCCAGATCGCGATCCGCGCGGTCATCCTCATCGCGATGGGCCTGCTCATCGCCGCGACGCTGCGCCCCCTCGTCTTCATCATCCTCGACGTGTACGGCGTGGCGTTCCTGCTCATGCTGCCGCTGCTCTTCCTGCCGCCGCGCGCCGCGCTCGCGACCGGCATCGGCCTGCTCGCCCTCGCACCGGCGCTGGCCGAGATCGCGGCGCGCTCGCCGGCCGTGGTCGGTGCGCGCGAGGGCGTGTTCCGCATCCCGGTGGACTGGGCGGTGAGCGGCGCCTACCCGGTGATCGTCTGGGTGCCGGTCATGCTGATCGGGCTCGCGCTCGCCCGCCTCGACCTCGGCTCGCGCACCACGGTGTTCCTCACCGGACTGATCGGCGCCGCCGTCGGGTGCGTGCTGCTGCCCGTCTCGACGCTGCTGCCCTCGCCGTTCATCGTGGCGGATGCCGCGTGGTCGGTGCCGATGCGGGCCTCGCTCGAGACCTTGGCGAACACCGGCATCGCGGCCGCCGTGGTCTCGCTGCTGCTCGTGCTCACCGGATTCGCCTCGGCGGGAGTGCGCCGCGTCGCGGTCGCCGCGACCTCGCCGATCGCGGCGATGGGCTCGATGCCGCTCACGGTGTACACGTTGCACCTCGTCGTGATCGCGCTGGCCATCCGCACCGACCCCGCATCGGGCGCGGTCACCGATGACTCGTGGCCGCTGCTCGTCGGGCTCGTCGTCGGCTCGATGGCCTTCGCCTGGCTCTGGCGCCGCTTCGTCGGGCGCGGGCCGTTCGAGATGCTGCTGCGGTGGGCGAGCGGCCGCTCACGCCGGGTCGCGACGGCCGACCCGGCGACCGGCGGCTGACCTCACGGCCGCCGCGAGCACGACGCCGAGCACGGCGCCCAGCGTGTTGGCGATCACGTCTGCGACGGTCGCGACCCGCGACGGGATCGCGAGCTGCACGAGTTCGATCGCGGTGCTCGTGAGGCACCCGGCCACGACGACCGTCCACGCCGGAATGCGCGGCATCGCGAACCGCGCCAGGAGCCCGAACGGCACGAACAGGGCGATGTTCGCCACGAACTCGAGCACGACGGCGGTCTCGTGCAGCGGCAGACCCCACCCGGCGAACACGTGCGCCGCCCACTGCACGATGCCGGTCACGCGTGCGGCGTCGTCGGCGGGCAGGAACACCACGAGCGCCACGAACACCAGGTACGGCACGAACGCGATGCGGGCCGCCGTCGGCATCAGCGGGCGTCGCACGCTCGGAGCGACGGATGCCGCGGCATCCGTCGTGCTCGTCGCGTTCTCGTCCACCCCGCCATGCTATGCGCGGAGCCGCAGCCGCATGGGGACAGAATGGGGGCACCGACCGACGGAGGCCACATGCCCGCGCCCATCGAGGACTACGCGATCATCGGCGACTGCCGCACGACCGCCATGCTCGATTCCGGCGGATCGATGGACTGGTACTGCCCGCCCCGGTTCGACGCGGCATCCGTCTTCGGCGCCCTGCTCGGCGGCCCCGAGCAGGGGCGATGGCTGCTGCGGCCCGACGATGCCGAGGCGCTCGGCACCCGTCGCTACGACGGCGACACCTTCACGCTGGTGAGCCGGTGGGCGTGCGCCGACGGCGAGGTCGAGGTGACCGAGCTCATGCCGACCGGTTCGGGACGGCACGACGCCCGCAGCGACGTGATCCGCAGGGTGCGCGGCCTCAGCGGAACGGTGACCATGCGGCAGGAGCTGCGAGTGCGATTCGACTACGCCGCGACCCTGCCGTGGATGCGCCAGCTCGGAACCCCCGATGCGCCCGCGTTGGTCGCCGTCGCCGGCCCCGACGCGCTCGTGCTGCGCGGTCCGCGCCTCACCGCGCGCGGGCGCGCCCACCACGGGTCGTTCGCGGTCGCCGCCGGCGAGACCGTCGACCTGCGCCTCACGTGGTTCCCGTCGCACCTCGACGTGCCCGAGCCGCTCGACGTCGACGGCGCGATCGAGACCACGCGCGCCTGGTGGACCGACTGGATCGACGGTGCGACCTGGCACGGCGCCTACGACGACGCCGTGCGACGGTCGCTGCTCGTGCTGCGGCTGCTCACGCACGAAGACACCGGCGGGGTGGTCGCCGCGGCGACCACGAGCCTGCCGGAGGAGTTCGGCGGGTCGCGCAACTGGGACTACCGCTACGTCTGGCTGCGCGACGCGTCGCTCACCCTGCAGGCGCTCCTGCGGCACGGGCTCGTGGCCGAGGCGGAGCACTGGCGCAGCTGGCTCGTGCGCGCCGTCGCGGGCGACCCGGCAGACGTGCAGATCATGTACGGCGTCGCAGGCGAACGCCGCCTGCCCGAGTGGCAGGTCGGAGACCTGCCCGGGTACGGCGGCGCGTCACCCGTGCGGGTCGGCAACGCCGCCGCCGAGCAGTTCCAGTCCGACGTGTTCGGCGAGGTGCTGACGGCGCTCGACGCCGTGCGCCACGACGGGTCCGACGACGATCGGTTCGCGTGGCCGCTGCAGCGCGCGCTGCTGGGCGAGGCCGAACGCCGGCTCGACCGCGCCGACTCGGGCATCTGGGAGATCCGCGGCGCCGAACGGCACTTCACGCACTCCCGGGTGATGCTCTGGGCCGCGTTCGATCGAGCCGTCTGCGCGGTCGAGCAGGACGGCCGGGACGGGCCGGTGGAGCTCTGGCGCGACATCCGCAGCACGCTTGCCGAGCGCATCGAGCGCACCGGCTTCGACCCCGGGCTCGGCAGCTACGTGCAATCGGAGGGCTCCGGCGAGGCGGATGCCGCGCTGCTGCAGCTGCCGCAGGTCGGCTACGTCGCCGCCGACGACCCGCGCATGCTCGGCACCGTCGCGCACCTCGAACGCACGCTCATGCGCGGCGGTCTGCTGCGCCGCTACCGCACCGAGGCCGAGATCGACGGCGTCGAGGGCGATGAGAACGCCTTCGTCGCATGCTCGTTCTGGCTCGTGGAGCAGTACGCCCGCAGCGGCCGGCTCGCCGACGCCGAGCAGCTCATGGAACGCCTGCTCGCCTTCGCGAACGACCTCGGACTGCTCTCCGAGCAGGTCGACCCGGCCACCGGGCGACAGGCCGGCAACACGCCGCAGGCACTGTCTCACCTCGCGCTCGTGCGGGCGGCCGACGCGATCGGCGATGCACGACGGCGCACCGCGTAGTCGATCGCGACGACCACGGCCGCCCCGAGCCCCGCGCCGAGCGCGTTCGCCACCACGTCGCGCACGTCCGTCGTGCGGTCGGGCAGGAACAGGTGCTGCACCAGCTCGGCGAGCCCGCTCAGCACCAGGCCCGCTGCGGTCGCGGTCGCGATGCGCCGTGCACCCGGATGCCGGGAGCCGACGGCCACCAGCAGCCCGAGCGGGGCGAACAGGGCCATGTTGAAGGCGAACTCGACGAACGGATAGCTCGCCCAGGCCGGGATGCCGAGCAGTGCGATGGCGTCGAGCAGCGGGCCGAACTGCACGAACCCGCCGACGCCGTCGATGTGGACCGGCCAGAACAGCACGAAGGCGAGGGCGGCCGCGTACGCGAGGGCGAGCCCGACGCGCAGCCGACGGAGTGCCTGCCCGGTCATCCGCCAAGACTAGTGCGAGCGCGTGTCGCCGAGGTTTCCCGCCCGCGACCGCCGAATGTCCGCGTGTCAACCCCGCCGGCTCGCGTCGCGGGGACGTCGCGTGATCGTAATGATGGGTTAATGCACTCGGACTAGCGTCGAAGTGTCGCACCAGGGGGCTCGCGCGACAACGCTCGGTGATCGGCGCAGGACGTCGGCACGAAATGCCGTGGGTCCATCCGATGATCGGAGCAAGCGCATGACGAATCCCATCTCACGACGAACCCTGCTCGCCGGCGCCGCACTGCTCGCGCCCTCCGCACTGGCTGCCGGTGCGTACGTCGATCCGCTCCGGCCGGTCTTCTGGCGCCCGAGCACGGTGCAGCCGGCAGCGGCGGAGGGCGCGGTGTCGGCCTCCACCGTGCGCTCGTACGGGCCGAACGGAACCCACTGGCCGACCCATACGCCGAAGTTCGGCGCCAAGTTCCAGACCGTGATCGACGTCGCCTGCGACTGGACGGCGATCGGCCGAGCCATCGCGTCGGTCACCGATGCCCAGATCCAGTCGGGCGTGCACATCCGCGTCGCCGCCGGCACGCTGCCGGGCTACGGCGCCTCCTCCGGGTCGGCGGCCGCGCTCAAGGGCGTCGGGCGCGGCACCGCGGCCAAGAACATCCTCGTCTCGCCGAAGGGTGCATGGGGCTCGGTGAAGGTCGCCGATTCGGCCAGGCTCGTCGGCGTCAAGGGCGTCACGTTCGCCCGCATCAACGGCAGGTTCATGCTGCTCACCGACTGCAGCCGCACGGCCTGGGCGCAGTCGAAGGTCTCGCACGGGTTCCGCATGACCTCCTCGAGCGGCGTGCTCGAAGGATGCTCGGCGCACGAGGTCGTGATGGCCGACGCCAAGGTCGACATCAACGATCCGTTCGGTTACGCCGCCGGCTCGAACTCGATCATCAAGGACTCGCTGTGGGAGGGGTGCTACTGCGCGCCCGTGTTCCGACCGAGCGGGGCGAAGGACCACATCGACTCGCTGCAGATGTACGGCAACGGCGGCTACCGCGGGCTCACGATCCGGGACTCCACGCTGTTCGGTGCGCTCAACAGCGCCCTGCAGGTCGGCGGGTCGAAGCCGCAGGATCCGAACCTCGGAACGCCGTTCCTGACGCTCGACCACACCATCCTCACGGCCCAGATCTTCGCGATCCGGGCCAGGTACCCGCTGCCGGCGAACGCGCAGGCGCCGACCATCGGCCAGGCCATCAACGGTAGCGGCGAGCCGAACCAGCTCTACGCCAACGACTCCTACGTCTTCGGTTCGATGTACGACACCCAGTGGGCCTCGGTCACGAACAGCTTCACCTCGTACGACAAGGCCGCGTCGAAGAACGTGGCGGGCGAGGGCGGCTGGCAGGTCGACCGCGGCATGAGCTCCTACGGCGCGTCGTGGTTCGACGCGCAGACGCCGACGCCCACCGACGCGTACCTCGCGCGCATCTGGGCGTAGGCCGCCCGACGCAGTCGGGGCGCCGCTCGTCGAGCGGCGCCCCGATGCGCGTCTGCGTGGGACGGCGCCGTGAGGGCCGGTCCACGCGGTCAGCGACGGCCCATGCCCACGTACTGCCAGCCGGCGGCCTTCCAGGCGTCGGCGTCGAGGGCGTTGCGCCCGTCGATGAGGGTCGTCGCCCGTGAGATCGACTTGACGTGCTCGGGGTCGAGCGCCACGTACTCGGGCCATTCAGTGACGAGCACCACGAGGTCGGCATGGCGCAGCGCCTCGTCGGTGACCGACGTGTACAGGAGCTGCGGATGCCGCAGGCGGGCGTTGTCGGTGCCCTCGGGGTCGGCGACGACGACCTCCGCGCCGAGGCCCTTGAGCTGCACGGCCACGTCGAGGGCGGGGGAGTCCCTGACGTCGTCGGAGTGCGGCTTGAACGTCACGCCGAGCACGGCGACCTTCTTGCCGAAGGGCGCGCCGCCCAGCGCGTCGACGGCGAGGTCGACGACCCGCGTGCGCCGCCGGAGGTTGATCGCGTCGACCTCCTTGAGGAAGGCCACGGAGTCGCCGCGGCCGAGCTCCTCCGCCCGGGCGGTGAACGCGCGGATGTCCTTCGGCAGGCAGCCGCCGCCGAACCCGACCCCGGCGTTGAGGAACCGGCGGCCGATGCGCGCGTCGTGGCCGATGGCATCCGCGAGCTTCGTGATGTCGGCACCGGTGACCTCGGCGATCTCGGCCATCGCGTTGATGAACGAGATCTTCGTCGCGAGGAACGCGTTCGCCGAGACCTTCACGAGCTCGGCCGTGGCGTAGTCGGTCACGATGCGCGGGGTGCCCGCGCCGAGGGCCGTGGCGTAGACCTGGTCGAGCACGTCGACCGCTCGCTCGTCGTCGACGCCGTACACGAGCCGGTCGGGTTCGATCGTGTCCTTCACCGCGTAGCCCTCGCGCAGGAACTCCGGGTTCCAGGCGAGCGCGGCACCCGTGCCGGACTCCGCGATGCGATCGGCGAGCCTGCGGGCGGTGCCCACGGGCACCGTCGACTTGCCGACCACGAGGTCGCCCTCCTTCAGGTGGGGGATGAGCGCCTCGATCGCGGCATCGACGTACTTGAGGTCGGCCGCATAGCCGTCGGCCGACTGCGGCGTTCCGACCGCGATGAAGTGCACGGTCGCGTCGCCGGCCTCGGCGATGTCGGTCGAGAACCTCAGCCGGCCCGTCGCGCCCGCTGAGGTGAGCACCTCGGGCAGCCCGGGCTCGAAGAACGGCGGGTGGCCGGCCTGCAACGCGCTGACCTTGGCCGGATCCACGTCGATGCCGATCACCTCGTGGCCGAGCTCCGCCATGGCGGAGGCGTGCACCGCTCCGAGATAGCCGCATCCGATGACGGACAACTTCATGCGTGGTTCCTCTCTTCGTGAGCGAGCCGGTCGGCGCGCTGCGGCCGGGTTCAGTTTCGCACCGCGATCGTGACCGGCGCGCTGGTTCCGACGTTCCCCGCGGCATCCGTCGCCTTCGCGGTCACACCATATGCACCGTTGGGGTACTTCCGCGAGTCGAACACGGCGCGCCACGTGCCGTCGGCCTGCTTGGCCGCGTTGCCGAGCTTCGTGGTGCCCGCGTACAGCGCAACGCCCGTCACGGCGACGTTGTCGCTCGCCGCGACCACGACCGTCACGGATGCACCCGACACCGTGCTCCCAGAGGCCGGTGCGGTGATGGCCGCGACCGGCGCGGTGCGGTCGGGCGTCGGGGTCGGCGTGGGCGTGGGCGTCGGCGTGGGCGTGGGCGTGGGCGTCGGGGTAGGGGTAGGCGTCGGCGTCGGCGTCGGCGTCGGCGTGGGGGTCGGGGTCGGGGTCGGGGTCGGCGTGGGCGTCGACCCGCCCGGCACCGCCGAGATCAGGTAGCCGAAGTACTTGCCCGCCACCGGCTTCGTCGGGTCGCCCGAGAACACGTGCCCGCGGGCGGCCGCGGAGGCCGCCTGGCCGCGGATGATGCCGATGACCTCGTCGGTCGATCGCCCGTCGCACGGCCCGTAGGCGTAGCACGCGGCGACGACGCCGCTCGCGGCACCCGTGGCCATGCTCGTGCCGGTCGCGACGTACCCGTACCGGTTGCCCTTCTTCGTCGTGTAGGGGCAGACGCCCGGCGCGGCGATCGTGTGGGCCTGGTCGGCCGCGCTCACCGCGTAGTTGGTCGACACGGCGTACGCGTCGTCCTTCGTCGTCACGCTGCACGGCGCCGTGCCGAGTCCGCCCGGCTTGCCGTCGAAGTCGGCCATGTTCGTCACGGCGAGCACTTCGTCGAAGTTGCCGGGCGAGTAGAGGGCGAGGTCCCGGCCCGAGTTGCCGGCGCCCGCGACGATCGAGACGCCGGCGTCGGTGAGGGCGCAGACGGCCTGGTGCACGGCGTCGCCGTTCGTGCGACCGCAGTCGCCGTCGTCGGCGCCGGTGTAGGCGATGCTCATGTTGACCACGGCGATGTCCTTCGCCGCGGCGTTGTCGGCCACCCACTCGAGGCCGCAGAGCAGCGACTGCACCGTGCCGAGGAGGTCGTCGCCGAGCACGCGCACCGAGTGGATCGGCACGCCGGGGGCGGTGCCCACGATGCCCGTCGAGTTGTCGATCGCGCCGAGCACGCCCGACACGCCCGTGCCGTGCCCGTCGCCGTCGGCCGCGGTGCCCGTCGGCATGCAGTTCACGGCGGTCGCGAGGTTGAGGTCGGTGTGCGTGCTGACGCCCGAGTCGATGACGGCGACCCCTGGACCGGTCCAGGTGCCGACGCCGTCGCCGGCCCGCACCGGCGGCTCGTCCGCCTCGACGGCCCCGACCGCGGGCGGCACCGTCTGCGCGAGCGCGGTGACCGGCTCGTCGGCCATGAGCCCGAGCACGGAGGCATCCGAGGAGAGCGCGGCGGCCTGCTCGGCCGAGAGCGTGTCGGAGAACCCGGCGAAGATCGCGTCGTACAGGCGCGTCGGGGTCGCTCCCGTCGCAGCGATCGCCGCATCGCGAGCCGCGACATCCGTGAACGTCACCGTGTAGGAGCCGGCGGGCAGCGGCTCGGCGGCAGAGGCGGGGGCGACGAACGACGCCGTCGCAGCGATCACGGCGGCCGCGAGCGCCGCCGGCGCGATGAGGCGGCGCGCGACCCGCCTCGCGGGGCGCGGCTGGGATTCGAGAGCTGACATCGGACTCCTCGGTTCTGTCGTGTGCTGCTGGCGGGTACGGGTGGATGGTGTCGGTGTCGGCCGGGCCGCGCGCGGCCGGTGAGCGAAAGCTCGGGCCCTCGGCCTCAGTGCTCGACGGGCACGGATGTCGCGGGCATCGATGTCTCGGGCACGGATGTCGCGGGCATCGATGTCTCGGACACGGATGTCTCGGGCACCGGCCGGGGCTCGGCCCCGGGATCTCGCACCCACCGGTAGGCCTCGACGGTCCGCTGTGCGATCGGGCCCCAGTCGAGCCGGTCGAGCGGCGCCCGGTCGGCGCGCGGTCGAGCGGCCCACTCGAGCGTGCGCGCGAGCTCGTCGGCGTCGAACTCGCCCTCGTAGCAGCGAACCCAGTCGGCGCCGACCTGCTCCTGCAGTTCGCGCATCGCGCCGAGGGCGGGCACGACGACCGGACGGTCGGCCGAGAGGGCGAGGATCGCGGATCCGGAGTTCTGGATCGCGCGGTACGGCAGCACGACGACGTCGGCAGCCCGGATCCACGCCATGATCGCGGCATCCGACTGGAAGGCGAGGTCGAGGCGCACCCGCGGATCGTCGGCCGCCGCCGTGCGGATCTCGTCGGCGAGCTCGGCGCCGGCCGGCTTGCCCGCGATCACGAGCTCGACGTCGGCGTCGCCCGCGACCACAGTGCGCACGAGCTCGGGGATGTTCTTGTATCGGCGGATCATGCCGACCGAGGCGACGACGGGCGCGCCCGACCCGACGCCGCGCTCGGCACGGGCCTGCTCGCGCGGCAGCGTCACGTCGTAGTCGAGGCGGTAGTGCCCGTGCGGCGTCACGGTGCCGGGGCGGTCGGCCAACTCGGGGTACGCGTCGCGGGCGGCCTCGAGCCCGCCGGCGCTCAGCGAGAGCAGCCCGTCGACCTCCTGCGTCAGGAGCCTGCGGTGCATCGCCCGCAGCCGCGGGGTCGAGCGCCGCTCGTGCGACGCCACGTTGTGCACCGTCCAGACGACCTTCGTGCCGTTCCTCAGGCGTGCGACGCGCATGCCGGCGCGGAACAGCGCCATGCGCGCGACCGCCCGCCACGGCCGACCCGTCAGGAACGTCAGCTCGGGCCAGTGCAGGTGCACGATGTCGATCGGCCGCGTGAACAGGCGCACGTACGACAGGTCGCGCACGGTGTGCCCGTCGGCCGCGATGGTCGTGGCCAGGCGGGCGTTGTACGGATTCGCGTGCGCCGTGCGGAACGCCGGTTCCGCCTCGATCACGAGCGGGCGCCGCGGGGCCCGTGCGTCGTCGACGCCCGTCATGCCGTGATCACCTTCAGCTCGGCCCGCGGGCGCTCGCCGATGACCTTCGCGGGCACGCCGCCGGCGATCGCGAGCGGCGGCACGTCGCGGGTCACGACGGCGCCTGCCGCGATGACCGCGCCCGCCCCGACGGTGACGCCCGCGAGCACGACCACGTTGGCACCCAGCCACGCCCCGTCGCCGATCACGATGTCCTGCTCGATCTTGGGCTGGTCCATGATCGCGACCTCGCCCTGCTCGATGCCGTAGTTCGACGCGGTCAGCGTGACGTTCGGCGCGAACAGGCACTTCTCGCCGATGTCGATGCGGCCGGTGCTGTTGCCGGCCCAGATCACCGAATGCTCGCCGATGTGGCTGCCGGCGCCGATGCTGATCCGCTCGGCGTTGCGGAACGACACGTTCGGCGCCATCGAGACGCCCGTGCCGAGCTGCAGACGGCGCACCTGGCGCACGTGCGAGTAGCTCGAGAAGTGCGCGAGGCGGAGCGCGTGCGCGTACGTGCGCAGGTCGAGCAGGGACTGGGCGACCCCCGAGAGCTTCGGCATCGGTCAGCTCCCCACGGTCGCGGTCGCGGGCACGGGCACGGGCAGGGGCACGGGCACTGCCGCGAAGCACTCGGAGATCACGGCCATCACCGCGTCGACGTCGGTCGTGGCCCGTGCGGTGACCGAGATCGAGAGCGTCTTGCCGTACGAGCACGAGAGGCAGGCCAGGTCGTCGCGAGGGTCGCCGGCCGGCCAGCCGGTGACCGAGCGGATGGGGGCCTCCCCGAAGAAGCGCTGCCTCGGGCCCCAGGTGATGGAGGTCGCGTACCCGCGCCAGTCGGGGGTTCCGAGGCCGCGGTTCGAGCGGTCGTCGACCGCGGCCTGCACCTGCGCCCGCACCGCGGGAACCACGAGCTCGAGCGGGTCGGCGGTGGGCACGGTCACCTTGACGATGCTGATGTGGTTGCGTGCCGCGTCATCCGTGCGCGACCGGCGTGAGATCGGCACGAGCAGCGACATTGTCTCCGAGTCGGGTTCGAGCATCGCCACGGCGCGCAGCGTCGCCGCGACGGTGAGGTCGTGCACGGTGCCGCCCAGACGGTACGCCAGCTTGGTCGCCGGAGCGAGGTCGACCTCGACGTATCGGGAATGACGAGGCACGAGCAGGCGCTCGGCCTCGCCCGACGCGATGATCGCCCGGTTCTTCAGCGGTCGGATGACGCGTCCGCCCCACCTGCGGAGGCGGCGCACGAAGGGCTTGCGCCAGTACTCGTGCCAGGCATCGGCCCGACCCGACCGCGCGGCGAACCAGGAACGGCCGGCGATGGCGAGGATCCCGACGCCGGTGCGCGGCGGCACGCCGACCGCGTCGCGCTCGTCGTCGGAGATCTCGGGCAGGGAGGTCGAGGGCGCGGTGCCGGCCACGACGTCGCCGATCTTGAGCCCGAAGAGCGCGTCGCCGATGACGTGGTGGTACCTGGCGACGATCGCGACCCGCCCGCTGTCGAGCTCGACGACGAGGAAGTCCCAGAGCGGGCGGGAGAGGTCCATTGGGCCGTTCAGCCGCCCGGTGAGGATCTCGACGTGGTTCGGGTCGTCGGGCTCGATGTCGGGGTGCAGTTTCACGTGCTCGGCGATGTCGAGGTGGTCGACCGGCACCCATGCGGGCGTCGTCAGGCGCAGCGGCGTCGGCACGAGCCGCTGGCGCATGGCCGGCACCTGCCAGGTGAGCGCCGCGATTCTGGCGCGCACGGCGACGAGGTCGATGGAGCCGTCGGTGCCGCGCAGGTGCTCGCCGTCGAGCACGAGCGCCGCGGCGGCGATCATGGACTCGAATGCGACGACGTTGGCGACGTACTTCTCGTCGAGCGTGCCGATCAGCTCGGCCTTCGTCACGGTCATCGCGCCCTCCCGGGGTCTCGGTCGATCGGGGCGTCGAGCGTCGACTCGAGCGGCGAGCCGGTCCTCGTGTCGAGCTCGCTCCCGAGCGGCGTGACCGCCGGAGGGTGCTCGTCGACGAAGGTCGAGCCGTCGAGGCGCATGCCCGCGCCGATGAAGAACCCCTGGCGGATGCCGCGCAGCATCGCGCGGTCTGCCGTGCCGCGGCGGGGGTCGCGCAGGTGCCGCGCCGCCCGCCCGAGCGTGCGCTTGAGCAGCACGGCGAGCATCACCGCGCCGACCGGGAACCGCAGCCGGATCATCTTGTTCGACAGCGCGCCGAGCCCGAGGCCGTAGCCGTGGTGGAGCTCGGTGTAGTCGTCGCCCTGGCGCGTGTTCATGTGGTGGATCACGCACGCCGGGTCGTGCACGATGGCGTGCCCGGCGTCGAGGATGCGGCAGAACATGTCGAGGTCCTCGGCGCCGGCGAGGGTGCGTCCGGCGCCGAGCACCGGGTCGAACCCGCCGAGCTCCAGCACGAGTTCGCGCCGGAAGGCCATGACGGCGCCGTGCCCCGCATCGAGGCCGTGAACGGGACGGGTGAAGCGCTTCGGCGGCGAGCCCGACTCGGTGCCGACGAGCGTGTGGTCGAGCATGCGCCCCGTCACGGCGCCGACCCCGGAATCGGCGAAGTGCTCCAGCACGGGGTCGATCCACCCGGCGACGGCGACGCAGTCGTCGTCGGTGAAGAGCACGAGCGGACGCGTGCTGGTGCGCAGGCCGAGGTCGCGGGCGATCGAGAGGCCCTTGACGTCGCTGCGCACGTACGATGCGCCCGAGGACATCGCCGTGTCGCGGGTCGCGGCGTCGTCGGAGGCCGAGTCGACGACGAGCACCTCGACGTCGCGCGGCACGGAGGCGAGGATCGACTCGAGTGCGGCTCCGAGCATCGTGGCACGGTTGCGCGTGCAGACGATCACGGCGAGGTCACGCGGCGTCGGCACGCACGCTCCCGTCGGTGAGTGCGGCCGACTGCGACCGGTACGCGGCCACGAGGCTGCGGGCCGCTGCGGCCCAGGTGAGCTCGGGAGCATGCTCGAGGGCGCCGCGCCGCAGGCGTGCGAGCGTCGCGGGGTCGCCGTCGAGCAGGTCGAGGTGCGCCGTGAGCGTCTCGACGTCTCCGGTCTCGTGCACGAGGCCGTGCACGTCGTGCTCGAGCAGGGCGCCCGCGGCGGTCGAGACGAGCGGCACGCATCCGGCGGCCTGCGCCTCGTAGGTCACGAGGGCGCTGCCCTCCTCGACGCTCGGCAGCAGGAGCACGTCTGCGCGGGCGAGTTCGTCGACGGGCGAGGCGGTGACGCCGCGCAGGTGCACGCTCGGGTGCGCGATGCGATCGGCGAGCACGGCTCGGTACTCTTCGTCGACCAGGCCGAACACGAGCAGCCTGCCGCTCTCGCTCGCGGTCGAGGCGAGCCAGGCGTCGAGGGCGTGGTGCAGGCCCTTCCGCGGTTCGACCCGCCCGAGGAACACCGCCGTGAGCGGTGCGCCCTCGACGTCGTCGCGCTCGATCCCGCCCTGCGGCGTGCAGCCGTACCGGTGCCGCTGCAGGCGAGACGGGTCGAACCCTCGATCGAGGAAGGTGGTCGCGACGGCGTCCGACGGCACGAGCAGTGCGGTCGCGGTCGCCCACTCGCGTTCCTCGGTGGCCAGCCTCACCGGGTCGGCCGCGTGCGAGGAGCCCGTGCGCGGCTGGAGCCCGAGCCGAGCCGACTCGGCGGCGACGACCTCGTACGCGTGGGCGGTGTGCGTGTTCGGCACCTCGCGATACGAGCGGATGCCGCGGGCGTGCGCCGCCTCGATGGTGCGCGTCGCGGCGAGCGGCCACACGTGCACGACCTCGTGCGGGCGCTGCGCGACGACGCGGGCGGCGACCCGGTCGTGCCACGCGAGCGCGCGATCACGGCCGAGCACGCGATGCGGGATGCGCCGGCCGGCGACCTCGAGGGAGGTGGTCACCGAGGTGAGCCCGTCGACCGGCCTGGCGATGCTCGCGGCGACGAGGTGCACGTCGTGCCCGGCGCGCACCAGCTCGTTCACCTGGTTCCACGCCGTCCAGCCGATCCCGGGCGCGCCGAAGGCGTGCGGGAAGCTGTAGAGGATCGAGATGCGCTCGCCGCCTCTCGCCGCCGTACCCGTCGAGCCCATAGAGCACCCCCGTGACGCAGACTGTGTCCTTCCAACCATCGATGGACTGCGCGGGGGGCACAACGGAATGCGCCGCTTTGACTCGCAGAGTTAACAGGCGCGCAACAGAAAACGGGGGCGCCGTTAACACCCCGGCCGCACCATGAGCATGACGAAGTGTTCCTCGAAATGCTCTTCTGCGATGGCGCGCCGGGTTCCGAGAAATCGGCATGGGGGGCACCCGCAGAATCGTGGACCTGACCGGTCGCGAGCACGAGGGAGACGCACACATGGAGACTCCGAAGTACCTGCAGACGCTGTGGAGCTACAAATGGCTGCTCGCGTTCGGCCTGGTCGTCGCCGCGGTCGCCGCATTCTTCGCGGGCTTCAGCGTGACGAGCGACGGGGTGCAGTCGCGCGCGGTGCAGTCGTACACGGCGAGCACCACGGTGCTCGTCACGAGCCCGACCGACACGCTCTTCCAGTCGCAGGTCCCCGGCCAGACGATCGAGGAGGGCGTGACGGCGGCCGAGCCGCTCGACCTGGCCGCGGCGACGCAGATCTACGCGTACCTCGTGTCGGGCGCCGAGGTGCGGTCCGAGGTCGAGGCGGCCACCGGGCCCCTCGACGAGGACACCGAGTCGATCACCGCGATCCGGCGCACGACCCAGCCGGCCGGCGACGAGCGCTTCCCCGGCTCGCTGAAGCTGCCGGTGCTGCAGATCGTCGGCACGGCGTCGACCCCGGAGCGCGCCGAGGAGCTCAGCGCGACCGCGACCGACGTCTTCCTCGACTACGTGGCGTCCGAGCAGACGGCCAAGCAGATCGCCCCCGAGAACCGGGTCGAGCTCGAGGTGCTGAACTCGGGTGCGGCCGTGGCGGGCGAGACGAGCAACCCGGCCATCCCGATCGTCGTGACCGGCTTCGCGGTGTTCCTGGGCTTCGTCGCCCTGGCCTTCGTGCTCGCCGGGATCCGCTCGAACCGCGGCAAGCGCAACCGGCCCCGCCGTCGCTCGCGCGTCGCGCCGCCCGCGGGTGACGGCACGACGCCCCAGGCCGACACCTCGAGCGTCGAGGTGATCGAGCCCACCGCGGACGAAGACGACCAGGTCCTGGTCGGCGCCGGCACCCGAGCGGACTGAGCGCGGCCATGAGCGTCGCTCACGGCGTCCCGCACGGGGACGGCGCGCAGGTCGTGGCGCGCGACCACGTGTCGCGCCGCGGCGCCGACGGAGGCCGGTCGCCCCGCGGCGGCAGCATCGCGGGCGCCGGCGGGCGACCGGGCCGCGGCCGGGTGATCGCCGCGGCGGTCGTGCTCGCGGTCGTCGCGCTCGCCGCGGTGCTGCTGCTGCCGCCGCTCATCGCCGCTGCGGCCATCGCGTCCGTCGCCGTGATCGTGCTGCTGCGGCGGTTCATCTTCACCTGGACGGCCATGATCATCAGCCTCGCGGCGGTCATCATGCTGGTGCCGGCGCGCCGGTACGCGATCCCCATCCCGCTGCCGTTCCAGCTCGAGCCGTACCGGCTCGTGCTCGGCATCGTGATCATCGCGCTCGTGGTCTCGCTGATCCTGAAACCCGAGGTGCGGTGGCGGCCGGTCGCCTTCGGCTGGCCCATCGGCATCTTCCTCGCGACCATCGCCGTGTCGTTCGTCGTGAACGTGACCGACCTCGCGAACGAGGCGCTCATCGGCACGGCCGTCGGCGGCATGGTGCAGATGGGGTTCATGCTCGCCGTCTTCTTCGCCTTCCGCCTGCTGCTGCGCAGCGAGCGCGACGCGATGCTGCTCATCACGTTCATCACGTGGGCGGGCGTGGTCGTCGCGTTCTTCGCCGTCGTCGAGCGGATGTCGCGCTTCAACGTGTTCCTCGTGCTCGGCAACTTCCTGCCGCTGACGCTGCTCCGCGAGGGCGGCGACGTCAGCCGGGCCGGCGTCGCGCGGGCGTTCGGCTCGGCGCAGCATCCGATCGCCCTGGCCGTCGCCCTCTGCATCCTGATCCCGCTGGCCGTGTACCTCGCGAAGTACGCGGCCTGGCCGCACAACGAGATCAACCGCCGGATCGTCTACGGCGCGGCGACCGTCCTGCTCTTCGGCGGCATCATGGCCGCGATCTCGCGCACCGCGGTGGTCGTGCTCGCGGTGATGTTCCTCGTGACGCTCATCCTCCATCCGAAGGTCGCCGGCGTGCTGTTCGCCCTCGCGCTGCCCGTGATGCTGCTCGCGGCCGCGGTGGTGCCGAAGGTGTTCGAGTCGATGGTGCTCTCGTTCCTCGACGTCGACTCGCTGGTCGCCTCGCAGTACACCTCGGCGGGCATGGGCGGTGCGGGGCGCCTCGCCGACCTCGAGCCGGCCATGGCGGAGGTGGAGCAGCGGCCCTTCTTCGGCAGCGGGTTCGGCAGCCGCATCGTGATCGGCGACGACGCGAACGCGTTCATCCTCGACAACCAGTTCCTCGGCACGCTCATGGAGACCGGCGCGCTCGGCGTGCTCGGGCTCGCGGTGCTCCTGCTGGTGCCGCCGATCATGCTCCTGCGCTTCGCGTTCACCCAGGCTGCCGAGCGCCGTCACGCGCTGCTCGCGTTCGCGATCGCCGTCGCGATCTCGGGCTACATCGCCGCGATCTTCTTCTACGACGCCTTCGGCTTCTTCCAGACCTTCTTCATCCTCTGCATGCTGCTCGCGGTCGGCGCGTGGCTGCTCACCGAGGCGCCTCGGCGTGCGGTCGAGGCGACCGGGTCGAGGGCGGATGCCGCGGCATCCGTCGAGGCCACCGACGCCGATGCGGCGCTCGCCCGCCCGTCGACCGGCGGCCCGTCGGAGCACTCCTCCTCGGCCTCCGGCGCCCTCGCCGAGGCGGCCGCGCGATGACGGCGAGGATGTCGGTGGTCATCCCCGCGCACGACGAGGCGGCCGTGATCAGTCGCCTGCTCGAGGCGCTCGTCGCCGACCCGCGCGCGGCCGAGTGCGAGATCGTCGTCGTCGCGAACGGATGCACCGACGCGACCGTGCGGGTCGCCCGCACCTTCGCGCCCGTCGTGCGCGTCGTCGAGATCGAGGCCGCCTCCAAGATCGCGGCGCTCGAGGCGGGGGATGCGGCGGCCACCGCCTTCCCGCGCGCCTACGTGGATGCCGACGTGCTCGTCGACCTCCCGGCGCTCCTCGCCCTCGCCGACCTGCTCGACGAAGCCGACGGGCCGCTCATCGCGTCGCCGCGGTTCGAGGTCGACACCGCGGCCTCGTCGTGGGGCGTGCAGGCGCACTACCGGATCTGGGACCTGACCGACTACCGCACGCGCGGCCACATCGGGTCGGGCATCTACGCGCTCTCCCGAGCAGGCCGCGAGCGCTTCGACTCGTGGCCCGACGTGATCGCCGACGACCGGTTCGTGCAGCAGCTGTTCGCGCACGAGGAACGCGGCACGCTCGACGGGCACGTCTTCACGGTGCGCGGGGCCCGCACGCTCGGCGCGCACCTGCGACGGTCGACGCGCATCGCGCGGGGCAACCTCGAGCTCCCCGACGACCGGGGCCTGCACGCCGACGAACCGATCGGAGACCGGATGGCGAACCTGATCGGGCGCGTCGCGCGCCGCCCGTCGTTGTGGCCGGCCTTCGCCGTGTACTGCGTCACCTCGACGATCCCGCGGATGCGCGCGCACCGGGCGATCGCGGGCGAGGCCGCACGCGACTGGGCCCGCGACGACTCCAGCCGGGTGAGCGCATGAGCGGGCAGGGCGGCGACCGCCTCGCGCACACGTCGTCGCGCGGCGTGTTCGTGACCATGGGCGGGTTCGGCGGCAAGACGCTCATCCAGGTCGCGTCGACCGTGGTGCTCGCGCGCATGCTGACCCCGGCCGACTTCGGCCTCGTCGCCATGATCACGGCCATCGTCGGGGTCGCCGACCTCGTGCGCGACTTCGGCCTGACCGGCGCGATCATCCAGGCGAAGCAGCTCAGCGAGCGCATGTGGATGAGCGTCATGTGGCTCTCGGTGGCCCTCGGCATCGGCTTGACGGCGATCATCGCCGTCAGCGCTCCGCTCATCGCGATGCTCTACGGCGAGGAACGGCTGATCCCGCTCACTCTCGCCATCGCGCCGATCCTGCTCATCAACGGACTCTCGATGCCCATGCAGGCGCGCGTGCAGCGCGACCTCAAGTTCGGCACCCTCGCGAACATCGACGTCGTGTCGATGCTCTGCGGCGTGGTGCTCGGCATCGGCGCGGCCGCGATGGGGTGGGGCGTCTGGTCGCTCGTCGTCATGTCGGGCGCCGGCCAGCTCTACCGGCTCATCGCGCTGTGGGTCGCGTCGCGACCGAGGTTCGGGCGCCCGTACATCTCCCGCGAGGTGGTGCCGCTCGTCTCGACCGGCGGCAGCATCTTCGGCGTGCAGCTGCTGAACTACGCGGCCAAGAACGCCGACAACGTCATCATCGGCCAGCAGATGGGCCCGGCCGCGCTCGGCCAGTACTCGCGCGCGTACGCGCTCTACCTGTTGCCGATGCAGCAGCTGAACGGCACGCTCGGCCGGGTCGCGCTGCCCGTGCTCAGCAAGCTGCAGGACGACGGCGACCGGTACCGCCGCTACATCCGCGGCGCGCTCATGATCATCGGCTACCTGACGATCCCCGTGTACGCGGTCGCGGCGGCGGTGTCGTCGCCCCTCATCGCGATCCTGCTCGGGCCCGGGTGGGAGCAGGCGGCGACGCTGTTCAGCCTGCTCGCGATCGCGGGCATCGCGCAGTCGATCGGCAGCGTGCTCGGGTGGCTCTACATCACCCTCGGGCGCGCGCACCGGCAGCTCGTCTACTACCTCGTGACCCGCCCGATGGTGATCGGCGGCTACTTCCTCGGCATCTGGTGGGCGGGCGTCGAAGGGCTCGCGCTCGTCTACGGCCTGCTCACCCTCGTGCTGCTCGTGCCCGGGTTCTACTACGCCACCGTCGGCACGTTCGTGCGCGTCGGCGACATCATCCGCCCGATCGTGCGCCCGGTGATCCTCGCGCCACTGTGCTTCGGCGCCGCGTTCGGGGTCGAACGGCTGACCGACGGACTGCCGACGATCGTGCAGCTCCTGCTCGGCGCGGCCGCCGGCGTCGTGCCCCTGTTCGTGTGCCTCGCGATCCCCGCCTACCGCCGCGACCTCGCCGCGATCGTCGGCTTCGTCAAGCAGGTGCGCAAGCCCGCTGCCGCCAAGGCGTCGAACGACCCGAAGGCCGAGACGAAGGCCGAGACCGAGTTCGAGGCAGCCGTCGACACCTCGGTCGAGACGGTGGGCGAGACGACCGGCATCACCGACTCCCGGAAGGCTGACTCGTGACCCGAACGACCAAGGCCATGGCCGCCGCGACCGCCGTGCTCGCGGCGCTCGCCCTCGCCGCCTGCGCGCCGAGCGCCGCGGCGCCGCCCGACCTCACCGAGCTCGAACAGCCCGAGACCGCGCCGACCGTGACGACGCTCGGAATCCTCGGCGACTCCGTCTCGCTCGGCGTGAACGCGTGCGCCGAGCCCGGACAGTGCGCGGCGGCCTCGTGGTCGGGCGGCAGCGACCCCGCGGTCGGGTCGGTGGCCGCACGGCTCGCCGCGGCATCCGGAACCGAACCCGACGTCGTGAACGCGGCCAAGGACGGCGGCGACGTCGAAGACGCGCTCCGCCTGGCCGACGAGGTCGTGGCCGCCCAGCCCGAACTCGTGACCGTTCTGCTCGGCGGCAACGACGCGTGCGCGCCGACCCTCGACGAGATGACCTCCGCCGCCGACTACGAGTCGCGCCTCGGCGAGCTGCTCACGAGGCTGAACGCCGACGTGCCCGGCGCGACGATCCTCGTGCTGTCGGTGCCCGACCTGCACCACCTGTGGGAGATCGGCCGCAGCGACGCCGGCGCCGTGCAGGCGTGGAACTCGAGCCCGTCGTGCAAGAACCTGCTCGGGTCGGCCGACGACGACTCGGCCGCGGCGACCGAACGGCGCGATGCCGTCGCGGCGCGCGTCGACGAGTACAACGAGGCGATCGATCGGGTGTGCGCGGCCGCAGAACGCTGCCTCGACGACGACGGGGCGGTCTTCGCGTACCCGTTCACGGTCGGCGAGATCTCCGCGATCGACCACTTCCACCCATCGATCGCGGGTCAGCGGGTGATCGCCGAGATCGCCTGGCAGGCCCTCGAGAAGGGAGCAGCAGAGGGATGACGACCATGCTCGTGGCCATCTCGGGCGGCCACCTCGCCCAGCTCCACCTGCTCGCCCCGCGCATCGCGGCCGGCGAGGACGTCGTCTGGATGACCGACGACACCGCGCAGAGCCGCTCGCTGCTCGAGGGCGAGCGCGTCGTGCACGTGCCGACCAGGCCGCCGCGCGACGCGATCGGCGTGCTGCGCGACACGCGCATCGCGAGGCGCGCGATCGCCGAGCACGGCGTCGACCGCGTCGTGAGCTCGGGCGCGCAGATCGCGCTCTCGGCACTGCTCCCGGCCCTCGCGCGCCGGGTGCCGTTCAGCTACGTCGAGTCCGCGACGCGCGTCACGGGCCTCTCGACCACGGGTCGGCTCATCGACCGCATCCCGTCGGTGCGCCGCTATGTGCAGTACCCGAACCGCACCTCCGACCGGTGGGGCTACGCGCTCTCGGTGTTCGACGGGTACCGCGTCGAGACGGTCGAGCCGGCAGCGACGGAGACCGTCCGCCGCGCGGTCGTGACGGTGGGCGGCAACGGGGAGTACGGCTTCCGGCGCCTTATCGAGTCCGCCGCCCGTGCGCTGCCCGACGACGCCGAGGTGCTCTGGCAGACCGGGTCGACGGATGTCTCGGGCCTGGCCATCGACGCGAGGCCCGCGGTGCCGTCGGCCGAGCTCTCGGCCGAACTCGAGCGCGCCGATGTGGTCATCGGGCACGCCGGCACCGGCACGGCGCTCGCCGCGCTCGCCGCGGGCAAGGTGCCCGTGCTCGCCGCCCGATCGGTCGGCCACGGCGAGCACGTCGACGGCCACCAGGACGACCTCGCCGCGTTCCTCGCCGAGCGAGGACTCGCGATTGTGCGCCCCGCAGACGCCATCACGGCCGACGACCTGCTCGAGGCGTCGCGTCGGCGGGTGATCAGGCGCGACGACCTCGCGCCCGTCACCCTCTGAGCCGAGCGAACGCCGTCGCGGGACGGCGACCCATGCCAGCCGAAACCCCGACGGACCGGATCGGAGACGACGTGCCAGAACTCAGCATCGTGGTCGTGAACTACAACACCCGCGAGGCGACCAGCGCCTGCCTGCGATCGGTCATCGACGCCTCGCCGGGCGTCGACCTCGAACTCGTCGTCGTCGACAACGGCTCGACCGACGGCAGCGTCGAGGCGTTCCGCGAGCGCTTCGCGGCCGACCCGGTCGCGGTCGTCGAGGCCGGCGAGAACCTGGGTTTCGCGCGCGGGGTCAACCTGGGCGCGCGCTCGGCCGCCGGTTCGTGGGTGCTGCTGCTGAACCCCGACACGATCACGCTGCCCGGCTCGCTCGCGGCACTGCTCGGGTTCGCGCACGCGCACCCCGAGTACGGCGTCTACGGCGGGCGCACGCTGCGCCCCGACGGCACGGTCGACCCGAGCTCGTGCTGGGGCGCACCGACCCTCTGGTCGCTCGCCATGTTCGCGACCTTGGCCTCGACCGCGTTCAAGCGCTCTGCCGTCTTCGATCCCGAGTCGCTCGGACCATGGCAGCGCGACACCGTGCGCGAGGTACCGATCATCACCGGATGCCTGTTGCTGATGCGCCGCGACGACTGGGACCGCCTCGGCGGCATGGACGAGGAGTACTTCCTCTACGGCGAGGACGCCGAGTTCAGCCTGCGCGCCGGCCGCGAGGGCCTGCGCCGGGTCATCGTGCCGGCGGCGGAGATCGTGCACGAGGTCGGCGGCTCGAGCGACGCCGGCGGCGCGAAGGGATGCATGGTCATGGCGGGCAAGGTCACGCTGCTGCGCAAGACGTGGTCGCCCGCGCGCGCCGCGATCGGCGTGCGCCTGCTCGTCGCAGGGGTCGGCGTGCGAGCCGGGCTCGAGAAGCTCACCCGACGCAGCCGTGCGCCGTGGCGCACGGTCTGGTCCCGCCGGGCCGACTGGGTCGACGGCTACCCGCGGGCGGAGACCACGCTGTTCGGCAGGTCGCTCGCGCCGGCCTGATCGCCGAGCACCCACTCGCGCACCTCGGAGACGAAGCGCGACGTGTCGAACTCGAGCGCCCGCGCCCGCGCGGCATCCGGCGAGATGGCCCGCACGGCGTCGACGGCCGCGGCGAACCCGCTCGGGTCGTCGGGGTCGTAGTGCACTCCGGTCACGCCGTCGATCACCGACTCGGCGGCGCCGCCCGTGCGATTGACGATCACGGGGCACCCGGCGGCCATCGCCTCGACGGGGATGATGCCGAAGTCCTCGACCGGCGGGAACACGAAGGCGAGCGCGCGCTGGAAGAGGGCGCGCATGAGCTCGTCCGAGACGCGGCCGAGCACGTGCACGGGAACCGGGGATTCGTCGGCCAGGGCCTCGAGTCGTTCGCGCTCTGGGCCCGACCCGGCGACGACCACGGGGATCCCGAGTCTCGCCCCCATGCCGATGACGGCGTCGTGGCGCTTGTACGGCACCAGCCGCGACGCCGCCATCAGGAATCCGCGATCCGGCAGCGCCGCGAGCAGGTCGCGCTCGGCCTGCGTGAGGTGGTCGGACCACCGCGGCACCGCCGCGATGGCGGCGGCGTCGACGGGAGGATGGATGACGCGCGCATCGCGATCCCACGCGCGGCCGATGCGCTCGCGCACGAACGCGCTGTTCGCCGCGAGCGAGCCCGATGCCGCGGCCGCGCGCCGATCGACGCCGCGGAGGTACGCCCGGGCGAGGCCGGCCATCGGGACGACCGTGCGGCTGTCGAGCTCCGGCTCCCACAGGTACCTCGCCGGGGTGTGCACGTACGAGAACTTCGGCACCCCGCGTGCCGTGCCGAACCCTGCGTGGTGCGCGAAGACGTAACTGCTCGTCACGACCCACTCGGGCTCGAGCGAGCCCCATCCGCGACGCCACGTGCCCGACATGAGCGGCAGCGAGAGCGCCTTGCGCCCGCGGAGCGGGGTCCGCGCCAGCCACGACTCGTCGACGGCGTGCGGCGGGAACCGCGTCGGGTCGTCGTTCCAGAGGCACGCGACCCTCGTATCCGGGAGCGCCGATCGCAACCCGTCGAGCACCTGCTCGGCGCCTCCCGACTCCTCGATCCATTCCTGAACGATCAATCCGGTCATGCGCACGTCCGATCCGAGTCAGCGGTTGGTCGGGTTTCCCCGGGGGTCAGTAGGCGCCGTGACTGCCGACGACCGCCCTCGCGGTCTTCAGCAGGATCACGATGTCGCCCGTGAGCGACCAGTTCTCGACGTAGTAGAGGTCGATCTTCACGCTCTCGTCCCACGTGAGGTTCGATCGGCCGCTGACCTGCCAGAGCCCCGTGATGCCGGGCTTGGTGAGCAGGCGCCGGTTGACGTCCTCCTCGTAGCGGTCGACCTCTGCGGGCAGCGGCGGCCTGGGGCCGACGAGGCTCATGTCGCCGATCAGCACGTTCCAGAGCTGCGGCAGCTCGTCGAGCGAGTACCGGCGGAGGGTGCGCCCGATGGGCGTGATGCGCGGATCGTCCTTCACCTTGAAGAGCACCCCGCCGTCGGCCTCGTTCTGCGACTGCAGGTCGGCGAGGCGGGCTTCGGCGTCGATCACCATCGAGCGGAACTTGAGCATCGTGAAGCGCGACCCGCCGACGCCGACTCGCTCCTGCCGGAAGAGCACCGGCCCGACGCTCGTCAGCCGCACGGTCATCGCGATGAGCGCGATCACGGGCAGCAGCACGAGCAGGATCGCCCCGGCCACGACGACGTCGAAGATGCGCTTGACCGCGTGCGCGAATCCCGAGTACTGCGGCAGGTCGACGTGCACCATCGGCAGGCCGTTGATGGGGCGCAGATGGATGCGTGGGCCCGCGACATCCGTCAGCCTCGACACGAGGATGAGCTCGGTGTTCGAGTTCTCGAGGTCCCAGCCCAGCCGGCGGATCGTGGCGTTGCCGCCAGGCAGGTCGCCGGCGATGATGACGGCGCGGGTCCTCGTGCGCTTCGACGTCGCGGCGAGGTCCTTGAACTCCACGGTCGGGAGGTCGATCGACGCGCGCTTGGCCGATCTCGCAGGCCCGGCGTAGGCGGCGCCGATCGCGCGGTATCCCACCCGGTACTGGCGTCGCAGCTCCGCCGCCACGCGCATCACGTCGTCGGGGCGGCCCACGATGATCGCGCCCGTCGTGCATCGGCCGACCCGCCGCATCCGGTGCAGCCCGCCGCGCCAGGCGATGCGGCCGAGGAGCAGCAGCACGAGCCCCAGTGGGAACGCCACCGCGAGGTAGCCGCGGGCGATGTCGATCTGGAAGAGGAACGCGACGGCCGCGAGCGTGCCGAAGGTGAGGAACGTCGCGTTCACCACCCGCTGGTACTCGACCATGCCGGTGCCGATGTTCCGCAGCATGCGCGACCTCGTGGCCGAGAGCGCGACCAGCCAGCCGACGGCGATCGCGGCGGTCAGCGTCAGGTACGCGAGGTCGGACTGCGGGGTCGAGGCCTTCAGCCCGGTCGTCTGGAAGCGCAGCAGCTGCGCCACCAGGAGCGCGGCGAGCACGACCGCGGCATCCGTGACCGTGAGCGCGAACACCAGGCGGTGCCGCCAGCCGAGCCGCCTCGGCTGGGCCGCGACGCGGTGCCCGACGGCCGACGCCCGCTCGAGCAGGCGCTCGCCCGGCATGCCGAGCCGGGTGATGGATTCGGCCTCACTGGACATCGGACGACCCCCTCGGACGTCGGGCGACTCCCATGCGGAACCCGGCGTCGGGACGACCGCCGAGGCCCGCATGCGGAACGGGTGCTTGGTGGGCGGACGCTGCCCTGTCGAGACGGAGTGCGAGTCCATGGACTTCGGCCCCCAGCCGAGTCCGGCCGGAAAGCCGACGACTTCGAAACGCGCTCTGCGGCGATCAAAGCATCAGGACCGGAGCGCCGGTAGGCCTGCGCGAGGCTGTTCACAGGCTCTTCAGGAGGGGGTTACACCCCCGACACAAAGCGGCCGATCAGCGGCCGATCCTGCCCTCCGAACGGGGGGTGGCGGAGGGCGCGCGGGGGAGTCCGGCAGGCGCGTATGGGGTCACGCGGACGACCTCGGCTGAGCTCAGTGGGGCCGGTAGGGGCGCGCGGCGCGGAGGTGCGGAACGCGCTCCGCATCGAGGTGCGGCACGCACCGTCGTGCGGCCCGGCGTCAGGACCGGGCGAGATCGAGCATCAGCTCGTGCCTGGCCGACCACGAGTTGGCCTCGATGAACTCGAGCCGGAGTTCCTCGGGGGCGCGGCCGAGCCCGAGCGCGACGTCGACCGCATCGGCGAAGTCCGCGACGCGGTCGACCAGCAGCACGCGGTCGTCGATGTCGCGCACCGGCGGCAGGTCGATCGAGACGACCGGCACCCCCGCGGCGAGGTACTCGTACACCTTGAGCGGGCTCATGGCCTCGGTCAGGGGCGTGCGACGGTGCGCGAGCAGGCAGACCTCCGCATTGCGGAGGGTCGCGACGAGCTCGGCGCGCGCGACGCTCGCGTGCACGTGCACGTTCGGGAATCGCCGCAGGTCGGCGACGTACGCAGGATCGGGGCACGGCCCGAGCAGCACCACCTGGAGCTCCGGCCGTCGAGTCGCGAGGTCGGCGATGCCCGGCACGTCGAGCCGCGAATCGAGCGTGCCGACGTAGACCGCGCGCGGGCCCGGGATCTCGGCGAACCAGGCGGGAGCAGCCGGAAGCAAACCGAGCCACTCGTCGGGCTCCACGCCGTTCGGCACGACCATCGCCGGACCCGTCGGCGCGATGCGGTCGATGATCTCGGCGGACACGGCCGCCACCGACCGCCCGGTCGCGGAGATCCGGCGATAGGCCTCGCGATACGCGGGCCAGTACGCCTGCCTCGCCGGCGAGCTCAGCCAGTCGTCGCGGGCGAAGAACGTGACGCCCGACGCCCACTCGAACGGCGCGAACCCGGCCACGAGGGGGTTGGTCGTCAGCACGTGCGGTGCGACGAGGCCCAGGCGGTCGGCGGCGCGCTCGAGCGAACGGTCGTACCGCGAGTACTCGGCCTCGACGCCGGAGACGGCGACCGGGTCTTCGCGCCGCAGCCTGGCCGGGCGGTGGTAGGCCACACGCTCGTCGGCCGGGAACCGCACGTCCCGATCGAGCACGGGCGAGGCCGCCACGCGCGGCAGCCAGCGGAACGGGTCGGCGACCAGCAGCCGCCGCACCTCCGGGCTGCGCATGAGGCTCGACAGGATCCGGTCGGGCGGGCGCATCATGCCGCGGCGCACGGCATCCGAGTAGGTCTCGTAGCTGAAGGTGAAGACGAAGTCCGTCGGCTCGGGTCGACGACGCCGGCCCGCGGCATCCGTTCCGGGGTCGTCCTCGGAGAGGGCGAACGAGGCGTCGGCGTGGTCGGTCATGCCGTGAGCTCCCGGATGAGGCGGGCGGGCGCGCCGGCCACCACGCACCTGGCCGGCACGTCGTCGCGGACCACGGAGTTCGCGCCGACGACCGCGCCCGGGCCGATCGTGACCCCCGGCATGATCACCGCGTTCTGGCCGATCCACGCCCCGCGGCAGATGCGCACCGGGGCGACCCGGTCGAGCGGTTGGTCGCGGATGAAGACGTCGGGCTGGTCGAAGCCGTGCGTGTGGTCGGAGATGTACACGCCCCTGGCGATGGCCACCCCGTCTTCGAGCACCACGCTCTGCACCGCCGAGATCGAGGTCTGGTTCATGCGCACGCGGTCGCCGATGACGATCGTGGGCGTCGGCCCGTCGAGGCGGGGGACGATCAGCCAGGAGCCGGGGCCGATGAGCACATCCGAGCCGACGGCGATGCGGTGGGCGTTGCCGACCCGGAACGGCAGCAGGATGCGCGTGCGCGCCCCGAACCGCGCGAAGCCGGTCGAGGCGATCTTCGAGAAGAGCGCATCCCGGGCCCGCTGCATGAACAGCACCACGTTCAGAATGTCCACGTCAGCCTCTCCGTCCGGCGGAGACCCGACATCACGCCCGAATCCGGAACACGTCCTTCGAGGGTCCGTCATCGGCCGAGTCGCCAGCCCGCCCAGCGTAACCTCCGCGCGGGACGGCACGATGGCCCGACGCCGAATGTTTACCCGGAGGTAACAGTACGAACGGGGCGGGGCATGCGCTCGAGGTTGCGGCCCGCGAGCCCGCGCACCTCGTCGAGGCGCGCGGCGATGGCGCGCGACAGGTCGTCGGCGGCGTCGGCGGTGTCGGCGGCGACGCGCGCGAGGTCGGCGGAGAGCCGGTCGGTCGGCACGCAGAGCTGCGGCGCCCCGACGAGGTCCATGAGGCCCTCGACCTTGCCCTGCGTCGCGACGGTCACGGCGGGCACGGCGTGCATGAGGCTCATGACGGCGAGGTGCATGCGGCCGGTGACCGTGATCCGCGCCCGCGACGCGAGTCCGCGGATCGCCGACGGCGAGAGCAGGCGGTCCACGAGCACGACGTCGGGGTCGTCGGCGAAGCGGTCGGCCACCGCGACGCAGATCGGCAGGTCGTCGGCTCCGGGCCGGGAGACGTGCGGCACGAGGAGCACGCCGTGCCCGCGTTCGCGGAGCGCGCGCACGACGTCGACGTAGGGGTCGAGGCCGCCGTCGGCGGGCACGAGTCCCGAGAAGTTCACGAGGGCGAGCGGGCCGGCGACCCGGTCGGCCCAGGTCGCGGCGGTGTCGGCGTCGGTGCTCCGGGCCAGGAAGACGATGTCGGCGCCGTCGATCACGGGCGCGATGCCGTCGGTGCGTGCGCGGGCCGCCGACCTCGGGTCGCGGACGATCGTGTCGACCCCTGTGGCGGCGGCGGCGCGCACGGCCCGGAGCGCGACGGGGTGGGGCGAGGCGTTCCAGCTGAACCCGAGGACCCGCGAGTCGATGCCGATCTCGGCGACGCGCCGCGCGAGGTTCGCGCGGTTCGCCGACGCCCGGTACCCGTAGCCGCCGTCCATGACGTCGGCGCCGACGACCGAGAACGTGGTCGCCGTGCGGAGCAGCTCGCGGAATGCGCGCAGATCGCGCACGTGCCCGACGAGGTCGCCGTACACGAGCGAGAGCAGTGGCACGACCCGCACGCGCTCGTCGTCGATCGAGTAGTCGGCCGGGCGCCGGCAGATGACGCTCACCCGCCCGTCGACGTTCTCGATGAAGGCCTCGACGAGGGCCTGATCGCCGATGTTGCCGCCGCCGGCGGGCGCGAGCAGCACGTGGTGCGGCTCGTCGCGCGGGCCCGCGATGCTCCGGCTCGAGAGCAGCAGGCGGTCGGCGGCGGCGAGCAGCCATGGGGCGCGGAGCGGCTGCGAGAGTCGCTGCCGCAGTGCGCCGAGTCCGTTGGCCATCGAGGCTCCTTCCGGTGGGTCGCGGGGTGGGTCGCGGATGGGCGTGGGTGGGTCGCGGGCTGGACCGCGGGTGGCCGGCGTGCGGCCGGCGGTGCAGATCGCGCGGGCGGCACGCGGCGCGGCCCCCCGACAGGCGCACAGCATATCCGCCCGCGCTCCGCGTGCACGAGGCGCCCCCCGAGCTGGGGGTGCTCTCCGGCGAAGCCGTAACATGCGCGCAACATCGTGTGCGCGTGGTGTTCAAGAAGCCTCCATATGCTCGCCCTCACACCCGGTGCCATCTCCGGACGACGACGTTCATCACAGCTCAGCCGGGCGGTCGACAGGGAGGGAGCCGACGCGATGACGAGCACCACATTCGTCGACGTCATGATGCGCACGGCGTCGACGGCGGGGGAGGACCGCGGGATCCGGTTCTACTCGAGCCCAACCGACTCCGAGTTCCGGTCGTACGCCGCGTTCGATCGCCAGGCGAGGGCGGATGCCGCGACGCTGACCGCCCGCGGGTACGCGGCCGGCGAGGTCGTCATCCTCGCGTTCGATCCCGGTCTCGCCTTCATCCGCGCGCTCTACGCCGTGTTCTACGCCGGACTCGTGGCCTCGCCCGTGCCCGTGTCGGCCATGCGCCAGCCCGGGGCCGCCCTCGGCCGCATGGAGGCGATCATCGCCGACTCGGGCAGCAGGCTCGTGCTCACCGACGGCACGGCGCTCGCCGCGATCGGCCTCGGGCCGGGCGACGCCCCGGCGGGCGCGCAGGTCGCGCAGGTGACGACGCTCGCCGGCGAAGCGGATCCCGCGTCGTGGGCGCCGCCGCCCATCGGCGCGGACGCGCTCGCCCTGCTGCAGTACACGTCGGGCTCGACCGGAACCCCGAAGGGGGTCATGGTGAGCCACGGCAACCTCGTGGCGAACGAGTCCGCGATCACGGCGGCCGTCGGCATCACGTCGGCCTCGCGCACGATGGGCTGGTTGCCGCACTACCACGACATGGGTCTGGTCGGTCAGCTCCTGCAGCCGATCTCGGTCGGCGCCGACAGCGTGCTGACCTCGCCGAGCCAGTTCCTGCGCCGCCCGCTGCTCTGGCTGAGGCTCATCACCGAGTACCGCTCGACCCACACGGTCGGGCCCGACTTCGCGTACGGGCTGTGCACTCGGCTCGTGACCGACGAGCAGCTCGCCACGCTCGACCTCTCGTCGCTCGAGGGTGTGATCACTGGGGCGGAACCGGTGCGCAGCTCGACGCTCGCCGCGTTCGCCGAGCGGTTCGCCGCAGCCGGGTTCGACGGTCGCGCGTTCATCCCGGCGTACGGCATGGCCGAGACGACGCTGCTCGTGACGGCGAGCGTGCGTGACGAAGCGGTGGATCCGATCCGAGTCGACGCCGACGGCGTCGAGGCCGGTGAGCTGCGCGACCCGGTCGGCGACGGGCGCGCGGTCGAGCTCGTCTCGTGCGGGCCGCCCGCCGGGGGGCACGAGATCGCCATCATGGACACCGCCTCCGGCCTGCGCGCCGGCGAGGGATCGATCGGCGAGATCCTCGTGCGCGGGCCGAGCGTCGCGCAGGGCTACTGGCGGCGGCCCGACGAGTCCGCGCAGGTCTTCGACGCCGCGCTCGTCGGCGAGCCCGACGCGCGACGCTACCTGCGCACGGGCGATCTCGGCGCGCTCGTCGACGGCGAGCTCGTCATCACGGGCCGCATCAAGGACCTGATCATCATCCGCGGGCGCAACCTGTACCCGCAGGACCTCGAGACCACGGCAGAGGGCTTCCTGCCCTCCGGATGCCTCAGCGCGGCGTTCGAGGGTCTCGGAACCCAGCCGGCGGTCGGCCTCGTCGCCGAGGTCGATGCCGCCAGGGTCTCGGCCGACGAGCTCGAGCGACTGGCCGAGGAGGTGCGCCGGCGCGTGGTCGACGAGTACACCCTGCCCGAGCTGGGCATCGCCTTCATCCGCAAGGGCACCCTGCCGCGCACCACGAGCGGCAAGGTGCAGCGGGCGCTGACCAGGTCGCTGCTCGCCGACGAGCGACTCGCGACCGTGCTCAGGCTCGGCTTCGATCGGACCCCCGCATGAGCGCGCAGGCGCCGGCGCCCGACGTCGGCACGGCCGACGTCGTCGCACCGCTCGGCCGCGCCTCCGTCGCGGCGTTCGACGGGTTCCTCGGGCGGCCCGACGAGTCGGGCTCGGTGATCACCGAGGAACGATCGGTGCAGCTCGACGAGGCGTCGGCGTTCCCCGTGGAGGCGGTCGCGGCCGTCGACGGGTGGGGGCTCCAGCGCGCGTACGTGCCCGAGGTGCACGGCGGAGGCCTGGGCGACGTGTTCGTGCCGATGATGATGATCCGCCGCCTCGCGAGCCGCGACCTCACGGTCGCCGTGGCGCACGGCAAGACCTTCCTCGGCGCCGTCGGCGCCTGGATCGCCGGCGGACCGATCGCGGCCGACATGGCCGACATCGTGCTGGCCGGGGATCCCGTGTCCTGGGGGCTCACCGAGCAGGGGCGCGGGTCCGACCTGTCGAGCACGGCGACCACGGCCGCCGTCGGCGACAGCATCCGGGTCACCGGCACGAAGTGGCCGATCAACAACGCCACGCGCGGCCGGGCGATGACCGTGCTGGCCCGCACCGGCGACGCCGGACCCCGTGCGCTCTCGCTCGTGCTCGTCGACAAGCATCGCGTCGACGCGGGCACGCTGGCCGCCCGCCCGAAGGTCGCCACGCACGGCATCCGCGGCGCCGACATCAGCGGGCTGGAGCTGCGCGGCACACGCGTCGAGCGCGATCGCCTCGTGGGCGCGCCGGGTCACGGCCTCGAGATCGTGCTGAAGAGCCTCCAGCTCACCCGGCCGTTGACGACGGCGCTCTCGCTGGGCGCGGCCGACCACGCGATCGCGGTCGCCACCGCGTTCGCGTCCGGCCGCAGTCTCTTCGGGCGCTCGCTCGGAGAGCTCCCGACCGCCAGGGCGACGCTCGGCACCGCGATCGCCGACGCGCTGCTGGCGGAGGCGGTGATGTACGCCGGGGCGCGCGGCGCGCATCGTGCACCCGAGGAGATGTCGCTCGTGAGCGCGCTCGTGAAGTTCCTCGTGCCCGACACGGTCGACCTCATGTTCCGCGACCTGACCCCGTTCGTCGGGGCGCGGTCGCAGCTCATCGGCATCGCGGGCGCCGGCGGGTTCCAGAAGGCGGCGCGCGACAACCGCGTCGTCGGCATCTTCGACGGCAACTCGGTCGTGAACCTCAACATGATCGTCAACGAGTTCCCGTCGATCGCCCGCGAGGGCGAGCAGGTCGATGTGGGCCGCGTGGTGGCCGACTTCGCATTCGACGGGCCGGCCGACGCCTGGGTCGACACCGCCAGTCTCCGGCTCGTGACGAAGCGGGGCACCCGCATGCTGCGCGCCCTGCCAGGCCTCGTCGACCTGCTCGGCTCGCGTCCCGCTGCGTCGCCCGCCCGGCGCATCGCAGCGGAAGCCGACCGGCTCGTGCGCGCGGCGGGCGCCGCGCCGCGCGAGTCCGCGCCGTCCGCGGCATCCTTCGACCTCGCCGAGCGGATTTCGCTCTGCTTCGGCGCCGCCTGCGCCGTCGCCACCGAGCTCGCCTCGCCCGAACGCGGTAGCGCGCCCTCCGAGGTGCGGCTCACGGCCGTGCTCGACCGCATCGCCGTGCGGCTCGGCCTGCACCCGTCGACCGCGGCGAGCGGGAGTGCGGCCGCGCTCGCCGACCTCGCGTTCGAGGAGGCCGGGCGGGCGCGGTCGGTCTCGATGCTCGACGGATGGGCGGACGCCGCATGACCCTGCTCGACGGACGCCGGCCGACCGGCACCGACCGGAACGCTGCTCGACGACCGGCGGCCGCCCCGGTCGAGGAGCTCGACGAGCTCTTCGGCGACCCGCGGCATCCCGGACCATTCGACTACGCCTCGATCGTCGCCGACGACGACGCCAGGCGGCTGAGCACGACGGCCGAAGCCCTGCTCGACGAGTGGGGCGCCGCGGCGGAGTTCGTGCCGGCCTCGCTTGGCGGCCGATGGGTCTCGACCGAGGACCTCGTGCGCCGCTGGCGCCCCATCTTCCGCCGCGACCCCGCGCTCGGACTGGGGTACGGCCTCACCACGCTCATGGCGGCCCTGAACGTCTGGGTCGCCGGCGATGCGGCGCAGCGGCGCGAGATCGCCGGCCGGCTGCTGCGCGGCGAGCGCATCGCCGTCGGCTTCCACGAGCTCGACCACGGCAACGACCTGCTCGCCAACGAGTGCGCGGCGCGCCGCGACGCCGACGGCGGCTGGGTGGTCACGGGCACCAAGCAGGTCATCAACAACATCGATCGAGCCGAGTCGGTGCTGGTCATGGCCCGCACCTCGCCGGAGCCGGGGGCGCGCAGCCACTCGCTCCTGCTCTGGCACAAGGATGCCGCCACGCGCCCGCTCGTCGACACGGGCCGTCGCGTGCTCACGGCGGGCATGCGCGGCTGCCGCATCGGCGTCGCCGAGTTCGACGGGCTGCCCCTGCCGGAGTCGGCCGTGGTCGGCGCGGCAGGCACGGCGGCGCAGACGGCGCTCACGGCGTTCCAGGTGAGCCGCGCGGTGATCCCGTCGCTCGCGGTCGCGACCGTCGATGCGACGCTCGACCTCGCCGTGCGCTACGGCGGCGAACGCACCCTCTACGGCGGCGCGGTGCTCGACCTGCCGCACGCGAGGGCGCTGCTCGCCGGGGCGATGGCCGATCTCTGGCTCGCCGACGCGCTGAGCGCGGTCGTCGTGCGGGCCCTGCACCTCGCGCCTGAAGAGTGCCTCGTGCTGTCGGCGGTCTCGAAGTACCTCGTGCCGATGCTCCTGCAGTCCGCGATGCAGGACCTTTCGGTGCTCTTCGGCTCGACGTTCTACGCCCGGGTGGCGCCGTACGACGTCGTCGAGAAGTTCGTGCGCGACCTCGCGGTCGTGCCGATCGGGCATGCGGGATCGACCGCGTGCCTGCTCACGATCCTGCCCAACCTGCCGGCGTGGGTGCGTCGTTCCCGACGGACGACCGCGACCGATCCCGCGCTGTTCCGGCTGGGGGAGCCGCTCGAGGAGCTCGATCTCTCCCGACTCTCGCTCGGGGCCGGATCGAGCGACCCGCTCGGCGCGGCGCTGACCGATCCGGCGGTGCTGGGCGCGCTCGACGAGCGGTCGGCCGCGTCGGTCGGCCGGCTCGCCGCCGGACTCGACCGGTTGCGGGCCGAGATCGCCGACGTCGAGCCCGCGATGCTCGGCGCCGATGCGCCGCCGGGGGCCTTCGCGCTCGCGCACCGCCTCGCCCTGCTGCTGGCCGGCGGCGCGTGGGCCGGAGTGAGCGCGGCCGCGAGCCCGGGCAGCCTGCCGCACGACCCGATCGTGCGTGCGGCCGTGCTCGACCGGCTCGAGTCGAGGCTCGCCGGGCGGATCGCGCCGTCGGCACCCGGGACCGTCGACCACCTCGTCGACGTCGCGGGCGGGATCCTCGATCGAGGCGGCCGGTTCGCCGTCTCGGAGCACGCGTCGGAGCCGCCCGCGGCCCCGCAAGAAGAAGGAGACACCAGATGACCACGGATGCCCCGACCATCGAGTCCTGGCTCATGGGACGCGTCGTCGCGTACGGCAAGGTCGACGCCGGCACGTTCGACGCGACCACGCCGCTCGCGGACCTCGGACTCGACTCGGTCTACGCGCTCACGCTCTGCGGCGACATCGAGGACGAGTTCGACCTCGACGTCGATCCGACGATCGTCTGGGACTACCCGACGATCGGCGAGCTCGCCGGCGGCATCTCCGAACGGCTCGCCGAGGCGTGACCGCCGGCGCGTCGGGCATGCTCGCCCCGTCGGGTCGGCGGGGTGCAGCGCACGGCGCGGCCGACGGGCTGTGGTGGCGCGTCGGCGAATGGATGCCGCGGGCGGCCGGTCCGGGTGAGCCCGCCTCTCCGCGGGCCGACCTCGACGGCGGGCGGGCCCGACACCTGCGCGAACGCCACGAGGCGGGGCGCGACTGGGCCGAGGCGCTCGTGCGCGAGCGGCTCGACGGCCGCTGGCCCGGATTCCGTGCCGATCACCCCGGTCGCAAGCCGCGGCTGCTCGGCGACCACGGCCTCGACGTGAGCATCTCCCACAGCGGCACGACCATGCTCGTCGCGGTCTCGCGCGGGGCTCCCGTGGGAGTCGACATCGAGGTCGCGCCCTTCGAGGCGTTCGCCCGTCCGCAGCTCGTGCGCCGGATGTGCTCGGCGGCCGAGCTCGAGGTCTTCGCCTCCGTGCCCGACGGCCCGATCCGCCGACGGGCCCTCGCCCGCGCGTGGACCGTGAAGGAGGCGACGCTGAAGGCGAGCGGCATCGGACTCGCCCAGGACCCGAGACGCGTCGAGGTCGACGCTCGGGCGATCCTCTCCGACCCCGAGCACGGATCGCGCGAGGGCGCACTCGACACGGCACCGGAGTGGTCGATCGTGCGCCTGCTCGCGTCGGGCGCCGAGCTGCGGCATCCGAACCGCTGATCTCCGGCCGGTCGCGAGCATGCGAGCCCCGGGAACGCGAGCCGCGGGAACGAAGAAGGCCCCCGCTCTCGCGGAGGCCTTCTTCTGCGTGTCTCAACCGACACAGTGTCGGGGTGACAGGATTTGAACCTGCGACCTCGTCGTCCCGAACGACGCGCGCTACCAAGCTGCGCCACACCCCGGTGCCCTTGCGGGCCTCAACAAGGATAGCCGATAAACGGAGCCCCGCTGACCACTCGCGCGTCAGGCCGCGGCGACGAGTGTGACGAGCGTCGCCTCGGGCGGGCAGGCGAACCGAACCGGCGCGTAGATCGAGGTGCCGAGCCCCGCCGAGACGTTGAGGAACGCCGATCGCAGGCCGTGACGCCAGACGCTCAGGCCCTTGACCTGATCGCGCGGGATGTCGCAGTTCGTGACGAGCGCCCCGAAGCCGGGTACGCACACCTGGCCGCCGTGCGTGTGCCCGGCGAGGATCAGCTGGGCGCCGTGGTTCACGAACGAGTTGAGCACGCGCTGGTAGGGAGCGTGGGCGACTCCGACGGTCACCGTGGGGCGCGATGCGGCCGCCGACGCCGAGTCGGGCCACATCTCGTCGCCCAGCGGGTCTTCGGCGCGCAGCTCGTCGATCGCGCTCGTGATGAGGTCGAGCCGGTCGTAGCCCTTGTGCGGGTCGTCGACGCCGAAGAACTCGAAGTGCGTGCCGCGCAGGTCGAAGCCGATCGCCGTGTTGTCGAGGTCCTGCCAGCCGAGCTCGTCGAAGTACGAGTGCAGTGCGGCGATGTCGAGGCGCGCGCTGCGGCGCACGTGGCCCGACGGGCCCGAGAAGTACAGGAACGGGTTCTTGGCCACGGGCCCGAAGTAGTCGTTCGACCCGTTGACGAACACCCCCGGAATGCCCCGGAACGGTTCGAAGGCCGCGCGGATGCCCTCGAGGCCTCGCTCGTGGCCGAGGTTGTCACCCGTGTCGACCACGAGGTCGGGTTCGAGCTCGGCGAGCGAACGCACCCAGGCCTGCTTCTCGCGCTGCCATGGGGCCATGTGCAGGTCGGAGAGGTGCAGGACCTTGATCGGCTCGGAGCCGGCGGGCAGCACGGGCACCTCGACGCGACGGAGGGTCCAGCGCTTGCGCTCGACGAACACGCCCCACGCGAGCGTCGCAGCGCCGGCCGCGCCGATCGCGAGTGCGATCGACGCGGCCGGCGACGACTTGGCTGGGCTCAACCGCCGCCGCCCGGGAGTGTGGGCGTGCCGCCGTCGTCGGTGCCGTCGCTGTCGCCTCCGCCGCCCGACGACTTCTTGCCGACGGTGATGGTGATGGTGGCACCGGCCTTGGCCGAACCGTCGCCCGCGGGATCCTGCGAGAGCACGATGCCGACCTTGCTGTCGTCGTTCGTGTCTTCAGTGGCGCGGCGCACCTTGTAGCCCGCCTGCTTCAGCGATGCCTCGGCGGCGTCGGCCTGCTGGCCCACGACGTTCGGCACTGCGGCGAGGTTGCCCTTGCTGACCTTGAGCATGATCTGCGAGCCGCGCGCCGCGGTTCCGGTCGCGCTCTGCTGGCCGATCGTGCCCTTCGGCTGCGCCGAGTCGATCTCGCCGTCGAGCGCGACGCCGAAGCCTGCCGCCTCGAGCGCCTTCTGGGCGGCATCGGGAGCGAGGCCGAGCACGTCGGGCACGTTCGCCTGCGGGGCGTTCAGGAACTCGCCCTTCGGCTCCGGGAAGGCGTCGCCGCCGTACTTCGAGTTCGCGAAGTCCATGACCCTGGGCCAGATGTTGTGACGCAGCACCGCGGCCTGCTCGCCGTTGATGTACGTCTGACGCAGGTTCACGTGGCCGGTCGCGTTGTACACGCCGACGACCGTCGCGACCTTCGAGGACGAGCCCGACATCCAGGTCGCCTCGTTGTTGTCGGTCGTACCGGTCTTGCCGATCATCGGGGTGCCCGAGGTGTCCATCTTGTAGAGCGAGGAGGAGCCGGTGCCCTCGGTCATGACCTTGTTCAGCGCGTAGTCCATGCCGGCCGCGACATCGGACGTGATCGCCTGGGTGCAGGTCGACTTCGGCGCGGGCACGTCGTTGCCCTCGGCGTCTTCGATGCGGTCGATCGCGATCGGCGTGCAGGAGACGCCGCCGCCGGCGAACGCGGCGAACGCCGTGGCCATCGAGACGGGCGCGACCTCTTCGGTGCCGAGCACCGCGGAGGGCTGGAAGGTCCAGTCCGTGCCGGCCGGGGTGCCGAGCTCGCCGCCGTCGGCGCGACCCGCGCTCATGAGCGCCGTCGCGGTCTTCTTGATGCCGCAGAGGTCGAGCTGCTTCGCCATGGCGACGAAGCCCGTGTTCTCGGAGTTGATGGTGTTGAACAGCGCGGTCCAGTACCCGCCGTTGCCGCCCTCGTCGTTGCCGGGATCCCAGCCGTCGACGTTCACGGGGCCGTTGCAGCTGTCCTGGAACGTGCCCCAGTTGTTGCGCTTCGTGGCGTTCATGCTCTCGTTCAGCGAGTGGCCCTCGTTGAGCCATTCGGCGAGCGTGAAGGTCTTGAACGTCGAGCCCGGCTGGAAGCCGCTCGATCCGCCGTAGTCGATGCCGGCGTTGTAGTTGACCGCCGAGTAGTTGTCTCCGGTCACGTCGGGGTCGACGTTGTAGTCGGTGTTCTGCACCATCGCGAGGATGCGGCCCGTGCCGACCTCGACCGAGACCACGGAGCCGCCGAGGTCCATCTCGGGGATCGTCGAGGGCACGTTCTCCTTCAGCGCCTGCGTCGCGACATCCTGCATCTGCATGTCGATCGTGGTGTAGATGTTCAGGCCGCCCGTCGAGAGCATCTCGGCGCCCTCGTTGACATCAGGCGTGTCCTTGTTGTCCATCTTGTCCTTGATCTCCCACGTCACGTAGTCGCAGAAGTAGGCGTAGTAGGGCGAGGCCTGGCAGCCGGTGGTCGGCTCGTGGATGTCGGGCTGCACCGGAGTCGCGACGGCGGCGTCGTAGTCCTCCTTGGTGATCTTCTTCTCGTCGAACATCTCCTTGAGGATGTAGTCGCGACGGGACTTGTTGTCGGCGTACGGCACCTTCTCGCCGTCGACCACCGTCTCGGCGCCGTTCGTCTCGCTGTCGGGGTAGTCGAGGCGGAACTTCTCGGGCCAGTTGACGATCGCGATGAGGCTCGCGGCCTGCGGCAGCGTGAGGTCCTTCGCGTTGGTGTTGAAGTAGTACTGCGCGGCGGACTGCACGCCGTAGACCTGCCCGCCGAACGCGGCGATGTTCAGGTAGCCCGCGAGGATGGTGTCCTTGGGGTACTTCTTGTCGATCGAGATGGCGTACTTCATCTCTTTGAGCTTGCGCTCGGGAGTGGTCGCCGTGGCGTCGTCGTACGCCTGCTGCTTCTCCTCTTCGGTGGTCGCAGCCTTCATGTTGTTGTTGATGAGCACGTTCTTGACGTACTGCTGCGTGATCGACGAACCGCCTCGGGTCGAGCCGCCGGGGACGAACTCGTTGACGACCGCGGCCAGGGTGCCCTTGATGTCGATGCCGCCGTGGTCGTAGAACCGGGGGTCCTCACCGGCGACCGCGGCGTCCTTCAGGTACTGGGAGATGTAGTCGAACGACACCTCTTCGCGGTTGTCGTCGTAGAAGGACGTGATCGCCGCGGGCGAGCCGTCGGGCTGGATCGCGTAGATGGTCGACTTCTGCGAGAGATCTCCGATGTCGAGGTACCCGGGCAGGTTCTCGAACATCGTGATGCTGTTGTTGGCGGCCATACCGGTGACCGCGAGGGCAGGGGTCACTGCAGCGGTCACGAGCACGCCGGCGAGTGCGCTCATGCCGACGAACGCGAGGATCCCTGATCCGACGTCGCTCATCGGGCGATTTTTGGCAGACATATAGTGGAGCGTAACGGAGAAGACTGGCAATCAACGGCACGGAAGCTGGGCGAACGCCCGCGCCGTCGATGGGCGGCGCGCACGCGGCCCGGTCGCCGGCCGGATCCGATCCTGAAGCCGCCCGCCACGAAGAGACGAGGGTCCCATGGTCACCTGGGAGTACATCACCACCCCGCTGCTGATCCACAACACCGCCGCGATCCTCAACAACTGGGGTTCCGAGGGCTGGGAGCTCGTGCAGATCGTGCAGGGGCCCGAGGGCGGCATCGTCGCGTACCTGAAGCGTCCGGTCGGCGGCACCGAGTCGGTCGCCGCGTCGGCCGGGGCCGCAGCTGCGGCGCAGGCGGCGAAGGCCTTCGAGGGCGAGGGCCGGGCCTGATGGCCGGCTTCGAGGCGCGCCTCGCCGAGCTCGGCATCGTGCTTCCGGATGTCGCGCCGCCCGTCGCGGTGTACATCCCCGCCGTGGCCACGGGCTCGTACGTGTACACGTCGGGCCAGCTGCCCTTCACCGCGGGCGCGCTGCCCGCCACGGGCAAGGTGGGCGACGGCCACGGCCTCGTGCCCGCCGACGACGCCAAGGCCTACGCGCGCACCTGCATCCTGAACGCCCTCGCGGCGGTCCGGGCCGAGATCGGCTCGCTCGACCGCATCACGCGCATCGTCAAGGTCGTGGGGTTCGTGGCCTCCGACCCCGCCTTCACCGGCCAGCCGGGCGTCGTCAACGGGGCCTCCGAGCTGCTCGGCGAGGTGTTCGGCGAGACCGGCCGCCACGCCCGCTCGGCCGTCGGCGTCGCGGTGCTGCCGCTCGACTCGCCCGTCGAGGTCGAGCTCGTCGTCGAGTTCGCCTGACCGCGCCGGCAGCGCTCCCTCGTCGCGTCGACGTCGGGGGAGCGGTGTCGGATGCCGCGCCTAGACTTGTCGGGACATGACGCTGATCCTCGACCCCGACGACCCGGCCGGCTGGCGCGAGGCGCCCGCCGCATCCGGCGCACCCATCGCAACGGGCGAGCCCGCGGCATCCGGCAACCGCTTCACCGACGGCCTGAACCCGCAGCAGCGCGAGGCGGTCGAGTACCGCGGCCAGGCCCTGCTCATCGTGGCGGGCGCCGGCTCTGGCAAGACCCGGGTGCTGACCCACCGCATCGCGGGGCTCATCGACAGCCGTGAGGCGTGGCCGAGCCAGATCCTCGCGATCACCTTCACGAACAAGGCCGCCGCCGAGATGCGCGAGCGCGTCGAGGCGCTGCTCGGCGAGGGCGCTTCGGGCATGTGGATCTCGACGTTTCACTCCGCGTGCGTGCGCATCCTGCGTCGCGAGGCCGAGGCGATCGGCCTGTCGTCGACGTTCACGATCTACGACTCCGCCGACACGCGCACCGTGCTGAAGCGCATCATCAAGGAGCTCGACGCCGACACCATGGGGTTCACCCCCGCCGGCGCGCAGGCGAAGATCTCGAAGCTCAAGAACGAGCTCTCCGACGTCGAGTCGTTCGCCCGCAACGCGAACATGAACGACCCCCAAGAGGTCATGTTCCTCGAGATCTTCCGGCAGTACACGCGTCGCCTCCGCGCCGCGAGCGCACTCGACTTCGACGACCTCATCGCCGAGACGGTCTACCTGTTCCGCGCCTTCCCGAACGTCGCGTCGCTCTACCAGCGGCGCTTCCGGCACATCCTGGTCGACGAGTATCAGGACACCAACCACGCGCAGTATTCGCTGATCCGCGAGTTCACGCAGCCGATCCCGGCCGAGCGCGTCGCCGAGATGTCCGAGCACGGCTTCAACGTGCGCGGGCTGGCCGACGCCACCGGCGGCATCCCCGGCGCGAGCCTCACGGTCGTCGGCGACTCCGACCAGTCGATCTACGCGTTCCGCGGCGCCGACATCCGCAACATCTCCGAGTTCGAGCGCGACTTCCCGGGGGCGAAGGTCGTGCTGCTCGAGCAGAACTACCGCTCGACGCAGAACATCCTCTCCGCGGCCAACGCGGTGATCTCGAACAACTTCGACCGGAAAGACAAGAAGCTCTGGACCGCGGTCGGCGACGGCGAGAAGATCACGGGCTACACCGGGTACACCGCGCACGACGAGGCGCAGTTCGTGGCCGACGAGATCGAGGCGCTGCACCGGTCGGGCATCGCCTACCGCGACATCGCCGTGTTCTACCGCACCAACGCGCAGACCCGTGCGCTCGAGGAGATCTTCGTGCGGTCGGCGCTGCCGTACCGGGTGGTCGGCGGCACGAAGTTCTACGAGCGCGCCGAGATCAAGGACGCGATGGCCTACCTCGTGTCGGTGGCCAACCCGCTCGACGAGCTCGCGCTGCGCCGCATCCTGAACACGCCGAAGCGCGGCATCGGGCCGGCGACCGAGACGGCGCTCTCGAGCTTCGCCGAGGCGAACCAGGTCACGTTCCGCGAGGCGATGCGCTCGGCCGACGCCCTCGGTCTCGGGCCGAAGGTCACGGGCGCCATCACGACGCTCGCGAACGTGCTCGACGAGGCGGCCGCGATGCTCGCGCCGTCGGCGGCGGGCATCGCCGCCGGCACCAACGAGGGCGCCTCCAAGGTGTCCGACGTGCTCGTGTTCCTGCTCGAGCGCTCCGGCCTCATCGAGGCGCTGCGGCGCAGCCGCGACCCCCAAGACGAGACCCGAGCCGAGAACGTCGACGAGCTCGTCGCCCAGACCCGCGACTTCGACCGCGACAACCCGCTCGCCACGGTCGTCGACTTCCTGACCCAGGTGTCGCTCGTGGCCGCGGCCGACGAGCTCGACGACGCCTCCGGCACCGTGTCGCTCATGACGCTGCACACGGCCAAGGGCCTCGAGTACCACGCGGTGTTCCTCACCGGCCTCGAAGAGGGGCTGCTGCCGCACCAGATGTCGGCTTCCGAACCGGGCGGCCCGGCCGAGGAGCGACGCCTGTTCTACGTCGGCATCACGCGCGCCCGACAGCGCCTCTACATCTCGCTCGCGATGAGCCGGGCCCAGTTCGGCGAGGTCGCGGTCGCGATGCCGTCGCGCTACCTGCAGGAGATCCCCGAGGGCCTCGTCGACTGGAAGCAGTCGCCGGGCATGGCCACCTCGCGGGGCGGCACGCAACCGCGAGCCCTCAACGCCCGCCGCCCGGGCGGCGCGTGGGGCACCCGCGACCGCGACCTCGAGAAGTTCAGCGTCACGGCGTCGGCGAAGCCCAAGGCCGAATGGGCCAACCGCGTCACCGGCACCGTGCGCGACAACGGCGACCTGACGCTCGAGCCCGGCGACCGCATCCGTCACGTCGACTTCGGCGAGGGGCGCGTCAACCAGGTCACGGGCGAGGGCACGAAGCGCATCGCGCACGTCGCCTTCGATTCGGCCGGGCCGAAGAAGCTCCTCATCAAGATCGCCCCGATCGAGAAGCTCTGAGGCGCACGGCATGACCTGGCCCACGCGCGCGAGCCGGACCGTCTACGAGAACCGGTGGATCCGGGTCGTCGAAGACGAGGTCGAACGCCCCGACGGAGAGGCCGGCATCTACGGCGTCGTCGAGATGCGGCATCCGGCCGTGTTCGTCGTGGCGGTCACCGACGCCGACGAGGTGCTGCTCGTGACCGTCGACCGGCACACGGTCGGGGCCTCGATCGAGGTGCCCGCCGGCGGAACCGACGGCGAAGACGCGCTCGACGCGGCACGGCGCGAACTGCTCGAGGAGACCGGCTACGCGGCATCCGAGTGGCGCGAGATCGGATTCATGACCGCGCTGAACGGCATCGCCCGCGCGCCCGAGACGGTCTTCCTCGCGACCGGGCTCGAGCTCGCCGACTCCGCGGCGCACCACCAGCACGAAGAGGGCATCAGCCAGGTGCGCGCCGTGCCGTGGGCCGAGGTGTGGTCGATGGTGCGCGGCGGCGGCATCACCGACGGCGAGACCGTCGCGGCGCTGGCCTACGCGGCCGTGCACCTGGGCCGGATGTCGTGAGCCCCGAGCGCTCGCTCGGCGCCGGGCTGCGGCGGCTCCGCACGCTCGACGTCGAGGTCGCCCTCCGCGCCGCAGTCGCCGCCGCGGTGCCGCTCGGGCTGCTCGTTGCCCTCGGCCTGACCGAGTACGCGGCATACGCCGCGTTCGGTGCCATGACCGCGATCTTCGGCCGCAGCGAGCCCTACCGCACCCGCCTGCGCACGGTCACGACGGCCGCGGCCGTGCAGCTGGCCGCCACCGGGCTCGGCATCCTGCTGGCTGCGATGCACGCGCCGGTCGCCGTCGTCGCGCTCGCGCTCGCCGTGCTCGTCACGGCCGTCATCGTGGCCTTCAACGTGTTCGGCGTCACGCCGTCGGGCCCGCTCTTCGCGGTGTTCGGCCTGCTCGTGTGCGCGGCCCAGCCCGTCGACGACGGCACCGCGTGGTTGCGATGGGGCGTCGCATGGGCCGCTGCCGCGTTCGCGTGGCTGCTCGCGATGTCGGGCTGGCTGCTGCGTCGCGCCGCACCGGGCCGAACCGCGGCCGTCTTCCGAGACCTGCCGCGGCGCACCTCGATGCGCGCCGAGGCGATGCGCGATGCGCGCCTCTGGGTGAACGTCGCGCAGAACGTCGTCGCCGCGCTCGTCGCCGGCGCGCTCGCGCTCGTCGTCGGGCTCGGGCACCCCTACTGGGCCGTGGTGAGCGCGGTCGCGGTGATCCCGCCCGCCCGGGCCGCGCACACCGCGCAGCGCGCCGTGCACCGCGTCGTCGGAACGCTCGTCGGCGTGCTCGTCACGGCCGTGCTGCTCTGGCCCGATCCGCCGGTCTGGGTGCTCGTGGTCATCATCGCCGTGTGCCAGTTCGGCGCCGAACTGCTCGTCGGCCGCCACTACGGCGCCGCACTCGTCTTCGTGACCCCGCTCGCGCTGACCGTCGCCCACCTCGCCTCGCCTGCGCCGCTCGTGGGCCTGCTCGCCGACCGGGTGCTCGAGACGGTCCTCGGTGCCGCAGTCGGGCTGCTCGCCGTGCTCGCGGCGAAGCGGCTCGCGGAGGCCGATCGGCTGCCGCCGCCGAGCGGCGTGATGCCGAGCGTGCCGCCGCGAGCCTGACGGCGAACGGCTGATGCCGGGCGACCGGTCACAGGCTCTGGCGGTTCCGAGATGTAGTAGGTATGCTACATCTCGTAGTCTTCCGATGATGGAATCGAGGCGCTGATGTTCCGAGAACCGGTCATCGATGTGCGCGGACTCCGCATGGCCTACGGCGGTCGTGTCGTGCTCGACGGCATCGACCTGAGTGTCGATCGCGGAGAGGTCGTCGCGCTTCTCGGCCCGAACGGCGCGGGCAAGACCACCACGATCGAGATCCTCGAGGGCTTCCGAGAGCGACTGGGCGGCGAGGTCGCCGTGCTCGGCGAAGATCCCGCGCACGCCGGAGAGGCATGGCGTGCGAAGGTCGGCGTCGTGCTGCAATCGTGGCGCGACCACGCGAGATGGCGGGTCGGCGAGCTGCTCGAGCAGTTCGGGACGATGTACGAGCCGTACGCGGCATCCGATCGCCCCGGTCCGTACGGGGCAGACGACCTGCTCGAGCTCGTCGGGCTCGAGAGCCATCGCACGTCGCAGGTGCGTTCGTTGTCGGGCGGCCAGCGTCGCCGCCTCGACGTGGCCATCGGCCTCGTCGGCCGACCCGAGCTGCTGTTCCTCGACGAGCCGACGACCGGCTTCGACCCGATCGCGCGGCACGACTTCCATGAGCTGATCCATCGGCTGAGCGACTTCGACGACACGACCGTGCTGCTCACGACGCACGACCTTGCCGAAGCGGAGAAGATCGCGAGCCGCATCCTGATCCTCGACGGAGGCCGCATCGTCGCCGACGGCAGCCCGGCCGACCTCGCAGCCGAGGTCGCCGGCGCCAGCGAGATCACGTGGCGCGAGGGCGGCACGCGGCACGTGCACAGCGCGAGCGACCCCGTGCCGTTCGTGCGCGACCTGCTCGTGCGACCCGACGTGATCGTCACCGAACTGCAGGTACGAGCGCAGACGCTCGAGGAGACCTACCTCGCGATGGTCGCCCGGCACGAGGCGGCGCCCGTCGACATCGTCATCGGGGAGGGGTGATCGCCGTGAACCCGAGGACGAACGCGGTGCGTGCGGGCATCAGGCGCGGCATCACCGAGCACTGGATCTCCCTGCGAACCCCGAGCGAGACGGCGTACACCGTCGTCGGCCTGATCGCGCTCGCCCTGGTGCTGTGGTTCACCCGTGACGGCGAGCTCGCGCCCGGGGTGCCGGTCACGTCGTTCATCATGCCGAGCCTCCTGACGATTCAGCTGCTGATGATCACCTGCTACGGTCTCGCCGCGGTCGTGGTCGCGGAGCGCGAAGACGGCACGCTGATCCGCGCCCGATCCCTGCCCGACGGACTCCGGGCCTACGCCACCGGCCTCCTCACGCGCATCATGTGCGAGTTCATCGAGTCGATCGTGCTGACGCTGTTCATCGCCGCGATCATCCTCGGTTCGACGTTCGGCATCGACGCCGCCGGGCTGGCGGTGACCGTGGGCATCCTCGTGCTCGGCACGATCGCCCTCACGACCTTCGGCCTCGTGCTCGGAACGCTCTTCCGCAACCCGCGGGCGGTCGGCGGCTGGGGTTTCGTCGTGGTCGGCCTGCTCGCGTGGGTCTCCGGACTCCTCCAGCCGCTCGCCTCGATGCCGGCGTGGGTGCAGATCATCGGCCAGGGCTCGCCGCTCTACTGGATCGGGCACGCGCTGCGCTTCGCGTTCCTCCCCGAGGGGGCCGGAGCTCTCGAGCCCGCCGGAGGCTGGCAACTGGGCATCGCCTTCGCGGTCGTCGCGGTCTGGGCCGTCGTCGGGGCGGCGCTGGCGCCGACCGTCCTGCGCCGCGTCGCACGCCGCGAGACGGGCTCGGCGATCGAGGCGCGGCGCCAGGCCGCGCTGCAGCGGGCATGACCGGGGTCGCAGAGGGCGGCGGGCGGGTCGCCGATGCACGTGCGGCGGCCGAGCGCACCGAGTCTGCCGAGCGCACGGCTCCCGCCGTCGCGGTCGAGCGCACGGAGCGATCGGAGCGCACGGATGTCGTGCACAACCGTGTGGCCATGCTGCGCGCCGAGCGGCGGGTCACCCGGCGGGAGTTCGCCGAGGCGATCGGCGTGCACTACCAGACGGTCGGATACCTCGAGCGCGGCGAGTTCAATCCGAGCCTGCATCTCGCCCTCAGGATCGCGCGGTTCTTCGAGGTGCCGGTGGAGTTCGTCTTCTCGCTCGACGAGTTCGACCGCATCGGGCCGACGAACTGACCCGCCAGCGGCCCGGCATCCGGGGCCGAGGCCTCGCGTTCGGCCGCTCGCCGGGAGCGGAGTAGCATGGACGGCGGCCCCGCTTCTCTCGACTTCGAGAGACTTTCGCCGGGGCGACACCCACCAGCCACTGTGCGCGGTCGCGCGTGCGGACCGATTGGAAGTAGAGCGTGGATCTTTACGAGTACCAGGCCAGAGACCTGTTCGAACAGTACGGGGTCCCGGTGCTCCCGGGCATCGTCGCCGACACCGCCGAGGAGGTGCGCGCCGCGGCCGAGAAGCTCGGCGGCGTGGTCGTCGTCAAGGCGCAGGTGAAGACGGGCGGCCGCGGCAAGGCGGGCGGCGTCAAGGTCGCCAAGACCCCCGACGAGGCGTTCGAGGCGGCCCAGGCCATCCTCGGCCTCGACATCAAGGGCCACGTCGTCAAGCGCGTCATGGTCGCGGGCGGCGCGCGCATCGCGCAGGAGTTCTACTTCTCGGTGCTGCTCGACCGGGCCAACCGCTCCTACCTCTCGCTCACGAGCGTCGAGGGCGGCATGGAGATCGAGCAGCTCGCCGTCGAGAAGCCCGAGGCGCTCGCCCGCATCGAGGTCGACCCCATCGCCGGCGTCGACGCCGCGAAGGCCCGCGAGATCGCGGTCGCCGCGAACTTCCCGGCCGAGCTGGTCGACAAGGTCGCCGACGTCTTCGTGAAGCTCTACGAGGTCTACAAGGGCGAAGACGCGACGCTCGTCGAGGTCAACCCGCTCATCCTCGACGAAGACGGCAACGTCATCGCGCTCGACGGCAAGGTCACGCTCGACGAGAACGCCGAGTTCCGTCACGCCAACCACGCGCTCCTCGAAGACAAGGCCGCGGCCGACCCGCTCGAGGCGGCCGCCAAGGCGCTCGACCTCAACTACGTCAAGCTCGACGGCGAGGTCGGCATCATCGGCAACGGCGCGGGCCTCGTCATGTCGACGCTCGACGTCGTCGCCTACGCGGGCGAGAACCACGGCGGCGTCAAGCCCGCCAACTTCCTCGACATCGGCGGCGGCGCCTCGGCCGAGGTCATGGCCAACGGCCTCGGCATCATCCTCGGCGACCCGCAGGTCAAGAGCGTGTTCGTCAACGTCTTCGGCGGCATCACCGCGTGCGACCAGGTCGCCAAGGGCATCGTCGGCGCGCTCGCCGAGCTCGGCTCGACCGCGAACAAGCCGCTCGTCGTGCGCCTCGACGGCAACAACGTCGTCGAGGGCCGCCGCATCCTCGAGGAGGCCGCGCACCCGCTCGTCACCCTCGCCGAGAACATGGACCAGGGCGCCGACAAGGCCGCCGAGCTGGCGAACGCGTAAGGGGCGCACAGAAATGACGATCTTCCTCAACAAGGACTCCAAGGTCATCGTCCAGGGCATCACCGGCGGCGAGGGCTCCAAGCACACCGCGCGCATGCTCGCCGCGGGCACCCAGGTGGTCGGCGGCGTCAACGCGCGCAAGGCCGGCACCACGGTGCTGCACACGGATGCCTCGGGCAACCCGGTCGAGCTCCCCGTCTTCGCGAGCGTGGCCGAGGCCATCGCGGCGACCGGCGCCGACGTGTCGATCGCGTTCGTTCCGCCGGCGTTCACGAAGGACGCCGTGGTCGAGGCCATCGACGCCGAGATCCCGCTCCTCGTGATCATCACCGAGGGCGTGCCCGTGCAGGACTCGGCCGAGTTCTGGGCCTACGCCAAGGAGAAGGGCGCGAAGACCCGCATCATCGGCCCGAACTGCCCCGGCATCATCAGCCCCGGTGAGTCGCTCGTCGGCATCACCCCGGCGAACATCACCGGCAAGGGCCCGATCGGCCTCGTGTCGAAGTCGGGCACGCTGACGTACCAGATGATGTACGAGCTCCGCGACCTCGGCTTCTCGACGGCCATCGGCATCGGCGGCGACCCGATCATCGGCACGACGCACATCGACGCCCTCGCGGCGTTCGAGGCCGACCCCGAGACCAAGGCCATCGTCATGATCGGCGAGATCGGCGGCGACGCCGAGGAGCGCGCGGCCGACTTCATCAAGGCGAACGTCACCAAGCCGGTCGTCGGCTACGTCGCGGGCTTCACCGCCCCCGAGGGCAAGACCATGGGCCACGCGGGCGCGATCGTGTCCGGCTCCGCCGGCACCGCGCAGGCGAAGAAGGAGGCCCTCGAGGCCGCCGGCGTCAAGGTCGGCAAGACACCGTCCGAGACCGCCCAGCTGCTCCGCGAGGTCTACGCAGCACTCTGATCGGATGCCACGGCCCGGCGCTCGTGTGCCGGGCCGTGCGCGTTCGCGGCGAACGCCCGTCCGCTGCTCCCCGCTTCGGCGCGGGGGTGCGGACGGGCGTTTTCGCGTCCTCCCGTGAAGAACGGCTGCGTTCGCCGCATCCGCGCCGATATGGTGTGGGAAACGCGGTACGTCGGGGGGACGGCATGGCACAGACAGGCGATCAGGAACTGCTCGCACGCATCGAGGCGCTCGAGGCCGAGAACGCGCGGCTCCGCGTCGAGGTCGAGGCTCCGGCGGCCGCGCAGGCCGCCGCGTCCGAGAAGGTCCGGCGCTCGGGTCGCGGCCGCGTCGCGGTCGCGACCGTGCTCGTGATCATCGGCGTGCTGCTCGCCCCGATCGCCGTGCTCGGCGCCTGGGCGAAGACCCAGCTGGTCGACACCGACACGTTCGTCGCGACCTTCGCGCCGTTGGCCGACGATCCCCAGGTGCAGGCCGTCGTCTCGGAGAAGGCGACCGACGCGGTGCTCGAGTCGGTCGACATCGAGGGCTACACCTCGGCGGTGTTCGACGCCATCAAGGATCTCGGCCTCCCGCCGCGCGCGGAGCAGGCGCTCGGGCTGCTCGAGGGGCCGGCGACCCAGGGCATCCAGTCCCTCGTGGGGCAGATCGTGAACCGGTTCGTCACCTCCGACGCGTTCGGCGACATCTTCGAGCAGGCCCTGCGCGTCACGCACAAGCAGACGATCGCGGCACTGCAGGGCAGCTCCGACACGGCGATCGACATCAGCGCAGCCGGCGAGCTCGGCATCCAGTTGGGGCCGATCGTCTCCGCGGTCAAGGAGCGGCTCGTCGACGCCGGCGTCGGGTTCGCCTCGGCGATCCCCGACGTCGATCGCGTCATCGTCATCGCCCAGTCCGACGCCCTCCCGACCGTGCAGATCGTGTACGCGCTCGCGGTCTCCGCGGGCACCTGGCTGCCGTGGGTCGCGGTGGCGTTCCTCGTCGCCGGCATCCTCGTGGCACCCAGGCGCCGAACGGCGATCATCTGGACCACGTCGGCGCTCGCGGTCTCGATGCTGGTGCTCGGCAGCGGGTTCGGCATCGCGCGCCTGTACTTCATCGGCACGGTGGCCCCCGGCATCATCCCGGCCGGCGCGGCCGAGGTGATCTACGACCAGATCGTCGACCGCATGGTGGCCACGACGGTCGCGATCGCGATCTTCGCCGTCGCGGTCGCCGTGATCGCCTGGCTCAGCGGTCCGGGCGCGCTGCCGCGCAAGCTGCGGGGCTTCGTCGACGCCGGGTTCGGCGCACTGCGCCGCTCGGCGGCCGAGCGCGGGCTGACGACGGGGGCGTTCGGAGCGTGGCTGGGTCGGCAGCGGGTGCTCGTGTTCTCGCTGATCGCGCTCGGCGGCGTCGCCGTGATCCTGTTCTCGCGGCCGATCACGACGTCGCTCGTGGTCTGGACGATCGTCGTCGTGCTGCTGCTGGTGCTGATCGTCGAGCTGCTGCAGCGCCCGGCCGACGAGGTCGAGGCCGCCCTCGCCGCACGCAGGGCTGCCGAAGAGGCCGAGGCGGCCGCCATCGACGCCGACGGAGCCGGGGGAGCGGGCGACGGCGACACGGCCGTGCTCGGGGTCGAGCCCGAACGTGCCGCCGACGACGAGCCCGACGAGCGGATCGACCTCGGCGACGCGGGCGCCGCGGCATCCGTCGCCGGCGCGACCCCCGCCGCCGGCGCGACGGCCACGACCACCCGCGCGAAGAAGGGCCCGGGTCCGAAGGATCGCGCCACGCCTGCCGAGTGAGTGCCGCACTCCGGGCTAGGCTCCCGGAGGAATGAGACGCACCACGATCGCCCTGCTCGCCTCGCTGGAGGCGCTCGTCGCAGCGCTCATCGGCTTCGCCCTGGCGATCGTGCCGCTCATGCTGCTCTGGGCGGTGCACTTCGGGCTCGCGGTCGACGCCATGGTCTTCGTGCACGGCGCGGCGGGGGTGTGGCTGCTCGGCCACGGCGTGAACCTCACCGCGCAGGTCGACCCGGTGACGGCGTCGCGCACGGGCCTCGAGGGCGCCGGCGACCCGTTCGCGATCTCGATCGCCCTGCTCGGCATCGCACTGCTGACGTTCGCGGCCGGACTGCGGATCGGGCGCCGTTCCGCCGCCGCTGATCACGCGCTCACGGGTGCGGTCGCGGCCATGGTCGTGTTCGCGCTCGCGGGCGCAGGCGCGGTGGCGCTGGTCGAGTCGCCGGCGCTGCACGCGAATCCGTGGTGGTCGGTCGGCCTGCCGGCGTTCGTCGTGGGGCTCGGCGCGCTCGTCGGCGCCGTGGGGGAGTCGGCGGCGAACCCGTCGACGGATGTCGCGAACGCCGGGTTCGTGCGACGAACCGTCGCCGAGCTGCCGCCCGCCCTCGTCGATGCGGCCGCGGTCTCGGTGCGCGTCGGCGCCGGCGCCGCGTTCGGGGTGCTCGCGGTGGCCGGAGCGCTCGTCGCGCTCGCGATCACGCTCGACTACGCGACGATCGCGGGGCTGTACCAGGCACTCGATCCGGGCGTCGACGGCGGCATCGCCCTGACCATGGCTCAGCTCGCACTGCTGCCGAACGTCGTCGTCTGGGCCGCCGCCTGGCTCCTCGGGCCCGGATTCGCCCTCGGCTCGGGCACGGTGGTGTCGTCGGGGGCGACGGCGCTCGGACCGGTGCCCGGCATCCCGCTGCTCGGCGCGCTTCCCGAGCAGTCGCCCGCGCTCGGCGCGCTGTGGCTCGTCGTGCCGGTGCTGCTCGGGTTCGTCGGCGCGTGGCTGATCGGCACCACCCGGCGTCGTGCTGCGCACGGCGAGGGCGACCGATGGTGGTGGCCGCTCGCGGTCGCCGCGGGTTCCGCGCTCGTCGCGGGTACGACGCTGGGGCTGCTGGCGCGCTGGTCGTCGGGCGCCGTGGGGCCGGGCCGCCTCGTCGAGGTCGGCCCCGACGGCGTGGCGGTCGGGCTCGTGGCCGCTGCGACGGTCGGCGTCGGCGCGCTCGCGGGCGGGTACGCGGCCCTCGTGCGTCGACGCGAAGAGGCCGGGTCGGATGTCGCCGTGCGCGACCGCTGGACGGCGACGTCCGACGAGCGCAGCACGCGCACCGTCGCGACGCGCACCGTCGCGACGCGCACCGTCGCGACGCGCACCGCCGCGACCGCGACGCCCGCCACGACGCCGCCCGCAGGGCCCGCCGCGATGCCCGCCCGCGACCCCGAGCCGGCGCGGAGCGCCGAGCCCGCCCGGCGCCCTGCGGCCGCCCGGCCGGTCGAACCGCCGCGCACGCCGGTGCCTCGCGCGGACCCTGCGAGATCCGATGCCCCGCGCGAGGCCGCTCCGCCCGCCACGGACCCCGACGCGCCGTGGTGGCGTCGTGACGCACCCCCGACCCGCGACGACGGCGACGCCCACGACACCGAGGCCTTCGACACGACCCGGTAGGCTCGTATGGTGCTGAAGCTCGTCGTGCTCATCTCTGGCACCGGATCCAACCTTCGTTCCCTCCTCGAGGCCGCTCGAGACGTCGAGTTCCCCGCTCGGGTCGTCGCGATCGGCGCCGACCGCGACGCCGACGGCCTGGCCCTCGGCGAGGAGTTCGGCATCCCGACCTTCACGGTGCCGTTCACCGCGTACCCCGACCGCGATGCGTGGGGTGCCGAGCTCATCGAGCAGGTGCGCCTGTGGGAGCCCGACCTCGTGATCCTCTCGGGGCTCATGCGGCTCGTGCCGCCCGCGGTGGTCGACGCGTTCTCCCCGGCGCTCATCAACACGCACCCCGCCTACCTGCCCGAGTTCCCGGGTGCCCACGGCGTGCGCGACGCGCTGGCCGCCGGCGTCGACCAGACGGGTGCGAGCCTCATCGTCGTCGACAACTCGGTCGACGGGGGCCCGATCATCGCCCAGGAGCGCGTGCCCGTACTGCCTGGCGACACCGAGTCGTCGCTGCACGACCGCATCAAGCCCGTCGAGCGACGCCTGCTGATCCAGGCCGTGCTCGACATCGCCAATTCGCATCTCGACCTGAAGGAACTCGCCCGATGAGCGGACACACGATCGACCCGAGCCTCTACCGCCCCCGCGACGTCGTCCCGGTGCGTCGGGCGCTCATCGCGGTGAGCGACAAGCGCGGCCTCGTCGAACTCGCCACCGAGCTCGTCGCCGCCGGCGTCGAGCTCGTCTCGACCGGGGGCACGGGCAAGGCCATCGCCGACGCGGGCCTGCCCGTCACCCAGGTCGCCGAGGTCACGGGCTACCCCGAGCACCTCGACGGCCGCGTTCGCACGCTGCACCCCGCGGTGCACTCCGGCCTGCTCGCCGACCTGCGGCTCGAGCACCATGAGACCCAGCTCGCCGAGCTCGACATCAAGCCGTACGAGCTCGTCGTCGTGAACCTCTACCCGTTCGCCGAGACCGTCGCCTCCGGCGCCGGCGAGGCAGAGGTCGTCGAGCAGATCGACATCGGCGGGCCCGCCATGGTGCGCGCGTCGGCGAAGAATCACCCGAACGTCGCCGTCGTCGTCTCGCCCGACCGGTACGCCGAGATCGCCGCGGCCGTCGCCGCGGGCGGCACGACCCTCGCGCAGCGTCAGGTGCTGGCCCGCGAGGCGTTCCGGCACACCGCGTCGTACGACGTGGCGGTCGCGAGCTGGATCGGCTCGGTCGTCGTGCCCGACCAGCCCGCAGAGGAGTCCCCGTTCCCCGCGTGGGTGGGCGGCACCTGGTCGAAGGACGCCGACCTCCGCTACGGCGAGAACTCGCACCAGCGGGCCGCGATCTACGCCTCGAACGGCGGCCGGCCCGGCATCGCCCAGTCGGTCGTGCTGCACGGCAAGGAGATGTCGTACAACAACTACGTCGACGCCGACGCCGCCGTGCGGGCCGCGTTCGACTTCGACGAGCCCGCCGTGGCGATCATCAAGCACGCGAACCCGTGCGGCATCGCCGTCGCGTCGGCCGGGGCATCCGACCCGATCGCCGACGCGCACCGCCGCGCCCACGAGTGCGACCCGGTGTCGGCGTACGGCGGCGTGATCGCGGCCAATCGCACGGTGACGCTCGAGATGGCGCAGACCGTCTCGGGCATCTTCACCGAGGTGCTCATCGCGCCCGCGTTCGAGGGCGAGGCGCTCGAGCTGCTCATGCAGAAGAAGAACATCCGACTGCTCACCCTGCCCGAGGGCTTCGAGCCGACCTCGGTCGAGCTCAAGCAGGTCTCGGGCGGACTCCTGCTCCAGCAGGCCGACCGCCGCTTCGCGCCGGCATCCGAGTGGACCCTCGCCGCGGGCGAGCCGGCCGACGAGGCGACCCTCGCCGACCTCGAGTTCGCGTGGCGGGCGTGCCGTGCCGTGAAGTCGAACGCCATCCTGCTCGCCTCGGGCGGCGCCTCGGTCGGCGTCGGCATGGGCCAGGTCAACCGGGTCGACTCGTGCAGGCTCGCCGTCGAGCGGGCGGGCGACCGCGCCGCCGGTTCGGTGGCCGCCTCCGACGCGTTCTTCCCCTTCGCCGACGGCCTGCAGATCCTGCTTGACGGCGGCGTGCGCGCGGTCGTGCAGCCCGGCGGCTCGGTGCGCGACGACGAGGTGGTCGAGGCGGCGAAGGCCGCAGGCGTCACGATGTACTTCACCGGCGAGCGCCACTTCTTCCACTGATCAGGGCGGCTCGCCGGGGCCCGTCCCGACGCGGCCCGCGAGACGACGGCGACGGATGCCGCGGGCGGCCGCCCGCGGCATCCGTCGTTCGTCGTGGCGGCCGACGATCGCAGTACCCTTGAGGTGAAGGCGCTCATGAGGCGCCCGCACCGCTCCGCCCACAAGGCGGACTCAGAAGGAGAACGATCGATGACGATCACCCACGCCCCCGCACACCCGATCCCGGCGGGGGCCACCGCAGCAGCACTCCCGCTCGACGCACCCGACCACGAACGCGTGCTCGTCTCGCACGGCCGGCGTTCCGGCCTCACGATCATCGTGGCCGTGCACTCCACCCGGCTCGGCCAGGCCCTCGGCGGCGCACGGCTGTGGCGCTACGCGAGCTGGACCGACGGCCTCGCCGACGCGCTGCGCCTCTCGCAGGCCATGACCATGAAGAACGCCGCGGCCGGCCTCGCGCGCGGCGGCGGCAAGTCCGTCGTCGTGATCCCCGAGGGCCTCGCCCTCGACGGGCGCGCGATCCACGACGCGATGCTCGACCTCGGCGACGCGATCGAGTCGCTCGGCGGGGCGTACATGACCGCCGAAGACGTCGGCACGAGCGCCGAGCTGATGGCCGTCGTCGCCGAACGCACCGAGCACGTGTGCGGGCTCCCCGCCGAGCAGGGCGGCGTCGGCGAACCGGCCGACGCCACCGCCGCGGGCGTGCACGCCTCGATCGTCGCCACCGTGGCGCACGTGTTCGGCTCGCCCGACCTCGCCGGCCGGCACTTCGTGATCTCGGGCCTCGGCCAGGTCGGCGGCCGGCTCGCCCGCTCGCTCACCGCCGCGGGGGCCGAGCTCACCGTCACGGATGTCGCGGTCGGCAAGCGCGCCCTCGCCGACGAGCTCGGGGCGGCGTGGGTCGACCCCGCCGACGCGCACCTCGTCGAGGCCGACGTCTTCGTGCCGTGCGGGCTCGGCGGCGTGCTGACGCCCGAGGTCGTGCGCGACCTCCGGGTGCGCGCCGTCGTCGGCGCCGCGAACAACCAGCTCGCCTCGCGCGAGGTCGCCGGGCTGCTCGCCGCGCGCGGCATCGTCTGGGCGCCCGACTTCGTGGCGAACGCGGGCGGCGTCATCTACCTCGACGTCGCGAGCCGCCCCGGAGCCGACCAGGCCGCACTCGACGCGCGCATCGCCGCCATCGGCGACACCGTCGCCTCGGTGCTGCGCTCGGCCGAGGAGCACGGCACGACGACCCTCGCCGCCGCCGACCGGCTGGCGCACGCGAGGCTCGACGCCGCGAACTGAGCGTGCGGCGGGGGCCGCTAGGCTCGTGGCCATGACGTCCCCCGCCGCCACGCCCGCCACCCCTGCCCGGTTCAGACCCGAGCCCACGCTCGGACGCCGGGTGCTGGCGGTGTTCGCGGCATCCGCGGCCGTCGCCGCGCTGGCCGCCGTGGTCGCCGTGCTGGCGTTCTTCATCGGCAACGCCCAGTCGCCGCAGGCCTTCGGCCAGATCTCGGGCCACTTCGCGCTCATGGCGTTCATCACCTGGGCGCTCCTGTCGGTCGGCAACGCGGCCGGCGCGACCCGCGCGTGGTTCCTCACCCTCATCACGGGCTTCACGTCGGCCTGCCTCGCATCGCTCATCGGCACGACCATCACGGCGGCGTCGATCGGGTACCCCGTCTCCGCCCCGCTGTTCCTGTTCGTCGTGGGCTCCCTGGTGAGCCTCAACCTGCTCTTCATCATCGCGGTCGTCGTGGGCGAGATGTTCCTCGCGCCCCGGGTGCTGCGGGGCATCCTCGACTACGCGCCGCAGCGCGCGCCCCGCCGCATCGCGCTCGTGCGCATTCCCGCGACGAACCTCGACGAGGGCCTGCTCACGCACGTCGAGCGCCGACCGGTCGACCACGCCCTCGCCGACGACCAGTGGGACAACTACTGCGCGGCGCTCGTGGCCGAGGGCTGGGAGACCATCGAGGTCGACGCGGCTCCCGACCTCGCCGACTCGGTGTTCGTCGAGGACGCCGTCGTCATGTTCGGCGACCTCGCCGTCATCGCCCACCCCGGCGCCGAGTCGCGTCGCCCCGAGACCGAGGCCGTCGAACGCGCGGTCCGATCGATCCCGGGGGTGACGGTCGCGAGCATCATCGCACCCGGCACGCTCGACGGCGGCGACGTGCTGAAGGTCGGCTCGACGGTCTACGTCGGCGCCAGCAGCCGCACGAACGCCGAGGGCATCCGGCAGCTGCGCGCGCTCCTCGCCCCGCACGGCTACGAGGTCGTGGCGGTGCCGCTGACGAAGGCGCTGCACCTGAAGAGCGCGGTGACCGCGCTGCCCGACGGTACCGTCATCGGAGACCCCGAGCGCATCGACGTGCCCAGCCTGTTCCCGCGCTTCCTGCCGGTCGGCGAGCCCGAGGGCGTCGCGGTGGTCGCCCTCAGCGACGAGTCGCTGCTCATGTCGTCGGCCGCGCCGAAGACGGCCGCGATGCTCTCGGACCTCGGCTACCGGGTGGTCACGGTCGACATCAGCGAGTTCGAGAAGCTCGAGGGCTGCGTCACCTGCCTGTCGGTCAGGGTGCGCTGACCTCCGCCGCTCGCGCCACGCCGTCGTGCAGTTCGAGCACGCGATCGGCCCGGCGCGCGAGCGCCGGATCGTGCGTCGTGACGACGGCCGCGACGCCGCGCGCATGCACGAGCTCGCCGATGAGGTCCATCACCGTCGCCGCCGTGCCGCTATCGAGCTGACCGGTCGGCTCGTCGGCCAGCAGGAGCCGCGGGCGGGCGGCGAGCGCCCTGGCGATGCCGACGCGACGCTGCTGACCGCCGGAGAGCTCGTAGGGGCGCTGGGCGCCGTGGGCGCCGAGCCCGACGGCCTCCAGCGCCTCGGCCACCCGGGCCTCGCGCTCGTCGGGCTGCATGCGCAGCAGTCGCAGCGGCACCTCGACGTTCTCCGACGCCGCGAGCACCGGGATGAGCCCGAACGACTGGAACACGTAGCCGAGCTGCTCCCGCCGGATCGCGGCGAGGGCGTCGTCGCCGAGCGTCGACAGGTCGGCATCGCCGAGGAGTACCCGGCCGGAGGTCGGCCGGTCGAGGCCGCCGAGCAGGTTCAGCAGGGTCGTCTTGCCGGCGCCCGACGGCCCGGTGACCACGAGCAGCTCGCCCGGGCGCACCTCGAGCGAGACATCGGCAACGGCGTGGACGACGCCCGCCTCGGTCTCGAAGTCGCGGCTGACGTGTTCGGCGGCGAGCGTGCTCATCGCGCCTCCTCCTCGGGGTGCTGACGCGGATCGGCTGCGGGGGAGGGCGCGGAAGCCGACTCAGGACCGACCTCGGGCACGGCCTCGGGCCCGGGCACGGCCTCGGGCCCGGCCGCCGCCTCGGCCGCCGGCGCCGCAGGTCCGGGATCTGCCGCGGACGAGGGCGTTCCGCCGCCGGGCCAGACGCCCACGTGGTCGGGCTCGAGGGCGAGGCGCACGCGGTCGTGGAGGTCGAGGCGCTGCACGAACTCGTGGGGCAGCTGCAGTCGCCCCACACGGTCGAGCACCGCGAACTCCTCCGCGACGTGCTCCTCTGCTCCGTGCTCGTCGACGCGGGTGGAGCGCAGCACCTCGGTGGAGGTCCGGCCGTCGCGGATCTGCACGGTGCGCCGCACGTGGCCGGAGACGGTCGGGTCGTGCGTCACGATGAGCGTCGTCACGCCGAGCTCCTCATTGACGCTGCGCATGGCCTCGAGCACGGCCGACGAGGTCGCCTCGTCGAGCTCGCCGGTCGGTTCGTCGGCGAGCAGCACGAGCGGATCGTTCGCGAGGGCGACCGCGATCGCGACGCGCTGCTGCTGACCTCCCGAGAGGTCGGCGGGCCGCCGGTCGCGCACGTCGCCGACCCGGAGCAGGTCGAGCAGCTCGCCCACGCGGCCGGCCCGCGCGGGTCCGCGCGAGGTGCCGGCGACGCTCATGGCGAGGGCGACGTTCTCGGCCGCGGTCAGGTAGGGGAGCAGGTTGCGCGACGCCTGCTGCCAGACGAAGCCGACGGTGTGCCTGCGGTACTGCACGCGCTCGCGCGATCCCATGGCGAGCAGGTCGTGGCCGGCGACGCTCGCACTGCCCGCGGTGGCGGTGTCGAGGCCGGAGAGGATCGTGAGCAGCGTCGACTTGCCGGAGCCCGAGGCGCCGATGACGGCGACCATCTCGCCGGGATCCACGCGCAGGTTCAACCCCTGCAGCGCCTGCACCTCGACGCCGTCGGCGGTGAAGATGCGTACCAGGTCGGTGCACAGGATGTGCGGGTGGGTCAGCGTGTCTGCCACGTGATCATCCTTCCTCCTCCTTGCGCATCGCGCGGGCCACGTCGATGCGCGAGCCGAGCGATGCCGCCAGCGCCGACGCGACGACGGTGACGACGACGGATGCCGCGAGCACCGCCGAGATGAGCAGCGGGTCGTACGCGACCGCCGGTTGCGCGTCACCGCCCGTGAACGCGCTGAGGTCGATCCCGCCGAGCACCACGAAGGGCAGCACGGCGCCGAGCGCCGCCCCGACGACGAGCGACACCGCCGCGACCGGGCCGATCTCCCACGCCACGAGCCCGCGCTCGCCGCGCCGGTCGAGTCCGAGCGTCGCGAGCAGGGGAAGCAGGCGCTCGCGCGCCGGGCGGCCGACGACGAGCGTGAGCACGATCGCGAGGGCCGTGAGCAGGCTGGAGAGCACGATCGCGGCGATCAGCGCGGCGATGAGCCCCTGCACGGTCGGGCCCGAGTGCAGGGCCTCGGCGAGGCTGCCGGGGGTCTCGACCGTGCTGCCCGGCGCGATGCGCTCGAGCGCCGCGACGACCTCGTCGGCGTCTGCGCCCTCGTCGAACCGCACGAGCACGGTTCGCGGCACGAGCGTGTCGGTGTACGGCTTCGCGTTCGCGCGGTCGATCAGCATCCAGTTGGCGCGCGGCGAGTACGCGGTGGTGCCGTCGACGACGCCGACGACGGAGTACGGGTCGCCGTCGAGCTCGACGTCGTCGGCATCCGCCGTCACCGCGGCGACGACGCCCGAGAGCAGCACGGGCACGCCGTCGTCGGCGGCCGGGGCGGCCAGTGCCTCGGGCAGCGGCGTGGCATCGGGGCGGCCCTGCTGCACGGCGCGCATCTCGGCGACGTCGACGACGATGAGCGTCGTCGTGCGCTGGCGGCCGTCGATCGAGATCGAGGCGTTCCTCGACGAGTACACGGGAGCGATGGCCGCGACGCCGGGCGTGTCGGCGAACTCTCCGAGCTGCGCCTGCGTCAGCGGCAGCCCCGACACCGAGGCATCCGCCCCCACCCGATGGGATGCCGCGGCGTCGACGCCCGAGCGGATCGTGCCGAGCAGCACCGACGAGAACACCGCGACCGAGACGCCCACGACGACCGCGAGCACCGGCACGAGCCCGGCCGACGGGTCGCGCAGCGCGCGGGCCGACCCGAGGAAGCCCACGAGCCCCGGCTTCGCGGCCATCGACCGCACGATGCGCGCGAGCGGCAGCGGATAGACCCGGAGCACGACGAGGCACGCGGCGAGCGAGAGCAGCAGCGGCACCGCGGCGAGCAGGGGGTCGACGCCGACGGCGGCCGCGGAGCCGGCCAGGCCGCGGCGCAGCAGCAGCACCACGGAGGTCGCGGCGAGCAGCACGACCACGAGCTCGCCGATCCAGCGCAGCCGTCCGCCGCCCGCCGTGCCGAGGTCTGCGCGGGCGCGACGCAGCGGGCTGAGCGAGGGCGCCGAGGCGATCAGCAGCGCCGCCGGCGTCGCCGCGAAGACCGCCGCGACCGTCCACCCGACCGGCCCGCCGTCGGCGTCGAAGGCGAGCGTGCCGGCGATGCCGCCGACGACCGCCGCGGGCACGCCGATCAGGGCGCCCTCGAGCGCGAGGATGCCGCGCAGCTGCCCGGTCGAGGCGCCGCGTGCCGCGACGAGCTCGAGGCCCTCGCGTCGCCGTTCGAACACCACGCGAGCGCCCAGCACGAGCACGGCGACCATGACGCCGATGGGACCGGAGGCGACGGTCGCGAGCACGGCGTCGCTCGCGGTCGCGGCGGCGGTCGCGACCGCGAGTTCGTCGCGCAGGCTGCTCGAGAAGCCCAGCTCGCCGACCGTGAAGTACTCGTCGATCCATTCGCCGTCGCCGACCACGTGAAGGTCGCTCGAGAAGCGGCCGAGCATGGTCTGCAGCCCTGCCGTGGCGTCGGCCGTGATGCGCGACGTGTCGATCGGGATCCAGACCTCGAGCGTCAGCGGCACGCTGACCCGGGCGAAGTCCGCCCAGGAGGCGGGGTCGAGGAACGCGATGGCGGTGATCTCGGGCGGTGCGAGCCCGTTGTCGACGACCGAGGGCTCGAGCGCGGGCACGAGATGCGTCCACACCCCGTCGTCGGGGTCGACGGCCGCCACGGTGCCGGCGAGCACGACCGGCTGCGGGGCGCCGTCGACGTCGATGATCCGTTCGTCGCCGATCGCCCACTCCATTCGCTCGGCGACGGCGCCGGTGAGCACGAGCTCGATGGGGGAGTCGGACGGCACGTCGGCGTCGACGGGTGCCGGCCAGTCGCCCGCGGTGAGCTGGAGATGCTCGCGCATGCGCGGGTCGAAACCGGGCATGATGCGGTACGACGGCGAGCTCGGGCCGGCGCCGGGCACCTGCGCCCTGATGGGCGCGACGGTGAGCATCGCGAGCGGGGGTTCGGTGATCGCGGCGAGCGGCGCGGGCATCTCGTCGACGATCGCCGAGAGGCGGTCCTCCTGCGCGCCCCACACGGCCGCGACGTCCTCGTCGAGCGTCGTCGCGCCCGATGCCGGACCGACGCCCGGGCGTTCGCGCGAGGTCGCCGTGAGGTCGAGCTCGGCCGCGGGCACCGACTCCAGCTGCTCGTGCAGCGCGGCGGTGTGGAGGGCCGTCGCCGCGCGGGGCACGGCCGTCGCGAGCAGCGCCCCGGCGAGCACGAGCATCGCGAGCAGGATCGATGCGCCCGGCGAGGTGGTCAGCTGGCGTCGCAGCAGCCCGGCGGTCGAGAGGTGGGAGTGGTGCGCCCGGCTCATCGTTCCTCCTCGCGGATGCCGGGCGTCGCCGCGAGTCGCCTGACGGATGCCGCGGCCGCGAGGCCGACCGCGGCGGCGATCGCGAGGAACGCGACGAGCGCCGCAGCCCAGGGCAGGGCATCGAGTCGCAGGTCGACCGCCAGCCCGGCGGGCGCGCCGGCGACGGCGGCGCGGGCCAGTTCGCGGGCGGTCGTGAGCCCGGCGAGCGCGCCGACGACCGCGCCGATGGCGACGGCGGAGCCGACCGCGGTCGCGAGCTCGGCGAACCGCGACCGCGCCTGCAGGCCTGCGGGCATGCCGAGCGCGCGCAGCACGACGACCTCGCCGAACCGGGTGCGGGCGAGTGCCGCGGTGAGCGCGGCGAGGGCGACCGCCGCGAACGCCAGCGCGCCGCCCGCCCCGGCCCAGAGCGCGGCCACGGCCGGGCCGATGAGCGGGGAGGACGACGCATCCGCTCGTGTGGTTGCGGTGAGCGCCGTCGTGCGGCCGTCGCGGATGCCGTCGGCGACGCCGGTCGGGTCGGCCGTGGTGATCCAGCGCTCGGTCGACGCCGGAACGCCGGCGTCGGCGCGGAACGCCGCCGCCGAGAGTGCGCCGAGGTCCGCGAGCACGCCCGCGTCGCCGGCACCGGGAACGGCGGGGGTGATGCCCGCGACGGTCGCCTGCACGTCGGCACCGCCCGTGAGCACTCGGAACGCGAGGGAATCGCCCGTCTGCGCGCCGAGGCGTTCGGCGAGGGCCGCGCCGAGCACCACCTGCACGGGTGCCGGCTCGGCGCCGCCGTCGACGGGCGCCCGCCCGCTCGGGCGCTCGGCGCTCACGCGCACGGTGCGTTCGGGCTCAGGGGCGGCTCCCGCATCGGCGCCGTCGAAGGTCGCGCCTCCGAAGCCCACCTCGACCTCGCCGAGCCCCTGCGAGCCGGTGAGGGCCGCATCGAATCCGAGCAGGCGGAGCCCGTCGACGTCGGGGAGCGTCGCGGTGCCCGAGCCGCCGCCGGACGCGACCTCGAAGGACCCGGCCGGGATCCGGCTCGCGTCGCCGCCGGGGCCGAGCACCCACGCCGACACGGCGACCTCGCCGGGAACGCCGACGGGCGCGGTCACCCGCACCGGGACCTCGAGGGACGTGGCGCCCGTCGGGACCCCGGCCCCCGGCGACCCGGGCACGAGCACGTCGGCCGCAGCCGGCAGCAGGCCCGCCAGGTCGGCGTCGTGCACGGGCAGCGCGACGAGCGTCGCCGGTTCGGAACCGATGCGCACCTCGCCCGTGAACACCGGGAGGCTCGCATCGACTCGCGCGGAACCCGCGAACGGGTCGTCGAGGGCGAGCGGATCGGGGCCGCTCACGACCGACCGGCCCGCGAACGCGACCCGGACGTCGCCGCCGAGCGCCGAGGCCGCGGCCGCGCGGTCGAACGCCTGCCAGCTGCCCGCGAAGGCGGCGGTGAGCGTGAGCCCGCCGACCGCGAGCACGGTCACGAGGGAGGCCGAGGCGTAGAGCCCGGCACGGCGGGCCAGCTGCCGCATCGGCAGTGAGGGCACGAGGCCGGGTCGGCGGGCGGCGACGCGTTCGAGGCCGTGCGCGATCGGACGCATCAGGGCGTTGCCGACCAGGGCGAGCGCGACCAGCACGAGCACCGGGGCGAGCACGGCGACCGGATCGACCTCGAGCACGCCGGCCGAGTCGCGAACGAGCGGGGATCCGTAGAGCCGGAACTGCCACAGCGTCAGCGCCGCGGCGACGGCGACGAGCAGCACGCCGCCCGCGACGGCCGCGCGCGGGATCCGGCCGACCTCGTCGCCCGAACCGCGCAGCAGCGGGCGCGTCGCCTCCCACCAGGCGCGCCCGGCGACGAGCGCGATCGACCCGAGCACGCAGGCGACGCCGACGGCCGCGGCGGTCGTCGGGATGCGCGGCGTGCCGGGCACGACGGCGTCGAGCACGCCCCACGCGATCGCGATGCCCGCGAGTGCCGCCGGGATCGCCAGCGCCGCGACCTCGGCGGCGGTGCCCGCGACCAGCCTGAGCGCCGACGCGCCCCGAGCGCGCAGGAGCACGGTCTCGCCGCGCCGCGCCGCCGCGAGGAGCGCTGCGAGCCGGTCGATCGCGGCGAACCCGGCGAACGCGAGCAGCAGCACGGGCAGGGGGGCGATCGCCCGAACGGCCGTGAGCCCGGCGAGCAGGCGGTCGAGCGTCGCGGTGAGCCCACCCGAGGCGGCGAGCCCGTCGGTGCCGATGCCGTCTGTCGCGCGGAGGGCGGGCTCGACGTTCGGCAGCGTCGAACGCAGCGCAGCCGCCCGCTCGGGCGTCGCGCCGTCGACGGTCGCGGTCCAGCGCACGACGACCGCCGCGGGCAGGTCGGCGAGGTCGGCCTCGTCGGCGACCGCGAAGGGGCCGGCGGCGCCGTCGACCAGCCCTGCAGCCACGATCGGCTCGCCGAACCAGGCGGGCTCCGAGGCGTCGACGGGCTGCCACGTGCCGACCACCACGAGCCGGGTGCGCGCGGAGTCGCCCAGGTCGACCACGTCGCCGAGGCCGATGCCGAGCGCCTCCGCCGCGGTCGCCTGCACGGCGGTGGCGACGGCGCCGGGACCCGCCTCGTCGGCCGCCCCGGCCGCCTGCGGGTCGTCGGGCCAGACTCCGTCGACGAGGCTCGCGCGCCCCTCGAGTCCGGGGTCGGCGAGCAGCACCGCGTCGAACGGGCGCCCCTCGGTCTCCGCCTCGACGGGCGTGGTCTGCACCGACCGCTCCCAGGCCGCGCCGGACGGCACGATCATGCGATCGAGCACGGATGCCGCGGCATCCGCCTGCTCGTCCGGATCCGCCGACATGCGGATCTGCCACCGCGCGGCCCCGTCGACCCCGGTGGCCGAGGCGAGGCTGCTGCGCAGCCCGGTGGTCGACGAGCCGGCCAGCGCATCGAGCACCGCCGTGCCGAGCAGCACGAGCACCAGCACGACGCACGCGATCGCCGCGAACACGCCGCCGTGCGCGCGTGCGCGCGCTGCTGCGGTCGTGATCGCACCCACGAGAGCTCCTCGGTCGTCGTTCGGGCCGCGACGAGGGCGGAGTCAGGGCGACCCTCGAGCGCAGGACGAGTGGGCACAGCCTACTCACGAATCCGGTCTTGCAGGGAAGGGATCCTGCGTAATAGTCTGTAGGGCTGGCTGCGCTCGCCGCGGCCCGCTGGTGATGAAGACGACGATGACGCAGGAGGACACCATGCAGACAGACAGCTACGCCCGCCCGTTCGTGGCCGGTAGCGCTCTGCGTCCGGTCTCCTCGGCCCAGGGCGCGCTTCGCGGGTAGCCAGACCCGGCTCCGCAGGCTCAGCCTGCCCGATCAGCGGGAGCTTCCTCCTCAGAGGCAGACCCGCCCGGCGGTCCCACCGCCTTCTCGTCGCCGTCCGCGACGCTGTTCCAGCCCACGCGCTGCCGATCCGCCATCAGTGTGCGGTCCTCGGCAACCGTTTCGAAAGGGATCCGGCTTGTCCGCCACCCAGCACCACCCCGACCCCACGTCCACCCCGAACGCGGTGCGCGCGCTGTGGCGCCTGCGCCCGTTCATCGGTCGCGCCGCGCCCGCGTTCGTGCTGAGCGCCGTGTTCGCCTCGGCGGGCCAGCTCATCGGCCTCAGCATCCCGCAGGTGCTCGAGTCGATGGTCGACGGCCCGCTCGCGCACGGCGAGGCGTCCGCCGTCGTGCCGTTCGCCCTGCTCATCCTCGGCCTCGGCGCGCTCGAGGCCGTGATGTACGCGCTGCGCCGCTGGGTCGTCGTCGGCCCGGGCACGCGGGTCGAGTCGCGCATGCGCAACGCGCTCTACGCCAAGCTGCAGGACCTGCCCGTGAGCTTCCACGACAAGTGGCCGAGCGGGCAGCTCCTCTCGCGCGCCGTGAGCGACCTCGGCCTCGTCCGCCGCTGGCTCTCGTTCGGGCTCGTGTTCACGTTCGTGAACCTGCTCACGATCGTGGTCGGCACGGGCATCCTCATCTCGATGAACTGGATGCTCGGGCTCGTGTTCTTCGTGTGCGCGACGCCGCTCTGGATCGTCGGCTTCCGCTTCGAGGGCCGCTACTCCGAGATGTCGCGCCGCAGCCAGGACCAGGCGGGCGACCTTGCGACCGCGGTCGAGGAGTCGGTGCACGGCATCCGCGTGCTGAAGGCCTTCGGCCGGGGCAAGCACGCGCTCTCGAGCTTCCGCAGGCAGGCGGAGTCGCTGCGCAGCACCGAGATCGAGAAGGCGCGCCTCGACGCGAACATCTGGGCGTGGCTGCTGCTCGTGCCCGCGCTCTCGATCGCGCTGTGCCTCGGCCTCGGCATCTGGCTCACCGCGAACGGGCAGATGAGCGTCGGCGCGCTGGTCGCGTTCTTCGCGACCGCGACGATGCTCGCCTGGCCCATCGAGTCGATCGGGTTCCTGCTCGCGTTCGCGCTCGACGCGCGCACCGCGACCGACCGGTTCTTCGAGGTCATCGACGCCGAGAACACCGTGACCGACCCCGAGGCGCCGCGCGTGCTCGACCGGGCGTCGGGCGCACTGCGCTTCGACGACGTGCGGTTCCGCTACCAGGACTCGCCCGAGCGGTTCGGCGACCTGCTGCAGGGCGTCGACCTCGACGTGCGGCCGGGGGAGACGATGGCGCTCGTGGGCCTCACCGGCTCCGGCAAGACGACCATGACGGCGCTCACCACGCGCCTCTACGACGTCACCGGCGGCTCGATCACGCTCGACGGCGTCGACGTGCGGGCGTTCACGCGCGAGGAGCTCCGACGGCACGTCGCCATGGCGTTCGAGGACGCGACGCTCTTCAGCGACTCGGTACGGGCCAACGTGCTGCTCGGGCGCCCCGAGCTCGAGGGCGAGGCCGCCGAGCAGGTGCTGCACGAGGCGCTGCGCGTCGCCCAGGCGGGCTTCGCCTACGACCTGCCCGAGGGTGTCGACACCAAGGTCGGCGAGGAGGGCATGAGCCTGTCGGGCGGGCAGCGTCAGCGGCTCGCGCTCGCACGAGCGGTCGCGGCCAAGCCCGCGGTGCTCGTGCTCGACGACCCGCTCTCGGCGCTCGACGTCGCGACCGAGGCCCGCGTCGAGGCCGAACTCCGCACGGTGCTCGCCTCGACCACGGCGCTCATCGTCGCGCACCGCCCCTCGACGGTCATGATGGCCGACCGGGTGGCGCTCCTCGAAGACGGCCGCATCACCGCGGTCGGCACGCACTCCGACCTCCTGCGCGAGTCGGAGCACTACCGCTTCGTCATCTCCAGCCTCGAGGACGAGGCCGTGAACCAGCCGGGATTCGGCGAGGTCGCGGCATCCGACACCGAGGCGGCCGGACGCGAGGCGGCCGAACGGGAACTCAGATTGCAGAACACCATGACCGGACCGATCAGCACGGGAGGCGCATCATGAGCGTGAGCGGCGTCCAGGGCGAAGAACGCCTCGACTACACGCGCGCCGAGTCGCGCGAGATCCGGCGCCGTTCGGGGCGCCTCCTGGGGTCGCTGCTGCGGCCGCAGCGCACGCGCCTGTGGCTCACGGCGCTCGCCGTCGTACTCTCGTCGGCGGCGCAGGCCGCAGGCCCGGCGATCATCGCGTACGGCATCGACAGCGGCATCCCCGCGCTCCTCGAGCAGGACTGGTTCCCGGCCGGCATGGCCGTGCTCGCGTACCTCGCGACGGGCGTCGTCGGCGCGTTCCTCATCTCGGTGTACATCCGCCTGTCGGCGCGCGTCAGCCAGGCGGTGCTCATCGACCTGCGCACGCGCGTGTTCCTGCACACGCAGCGGCTGAGCCTCGAGTTCCACGAGTCGTACACGTCGGGCCGCATCATCTCGCGGCAGACGAGCGACCTCGACGCGATCCGCGAACTCCTCGACGAGGGACTCGTGGTGCTCGTGCGCTCGTTCACCTACATGGCGTTCACGGCGCTCGCGCTCGTGCTGCTCGATCCGCTGTCGGGACTCGTGCTGCTCGTCGCGCTCGTTCCGATGACGCTCGTGACGCGGTGGTTCCAGGTGCGCTCGCAGGCGCTGTTCCGGCGTTCGCGCGTGGCGTCGGCGAGCCTCATCGTGAAGTTCGTCGAGACCATGACGGGCATCAGGGCCGTGCAGGCGTTCCGCACCGAGCGCCGCAACGCCGACGAGTTCGGCGACCTCGTCGAGGACTACCGCGATGTCAACGCGCGCGTGCTGGGGCTGTTCACCGTGTTCAACCCGGCGCTAGCGTTCATCGGCGCGGTCTCCGTGGCGGCGACGATCGTGCTCGGCGGGTTCCGCGTGGTCGACGGCTCGCTCGCGATCGGCGTGCTGCTCGCGGCCGTGCTCTACGTGAAGCGGTTCTTCGACCCGATGGAGGACATCGCGGTGTTCTACAACGGCTACCAGTCGGCTTCGAGCGCGCTCGAGAAGATCTCGGGAGTGCTCGACGAGAAGCCGGGCGTGCCCGACCCGACGCACCCGGTCGACCTCTGGAACGCGAAGGGCCGCGTGCGGTTCGAGAACGTCGAGTTCGCGTACACGCCCGAGCGGGTCATCCTGCCGCGCTTCGACCTCGAGCTGCCCGCGGGGCAGACGATCGCGCTCGTCGGCTCGACGGGCGCCGGCAAGACGACGCTCGCCAAGCTCATCGCCCGGTTCTACGACCCGAGCGACGGCGTGGTCGAGCTCGACGGCGTCGACCTGCGTGCGCTGCACCCGAAGGACCTGCGCCGCGCGATCGTCATGGTCACGCAGGAGGCGTACCTCTTCTCGGGGTCGGTCGCCGACAACATCGCGCTCGGCAAGCCCGACGCGACGTTCGCCGAGATCGTGGCCGCGGCCGAGGCGGTCGGCGCGCACGAGTTCATCGAGGGCCTGCCGAACGGGTACGACACCGACGTGAACAAGCGCGGCGGGCGCGTGAGCGCCGGGCAGCGGCAGCTCATCTCGTTCGCGAGGGCGTTCCTCGCCGACCCGGCCGTGCTGATCCTCGACGAGGCGACGAGCTCGCTCGACATCCCGAGCGAGCGCCTCGTGCAGGAGGGGCTGCAGTCGCTGCTGGCCGACCGCACGGCCGTCATCATCGCGCACCGCCTCTCGACGGTCGCGATCGCCGACCGCGTGCTCGTCATGGAACACGGTCGCATCGTCGAGGACGGTTCGCCGGCCGAGCTCATCGGCGGCGACGGGCGGTTCGCGGCCCTGCACGCGGCCTGGCGCGACTCGCTCGTCTGAGTCGGGGCGCACGAGCGCGAACACGGCCGCCCGCGGCATCCGTCATCGTCGGAGCGGATGCCGCCGGCGGCCGTGCCCCGCGCCGGCTCAGCGGGAGGTGTGCTGCGGGTCGCGCCCGAGCACGTGGATCGGGGTGCGGTCGATGCCGTTGAAACCCGTCGCGGTCGCCCAGGTGTAGGCGCCCATCATGGGGCTCACGAGCAGGTCGCCCGTGGCGAGCCTCGGAAGCATCGCGCCCCGCGCGATGACGTCGACGCTGTCGCACGTGGGCCCGGCGAGCGTCACGGGCTCGTACGCGCGTTCGCGCAGGCGCCGGACGGCCCGTTCCGCCGTCTCGTCGGCCGGCGGACGGAAGGCGAGCTCGGACGCGGCGAAGACGAGCGCGTGCACGCCCTCGGCCGGGATGTTCGAGTACGAGCCGTAGACGCCGTCGTCGAGATGGGCCCACCGCCCGTCGGAACGCTCGGAGGTGCCGATCACGCGCGTCGCGAGCGTCATCGCGGGCGCCGCGACGAACCGGCCGGGCTCGACGATCACGCGGTACCTCTCCGGCGCCTCCGCGAGCGCCTCGCGGATGCCGTGCGCGATCACGCCGACGGCCGGCACCGGCTCGTCGTAGGCGACCGGGAACCCGCCGCCGAGGTCGAGCGTGTCGAACTCGACCCCGAACCGGTCCTCGAGGGCGCGCATGAGCCTCAGCGTGCGGGCGACGGCCCGCTGCCAGGGGCGAGCGCTCGTCGTCTGGCTGCCGACGTGGAAGGTGAAGCCCGCAACCGGCCGCCCCGCCCGCAGGCAGTGCTCGACGAGCGAGGGAGCGTCGTCGGGGGAGACGCCGAACTTCGCGGACAGGTCGGAGACGGCATCGGGGTTCGGGAACGACAGCCGCACGAGCACCCTGGCGTCGGCGGGCAGGCCCGAGAACTTGTCGACCTCGCCGGCGTCGTCGACGACGAAGGTGCGCACGCCGCAGTGGTACGCGCCCGTGAGATCCGCGACCGTCTTCACGGGGTGCGTGTGCACGCACCTCGACAGGTCGACGCCCTCGTGCTCGAGGAGGTCGAGCTCGCGCCGCGAGGCGACGTCGAAGCTCGCGCCGAACGCGTCGACGGCCCGGATGAGCGCGGGGTGCGGCAGCGCCTTCAGCGCGACCGCGATCTCGACGCCGGGCAGCTGCCTCCGGAGTTCGAGCAGCTGCGAGGTGATCGCGTCGGGGTCGAGCACGAGCAGCGGCGTGCCGTGCTCCTCGACGAGCGCCGCGAGGCCGATGCGACGGGCCTCGCGTGCGAGGCTGCGGCGCACGAGCTCGCGGTGGGGCGGCACCTCGTGCGCCTCGGCCGGCCCCTCCGTGTGCGGCGGCAGCCCTTCGTGCAGGCGCGCCTCGGCCTCGGCCTCGCCGGCGCGGCGTGCCTCGCCGGCGCGGCGTGCCTCGCGGCGCTCGGCCCTCGTGCGGCGCCGCGACGCGCCCGCGGGTGCGCGGTCGGCGTGCCGGCCGTGCTCGGTGGTGGTGACGGTCATCGGGAGCCTCCGGTGATCAGTGGTCGGGCGAGCGCGCCCGGCCGGACGGTGGAGCGGGCAGGGGTGCCGGCCCGGTGCGGGGCGGCGTCCGACGTCGCGGGGCCTGCGGTCGCGGCGCCGGCCGAGGCGTCGCCGTGCGTCGCGGGGCCCGCCGCCGTGGCATCCGTCGGTTCCGCGCCGGGCAGGATGATGCGGCGGCCCGTCTCGAACGAGACGATGGCGATCGCGTAGAAGACGGCGTCGGCGACGAGCTTCCCGGCGAGCCACGCGCCGGGGTTCGGCCCCCACAGGGAGCCGGCCGTCCAGAGCAGCGCGGGCCGCACGAGCAGCGTGTCGACGAGCTCGGCCGGGCCGAACTCGACGGCGATGCTCCGGAGCGAGAGCCAGGCGGTGGCGAGGGCCGCCCGACCGCGGCCGTGCGCCGTGCGGATCGCCCGCACCCGCGGCGAGACGGCGTGCCCGTGCACGGCGCGCACGACCACGGGCGTGTAGTACCCGACCGTCTCGGCGAGGCTGCCGACGAGCGCCGCGACGGCGAGCGAGCCGGTCGCCTCGTGCGCGTACCACGCGCCGGCGACCGCGGCCACGGTGCCGAGCGCCTCCGCCGGGAGGTAGCGCAGCAGCCAGGCGCGTGCCCGGGCGCGCGTGATCTGGGTCATGTCGGGCAGCCTGTTCGACGGCTCCCCGCGCCGCATCGGTGCCTCCACCCACCCGGCGTCTGGGCCTGCCCTGAGCACCGCGCCCGCCAGTACCCCTAGTTTGGGGGTACTGGAAGCGCGTTCGCTGGCGGTAGGGTCGCTCAAGCGGACAAGCCCGCCGCAGTGTGCCTGACGACCGGAGGGTGCCCCCATGAACGATGCCCGCCCGCTCCGCGTCGCCATCGCCGACGACGCACTTCTGCTGCGCGAAGGCATCGCGAAGGTGCTCGAGGGCGGCGGCATCGACGTCGTCGCCTCGGTCGGCACGGGCGACGAGCTCGTCGAAGCGGTTCGCGGCGGCGGCATCGACGCGGCGGTGCTCGACATCCGCATGCCTCCGACCCACCGCGACGAGGGCGTCCGCGCCCTCGAGACCATCCGCGCCGGCGGATCGACCATCGGCGTGCTCCTGCTCTCGATGTACGCGACGCCCGAGTATGCGCTGCGCGTGATGCAGGCCGGCAGCGGCACCGGCTACCTCCTGAAGGAGCGCGTCTCCGAGCCCGAGACGCTCGTGCGCGCCGTCGAGACGGTCGCCTCCGGCGGTTCTGTGGTCGACCCTGAGGTCGTCGAGCAGCTCGTCAAGCGCACGCGCGCCGACGACCCGATCTCGCGGCTCACCGAGCGCGAGCGGTCGGTGCTCGAGCTCATGGCGCAGGGCTACTCCAACGGCGGCATCGCCCAGACCCTGTTCCTCGGCCTGAAGACCGTCGAGACGCACGTCCGCAGCATCCTGCAGAAGCTCGACCTCGAGGAGTCGCCAGAGCACCACCGGCGCGTGCTCGCCGTGCTCACCCTCCTCGGCGAACGGTGATGGCCCCCGGCCGCAGAGGCCGGATCGTCAGACGCACCATCACCATCGCGCTCGCGGTGACGCTCAGCCTCGCGATGGAGGTCGGCGGGTTCCTCGCGACGCCGCCCGACCAGCGTCCGGAGGTGTCGTACACCACGCTGCACGCGATCGTGCCGCTCGTGTTCGCGGCGTGCGCGGGCGTGGCCTGGCACATCGGGCCGGCGCGCACCCCGGCCCGCCTCATGATCGCGTTCGTCGTGCTCTGGATCCCACAGTCGTTCTACTTCGTCATCGGCGGCTGGCAGTGGGTCTGGCCGGTCGTGCGGGGCGTCGACCTCGCCTGGGCGGTCATCGCCGGCGTGCTCGTGCTCGTCTACCCCAAAGGCCGGCTGAGCGGCCGGTTCGACCGCTGGATCGCCGGCATCGCGATCGTGTCGTTCGTCGTGAACCTGCTCGTCGTGGTGCTGTTCGCCGGGCCCGATGCGAACCCGTGCGGGTGCGCCGTGAACGGCTACCAGATCGCCGAGGCGCCGGTGCTGTTCGCCGTCTCGGACCTCGGGTACCGCATCATCGGCGTGGGCCTCGCGCTCGTCATCGCCGGGCGACTGCTCGTGCGCTGGGTCCGTGCCAGCGTGCCGGCCCGCACCGTCGCGTTCCTCATGCCCGTCGCGCTGTTCGCGTGGGCGACGACGCTCTCCGCGCAGGCCGTCGGCTACCTCTTCTCGGCCGAGGCCGACATGGTGCTCGCCACGTTCTCGCTCATCGCGATCGCGTCGATCCCGGTGAGCTTCGACGCGGGCGTCGCGCACACCCGCAACATGCGCGCCAGGGTCGCCGACCTCATGCGCATCACGCGCGAGGGCGCAGACCGCGGGCTGTGGGCCGAGTCGCTCGCGCGCACGCTGCGCGACGCGTCCGTGCGGGTGTTCTGGTGGGACGAGACCAGGGGCAGGTACGCGGATGCCGCGGGCGACCCGATCTCCGAGGAGGACATCGGGTCGCGGGCGGGCCACAGCATCCTCCCGGTGTCCTCGCCCCTGGGCGCCCCCATCGCGCTCATCCGCCACGACCGCGTGCTCACCGACAACATGCGCCTGCTCGACGGCGTCTCGAGCGCGCTCAGGCTCTCGGTCGACAACGGTCGCCTGCGCTCCGAAATCGAGCGCACGCTCGAACAGGTGCGCCAGTCGCGCCAGCGCATCGTCGAGGCGGGCGTCGAGGCGCGTCGGCGCATCGAGCGCGACCTGCACGACGGCGCCCAGCAGCATCTCGTCTCGCTCGGCATGCAGCTGAGGCTCGCGGCGAACGGTGCGAGGGATGCCGGTCGGGCCGACATCGCCGACGACCTCGAGCGCACGATCGTGACCCTGAACCAGGCGCTGCGGGAGCTCCGCGAACTCGCCCACGGCATCCACCCGAGCCTGCTCAGCTCCGGCGGGCTCGCGCTCGCCGTGCCCGAGCTCGCCGGTCGCTGCCCCGTGCCGGTCGAGGTCGAGGTGCAGGGCGAGGGGCGCCTGCCCGAGCTCATCGAGTCGACCGCCTACTTCGCGATCGCCGAGGCGCTCGCGAACATCGCGAAGCACTCCTGGGCGACGCGTGCCTGGGTGCGTGCGCACGTCGTCGACGGCGACCTCGTGCTCGAGGTGCGCGACAACGGCGTCGGCGGCGCATCGGTCGACGGCGGCACCGGCATGCTGGGCATCGTCGACCGCATCGACGCGGTCGACGGCGTGCTCGCGGTCGAGAGCCCCGCGGGCGCCGGAACGACGATCACGGTGCGGATCCCGCTCGGCGAGTCGAAGTGGGGCGCGTCGGAGTGGGGGCTCTGAGCCGCAGCGCTCATGCGCTCCCGGTGGCCGGCCGAGCGGGCCGAACCGGTCAGGCGCGCCAGCGCGCCCGACGCAGGTCGATGCGGTAGCCGTCGTCGTCGCCCGACGGCACGAGCGGGGTGCCCTCGGCGTCGTAGTGCGGCCTCGCCGAGGCGGCGTGGCCGGCGGGGGGCCGTCCGTCGGCGCGCACGACGCGCCACCACGGGGCGTCGGATCCGTACCTCGCCATGACCGTGCCGACCGCGCGGGCCGCACGCGTTCCGAGGAGCGCCGCGACGTCGCCGTAGGTCGCCACCTGCCCCGACGGGATATCGGCGACCACGACGAGCACCGCCTCGACGAACCCCGTCGCGACGGGATCGGTCGGCTGCGGCATCCGTTCGCTCACGAGGTGCGCGACGCCAGGTCGTGACGCCGTCGGCTCAGAGGGCGAGCGCGCCGATGACGTCGCCGTACGCGGTCTCGCCGACGTCGGCGAAGCCGATGCGGTGGAAGAAGGCCTCGGGGCCGTCTTCGCCTGGCTCCCAGAGCACCGTGATGCGGTCGAATCCGCGGCGCTTGGCCTCTTCGGCGAGCGACTGCGCGAGGAACCGGCCGACGCCCTTGCCCTGGGCGCCCGCGTCGACGTTGATGCGCCAGATGCAGGCCCGGAACTCCTCGTGCGCGTTCTCGGGATCGAAGTTGCCGTGGATGAAGCCGACGACCCGCTCGTCGAGCGTGACGACGCGCTGCCACGAGGTGGCCGGATTCACGACCGAGGCCTCTGCCGAATAGGTGACCGGCGCGATGAACTGCTCCTGGCCGGGCTTCAACGAGAGCGTGTTCGCCGCCACGATGTTCGACGCGGACAGTTCTTCCAGTCTCAGCTCAGCCATGCTGCCAAGGCTAACCCGACGAGGCCGTACCGGGAAAGCGGGGGAGTCTCGCCCGCAGCGAACGCGTCAGGAGCGCCGAGACGTGCGTCGGCGACGGCGCTCCCGGACGCCGGATGTCTCGATGTCAAGATATCCGGACGGACACGGTAAACTGCACGATGGCGTTCGCGCGCCCTCTCGAGACTTCCTCGATTCTTCCCGACCACCGCAAGGAGACCCCGCATCGTGTCCAAGATCAAGGTTGAAGGCACCGTCGTCGAACTCGACGGCGACGAGATGACCCGCATCATCTGGCAGGCCATCAAGGACCAGCTCATCCACCCGTACCTCGACGTGAACCTCGAGTACTACGACCTCTCGATCCAGAAGCGCGACGAGACCGACGACCAGATCACGGTCGACGCGGCGCACGCCATCCAGAAGCACGGCGTCGGCGTCAAGTGCGCCACCATCACCCCCGACGAGGCCCGCGTCGAGGAGTTCGGCCTGAAGAAGATGTGGCGCTCGCCCAACGGCACGATCCGCAACATCCTCGGCGGCGTGATCTTCCGCGAGCCCATCATCATCTCGAACATCCCGCGCCTCGTGCCCGGCTGGAACAAGCCGATCATCGTCGGCCGCCACGCGTTCGGCGACCAGTACCGCGCCACCGACTTCAAGTTCGAGGGCGAGGGCACCCTCACGATGACCTTCACCCCGAAGGACGGCTCCGAGCCGCAGTCGTTCGAGGTCTTCCAGGCGCCCGGCGCCGGCGTCGCCATGGGCATGTACAACCTCGACGAGTCCATCAAGGACTTCGCACGCGCCTCGCTGAACTACGGCCTCTCGCGCAACTACCCGGTGTACCTCTCGACGAAGAACACCATCCTCAAGGCCTACGACGGCCGCTTCAAGGACCTCTTCCAGGAGGTCTTCGAGGCCGAGTTCAAGGAGGCGTTCGACGCCGCAGGCCTCACCTACGAGCACCGCCTCATCGACGACATGGTCGCGGCGTCGCTCAAGTGGGAAGGCGGCTACGTCTGGGCCTGCAAGAACTACGACGGCGACGTGCAGTCCGACACCGTCGCGCAGGGCTTCGGCTCGCTCGGCCTCATGACCTCGGTCCTGGCCACGCCCGACGGCAAGGTCGTCGAGGCCGAGGCTGCGCACGGCACGGTCACCCGCCACTACCGCCAGCACCAGCAGGGCAAGCCCACCTCGACGAACCCGATCGCCTCGATCTACGCCTGGACGCGCGGCCTCGCGCACCGCGGCAAGCTCGACGGCAACCAGGAGCTCATCGACTTCTCGCTGACCCTCGAAGACGTCGTCATCAAGACGGTCGAATCCGGCGCCATGACGAAGGACCTCGCGGCCCTCGTCGGCCCCGAGCAGGGCTACCAGACGACCGAGGAGTTCCTCCAGACGCTGGCCGACAACCTGAAGGCGCGCATCGCGGCGTAGTCGACACGGTTCGACCGGAGGGGCGGATGCTGTGGGCCCACGCGCCCGAGGCTCCGCGCATCGCGAAGCGATGTGTGGAGTGGCGTGGGGAGCATCCGCCCCTCCGTCGTCTCCCGAGCGGCGCGCCGAGGCATCCGCCCTCCGTGTCGCCCCGCCCGCCTGTACGGCGTGCGGGGCAGGATGGAGGCATGGCACGCCTGCTGAAGCTCGCCGCCCGGTACTGGGCCGTCACGCTCACGATCGCGATCGGATGCCTCGGCATCGTGCTCGCGCTCACCGGCGCCGGAGCCGTGGTGCCGTGGCTCTTCAGCGCATACGCGCTCGCCATCGCGGCGTGGCAGGCCGTCGGCATGGTCCGCGACATGCTGCGCGGGCACTGGGGCCTCGACGTGCTCGCGATCACCGCGATCGTGGCGACCGTCGCCGTCGGCGAGTACATCGCGGCGCTGCTCGTCGTGCTCATGCTCACGGGCGGCGAGGCGCTCGAGGACTACGCGAACCGCCGCGCCAAGCGCGAGCTCGACGCGCTGCTGACGCGGGCGCCGCAGCTCGCCCACCGGATCGAGGGCGACGGCATCGTCGAGATCCACGCCGACCAGGTCGCGGTGGGCGACGTGCTGCTCGTGCGCCCGAGCGAGATCCTGCCGGTCGACGGCACGCTGCGCTCGGCGGCGGCGACCCTCGACGAATCGTCGATCACCGGCGAGAGCGTGCCGGTCGAGCGCCGGGCGGGCGACGCGCTGCTGAGCGGCGCGGTGAACGGCCAGGCCGCGATCGAGATCGTCGCCACCGCGACGGCCGGTGAGAGCCAGTACCAGCAGATCGTGGCGCTCGTCGCCGAGGCCTCGGAATCGAAGGCGCCGGTCGTGCGCCTGGCCGACCGGTTCGCGGTGCCGTTCACGGTGTTCTCGCTCGCGCTCGGCGGTCTCGCCTGGTGGATCTCCGGCGACCCGGTGCGCTTCGCGGAGGTGCTCGTGCTCGCGACGCCGTGCCCGCTGCTCATCGCCGCTCCGGTCGCCTTCATCGGCGGCATGAGCCGCTCGGCCCGCAACGGCGTCATCGTGAAGGGCGGGGGAGTGCTCGAGCTCCTCGCCAGGGCGAGGACGGCCGTGTTCGACAAGACCGGGACGCTCACGCGCGGCGAGCCGGCGCTGGTGGCGATCCGGGCCGAGAACGGGTTCGCCGACGACGAGGTGCTCGCCGTCGTCGCCTCCGCCGAGCAGTACTCGTCGCACGTGCTGGCGAACTCGATGATCGAGGCGGCCAGGGCGCGGGGCCTCGAGCTCGTCGAGGCCGACGGTGCGCACGAGACGGCGACGAACGGCGTGCAGGCCAGGGTCGGCGGGCGCGACGTCGTCGTGGGCAAGTTCGCGTTCGTGCGGGAGCATGCGGGCGACGCGGTGCGCACCGAGATCGCACCTGGAGAGCTCGCGATCTACGTGGCCGTCGACGGGCGGTTCGCGGGCGCCCTGCTCGCGAGCGACCGCGTGCGCGACGACGCCCGCGCGACGCTCGCGAGGCTCGATGCGCTCGGCGTGCACCGCACGGTCATGCTCACCGGAGACGCGAAGGCCACCGCCGACCACGTCGCCGCGGAGCTCGGCATCACGCGCGTGCGCGCCGACTGCCTGCCGGCCGACAAGGTGCAGGAGGTCGCCGCCATCGATGAGCGCCCGGTCATCATGGTCGGCGACGGCGTGAACGACGCACCGGTGCTGGCCGCGGCGGACGTCGGCATCGCGATGGGCGCCCGCGGCGCGACGGCCGCCAGCGAGTCGGCGTCGGCGGTGATCCTCGTCGACGAGATCTCGCGCGTGGCGAAGGCGGTCGAGATCGGGCGCGACACCGTGCGCATCGCGCTGCAGAGCATCTGGGTCGGCATCATCGTGAGCGTCGCCCTCATGCTCGTGGCCGCGTTCGGCGTGATCCCGGCGACCGTTGGAGCCCTGCTCCAGGAGGTCGTCGACCTCGTCACGATCCTCGCCGCGCTGCGGGCGGTCGGCGGGCGCCTCGATGTCCGGTCCGCCGGCACCGCGTCGTCCCGCGCGGCCGGGTCGGTCGGTGCGGATGCCGCCGGCGCGCCGGCCGCGGAGCACGGGCCCGACTCGCCGGGAGGGAAACGCTCGGGCGCGGCGACCGGGCGCTGAGCCGGGGCCGGACCGGGACTCGGGGCGATCGCCCGGGCGTCGCACCTTCGCGGCCCCTTCGTCGCGCGACCGTCGCCCGGCCCGACCGCCGCCCGGCCCGACCGGCTGATCACGGTTCGGTAACGGCAGGGAAAAGCTCAGGAGACGTCTTGCGCATTATTTGTTCGTAAGCTTTACTAACAAACATGTCAACGGAGGCGCAGCGAGGTCAGATCCTCGAGAGCCCGACCCCCCCAGGGGTCGGCGCAGACGTGCTCACCGCGCCGTTCGACCAGGCTCCGATCTTCGCCAGGTCGCGCGCCCTCCGCCCCACCGGCAAGGTACTGCCCGAGCACGCTCGCAGCCACAACCGGGCCCTCGTGCTGCAGACGCTCTACTCGGCCGGCCCGCAGAGCCGGGCCGACGTCGCCCGCGAGACCGGGCTCACCCGCGTCACCGTCTCCGACCTGGTCGCCGAGCTCATCGCCGAAGGGCTCGTCGTCGAGCTCGGCCAGCGCGAAGACGCCCGCCCGGGCAAGCCCGCCATCCTCATCGACGTCGACCGCGCGGCGTTCCAGATCGTCGGCATCGACCTGTCCGACCACGAGCGCTTCCTCGGCGCGATCGTCGACCTCGACGGCGGCATCGTGGCCCGCGCCGAGCTGCCCCGCGACCGTGCGACCGGCGATGCGGCCGTCGCCCTCGTCGACGAGCTCGCCGCCCGCCTCGTCGCGGAGGCGACTGCGCCGGTGCTCGGCATCGGCGTGGGCTCGCCCGGTGTCGTCGACCCGCAGGGCGTCATCCGCTCGGCCCCGAACCTCGGCTGGCAGGACCTCGACCTCCGCGGCCGCCTGCACGCGGCCTTCGGCCTCCCCGTGCACGTCGGCAACGACGCGAACGTCGCCGTGCTGGCCGAGCACGGCTCCTCGACGAACGACGACCTGCTGCTCATCAAGGTCGGCCACGGTGTCGGCGCCGGCATCATCATCGGCGGGCGCCCCGTCATCGGCGGTGGATTCGCGGCGGGCGAGATCGGCCACGTCGTCGTCGGCACCGACGGCGGCCCCCGCTGCGCGTGCGGCAAGCACGGGTGCCTCGAGACCTGGCTCGCCGTGCCCCGCCTCACCGCGCAACTCGACGCGCTCGACGACGCCGGCGACGCGGCATCCGACCGCGAGGCGATCCTCACCGAGGCCGGCCGACGGCTCGGTATCGTGCTCGCACCCGTCGTGGGTGCGCTCAACCTGTCGGAGGTCGCGCTCAGCGGCCCAGCCGAACTGCTTGACGGCCCCCTCGCCCTGGCGGCCGTCGAAACGCTCCGGACGCGGACGATGGCGGAACACAACCGTGATCTGAGGCTCCGGATGACCGAGCAGGCGCAGGACATCGTCCTTCGCGGCGCGGCCGTCATGGTCCTCTCCGGACAACTCGGGGTCTCGTAAGAGCACCCCACGCACCAAGGGTGCAGCGAACCCCCGCTGCTGACCCACACCCCATGAAAGGAAACGCAAATGAGGAAACTCGGCATCGTGGCCCTCGGCGCCGCTGCTGCGCTCACCCTCGCCGGTTGCAGCACCGGTGGCGGCGACACGTCCGCTGACGGCGGCGACATCACCGTCTGGGTGGTCGGCTCCGACACGCCCGAAGACGCGCGCGCGTACCTCAAGGACACGTTCGAGGCTGAGAACGAAGGCTGGACCCTCACGGTCGAGGAGAAGACCTGGGCCGACGTCAGCGACACCTACGCCGCTGCGCTCCAGTCGAACGACTCGCCCGACGTGGTCGAGGTCGGCAACACCCAGACCGCGAGCTTCGCGGACCAGGGCCTGTTCCTCCCGCTCGAGGACTTCAACACCGACGACTACCTCCCGGGCCTCGTCGAGTCGGCGACCTACGACGGCGACCTCTACGCCGCCCCGTACTACGCCGGCGGCCGCATCGTCTTCTACAGCGAGCAGATCCTCGGCGACACGGCGATCCCCACCACGCTCGACGAGTACGTGGAGACCGGCAAGGCGCGCAAGACCGACACCCTCTCGGGCATCTGGGCTCCGGGTCGCGACTGGTACAACGCGCTTCCCTACGTCTGGTCGCACGGCGGCTTCATCGCCGAGCAGGACGGCGACACCTGGAAGGCCGGCTTCTCGAGCGAAGGCGGCATCGAGGGCCTGACCCAGCTGCAGGACGTCTACCAGAACGCGTCCAACGCGGCCAAGGACGGCGACGAGACCGACCCGCAGGTCCCGTTCTGCGCCGGTGAGGACCTCTTCCTCTCCGCGCCGGCATGGGTGCAGTGGTCGATCAACGCTCCGGCCGACGCCGAGGCCCCCGGCTGCCCCGACACGTACGGTGCAGACCTCAAGGCCTTCGCCCTCCCGGGCGAGACCGCAGGTGAGACGGCTCCCATCTTCGCCGGCGGCTCGAACGTCGCCGTCGCGACGAAGAGCGCCAACCCCGAGCAGGCCCGCGCCGCGCTCGACATCATGGCGAGCGCCGGCTACCAGGACCTCCTGGCCGCCGGTGGCCTGACCCCGGGCCTCACGGCCTCGGCGGCGCAGCTGCCCGACACCGAGATCGCCAAGGCCCAGGCCGTGGCCCTCGAGAACTCGAAGGTCACCCCGACCACCCCGAAGTGGGCCGAGGTCGAGGCCGCGCAGATCATCCAGGAGGCGCTCGTGAAGATCGCCCAGGGCGGCGACGTCAAGTCGATCGCCACCGACCTCGACGCGCAGATCGAGGACATCCTCAACAGCTGACCTGTTGAGCACGACGCGGGGGGCGGAGTCCCACACAGCTCCGCCCCCCGTTCCCCTGCCGGGATCGCCCCACGACCGGCGTACCATCAGTCCCACCCGCGGCCCGCCGCGAACCACTCGAGGAGCAGCCGATGAGCGCAACCCTCACGGAGCACGACGCAGCGCCGCGCACGCCCGGTCACCGCCCTCCGCAGCCCGCCCGTTCGGCCGGCCGCGATCCCAAGAAGAAGAAGTTCCCGTTCGCCCCCTGGATGCTGCTCGCACCCAGCATCGCGCTGCTCGCGGTCATGGTCGTCTACCCGACCGTGGTGATGTTCATCACCTCGTTCACCGATCTCGAGATCAAGAACAAGATGCTCGGCACGCCGGCGAACTTCGTCGGCTTCGACAACTACATCGAGGTCTTCACGAAGTCGGACTTCCCGGCCGTGCTCGCCCGAAGCCTCGCCCTCATGGTCATCCTGACCATCCTCATCGTCGTCGGCGGCATGCTGATCGCGCTGCTCATGCTGCGGCTCTCGAAGGGCATGCGGCTGCTCGTCTCGGTGGGCCTCCTGCTCGCCTGGGCCATGCCGCCCCTCTCGGCGACCGTCGTCTTCGGCTGGATCTTCGACACCGACTACGGCCTGGTCAACTGGTTCCTCAACACCATCACGCAGTCCAACGACTTCCGCGGCCACTCCTGGCTGCTCGATCCGATGTCGTTCATGTTCGTGCTCATCATCATCGTCGTCTGGCAGGGCATCCCGTTCGCGGTGTTCACCTTCTACGCCGGCCTCGGCCAGGTGCCCGACGAGGTGCTCGAGGCCTCGCAGCTCGACGGCGCCAACGCGGTGCAGCGATTCCGGCTCATCGTGCTGCCCTACCTCCGCAACGTGATCACCGCGGTGATCGTGCTCGAGACCATCTGGAACCTCCGGATCTTCACCCAGGTCTACGCGCTGCAGCAGCAGGGCGGCATCGCCTCCGAGACCAACGTGCTCGGCACGTACCTGTTCCGCCAGGGGCTCGGCGAGTTCGGCGTGACCGCCGCGATCGGCGTGTTCATGGTCATCCTGCTCATGGGCATCTCCTACTACAACGTCCGCTCCAGCCTGAAGGAGGAGGAAGCGTGACCACGCAGATCTCTCCCGCCGTCCAGCTCGCCGAGACCCCGGCGTCGGTGACGCCCCACACGCAGAAGGCCCGGCGAACCCACCGCTTCGGTGCGCCGAAGATCGTGATCAACACGGTCGCGATCCTCGTGTTCCTCTGCTCGGTGTTCCCGGTCTACTGGATGGTGAACATGTCGTTCACCCCGTCGAACCAGATCATCAGCCGCAACCCGAGCTTCTTCCCGTTCGAGTTCACGATGAAGAACTACGTCACGGCCTGGACCCGAGAGGCGGCGCCCGGCCAGACGGACTTCCCGCACGCGCTCGGCTCGAGCATCATCGTCGCGATCGCCGTCGTCATCGTGTGCGCCCTGATCGCCTTCCTCGCCTCGATCGCGATCGCGCGCTTCGCCTTCCGCGGCCGCTACGTCTTCATCGTCAGCGTGCTCGTCGTGCAGATGGTGCCCGGCGAGGCGATGATGTTCACGATCTACAACATGATCGACGACTGGCGTCTCATGAACACGCTCATCGGCCTGTTCATCGTGCACCTCGCCTCGGTCGTGCCGTTCACCATCTGGACCCTCCGCGGCTTCGTCGCCGGCGTGCCCGCCGACCTCGAGGAAGCGGCCCAGATCGACGGCTGCACGAAGGCGCAGGCGTTCTGGAAGGTCACCTTCCCGCTCCTCGCGCCCGGCCTGGTCTCGACCGGCATCTTCGCCTTCATCCAGAGCTGGAACGAGTTCACGATGGCGCTGCTGCTCATGAAGGGCTACAACCTGACGCTGCCGCCGTGGCTGAACTCCTTCCAGTCGGCCACCGAGGCGACCAACTGGGGCGCCGTCATGGCCGGGTCCACGCTCATCGCGCTGCCCGTCGTGATCTTCTTCCTGTTCGTGCAGGGCCGCATGACCGGCGGCCTGGTGAGCGGAGCCGTCAAGGGATGAGCGACCGGCACCGGACCGGCGCGGGCGAGGGCCTGCGCCGGGACATCCACACGACCCTGCTCCCGGGCTTCGCCGGCACGAGTGCGCCCGACTGGCTGCTCGAGCGCCTGCGCGACGGGCTCGGCGGAGTCTGCGTGTTCGGCCCGAACATCGTCGACGCCGAGCAGTTGCGCGGGCTCAACGCGAGCCTCCGCGACGCGAACCCGCTCGCCGTCATCGCGATCGACGAGGAGGGCGGCGACGTCACGCGGCTCTTCTACGACCGCGGCGCGCCGTACCCCGGCAACGCCGTGCTCGGCCGCCTCGACGAGCCCGAGCTGACCGAGCGGGTCGCCCGCGAGGTCGGCGAGGCGCTCGCGGCCACGGGATGCACCGTCACGTTCGCGCCCGACATCGACGCGAACTCCAACCCCGACAATCCGGTGATCGGCGTGCGGAGCTTCGGCGCCGACCCCGAGCTCGTCGCCCGTCACGCCTCGGCGTGGGTGCGCGGCGTGCAGTCGACCGGCGTCGCTGCGAGCGCGAAGCACTTCCCGGGCCACGGCGACACGGCGACTGACTCGCATCTCGCGCTGCCCGTCGTCGACGTCTCGCTCGACACGCTCCGCGAGCGCGAGCTCGTGCCGTTCCGGGCGGCGATCGCCTCCGGCACGCGCACCATCATGACCAGTCACATCCTGCTCCCGCAGCTCGACGCGGAGCACCCCGCCACCCTCTCTCCCCGCATCCTGCAAGGCCTGCTCCGCGGGGAGCTGGGGTTCGAGGGCGTCATCGTCAGCGACGCCCTCGACATGAAGGGGGCGAGCGGCGTGCACGGCATCCCTGAGGCTGCCGTGCGCGCCCTCGCCGCCGGTTGCGACCTGCTCTGCATCGGCGCCGACAACACCGACGCGCAGCTGAGCGAGATCGTCGACGCGGTCGAGGCCGCGGTCGCGGCCGGCCGCATCCCGGTCGAGCGCATCGCCGAGGCGGCGGCGCGCGTGCGGGCGCTGAGCTCCGACGCGCCGCAGATCGCCGCGGTCGCCCCGGTCATCGAGCCCGTGCACGACGCGGAGCAGCTCGTCGCGTTCGCCGCCGCGTTCGAGGTGACGGATGCCGCGCGCTCGCGCCTCGGCTCCGCACCCCGCCTCGGCACCGTCGTGCGGGTCGACACCGTCGCGAACATCGCGATCGGCGTCGCGCCGTGGGGCCCCTTCGCGGTGCCCCTCGTCGACGAGTCGCCGGCCTGGTTCGCGGATGCCGCGGTCGTGCCGGTCTCGGAGGGCTCGCCGCTCGGCGATGCATCCGCCCTCGCGGGGCCCGTGCTCGTGGTCGGCAAGGACCTGCACCGCCACGCCTTCGCGGTCGACGCGATCGAACGGCTCCGCAGCGTGCGCGACGACGTCGTGACCGTCGACATGGGGTGGCCGTCGAACGACCGCGCCTACGCCGACGTGTCGACGTTCGGCGCCTCGCGGCTCATCGGGGCCGCGCTGCTGGCCTTCGTCGATGCGGCGCTCGCGCCCGAGACGGCGGACGTCGCATGAGGCTCGGCATCGACATCGGCGGCACGAAGACCGCCGCGGTCGCGATCGGGGCCGACGGCGAGCTGAGCGACCTCGTGCAGCTGCCGACCGGCTTCGGTGCGCCCGAGGTCGTGCACACGGCGCTCCAGGTCGTGGCCCGCATGAGCGAGCTCGCTGGCGTGCACGCCACGAGCTTCTCCTCGATCGGCATCGGCATCCCCGGGGCGGTCGACAGCTCGACCGGTCGGGTCGAGCACGCCGTGAACCTCGGCCTGGAGGGCCTCGACCTCGGCCCCCGTCTCGCCGACGAGCTCGGGGTCGCCGTGCGCGTCGAGAACGACGTGAAGGCGGCTGCGCTCGGTGCGCACCACCTGCTGGGCGTCGCCGACGGCATCACGGCGCACTCGATGGCCTACCTGAACCTCGGCACCGGCCTCGCCGCGGGCATCGTGCTCGACGGCGAGCTCCTGCGCGGCGGCCATGGCGTCGCGGGCGAGATCGGGCACATCCCGGTCGACCCGTCCGGGGTCGTCTGCGGGTGCGGCCAGCGCGGCTGCCTCGAGACGTTCGCGTCGGGTTCGGCCATCGCGCGCATGTGGCCCACCTCGCATCCGCTGCCGGCGCGCGAGCTGTTCGACGCCGCGGCCGCCGGCGACGAGCGGGCGATCGCGGTGCGCGAGGAGTTCCTCCGCGGCGCCGCGTCGGCCGTGCGCCTGCTCGCCCTCACCACCGATGTCGACGACATCGTGATCGGCGGGGGACTCGCCTCGCTCGGCGAGCCGCTGCTGCTCGGCGTGCGCCGTATCCTGAACGAGTGGGCCGGAAGCTCGCCCTTCCTCGCCTCGACCGATCTCGCGGAGCGGGTGCAGGTCATCCCGCTCGGATTCCCCGCGGCCGCCGTCGGCGCCGCACTCGTTGGAGAACCTTCATGGCAGAACTCGTAATCGTCCGCGACGAGCAGGCGGCGGGCGATCTCGTCGCCGACTCGATCGTGTCGCTCATCCGTCGCAAGCCCGATGCGGTGCTCGGCCTCGCGACCGGGTCGACGCCGCTGGCCACGTACGGTGCGCTCGCGGGTCGCATCGCGGCCGACGGCATCGACGTGCGCGGTGTCCGCGGGTTCGCGCTCGACGAATACGTCGGCCTCCCCGCCGGCCACCCCGAGAGCTACCGGTCGGTGATCACGCGCGAGGTCGTCGAGCCGCTCGGGCTCACGCCCGAGCTCGTTCGCGTGCCGAACGGCGACCCCGAGCAGATCCAGCACGCGGGCGCCGACTACGAGGCGGCCATCGCGGCTGCGGGCGGCATCGACATCCAGATCCTCGGCATCGGCCGTACGGGGCACATCGGGTTCAACGAGCCGGGCTCCTCGCTCGCGTCGCTCACCCGGGTGAAGACGCTCACCGCGCCGACCCGGGCCGACAACGCCCGGTTCTTCGACTCGCCCGACGAGGTGCCGATGCACTGCATCACGCAGGGCATCGGCACGATCCTGCGGGCCCGGCACCTCGTGCTGCTCGCGTTCGGCGAGGCGAAGGCGAAGGCGATCGCGGCCGCGGTCGAGGGGCCGGTCACGGCGAGCCAGCCGGGGTCGGCGGTGCAGCTGCATCCGCACACGACGGTGATCGTCGACGAGGCCGCGGCCTCGCTGCTGGAGAACCTCGACTACTACCGCCATGCGTGGGACAACAAGCCCGTCTGGCAGGGAATCTGACCCGCGCCAGACCCGCAGTCGATCGGCATCCGACCCGCGGCGCCGCCACGGCGGACCTCGGTCAGCGGGGAAGCAGGAGCGGGACCATCGCGAGGTAGGACTCGCCGTCGAAGTCGTCGATGACGGCTCGCTGCAGCAGGAATCCCGGCCCGAGGCCGAGCACGACCGGTGCGGCCCGCCGCGCCCATTCCGACGGGTCGCCCTCGACCTGCTCGGGGTTCGCCGCAGCCCAGGCGTGCAGGCCTGACTCGAGGATCCCGCGAAGGCGGGAGAAGACCCCCTGCACGATCGCACGGATCTCTGGGTCGACGGCGGCGTCGCCCCAGAGCTGCACCACGATGTGGGCGAACGGCTCCCGGCTCATGCCGCCGAGGAGCGACGCCATGAGCTCTCCCGGCGAGGGGGTCTTGCCGGCTCGGCCGAGTTCGGCGATCTCGGCGCTGCGTGAATCGAGCACGCGCTCTGCGACCGCCGCGAAGAGCTCCTTCTTGCCGGCGAAGTGCCCGTAGATCGCCCCCGCCGAGAGCCCCGACGCCTCGATGATGTCGGCCATCGAGGTGCGCTGCATGCCGCGCTCGGCGAAGCTCTTCAGCGCGGCGTCGATGATCTCGTCGCGTCGAGCCGCACGGTACTCGTCGGTGACCTTCGGCATCTCTGCTCCCCTCGGACCGCTCGGTCGAGCCGCCCGAGGGTGAAACCGAACGAGCGTTCTTGACAAGCATACGAGCTCCGTTCACAATAAAGAACGAATATTCGTTTTTATTGGAGGAATCATGTCGCATCCGGATGCAACGTCGGCGCACACGCCGATCGCCCGGGTCGTGGGCCTCGCCCTCGGGCTCGTGGCGCTCGTGGGCGTGCTCGTGCTCGCATTCTCGTGGCCGACCGTCACGATCGATCCGAAGGACCTGCCGGTCGCGATCGCCGGCCCCGAGCGGGCCGTCACCGCGGCGACCGAGGCCATCGACGAGAAAGCCGACGGCGCCATCGCCCTCGAGACCGTCGACGATCGCGACGCGGCCGTCGACGCGATCGAGCAGCGAGACGTCTACGGCGCGATCATCCTGGGCGAGCAGCCCGAGGTGCTCATCGCGTCGGGCGGAAGCCTCGCGGTCGCCCAGATGCTCACCGGGGTCGCGGAGACGCTCCAGGAGGGCGTCAACGCGCAGGCGCAGGCCGCCGCAGCCGCCGCCGGCGCGCCCGCCCCCGACACGATCGTGGTCGCCGTGACCGACGTCGTGCCGCTCGCCGACACCGATGCGCGCGGCACCGGCATCGCCACGGCGATGTTCCCGCTCGTGCTCGGCGGCATGATCGGCGGCATCGCGGTCTCGCTCGTCGTCATCGGCGCACTCCGCCGCGTCGCAGCCGTGATCGTGTACGGCGCCGGCGGCGGACTGCTGCTCGGCTGGGTGCTCGGCGGCTGGTTCGGCTCGCTGCAGGGCGACTACTGGGCGAACGCCGCCGCGATCGGCCTCACGCTGATCGCGATCGCCGCCCCGATCACCGGCCTCGTCGCACTCATCGGCCGCGCCGGCATCGCGTTCGGGCCCGTCGTCATGCTGCTGTTCGCGAACCCCCTCTCGGCGGCCGCCGTGCCGAAGGAGTTCCTGCTCGCCCCGTGGGGCGAGGTCGGCCAGTGGTTCCCGCCGGGCGCCGCGGCGACCCTGCTCCGCGACCTCTCGTACTTCCCCGACGCCGACACGTCGTTCCCCTGGCTCGTGCTCGGCGCGTGGGCGCTCGGCGGGCTCCTGCTCTCGGTCGTCGGCCACTTCCGCACCGCGGGCGGCGCCGAACCCGATGCGGAGGCGGCGGTCGCGGTCTGACCGCAGCGCCTGCACGGCACGCCTCGTGCTGGCTGCATGACGAAGGCCCCCGGTATCCGGAGAACGGATGCCGGGGGCCTCGTGCGTGCGGTCTCGGGCCGTTCAGTCGGCCAGCTGGCTCCGCCCGTGCAGGATGCCGCTCACGGCCGCGACGACGGCGAACACGATCGCCACGACGGGCTGCCCGAGCATCCACCAGGCGAGCGCGACCGTCGTGAAGACGACGATCTCGACGATCGCCCGGCCGAACACGTCGATGCGGAAGACCGATTTCGGCGACAGGAAGAGCGCCCAGGCCAGGATCGCGAGCGCCGGCGCGCCGAGCCCGATGAGCACGCCGGGCCACGGCAGGGGGAACGACATGAAGCCCCAGATGCCGAGGCTCACGAACGCGAACAGCTCCAGCAGGAAGCGGAGGATGTCGTTCGGGCCGATCTTGGGCTGGGGCTGGGGGAGTGCACTGCTCACGGGAGACCAGCCTACTTCGCCGGAGGGAGTGCAACCGCCTCGAACGGTGTCGAGCGGGGCCGGCCCGCCCGCGGCATCCGCCCGCCCGAGCGACCGACGGATCGGGTCATGAGGCTGGGTGCTGCCCGGCTGGCCGGGCGAACCCCGTGCGCCGTCGTCGGCGCGGTCAGCGGAAGATGATGGTGCGCGCGCCGTCAAGCAGCACGCGGCGCTCGGCGAACCACTTCACCGCCTGGCTGAGGGTGCGGCTCTCTTCGTCCTGCCCGATCGCGACGAGCTCGGACACCGAGCGGGAGTGGTCGACGCGCACGACGTTCTGCTCGATGATCGGACCCTCGTCGAGGTCGCTCGTGACGAAGTGGGCGGTCGCGCCGATGAGCTTCACGCCTCGAGCGTGCGCCTGACGGTACGGATTCGCCCCCTTGAAGCCGGGCAGGAACGAGTGGTGGATGTTGATGCACCGGCCCGCGAGCGCCTCGCAGAGCTCGGGCGAGAGGATCTGCATGTACCGCGCGAGCACCACGAGCTCGATGTCGTGGGCGTCGACCGCCTCGAGCACGCGCGACTCGAACGCGGCCTTCTCGTCTGGGTTCGTCACGGCGGATGCCTCGAACGGCACGCCGTAGAAGTCGACGAGGTCGCGCAGGGTGCCGTGGTTCGAGAGCACCAGCGGGATCTCGACGGGCAGCTGCCCGGCGCGCTGGCGGAAGAGCAGGTCGTTCACGCAGTGCCCGGCGGTCGAGGCGAGCACGAGCGTGCGCAGCGGCCGGCCGACCTCGTCGAGCTCCCAGGTCATCTGCCACCGGCTCGTGACCGGCTCGAGCGCCGCCTCGAACTCGGCGCGCTGGGCGGGCGACTCGACTTGCACCCGCATGAAGAAGCTGCCCGTCTCGGTGCTCGCGAACTGCTGGCTCTCGGTGATGTTGCCGCGGGCGGCCACGATCGCCCCGCTGATGGCGTGCACGATGCCGGGCGAGTCGACGCAGCTGAGCGTGAGGACCCAGTGGTTCAGGCGGTCGGGCGTGGCATCGGTGGTCATCCGCCCAGCGTAGCCGTGACTCAGCCGGCCTTCGTCACGGCGGCGGCCGGGCCGGAGCGGCCGTCGGCCACGTAGCGCACGGTCACGTCGACGAAGTCGGAGATGAGGGCCAGCAGGGTGCCGGATGCCGCGGCGCGGCCGTTCGCGTCGAGGCGCACGTCGGTCGTGAACCACCCGCCGAGGTCGACCCGCACGACGGCGTTCGGTCGACCCTCGTACGAGCCGCGCCAGCGGAACCGATCCCACGTGAGCAGGAGCTGCGGGCTCGTCAGCACGACGTCGACGACGGTCGCCTCTGACACGTTGCCGGCCACGTCGGTCTGCACGACGGCGAGCGGCGTGGTCGCGGCGGGCAGGCCCTCGACCGCGAGCGACCACGCACCGTCGGGGGAGGCCGTGGTGGTCCACGCCCTGTCGCCCGCGGTGACGTTGATGCTCGCGCCCGGTTCGGCGGTGCCCGACAGGATCGGGTCGACGAGCCCGCCGGCGGTGTCGGGCTCGGCCACGACCGGCGGCAGGGCGACGACATCGACGGGGTCTACCGGGTCGACGGGGTCTACGGGGTCGACGGGATCGACGGGATCGACCGGGTCGACGGGATCGACCGGGTCTACCGGGTCTACCGGGTCGACGGGGTCGACGGGGTCGACGGGATCGACGGGATCGACCGGGTCGACGGGGTCGACCGGTGCCGGGCTCGGAGGTGCGGGTGTCGTCGGATCGGTGACGATCGGCGCCGTTGGCTCGACGGGCGAGAGCCCGGGGATCGGGATCGGATCGGGGGCGACGACCGGCGCGGGCGTCAGCGGCGCGGGTGCGGGCGGAACGGCGGGAGGCGCTGCGCTCGACGGGTCGGAGGGCGACGTCGCCGGTGCCTCCGCCGCAGCGGCAGGCGGAGCCGCGGCCGGTGCGGCCGGAACGAGGTTCGGCGCGATCACCACGGCAGCGGCGACCGCGGCTGCGGCGAGGGCGAGCACGCCGATGCCGCTGCCGATCGCGACGCCGCTGACACCGGCAGCGGCCGCGCTCGAACCGGCGACGGCCGCCGACGACCCGGCTGCGGCGCCAGTGCCGGTTCCTGCCGCGCCGGTGCCCGTCCCGCTGGCACCGCCCACGCCGGAAGCACTGGAAGTCCCGCCGGAGGCGCCGGATGCACCGGACGCGCCCGAAGCGGTGCCGGTGCCCGCGAGGCCGGCGCCGCCTGCGCCGAGCGCGAAGTCCGCGACCGGGGCGCCCTGCGACAGCCAGGCGGAGTAGGCGGTGGCTCCGCCGAGTCCGGCCGCGAGGGGCAGCAGCACGAGGGCGAGGCGGGATCCGACCTCGCGCGCCTCGGCCGCGATGATGGTGCACTTCGCGCATCCGTCGAGGTGGTCCTCGAGCCGTGCGGTGTCACGGGCGCCGAGCTTGCCGCGCGAGTAGGTGCCGAGGCGCTCGATGCTCCACCCGCACGCGGGCTCGGTCTCGGCGTCGCGGAGGTGGGCGCGGATCCAGGCCTGCCTGAGCCCCTCGCGTGCCCGATAGGCGAGGGCCGCCGTGCTGTTGGCGCTCATGCCGACGAGCGGGGCGATCTGCTGGGGGGTCATCCCCTCGACCTCCGAGTACCAGAGCACCTCCTGCCAGCGGGTCGGCAGCGATCGGAACGCCCGCGCGGTCGTCGAGCGATCGAGGGCGTCGAGGGTCGCGGACTCCGTCGTGGTCGGGTCTTCGAAGGACTCGAGGGTCTCGAGGTTCGTCTCGTGGCGTGCGCGACCCCAGCTCGCGGCCGTGTTGCGGATCGTCGTGAACAGGTAGGGCCTGAACGCCCCCTGCGGCCCGCCTCCGGCGAGCAGCATGTCGTAGATGCGGGTGAACGACTCCGACACGAGATCGTCGGGGTCGAGCGAACTGTACGAGCGCGCGACGGTGCGCGCCGCGCCCGCATGGCGCTGCCAGAGCTCCCCGTACGCGGTGCGGTCGCCCGTGCGTACGCGGTCGATGAGCGCGACGTCGGCGGAGGGCTCGGGGCGCGGGCGTGCCATGCCGCCTCCTTCGGGTGTCTGCGGGGCTATGGGCCTTCGACTGAGGGACGCATCGTCGGGCGGATCATGACGCGGTTCAGCACGGGTCGCAGTATTTTCTCAGATTTCCTCGAAACCGGCGTCATGAATCCGGTTCTCCGTCGTCTTCTGTAGTGAGGGCGACCGCAGGGAGCCCTTCGGACGACCGGAACCGGGCCCCAACCCGGCATCGGTCGCCCGGCTCGGTCGGTTCGTCGCGGGGGCGACGGTGCGATCGCCCAGAGCGGGTCCGGAGGTGAAGGGGAACACACCTGCGGATCCGCTCAAGCGGACGGCTCGGCCGGGTCGTCGCGCGCGAGGGGTCGCTCAGGACAGGCGGACGCCCGCGCCCCACACCTGCTCGACCGCGAGGTCGTCCGAGAGCAGCACGGCGTCGGCGGCATAGCCGACGTCGAGGCGACCGAGGTCGTGCGCTCGACCGATCGCGGCTGCCGGCACCTCGGTGAGCGCCGCGACCGCCGTCTCGAGGGGGAGTCCGCTCACCGCGACGGCGCGCTGCAGCGCCACGTCGAGCGTCAGGGTCGAGCCCGCGATCGATCCGCCGTCCACGAGCCTCGCGACCCCGTCGAGCACGTCGACCTCGAGCGAGCCCAGGATGTAGCGGCCGTCGGCCGATCCGGTCGCGGCCATGGCGTCGGTGATGAGCGCCACGCGCCCCGGCGCGCCGGCGAATGCCAGCCGGACAACGTCGGGATGCACGTGCACGCCGTCGTTGATGAGTTCGAGCGTCACGTGCGGCGCGTGCATGGCCGCGACGACGGGCCCGGGCATGCGGTGGTGGATGCCGCGCATGCCGTTGAACGCGTGCGTCAGCAGCGACGCACCTGCCTCGAACGCGGCGAGGGCCGTCTCGAAGTCGGCGCCCGTGTGGCCGACCGCGACGCGGACGCCGGCCTCGACGAACCGGGCGATCGCGTCGGACGCGCCGTCGTGCTCCGGCGCGATCGTGACCTGCCTGAGCGTGCCGGCCGCGGCCTCGAGCAGGCGGTCGACGGATGCCGCATCGGCCGCCCGGAGCAGGGCGGGATCGTGCGCGCCGCGGAACTCGTGGTCGAGGAACGGGCCCTCGAGGTGTGAGCCGAGCACGCGGGGGTCGCGCGCGGCGACCTCGGCGAGCATCCGCACCTGGGAGACGAGGCCGTCGATCGAGGCCGTCACGAGCGAGAGCACCGTGCGGGTCGTGCCGTGGGCGGAGTGCACCGCGAGGATCCGCTCGACGGCCTCGGGCCCCTCGTCGGCGGCGGCGCCGCCGGCCCCGTGGCAGTGCAGGTCGATGAACCCCGGCGCGAGCAGCCGCCCCGCGGCATCCGTCACCTGATCGGGAGCGCCCGCGCTCGCCGAAGGGTCGGCCCAGTCGCCGCCCGTGCCGACGGCGGCGATGCGATCACCCTCGAAGCGCACCCAGGCGTCGTCGACGGTGCCGGCAGGGCGCACGAGGCGCGCGGAATGGATGACGGTCGTGCCAGAGCTCACGAGGCAACGATAACGTCGTAGCCGTGCTCGCCGAGGCGCTGGCGCTGCTCGAGCGTCGCACCCTCGTCGGTGATGATCGTCGTGAAGAGGCGACGCGGTCCGATCGCGGCGAAGGCCCGCTTGTCGATCTTCGACGAGTCGGTCACGATGACCGCATGCGCCGCCCGTGACGCCATGAGCGTGTTGACCGCCGCCTCGCGCTCGTCGTGCGAGGTGGGCCCGACGATCGCGTCGATGCCGTTCACGCCGATGAACGCGAGGTCGAGCGTGATGTTGCCGAGCACGGCGTCGACGTAGGAGCCGACGAGCTCGTACGAGCGGGGGTGTACGACGCCGCCGGTGACGACGGTCTTGATCTGCGGGCGCACCGACAGCTGCATCGCGATGTTCAGCGCGTTGGTGACCACCGTGAGGCCCGGGTCGGGCGCTGGCTCCATGATGTCGGCCCTGGCCATGAGCGCGTCGGCGATCGCGGTCGAGGTCGTGCCGCCGCAGAGGCCGATGACGGCGCCGCGCGGCACGAGCGCGCTCGCGGCGCGCGCGATCGCGGCCTTCGCATCGGGGTTCTGCTGGTTCTTGTACCGCAGCGGCAGGTCGTACGCCACGGAGTGGGCGACCGCACCGCCTCGCGTCCTCGTGAGCAGTTGCTGCTGCGCGAGCGCGTCGAGGTCGCGTCGGGCGGTCGCGGGCGAGACGCCGAGCCGATCGACGATCTGGTCGACCTCGACCTGGCTGCTCTCGGCCAGCAGGTCGAGCACTGCGCTGAGACGCTCGGCACGGTTCATCCGTTGGGTTCCTTTCCGGCGGATCCGAAGAGTTCGAGCAGGCGTGCCGCCTCTCGGGAGATCGCGTCGCGCCCGGCGGCGAGGTACTTCCGCGAGTCTACGGCCGACGGGTTCGCGTCGAGGAAGGCGCGGATCGCCGCCGTGAACTGCGCGTTCAGGTGCGTCGAGACGTTGACCTTCACCAGGCCGGAGCGGATGCCCGAGACGATGAGCTCGTCGGAGACGCCCGACGATCCGTGCAGCACCAGCGGCACGGGCACGGCGTCCCGGAGCCGTGCGATGAGGTCGAGGTCGATCGCGGCCACGCGCTCCGTCATCGCGTGCGAGGAGCCAACCGCGACCGCGAGCGCGCCGACGCCGGTCTCGCCGACGAACCTCGCCGCCTCGTCGGGGTCGGTGCGCACGCCGGGCGCGTGGGCGCCGTCCTTGCCGCCGATCTCGCCGAGCTCGGCCTCCACGAGCACGTCGGATGCCGCGGCGCGGGCGACGATCCGCCGGGTGGCCGCGACGTTCTGCGCAAACGGGAGCTTGGCGCCGTCGTACATGACCGACCCGAATCCGAGGTCGATCGCGCGCAGGGCGAGGGCCTCGTCCTCCGCGTGGTCGAGGTGCACGGCGACCTGCGCGCTCGACGCGTCGGCGACGGCGAGCGTCGCGCGGGCGATCGGTTCGAGCCCGCGGTGGAACCGTACGCAGTTCTCCGACAGCTGCAGCACGACGGGCAGGCCGGTGCGCTCGGCGGCGTCGACGAGCGCCTCGGCGGTCTCGAGGTGCAGCACGTTGAAGGCGCCGAGGCCTCGCCGTGCGGCGACCGCCTCGTCGAGCAGGCGTCGGGTGGGGGCGAGCGTCATGCGGGTTCCTCGGCGTTCTCGGGGGAGCGGTGGGCCGTCGTGTCGGGCTGGAGGGGCTTGGCTGGCGCCGGGTCGACCAGGACCTCGCGCTCGAGCGCCTCGTGCTCCGGGGCGAGCGAGCCGGCGACAGGCACGAGCACCGCCGAGGCGGACCACGCGACTGCGCGCCGCACGAGCGAGCGGCGAGCCGCTGCAGCCGGCGCGATGTCGGCGTCGAAGGGCAGGGGAGCGGCGAGGCCCGCCGCGAGGGCGGCCACCGCGGCGTCGCCCGCGCCGGTCGCGTTGCCGCGGAGCACCCTGGGCAGGCGGGCCCTGACGGGGCGCCTCTGCTCGGCACGGCTCACGAGCATGAGGCCGTCGCCGCCCTGCGAGACCATGACCAGGGTCGCGCCGAGGTCGAGCAGCAGGAGGGCGCCCTCCTCGGGATCGGTGATGCCCGTGGCGGCCGCGAGCTCCTCGGCGTTCGGCTTCAGCGCGTACGCCCCGGCACGCGCCGCCTCGAGCAGTGCGGGGCCGCTCGTGTCGACGACGACGCGGGCGCCCGTCTGCCCGAGCCGGTGCACGAGGCCCCCGATGCGCTCGGGACCGTACCCGGGAGGCAGGCTCCCAGAGATCACGGCCACGTCGCGGCGGCGGGCGGCGCGCGCGGCCGAGGCGGCGGCCGCGGCGGTCGCGGCCTCGACGGCGACCGCGTCGAGCGCGTCGGCCTCGGCGTCGGTGAGCGCCGCCCCGCGTTCGTTGAGCACGGCGGTGTGCGCGGCATCCGTGTCGACGATGGCGACGCTGCGGCGGGTGGCGCCGCCGACCGGCACGAGGCGGTGCGGCACGCCGCCGACCGCGAGGTCCGCCGCGAACTCGCTGCCCGCCGCCCCGCCGAACGTCGTGAGGGCGAGCACGGGAACCCCCTGCTCGTGCAGCACGCGGGCGACGTTGATGCCCTTGCCCCCGGCGCGGGTGGCGCCGGCCGGCACGCGATGCGTCTCGCCCGGCCTCAGCCCGTCGACGTGCCAGGTGAGGTCGAGCGCCGGATTCGGCGTCACGGTGACGATCATGCGCGGTCCTCGCGGCTGCCGCCCGACACGAGGTCGCGTGCGGCCAGGGCCGTGCCGAGCAGCCCGGCGTCGTCGCCGAGGCGTGCGCGCACGAGCGCGGGGCGGCGGTGGAAGCTCAACCTCGCGTCGAGCCGCTCGCGCAGCGGGTCGAAGAGGGCGTCGCCCGCCTGGGAGAGCCCGCCGCCGATGACGACGGCCTGCGGGGCGATCGCCGCGGTCAGCCTGGCGAGGGCGTCGGCGAGGGCGTCGAGCGCCTCGTTCCACACGGTTGCGGCGACGGCGTCGCCCCGCGCCGCGGCCGCGAGCACTTCCCGTGCGCCGGGGACCGAGGTGCCGGACGCCTCGGCGTACCGTCGGGCGATCGCGCCAGCCGAGGCGATCGTCTCGAGGCATCCGATCGCGCCGCACGCGCAGCGCTCGCCCGACGGATCGGCCAGCATGTGGCCGATCTCGCCCGCGAAGCCGCCGCTCGCGAGCGGGTGCCCGGCGAGCACGATCGAACCGGCGATGCCCGTGCCGATGGCGAGCACGACCACGTCGTCGTACCCGCGCGCGGCGCCGAGCCGGTGCTCGGCCTCGCCGGCCGCGCGCACGTCGTGACCGAACGCGACGGGCAGGCCGATCGCCTGTTCGGCGAGCGAGCGGATGGGCGCGTCGCGCCAGCCGAAGTTCGAGGCGAACACGCCGATGCCGTCGACCTCGTCGACGATGCCGGGAACGCTGAGCCCCGCCGTGGAGGGCCGTACGCCCGGGTGCTCCTCGAGGTGGGCTCGGGAGAGCGCGGCGAGGGACTCGACGACCGAGGCGGCCGGATCAGCCGGATCGATCGGCGTCGCGGTGCGCCGCAGCCCGAGGATCCGACCGTCGCGATCGATCAGCGCCGACTTGGTGTCGGTGCCGCCGACGTCGAAGGCGAGCACGGCCGGCCCGGGGCCGAGCGCGAGGTGGAGCGGGTCGGCGGTCATGGTCAGGCGTCGAGGATGACGGAGCGGGTGAGGTTGCGCGGGGCGTCGGGGTCGAGTCCGCGGGCGCGCGCACGGGCGAGCGCGACGCGCTGGGCGCGGACCAGCTCGGCCATCGGGTCGAGCCCGCCGGCCTCGAAGCGGGCGCCGGTCGCGCGCACGTCGTCGGCGAGGCCGACTGGAGACACGCCGAACTGCCAGGTCACCCGACCCGGGGCGGCGATCGCGATGGGGCCGTGGCGGTACTCCATCGACGGGTAGGACTCGGTCCAGGACTGCGAAGCCTCGCGCATCTTGAGCGCGGCCTCGTGCGCGAGGCCGACCGACCAGCCCTGGCCGAGGAAGGAGTACTGCTCCGCGTCGACCAGCCCTGGGTCGAGGTCTTCGGCGAGGGCCGCCTCGGCATCCGAGATCGCGCGTTCGAGGCCCTCGCCGAGCGAGACGCGGAAGAGGGCGAGCGCCGTGGTCGCGAAGCGGGTCTGCACGACCGACTGCTCGTCGGCGAAGGGGAGCGTGATCGCCTCGTCGACGAGGTCGACGAGGGGCGACGTCGGATCGCCGATCACGCCGATCGTGCGCACGCGCCCGCGCAGGTGCTCGACGAGCTGGAGCACCTCGGTCGTCGTGCCGGATCGGGTGAGCGCGACGACGGCGTCGTAGCCGCGGTCGACGAACGCCTCCGACGCCGTGAACGCGTCGGTCTCGCCGTGGCCGCCCGACTCGCGGAGCCAGGCATAGGACTGCGCCATGAACCACGACGTGCCGCAGCCGACCACCGCGATGCGGAGGCCGGGCGCCGGCAGCGCGCGCTGCTCGTCGGTGAGCGCGGCCGCCCGGGCCCAGGTCTGCGGCTGGGACTCGAGTTCGGCGGCCATGTGCGCCGCGGGCGCGGTCACGGCGGAGTGATGGTTCGGCGTGGAGGTCACGTGTTCTGCTCCCGGAGGCGTCGGGCTCGCGATGCGAGCGTGATGGCAACATGATCGCAGATGACTGCTCTGCGTGTCTAATGATCAATCAAACGCGCGTTTGGAAAGAACCCGATCAAGGCTTGCGGTTTGTGAGGTTTCTGAACAAAATCGGTAACGATCACTCCCAAGGGGTTGACGACCGCCGGACGGGGGTCGTAAGTTTTCCGCACCGGATGAACGCACCTGCTCGTTTGTTCGGAGAAACGCTCAGGAAAAAGCACTCTAGGCGCCGTCAGGTGCTCGAAGTCGCTCGATCCGATCGCACGCACCGTGGCGTGAACGCTCGTCGACACCCGGTGCACCACCCATCAGAGTGAGGAAAGCATCCATGAAAAAGTCACTGCGTCTCAGCGCAGCGGTCGCCCTCGCAGCCACAGCATCGTTGACGCTCGCGTCGTGCGGGTTCGGCGGCGGAGGCTCCGACGACAGCGCGTCGGGCAAGACCACGATCGACCTGCTCGTCCCGAGCTACTCCGATGCCACCCAGGGTCTCTGGGAGGATGTCATCGACGGCTTCGAAGCCGAGAACACCGATATCGACGTCAAGCTCGAGGTGCAGTCGTGGGACAACCTCGAGTCCGTTCTCGCCACGAAGATCCAGGCGGGCGAGGCACCCGACATCTACAACGGCGGCGCGTTCGCGGGCTTCGCCGCCGACGGGCTGCTCTACCCGGCCGAAGACGTGGTCTCGGCCGACACCTACTCCGACTTCCAGGACTCGTTCCTCGCCAACGCCGAGGTCGACGGCACCGCGTACGCGCTGCCGCTCATCGCCTCGGCGCGTGCGCTCTTCGTGAACAACGCCCTGCTCGAGCAGGCCGGGGTCGAGGCGCCCACGACCTGGGACGAGCTGCTCGACGCGGCCACCAAGGTCTCCGCGCTCGGCGGCGGCGTCGCCGGCTACGGCATGCCGCTCGGCTCCGAGGAGGCGCAGGCCGAGGCGGCCGTCTGGCTCTGGGGCGGCGGCGGCACCTTCGGCGACGCGACCGAGATCACCGTAGACGACCCGGCCAACCTCCCGGGCGCCGAGCAGATCAAGAAGATGATCGATGCCGGTGCAACCCAGGCCGATGCAGGATCCACCGACCGCTCGCCGCTCATGGACATCTTCGTGCAGGGCAAGATCGGCATGCAGGTCGGCCTCCCGCCGACCGTCGGCCAGATCGCGGACAACAACCCCGACCTCGACTACTCGATCGTTCCCATCCCGACGAAGGACGGTTCGCCGTTCACCCTCGGCGTGATGGACCAGCTCATGGCCTTCCAGAACGACGGCGACAAGCAGGACGCGATCACGAAGTTCTTCGACTACTACTACACGGCCGACGTGTACGTGCCGTGGGTGCAGGCCGAGGGCTTCCTGCCCGTCACGAAGTCCGGCGCCGAGCAGCTCTCGTCCGAGGAGGCGCTTGCGCCATTCCTCGAGGTCCTGCCCGACGCGCAGTTCTACCCGAGCACCAACCCCAAGTGGCAGGCGACCGACGGCGCGTTCAAGGCGCTCTTCGGGCAGCTGCAGACGAAGCCGGCCCAGGACGTCCTCACCGAGATCCAGGCGCAGGCCGACGCGGGCTGATCCTCACCCGCATCCAGCACTGACCAGCACGACCCGGAGGGATCGGTGACCACCGACTCATGAGCACCACGTCAGACGTGTCATCGACCCAGGCGGGGGCGGCCGAGCGCCGCCCCCGCTCCGGCGGGTCCGACCCCGGATCGGGCGCCGGCTCCAGCCCCGCACCTGCCAGGTGGCCCCGCAGCGGCGGCCGCGACGTCCTGTCGGCCCTGCCGTGGATCGGCCCCGCGCTGATCCTGATCTTCGGCGTCGTGCTCTACCCGGCCGTCGTCATGTTCTTCAACTCCACGCGCGACATCTCGCAGTCGGGCGTCGACCGGGGCTCGGTCGGCTTCGACAACTTCGTCGAGGTCTTCTCGTTCCCGTACTTCTGGCCGATCTTCGCTCGCACCATCGTGTGGGTGGTCGTGGTGGTCGGAGCGACCGTCATCATCTCGCTCGGCCTCGCGCAGATCCTCAACAAGGCGTTCCCGGGGCGCCGCATCGTGCGCCTCGCCGTGATCATCCCGTGGGCGGCCTCGGTCGTCATGACGACGATGGTCGTCTACTACGGCCTCGAGCCGTACTTCGGCATCATCAACAAGTTCCTCGTCGACGTCGGCCTCGTCGACACCCCGGAGGGATACGGCTGGACCCGCAACCCCGAGACGGCCTTCGCCTGGTCGATCGTGGTCGCCGTGTTCGTGTCGTTGCCGTTCACCACGTACACGATCCTCGCGGGCCTCGCGACCGTGCCCGGGGACATCGTCGAGGCCGCCAAGATGGACGGCGCCGGCCCCGCCCGCACCTACTTCAGCATCGTGCTGCCGCAGCTGCGCGGCGCGCTCAGCGTGGCCGTGCTCATCAACATCATCAACGTCTTCAACTCGCTGCCGATCCTGAAGGTCATGACCGGGTCGATCCCCGGCTACGACGCCGACACGATCATGACGCTGATCTTCAAGTACATCCAGAACCAGCACAAGATCGATGTCGCGAGCGCCCTCTCGGTCGTCGCGTTCCTCATCGTCATCGTGATCGTCGCCGTCTACGTGCGGGTCGTCAAGCCCATGAAGGAGGTCTGAGCATGACCGTCACCGAGACTCGCGCCATGCTCGCCGCGGACGCCGGCCACGGGGCATCCGACCGCGGATCGGGCACGGTGCGCAAGCGCCGCTACACGGAAGACCAGGTGCCGCTCGGCCGCGTGCTGCTGCGCATGCTCGCCGGCCTCGTGGTGCTCGCGATCTTCGTGCTGCCGTACACGATCATGTTCTTCGGCTCGGTCAAGACGAAGGCGCAGATCCGCTCGGTCGACCCGACGTACTTCCCCCAGGAATGGCACTGGGAGAACTACGTCACCATGTGGTCCACACCCGAGACCCCCCTCGTGCAGAACCTCATCTCGACGATCGTGATCGCCGTGTTCGCGACGCTGCTCGTGCTGCTCGTGGCCATGCCGGCGGCGTACTACACCGCCCGCTACCTGTTCCCCGGGCGCATGCTGTTCCTCTTCCTGGTGATCGTCACGCAGATGCTGCAGCCCGCGGTGCTCACGTCGGGCCTGTTCCGCCAGTTCGTGGCGCTCGACCTCGTCGACACCTGGGCGGCGATGATCCTCATCAACGCGGCGTTCAACCTCTCGTTCGCCGTCTGGATCATGCACTCGTTCTTCGCCGGAGTGCCGAAGGAGGTCGACGAGGCCGCGCAGATCGACGGCGCGGGCCGGCTGACGGTGCTCTTCCGCATCCAGCTGCCGCTGGTGTGGCCGGGCATCGTGACGGCCATCGTCTTCACGTTCGTCGCGTGCTGGAACGAGTTCGCGGCCTCGCTCGTCATCCTCTCGACCGCGGGCAACCAGCCGCTCTCGGTCGCGCTCACGAAGTTCGTCGGCCAGTACGAGACGTCGTGGCACTACGTGTTCGGCGTCTCGGTCGTCGCGATCGTGCCGGTCGTCGTGCTGTTCATGCTCATCGAGAAGCGACTCGTCGGCGGCCTCACGGCGGGCAGCGTCAAGTAGGTTCCGGATCCGCGTGCGACTCGGACGCCGCATCCGAACGCCCCGGCCCGTCATCGCCCCGCTTACGCGACCGCCCCGCCTACGCCATCGCCCCGCCTTCACAAGCGGAGGAGATTCGCGCGAGGGGAGGTCGGGTTCGCACCAGGGCTCCTCCCGTCGCGCGAATCTGCTCCACTCCGGTGGAGGCCCTGGGCAAGGGCCATGCGGATCTCGAGTTCGACGCGATCCCAGTCGGCGAGCACGTCGTGGTAATCGAGCCGGAAGACCGTGTACCCCATGAGCTGGAGCCTCCGGTCCGCCTCGATGTCGCGCCCGCGCTGCTCGGGAGTGCGGTGGAATCGGTACCCGTCGATCTGGAGCACGAGTCGGTCACCGATGAGTCCGTCGACCGGGCGACCGTCGATCACGACCTGCTGGGCGACGAGGATGCCGATGCGTGCGAGTCGGGCCACGGGGATCGACTCGATGCCGGAGTCCGAGAGGGCGGTGGCGGCAATGAGCAGCTTCCGGATCGCCGGGGTCTGCATCGGCAACCGCGCGAGCACGGCGATGCTCGTTCCGCGTCGGACCGCGGACTCCCAGGTGGCGAGCGCCGCCTCGAACGGGCGGCAGTCGGCGAGATGCCAGAGGGCGTCGGCAACGGGCTCGACGAGCGAGTCGCGGTCGCGTGGGACGGGGCCGCGATTCCAGTGGGCGGTCGCGTCGCCGGGCGTCAGTCGACCCGCGTGCGGCGGGGCCGAGAGATGGAATCGGCCGTCGTCGAGCGTCCAGAGGCCATGATGCCTCGCAGCCGACACGCAGGCGACGCGGCCCCCTGATGCCGCCGCGCGCACGAGTTCGGGCGCGGGCGTGGTGGCCAGCCAGCTGCGCCGGATCCGCCGGACGGTGCGTGCCTGGACGGCCGCCCGGCAAGCCGAGACGCTGAAGCCGGCGCGGACGAGATCGTGGGTGTGCGCGATGCCCGCGTGGTGGTCGAGCCAGCTGGGATGTCCATGCCCTCATGCTGGGGCGGCTCGGAGTCGGCTGGCGCGGCACGGGTCGCGGCCGGGCGAGGTCCGGTGCGGAGCGACGATGTGGAGGGCGGGCCGCGTCAGGGACGGGTGCGCCTGCGACGTGCCACTGCGCAGCGAGGGGAGGAGATTCGCGCGACGGGAGGTCCGGGCTCGCCCCAGGTGCCTCCCGTC